>CAVYCN010000004.1:0-573478 GCA_963767005.1 uncultured Actinomycetes bacterium
TGTGGATCGTGGCAGTCTGGCACGGCCCGCAACTGCCAGACGAGCCCGATGACGTTGAGCGTGGCTAACAAGCGCGTCAACCTGATGCGCCAGAGCGCGCCGAGAAACTGGGAGCGCAGCCCGCAGCGTTTCGTTGGCGTCGCAGTGAGAGCCGTCGTCCTCGTCGAGGGCGAGAGCGACCGGATCGCGGTCGAGAGGCTCGCTGCTCGCCGGGGCCGCGACCCCGACCTCGAGGGTGAGCTCGTGCGGGCCTTGGGCCCGGAGCGGATGCTCCAGCTCGTCGAGGAGCGGGGCCGCTTCGAGGGATGGAGTCCGACATCGTGATCCGCGCGGCCCGCCCCGACGACGCCGCCGGCATCGTCGCCGTGCTGAACCCGATCATCGCCGCCGGCGTCTGGACGACACTCACCGCCGAGCTGACGCAAGACGACGAGCGACGGTACATCGAAAGCTTCCCGTCGCGCGGTCTGTTCTTCGTCGCGGTCACCGACGACGGCACGATCGTCGGCCTGCAGAGCGTCGAGCCCTTCGACGCCTCCACGCGCGCGTTCGACCACGTCGGCGTGATCGGCACGTTCGTCGACCTCGCCTGGCACCGCCACGGTGTGGCGAGCGGCCTCTTCGCGACGACGTTCGCGACGGCTCCCGCCAAGGGCTACGAGAAGCTCTTCACCTACATCCGCGCCGACAACGAGGCCGGCCTGGCCGTCTACGCCCGGCACGGTTTCGAGGTCGTCGGCACGGCCCGGCGGCATGCACGGGTTGCGGGGCGGTACGTCGACGAGGTCATGGTCGAACGCTTCCTGGAGACCTCGTAGCGGCGCCACACGAGAGTAGACTGGCCGTGAAAGAACCGCGCCGGCGACCGGTCTCAGCAGACGTCGGATCGGGGCCGTCGAACACGCCGTCGTCGACGGCCGCCCGACTCCGGTGCCGCCGACGACCGACGTGCACCGGCTCGCGTTCCACGAAGGGGGCGACATGGGCCGACGGTTTGTCACACTGGTGGCGGCGTGTGTGATGCTCCTGCTCGCCGTGGTCTCGCTCTCGTGTCTGGCGCCCGGCGCGGCGCGCGCCGACGACTCGTCGATCGGCACGGTCGGCGGCAGCGTCCATCCGATCTGGAACACCGGCGTGCGCCTCGCGGCCGAGACCGTGCAGGCCACCTGCTTCGGCGACTTCGCCGAGTACCGCGTCGACTTCGAGTTCGAAAACGACGGGCCGGCGCGCACCGTCAAGCTCGGTTTTCCGTTCACGACCACCGGCTACGGCGAGGAGGGTGCGTCGACCCCGGTCGGCTTTCAGGCCTGGCAGGACGGCCGGCCACTCGCGGTGACCACAGTGGCGTCGGACTGGAACCAGAAGGGTCGTGTCGGCTACTACGTGCACACAGCGCACTTCCGTCACGGCACGACCATGATCACGGTGAGCTACCTCGCGTCGCCCGGGGGCGTGGCTGTGGCTCGTCGCCGCGGAGACCAGAGCCCCAGCGCGGGCGTCAGCAACGACTACCAGTACTGGCTGCATACCGGGGCGACGTGGCAGGGCACGATCGGCAAGGCCGTCGTTCGCTACCGGCTCGCCGACACGTTTTGCGGCATCGACATCGATCTGCCCGCCTCCGATGTCGCCAAGAACGCCGCCGTGACGTCGCGCGGCTGGACGACGCCGCTGCCACGCACCTACCAGTGGCAGTTCGACGACTTCGAGCCGACGACTGCCGCGCGCGCTCACAGCTGGTGGGTCTCGCAGTCCCCCTACGACATCACCCTGGGGTTCTCCACCCCCGTGACCGGCGGCACGAACGACCCGAAGTGGACCGCGTCGAGTGCGGCCGGCGGAGCATCGGGCAGCTTCTCCGCGAGCAGCCTGAGCGACTTCGGCACGTGGGCAGAGGGCGTCCCCGGCCTCGGAGTCGGCCAGTGGGTCGAGGCGCACTTCAAGCACGCGGTGCGCGTGCGCGAGTTGCGTATCCTGCCGGGCGACACGGCGTATGACTCGGCCTTCGACCGCTACGCCCGCCCCCGCGCACTGCTTGCGGTGTTTTCCAACGGCACGTCGAAGCTGCTGCACTTTCGGGATGCCCCCAGCCTGCAGCGCTTCCCCGTCGACGTGACCACGCGCTGGGTGCGTCTCGTCATCCGCTCCGTCTACCGTGGCACCGACTACCCGGCCACGTGCATCTCGGACGTGGAGTTCGGCACGCAGCGTGCCCCGGGCTATGCCCCGTTCCCCCGCCTGATCGATGATCCCACCGCGACGGGCACGCTGCCGGCGTGGGCGGGACCGCCGGCCCCGACGCCACGCGGCTCGCTTGGCCGTCTCGGCCAGCAGCAGGCGTGGAACGTCGACAGCGATCACGAGCCGACCGACTTCAGGGCCCTCGAAGACTACCAGGACTACACGGGCGGCGACCTGATCGGCGTGAGCGCCTGGGCGGTCGATCAGGGCTTCCCGGCCGACGCGCCGTTCGGGCAGCCGTCGTCGCCGGCAGCTCTCCGCGCCATGGACCCGACGCTGCGGCTGCCCGCCGCGCGCCTCGTCGGGCGGGTGACCGCCGTGTACGCCCTCTCGTACCAGACGTTCGAGGTCAGCTACTCGAGCGGCGTCGACCTGCTTGTCAACACGCGAGCGGGCGACTGGACGGTCACCCCGCTGGCGGCGGCCAGACGAGACGAGACGCAGATCATGGACGACTACGAGGACGGGCGCGCCCACCCGTTCGACATCGGACTCATCGGCGGGAAGGAGGTCGGGCTCGCTCAGCCCGGCACCGTGCCGCCGAGCTCCGGCGAGGCGGGCTACAAGGTGCCCGGGGAGCTGTTCTGGTACGCCGGCGGCGTCTCGTACCACCTGTACGCCCCCGCCGACTCGTGGACGACCGGGACGATCGTCGCCGCCGCCCGCTCCATGATCCTGCCGCCGGTGGCCCGTCCGAAGCCGCAGCCGAAGCCGGCGGGGAACGCATGGTGGCCACCCGTGGCCGGCGTCGGGATCTTCGCCGGCATCGTCGCCGCCGTTCTGGCGAGTGCGCGTCGCCGACGCGCCCTGCCGGCGTTCTCCGACACGGGGCGATGAATCGCGCGACGAGATCGGCCGACCGAGGCCCCGGGGCGTCGGGTGAGGTCGCAAGCGTCACCCTGCGCCCTGCGCGTCCGGCCGACGCGATCGCCGTTGCGGCCGTGCACGCCGCCTCCGTCATGGGCGAGCGCGGCCGCGGCGACTACGACGACCGCCAGATCGACAGCTGGGCGTCGCGCCACACCCCCGAGCAACTGGCGAGGCGCATGAGCACGCGGGTCTTCGTCGTCGCCGAGACCGGCGACGACCTCGTCGCCTACGGCCAGCTCGATGTCGCCAGCGGTGTGCTGCGGTCGCTGCACGTCGTGCCCGAATGGCAGCGCAAGGGCGTCGGCCGCAAGGTCGCCGAGGATCTGCTGGCGGCGGCCCGCGCGGCGGGGCTGTCGACCGTCGCGCTCGACGCGTCGCTCAACGCCGTCGGCTTCTACCGCTCGCTCGGCTTCGACGAGCTCGCCCGCCTCGACCACCCGCTTGCGGACGCGTCGTCCCTCACCTGCGTGCGCATGGCGAAGCGACTGGATAGCGCGGGTGAGCCGGCGCCGACCGGCGGGCCGGCGCCGGCCGGGCGCGACCCCATCGCGCCGTGACCGACCTCGAGATCGCGCTGCTGGCCGACCATCCCGAAGCGATCGCCGTCGTCGCCGAGTGGTTCGCGCGGGAGTGGGGCGAACTTGGCCCGGAGCACGACGCGGCGGCCTACCGCCGCTCGCTGCCCACGCGCGCGGACCGCGATCGTCCGCCCATCTGCCTGCTCGGCCTGGCCGACGGCAAGCCGCTGGCCACCGCCACCCTCAAGTTCCGCGAGATCGAGTACGCCGCCGACGCCGACTTCTGGCTCGGCTCGGTGTATGTGCGCGAGGACGCTCGCGGTCGCGGCTACGGCCGCGTCATCGTCGCCGCAGCCGTCAGCCTGGCGACGACAAAGGGCTTCACGCCGCTCTACCTCTATACGCCAGCCAAGCGCGCGCTGTACGAGCACCTCGGCTGGCGCATCGTCGGCGCGACCGTGGCCGACGGCAAGCCGTCGACGGTCATGCGATACACGGCCGGCGTTCGCCGCTGACCCCCACGGGCGATGGCGAGTGGAGCTCGTCCGGCCGCACGACGCAAAGCCGACTCAGCAGGCCGATATACTCGCGGGCACCGTACAAGGGGCAGCGCGTGGCCGACACGACGAGGACGACCCGACCGCCAAGCTACGAGGTCAGCGACAGGCTGACCGCCGAGCAAGCAGACGAGCTGCTGCGCCTGTATCGCGGCGAGTGGTGGAGCCGGCGCCGCACGAGCGGCGACGTGGCGCGGCTGCTCGCGGGGTCCGACCTGATCGTGGCGCTCGTCGAGGCGCAGAGCCGGTCGCTCGCCGCATTTGCGCGGGTGGTGACCGACGGCGTCTGTCTCGCCCTCATCCTCGACGTGATCGTGGCGCCCGGGCACCGCGGCCGCGGGGTCGGACGGCTGCTCATGGACAGCGTGCTCGCGCAGGCCGCGCTGCGCGACGTGGTGAGCGTCGAGCTCGTCTGCCAGCCGGAGCTCGTGCCGTTCTATGCGAAGTGGGGCTTCACCGACGAGGTCGGGCGATCGCGCCTGATGCGGCGCACGACCGACCCGACCCTGGCTGGGGGCGCCAAAGACGCCGGCGCGCAGGGACGACCTGCGTGACCCACGCGCGGGGGCCCCGACCGGCGCGGCGCGGGTTTCGCGGCGACCGCCGACGCGGCACCCTACTGTCATGACCGACCGCAGCTACTCGATCAGCGCGACGTCGCGCGAGCACGCGTGAACGAGCAGGCCTACTTCGAGCAAGCCTACAGCGCCGGCGCGCCGCCCTGGGACATCGGCGAGCCTCAGCCCGGCTTCGCCGAAGCCGGCCGGCGCGGCTGGGTGCGGGGCCGCGTGCTCGACGCCGGCTGCGGCACCGGTGAGCACGCCATCCACTTCGCGGAGCAGGGCCTGGAGGTCGTCGGGGTGGACGTGGTGCCGGCGGCGATCGAGCGGGCGGCCGCAAAGGCGGCCGCCCGCTCGATCGCCGCGCCCCCGGTGTTCGTCGTCGCCGACCTGCTGCGCGAGCCCGACGCGCTCGCCAGTCGCCGGTTCGACACCGTAATCGACATGGGCTTCTTCCACACCTTGAGCGACGAACAACGGGTCGTGTGGCGCGGCGTGCTGTCGGGCCTGATCGTGCCCGGCGGTCACTACGTGATGATGTGCTTTTCCGATCTCGTGCCCGGGACGTGCGGGCCACGCCGCATCGCCGAGGCTGACGTACGCGCCACCTTCGCCGATGAGACCGGCCTTCGCGTGGTCGACCTGGAGCGCGCGTCGCTCCTGTCTCTGCGCGAAGGCGCCCGGCAGCCGGTCCCGGCCTGGCTCGCCCGGATCGAGCGCACATGAGCGCGTCCGCGATCCTGCCGTGCCGGACGGCCGTCGAGGGACGGACATCCATCAGCGCGAGGTACCGGTGAGCGATCGAGGTCGCGACCGCGACGTGGCTCGCTTCGGCCGCTGGGCCGCCTCGTACAACGAGTCGGCGCTGCAGCGCATCGTCTTCGAGCCGCTCCAGGAGGCGACGCTCGCCGAGGCTGCCCGCGAGCTGCCCGCACCGCGCGCCGTGCTCGACATCGGCTGCGGCACCGGCCTGCTGCTCGCCCGGGCCGCTGAGCGGTTCCCGGATGCGCGGCTTGCCGGCATCGACGCGGCCGAGGAGATGGTTGCCGTGGCGCGCTCCACGACACCGGCCGGTGCGTCCGTGACCTTCGAGCACGCCACCGCCGAGCATCTTCCGTTCGAGCCGGCCACGTTCGACCTCGCGCTCACCACGATGTCGTTCCACCATTGGGCCGACCAGCCGGCCGCCCTCGCCGAGGTCCGCCGGGTGCTCGTGCCGGGCGGCGTGTTCGTGCTGACCGACGCCTTTCCCACGGGCCGGCTGCGCTGGCTCTTCTCGCGCCGGCGGCATGGGCGGTTCAACCGCCCCGGCGATCTCATGGTGATGCTGCGCTCCGCCGGGCTGCCTCTGGTGCGCCACGCGCCGCTGCGGCGGTTCGGCGGCACGGTGCAGGTCGTGGTGGCGCGGGCCGACGGCGCCTGAGCGGCGGGTGGGTCGCCGCCCGGGATCTACGGCTCGAGCAGCTCGAAGCCGGTCGCCGCGTCGCGGCGCCGCAGCCCCTGGTTGCCGAGGAGCTCGATCACGACGACCTCGCCGACGACCCACGTCGTCACGCCCCGCCGGATGCAGCCGGCGATGACGCGATCGTCGCGGCCGAAGGCGGCGTGCAGATGCAGGCGAGGCCGGCCGTCCGCGTCGGGGAAGAGCGTGCCGACGCCGGCCATCTCGTGGACGCCGCGCAGGACGCGCTCGATCGGTTCGATCACGGCCGCGCGGCCGTCTTCGGGACCGACGACGACGCGGCTGCCGTCGTCGACGCCGCCGAGCACGAGCACCGCGGCGCGCGCCACCGCCTCGCCGCGCGCGAGCTCTTCGATTGCCTCGTGCACCACGTCGCCGTCGTCGAGGCGCAGCACGAAGACCCGCCCGAGCTCGGCCGTCGAGTACCTCACCGTTCCCGCTCCTCTATCTCGCTTGCGCGGCCGCGGGGCGGCCGGTCGTGAGAGCCGCATGGTAGCACTCCGCACGACGTGGACACGCCACCGACCCGAGTGTCGTCCATGTGCTAGCGTGGCGGCATGACGCCGATCGACTCAACCGACCCGCGGTTCTTCGCCACGGCCGCCCGCGGCGCCGAGACCCCGCTGGCCGACGAGGTGCGGGACATCGCGCGCGCTGGAGCCGCCGGTGCCCGCGACGACGTCCGGTCGCCCGGCGCGGCGGCAGGCGGCAAGCCCGGCATCGCCCGCGCCGAGCCCCGCGCGGCGGCAGGCGGCGCGGCCGACACCGTGCGGGTCGAGCGCGGCGGAGTCTCGTTCGGCGGCGACCTGGCGCTCGGCTACGGCGTCTGCCTGTGGTCGCGCCTCGCCCAGCGCGTGCTGCTGCAGCTTGCCGTCATCCCGCTGGGCGGCGACCCCGACGCTCTCTGGGCGGGCCTTGCCGCCGTCGACTGGAGCGAGCACATCGCACCCGACGGCACGCTGGCCGTCGACTTCGTAGGCCAGGGCAGGGCGGCGGGCGTCACCAACACGCTCTTCGGAGCCCAGCGCGTCAAGGACGTGATCGTCGACCAGCTTCGCGCCCGCCACGGCCAACGCCCCTCGGTCGACCTCCTGCGCCCCGACCTGCGCGTCAACGTGCACGTCGACGGGCGCGAGGCTGTCGTCGCCGTCGACCTGTCCGGCGAGAGTCTCCACCGGCGGGGCTACCGCGCCCCGGGCGAGCAGGTCGTGGCCCCACTGAAGGAGACGCTCGCCGCAGCCATCCTCGTGCGCGCCGGCTGGCCGCAGGTCGCGGCGGCCGGGGGCAGCGTGGTGGACCCGCTCTGCGGGTCGGGCACGCTGCCACTCGAGGCCGCCCTCATGGCCGCCGATGTCGCCCCCGGCCTGCTGCGCGAGGCGGCCGGGCCCGATGGGCCGCGCTGGGGGTTCACCGGCTGGCGCGGCCACGACGCCGGGCTCTGGGAGCGGCTCGTGGCGCAGGCGGGCGAGCGCCGCACAGCGGCGCTCGCCCGCCTGCGCGCCGCGCGCTCTCGCTCCGGCGGCGCCACGGCGCCGCTCGCCTTCGGGTTCGACCGCGACGGCCGCGCCGTCGAGCTCGCACGGGCGGCCGTCGCCCGCGCCGGTCTGCAGGAGCTCGTGCGCATCGAGGGCCGCGAGCTTGCGGACCTCGCGCGCCCGGCCGAGCTCGACCGGGGCGCGAGCGGCCTCGTGGTGACCAACCCCCCCTACGGTCACCGCCTGGGCGCCGACGCCGCGCCGCGGCGGTCGTCGCGCCAGGCGGCCGGGCGAGCGACGGGCACCCCGGCGGCCGGCGGCAGCGCCGACCCGGCGCTCGTCGCGCTCTACGAGCTCCTCGGCGAGCGGCTCCGCGTCGAGTTTCCGGGCTGGAACGCGGCCGTGCTGGTCGCCGACCTCGAGCTCGGCAAGCGTCTCGGCATGCTGGCCCGCCGCGCGAACCGCCTGATGAACGGCCCCCTGCCCTGCACCCTGCTGCGCTTCGACCTCGGCGGGCGGACCACGGCGGGCAGGGCCGGCAGCGAGACCCGGACCGGCGTGCCGGCGGGATCGACTCCCCGGGTGGGCACGCCGGCGGGATCGACCCCACGTGAGGGCGCGCCGGCGCGCTCGCCGGCGCCGGACGCAGCGGCCATGCGACCGGCGCCACCCGCCCGCCGCGACGAGGCCCAGGGCTCGCCCCGCCCCGCGCGCGGCGAGTCGCCGGCGCTCGCCGCAGCCCTCGAGCAGTTCGCGAACCGCCTGAGCAAGAACGCGCGCCACTGGGGCCGGCTCATGCGTCGCGCCGGCGTGCGCTGCTACCGCGTCTACGACGCCGACCTGCCCGACTTCTCCCTCGCCGTCGACCTGTACGAGCGCTGGGTGCACGTGCAGGAGTACGCGCCGCCGCCCGAGGTCGACGTCGAGCTGGCGAAGGCCCGGCTCGACGCGGCCCTGCGTGTCGTCCCCGAGGTGCTCGGGGTGGCGCCGGCCGACGTGTTCCTCAAGGTGCGGGCCCGTCAGCGCGGCGCGGTGCAGTACGGCCGCCAGGCGGCGCACGGCGTCGAGCACGCCGTCCACGAGGGCGACCTGCGCTTCCTCGTCAACCTCACCGACTACCTCGACACCGGCCTGTTCCTGCAGGGACGCGAAGTGCGCCGCCTCCTCGCCGGCCTGGCGACCGGCCAGCGGTTCCTCAACCTCTTCGGCTACACGGGGACCGCCACCGTGGCCGCAGCTCGCGGCGGCGCGGCCGACACGACCACCGTCGACCTGAACGACCGCTACCTGGCCTGGGCGCAGCGCAACTTCTCGCTCAACAAGCTCAAGCCGGCGCGCAACGCCGTCGTCGAGGCCGACGTCCTGCGCTGGATCGCCGAGGCCGAGGGCGGGTTCGGCCTGATCTACCTCGACCCGCCGACGTTCTCGAACTCCAAGAGGATGGGGCGCGCCACCTTCGACGTGCGGCGCGACCACGCCGACCTGATCCGGCTCGTGACCCGCCGGCTGCTCACCCCCGGCGGCGTGCTCGTCTTCGCCTGCAACGCCCGGCGCTTCACGCTCGATGCCGACGGACTCGCCGCCGACTTCGAGCTCGAGGACCTGTCGGCGGCGACCCTGCCGCCCGACTTCGCGCGGCGCGCCCGCTCGCACCACGTCTGGCGCGTGACGGCGCGCCGCTGAAGCCTTCAGCCGACCGGCAGCGCACTCCGACGCCGGCCCGAGCCCGGGTCCGACTTCAGCGCGGGAGCCTGCCGCAGCGCGCGCCGGCCGTCAGCGCGCTCCGGCCGCCGCGAACAGCTCCGGCACCGACACCTCGCGGTAGCCCATCGCCCGCAGGCCGCGCAAGATCGCCGGGAGCGCGGCCGCCGTGTTGGGCAGCGTGTGCAGGCAGACGATCGCGCCGGGATGCACGTGCGACAGCACGCGCTGCGCGACGACGCCGGAGCTCACCCCGGTCCAGTCCTGGGGGTCGACGTCCCACAGGATGACGTGGGCGAAGCCGGCCGCTCCGGCCGCCGCCAGCACGGCGGCGTCCTTCGCGCCGTACGGCGGCCTCAGGTAGGGCACCGGCGTGGCGCGCGCCACGTGCCACCATGCCGCCATGCTGCTCGTGAGCTCGAACCGCAACTGGGCGGGCGTCTGGAGCTCCATGTCCGTGTGCGTCCAGCCGTGCGAGCCGATGGCGTCGCCGTCGGCGATGGCCCGCCGCGCCACGGCCGCGTACTCGTCGACCCGCGGCCCCAGCACGAAGAAGGTGCCGTGCAGGTGTGCGGCGTGCAGGGTGGCGACGATCGACGCCCAGGCGGCCCCGTCGTTGCCGTCGTCGAAGGTGAGCGCCACGCGGCGGCCGGCGGCCGGGAGGTCGAAGGTGACGCTCGCCTTCGCCGGCCGGTAGTCACGGACCGTCTGCGGCGCGCTGACCGACTCGTTGCCCGCCTGGTCACGCAGGACCAGGCGCAGCCGGTAGAGGCCGGGCACGAGCGCCCGCCCGCGGACGCGCAGCGGCACGGCGAGACCTCCGGCGCCGGCGACCAGGCGGAGCCCGGCGCGACTCGTCACCGCCCGTCCGTACTGGTCGACCAGGCGCAGGCGGCAGGCGGCCGCGCCGCTCGCCTCGGTCAGCCGGTAGTGCGCCACCTCCCGGCGCGGCGTCTCGACGACCGCCGGCGAAAGGCGCGTCCAGACCAGATGCGGCGGCGTCGTGTCGATCTTGACCGTCACCTGCTGAGGGGCCTCGCTGTTGCCGGCGTTGTCGAGCGAGAAGTACGACACGGTGTGGACGCCGTCGTCGGCGTGGTCGGCCGGCGCCGGCACCACGCAGCTCGTCCCCATCTGCCACGACCCCGCGTCGAGGCGCTCGTAGGTGGCGGCGACGCCGGAGCCGGCGTCGCTTGCCTTCAGGGTCACCGTCACGGCGTGTCGGTGCCAGAGCGCATCGAAGCCGGTGGCGACGGTGACCGGTGGCGTGGTGTCGGTCGGCGAAGGCGAGCCGGTCGGCGAAGGCGAAGTGGCCGCCCGCACCGAGCCTCGCGTCTGCTCGGCCGTCCAGGCCATCGTCACGACGACGACGGCGACCGCCATCGCGACGACCAGTCCTCGAGCTCGCGGCACGACCTCTCCCTGGAGTGGATGCACCGGCCGCCGTACTACGCGCTGCGGCCCATCCAATCCTACAGCCAGTGGTGGTCGGCCGCGTCCCGACGATGTGCTACGCTCGAGCCATGTCGCCCGACCCCCAGCCGCCGCCCGCGCCCGACTCGGCCGCGCCCGGTGCGCCGGCGCTCGCGGTGCTGCGCGACGTCTTCGGCTTTCGCGACTTCCGCCCCCATCAGCACGAGATCGTCGAGCACCTGATCGCCGGCGGCGACGCCTTCGTGCTCATGCCGACCGGCGGCGGCAAGTCGCTCTGCTTCCAGATCCCGGCCCTCGTGCGGCCCGGCGTCGGCATCGTCGTCTCGCCGCTCATCTCGCTCATGAAGGACCAGGTCGACGCCCTGCTCGCCTGCGGCGTGCGGGCCGCCTGCTACAACTCGTCGCTCGACTCGGCTGAGGCGCGCCGCGTGCTCGCCCGGCTGCACGCCGGCGAGCTCGACCTCCTCTACGTCGCCCCCGAGCGCCTCATGACCGACGGCTTTCTCGAGCGCCTGCGCGGGCTCGGCGCCCCCATCGCCCTGTTCGCCATCGACGAAGCCCACTGCGTGTCGCAGTGGGGCCACGATTTCCGCCCCGAGTACATCGAGCTCGGCCGGCTGCGCGGGCTCTTTCCCGGCGTGCCGATCGTCGCCTGCACGGCCACCGCCGACGCCCAGACACGGGCCGACGTGCGCGCCCGTCTCGGCCTCTCCGACGCGCCCTGCTTCGTGACCGGCTTCGACCGGCCCAACATCCGCTACACCGTCGTCGACAAGCGTCACCCGGCCGACCAGCTCCTGGCCTTCGTGCGCGAGCGCGAGGGCCAGGCCGGCATCGTGTACTGCCTGTCGCGCAAGCGTACCGAAGAGGTCGCCGAGCGCCTGCTGGCCGGCGGCGTGTCGGCCGCCGCCTACCACGCCGGCCTCGCCGCCGCCGAGCGCGACCGCGTGCAGAGCGCCTTCGCCCGCGACGAGATCGCCGTCGTGGTCGCCACGGTCGCCTTCGGCCTCGGCATCGACAAGCCCGACGTGCGCTACGTCTGCCACTACGACCTGCCCAAGAACCTCGAGAGTTACTACCAGGAGACCGGCCGCTCCGGCCGCGACGGCCTGCCCGCCGATGCCCTGCTGCTCTTCAACCTGGGCGATGCCGCCGTCGCCCGGTCGCTGATCGAGCGTGGCGGCAACCCCGAGCAGGTCCGCATCGAGCTGCACAAGCTGAACGCCATGGTCGGCTTCGCCGAGGCCACGTCGTGCCGCCGGCAGGTCCTCCTCGGCTACCTCGGCGAGCCGGTCGGCGGCGACTGCGGCAACTGCGACGTCTGTCTCGACCCGCCCGAGACCTACGACGCCACCGAGCACGCCCGCATGGCGCTGTCGTGCGTCTACCGCCTGCGCCAGGGCTTCGGCATCGGCCACGTGATCGACGTCCTGCGCGGCAGCGGCGGCGAGAAGGTGCTGGCCCGCGGCCACGACGCCCTGAGCACCTACGGCATCGGCGCCGCCCTCAGCCGCGACGCCTGGCAGCAGCTCATCCGCCAGCTCATCCACCGCGGCTACCTCGAACAGGACATCGCGCGCTACTCCGTGCTGCGCCTCACCCCGGCGGCGCTGCCCCTGCTGCGCGGCGGCGAGACGCTCGTGCTGTCGCGGCCGCGCGTCAGGCCGTCGCGCGAGACGGCGGCGCGGCGGCCGCGGCGCCGCGGCCGCCGCGCCGCCGACCGCGGCCCCGACTGGTTCACGGGCGGCCCGCCGGCTCACCTCGCGGCGGTACGGCCCGACGACGGCGACGCCGACGACTTCGGCGGCCACGAGACCTGGGACGACGCTGCTGCGGCGCGGCCCCGCCGCACACGCTCCCGCGGCGGCGCCGCGCCCGACCTGCCCGAACCCGACGACGACCTCCTGGCCGCCCTCAAGGAGCTGCGCCGCCGTCTGGCCGCGCGCCGCCGGGTGCCTGCCTACGTCGTCTTCAACGACGCCACCCTGCATGAGATGGCGGCGCTGCGCCCGCACTCGCCCGAGGCGCTGCTCGAGGTGAACGGCGTCGGGCAGGCCAAGCTCTCCCGCTACGGCGAGGCGTTCCTCGACGCGATCCGCGCCTTCGAGGGCGACGTCGACCGCTGAGGCACGGCCCGCTCCGGTGCGAGGGCGACGGTCGGCTCCGGTGCAGCACGGCCTGCTTCGGTGCAGGGACGGGGGCGGCCGGCTGCGCCGGCCGCCCCCGTCCCTGCACTCCCCGTCGCGGCGCGCCGCGCGCTTGCTCGCGTCATACGATGCCGTAAGCTAGCAGCCGTCGGGCCACCGGCGACGTCCGGCGGGCGCCCTGCGCGAGTGTACCGGCAGGCGCACGTTCGCCGCATCGAGGGGGAGGTCGAGGTCACATGACGAAGCGCGCCCGTCCGACGGCGAGCCTGAGCCGACGCGTCGGGGCAGTGGTGGCGGCGGTCGCGCTGGCCGCCCTGGCCTGTGGCCTTGCCGGCGGGCTGACCCAGGCGCTGGCGGTGAGCGGCTCGCCCTCGCCGGCCGGCGCCGTCGTGCTCAAGGTGGGCTGGATCAACGAGCCCGACAACCTGAACCCCTTCATCGGCACGTCGACCTCGTCGTTTCTCATCTTCCATCTCAATTACGACATGCTCACCGGCTACCGCGCGCGCGACGTCGCCCCGGCGCCCGAACTCGCCACGAGCTGGAGCAGCAGCGACGGGGGCAAGGTCTGGACGTTCAAGCTGCGACCGCACGTCACGTGGCAGGACGGCGTGCCGTTCACGGCCGCCGACGTCGCGTTCACCTACGAGTACATCATCCGCAACAATCTGGCCGCTTACACGAGCTATACGACCGGCATCCAGCGCGTGGTCGCGGTCGACCCGCTGACGGTACGGTTCATCTGCTCGGCGCCCAAGGCCAACATCCTCGGCATGTGGGTGCCGATCGTGCCCGCCCACATCTGGTCGAAGATCAGCCCCAAGGCCGCCCAGAACTCGTTCCAGAATCCGTCGCCGATCGTCGGCACCGGCCCCTTCCAGACCGTCGAGTTCAAGAAGGGCGAGGAGATCCGCATGGTAGCCAACAAGAGCTACTGGCGCGGCGCGCCCCGCATCGACGAGGTCATCTTCGTCCCCTACCAGAACCCGGACACCATGGTGCAGGAGCTGCGCGACGACTCGATCGACGCGTGCTGGGGCATCCCCGAGGCCCAGGTCGCGCCGCTCGGCAAGAACCCCGACTTCAAGACGATCGTCTACCCGGTCAAGGGCTTCGACGAGCTCGGCTTCAACTGCTACACCGGCAAGTCCGAGGGTAATCCCGTGCTCACCGACTGGCGCTTCCGCCAGGCGCTGAACTGGGCGATCGACAAGCAGCAGATCGTCAAGATCGCCTACGACGGCTACGCCGTGCCGGGCACCACGCTGGTCGTGCCCGGCTACTACCACGACCCCGACTGGCACTGGCAGCCGTCGGCCGCCCAGGCCTACGGCTACGACCCCGCCAGGGCGACCCAGCTCCTCGCGGCCGCCGGCTATCGCACGGTGGGCGGCAAGCTCCTCGACAAGCACGGCCGGCCGATCACCCTGCGCCTGTTCGCCTGCGACGCGCCGCCCCAGGGCAACAGCATCGGCAAGCTGCTGGCCGGCTACCTGCAGGCGATCGGCATCCGCGTGAAGTTCACGTACATGGACGAGGGCGCCCTGAACGACTACCTCTACAACACGGCCGCCGGCAAGTTCGTGCCCAACGTGGACCTCTACGTCTACAACTGGACCGGCGACGTCGACCCGATGTTCATCTTCTCGATCTTCCTCACGAGCCAGATCAACGGCTGGAGCGACTGCGCCTGGTCCAACCCGACCTACGACCAGCTCTACCAGCAGCAGGCCGCGACGATCGACCCCGGCGCGCGCCAGGCCATCCTCTACCGCATGCAGCAGGTGCTCTACCAGCAGAGCCCCTACATCATCCTCGCCTACCCGCGCGGGCTCGAGGCGGTCAACACGAGCCGCTGGGCCGGCTGGGTGCAGTCGCCCGCCGGCGACGGCTCGGCGATCTATTCGGTCGACAACATCGACAGCTACCTGTACGTCCACCCGGTGCATACGACGACGGCGACCAGGTCGAGCGGACCGCTCATCACGTTCCTGATCACCGCCGCGATCGCGGTCGTGCTGATCGCGATCTGGCTCGTGCTGCGCCGGCGTCCCCAGGCGATCGAGACGTGAGCGCCGGCGCAGCGTCGGGGTCGGCGGTCCGCAAGGAGGCGGCGGTGAAGGTCTTCATCAGCATCGATCTCGAGGGCGTGAGCGGCGTGTGCCACCTCGCCCAGACCGAGCACGACACCGACCAGTGGCGCGCCGCACGCCGGCTCATGCGCGGCGACCTCGACGCCGTGCTCGAGGGCTGCCTCGAGGGCGGCGCCGACGAGGTCGTCGTCTGCGACGCCCACGACCACGGCGACAACCTCGGCGCCGAGGGCCTGCCCGCCGGTGTCTCGCTCGTCAGCGGCGGCGGCATGGACCTCAGCATGATGGCCGGCATCGACCCGAGCTTCGACGCGGTCATGATGGTCGGCTATCACGCGCGCGCCGGCACCGCCCGCGCCACGCTGGCCCACACCTACACGTTCGGCGTGGCCGAGGCGCTCGTGTGCGGCGGTCCCGACGGTGACCTGCCGACCGGCGAGCTCGGCCTGAACGCCGCCGCCGCCGGCGCGCTCGGTGTGCCGCTCGTCTTCGCCTGCGGCGACGACAAGCTCGCGGCCGAGGCGCAGGCGCTGCTGCCCGGCGTCGAGACCGTGACGGTCAAGGAGGGCCTCGCCTGGACCGGGGCGCGCCTGATCGGCCCCGAGCAGACCCGGGCCGAGCTGCGGGCGGGGGCGCGGCGCGCCCTGCGCGCCGCGCCCCCGCCGCTCGTCGACTGGAACGGACGCTCGCTGCGGGTGCGGTTCGGCCGCGCCGACTGGTGCGACAATGCCGCCGGCTGCCCCGGCGTGACCAGGCTCGACGGCACCACGATCGAGATCGCCGCGCCGGACTGGCTGGGCGTCTTCGCCCGGTTCGTCGCCAGCGTCCGCCTCGCCTACTGCGACTAGAGCCAGCCGCGCACGGGCGGCCGACCGCCCGATCAGCCCGCCAGGCGGCCGCCCGACTCGTCGACGTCCAGCCCTGCCGTGCGCGGCGGGCCCCAGGCGACGCGCTGCCCCACGAGATTGCGCAGCGCCACGGCGTCGTGCACGGCGGCCCCGCCCAGGTCGTTGTTGAAGTAGACGCGCACGTCGAACTCGTCGGTCGCCCAGGCGCGGCACGAGTCGGCCCAGCGTTGCAGGCCCTCGCGACCGTAGGCGCCGGCGTAGGCCGTACCGAGGCCGTGCAGGCGCACATAGACGAAGGGCGCCGTCACCACAGGTGGGGTCTCGCGATCACCCAGGTGGTAGATGCAGAACGCGGCCTCGCGGTCGGCCAGCAGGTCGTAGACGCGATCGCGGAACCACGTGGGGTCGCGAAACTCGAAGGCGCACTCGAGGTCGCGCGGCAGCATGTCGAGGAAGTTGCGCAGCAGGCCGGTGTCGCGCTGCAGGCCCTCGGGGAGCTGGAAGAGGACCGGACCGAGCGCCCGACCGAGCCCGCGGACTCGCGTGACGAAATCGGCCAGCAGGGCGTCGCTGCGGCGCAGCCGGCGCATGTGCGTGATGGTGCGCGGCGCCTTGACGGCGAAGGTGAAGCCGGGTGGGGCGGTATCGCGCCAGCGCTCGATGACGGCGGTGTCGGGCAGCGAGTAGAAGGTGCGGTTGATCTCGACCGTGGCAAAGCGCGCGGCGTAGTAAGAGAGGCGGGCGCCGCTCGGCAAGCCCTCAGGGTAGAACACGCCGCGCCAGTGGCCATACGACCAGCCTGACGTGCCGACGTGGATGCGGCTGGTGGCGGTGCGCGCCCGGTAGTCTTTGAGGATGTCGATCGCTGCCATCGCTCCCTTGTTCCCAGCTTTGGCGCGGAACGTGCCCTCCTTCGAGAGTGAACGGCACCGGCCGGGGGAACACGACGGGGTGCGATGGAGCACCGGTCCCCCGATCGTCGCCCGCCCCGCCGCCGCGCGGCGCGCGGCGGCCTGCGCGGCCCCGGTCCGGCCGCGGCCGAACTCGTCACGCTGGGCGACGGCGCCGAACCGTCGCCCGCGCTCGCTGCGGGCTCCCAGCCGGCCGACGACGCCACCCTGCTCGATGCCTACTCGCGGGCCGTGATCGCCGCGGCCGCGCAGGTGAGCCCGTCGGTCGTGAACATCGAGGTCCGGCGACGGCTCGGCGAGCGCGAGCGGCGGCGGCCGCCCCAAGGCGACCCGGCGCGCGACGGCGCGGCGGGCGAGGCGCCGGCGGGCAGTGGCTCCGGTTTTGTCTTCACGCCCGACGGCTTCGTCATGACGAACAGCCACGTCGTGCACGGCGCCAGCGCCATCGAGGTGACCCTCAACGACGGCCGCGCCGCCGCGGCGCAGATCGTGGGCGACGATCCCTGGACCGACGTCGCCGTCGTGCGCATCCACACCGGCGACCTCGCGCCGGCGCGGCTCGGCGACTCGCGCGCCCTGCAGGTCGGCCAGCTCGTCCTGGCGATCGGCAGCCCGTTCGGCTTTCAGACGACGGTGACCGCCGGCGTCGTCAGCGCCCTGGGCCGCTCGCTGCGCTCGCAGACCGGCCACCTGATCGACAACTTGGTCCAGACCGACGCCGCGCTGAACCCCGGCAACTCGGGCGGTCCGCTCGTGAACTCGGCCGGCGAAGTGGTGGGCATGAACACGGCCGTGGTGGCGCCGGCCCAGGGCATCTGCTTCGCGATCGCCGTGAACACGGCCCAGTACGTCGCCTCGCGCCTGATCCGCGACGGCCGGCTGGCGCACGGACGCATCGGCGTCGTGGCCCAGAACGTCCCGATCCAGCGGCGTGTCGTGCGCTTCTTCGGCCTCACCAGCGAGAGCGGCGTGCTGGTCGCGGGTGTCGAGCCGCGGAGCCCCGCGCAGCTCGCCGGCCTGCGTGAGGGCGACCTGATCGTCGCCGGCGGCGGCCACGACCTGCCCGACGTCGACGCCCTGCACCGGCTGCTCACCGAGCACGAGGTCGGGCGACCCCTCACCCTGACGGCCGTCCGCCGCACCCAGCGCCGCGAGTTCACGGTGACGCCGGTCGAAGCGGCCGCCTGAGCGGTCCGCCGGGGCGCAGCGCTGCGCCCGAGCGGCCCGCCCTCACGCACGCTATCTGCCGATCAGGCGGGCGGTGAGCTCGGCGCGCCGCGCCGGCTTGCCCGTGCGGGCCTCGGCGCGGTCGGCGCTGCCCATCATCGCCAGAGCCAGGTTGACGCCCACGTAGCGCAGCGGCTCGGGCTCCCACGACCGTGAGACGTGACCGACCCAGGGCAGGCCGGAGAGGCCGTGGTCGGCGCCGGCGATCAGCTCGGCGAGGGTGCGCCCGGCCAGGTTCGTGGTCGACACGCCGTCGCCCACGTAGCCGCCGGCCCAGGCCATGCCGGTCGCCCTGTCGTAGCCCACCGACGTGAACCAGTCGCGCGGCACGCCGAGGCAGCCGCCCCAGGTGTGCGTGATGCGTGCGTCCCCCATGGCCGGGAACAGCGCCTTGAGCACGTGATGCAGCTCGCCGAACACCTTCGGCGCCAGGTCGTACTCCTCTTTGATCTTCGAACCGAAGTGATACGGAGCGCCGCGACCGCCGATCGCGATGCGGTCGTCCTCGGTGCGCATGGCGTAGATGATGAGCTGGCGCTCGTCGCCGAAGCATTCGCGACCGGCCCAGCCGACCTCGTCCCAGAACGCCTGCGGCAGGGGCTCGGTGGCGATCATGACGGAGTAGAGCGGCACGCGGTCGCGGGCGTGGCCGGGCAGCGTCGTGACGTAGCCCTCGAGGGCGTTCACGACGACGTCGGCGGTGACCGTGCCAGCCGGCACCGTCACCTCGTGCGGCGCGAGGGCGAGCGCGGGCGTGCGCTCGTAGATCGTGACACCGAGGCGCTCGACCACGTCGGCCAGGCCGCGCGCCAGGCGGGCCGGATCGAGGCAGGCGCAGTGCGGCGACCAGAGCGCGCCGAGGCAGCCCTCGGCGCGCACGCGGGCGTTCGCTTCGGGCACGGTCAGCTCGACGTAGTCGTCCTCGCCGAAGCCCCACTCGCGCTCGTGCACGATCTCGTCCTCGAGGCGCGGGAGCTGGGCCTCGGCGGTCGCCAGCGTGAGCACGCCGCCCTTGTGGAAGCGCGCGTCGATGCCTTCGTCGGCGACCACCCGGCCGACCTCGTCGACCGTGGCGAACATGGCGCGCTGCATGGCGATCGCGGCCTCGCGACCGAACTCGGCGGCGATCGTCCCCGGCGAGGCCGCGAAGAAGCTCGAGCACCAGCCGCCGTTGCGGCCCGACGCGCCGAAGCCGGCGATGTCCTTCTCGAGCACGGCGATGCGCAGCGCGGGGTCGGCCTTCTTCAGATAGTAGGCGGTCCAGAGGCCGGTGTACCCGGCGCCGACGATGGCGACGTCGACCGCGGTCGAGCCGGAGAGCGCCGATCGCGGCGCGAGGTCGCCGGGCACGCCGTCGAGCCAGAGTGAGTAGCGCCGATAGTCCTTGCTCACAGCTTCCGCCCCCGTTTCGTGAGTGCCTTCATGGCCGCCAGCCGCACGGTCTCGTCGCGGTCGCGCAGGGCCGATTCGAGGGCGTCGTCCGCCGCGGCTCCCGGGAGCTTGGCCAGCGAGCGCACCGCGATCAACCGCACGTCGGCCTCGCGATCGCGCAGGGCGTCGCGCAGCGCCGGCAGCACGCTGGGCAGGCCGACCTCGCCGAGCAGGTGCGCGGCGTCCTGCCGGCGGCCCGCGTCGCCGTGTGCGACCACGTCGGCGAGGAAGGACGCGGCCGGCTCGCCGATCTGCCTGAAGCAGTCGCGGGCGAGCACGATGTGCCGCACGTTGCGCGACTGCAGCGTGTCGAGCAGGAGCGGCATGCGCCGCTCGAGCGCCTGACGCGCTCGCTCGGCGATCTCAGGGTCCTTGCGGTACTTGGTCGCCCCGAGCAGGCCCTCGATGCGCCCGCGGGCGTCGAGCCAATCGACGTTGGGTCTCCCTAGCGGCATGGACGCGTGTCCCCCTGTTCGGCGGCCGCGACGCGCGCGACCGTTGGTCGTCTGTCTGATTGTACAGGCATTGGCCGCCGCGCCGCGTGTCCCGGCCCCTCGAGCCGCACGCGACCTCGCGCGGCCGCGACAGGCGGCGTAGAGTTGAGCCATGGACGCCGCCCCGCGCCTCGAGGCCCTGCACCTGCTCGTCACCTATCGCTGCACCTACGCCTGCGACCACTGCTTCGTCTGGGGTGGCCCCGACCAGGAAGCGACGATGAGCCTGGGCCAGCTCCGCGCTGCGATCGACCAGGCGGCGGCGGCCGGTTGCGAGACGGTCTACTTCGAGGGCGGCGAGCCGATGCTCGCCTACCCCGTCGTCGTGGCCGCCGCGCGGCACGCCCGCGACGCCGGCCTGGAGGTCGGCATCGTGACCAACTGCTACTGGGCCGAGACGGCCGACGACGCCGTGGTGTGGCTCACGCCCTTCGCCGAGATGGGTATCGCCGACCTCGCGCTCTCGTCCTACGCCTACTTCTGCGAGAAGCTCGAGACCGAGGAGCACCTGCGCAACGCGCTGCTCGCGGCGCGCCGCCTCGGCCTGCCGGGCGCCGTGCTCGAGGTCGGCGCGCCAGCGCAGCTCACCGACCTCGGCGTCGTCTGCGGCGATCCGGGGGCGATCATGTTCAAGGGGCGTGCGGCGCAGCGGCTCGCCCGCGGCGAGCTGCTGCGCCGCCCGCCCGCCACGCTCGTCAGTTGCCCGCACGAGGACTTCGCCGACCCGGGGCGCTGCCACGTCGGGGCCGACGGCGAGCTCATGCCCTGCCAGGGCATCAGCATCGGCAACGTCTGGCGGCGACCGCTCGCCGCGATCCTCGCCGGCTACGACTCGACGGCGACGCCGGTCGTCGCCGACATCGTCGCCGGCGGCCCGTGGGGCCTCGCCCAGGCCAGCGGCTTCACTCCCCGGCTGCCGCTCTACGCCGACGAATGCCACCTCTGCTACGAGCTGCGAACCCGCCTGCGGGCCGCCGGCCGGCACCTCGACGTGCTCGCGCCCGATGCCTGCTACGGTCCGGACACGGCCGCCGACTCTGAGTCCGCAAAGGAGCCGTCATGACCCCGTCGCGCCAGTCGTTCTGGGACCACGAAAGCTACGCCGTGGTCGGCCACGGCGAGCACCGCCGCTTTCCCAAGCTGACCTACCGGGGGCTCAAGGGCGCCGGCCACACCGTCTACGCGGTCGACCCCTCGGGCGGCGAGGTCGAGGGCGATCCCACCTATCCCGACCTCGGCGCGCTGCCCGGGCCGGTCGAGGCGGTCGTGCTCGAGCTGCCCAAGGACGAGACGGCCGGGTGGGTGGGCCGCGCGGCCGACGCGGGCGCCGCGGCGGTCTGGATCCACCAGCAGACCGACACGCCCGAGGCGCTCGCGCTCGCGCGCGAGCGCGGCCTCGACGTCTGCTCCGGCACGTGCGCCGTGATGTACGTGACGCCCGGCTTCAGCAGCCACGCGCCGCACCGCTGGATCATGCGCGCCCTGGGCCGCTTCTGACCGTGACGGGCGACGACCGGGGATCAACCCCGTCTCAGGGCGGCGAGACGCCGCCCACGCCGCCGGCGCCCGGCGCCCCGAACAGCTGGACGCCGCCGGACCTGACCGCCGGCTGGGTGCCGCCCGCGCCGCCGCCGCCGCGCGGCGACTGGACGCCGGCCGCCCCCGGCGACCCCCAGCCGTTCGCCGCCGCCTACCAGCCCCGGCCCGGTTACGACTACGTGCCGCCGCCCGCCGGTGTCGTGCAGCCGACCTACCAGCCCGGCCTCGGCGCGTACAGCGTCCTGCCGCCGGGGGTGAGGCGCTGGAACTGGGGCGCCTTCTTGTTCACCTGGGTCTGGGGGCTGTTCAACGGGGCCTACGTCACGCTCTGGGGGCTCCTGGCCTGGGTCGTGCCCTTCGGCGGGCTCGTCTGGGCCATCGTCTGCGGCATGAACGGCGATCGCTGGGCCTGGCAGGGCAAGGCCTGGCAGAGTCTCGAGCACTTCCGCACCACACAGCGCGCCTGGGCAGTGGCGGCCCTGATCCTCTTCCTCGTCTCGCTGCTGGCGTCCCTGGTCCTGGTCGTGGTGCTCGTCTCGGGACTGGTCGTCACGCACTGACCACAGACGCGCGACGGGGGCGGGCGCTCCGTGTGGAGCGCCCGCCCCCGTCGTCGTGCGACGCGGGTCAGCCCTGCGTCGGCGGTGTCGGTGGGGTGGGTGGCGCGGGCGGCGCGGGCGGCGCCTGGGGCGGCTCGGCCGCGACCGGCGGCGCCTGGGCAGCCGGAGCCGCCTGTGGAGGCGCCTGGGCCGGAGCCTCCGCCGGCGGCGCGGCCTGCGGAGCGGGTGCCGCCTGGGCCGGAACCTGCGGAGCGGGTGCCGCCTGGGCGGGCGGCGCGGGCGGCGGCGAGGCGCTCACGGGAACCTGCTGTGGAGCGGGCGCGGCCGGCGGAACGGCCGGCGGAACGGGTGGTGCCTGAGCCGGCGCGGACTGCGTGGCCCACGGCGGCGGGCTCGTCGGAGCGACCCAGGGAGTGCCGGCCGACGCGCCGCCCTGATACGGCTGACCGTACGCCGGCGGCTGCTCACCATAGGGAGCCGGCGGCTGCTGACCGTAGGGAGCCGGCGGCTGCGGGGGCTGCTCGCCGTAGGAAGCCGGCGGCTGCTGACCGTACTGCGCGGGACCCTGATAGGTGTTGCCGTAGGGCTGGCCATACGCCGCGGCGTACGCCGGCGCGGGCGGTCGCCCACCGTACGTCGAGCTGCCGAACCCGAGGATGGGGAAGAAGATGATGCCCAGCAGCCACAGCCCCACACCGAAGCCGGAGCCATGGCCGAAGGCCCGCGCGACGTCGAGTGCGACGATGAGCGAGACGACGATGTTCGCAAGCGGGATGAAGGCCCAGACGACCCACCACCCGGGACGCCCGGCGACCTTGCACAGCAGGTAGATGTTGTAGAACGGGACGATCGCGCCCCATCCCGGCTGACCTGCCTTCTCGAACACCTTCCACATGCCCGCCACGTACACGATGTAGATGAGCAACTCGACGAGGAGACCGGATCCGGACGGGCTGAAGACGGCGGCCACGGCCGCCACGGCAGCGTTCATACATCCTCCTTCGGCCGACACTCGGCCGCCTTGGTGCAGGACCACCCTCGACGGCGCATGACTGACAGGACCCCGGCGCCGTCGACGTAGTCTTCGGCTGGTGGGGGGGTGGTCCTTTAGGGTCGCGCCTCGACGCCGTCGGCGGCGGGCAGGTCGCCGGGTGCGAGCGCGGCCGCCGGAGCGGCCGCGTGCTCGACGTGGGCGAGCGCCCGCGACGCGGCCGCGGCCCCCTCGCGGATGCAGTCGCCGATACCGATGCCGCGCAGGTAGCCGCCGGCGAGCTCGATGCCCGGGACGGCGTCCATCTCGCGCTCGACGCGTTCGATGAGCTCGCGGTGCCCTACGCGGTACTGCGGCATGCCGCGCGCCCAGCGAAAGACGCGGGCAAAGAGCGGCTCGGCACGCAGGCCGACGATGGCGTCGAGCTCGGCCCGCACGAGCGCCACGAGCTCGTCGTCGGGCAGAGCGACGGCCTCCTCGCGACCGGCTCGCCCCACGAAGGCCCGCACCAGCAGCGCGTCGTCGGGCGCCCGCCCGTCGAACTTGAGCGAGCTGAACGTGCCGGCCATGATGCCGCGCTCCTCGGCCCGCGGTACGACGAAGCCGAAGCCGCGCAGCGGCCGCGCGACGTCGGCGCGGCGATAGCCGAGCGAGACCGTGGCCGTGCTCACGTAGGGGATCGAGGCGAGCGCCGCGGCGGGACCCGCGGCGATGCCGTCCAGGAGGTCCGCCGACGCAAAGGCCGGCGCCGCCAGCACGACGGCCTGCACGACGCGTTCGGAGCCGCCCGAGAGCCGCAGGCGAAAGGCGGAGCCGGCGGCGGCCGGCTCCGCCGCCAGCGACTCGACACCCAGGCCGACGTGCAGCCGCTCGGGCGGCAGGTCGGCGACCACGGCGTCGGCGAGGTCGGCGAGGCCGGTCCGAAACGACAGAAAGTACGAGCGCGGCCGGCGCGGCGCCGCCGCGGAGTCGGAGGCTGGCGGGCGCGGCTGCGGGCCGCGCGCGGCCCGCAGCCGCGCCCGCCGCCGCGCCACCATCCCCACGATCAGGCTGCGGTGCTCGCGCTCCATGTCGAGGAACATGGGGAACGTCGCGCGCACGCTCATCACCTCGGGGTCGCCGGCGTGGATGCCGGCCACGATCGGCTCGGCCACCTTGGCAAGTGCCTCGCACCCGAGGCGGCGGCGCACGAAGGCGGCGAGGCTCTCGTCGGCACGTGCCGGCCCGCGGGGCAACACCAGGTCGAGACCCATGCGCAGCTTGCCGCGGACGCTGATCAGGCTCGAGAGGGCGAACGGCACGAGCCGCGTCGGCACCATCAGGATCAGCCCCTCGGGCAGCTCGTGCAGGCGCCCGCCCGAGAAGACGAAGCTGCGCCGCACGTCCTCGTTGGAATCGAGCAGACGGTCGCCGATACCGACCCTCCGGGCGAGCTCCAGCGGCCACGGTTTCTCGACGATGAACGAGTCGGGGCCGGCCTCGACGACGAAGCCGTCGAAGCGCTCGGTGCGCACCTTGCCGCCGAGGTAGCCGGCGCGCTCGTAGAGCAGCCAGTCGAACGGCGCCCCGGGCCCCGCCGCGCGCCGGACCGTCTCGAGCGCGTGCGCGGCGCCGAGACCCGCCATGCCGCCACCGATCACGGCGACGACGGGGCGTTCGTCAGGCATCGCTCGTGTCGGGTCCCGCGTCGTCGCCGGACGGCGCGCCCGGCGCCCCGTCGTCGCGGCGCGCGGCCCCGAACAGACCGCCGCCGAACGGGCCACCGCGCCCCAGGTCGACCGGGCCGGTGAGCGGGCGGTGCGCGAGGCGCTCGATCACGATGTCGGCGAGCGCCTGGATGAAGGTCGGCGCGTCGTTCAGCGCCGGCACCCGCAGGAACGCGAGACCGCTGGTCTCGGCGACGGCGCGCAACTCCACGTCGAGGTCGTACAGGGTCTCGAGGTTGTCGGCGACGAAGCCGAGCGGCACGACCACCAGGTCGCGCCAGCCGCCCGTGGCGAGGTCGCGTACGGCGCTCGCCGCCTCGGGCTCGAGCCAGGCGCCGCCGTGCCTGCCCTTGCTCTGGAACGCGAGGCGCCAGTCGCCGGGCGTGAGCGCCGGCAGCAGCCGGGCGACCGCCTGCTGGAGCTGATCGACGTAGGGGTCGCCCTCGGCCACGGTCTCGAACGGCACGTTGTGCGCGGTAAACAGCACGGCGAGCTCGCCGGTGTCGGCGCCGTCGAGCGCCTCGTGCACGCGGCGGCTCACGGCCGCGAGGTAGCGCGCGTCGGCGAACCAGCCGTCGACCACCGTGAGCTCGCCGCGGCCGGCCGCGGCGAGCGCCGCGCGGTAGGCGCCCGACGTGTAGCGCGACTCGTACGGCGACATGGGCAGCACCACGGTGTCACGGGGATCGAGGTCGGCCAGACACTCGGCCACGCTCGGCGTGCCGTACAGAAAGCCGGGCCGCACGCGCACGCCGACGCCGAGGTCGGCCATCATGGCTGCCTGGAGCGCGGCGGCCTGACGGCACGTCGCTTCGGGTAGCGGCGAGCCGCCGCCGATCGCCTCGTATCTGCGCGCCACGGCGGCCAGCACGTCCGAGCCCGGCGCGACGCCGGTCATCGCCTCGAGGAACGGACCGATCTCGCCCGGGCCGCCCGGGCCGCCGAAGGCCAGCATGGCGACGTCGATGGTGGCCACCGTCACCCCTTTCCTTGCGCGTTCCAGTCGTGCACGAAGGCGACCAGTCGCGCGACGCTGTCGGGCGGCGTCTGCGGCAGCACGCCGTGCCCCAGGTTGAACACGTGGCCGGGCCGCCCGCCGGCCCGGCGCAGCACGTCGGCGGCGTGGGCCTCGATCTCGTGCGGCGGACCGAGCAGCACGGCCGGGTCGAGGTTGCCCTGAACGGCGACGTCGTGGCCAAGCTCGCGCCGGGCGCGGTCGATGTCGATGCGCCAGTCGAGGCCCACCACGTCGCCGCCCGCCGCTCCAACGAGCGGGAGCATGCCGGCGACGCCGGTGGCGAAGTGCACGACCGGCACGCGGCCGCCGAGCGCGTCGATCACCTTGCGGGTGGCCGGCGCCGCGAAGCGCTCGTAGTCGCGCGGTCCGAGGGCGCCGGCCCACGAGTCGAAGAGCTGCACCAGCCCGGCGCCCGCCTCGATCTGAGCCAGCAGGTACGCGGTCACCGTGTCGGCCAGCAGATCGAGCAGGCGCGCGAACGTGGCCGGCTCGGTGAGCATGAGCCGCTTGGTCGCCGCGTAGTCGCGCGAGTGGCCGCCTTCGACGACGTAGCTCGCCAGCGTGAACGGCGCGCCCGCGAAGCCGATCAGCGGCACTCGGCCCGCGAGCTCGCGAGCCGCAAGGCGCACGGTCTCCAGCACGTAGGGGACGTCGCGGGCCGGATCGCCGCGGCGCAGGCCCTCGAGATCGGCCGCGCCACGCACCGGGTGCTCGATCACGGGGCCGTCGCGCGCGTCGAACCGAAAGCCGATGCCCATGCCTTCGAGCGGCAGCAGGATGTCGGCGAAGACGATCGCGCCGTCGAGCTCGAAGCGCGCCAGCGGCTGCAGGGTGATCTCAGCGGCGACGTCGGGCCGCCGGCACAGCTCGATGAAGCTCAACTTGCGACGCAGCGCGCGGTACTCAGGCAGGTAGCGCCCGGCCTGGCGCATGAGCCAGACGGGGGTCGTGTCTACTGGCCGGCAGCGGCAGGCGTCAACGAGTCTCGTCGACGCGGCGGTCTTGGCGATGGCGGGCACGGCGCTCTGCAAGGCGGCCCTATTCTAGCCCCACCGACGGCAGGCGGCCCGAGCGGGGTCGGCGCGGCGGCGGGGCGGCGGTCAGGACCGCGGCCGGTAGCCTTCGGACAGCGCGGCGCGACGGCAGGTGCGACAGACGGAGACGCGTCGCGCCGTCAGCGGCGAGACCATGTGGAAGTGACCGACGTCGCGACCGAGGGGCTGGCCGCAGAGGTCGCAGTGGGCGTACTCGCGTGCCGCCGCGACGGAACGCAGCGGCGCGCTGAAGACCGCCGCAGGCGGTGTGAGGTCAGCGGGGACGACGGATGCCGCGGCACTCGTGGCGGCGCCGGCCACGTCGAGTCGCACCGGCTGCGCGGTGACCACGGAAGAGGCCGGAGAGAGCGGAGCCGCGCCAGCCGCGGGGGCTTGCGTGGATCCGGGCTGGTGTGGCGGCTGAGTGGCGGACTTGCGTGCCATGAGTCACACTCCTGTCCGGTGGGGGGCCGTCGCCGCCCGGTGCACGGGAACGGCGCGGGTTTTCCGGAGGCGTCATGGAACTACCCGCGAGGCCCCGCCGGCAAACACCCCCGGCGCCGCACGTGAATTCCTACCTGTAATAGGGTGAATCGAGCCTGACGGCCGTGCAGCGTTGGACAGGTCGGGGGTCGCTCTGCACAATACGAGGACCGTCAGCGACGAAAAGCGGAAGCCATGGCGACTACTCCCGAAACCGAGCGCGTGACCGGCGGCGTGCTGCTCTTCCGCAGCTGCCTCATCTCGACCGAGTACCCGGGCGCCGAGGCGGCCACCAAGTGGCTCTTCGAGCGTTTCGGTATCGAGTACACCGTGTCGCCCGAGCAGACCTGCTGCACCGGCCTGGGCTACTACTCCGAGCTCGTCCCGGTGGCGACCTCGGTAGCCCTCGCCGCCCGCAACGCCTGCGTGGCGGTCGAGGACGGCCACCCGGTCATGAGCTATCTGTGCTCGACCTGTTACGCGATCAACAAGAAGGCGCGCAACATCCTCGCCGTGCCCGAGTACCGGGCCGAGGCCAACAAGGTGCTCGGCACCATCGGGCGGGCCTACACCGACGACGTCGCCGCGGCCATCCGTCACAGCCACACGATGGAGATCCTCTGGAGCGCCCACGAATCGATCCCGGCGCTCATCGAGCGCCGTCTCGACGGCATCAAGGTCGCCACCCACCCGGCCTGCCACTACTGCAAGGTCTTCCCCGACGAGGTGGTGGGCGACTTCGAGAACTTCATGATCCCCGAAGACCTGCTCGAGGCCACGGGCGTGCAGAAGACCGGTCTCTACAACGAGAAGACGATGCACTGCGGCGCCGGCTTTCGCCAGCGCTTCGTGAACCCGGGGATCGCGGTGGCGGTCACGCGCGAGAAGCTGCGCCGCCTCACGCAGGAGGGCATCGACGTGCTCGTCCACATGTGTCCCAACTGCGCGATCCAGTTCGATCGGCACCACGAGATCATCGAGGACGCGTCGGGCGAGAAGTACCCCTTCGTGCACCTGCACGTCCAGCAGCTCCTCGCCCTGGCCCTGGGCGCCGACCCCGACCGCCACTGCGGCGTGGCCTCGCACTCCCAGAACGTCGAGCCGCTGCTCGAACGCATCGGCGCGCGGGCTCGCGGCCGGGCGACGGGAGGCTCAAGATGAGGGCCGGCGTCTTCCTCTGCCAGTGCGGTGGCAACATCTCGGGCGTCCTCGACCTGGACGACCTGGCCGCCGGCGCCCGCGCCCTCGACGGCGTCGTGACCGTCGCCGTCAATCAGTTCATGTGCGGCACCGAGGGTCACGACCTGATCGCCGCGGCGGTCGACGACCGCGGCCTCGACCACCTCGTGATCGCTTCGTGCTCGCCGCGGTTCCAGGGACCGACCTTCGAGCGTATCGCGCGCGACCTGCGTCTCGGCGAGAACGCGGTCTCGTTCGCTAATGTACGCGAGGGCTGCTCGTTCATCCATCGCGACGAGCCGGTGCTCGCCCAGGAGAAGGCGCGCCAGATCGTCCAGGCGGCGGTCGCCCGCGCCCGCCATCAGGCCGACCTGCCGCGATCGCGCACGTTCCTGCATCGCTCGGCGCTCGTCGTGGGCGGCGGCATCGCCGGCATGACGGCCGCCGAGGAGCTCGCCGGCGCCGGCATCGAGGTCCACCTCGTCGAGCGCTCGCCGAGCCTGGGCGGCTACATGGCGCGCCTCTCCAAGACGTTCCCCACCGAGGATTGCGCGATGTGCTCGCTCGCGCCACGCCTCACCACCACGGCGCTCGAGCCACGCGTGCACATCCACACGCTCACCGAGGTCGACGCGATCGCCGGGCCGCCCGGCGAGTTCCGCGTGACGCTGCGGCACGAGCCGCGCTACGTGACCGAGGCCTGCGTGAGTTGCGGCGACTGCGAGGCCGTCTGTCCGGTGACCTACCCCGCCGACTTCGATTTCGGCGTCGCCGAGCGGCGCGCCATCGGCCGGCCGTTCGCGAACGCCGTGCCGGCCACGTTCCACGTCGACCGCAAGGGCTGGGCGCCCTGCAAGAAGGCCTGCGCCGTGCACACCTCGGCCCAGGGCTACGTCGCCCTCGTGGCGGCCGGCCGACTCGACGACGCCTACCGCGTGGCGTCCGAGACCAACCCCTTCCCCAGCGTCTGTGGCCGCATCTGCACGCGCCTCTGCGAGACGGCCTGCGCCCGCTCACTCGTCGACGAACCGATCGCCATCGCCGCGCTCAAGCGCTTCGTGGCCGACCAGGTGGGACCCACGCAGACCATCGTGCCGGCGCCCGTCATCCACGACGAGCGCGTTGCCGTGGTCGGCGGCGGTCCGGCCGGCCTGACCGCCGCCCGCGATCTCGTCGAGCTCGGCTACACCACCACGGTCTTCGAGGCCCAGCCGGTGGCCGGCGGCATGCTGCGTACGGGTATCCCCGACTACCGCCTGCCGCACGACGTCATCCAGCGCGAGATCGACCAGATCCTGGCGCGCGGCGTGACGCTCGAGCTCGGCCGGCGCGTCGGCGTCGACCTCACGGTCGACGAGCTCTTCGCCCAGGGCTACCGCGCCGTCTACCTGGCCACCGGCCTGCAGCGCAGCGCCCCGGTCGATCTGCCCGGCGCCGACTCAGCCGGCGTGCAGCACGCCGTCGAGCTGCTGCGCGACCGCAACCTGGGACGCGGCGTGACGGTCGGCGAGCGGGTGGTCGTGATCGGCGGCGGCGACGTCGCCCTCGACGCCGCCCGCAGCGCGATCCGCCTGCAGGTCGCGGCCGGACGCGAGCCCGACGTCACGCTCGTCTACCGGCGGACCAGGGTCGAGATGCCGGCCAACGCGAGCGAGCTCGACGAGGCGCGCGACGAGGGTCTCAAGGTCGAGTTCCTCGTGGCGCCGGTGCGCGTGACCGCCGCCGGCGGCGCCGTGACCGGGCTCGAGCTCGTGCGCTGCGAGCTGGGCGACGCCGACGAATCAGGTCGCCGTCAGCCCGTGCCGATCGCCGGCTCCGAGTTCACCCTGCCGGCCGACGGCGTGATCTTCGCCGTCGGCCAGGCCATGGTCGACGACTTCCTCGCCGGCTGCGAGGGCGTGCGCGTCGCCGACGACCAGATCCGCGTCGATCGCGACACCTGCATGACCGACCGGCCCGGCGTGTTCGCCGGCGGCGACGCCGCCGCCACCGGCTACTTCACCGCGATCGAGGCGGTCGCCGCCGGCCACCGCGCCGCGGCCGCCATCCACAACCACCTGCGCGGCGAGACCCTGCTGCCGGTCTGGACCGACGAGCAGGTCGTGGCGCGCCCGACCGACGACGAGCTCGCCCGCGTGGAGCCGGGTCAACGGGTGCCCCTGACCCTGATCGACGGCGTGGCCCGCCGTGCCGACTGGCGCGAGGTCTCGCCCGGCTACGACGCCGAGCAGGCGGCAGCCGAGGCGCAGCGCTGCCTGGCCTGCGCCGTCTGCTCGGACTGCGGCTCCTGCGTGCGCGCGTGCCCGTCGGGCGCCGTCGACCTGGACGATCGCGCGAGCACCGAGGAGATCGCGGTCGGCGCGGTCATCGTGGCCAGCGGCCATCAGGAGTTCGACGCCCGCCGCAAGCCGTCGCTCGGCTTCGGGCGTTTTCGCAACGTCATCACGCAAAGCCAGCTCGCCCGCCTGCTGGCCGCGGCCGGCCCGACCGAGGGCGAGGTGCTGCTTCCCTCCGACGGCACGGTGCCCGGCAGGATCTTCATGCTGCAGTGCGTGGGCTCGCGCGACTGCCAGACGACCGGCAACGAGCACTGCTCGGCGATCTGCTGCCTGTTCGCGACGCTGCACGCCTCGCTCCTCAAGCAGCACTACCCCGATGCGGACATCACGATCGGCTACACCGACATGCGCACGCCGGGCAAGAGCCACGAAGAGTACTATCGGCTCGTGCAGAGCCGCGGCGTGCGCTACGTGCGCGGCCGCGTCGGCGAGATCGTCGAGGAGCCCGACGAGCGTCTGCGGGTGCGCTTCGAGGACACCGTCACCGGGCGCAAGAACGACGAGGTGTTCGACCTGGTCGTGCTGTCGGCCGGTCTCGAGGCGTCCGACGGCACCGCCCAGATCGCCCAGGTGGCCGGCCTGCAGACCGGCGCGGCCGGCTTCATCAAGGAGTACCACCCCAAGCTCGCGCCGGTCGACACGCAGCGCGCCGGCATGTTCCTGTGCGGCACGGCCCAGGGGCCGAAGAACATCCCCGACTCGATCGCCCAGGCCAAGGCCGCGGCGGCGCGGGCCATCGCCATGCTCTCGAGCGGCTTCGTGCTCACGCCCGCTCAGGTGGCCGCGTCGGCCGTCGAGGTGTGCATCGGCTGCGGGGTGTGCGAGACCGCCTGCCCGCAGGGCGCGATCGCGCTCTCCGGCGCGCCGGCCCACGCGCTGGTCGACCCGAACATCTGCCGCGGTTGCGGCATCTGCGCGGCCGACTGCCCGTCGGGGGCCATGCAGCTCGGCGGCTTCACCGACGACGAGATCCTGGCCGAGGTGACGGGGTGAGCAGCCCGGCCGCGGCGACCGTGAGCGCGCCGCGGGCGGCGGGGGCGGCGGACAGCGCCGCCCCCGCCGCCCGCCGCAGCATCGTGGCCTTCTGCTGCCGCGAGTGCGCCTACGCCGCGGCCGACGCCAGCGCCAACGCCCGCACGCCGCTGCCGCCGTCGGTCCGCCTCGTGCTCGTGCCCTGCACGGGCCGGGTCGCGCCGCTGCACCTGCTCGAGGCCCTCGCCGGCGGCGCCGACGGCGTCATGGTCGCCGGCTGCCTCGTGGGCCAGTGCCACTATCGCGAGGGCAATCTGAACGCGCTCGACCGGGTGCTGCTCGTGCAGCGCTTGCTCGCCGCGGTCGGCGTCGAGCCCGAGCGCGTGCGCATGTTCACGATGAGCGCCGGCGAGCCGCCGCGCTTCGTGGCCGCCGTGCGCGAGATGGACCGCACGATCGCCGCCCTGCCGCCCCTCGAGAGGTCCTGACCGTGCCCCTCACACAGCGCGGCAGGAGAGTGGCGGAGCGGCTGCCGCACGCCGCGCCCGCGCAGGGCAGCGCCCTCGGCTGCGAGATCGTGCGCCACGAGGAGCTCTGCGTGGGCTGCGGCAAGTGCGCCACCACCTGCCCGAGCGGAGCCAGCGTGCGCGGCACGACCTTCGACGTGAGTCAGCTCCTCGACGCGCCCGAGGGCAGCCGGCGCGGCGCTCTGGGCGCCGCCCTGCGGCGCCTGCAGCGCCGCGCCCCCGACGGCCCGATCGACGTGCCGCCCCGCGTCGCGACCTATCGTACGATCGACTACCAGGCCGACCTCTGCCTGGGCTGCGGCGCCTGCGCGCGTGTCTGCCCCGCCGCGGCGATCGAGGCACGCGGCCCCGTGGCCGAGCCCGCCGGCGGTGGCGCGGCGGCGCTCGCCGGCGTCGCCCCCGCGGCCGGTCCGGCCGCGGGCGCGGCCGAAGAGGCGTCGTGAGCGTGGCCGCGCGACCCCTCGTCCTGCTGTGCGAGTGCGCCGGCACGATGGGCAACGTCGACTTCGACGAGCTCGAGCGGCGCCTCGGTGAACAGGTCGAGGTGCGCCGCGACGCGCACTGGTGCGACCGCCAGGGTCAGGCCCGGCTGCTCGAGCTCATGGAGACCGACGCGCGCCGGCCGGTCTTCGCCGGCTGCTCGCGCGACTTCTCGGACCGGCGCTTCCAGCGCCTCGCGGCGCGCGGCCTAGCCATGGAGATCGCCGACATCCGCGAGGGCTGCTCCTGGGTCCACGGCGACGAGGCCGGTGACGTGACCGACAAGGCCGAGCGCATCGTGCTCGCCGCCCTGCGTTATCCGGGCGCGCCGGCCGACACGCTGGCCCGCACGAGCCGCATCGACGGCGTGCTCGTGATCGGCGGCGGCGTGGCCGGCACGCAGGCCGCCGCCGAGCTCGCCCAGATGGGCCATCGCGTCGAGCTCGTCGAGCGGCGCCCGTTCCTGGGCGGCCGCGCGGCCCGCATCGGCACCGTCTTTCCGACCAACGACTGCGGCCAGTGCCTGCCGACGACCGACGCCCAGGCCGGCACCCGCAAGTGCTTCCACCGCAACGTGGCGATCGACCACCCCGGCCTGCACGTCTGGCGACGCACGACGGTCGAGTCGGTCGACGGCCGCCCCGGCGACTTTGCCGCCACCCTGCGGCGGCTGCCCAACGTCGTGACCGGCGACTGCATCAACTGCAGCCGTTGCGAGGCGGTCTGCCCCGAGCTCGCGAGCGACGGCGGGCAGAAGGCGATCTTCGCCGAGTTCTACGACGGCCGCGTCGTGCGCACCGTCGACCTCGACACCTGCAGCTTCTGCGGGGCCTGCGTGAAGGAGTGCCCGGTCGACGCGATCGACTTCACGCAGTCGCCCGAACGCGCCACCGTACGGGTCGGCGCGGTGCTCGCCGCGGTCGGCTGCGAGCCGGCCCCGGCCGAGCTCCTGTCGTACCTCGGCTACGGCCACGACACGGTGCTCACGCAGACCGAGCTCGCCGAGATGATGGACGACTGGGTGGCCCAGGCCACCGTCGGCCGTACGCCGGCCGCCGAAGTGGTCATGATCCAGTGCGCCGGCTCGCGTGACCGGCGCCGGCTGCGCTACTGCTCACGCCTGTGCTGCATGATCGCGCTCAAGCACTCGATCCGTCTCAAGCAGCTCTTCCCGCAGATGAAGGTGACGGTCTGCTACACCGAGCTGCGCACGGCCGGCATCGCCTACGAGAACTGGTACACGGCGGCCCGCCAGGCCGGCGTCGAGTTCCTGCGCGGCACGCCGTCGGGGGTCGAGTTCGACGAACGCGGCCTGCCGGTGATCGAGGTCGAAGACATGACGGCGTCCGAGCGGCGCACCCTGCGGCCCGACCTGGTCGTGCTGTCGCACGGTATGGTGCCGGCCCACGACGTCGGACGCCTCGTCCAGGTGCTCGGCGTCGACGCCGACGCGCACGGGTTCATCGAGATCCTCGACCGCAAGAACAGGGCCACCGAGACCACCCGCGAGGGCGTCTTCGTCTGCGGCTCGGCGGCCGGCCCCAAGGCCATCGTCGAGTGCAACACCGAGGCCTCGGCGGTGGCCGCCGAGATCCACAACTTCCTGGGCTCGGCCGGGCGCCGCATGGCGACCGCCACGGCCGTGCGGGCCGAAGCCTGCGTCGGCTGCGACGTGTGCCAGGAACGCTGCCCCTTCGGCGCGATCAGCCTGGTCGAGCGGCCGGCGACGGCGCCGCGGCCGGCCGAGGTCAAGGGCGACGGCCTGCTGGCCGTGGTCGACCCCGAGGCCTGTCACGCCTGCGGCATCTGCGCCGCCAACTGCCCCGAGATGGCGATCGACCACAACCTGTCCGACGACGCCCTGGCCGGCCGCCTGCACCTGCTGGCCGACGGCGTCGAGCGCCCGGTCGTCGGCTTCTACTGCAGGGAGTGCGCCGGCGCCGCGATCAGCCTGAGCGGCCTGCGGCACGACCCCTATCCCACGGCGGTGCGCCTGATCGAGCTGCCCTGCCTGGGTCGTGTGAGCGCCCTGCACCTGGTCGAGGCCGCCCGCATGGGTGCGGCCGGCGTGTTCCTGGCCGGCTGCGCCGAGGGCCGTTGCCAGTTCCGCACCGGCGACACCAGCGCCGCCGAGCAGGTAGCGCTCACCCGCGAGCTGCTGGCCGAGGCCGGCCTGCGGATGCCGGTCGAGCTCTGGCACCTGTGCGCGGTCGACCGCGACAGCGTCGGGCGCCGCATCCGCCTGTTCTGCGCGAGCACGCAGAGCGACGAGGCCGCCGCGGCCATGCTGCTGTCCGAGTCCGACCGCATCGACCGGCCGGCGAACGGCGCCGGCAGCGGCGCGGCCGCGCCCGTCGGCGCCAGGCTCGCCGGGGAGGCGCGCGATGACGGCTAGCGAGACGGCCCGCCGCGAGGTGGCCGCCCTGGCGGCCGAGAACCGGCTCTGCTACCAGTGCGGCCAGTGCACGGCCGTCTGCCCGAGCGGCGCCGACCTCGAGGGCGGACCGCGGCGCGTGATGCGCTACGTCCTGACAGAGCAGGTCGAGCGCCTGCTCGGCAGCGACGACGTCTGGCGCTGCACCGGCTGCGGCTCGTGCACCGACGTCTGCCCCATGGAACTCGACGTCGCCGGCACGCTCGCCCGTCTGCGGGCCCTGGGTCACGAAGGCCCCGGGGCGCGCTGCCCCGAGCGTGCCGCGGCGCAGGTCGCGGCCCGTCGCCTGGCCGGCCACGACGAGATCGACTCGATGGCCTTCGGCGTGGCCATGGCGCTGCGCGGCCACGTGCCGGCCGACGTGGTGAGCGCCGCCGGCGCCGCCTCGCGCCTCGCGCGCCACCGCCTGCGGCGATCCCGACCCGACGGCGCGGCCACACCGACACCGACGCCCGCCGGCTCGGCAGCGGACGGCGCGGCGGCGGCCGCCCGGACGTTCTACCCCGGCTGCGCCCTGCGCCAGGACCCACCGCTCCTCGCCCAGACCCGCATGGTGGCAAGCGAGCTCGGTCTGCCGCTCGGCGAGCCGGCCGGCGCCGTGTGCTGCGGGCATCCGAGCCGCGGCGCGACGCCGGCGCGCTTTGCCAGCGACGGCGAGGTGCTGAACGCCTGTCCGGCGTGCGACAGCAGCCTGAGCGAGAGCGGCGTGACCACGAGACCGCTGTGGGAGGCCCTCATCGACGGCGCCGCGCGCGACGGGCGCCGCCTGCGCGCGGCCGAGCCGGCCTTCGTGCCCTACGTCGGCTGCCTGTCGGAGCGCGACCCGGCGCTCGCCGCCCTGGCCGCCGCCGGCGAGCTTGCTGCGTCGTCCTGTCTCACCTCGTACCCCTCGCTGCACTCGGGCTGCTGCGGCGCCCTGGGCGGCATGTATCGCGCCGAGACGCGCGCCACGCGACGGCTGCTCGACTACGCCGCGACACACGCCGCGCCGGTCGTCACGACCTGCTTGCTGTGCCGCGACAACCTGCGCTCGGCCGCGCGCCGGCGCGGGCCGTCGGTCCCGATCTACTTCTGGCCCGAGTTCTTCGGCGCGGCCGGCCCGGCCGGCGCCGCCCCTGGAGGCGACCATGACTGAGCACGACGAACACAACAACCCGTACTCGGTGATCGCCGGGAGCGAGTTCCACGAGCGTCCGGCGGCGCGCCGCGACCTGGTCGACCGCATCCTCGACGACCCCCGCATGCACGACCACCGCGAGGGCTTCCTGTCGTGCCTGCAGTGCGGCGTGTGCACGTCGGGCTGCCCGGCGGCGCGCTTCACCGAGTACTCGCCCCGCGAGGTCGCGCGGCGCGCCTCCGAGGGCGACCCCACGCTGCTCGAGGACGACACCATCTGGTACTGCTTCTACTGCTACACCTGCCAGAGCCGCTGCCCGCGCAAGAACAGCGTCGCCGTGATCAACCAGGTCGTGCGCAGCATGCAGGTCGAGAGCGGCTACGGCATCAAGCACGTCGAGATGTTCGCCGCCTGGGGCGAGCAGTTCTACGACAAGGGCATGGGCGGCACGCCGCACGTGTTCTTCAGCGACATCGCCGAGGCCTGGGGACCGAAGTGGAAGGAGTTCATCGCCAACCGGGACGCCCTCCGCGAGGAGATCGGCGTGGGCGGCATGTACCCCTCCGCCGCGGCGGTGAGCGAGGTGCGCGCCATCATGGACCAGACCGGCTTCAAGGCGCGGCTCGAGAGCCTGGGCTCGTGGGGCGGCCACCGGCCCGACGACGACGAGTAGCGGACACGCCGGGGCGGGGGGCCCGCCGGCGCGCGGAGGCAGCGGCACCGAACGGCACGCGCCGCGCGCGGCGTGACGAACCCGGCGTGACGAGCCCGGCGTGACGAACCGGGCGGCGCACCGTATCCTTCTCCCATGACCCCATCCGGACCAATCCCGAGGCCATGACCGACTTCAGCGACCAGCAACAGCGCCTGCGCGACCTCGCCGCCGAGCGCGGCGCGATCATCCTGGCGCACAACTACCAGCGGCCCGAGGTGCAGGACGCCGCCGACGTCGTGGGCGACTCGCTCGAGCTCGCCCGCAAGGCGGCCGCCACCGACGCCGCGGTGATCCTCTTCTGCGGCGTCCACTTCATGGCCGAGACGGCCAAGATCCTGTCACCCGACAAGACCGTGCTCATGCCCGACCCGCACGCCGGCTGCCCGATGGCCGACATGGTCACGGTCGAGGGGCTGCGCGCCCTCAAGGCCGAGCACCCCGAGGCAGCGGTCGTCGCCTACGTCAACACGAGCGCCGAGATCAAGGCCGAGGTCGACGTCTGCTGCACGAGCGCCAACGCGCCCGAGGTCGTGGCCCGCATCCCGGCCGAGCGGCCCATCATCTTCGTCCCCGACCGTAACCTCGGCGACTGGGTGGCGCAACGTAGCGGCCGCACGAACATGATCATGTGGCAAGGGTACTGCCCGGTGCACGAGGACATGACGGCCGACGAGGTCCGCGCGGCGCTCGACGCGCACCCCGACGCCGAGCTCATGGCGCACCCGGAGTGCGCCCGCGAGGTGCGCGACCTGGCCACCGTGATCACGAGCACGTCGGGCATGCTGCGCTACCCCGCGACGAGCGCGACGCGCGCCTTTGTCGTGGCGACCGAGACAGGCCTGCTGCACCGCCTGCGCGGCGTGTACCCCGACCGCGAGTTCGTGCCGGCCGCACGCGGCGCGATCTGCCCCAACATGAAGCGCACCACGCTCGACAAGGCGATCGAGACGCTCGACGAGGGCTTGAACGAGATCGTCGTGCCGCCGCAGGTCGCCGCCCGCGCCCTGGTCGCGGTCGAGCGCATGATGGGCTGAGCCGCCGTCCGGCGGCCTCGCGCGCGCGGCGCGGCTCCGCTCCCGACCGCCGCGCGGTTCGGCCGTCGGCGGCCCTATTCCTCGCTCACCTGCAGCACGGCCGCACCCCGGATGCCGTCGTGCTTGAGGGCGATCAGCGCCTCGTTGGCCTGCTCCAGCGGGAACACCTGGATCTCGGTGGCGATCGGGATCGCGGCCGCCAGGCGCAGCAGGCCGGCCGCGTCGCCACGCGTCGAGTTGGTGACGCTGCGGATCACGCGCTCGCGGTAGATCAGCGGGTACTCGACCGGGGGAATCGGCGTCGAGTAGATGCCGCCCATGGCCACCGTGGCGCCCTTGTCGAGCACCCGGAGCGCGTCGATCACGAGCTCGCCGGCCGGCGCGAAGATGACGGCGGCGTCGAGCTTGAGCGCGGGATCGCCGCGCGGCGCGTCGCCGGCGCCGCCGGCCCACACGGCGCCGAGCTCGCGAGCGAGCTGGCGGTGCTTTTCCTCGCGCGTGAAGGCGTAGACCTCGGCGCCCCAGTAGCGCGCGATCTGCAGGCAGATGTGGGCGGCGGCGCCGAAGCCGTAGAGGGCGAGGCGGCGGCCGGCGGCGGCGCCGGGCGCCGCCGGTGAGGCGGCGGCCGCCGCCTCACCGGCGGCGCCCGGCACGAGCCCCGAAAGGCGCAGCGAGCGGTAGCCGATGATGCCGGCGCAGAGCAGCGGCGCCGCGGCGAGGTCGCTCAGGTCCTCGGCGAGCGGGTAGCTGAAGGCGGCCGGCGCGACCGTGTAGTCGGCGTAGCCGCCGTCGACGTCCCAGCCGGTGAAGAGGGCGGCGTCGCAGAGGTTCTCGTCGCCACGGCGGCAGTAGCGGCAGGTGCCGTCGGTCCAGTGCAGCCAGGGCACGCCCACGCGGGCGCCGACCGCCGGCGTCGTCACGCCCTCGCCGAGCGCGGCGACGCGGCCCACGATCTGGTGTCCCGGCACGACCGGCGACTTGTGCGGCGGCAGCTCGCCCTCGGCCACGTGGAGGTCGGTGTGGCACACGGCACAGGCGTGCACACGGATCAGGATCTCCCCCGGACCGGGGTGCGGCCGCTCGAGATCGACGAGCTCGAGCGGCCGTTCGTCGATCGGCCCGGGTTGACGCAGCAGCATCGCTCTCACCTGAGACCTCCCGCGTGGTGGGTGTCGTAGTCTACCCCGCCGCGTCTCTCGCTAGCTCAGGACGTCCTTGCGAGCGAACACCGCCCAGGCGGCGAGCAGCAGCGCCCCGATCGTCACACCGTAGTCGAGCAGCGCGTCGCGGATCGGCGACCAGTAGATGGGGGAGCGGAAGAGGTCCACGAAGACGAGGCGGTACGTGGAGTACGTGTACGGCTTCATGAAGTCGAAGGTGCTGAAGACGTTGAGCACCGTGAGCACCGTGAAGACCGCGATCGCGATGGTGGCGGCGGTCAGGCTGGAGTCGGTGAGCGTCGAGATGAAGAGCGCCACGGTCAGCGAGCAGACGGCGCCGGCTACCACGAGCAGGTAGGCCGTGGCGATGAGGCCGAGGGCGTGGGGCACGCTCAGGGTCGTGCCCGAGAGGGTCGGGAGCGGGTGCAGGCCGAAGGCGACGGCGCCGGTCGCGAGAGCGACCACGGCGACGAGGGTCGCGCCGGCGAGGGCGTAGGCGACCGCGCTCACCCACTTGGTGAGCAGCACGCCGGTGCGGCCCACGGGACGCGTGAGCCAGGTCTTGAGCGTCCCGCTCTCGGCCTCGCTCGCCACCGACGAGGCACCGCCCATGGCAGCGATGATCGGCAGCAGAAACGACGCCAGGGCGATCAGCGCCGAGAGCGCCACCAGCAGGCCGTTCTGGCTCACGTGGGCGACGAAGGGCGGTTCGCCCGGATCGGGCGGCTGCGGCTTCTCGAGGGCCGCCGCGGCCACGACCACGACCGGCACCAGCACGAGACCGACCCAGCCCACGTACGTGCGTCGCTGGTGCAGGATCTTGACGAGCTCGAGGCGCAGGGTGGTCATGTCGCCCGCGGGACCGCTAGGTCAGGATGTCCTTGCGCCGGAACACGAGCCACGAGACGACGAGCAGACCGGCGACCGTGGCGGCGTCGACCAGCAGGGCGTCGCGGATCGGACGCCAGACGATCGGATCGCGGATCAGGTTCACGAAGGCCATGTCGTAGCTCGTGAACGTGTAGGGCTTCATGAAGTCGAAGTACGTGAAGCCGTTCAGGATGGTGAGCACGATGAAGACGACCATCGCGGTGATGGCCGCCGTCAGGCTCGAGTTGGTGAGGGTCGAGACGAACAGCGCGAGCGACACCATGCAGAGCAGGGCGGCGAGGATGACGAGGTTGACGAGGACGATGCGGCCGACGCCGGCCGGGATGCTGAGCGTCGTGCCCGAGATCGTCACCATCGGGTGGATGCCGAACACGAGGCCGCCGGCCACCAGGCCGCCGAGGCCGACGAGCAGCATGCCGACGACGACGTAGAGGGTCGCGACGCCCCACTTCGAGAACAGCACGGCGCCACGCCCGACCGGCCGCGAGAGCCAGGTCTTCATGGTGCCCATCTCGGCCTCGCCGGCCAGCGGAAAGGCGCCGGCCATCGAGGCGACGAGCGGGAACAGGAACAGCGACAGCGCCCCGATCGCGACGAGCGGCGCGAACAGACCGTTGCCGACGATCCGCGAGAAGAAGGCCGGCCCCTCGCCGGGCGCCGGCTTGGAGCCCGACAGATCGAGCGCCAGCACCATGAGCAGGGGGACGGCAAGGAGCCCGGCCCAGCCCACGTAGGTGCGCCTCTGGAAGAGGATCTTGACGAACTCGCGGCCGAGCGTGCCCACGGCTAGGGACCCGCCTCGCCGGCGGGCGCCCCGGCGGTCGTGGCCGCGCTCGCCGCGCGCGCCCCGGGCGTGCGGTCGACGTCGGCGCTCTGCGTGAGCTCGAGGAAGAAGTCCTCGAGGCCCTGCTCGATCGCCGGCACGACGGCCCGCACGGCGACGTCGTCGGCCACCAGGCGCCGCACGAGCTCGGGCACGCCGTCCGGGCCGGAGCGCACGACCAGGCTGCCCTCGTCCCAGCTCACGGCCTCGGCGCCGAACAGCGCGCGGGCCGTCTCCGCGGACTTCTGCGGGTCGTCGGTGGTCACCTTGACGGCCTCGGTGCGCGGTCGCAGGGCCGAGACAGGGCCCTCGATCACCGTGCGCCCGCGGTTGATGATGACGGCGCGGTTGCAGACCTGCTCGACCTCGTGGAGCAGGTGCGACGACAGAAAGACGGTGGTGCCGCCGGCGCCGAGCTCGCGCACGAGCTCGCGCACGTCCTTCATGCCCTGTGGGTCGAGGCCGCTCGTCGGCTCGTCGAGGATGATCACCTCGGGCCGACCGAGCAGGGCGAGCGCGATCCCGAGGCGCTGCTTCATGCCGTGCGAGTAGCCGGCCACCTTGCCGTCGGCGCGGCCGAGCAGGCCGACGACGTCGAGGACCTCGGCGATGCGCTCCTCGGTCGGGTGGCCGCCGGCCGAGCCCAGCAGGCGCAGGTTGCGGCGCGCGCTCATGGTCGGGTAGAAGGCCGGCACCTCGACGAAGCCGCCCAGGTGGCGCAGCGCGGCGACGCGGTCGCCGGGCACGCGGTGGTCGAGCACGTCGACGTGCCCGGTCGTCGGGAAGATGAGCCCGAACATCATGCGGATCGTCGTCGTCTTGCCGGCCCCGTTCGGCCCGAGGAAGCCGAACACGTCACCGCGGCACACGGCCAGGTCGAGATGGTCGACCGCGAGCAGCTTGCCGAAGCGCTTGGTCAGGCCGTGGGTGGCAAGGACGACGGGGCGGCCGTCACAGGCGGAGGCCGCCGGACCGGTCGGTCCGGCGGCCCCCGCCTCGGCCTGCGCCGCGTGTTCGTCGGTCATGCGCGCGTCTTAGTGCAGAGTGCCGGCGATCTGCGCCACGACGCTCATCGGCACCAGGCCGACCACCACGACGCGCACGTCGCCGCGCCGGAAGGTGTCGACCGCGCCGAGCGGCGTCTGCAGGCGCGTGCCCTGCGTGGCGTTCGCCTTGCCGCCGCCGAGGATCGACAGGGCACCGAGCTGCTGCTGGAGCTGGGCGTCCTGCGCGGCCGTGGTCTTCGCCTCGATCACCAGCACGGTGCCGAGGCCCTTGCCGTAGACGAGCAGGGCGGCGCGGTGTCCGGCGAGCCGGGAGACGGCCGCGCGCTGTGCGGCCGTCAGGCCGCTCGCCGCCTTGACCGCGGCCGGCGTGACGAAGGCGCCGCGGAACGACACCCCGGCCGGCGTCGACGACGGCGTCAGCAGGTACGGCGCCTGCGCCCTGGCCTGCGCCAGCGTGAGCGGCCTGGCCGCGTGCTGCGTGCCGGTGCGCCCTGGCGCGACGCCGGCCGCGCCGGCGCCAAGCGACGGCACGCTCAGGGTCTTGTGCACGGCCTTGGAGCCGGCCGGCGGCGTGAAGGTGAAGAGGCTGTTCGACAAGCGGCCGAACGAGACGCTGGTGAAGCCGGCTGAGAGGACGGCCGTGGCATCGCCCTTGGCGAACACCTGCACGCGCAGCGGCAGCCAGCGGCGGCCATCGATCGCCACGGTCACCGAGCCGACGCTCGTGAGCGGCGACGTCGGCGTAAGCTTCAGCAGGTACGCCTGGCGGCCGGCCACCGTGGTCTGCCCGGCCACCGACAGCTTCGCCGTCGGCGCGAGGCGCGAGATCAGCGTCTCGATCGCCGTCGTCGGGTCCAGGCTCGCGGCCGGCGACGGCGCCGTGGTGCCGGCGCCCGACTTGACGCCCTTGGCGGCCGGCAGCGTGTACCGCGTGGCCGTCGAGGTCATCGAGTCCCAGGTCCAGACGGCGCGCCCGTTCACGACCGCCACGAAGTCGCCGTTCTGGCCCTGCTGCTCGAGGCGCAGCTTGCCGTCCTGCACCCAGACCCGGCCCGATCCGCCGGCGAGCAGCGACGACAGCCCCGTCGGCGTGGCGTTGCCGAGCGACAGCAGCGACGACGCGCTGCCGAGCAGGTCGTTGCTCCAGGTCACGTCGCCGCTCACGGCGGTCGTGCCGTGCGCCTTCGTAGCGACGTTGCCCAGAAGCTGCGCGACGCCGATCGGCCGCAGGGTCGACGGACCCTTGGCGGCGGCCGTCACGACGCCGACGATGAGGACCGCGACGAGCACCGCCGCGGCGGCGAGGATGGTGAGGGTCTTGCGACGCATGGTCCGCTCCCTTCGCTCCCACGGCCCGCGCGCGGCCGCGTCTGCTTCTCGAGCGCTACCCGTCATTGTTCCATATCCGCCACGGAACCGAACGTGGCCGGCCCGCCGACCGGTGCCGCCGGGACGGGTGGCCGAGCACGGCCGCCGGACGCGGTCGTCCCCGGGCCGGCCTTCCGCCGGCGTTACGGCAACGTCATGACATACGACTTCCAGCCTGCGTAGAAGCCGGCCCACGACACGCCGAGGTCGCGGCGCACGACGCCCTGGACCGCCGCCGGCCGCAGCGAGGTGTTCGCCACATCGACGCTGAAGCGCCGCATGGTGGCGAGGCCCCAGCGGGCGATGAGGTATTTCACAAGGGCGCCGCCCTCCAGATAGGCGAGATCCACCCTGGCCATACGGTTGCTCGACCAGAGGTCGCTCGATGCGAACAGCGAGAGCAGCGGCAGGGTGTGGTCGCCGCGCGCCACCTCGACCTGCAGCGGCCCGTAGGTGCGCGAGCCCTCGACGTCGGTGGCCATGCCCTCGAGCAGGAGCGGCGGCTGGTGAGCCGTGTGGTAGAACCAGCGCCAGGTCAGCGTGTGGGTCACCTCGTGGGCGAGCATGTGCCGGGTCCACGGGTCGTTGGGCGTGAGCGCCGAGGCCAGCACGCCGACGTCGGTCGGCCACCACAGCTTCGCCGGCGCCGTGGTAGGCAAGCGGGCGAAGAAACGCTCGCGGACGCTCGCCCGCGTCTGGCCCAGATACGCCGCGACCTCGGCCGCCGTCGAGTACAGAAAGACGACGATCGGGCGGCTGCCGGTCACCCCGAGGACGGACCGCAGGTCGGCCCGCGCGAGCGGCATGTCGGCGGCGAGCTCGTCGGCCAGGGGTCGCCAGCTCCCGTCGCAGATCACGACGGCGCCGTCGCGCGCGACCAGCCGCGGCATGCGAAAGGCCATGAGGTACTGATGTGCCGTGCGCGTCGGGGTGCGATCGCCGGTGACCACGAGCTGCCCGCCCTCCCAGGCGACGACGAGCAGGCGTTCCGCCACGACCCGGCCGGATGGCCCGGCTCCGCCGGGCCGTCCCTCGAACTTGACGTCGTAGGCGACCGGCACCTGCCGGCTCGTCGTGACGACGGCACGCAAACGCGTCCAGGGGATCGGCGTGAGGTGCCGGTAGAGCTCGTCCAGGGCACGGCGAGCGGCGGACCCGCGCGGGGCCAGGATGCCGCGCCAGGCCGCCTCGTCGTGCGCCGTCACCGCCGGCAGGGCGGCGTCGATCCAGCGCTGGACGGTCGTCGCCGGCACGGCGGCGGACGCCCCGCCGCCGACTGAGACGATCGCCACGCGCCGGGCCGGGGCGCGGAACGCCTGCACGAAGGCGACGCCGGCGACCGCGAGCAGGGCCGCGACGGCGAGCAGCAACAGCGGCCTCACCCGTGAGCCGCCCGGCTGAAGGTGGTCGTCCATGGTCCGCAGCGTAGCATCGCGCAGCCCGCGGAGCACTGCGGCGGCCGTCGACACCGTAGCCCGGCCGGCGACGAGCAGGCCGGCGCGCGACGTCCGGCGGGAACCGCAGGGCAAGGCGTGACCGCCGTTCGGCCGCCGGGGCACGCCCCCGCGCCGCAGGTGAGGAAGCGGCGGCGCAGAATGTGAGTGGTCAACGGAAGCGGCGGCCGGAGGGGCGGCGCAGGGGGGCGATGGGACCGAGCGACGACAGGCGGCGCGGCCGGGACCGGCGAGGCCGAGCGCAGCACACCGGCCGGAGCACACCCGGCCGCGCCATCGCCGCGGCGCGCGATGAGGGGCCGACGCGGTACCGCGCGCACCGTCTGCGCGCCTCACGATCGCGCGTGCTGCTCGCCGTCGCCGTCATCGCGGCCACGATCGTCGCCGCCCTGGCCCTCGCGGCGGCGCTGACGCCGCGCGGCGGCGGGGGCGGCACCGCCGCCGCGCGCACCACGCCGGGCGCCGGCGAGACCGCCGCGGGCCCGACGAGCCCGGCGACGGCCGCGACGCCGCCGGTCACGGTCGTCTCTGGCGGCGACACGATGGCCGACCGCCAAGTCAAGGCGTTCATCCGCCGGCACGGCGCGGACGCCGTGCTGACCGGCATCGCACCGCTGCTGCGGTCGGCCGACGTCGCCTGGGTCAACCTCGAGTCGCCGCTCACCACGATCAGCGACCCCTGGCCCGGCAAGGACGTGCGCTTCCAGGGCGACCCGCGCCTCGCGGCCGCCCTGGCCGCCGCCGGCGTCGACCTCGTCAACATGGCCAACAACCACGCCCTCGACCAGGGCCACGCCGGGCTGCTCGACTCGATCCGCCGGCTCGAGCGGGCCGGCGTCGGGGTGGTCGGCGCCGGCCGCGACGCCGCCGCGGCCCGCCGGCCCGTGATCGTGCGCACGAGCGGCGGCGCCACGGTCGGCTTCCTCGGCTGGACCGACATCATCTGGCCCGGCTTCGCGGCGGGCACGTCGCCGGGCGTCGCCACCGCGAGCCCGGACATGGCCTTCGTGGAGCAGGCCATCCGCAGCCTCAAGCGGCGCGTCGACTACGTCGTCGTGTGCTTCCACTGGGGCATCGAGTACACGGACGTGCCGATCGCGTCGCAGGTCGCCGAGGCGCACGCGGCGATCGACGCCGGCGCCGACCTCGTGATCGGTCACCATCCGCACGTGCTCCAGGGCGTGCAGCTCTACCACGGCCGTCTGATCGCCTACAGCCTCGGCGACCTCGTGTTCGACCACTACAGCGTGGCGACCGGGCAGACCGTGCTCGTCGACGCCGAGCTGCGACCCCACGGCGTGCGGGTCACGCTCATCCCGGTCTACGCCTCGGCGAACGGCATCCCCGCGGTTGTCACAGGTGCCGCCGCACGTGGCATACTCGTCCACATGCGACGGCTTTCGGCAGCCCTGGGCACCCGCGTCACGATCACAGGCGATCGCGGCTACGTGAGGTCGGCCGGCGCGTGATCCCCGTCCTCTTCCACGTCGGACCGTTCACGATCTACAGCTTCGGCGTCATGGCCGCCGCGGCGCTCGTGTCGGCCTGCTACGTCGCCTACCGCGTGCTGCGCACCCGCGGCGTGTCGTTCGAGTTCGCCTACGAGCTGCTGTTCGTGGCCGGCATCGGCGGCTTCGCCGGCGCGCGCATCTACTACCTGATCCAGCACTGGCACACCGTCCGCGGCGACCTGTTCCACAACACGTTCAGCGGCTCCGGCTTCACCTGGTACGGCGGCCTGATCGGCGGCTTCGTCTGCGTCGTTCTGTGGAGCCGCTTCCGGCACGTGCCGGTCGGCCTCATGGCCAACGCCGCCGGGCCCGCGGTCGCCATGGGCTACGCCGTCGGGCGCATCGGCTGCCTGCTGTCGGGCGACGGCGACTACGGCAGCCCCACCAAGTCGTTCATCGGCATCGCCTTCCCGCACGGCACCGTGCCCACCCCGCCCGGCGTGAAGGTCTGGCCGACGCCGCCCATGGAGACGGTGAGCATGCTCATCGTCTGCTGGATGCTCTACCGCATGGCGCGCCGGGCGCAGCCCGGCTGGTACGTCTGGGGCTGGTTCATGGTGCTCGCCGGAGCCGAGCGGTTCCTGATCGAGTTCATCCGTCGCAACCCCGTGGTCTTGCTCGGTCTGCGCACCACGCAGTGGGAGTCGATCGCCAGCGTGCTGATCGGCGTCGCCATCATCCTCGCCGTGCGCCACCGCGCGCCCGTCGAGGCGACGATGCGCGCGACGCCCGCGCCCGTGGTGGCGCGCGGCGGGGGAGGCTCGGCGGCCGGCCCCGGCGGTACGCGGGCGGCCGCCGGCAAGCCGGCCCGCAAGCGCCGGCCGGCGCGGACCGGCCGCGCTCGCCCCTAGACCCTCGGGCGACGACCTCACCTCAGGCCGACCCGGCGTCATTTCGCGCGCCCGGCGTGCGCCCGCTACGACGCCGCCTCGGCCGACTCGCGCCCCGCGCCGCGCGCCGCGCGCGCCGGTACCGCGACCGGCACCAGCAGCAGCGGGCACGGCGCCTCGTCGAGGAGGGTGTGCACGAAGGGCGAGCGCCCCGAGCTGAAGACCCCGGTCCAGGCCAGCACGATGAGGTCGGCAGGCGGACGGCTGGCTTCGTCGATGATCACCGCGGGCGGCTCGCCGACGCGCAGCACGGTGCGATGGCGACCGCCCTCGGGGCAGGTCGCGAAGCGCATCGTGAACTCCTCGTGCCACGACGACCACTCGTAGTGCTCCTGGTCGACCATGCGCGGCGCCGGCATGCTGCCGGGCTCGTCGGGGGTGTCGATCGTGCCGACGTGGAGCACGACGATCTCGCGGCCGCGGCGGCAGAACGCCTCTTCGGTGAGGCGCATCGCCTCAGAGCTCGACGGGCTACCCTCGAGCGGCACCACGAGGCGGCGCAGCGCCGCGAGCGGGCGCATGCCCGGGCGCAACACGAACAGGGGCTGCGGCGCGCGGGCGAGCAGGGCGTCGGCCACACGGCCGACGCCCTGCTCGCCCGCCCGCCGCGAAACGAAGGCGATCACGTCGTCGTCGCCCGCGGCCGCCAGGGCGACCGTGGCCGGCTCACCGACCGCCTCGTCGACCGCAACGCTCGCCGCGAGCGCCGCCGGGAGCCGCAGGTCGGCCGCCGCGGCGCTCGGCTTGACGTGGAGCCCGCGTAGCGGCCAGCCGCCGGCGTGCGCCAGCGCGCCCGCCGACACCAGCAGCTCCTCGTCCTCGGAGACCGCTTCGAGCAACACGAGCAGGTTCATGTCGTCTCCTCCCAGGTTCCCCTCGGGCCCTTGCGGAAGTGGTGCTCGCCGCTTGCTAGGCGGCGCTTGCGGCGCCCCACGCGGACGGTGACCGGTCCACCGTCGACGGTGAGATCGAGTCGCTCGCCGGTGGCTGCGACGCGGTAGCGCGCGCCTCTGAACTGCACGGTGTAGTCGAACGAGCTCCACTCCTCGGGCAGGTGCGGGTCGATCACGAGCGTCTCGTCGTCGCGCCGCACCCCGCCGAAGCCCATGACCGCCGCCTGCCACAGCCCGCCCATGGTGGCCATGTGGAGGCCGCGGGCCGCGTTGCCCATGTTGTCGGACAGGTCGATGTCTGAGGCCATGCGGAACGCCTCGAAGGCGAGGCGCGTGTCGCCGAGGCGAGCCGCCAGAGCGGCGTGGATTGCCGGCGACAGTGAGCTGCCGTGGCTCGTGATGGGCTCGTAGTAGCGCAGGTTGGCCTGCGCCACGTCGGGCGGGATCTCGTTCGAGAGGACGTAGCAGAGCATGACGACGTCGGCCTGCTTCACGACCTTGGAGTTGAGCGTCACATCGCGCCCGAGCAGCAGGTCGGCCGCCATCGGCCGCGCCGCGAGGGCGGCCGGGTCGACGTCGGCCAGGCCGTAGAAGCCGGCGAACTGCTCGTAGAGCCTGGTGGCCGGGTCGAAGCCGTCGACGAGCGCGTCGGCCACGTTGCGCCAGTGGGTGAGCTCGCCGGGCGTGAGGCCGACGCGCTCGCCGAGCGCCGCCGCGCGTGCGGGGTCGCGCGCCGCGAGCCACGGGTAGGCATCGAGGGCGCGCTCGATGTTGGAGCGGGCCAGGACGTTCGTGTAGGCGTTGTCGTCGACGCCCTCGTGGTACTCGTCGGGCCCGACGACCAGAGGGATGTGAAAGCGGCCGAGCTCGTCGCGCGACGCGCGCGAGGCCCAGAAGCGCGCGGTCTCGAGCAGCAGCTCCACCCCCATGCGCTCCATGAACTCGTCATCGCCGGTGCACTTCCAGTACTCCCATACCGCCCAGGCGACGTCGGCCGAGATGTGGTGCTCGAGCAGGCCAGACAGGATGGGGATCATCTCGCCGTGCGGGCCGATGCCGTAGGGCGGGGTGGTCTCGGTGCCGCGGTCGGCCGACTCCCACGGAAAGAGCGCGCCCTTGTGACCCATGTCGCGCGCCTTCTTGCGGGCGCCGTCGAGGTTGCGGTAGCGGTACGAGAGCAGCGTGCGAGCCGTCTCGGGGTGCGTGTAGATGAAGTACGGCACGACGAAGATCTCGGTGTCCCAGAAGACGTGGTTGAAGTAGGACAGGCCCGACAGGCCGCGGGCGCCGACCGAGACGCTCTCCTTGGTCGGGTGGGCCGTGGACATCATGTGGAACATCGAGAATCGCAGGGCGAGCTCCGCGTGCGGGTCGCCGCCGACGGACACCGCGGCGCCGGCCCAGCGCTCGCGCCAGGCCGCCACGTGGCGTCGCAGGAGCTCGTCGAAGCCCTGCTCCTCGGCCCGGTGCAGCACGGTGAGCGCGGCAGAGGAGGCGGGCGGACGATCCGCCGACGACACGAGCGCCGCGAAGCGGTCGATGGCGGCCGGCTCGTCGCAGTCGAGCCGCCCGCCGATCACGTCGCGCGAGCGCTCCAGGTAGCGCGCCACCGGCGAGCCCGACGCCGGCCGGGTCGACACGGCGAGCACATGGCCGCCGCCCTTGCGCCCCTTGGTGCGCGTCACGAAGCCGGTCCCGTCGAGCCAAGCCAGCGCGGCCTCGTACATCGGCCCCCCGGCATGCGAGACGCCGATGCAGGCCTCCCACACGAGGCGACCGCAGAAGTCCTCGGGACTCGCCTCGGCCCGCAGGACCATGATCGCGCGGTCGGCGAGCGAGGCGAAGCGCGCCGTGCGCACCCGTACCGTGCGACCCACGCGGTCGCGCTGGCGCCAGTAGCGAAAGACGATGCCCTGGCGCATGTCGAGGACGCGGCGATGCTCGACCACCTCGCCGTTGGTCAGCGTGAGCGGCATGCCCTCGACGAGCAGCCGCAGGCACAGCCAGTCGGGCGCCGTGACCGGCTGGCGGATGTGCAGGTCGCCGGTGTCGTCGCCGTAGACGCCGGCCACGAAGGTCGCCGGCGTCGAGGCCGGCGAGCCCTCCTCGAGCGAGCCGCGCGTGCCGCTCTCGCCGTTGGCGACGGTGAGCCAGGTCTCGACCTCGCGCTCGCGGAACGGGTCGAAGCCTTCGACCTGGAAGAGCCAGTCGGTCTGCGTCGTGGGCGACGGGAAGCTCTCGAGCACACGCGCCTCGCGCAGCTCGATCTGCTCGTCGAGCACGCCGAGCACGGTGGCCGGCCCTCCGCCGAGCGCCCGCACGCCCCGGCGGGCGCCGTCGGCGTGCTCGCCGACCGCCGCGAAGGCCGCGCCGTGCAGCTCCGGGATCATGAGCCGCGCCGCGGGACAGCCGGGCTCGCCGTCGGCGCCGAAGCCGTCGGCCACGACGAGCACCTCGCGGGCGTCGTAGTCGCGGTAGCGCACGATCCACTGCAGCAGCCAGCGCATGCTGTCGGCGAAGTCGGTGTGCGAGAGCTCGAGCAGGCCGTCGCGCCAGGCGACGCGCGGCCGCGAGACGCCGGCGCCGCGCGCCAGGCGCGTGGCGAGCGCGACGAGCGCGGCCGGCCCGGACAGGCCGGCGGCCGCCAGACGCTCGTCGAGCACTCCGTCGACCGAGCCGCGGCTCACGTTCAGGCGCCGCCGCCAGCGATCGCCACCGGCCGGGCGCGCCGGCAGGCCCCGCGCCGCCAGGTCGTCGCGCACTGCGGCCAGGGCATGGGAGAGCCGCTCGTCCTCGTCGGCGCTCACCAAACGGCGCTCGATCAGGCGCGGGCCGGCCGAGCCGGCGACGTAGGCCTCGGCGCCGTCGGAGAGCAGCAGGAAGAGCCGACCCTCGACGTCGGGCCGGGCGCGCAGGCGGGCATCGACGTCGCCGATGCCCGCCTGCGCGACGAGCGCGACATCGACCCCGAGCGAGGTCAGGCGCTCGATACGCTCCCGCAGCTCGAGGGGGGCGTCGTCGTCACCCTGCGGCGCCGCCGCCGCCCACTCCAGGCACACGACGCGGAAGGCTCGGCCCAGCAGGGTCGTTCCAGAGATGGTGGCAGCCGGCGGACGCATCGTTTCCCCGTACACAGGTTCGCGCGGGTCTTTCCCGCCCAACGCCTATCGTACGCCACGCGGCCGGGCTGCGGGCGGTCAGGGCGGCGGACGGCGCCCCGCGGGGCGCCGTCCGCCGCCCGCTCTTCTAGAACACGCTCGGCCGGGTGCCCAGCGTCACCTGCAGGGTGATCGTCTGAGAGCCCCTGACCAGCGTCACCTTCACCCGAGCGCCCGGCTTGTGCGCCGTGACGAACGCCGAGAGGTCGTCGTTGCTGCTCACGGCGGTGCCGTCGACCTTCGTGATGACGTCGCCGCCGGTCACGTAGACCTGGTCCTGGAGGGCGACCTGCTTGCTACCGCCGCGGATGCCGGCTTTGGCCGCCGGGCTGCCGCCCTCGACGCTCGCCACGAGCACGCCCTGCGTGACCTTGAGACCGAGCGCCTTGGCCACGTCGGGCGACACGGTCTGGCCCGAGACGCCAAACCAGGCGTAGACCGCCTTGCCGGTCTTCTCGATCTGATCCATCACGCTCACCGCGGTGTCGATCGGCACGGCGAACCCGAGCCCCTGGTTGCCGCCCGACTGCGAGGCGATCTGCTCGTTGATGCCGATCACCTTGCCCGCCCCGTCGATCAGCGGCCCGCCGGAGTTGCCTTCGTTGATGGCCGCGTCGGTCTGGATGCCGTTCGAGATGGTCGAGCCGTTCGGCGATTGCAGGTTGCGGTCGGTGGCCGACACGATGCCCGAGGTGAGCGTGAAGTCGTAGCCGAGTGGGTTGCCGATCGCCACGACGGGCTCGCCGACCTGGACGGCGCTCGAGTCGCCGAGCGGCAGCGGGTCGAGCTTCGCCGTCCCGGCCGGGTCGACCTTGAGCACGGCGACGTCGCTCGTCTCGTCGATGCCGACGATCGTCGCCGTGACCGGCGTCGTCTGCGAGCCCGCGCCCTTGAAGACGACCGACACCTTGCTCGCCGCGCGGCCGTCGCTCGAGACCACGTGGGCGTTCGTCAGGATGTAGCCCTGGTGCGACACGACGAAGCCCGAGCCCAGCGCCTGGGACTGACCCGTGACGGGCCCGAAGAAGGTCTGCTGGGTCGTCTGCAGGGTCGAGACCACCTCGACCACGCCCGACGATTCGCGTTGGTAGATCTCGGCCGGGGTGAGGGCGGCCGTGGCGCCGGCCGACACGGCCGGCGCCACGGCCGTGTCCCTCACCACCGTCGTCTTTTGCGAGCGCACCGGCAGGACGCCGGTCGCCATCAGGACGACCACGACGATGGCGCTGACGGCCACGCCCGAGACGAACGTAAGCGCATACGATCGCAGTCGACCCATGCTCCTGCCTCCTCACCCGCCGCATTTCGACTCTGTGTAGTCGGCTTCGCTGTGAAGGAGCTGTGGTCGACCTTGGGCCGCTCTGAGAATCCGAGCTGCTTCGTGCCGACGGGCCCGATGGTCACCCCGCCCCTCCACGATGCACACGACCACCACAGAATCTTCTCAGCACCTCCACAGCAAACGACCGTACAATGCCCTCCAGCGGGCGTGAACGTGTCGCGGGCCACGCCGTGAGGGTCGGCGAGCGAGGAGGCACACGGTGAGCGACAACCCCAAGATCCTGGTCGTCGACGACGAAGAGAGCCTGACCGACCTGATCGGCCTTGCGCTGCGCTACGAGCAGTTCGAGGTCGACGTCGCCCACACGGCCCGAGTCGCTCTCGGCAAGGTCACGAGTTTCCGGCCCGACCTCGTCGTGCTCGACGTCATGCTGCCCGACCAGGACGGCTTCGAGGTCGCGCGCCGTATGGCGGCCGAGTCGCCGTCGACACCCGTCCTGTTCCTCACCGCCCGTGACGGCACCGAGGACAAGGTGCGGGGCCTCACGCTGGGCGGCGACGACTACATGACCAAGCCCTTCAGCCTCGAGGAGCTCGTCGCCCGCATCCGCGCCATCCTGCGCCGCACGCGCCCGGCCGAAGGCGACCACCAGCGCCTCGTCTACTCCGACCTCGAAATGGACGAGGACACCTACGAGGTGCGCCGCGGCGGGCAGCGCATCGACCTGACCGCGACCGAGTACAAGCTGCTGCGCTACCTCATGCTCAACCGCCGCCGCGTGCTCTCGAAGGCGCAGATCCTCGACCACGTCTGGAACTACGACTTCGCCGGCGACGCCAACGTGGTCGAGATCTACATCAGCTATCTGCGCAAGAAGCTCGACCCCACCGGCCCACCGCTGATCCACACCGTGCGCGGCTTCGGCTACTGCCTGCGCGACGCGCACGACTGACGGCCGGCAGAAAGGGATCCGCTTGTCGCTCCGCCTGCGCCTGCTGCTCGCCTTGGTCGGCCTCGTCGCCGTCGGCCTCCTCGTGGCCGATGGCGCCACGTACCTGTCGCTGCACTCGTTCCTGCTGAACCGCGTCGACCAGCAGCTCGTCTCGGCGGAGTTCCCCGTGCTCCACGCGCTCGAGGACAGCGCAGGCAACGGCTTCCCCGGCGTGCCGAGCGTCCCCGAGGGTGAATCGGCCAACCTCCCGCCCGGCACGTACGGTTGCGTGCTCACCGGCGGCGGTCAGATCGTCGCCCAGTACACGTTCAGCTACGGCGGCAGGTCCTACGCGACGCCCTCGCTGCCGGCCGGCTTCCCCCAGAGTGTGGCACGTCACGGTGGCCAGCAGACCATCACGGTGAACGCCGCCGGCTCGTCGCTCCAGTTCCGCGTGATCGGCCACAGTCTGACGAGCGCCGCGACGGGCACGACTTACACGCTCGTGGCGGCCATCCCTCTGACCGAGGAGGCTCAGACTCAGCAGCACCTGGTTCTGATCGAGGCCAGCGTCACGCTCGCCGTCCTCGTCGGCCTGGGTCTGCTCGCCTGGTGGATCGTACGCCGCGAGCTGCGCCCGCTCGACGACATGGCCGCCACAGCCGGCGCGATCGCCGCCGGCGACCTGACGCGCCGCGTCGACCGCGCCGACGACCGCACCGAGGTGGGGCGTCTGGGCACGGCGCTGAACGCGATGCTCACGCAGATCGAAGAGGCCTTCACCCGCCAGCACAACTCCGAGAACGCCCTGCGGCGGTTCCTCGCCCAGGCGTCGCATGAGCTGCGCACGCCACTGGCGTCGGTCCGCGGCTACGCCGAGCTCTTCCGCCGCGGCGCGCGCGAGCGCCCCGAGGACCTCGACCTGGCGATGCGTCGTATCGAGCAGGAGGCGGCGCGCATGGGCGTGCTCGTCGAGGACCTTCTGCTGCTTGCCCGCCTCGACGAGGGGCGCGTCCTCGACCGCCGGCCGGTCGACCTCACCCAGCTCGCCGCCGACGCCGCCGCCGACGCCCGCATCGTGGCGCCGGGTCGCGACCTGTCGGTCGAGCAGACCGGCCCCGTGACCGTGGCCGGTGACGAGAGCCGCCTGCGCCAGGTGCTCGGCAACCTCGTGACGAACGCCCTGCGCCACGGCGGACCCGACGCCCGCGTCCGGCTGCGCACGAGCGTGGCCGGCGACCAGGGCGTCCTCGAGGTGAGCGACGACGGGTTCGGCATGCGCCCCGAGGTCGCGGCGCGCGCGTTCGAGCCCTTCTACCGGCCTGAGGAGTCGCGCGCCCGCGGCGAGGGCACGGCCGGCCTCGGCCTGTCGATCGTCGCCGCCATCGCCGAGGCGCACGGCGGCCACGTCGAGCTCGAGACCGCCCCCGGCCTTGGCGCCACCTTCCGCGTGCTCCTGCCGCTCGGCGCGGCCGCCGAAGGCTCGGCAGCCACGAGCGCCCTCGCCTGGACGCCGCACGACGCGGGCCCCGACACGCCGGGCGAGCCGGCGACCGACGCCGACGGCGGTGACCGCGCTCCGGCCGGCGAACCGATAGACTAGACGCGGCGGCGGCGGCAGGGCCGGCACGCGCCGCCCGCCGGTCCCGCGCGAGCGGGCTCGGGCGCCGGGCCGGCCACGCTCGAGGAGCCGCACCGTCATGAAGCTCGATGTCCCCTACGTCCGGCGGCAGTTCCCCGCCCTCGCGCGCACGGTCGACGGGCACCCCGTCGCCTACTTCGACAGCCCGGGCGGCACGCAGGTGCCGCAGCGCGTGGCCGACGCGGTGACCGACTACCTGCTCGGGCACAACTCCAACACGCACGGGTTCTTCGCCTCGACGATCGAGACCGACCACATCCTGGCCGACGCCCGCGACGCCCTGGCCGACTTCCTTGGCTGCGACTGGGACGAGGTCGCCTTCGGCGCCAACACGACCACGCTCAACTTCCTGCTCGCCCACAGCCTGGTGCGCGACCTGCACGAGGGCGACGAGATCGTCCTCACTGAGATCGACCACGAGGCCAACCGCGGCCCCTGGGTGTCGCTCCAGGACCGCGGCGTCGTGCTGCGCGAGGTGCCGGTCGACCCCGTCACCTGCACCCTCGACTGGGACGCCTTCGCCCGCCTCGTGAACGAGCGCACGCGGATCGTCGCCATCGTCTGGGCGAGCAACGCGGTCGGCACGATCAACGACGTCGCCCAGGCCGTCGAGCTCGCCCATTCGGTGGGCGCCCTGGTCGTCGTAGATGCCGTGCATTACGCCCTGCACGGCGTGATCGACGTCGCCGCCCTGGGCTGCGACTTCCTGCTCTGCTCGGCCTACAAGTTCTTCGCGCCGCACGTCGGCGTGCTCTACGTGCGCCGCCAGGCGGCCGAGCTCGTACGGCCGCTGCGTCTGCGCACGCAGGCCCGCGAGACTCCCTTCAAGTTCGAGACCGGCACGCTGAACCACGAGGGCATCGCCGGCGCCGCAGCCGCGGTCGACTTCATCGCCGACCTCGGCCGCCACCACCTGCGGCGCGTGGCGGCCGACCCCGCGCTCGGCCCGCGCCTCGAAGGGCTCGAGGGCCGCCGCGGGCAGATCGTCGCCGGCATGCTGGCCTCCGAGGCGCACGAGCAGCCCCTGGCCCGGCACCTGATCGAGGGGCTGCGCGACACCCCCGGCGTCACCGTCTACGGCCCGCCCGACGGCCATCCCCGCACGTCGACCGTGGCCTTCACCATCGACGGCGTGCGGCCCGAAGAAGTCTGCCGGCGCCTCGGCAGCGAGGGGCTGTTCCTCTGGGACGGCCATTTCTACGCCATCCGACTGGTCGAGCGCCTCGGCCTGATCGACGACGGCGGTCTGGTGCGCGCCGGCCTCGCCCCCTACACCACGCCACGCGAGGTCGAGCGGCTGCTGGCCGCGGTCCGGCGCCTGGCGCCGGGCGGACCGACGGCGCGGCGGGCGGCCCCGCGAACGGCCGGCGGCCGTGCGAGCCGCCGCCCGGCGCACCCCGCGGCCGACGCCTGAGACCCGTTCCCAGGACCGTACCGCCATGCCCGACCTCGTCACACGGTCGGTCTGCCTGCTGGGTTTCGGCAACGTAGGACGACGGTTCTGCGAGCTCGTCGCCCGCAACGACGACGAGCTCGCCCGCCGTCACGGCCTGCGGCTGCGCTTCGTCGCCGTGGGTACCGGCTCGCACGGCAGCTTCGTCGGCTCCGCCGGCCTGAGCGCCGCCGAGGTGCTCGAGGTAGCCGAGGCAGGGCTGGCGGCCGCCGCCGAGCCGGACGTGAGCGGCCGCTCGACTCCGGCGGCCGTCCTGTTCCCCGAATCGTCGCGGCGCGGCGCAGAGCTGATCGTGGCGAGCGGCGCCGACGTGCTCGTCGAGGCGACGCCGCTCGACCCACACGGCGGCCGCGCGGCGATCGCTCACATCGAGGCCGCGCTCGCCGGCGGCGCCGACGTCGTCACCGTCAACAAGGGGCCGATCGCCTGGGACTACCGGCGGCTCGCCGACCTCGCGGCGGCGCGCGGCCGGCGCCTGCTGTTCGAGGGCACGGTCATGGACGGCTGTCCGGTCTTCGACCTGTTCCGCTCCTGCCTGCCCGGCTGCCGCTTGCTCGGCTTCGACGCCGTGTTCAACTCAACCACCAACTTCATCCTCGACGCGATGGGCGAGGGCGTCGGCTTCGCCGACGCCCTCGCCCAGGTCCAGGCCGCCGGCTACGCCGAGGCCGACCCCTCCCACGACATCGACGGCCACGACGCGGCTGCCAAGACGGCGGCCCTCGCCAACGTCCTCATGGAAGCCGCCATCACCCCGGACGACGTCGCCAAGGACACCATCCGCGACGTCACCGCCGAGCGAGTGGCGGCGGTCCGGGCGGCGGGCCGGCGCATGCGCGTCGTCTGCTCGGCCGGCAAGAGCGGAGCAGCGATCGCCGAACCTGGGCCGGGCGTGCGTCGGGACCGCCCGCCGGCCGTACGTCTGACCGAGCTCGGGCCCGACCACCCGCTGTACGCGGCGGGCGGCTCGACCCTGTCGGCCCTGCTGCACACTGACCTCATGGGCACCGTGCAGGTGGCCGAGCACGGCGCGCTCCCCGAGCAGACGGCCTACGCCGTCTACGCCGACCTGCTGGCGCTGCACGAAGGGCGCTAGGCCCCGGGTCCCGCGCTACTCCGCGTTCGTCAGCGCCTGCCGGAAGCGCGCCACGGCGGCCGCGTTCCAATCGACGTGGTCGTTGCGCGCGCCGGTCAGGTCCTTGAAGAAGGGTGACGCGTTGGCCATGGCGTGGCCGATCACGTCGTCGGTCGAGATGTCGTAGGTGGCCTGCAGCCAGGCGACAAGGCGCAGCGCGGCGTCGACCTGGTGCTGCCGCGCGAAGATGTCGGCGATCGCCTGCGTCGGCCCCGACGCGGCGGGCTGCACGAACTCGATGCCGATCGCGCACCAGTCGAGGCCGACCGTGTGCCGGCAGCGCACGTCGAGCGGCACCTGCTGGTAGATCGTGCCGTCCTCGGCGATCACGAAGTGGGCGGCCACGCCGGGCAGCTCGCCGAGGGCCGGCGCGTTCGACGCGAAGGTGTTGTGCGCGGCGCCGTAGGTCGAGGTGGCGGTGTAATGCAGCACGATGACCTTGGGCTGCAGCACCCAGGTGTCCTGCCCGTAGTGGCGCTTGCTGAAGGCCGCCATCTCGGCCTTGCGGGCGGGACCGTAGGGCACGAGGTCCTGGACGATCGGCGGGGCGACGATGCCGCTCGCGCCCGGCAACGGGGTGCCGCCGCTGGCGCCGGAGCTGGGCGTCGAACCGGGCCCGGCCGAGGTCGGCGAGCCGGCGGGCGACGCTCCCTGGCCACCTGACGTCGCCGCGGCGCTCGGGCTGTCCGACGTGGCGGCGAGCTGGGCCGGCGGCTTGTCGCCGTTGCCGGCCGCCTTGTGCTCCCAGCGCTGCCACGGCTTGAACACGGCGAGCGCGCCGGCGGCCAGTACGACGAGGACGATGAAGACGAACGCGAGGCTGCGTCGCCGGCGCGCGCGCCGGCGTGACTCCTCGCGCCGCACCATGCGCGGACCGCTCTCGCCGGGGCCTCGCTCGAAGAAGTCGCTCATGATCCTCCGTCTTCTTGCGTAGCCCTACACGGTACACGCCGTGAAGCGACGGTGCACGCCCTGGTCCGGCTCGCGTGCCCCAGACTCAGACCGCCACCGCGAGCAGGCTGACACCGGCCAGCGTGCAGGCGATGCCGACCCACTGATGCCGGCGCGGCCGTTCATGCAGCAGGGCCACGCCGAGGATCACGGCGAAGGTGCCGAACTGCGTCGTGGCGATGGCCGCCACGGTGGGCGGCCCCATGGCGATGGCCAGCGTGAAGCACGACAGGCCGCCGAGCTCGAGTACGCCGGCCCCGATCGCCACCGGGCGCAGTCGCCCGGGCAGGGCGAGGCCGCCCGTCAGCAGCGCGAACGGCAGGGCCACGGCGAGCGATACCGTGCGCGAGATCGCCGCCTGCGACAGCCAGCTCAGGGCGTGGGCGTAGCTGTACAGCACGAGGACGCCGCCGAACAGCAGGCCCGACGCCAGGGCCCACGGGACGCCGCGGGTTGTCTTGGCGCGGTGCTCGATCGAGGCGAGTACGGCGCCCAGCACGCACAGCGCAAGCGACACGGCGAGCAGCGGAGTAAGTCGCGAGCCAAGCAGCACGAACGCCCCGGTCGCGTAGGCGCCCTGCAGCGCGTTGAGCGCCGACATCAGGCCGAGGTCGCCGCTCGCCAGGGCGCGCAGCAGGCAGACGAAGGCGGCCACGTAGATGGCCCCGGCGAGAGCCGCGAAGCCGGCGGCGCGCCACTGCGCGCCGCCGCTCGGCAAGCCGTCCACGATCAGCGCGACGGGCAAGACGATCACGGCGCCCGTGACCAGCACCCACGCGACCTGGACGAGCGCTCGCGTCGCGCGCGTCACCCGCTGCGACAGCATGTCGCTCGACGCGTACGAGAAGGCGGAGAGCAGGCCGACGAGGACGGTGAGCACGGCGGTAGTCTACAGGAGGGGACGCGGGTCCGGCTCTGTGCGGGCACCAGGTCCCGCGCGCGCCCGACGACCCCTCAGAGCGACAGCAGCTCGTCCCGGGCGACACCGTCGGCGCGGGCCGGCGCCGGCACACCGAGGGCGCGGCAGACCGTCGGAGCCACGTCGACGAGCCGCACCGTGTGGTCGGGCAGCACGCCACGCGCTGCGCCGAGGCCCGCGACCAGGCAGAGCGCCGGCATGCCCCAGTCGCCCGCCGTGAGGGTCTCGGCGGGGAGCATCGAGCCGTGGACCTCGGAGAACTGCGGCCGCACGGCGTAGACCACGTCGCCGGCGCCCGGTCCGCCGACGCCGAGGGCGCCCGCCTGCTCCGTCGGCGCGACGAGGGTGAACGGACTCAGGCCGGTGTCGGGGTCGCGGTAGCCGCGCAGCGCCTCGAGCACGCGCTCGAGCACATGCGCGGCGTCGCCGCGGCCGACGACGCCGCGCGGCTCGCGACCCGTCCGGTTCAGCCGCACGAAGCAGGTGCCCTGCGGCGCGGCCAGCGTCTGCTCCCAATCGACCCGGCCGTCCGCGTCGGTTACATACAGCCCGGCGTCGCGCAGGATGCCGGCGAGCGGGACGGGCTGCCCGGGCGGCATCACGCCGTGATCCGACACGAGCACGACGAGCGCGTCGTCGCCGGCCGCTCCGAGCAGCCGGCCGAGCGCGGCGTCGACCTGCCGGTAGACGCGCAGCTCGGCCTCTTCGAAACGCCGCTCAGCTACGCCGGACGTCCGGCGGTGACTGACGGCCTCGAGGCACAGATGGTAGAAGGTGTCGACCGCGTGGAAGTGCGCGCAGAGCAGATCGCAAGGCTCGTGCTCGAGCAGGTGAGAGCAGGCGTCGGCGAGCCAGCGCGTCGACAGCTCGGTGAGCTCCACGAGGGTATCGAGCTCGATCCGTCCGGCCGAAAACGCCTCCCAGCCCACACCGGGGGTGGGCAGGCCGCCGAACCCGGACCAGTCGTCGAGCACGCCGGCCGGCTGCTCGAGCCAGGTCGCCCGGCAGACGTCGCTGACGTACAGACGGAACCGGCCGGCCGCCGGGTCGAGGTCGAGCAGCTTGAGCATGAAGAGGCCGGGCACGGTATGGCCGCCCGCCATGAAGGGGTGGACGAGGCGCTCGCTCCACTCGCCCGGGGCGAGCTCGGCGAGCGCCTCGCCGCTCCCCGGCAACCCGAAGCGCGCGACCGGACGGCCCGACCGGACGGTGATGCGACAGGTGAGCGCGAGCCCCGGCGCCACCGGGTCGAACGCCGCGCCGTAGGTGAACGGCAGCTCGAACGGCGCCCCGTCGGGCGGCAACGTGACCCGCGCTGCCTCCGGATCACCCTCCGTCGAGAAACACTGCTCGGCGGCGAGCGCCACCAGCCGGTCTCTGCCGGGCTGGTCGATGCGCCACTCGTCGAGCTCGATCCCGGCCCCGCCCACGACGACGAGCCGCCCCGGAGTGCTCGCGACCCGCGGTGGCCAGGCGCCCGGCCAGTTCACCACGACGGCGTGCCGGCCGGCGCGGACCGCCGCCTCCCACACGAGCTCGGCGCTCACCGCGCGCGCGTCGAAGCCCTGCGAGCTCTCGCCGGGCAGCTCGCCGGGCCGTTGCGGGTTGAAGTCGCTCACGCCGTGCGTACTCGGCCAGGCGCCGCTGGCGATCGTCGCCCAGTTGGTCGTGGTCAGCGTGGGCATCGCCGGCAGGGCCCGGGTGAAGCAGCCGTCGGCGAGCAGGCTCTGGCCGACGGGGAGCACGCCGGCCGCGGCGAAACGGCGCCAGCGTCCCGGCACGACCGCGTCGAGGCCGATCAGCAACGCACGACGTGGCCGGGCGGTCACAGCCAGGTCTCTCGACCCGCCGCCCATGAGCAGAGACGGCTCTCACGCGCGCGCGAGCAGCCCACAGGGTCCCCCCGGTCCGGTTACGCGGCCGCGCTCCACGGCCCCGAAGGCAATCATACGCAAGCAATCACGGGCGCGCCAAGACCCCGCGGCACGGCACAGGGCCGTGCGAGTGCCCGATCGCCGCGCGGCCGCTACCGCGCGGCCGGCCGGCCCACGAGGCTGTCGGCGTACCGGCGAGGCGACAGGCCGGCGTGCCTCGTGGCGATGGTCTCGGCCAGGCGATCGAGCGCCTCGAGGTCGGCGGCGCGCGGCAGGCCCCTGACCATCACGGGCTCGAGAAACTCGAGCTTGAGGCGCCCGAGCAGCTCCTGGATGGTCTCGACCGTCCTGCCCGCCCAGCCGTACGAACCGATCACCGTGGCGAACTTGGTGCGCGGCCGCAGGGCATTGGCCAGAAAGGCCGCGCTCGCCGCGAGCGGGTGCGGGCCGGTGAGCACGGTCGGCGTGCCCAGCACGAGGGTGCCGGCGTGCACGAGCGAGGTCGCGAGCTCGCCGGCGTCGAGGGTCGTCAGGTCGAAACGCTCGACGGTGACGCCGCGGTCGGAGAGCGCCATCGTCAGGCGGTCGACCATGAGACGCGTGCTGTCGTGCATCGACACGAAGGGCAGGCAGACGATGTTCTGGGGCTCGCCGCCGGCCCAGTCGCGGTAGGCGTCGATGATGAAGGCGGGGTCGTCGTAGACCGGGCCGTGGCTCGGCCCGATCAGCTCGATCGGATGGGCCGTGACCTTGGCGATGTTCTTCAGCACCTGCGGGCCGAACGGCATCATGATCTCGGCGTAGTAACGCTTGGCCCCGTCGTAGACCTCGTGGCGGTCGGCGAACAGGTCGCTCGTCGCCAGGTGCGACCCAAAGAAGTCGCAGCTGAACAGGATGCGGTCCTCGGCGAGCCAGGTGCACATCGTCTCGGGCCAGTGCACCCAGGGGGTGAAGACGAAGGTCAGCGTCTTGCCGCCCAGGTCGAGCGTGTCGCCGTCGGCGACGACGCGGAACCGGCCGTCGTCGATATGCAGGTGGTCGACGAGCATCGCCCTGGCCTTCTCGTTGCACACGATCTCGAGGCCGGGGTAGCGCTCGAGCAGGAGCGGCGCGCAGCCCGAGTGGTCCTGCTCCACGTGGTGGATGACGAGGTAGTCGGGCGCCGGCAGGCTGTCGAGCTGACCGGCGAGCGTCGCCCAGGCGGCGGGGTCGACCGTGTCGATCAGCGCGCTCTTCTGGGCGCCCTTCACGAAGTAGGCGTTGTAGCTCGTGCCGTCGGGCAGCGGGATGAGCGCGTCGAACAGGCGCCGGTCCCAGTCGACGTGACCGATCAGGTAGACGTTGTCTCGGAGCGCTCGTGCTTTCATTGGGATCAGACCCCCGTGGCGTCTGTTGGTGGTCGCAAAGTGGCGGATCGTCTCGCGATTATACCGTCGCGCCCAACGAGCCCTCGCAAGCCGGCCGCCGCCCCTTTCGCTGGCCGTGAGCACACGAATCGCGTATGGTCCGTGCCAGATCCTGGGAGGGGGACATGAGCGACTTGATCCTGCGCACCGACTCCGCGTACGACTACCAGCTCACCATCAAGAACCTGTTCCTGACGCCCATCGCCGACAACCCTGAGCAAGAGATCACCTACCGGGGCCAGTTCCGCATGACCTACACGACGTTCCGCGAGCGCGTGCGCCGCCTGGCGGCGGCGCTCATCGGCCTCGGCGTCAAGCCCGGCGACACCGTCGGCGTGCTCGACTGGGACAGCCACCGGTACCTCGAGTGCTTCTACGCGATCCCCATGATCGGCGCCGTGCTGCACACGGTGAACGTGCGCCTGTCGCCCGAGCAACTCGTCTACACGATCGACCACGCCGAAGACAGCCTGCTGCTCATCAACGCCGAGTTCCTGCCGCTCGTCGAGCACATCAAGGGGCGCATCGACACGGTCAAGCAGATCGTCCTGCTGACCGACGACGGCGGCGTCGACACGCCGCTCGCGTTCGCCGGCGAGTACGAGGCGCTGCTCGCCGCCGCCGCGCCGCTCGCCGAGTTCCCCGACTTGAACGAGGACACGCGGGCGACCACCTTCTACTCGACCGGCACCACCGGCCTGCCCAAGGGCGTCTCGTTCACCCACCGCCAGCTCGTGCTGCACGTGCTGAGCTGCACCGCCACGATCTGCTCGGCGCGCGCCGCCAGCCTGTCGCGCTCCGACGTGTACATGCCGCTCACGCCGATGTTCCACGTGCACGCCTGGGGCATCCCCTACATCGCGACGATGCTGGGCCTCAAGCAGGTCTACCCGGGCAAGTACGTGCCCGATGTGCTGCTGCGGCTGCTCGCCACCGAGGGCGTCACCTACTCGCACTGCGTGCCCTCGATCCTGCACATGCTGGTCGGGAACCCCGCCACGGCGGCCGTCGACCTGTCGCGCTGGAAGGTGATCATCGGCGGCGCCGCGCTGCCCAGGTCGATCGCCCTGGCCGCGCTCAAGCGCGGCATCGACGTGGTCGTCGGCTACGGCCTGTCGGAGACCTGCCCGGTGCTCACCATCTCCGACCTGACGAGCGAGCAGTGCCAGCTGCCGCTCGAAGAACAGGCCCGGCTGCGCAGCCGTACCGGCACGCCGATCGCCCTCGTGGCCCTGAAGGTCGTCGACCCGCAAGGCACCGAGGTGGCCCGTGACGACCGTGCGACGGGCGAGATCGTGGCGCGCGCGCCCTGGCTCACGCAGGCCTACCACAAGGACCGCGCCAACTCCGAGAAGCTCTGGGAGGGCGGCTGGCTGCACACCCAGGACATCGCTGCCTGGGACGGCCACGCCTCGGTGCGCATCACCGACCGCGCCAAGGACATCGTCAAGGTCGGCGGCGAGTGGCTGTCGTCGCTCGAGATCGAGGACATCCTCATGGCCCACGAGGCCGTGGCCGACACCGCGGTGATCGGCCGGCCCGACGAGCGCTGGACCGAGGTGCCGCTCGCCCTCGTCGTACCCAAGCCGGGGCACGAGCTGACCGAGGCCGACCTGCACGCCCACATCAAGAGCTACATCAAGGCCGGCGTGCTGCCGCGTGAGGCTGTGCTCACCGCCGTGCAGCTCGTGCCCGAGATCGTGCGCAACGGCCTGGGCAAGATCAACAAGGTGGCCATGCGCGAGCGCTATCTCGAGGCGCCCGCTCCCACACCGGCGTCCTGACCGTCGGGGCGACGGGCGGCGGGCATGGCCGCCGCCCGTCGCCCCGAGACCCGTCGTCCTCGAGCACCCCGGACCTTCACCCGGCGGCGAACTCGCCGCCCGCGAAGATCATCAGGTCGCGACGAGCGCGACCAGCGTCAGGACGAAGGCGACGAGTGCGGCGATGCGCAGGCCCCATCTCATGGCTCCCCCCTTTTGGCGTCCTGCTCCTGGCAGGACGCTGATACCGCGCGGGAGATGGCGCCAGTCGCGTTTTCGGTCTCAGGTCCCGGCGTGCCCCTCGAGCTCGTTGGCGAGCAGCTCGACGAACAGGCCGACGTCGGTGACGACGCCGATCGTCTGGAAGCTGCCGCGATCGGCAAGCTTGGTGACCACGGCCGGGTTGATGTCGACACATACGGTGTGGACCGCGGCCGGCAGCAGGTTGCCCGTGGCGATCGAGTGCAGCATGGTCGAGAGCATCAGGCAGGCGCCCGCACGCTGCGCGTAGGCGCGCATGGCGCGCTGCGCCTCCATGACGTCGGTGATCACTTCGGGCAGCGGCCCGTCGTCGCGGATCGAGCCGGCCAGCACGAACGGCGTGCCGCTCGTGACGAGGGCGTGCATGAGGCCCGACGTCAGCACGCCCTGCTCGACGGCGGCCGCCAGGCCGCCGCAGCGCCGCACGGTGTTGATGGCGCGCAGGTGGTGCTCGTGGCCGCCGGGCACCGGCATGCCCGTCTTCATGTCGATGCCGAGGGAGGTGCCGTAGAGCGCCGACTCGACGTCGTGGGTGGCGACCGCGTTGCCGCCGAACAGGGCGCCGACATAGCCCGACCTGATCAGGCGGGCGAGCTGCGCGGCCGAGCCGGTGTGCACCACGGCGGGGCCGACCACGGCGATTGTGAGCCGGCCCTCGTCGCGCACCCGGCGCAGCAGGCGGGCGACCTCGTGCACGATCTGCGCCTTGGGCTTCTCGCTCGACACGGCCGAAGCCATGAACTCGAAGGGTTGGCTCTCGCGCGGGCGCTCGAGCGGCAGGACGCGGATGCCGTGATGGCCGACGACCAGAAGGTCGCCGCGCGCCACGTCGCTCAGCGGCACCGTCTCGACGCGCGGCGCGCCGGCGGCGGCCGCGGAGAGCACGCGCACGCCGCAGTCCATCTCGGGCCGGTCGACGCGCACCCACTCGCCGTCGAGACGCACGAACGTCTCGAGGTTCGTGGTCGAGTAGAAGCCCTCGGGGAAGACGCCGTCGGCGGGCGCCGGCGCGAGCACGGCGTTCTCGGGGGAGACGGCCACGGCGCCGTGCTCCTGCACCGCCGTGAGGATCTCCTCGAGGTGCGCGCGATCGCGCCCGTAGATGCGAAAGACGGCGGTCGAGATGTCGGTCTTCGTGCGGCCCACGTCGAACGACAGGATCTCGAACTCGCCTTCGAGGTCCATGACGTCGTCCATGAGCTGGGGCACCATGAGCGAGTCGATCAGGTGGCCCTCGATACGGACGTCTTCGTAGGGTCGCTCAGCCATCGTGTCAGGGATTATCTCCGAAATCGGGAGGCGGCGCCTGGCGGGGCTCGTCGCCGGGCATCCTGCCCTCTCCGCCGTCAATCGCGACGAGCGCCTCGACCGGCGCCTCGTGGCGGCCGCCGGCCGCCGGCAGCAGCTCGATGATGAGCGTCCCGCCAAAGATCAGCGAGGCGCCGCTGATGAGGCGCACGGTGACGGCGTCCATGCCGAAGATCACCCCCGACACGGCGGCGAATACGCTCTCGAAGCAGAGCAGCACGGCGGCGTGCGTCGCCGTCGTGTACTGCTGCGCCCACGACTGGATGAAGAACGCGTAGATCGTGCCGGACAGCGCCGTCCAGACGATCTCGAGCCAGGCCTGCCAGCCAAGCGCCAGCGTGAGATGGGCGACGAAGGGCGTGACGGCCGCGAGCAGCACCGTCGAGACCGCCATCTGCGTGACGGCCAGGGTCGAGGGCGGCACCTTGGGGGCAAAGAAGCCGGTCGTCATGATGTGCAGGGCGTAGAGCAGCGCCCCGAGCAGCGTCAGGGCGTCGCCCCAGCTCAGCGTGAGGTTGCCGCGCAGCGACAGGATGCCGAGGCCGGCGGTCGCCACGACAGCGCCGAGCGCCTGGAACCAGCCCGGCGAGCGGCGCGCCACGGCCCAGTACAGGAACGGCACCATGGCCACGCTCAAACCGGTGATGAAGCCCGACTTGCCCGGCGTCGTGTACTGCAAGCCGATCGTCTGCACGACGAGCGCCGTCAGGTAGAAGGCGGCGAGCAGGCCGCCCATGCCCCACTGCCGGCGCGTGGCGCGCAGCAGCGCGCGCGGCTGGGCGGCCGAGAAGATCACGGTGGCGACGACGTAGCGGAAGAACAGGTAGAGCAAGGTCGCCGCCACCACGCCCTGGCCCCAGGAGCTCACGGTGTGGGTGAGGCGCTCTGTCACGTTCTTGATGACGACGAAGTTGAAGCCCCAGAAGACGGCGACCGAGAACAGCGCGAGGTCGGCGACGAGGACTTTGCGGCGCGGGTTCACCGCCTCATCCTCTCACCGGCCCGCGAGGCGGTCGAGCCGGGTGCCGGCGCGAGCAGGCTGCCCCGAGGGCCGGGCGTGCCGGCGGCACCGGCGCGCGGCGCGCGCCGATGCCCCCGCGAGCCCGCCTCAGGCCGTGAACCCGCCGTCGACCGTCCAGGCGCGCCCCGTGACGAAGCTCGCCTCGTCGCTTGCCAGGAAGGCGACGACGGCGGCGAGCTCGGCTGGCCGGCCGACCCGCCCGAGCGGGTAGTCGTGACCCTGCCACGACGCGTAGGCCTCGGGATCGGGGGCGTCGGCGATCGCCTTGTCCAGCATGGGCGTGTCGAAGATCGCCGGCGCGACGCTGCAGACCCGCAACCCATCGGGGCCGTGGTCGATCGCGAGGCTGCGGGTGAGCATGATGACGCCGGCCTTCGAGGCGGCATAGGCGGCCGCCCCCGGCTCACCGTGGATGCCGGAGTCGCTCGCGATGTTGACGATCACGCCGGCGCGGCGCGGCACCATGTGCCGCACCGCCTCGCGGCACAGGAAGAACGTGCCCTTGAGATTGATGTCCATGAGCTCGTCGTAGTCGGCCTCGCTCCAGTTCGCGATGGGTTTCTCAGCCCAGATGCCGGCCGAGTTCACGAGAACGTCGATGTGACCGTGCTGCGCGACCGCGTCGGCGAACAGACGCTCGCAGTCGGCGACCTTGGCGACGTCGCCCAGCACGGTCGAGAAGACGGCCGCCTCGAAGCCGGCCTCGCCGGCGAGCTCGGCGGCGCGCCGGGCGACGTCGTCGCAGCGCCCCTCGTCGCGACCGCCGACCGCGACCGACACGCCCTCCAGCGCAAAGCGCGACACGATCGCCTCGCCGAGCCCCGACGAGCCGCCGGTGACGAGCGCCGTCCTGCCGGCCAGACCCTGCAGCATCACGTCCTCCTCACGGTCGCTTCGAACGCGGTGGGAGCATAGCGCGTCGCGGCGTCGCTCACGACGCGGCGCGCCCGCACCAGCGCAGCGCGGCGCAGGCCACGATCGCAGCCGTGTCGACGAGCTCGTCGACCGCCACGCACTCGTTCACCGCGTGCGCCGTGTACCGGTCGTGCGGTCCGAACGAGAAGGTCGGGACGCCGCCGTGCAGGGTGAACGTCGCGGCGTCGTGCCACGAGTTCAGGCCGCCCGGCCGCGACGGCCGGCCCAGCGCTGCCCCGGCGTCGAGCACGGTGGTCACGAGCGGATGGTCGGCGGGGATCTCAGCCGGCGGCACCTCCCACTCCCACTCCCAGGTGATCGGGTGCTCGGCGAGCCAGGGATCGGCTGCGGCCGCCGCGTCGATGCGGCCGCGCAGCTCGGCCTTGACCGGCTCGGCACCGAGCTGCGGGTGCCAGTGGGCCGGCAGGTAGTGACAGTCGAGCGTCAGACGACAGAAGGCCGGATAGGTCACGTCCCAGGTGCCGCCCGACACGAGCACCGGCACGACGTCGCCGGGCGCAAGGTACGGGTGGCGCTGGTCGGCGCGCGAGCGCCACTCGTCGTTCAGGCGACGCACCTCGGCGAGCACCGGCACGAGCTTGTCGATCGCGTTGACCGCGCCGCCGTCGCGCCAGTCGGGCTGCGGCTCCTGCGAGTGCCCGGCGCGGCCGGGGATGGTGAGCCGCGGCTTGAGGATGCCGCGACAGGCCACCCAGGCCTCGAAGCCGGTGGGCTCGGCGCAGATGCCGGCGTCGGGCTGCAGGCCGCGTGCGGCGAAGCGGCGCACGACCGACCAGCTCCCCATACCCGACGACTCCTCGTCGGTCACCGCGGCGAAGACGACCTCGCCGGCGAGCGCGACGCCGGCGTCGCGCAGCGCCTCGAGCGCGACCACAAGGGCGGCCAGGCCGCCCTTCATGTCGTTGACGCCGCGGCCGAACAGCAGGCCGTCGCGCTCGACCGCCACGAACGGGTCGGTCGTCCACTGCTCGCGCGGCTCCACGTCGACCGCGTCGATGTGCCCGGTCAGCAGCAGGCCGCGGCCGGGGCGGCCGCTCGGGTCGCCCGCAAAGCGGGCGACCAGCTGCGGCCGCCCCGCGAACTCGAGGCCGGGCGGCACGAAGAGACCGCCCGCGCCGGTCGGCTCCGGCTCCCACAGGTCGATGTCCGCGCCCAGGGCGGCGAGGCGCGCCGCGAGCAGCTCCTGCAGCTTCGCCTCGTCGCGCGGCGGCGTGCCGGCGTCGCGCGCCGTGGTGTCGCAGGCGACGAGCGCGGCGGTGAGGGCGACGAGGTCGTCGCGGCGGGCGCGGACGGCGGCCGCCACGCGCGTTTCGAGCGCTGCCGCCGGCGATCCGTCGCCGCCGGCGCCGGTCGCGCCCTCGCGCCCAGGCGCGCCGTCGCGGCCTGACGCGCCGCCCCGGCCCTGCGCACTCATCGCGCCACCCCGCACCAGCGCATGGCCGTCACGGCGGCGGCGGCGCAGAAGTCGACGAGGGCGTCGATCGTCACGCACTCGTCGACCGCGTGGGCCGTGCCGATCCCGTCGGGGCCGAATGAGAAGCAGGGCGTGCCGGCCAGCGTGAAGCTGGCCGCGTCGTGCCACGAATCGAGGCCGGCGACGCGCCCCTCGCGACCCAGGCCGCGCGCCACTCCGAGCACGGTCTCGACGAGCGGATGGTCGCCCGGGATCTCGGCCGGCACCACGTCCTCGCTCCACTCGAAACGCAGCGGGTGCTCGGCAAACCAGGGATCGGCGGCGACGGCCGCCCCCAGACGACGGGTGATCTCGTCCTCGACGCCGCTTCCCGTGCCCTGCGCGTCGACGTGCCCGGGCAGGTATGTGACGTCGCAAGTGAGCGCGCAGGCGTGCGGATAGGTGACCACCCAGGTGCCGCCGCCGATCACGACCGGGACGATGTCGCCCGGCGCGAGCAGCGGGTGGCGGTGGTCGGCGCGCGAGCGCCAGTCGTCGCGCAGGCCACGTATGCCGTCGAACACGAGCGCCATCTTCTCGATCGCGTTCACCGCGCCGCCGTCGCGCCAGTGCGGCTGCGGCATCTCGGCGTGACCGGCGCGGCCCTCGACCGTGATGGTGGGCGTGACCGTGCCGCGGCAGGCGACCCAGGCGTCGAAGTCAGTCGCCTCGGCGCACAGGCCGGCGTCGGCGGCCACGCCGTGGGCGACGGCCGCACGCCCGCCGGCGCCGCTCGACTCCTCGTCGGTCACGGTGCAGAAGACGACGTCGCCGGCCAGGCTCACCTGCGCCCGCCGCAGGCTCTCGAGAGCCACGACCAGGGCGGCGATGCCGCCCTTCATGTCGTTGACGCCGCGGCCGTACAGGCGGCCGCCGCGCTCCGTCGCCACGAACGGGTCGCTCGACCACTGCTCGCGCGGCTCGACGTCGACGGCATCGATGTGGCCGTTCAGCAGCAGGCTGCGGCCGCCGCCGCGACCGGGTAAACGCGCGGCGAGCTGCGGGCGCCCGACGAAGTCGAGGTCGTCGGGCACGAAGCGATCGCCCCTCCCGGTCGCCGCGGGCTCCCACAGGTCGGTCGCGGCGCCCAGGGCGGCGAGCCGCGCCGCCAGCACCCCCTGCAGGGCGGCCTCGTCGCGAGCCGGTTCGCCGGGCAATCGCGCCGTCGTGTCGAAGGCGACGAGCTGTGCGACGAGGTCGCACAGCTCGTCGCGCCGCCCCCGCACCTCCGCGATGACCTGTTCTTCGAGCTCGCTGCTCCCCGCGTCCACGATGCCTCGTTTCGCTCGTGAGCGGCGCGCGCCGGGCGCGTTCCTTTCCGCGCGACTGGCGCGCGCCGGTCGTTGCCGGCTGACCCGCAGACACGATTCTACGACGCGGCCGTCGCCACACGGGACGGCGTCCGCACCGTTGCGGCCCGGCGCGCCTGCGATAAGCTTGCCCCACCAGGCTCCCATGCCTCGAGGAGGTCGCCGATGTCCGCCGACGAGCGGTCCAAGAGAATCCGCGTGATCAGGCCCGCCGACGTGCGCTGGGAAGAGGCCATGGTGGGGCCCGAAGAGAAGGACCCGCCCGGCCGGGAGTGCGTCGCGGCGCAGTCCGGCGACGAGCGCTTCAGCTGCGGCCTGTGGCAGCGCGACGTGCAGGGCCGCTACTTCGAGCGCCCGTACCACGAGATCGCCTACATCCTCGAGGGCGAGGTCGAGGTGACCGACGACGACGGCAACGTCGTCACGGCGCGCCCGGGCGACATCCTCATCACTCCCCAGGGCAGCAAGGGCTACTGGAAGAACCTGGGACCCGTGAAGAAGTTCTGGACGATCTACGACGACCCGGCCGCCGACCTCGAGGCGTACCTGGGGCCCGGGGAGTTCTGAGAGAGCGGGGCCCCGTGGCGTCTGAGGGCCCGCCCGTGAAGCCGCCGCTCGTGACGCCGGTCGGCCTGCCGCTGCCCGACGTCGCTCCCGCGCTGCCCGGCCGCACCGTCGTCCTGCGCCCGCCGCAGCCGGCCGACGTGGGCGTGATCGGGCGGCTGGGCGTCGACCCGACGATCGAGCGCTTCTTCGGCGTCGAGGGGGTCGTGCGTCGCGGGCTCACGACGCACGAGGCGCGTGCCGCGCTCGCCCGCCTCACCGACCGCGAGAGCACGCAGGGCTGGGTGATCGAGCACCGGGAACGGCTCGTCGGCCTGGCGCGGCTCTTCGCGGTCGATCCCGACGAGCGTCACGCGCGGTACGCCATCACGCTGCTCTCGCGCGAGTGGCTCGGTCGCGGTCTCGGCACCGAGGCGACGCGGCTCGTGCTGACCTACGCCTTCGCCGTGCTCGGCCTGCACCGCGTCACCGCACGCGTGCTCGACTTCAACGCGCGGGCGCTCGCCTGCCTGCGGGCCTGCGGCTTCGTCGAGGAGGGCAGCGAGCGCGAGGCCGTGCCGTTCGAGGGGAGCTGGCACGACCTCGTCGTCATGGGGGTGCTCGATCGCGAGTTCGCCGCCTTCGCCGCGGCGCGGCCGGAGTGCGCCGTCCTGTCGCCGCTCTCCAGGGTGCTCCGCGCCGAGGTCTTTGCCGCCGCCGGCCGCCGCAAACCGGACCGCCGCGAGCCGGACCGCCGCGAGCCGGACCGCCGGCCGCAGCACGCGCCGCGCCCCTGAGGGGGCGAGGCGGTCGCGCCGCCGCGAGCCTCGGACCCGAAGCGGAGGCCGCGGCCTAGCCTCGCACCCTCACCTTGAAACGCCGCACGCCCACCCCGCCGTGGCGGTCGTAGACACGCACCGTCACGACGAAGACGCCGTCGCGGTGGAAGACGTGACCTATCCGGAAGGCGCGCGACCGGACGGTGGGGCGACGGCTCTGCGTGCCGTCGCCCCACACGACCGTCGTCCGCCACGAATCGGCGCCGGGGTCTGTGAAGGCGATCCGGCGCCTGAAGGCGATGCCGCGGCGGGCGACGCCACTGCGCTGCGCGGCGATGCGCGGCGGCACGTCGCGCACGGTCACGAGGAACCGGGCCGTGCCCGACGTGCCGCCGCTCACGCGCACCGTCACCGCGACCGCGTAGGTGCCGGCGACGGCGTAGCGGTGGGACAGGGCGAAGCCGTGGTCGGCCAGGGTCAGTGCCTGCGCGCCCGTCCCGTCGCCGTAGTCGACCGTAGCCGTCCAGGCGGCGTCGGCCGCGGTCTCGTCGACGAACGAGCCCGTGCGCGCGAAGGTCTGGCCCTCGCGCAGCGCGCCGTCGCCGCCCGCGTCGACGACGAGCGCCCCGGGCTCGAGGTAGCGGCTGTCGACGACCTCGAAGTCGCTGCCCTTGACCTGCGACAGCTCGTGCAGGTCGTCGTCGCTCCAGCGGGGATCGGGGGCGCCGGACACGTACCAGTCCGAGCCGTTGTCGGCGACCATCATGCCGTAGGTCTTGAGGGCCTGCAGGATGACCTGCACATCGGGCGAGAAGCCTGAGATGTCGAAGTCCGCCTTGAGGCGTACACGCAGCCCCATGGGCGGCAGGTCGGGATCGGTCGAGTCGCTGGCGTAGTGGCGGGCGGGGTAGATGTAGGCGCGCTGCGTGCGGGCGACCGTGAAGCGCAGCGCGTGGTCGATCACCCCGTCTGTGACCGCTTCGTCGTAACGTACGAGGCCGGGCAGGATCGGCAGACCGGCGGCGTCGGCCGACGTCCAGCCGGCCGGGCGCAGGGCGTTCGTGCCGAGGTCGAACACCGCCCCAGAGCCCGCGTGCCAGCTGCCGTCGGCCTGCGGCCAGGCGTCGTAGAGCTCGTAGAGCATCTGGTGGTCCACGTCGAGCACCAGCACGTGACGGTCGCCGTCGCTCGACGCGCCGCCTTCGACGGGAGCGTCCGCAGGGATCGGATACGGACCCGGATCGCTCTCGTCGGCGTAGTCGAACGTCACCGGCACCTTCGCCTGCGTGCCCGACACGCAAACGTATGGGATGCCGTTGGGCGCCCCGTCCCAGACCGTGCCGAAGTCGGCGTGGAGGCCGGTGTCGAGGCCCATGCTGCCCAGGTAGGCGGCCGAGTCCGGGTCGACCGGCAGCGTGTCGACCGGCGTGTTCCAGGGGTTGTCGGTCGGGAACAGCGGGAACGGGATGGCCACGTTCGGGCCGAGCACGTCGGCGGCGACCGCGCGCGGCGCCCACGAGAGCAGGCCGGCGGTGAGCGGCACCACGGCGAGCAGCACGACGGCGAGCGTCGCCGCTCCGCCACTCGCGCGGGCCCCGCGCCACGCCCTCACTGCCGACCTCCTCCTCCTCGCCGACGCCCTCGCCGCCGGTATCGGCCGGACCCCCGCCCCGGCTTACCGACCGGCGTAGACCGTTCTGGCTATCAGCGCAGGCCGGTCTGGTCGTCCGCACGGCCGGACGGCGCGATCGTCCGCCGCCACTCCCCGTACGAAGGTCCCTTGAGGGAACCGGCCGCCGTGGTTGGAGTCGTGCCACCCGACGACGACGAAAGGAAGCCGAGATGGCGACACGGCCGGATGCGCGAGAGGGCACGACGATCCCCGCGTCGCCGGGTGTGCGGACGGCCACGACGATCGCCGTCGCCGGCGACCGCATGGTCGACTGGCGCCTCGTGGGCGCCAGCGCGGCCAGCGCCGACCTCGACGTCGAGGGGGTCTGGCAGGCCGGCGCCACGTTCCAGCTCGTGCCGCAATCGCTCGGCGCCGACGTGACCGGCGGCCTGCTCGAGCTGGTCGCCGCCGGCTGAGGCGCGCCCGACTCGCAGCCGCGGGGCCGATCCGTTGTAGCATCGCCGCCATGAGCGACGAACCGACGCGCGCGACGACACTCGGCCGGCGCCTGCGGGCCCTGCCGGCGAACGTCGTGGCGCTGGGCGTGGTCAGCCTCGTGGCCGACCTGAGCACCGAGATGATCTACCCGGTGTTCCCGGGCTTCGTGACGAAGACCCTGGGTGCGTCGGCGGCCACGCTCGGCCTGATCGAGGGCACCGCCGAGGCCACGGCCAGCGTCAGCCGGTACCCCTTCGGCCGGCTCTCCGACGCCCGTGGGCGGCGGCGGCGCTTCGTGCTGGGCGGTTACGGCCTGGCGGCGCTCGGCAAGCTCGTGCTCGCGCTCGCCTTCGTGTGGCCGGTCGCGCTCGGCGGCCGTTTTCTCGACCGCCTCGGCAAGGGCATGCGCACGGCGCCGCGCGACGCGCTGCTCGCGGCCGACGTCCGCGACGCCGACCGCGGCCTCGCGTTCGGCCTGCACCGCACCATGGACACGGCCGGCGCCGTCGTCGGTCCCCTGGCCACGCTGCTGCTGCTCCACCTCGGGGTGTCGCTGCGCTGGGTCTTCGCCCTGGCGGTCGTGCCCGGCGTCCTGAGCGTGCTCGTCATCTGGCGGAGCGTGCGCGAGCGAGCGGCGGGCGGCCCGCTCGCGGCGGGCGCGGCGCCGGCCGCCGCGCCCACCCGGCGACGCCTCGTCTCGTTGCCCTCGTCGCGGCGCTTCCGGCGCCTGCTCCTGGCCTCGCTCGTCTTTGCCGTCGGCAACTCGAGCAACGCCTTCATCCTGCTCGAGGCGGGGCGCGTCGGTTTCAGCCCCGACACCGGCGTCATCCTCGTCTACGTGCTCTACAACCTGACCTACGCCGCCGGTTCGCTGCCCCTCGGCGACCTGTCCGACCGCATCGGCCAGCTCCCCGTGGTGGCCGGCGGCTTCGTCGTGTTCGCCGCCGTGTACGCCGGCCTCGCCGTGGCGCACAGCATGGTCGCGGTCGCCCTGCTCTTCGCCGTCTACGGCCTCTACATCGCCGCGACCGAGGGCACCACCAAGGCGCTCATCAGCCGCACGGCGCCCGAGGCCGAGCGCGCCTCGGCCATGGGCTTCTTCGACACGACGGTCGGCATCGCCGGCTTCGCGGCGAGCGCGATCGGCGGGACGCTCTGGGTCGCGCTCGGGCCGTGGGCGACCTTCGCCTTCGGCGCGGCCACGGCGGTCGCCGCGGCCGCCCTGCTGTTCGCCTTCTCACGAGGGTTAGACACGCGCCCGCAGAACGTCTGAGGCGATACGAACGACACCGGGTCGGGGCGCCGGTGACCGGCGTCGTCTCCGTCCCGTCGCGACGGCGCCGCCGCCACGACGGGGCCTGGGACCCGCGGACGACGACCAAGGAGAGGCCGCCATGGGATCGATCGTGACCGGACAGCGCCGCGGTGCACGCCGGGCGGTAGCGAGTCTCGGGGCCGTCACCCTCGTGCTGGCGCTCGGCCTCACGGCCGCCCTGACCGCCTGCGGCGGCGGCAATCCCACGCCCGCGGCGACGGTGACCGTCACGGCCAGCGCGTCGCCGAGCACCTCGTCGGCAGCCACCTCACCCAGCGCCGCGCCGAGCATCAAGGCCCAGCTCGTGGTCGCCGTCGCGAGCGGCGCCAAGGCGAGCGGCATCAGCGTCGTGAACGGCAGCGGCGTCGTGAAGCAGCTCATCGCCCCCAGCGGCGGCCCTGTCAGCGATCTTGCCTGGTCGCCCGACGGCACGCGCCTTGCCTTCTTGCGCGCCGCGAGCGAAAGCGACTCGGCGAGCAGCCTCTTCGTCTACGACACGCGCACCGCGACCGTGAGCCAGGTGCCGGTCGGAGTCTCGCCGGCGACCATCGGCAGCTACGCCTGGGTGAGCGCGGCGCGCCTCATCGCGGCGTACTTTCCGGCCGGGGCGAAGACTTATCGCGTGAACGGCAAGCTCTGGCTGCGCGACGTGGCCAAGGGCGTGGGCTGGCCGGCCAAGGACGCCGGCGGCCACCTGGTGAAGGGCTCCAGCGTCTCGGCGTCCGCCGACGGCACGCGCGTGGCCTACGTCAGCTACGGGACACCGACCAGCGCCACCATTCCCGAGAAGCTCCACGTCCTCGACACCGGCACCCTCACCGTGTCGACGGTGACGACAGGGCAGGCGCCGGGTGGCATCGATGGCGATCAGCTCACCTGGCCGGTGATCTCGCCCGACGGCTCGATGATCGCCACCGAGCAGACCGGCAGCGACATCGGCTTCGGTCTGACCGTCTACGCGCTCGACGGCACCAAGCGGTTCCAGGCGAGTGGCCTGGTCTGGCCGGCGCAGCCGGCCTGGACGAGCCAGGGTCAGCGCCTCGCCTTCGGCGGCGCCCTCGGCGCGACCGGCGGTGAGATCGACTCGCTCAACGTCTGGACGCCCGGTGCGAGCGCCGCGCAGGCCGTCGTGACCGGCCTCAAGCGTCCCGTGACCGGCGTGGCCTGGACGCCAAAGGCCTCGCAGATCGCCTATGCCGTGAGCGATGCGACCGGCCTGCAGAGCGTCCTGTGGATCGCGACCGCCGGCGGCGCGAACCGCCACGTCCTGATCGCTCACGGCAACTCGCCGGCCTGGGCGATCGCCCCGATCGCCTTCCCCTGATACGCGAGAGAGGCGGGCGGGCGGCTCGAGCAGCCGCCCGCCCGCCTCTTGTGAAATAACGGACAAGTATTGCCCGCTTTCTGGCGCGCCTTTACACTACGAACATAGCTCTTACTTCGCGACGATACAGGCCGGCCGCACGATCGGCACCCCGGGCCACCCCGCGCGGTGCACCCGCGACGAGAGGCAGACGCCACGACCACGCCGCTCACCTCGACCCCGACTTCTCCGGCGAGACCCACGCCGGCCGGCCGGCCGGCCTCTCCGGAGCCCCTGGCCGCCTACGTCCGCCGCACGGCCGGGACCGACGTGGCGCGCTGCTACCAGTGCGGCAAGTGCTCGGCCGGCTGCCCGATGGGCCCGGAGATGGCGCTGCCGCCGCATGCGATCATGCGTCTCACGCTCGCCGACGACCGCGCCCGCCTGTTCGCCGACGACTCGCTCTGGCTGTGTCTCACCTGCGAGACCTGCAGCGCGCGCTGCCCCAAGGACGTCGACCCGGCGCGCGTGATCGACGCGCTGCGCGAGCTCGCGGCCGTCGAGGGCGCGGCGCACGCCCCGCGCGCGGTGCACGCCTTCCACCAGTCGTTCCTCGAGCAGATCCGCACGAACGGCCGCCTGTCCGAGGTGGGCCTCGTCATGCAGTACAAGCTGCGCGGCGGCGGGCTGCTGCAGGACGTCACGACCGCGCCGGCGATGCTGCGCCGCGGCAAGCTGCCGCTGCGCCCCCAGCGCATCGCCGGCGTGGCCGACGTGCGGCGCCTCATGGCGGCCTGCAAGCGGGAGCGCGCCCACAGCGCCCACTGCGCCGACTGGCCGGCCGACGGCGGAGGGCCGGCGTGAGCCTCGCCTACTACCCCGGCTGCTCCATGCACGGCACCTCGCGCGAGTACGAGGAGAGCCTGCTGGCCGTGGCGGTCGCGCTCGACGTCGAGCTCGACGAGCTCGACGACTGGAGCTGCTGCGGGGCCAGCTCGGCGCACGCCGCCGACCACCTGCTGGGCGTCGCCCTGCCGGCTCGCAACCTGGCCCTCGCCGAGGCCCAGGGTGCCGACCGCGTCCTCGCGCCCTGCGCCGCCTGCTACAACCGCCTGTCGGGCGCGGCCCATGCGGTCGCCGCCGAGCCCGGCATGGCGCCCAGGGTACGCGACGTGCTCGAGCGGCCGTTCGCGAACACCGTCAAGGTGGTCAGCATCGTGGAGCTGCTCCAGGGCCTCGCGCCGGCCATCGAGGAGCGCGTCGCGGCACGCCTCGAACCCAACCCGCTCGCGCACCTGAGCGTGGCCGCCTACTGGGGCTGCCTGCTGGTGCGGCCGGCCGACGCGACCGGCTTCGACGACACGGAGCGGCCGGTCGGCATGGACGAGGTGGTCGCCGCCTGCGGCGCCCGCCCGGCGCGCTGGAACATGGCGGTCGAGTGCTGCGGCGGGGCCTTCTCGATCGCGCGCACGAGCTCGGTCCTGCGCCTGAGCCGGGCCATCATCGACGACGCCCGGCGCTGCGGCGCCGACGCCATCGTCGCGGCCTGCCCGCTCTGTCACGCCAACCTCGATTTTCGCCAGAGCGCGATGAGCCTGAAGGGCGCCCCACCGATGCCCGTGCTCTACATCACTCAGCTCGTCGGCCTCGCCCTGGGGCTGCCGCTCGACCTGCTCGGCTTCGAGCGCCACTTCGTCGACACCCAGCCGCTCCTCGCGCGCCTGGCCGGCGACGCGCGGCGGGCGGCCGCTGAGGCCGCCGCACGCGAGGCGGCCCGGGCGGCGAAGGCCGCCGCCGGCACGACCGGAGCCGCGACGTGAGCCGCATCGGCGTCTTCGTCTGCCACTGCGGCGAGAACATCGCCCGCACGGTCGACTGCGCCGCGGTCGCCGACGCCCTGCGCGAGCACCCCGGCGTGGTGCGCGCCGAGGACTATAAGTACATGTGCTCCGACCCGGGCCAGCAGCTCGTGAAGAGGGCGATCGAGGAGGACGGCCTCACCGGTGTCGTGGTCTGCGCCTGCTCGCCGCACATGCACGAGGCGACCTTCCGCCGCGCGGCCGCCCAGGCCGGCCTCAACCCCTTCGTGGTCGAGATGGCCAACATCCGCGAGCACTGCTCGTGGATCCACGACGACCGCGAGCGCGCCACGGCCAAGGCGATCGACATCGGCCGCACCCTCGTGGAAAAGGTCAAGCAGGACCGGCCGCTCGATACCATTCGCATCCCCGTCACCAAGCGGGCGCTGGTGATCGGCGGCGGCATCGCCGGCATCCAGGCGGCGCTCGACATCGCCGACGGCGGGCACGAGGTCGTGCTGGTCGAGAGGGAGGCCTCGATCGGCGGCCATATGAGCCAGCTCTCCGAGACCTTCCCCACGCTCGACTGCTCGCAGTGCATCCTCACGCCGCGCATGGTCGAAACCTACCAGCACCCGCGCATCACACTGCACACCTGGAGCGAGATCGAGAAGGTCGACGGCTACATCGGCAACTTCAGCGTGACGATCCGCAAGAAGGCGCGCTCGGTCGATGAGGACCTGTGCAACGGCTGCGGCGACTGCCAGGCGGCCTGCCCGAACCGCAGGATCACGAGCGAGTTCGACGCCGGGCTGGGCAAGCGCACCGCGATCTCCACCCCGTTCCCCCAGGCCGTCCCCAACATCCCGGTGCTCGACCGCGCCAACTGCACGCTGTTCAAGGGCCGCGCCAAGGGACTCAAAAAGGACGCCTGCGGCAAGTGCAAGGAGGCCTGCCTGAAGGGCGCGATCGACTACGACTCCGAGGACACGTTCGTGACCGAGGAGGTCGGCGCGATCGTGGTGGCGACCGGTTTCCAGCTCTACGACATCGGCCGCGAGCAGCCGGCGGGCCTCAAGGGCTACGGCGAGTACGGCTACGGCGAGGTGCCCGACGTGATCGACGGCCTCCAGTTCGAGCGCCTGGCGAGCGCGTCCGGGCCGACCGGCGGCGAGATCGTGCGGCCCTCCGACGGCGCCGTGCCCAAAACGGTCGTGTTCGTCAAGTGCGTGGGCTCGCGCGACCCCGAGAAGGGCATGGCCTACTGCTCCAAGATCTGCTGCATGTACACGGCCAAGCACACCATGCTCTACAAGCACAAGGTGCACGACGGGCGCGCCGTGGTCTTCTACATGGACATCAGGGCCGCGGGCAAGGGCTACGACGAGTTCAGCCGGCGGGCGATCGAGGAGGACGGCGCCGAGTACGTGCGCGGGCGGGTGAGCCGCATCTTCCGCGACGGCGACGTGGTGAAGGTCTGGGGCTACGACACCCTGGCCGACCGCCAGGTCGTGATCGACGCCGACATGGTCGTGCTGGCCACCGCCGTGCGACCCCAGCCCGGCATCGCCGAGCTCGCCCAGAAGCTGTCGGTGAGCTACGACCAGGACGGCTTTCTGAACGAGGCCCATCCCAAGCTGCGCCCGGTCGAGACCAACACCGCCGGCGTCTACCTGGCCGGCGCCTGCCAGGCGCCGCGCGACATCCCCGAGTCGGTCGCCATGGCAGGCGCGACGGCGGCCAAGGTGCTCGGCCTGTTCAGCGCCGACGAGCTCGAGCGCGACCCGTCGGTGGCCCTGGTGAACGAACGCACCTGCAGCGGCTGCTTTCACTGCGAGCGCGTCTGTCCCTACGGTGCGATCGAGCATCGCGACGTCTGCGACATGGAGGGCCACGTCTGCGGTCACGTCGCCTGGGTCAACCCCGGCGTCTGCCAGGGCTGCGGCACCTGCGTGGCAGTGTGCCCCTCGAAGAGCGTTGAGCTGGCCGGCTTCACCGACAGCCAGGTCTATGCCGAGATAAACGCGCTGGCGGGATGGTGAGCGTCGATGCCTGAGACGACGAGCGACGGCCGCGAGTCGAGGATCTTCGAGCCGCGCATCACCGCCTTCGTGTGCAACTGGTGCACCTATACCGGCGCCGACCTGGCCGGCACGAGCCGGCTGCCCATGGCGAGCAACGTGCGCATCATCCGCCTGCCCTGTACCGGCCGCATCGACCACCTCTTCATCGTCAAGGCCTTCGAGCGCGGCGCCGACGGGGTGATCGTGAGCGGCTGCCACCCGGCCGACTGTCACTACACGGCCGGCAACTACCACGCCCGGCGCCGCTTCGGCGTGTTCCGCGAGCTGCTCTCGTTCCTGGGTGTCGACCCCCGCCGCCTGACCTTCTCGTGGGTCTCGGCCTCGGAGGGCGGCAAGTGGGCCGCGGTCGTGAACGAGACGGTCGCCCGGGTGCGCGAGCTGGGGCCGTTCGACGCCTATCACCGGCTCGCCGACGCGCCGCCGCCCGACGGCGACCCGTTCGCCGCGCTCGCGGGCACGGACGGCTCGCTCGAGGCGGCCGGCGGCGATGGAGCGTTCACAGTCGACGCCGCCGCCCCCGATCCGGCCGGCGAGGGGGGCGCCCGGTGAGCGAGCTGCAGGACACCGCCCGCCGCCTGCTCGAGGACGGCACGGTACAGGTGGTGATCGGCTGGGAGGCCGGTCGCCGCGGCGTCCGCCCGGCCTTCGTGACCGACGCCGCCGGCTGTGACCGGCTCGTCTTCGACGCGCGCTGCGTGCACGACCTTGCCGTCTTTGTGAACCCGCGGCGCTCTCAGGTCGCCGCCCTCGGCAGGGCCGCCCTCGTGGTCAAGGGCTGCGACGCCAAGGCGGTGGCCGGGCTGCTGCGCGAGGCGCAGCTCACCCGCGACCAGGTCGTGCTCATCGGCGTGCGCTGCGGCGGCGTCGCGACCGGCCCCGAGGGGTCCGAACCGCCGGCGCTCACCGCCGACACCGTCGCCGCGCGCTGTCACGGCTGCGACGTGCGCGAGCCGGCCGGCGTCGACGTGCTCGTCGGCGAGCCGCAGAAGGAGCTTCCCGTCGAGCCCACGCTCGACGAGCGCGTGGCGGCGCTCGACGCCCTGAGCCCCGCCGAGCGCCTCGCCTTCTGGACCGCTGAGCTCGCGCGCTGCACGCAGTGCTACGCCTGCCGCCAGGCCTGCCCGCTGTGCTACTGCGAACGCTGCGTCGTCGAGAAGAGCGAGCCGCAGTGGATCGAGACCTCGCCGCACGCGCGCGGCAACTTCGCCTGGCATCTCACGCGCGCCCAGCACCTGGCCGGTCGCTGCGTGGGCTGCGGCGAGTGCGAACGGGCCTGCCCGGTCGGCATCCCCCTCGGCCTGATCAACCGCAAGCTGCAGCAGGTCGTCTACGAGCTCTACGGCTACACGGTGAGCGACGACCCGGCGGTGCCGGCGCCGATCGGCGCCTACGCCGTCGACGACACTCAGGACTTCATCCGATGAACGACTTCATCGTCATCGCCCACGCCGGCGCGACGTTTGTTGCGCGCCTGGTCCGATGAGCGAGCGGGCGACAGACGGCGGCCACGGTCCGGCGACGGTCGGCGACTCCGCCGCGGGCGCGGTGCCGCGCCGGGTCCTGCTGCTGACCGACGACGCCGTCGCGGCGCTCGTCGAGGAGCTCGCCACCGCCGGCGCGCCGGCGGTGGCGCCGGCGTGGGCCGGCGGAGCCGGCCGCGCCGCCGACGCCCCCGGCGCGCCGCGCGAGACCGAGTACCGGCCGGTGACGGGCGCGGCCGAGCTCGCCTTCGGCGAGCGGCTGCCGCGCCTCTCCCTCAAGCAGCTCTTCCTGCCGCCGACCGAGGTGCTCTTCTCGTGGCGGCGCGGCGCCGGCGACGTCGAGCTCACCCCGGCGCCCACCGACGTGCCCGCGCGAGTCGTGCTCGGTGCGCGGCCCTGCGACGTCGCCGCCCTGCCGATCGTCGACCGCGTGATGAACTGGGACTACGCCGACGAGCTCTGGAACGCGCGGCGCGCGGCGACCACCGTCTTCAGCCTGGCCTGCGGCGTCGAGGACGGATCGTGCTTCTGCTCCGCCGTGTTCCTCGAGCCAGCGACGACCAGGGGCTCCGACGGACGGCTGACGCCGGTCGACGGCGGCTACCTGGTCGAGACGTTCAGCGACAAGGGCGACGCGTTCGTCGCGGCTCACGCCGACCGGTTCACCGATTCGCCCGCCGGCGCGGCGGGCGACGAGCTGCGCGGCCAGGCCGGCGCCTTCCGGGCCGCGGCTCGCGAGCGCGTCGCGGCCAATCTGCGCCTCGACCACGACCGCGTGCGCGACTGGCTCGAGCACCACTTCGACGACCCCTTCTGGGCCAGCCTCGGGCCGCGCTGCAACGGCTGTGGCGTGTGCTCGTCGGTCTGCCCCACGTGCCACTGCTTCGACATCGTCGACGAGCCCGAGAGCGTGGGCCGCGGCGTGCGGCGGCGCAACTGGGACACCTGCCAGACCTGCGTGTTCACGCTGCATGCCTCGGGCCACAACCCGCGCGCCGACCAGAACGCCCGCTACCGCCAGCGCGTCGAGCACAAGTTCCTCGTCTACCCGGCCCGCTTCGGCGACGTGCTCTGCACCGGCTGCGGCCGCTGCTCGCGCGCCTGCCCGACCGGGCAGGACCTGACCGAGATCCTGGCGGCGATCGGCGACCGCGCCGGCAGCGGAGCGCCGTCGTGAGCGGCGGGCCGGCGAGCAACCTCTATCAGCCCGACCTCGTCGTGGTCGAGGCGATCACCGACGAGACGCCCGACACGCGCACCTACCGCCTGCGCTTCCGCGACCCCGAGCGCGCCGCGGCCTTCACGTTCCGCGCCGGGCAGTTCGGCGAGTACTCGGTGTTCGGCGCCGGCGAGTCGACCTTCTGCATCGCGAGCCCGCCGACGCGCACGGGCTACCTGGAGTGCACCGTCAAGGCCGCCGGCAAGGTCACCGGCAGCCTGCGCCAGGTCGACGTCGGCGACCTGCTCGGCTTTCGCGGCCCCTACGGCAACGCCTTCCCGATCGAAGAGTGGGAGGGCCGCGACCTCGTCTTCATCGCCGGCGGCATCGGCCTCGCGCCCGTGCGCTGCGTCATCTGGAACGTGCTCGACCGGCGCGAGCGCTACGGCGACGTGACGATCGTCTACGGCGCCCGCAGCGTGGCCGACCTCGTCTACAAGCACGAGCTCGAGGAGTGGGCCGCGCGCGACGACGTGCGCCTGGTCACGACCGTCGACCCCGGCGGCGAGACGCCGGAGTGGCACGGCGAGGTGGGCTACGTGACGCCGGTGGTCGAGCGCACCGCGCCGCGCGCCGCGGGCGCCGTCGCGGTGCTCTGTGGGCCGCCGATCGTAGTCAAGCTGACGCTGCCGGTGCTCGCGCAGCTCGGCTTCGCCGACGAGGCCGTGTACACGACCCTCGAGAACCGCATGAAGTGCGGCGTCGGCAAATGCGGGCGCTGCAACATCGGCTCCGTCTACGTCTGCAAGGACGGCCCCGTGTTCACCGCGTCCCAGCTCAAGGCGCTGCCTCAAGATTATTAGGCGCGACGAAGTGACGCGCGCCTGAGCGCCGGCGACGCAGTCGATCCGGCGGACCAGGCGCGCGACGCCGACCGCCGCCTTCACGTCCGGTGTGGCCGCCCCCCGGTCCCGGACGTGAGACGGGCGGGGCGGGCCGAACGGCCCGCCCCGCCCGGCAAGCAAGCGGCGCTGTGAAGGTGCTGGCGGGAGCGACGAGACTCGAACTCGCGACCTCCGGCGTGACAGGCCGGCGTTCTAACCAGCTGAACTACGCCCCCGCGCAAGCAGCGACGACCGGCGCCCCAGGGCGCACCGGTCGGCAGTGCAGCGACGACGGATTGTAGCAGATGCGGACGGGGCGACAAAACTCCGCGGCGTTGCGCCGGCCGCCGTCGCGGCCCCGGGCCCGGCGAACCCGCCGCCGTCGCACCCGCGGCGCGCGGCGCGGTACGATGGCTCGACCGTGAACGGACACGAACAGCCCGACATCGAGTACGACGCCTACGGCTCGGACGAGCTCGCCGAGATCTACGACGCCGTGTACGCCGATCGTGACGACGCCGGCTTCTGGACGGCGCTCGCCCCCGCCGAGGGCGGCACGCTCGAGCTGGCCTGCGGCACTGGGCGCGTCCTGCTGCCTCTGGCGCGCGCCGGCCACGAGGTGGTCGGCCTCGACCTCTCGCCCGCCATGCTCGCCCGCTGCCGGACCAGGCTCGCCGCCGAGCCGGCCGCGGTGCGCGAGCGCGTGCGCCTCGTCCAGGCCGACATGACCGCCTTCGACGTGGGCCGGCGCTTCGCCCTGGTCACGAGCCCTTTCCGCGGCTTCCAGCATCTCACCGCCGTCACCGACCAGCTCGCCTGCCTGGGACGCTGCCACGCCCACCTCGTCGCCGGCGGTCGCCTCGTGCTGGACCTGTTCAATCCGGACCCGGCCCTCCTGTATCCGGGCGGTGGGAGCGACGGCGAGGAGACGGCCGAGACGGTGGCCTGGACCGCCGGCCGCACCATCCGCTGGTGGGGCCACGTGACCGGCTACCATCGCGCCCGCCAGGTCAACCAGTGCGAGATGGTCTACGAGATCACGGAGTCCGGCGGCGCCACCCGCCGGGTGAGCGAGCGCTTCCCCATGCGGTACCTGTTCCGCCACGAGCTCGAGCACCTGCTGGCCCGCGCCGGCTTTGCGATCGACGCCCTCTACGGCGACTACGACCGCTCGCCCTACGACGACGACTCGCCCGAGCTCATCGTCGTGGCCCGGCCGATCGCCTGACCGGCCGCCGCGCCGGCGCAGCAGCGCACGAGCCGGCGTACCACCGCCCCGCCCCACGTGCGCCGCCGCAACGCCGCGCGCCGCCGCCCCACCGGGAACCATGCCGCCACGGACCGCGGCGCCGGCACGGCGCGACGCCGCCCGCGAGACCGACGACCAAGGAGGACGAATGAGCGGACGCCTCGCCGGCAAGGTGACGATCGTGACCGGCGCCGGCTCGGGCATCGGCAGGGCGACGGCGATCCGCTTCGCCGAAGAGGGCGCCCTGGTGACCTGCGTCGACATCGTGTCCGAGACGGTGGCGACGACGGCGGCCGAGATCGGCGATGCGGCCGTCGCCGTGACCGCCGACATCGCCGACCCCGAGCAGGTGCGCGCCTACACCGACGACACGGTGGCGCGTTGGGGCGGCGTGCACGCGGTCTTCAACAACGCCGGCGTCAACCTGCCCGGCGTTTTCCACGAGGTGCCCGACGAAGTCATCGACCGTACGCTGAACGTCAACGTCAAGGGCACGATGTACGGCTGCCGCTACGCCATCCCCCACATGCTCCGGGCCGGCGGCGGCTCGCTGATCAACACGAGCTCGGTGAACGGCATCGTCGCCGAGCCGTTCCTCACCGTCTACGCCGCCTCGAAGGGCGCGATCGTCATGCTTTCCAAGGGTATCGCGCTCGACTACGCCAAGCGCGGCATCCGCTGCAACGCGATCGCGCCGGGCTGGGTGGACACCCCGGTCAACTACGCCCACGCCGAAATGCTCGGCGGCCTCGAGCACGTCTACGCGACGATCGACTCGTTCCAGCCGATCGGCCGGCCGGGCGAGCCCCGCGAGATCGCCAACGTGGCCCTGTTCCTGGCCTCCGACGAATCGTCCTTCGTCACCGGGGCGCTGATCGTGGCCGACGGCGCGATGACCGCGCAGTAGACGACGCAGCGCTCGCCGCGTCCGGCGATCCGTGCCGCCCGCTCGGCCGCGCGCTCGAGCCCTGCCGCTAGCCGGCGCGCGTGCCGTTCGGCAGCGGCCGCTCCGGCACGGCCAGCGCCGGCGCGATGCCGTCGGCGTAGCCGAGGTCGAGGAACATCGCCTCGGACAGCACGCCGGCCATCTCGCGCGGCTCCAGGTTGACGACGAAGAGCGTCTGCACGCCGACGAGCGCGCCCGGGTCGGCGCGCTCTTTCTTCATGCCGGCGAGGACGGTGCGCCGCCGGTCGCCGAAGTCGACGACGAACCGCACGAGCTTGCTCGAGCCGTCGACGTCGTGGACGCTCTCGATCGTCCCCACACGGATGTCGAGCGCCTCGAGCTGGGCGAGCGGCACGAACGGCTTGATCGGGGCAGGTTTCATGCTCCTCACCTCCGCCCAGACCAGCCGTGGAGCAGGGTGGTCACCACCGCGGCTTCGCCATCGGCGGCCTGCAGGCGCCCGTTGGCCACTTCGTGCAGGACCATCACCATCGCGCCGCCGAACACGGCGCTCAGGGCAGTCGAGGACAGCTCCCGCGGGAACTCTCGCGAAAGCCTGCCCCGCTCGAAGAGCGTGAGGATGGGCTGCTGGAAGCGCCGCTCGATGTCGCGGCGCTGGTCCCGAGCGGGCTGCAGGGTCTCCTGGACGAGCAGGAACCGGTAGCGGTCGCTCATCTCGAACAGCGCCGCGATGAGCCGGGTCAGGGCCTCGCTCGCACCGCCTTCGTCGAGCCGGCTCGCGGCGATCGCGCGCTCCACGTCGTCGAGCGCCCGCGCCAGGATCGCCTCGATCAGCACCTCCCGCGTGGGGAAGTGACGGTACAGTGTGGCGCGGCCGATCCGCGACTCGGCAGCGATCTCGGCCATCCCCGCAGCCGGATCGAGCGACAGCAGTCGGGCGGCGTGATCGAGCACCGCCTGGCGGTTACGCTCTGCGTCGGCCCGCCGGCCGTAGGGACGTTCGGCGGGCTCGGCTTCGTGCGTCATGGGCAGGACTCCGACAACGATGCCTTCACTCGAACTCTACTCCCGGGTCGGCCCGGGCGCCGCCGCGGCGCTCGCGACCGTCTCGGGCGACGCCTCGCCGGCGCCGACCGTCGGCCCACCCGCGACGACCGCCGCAGGCGCGAGCGCCCGTCCGCCCTGGTGTCCCGGCCACCAGACGCGATGGCCGAGCAGGGTGGCGACGCTGGGCACGAGCGTCGCGGCCATGACGAAGGCCACGAGCATGATGCCGACGGCGACGGCAAAGCCCATCTCGGCGAGCAGCGTGACGCCGGCGGTCAGCAGCGACGCGAACGTGCCGGCCAGGATGACGCCGGCCGAGGCCACCGTGGGGCCGCCGTGAGCGACCGCCATCGCGGCGGCGTCGTGCGGGCTCGCGCCCTCGACGATCTCCTCGCGCAGACGGGTCGTCAGCAGGATGTTGTAGTCGGTGCCGACGGCGACCACGAACAGGTACACGATCATCGGCATGGCGAACATGATGCCGGCGTCGCCCCCTATCCACTGGAAGACGATCACCGAGGCGCCGAGCGTGGCCGCGAAGCCGAGCGCCACGCCGGCCAGCAGGTAGAACGGGGCGACGAGACTGCGCAGCAGCACGGCGAGGATGAGCAGGATGAGCAGCGCCGCGACCGGATAGACCACGCGGTAGTCGCGGTTGGACGCCGCGCGCACGTCGGCGAAGCCCATGCTCTGCCCGCCGACGAGCGCCTGGTGGCCCTGCCCGGCGGCGGCGTGCGCCACGTCCTTCAGGCGCTCCACGACGGCGAGTGCCTGGTTGCTGAGCGGCGCGACCACAAGACTTGCGTCGAACGCCGCCGTGCGGCCGTCCTTGGTCGACCCCGCCGCGGTCACGGTCGCCACGCCGCCCACGCTCCTGAGCCGCGCGGCAAAGGCCGTCATCTCGCTTGCGGCCAGGGGGCGCGAGCCCGTCAGATAGACCTGGGTCGGGCTGAGGGCGCCGGCCGGGAAGGCGCTCTCGAGCAGCGTGGTCGCCCGCGCCGACTCGGTCTTCGAGGGGAGCTGCCCGCCGATGTCGTAGCTCGCGTGCATGAAGAACGCGCCGACGGCGAGCGCCACGAGGATGCCTCCCGACGCGAGCGCCATGCGCCCCGGCTGACGCGCGATCCGACCGGCGATCGCCTGCCAGATGCGGCTGGGCCGCGCCGTCCGCCAGTGCTTCGACGGCCAGAACACGTTCGGCCCGATCAGCGCGAGCAACGCGGGGATCAGGGTGAGCGCGGCCAGCAGCATGAGCGCGACAGAGGTGACGAAGGCCGGGGCCATCGTCTGGAACGATTTGAGGTCGGAGAGGCCGAGCGCGGCCATGGCGGCGATCACGACGAAGGCCGACGACGCAATGGCCACTCCCACGCGATGCACGGCGGTGCGCACCGCGACGCGCGATTCGTCGCCGGCGCGCAGGCGCTCCCGGTAGCGGAACAGCAGAAAGAGGATGTAGTCGGTGCCGATCCCGAACAGCACGACGACGAGCAGCGTGGTAAGCGAGGCGTCGACCTTGAAGCCGAAATACTTGGCGAGGTCGGCCAGGACCGACGTCGAGAGCGCGTAGACCAGGCCGATCGAGGCGACGGGCAGCGCTCCGGCGATCGGGCTGCGGAAGATCACGCCGAGCAACACGATGATCAGGACGATGGTGACGATCGCCACGATCCTGGTCGCCGAGTCGAACGACTTCATCGTGTCGTAGGCCATGGCGACGGTGCCGGCCAGACCGGCCTTCAGGCCGCTGCCGGCGAGCAGACTCGTCGCCTTGGCGCGCAGCAGCGGCACGGCGTCCTGCAGGCTCTTGTCGGTGGGGGCACCCTTGAAGAGCACGGTCACGAGCTGCATCTTGCCGTTCGGCGCGATCATGCTGCGGCTCGTGACGACCCCCGCCACGTGGGCGATGTGCGCCTGGTTCAGGCCGAGCGTCAGGGCGCCGACGCGGGCCAGGTCGGCGGTCGTCAGCCGGGCGCCGTCGGCGCGCCGCACCACGAAGACGCTCGTGGCGTCGGCGTTCTGCGGAAAGGCCCGGGTCGCCAGGTCCTGGGCCTTCATCGACTCATACGACTTGGGCAGGAAGCTGGTCTGGTCGGAGCTCGAGACGCTCGCCAGCGACGGCGAGAGCGCGACGATCGCGACGGCGGCGATCACCCAGGCGACGATCACCCACCACGGGCGGCGGGTCACGAGCTGACCAAGTCGAGGGAACACGCTGCAGACCTCCTGGACGACGTCCAAACAGAGACAGACGAATCTCGGAAAGATAAGACTCGTCCGTCTCTGTTGTCAACCTATGCGGGCGCCGGTGCCCGGGCGATGGACCTACCCGCCTCGCCCGCCTCGAGCTGTGGCCACCAGGTAGATCCTGTTGAACACGAGATCGACGAGGCCGTCGTCGGCGCGCTGGGTCGCGAACGACGAGCGCAGCAGGCGTCCGAAGAGCTCCGCATACCAGTCCGGCAGCGGCGCGGTGTAGTTGCCCGGGTCGAGGTAGCCGGCCGCGGCCCCGCTCTCGAACACCCGCACGACGTCGTCGGGCGCGCGGCGGGACCGGGTGACGTCGATCCGCGCAAGCTCGACGCGAAAGCCGGCCGCCGCGAAGAGCTCGGCGTACTGGTCCGCGCTCTCCAGAAAGAACCACGGGCTGCGAAAGCCGGCGAAGACGGGTCCCGTCTGGGCATCGGCGGCGACGTCGTCGAGGGCGGTCAGGAAGTTCGGGCAGTAGCGAGCGCCCGCGGGGGCCTGGATCCCCATGCGGCCTCCGGAGCGCAGCGCCCGGCGGCAGGACTCGAGCGTCCGACGTGGGTCGGGGAGCCACTGGAACGCCGAGTTGCAGAAGATCACGTCGAAGCGCGCCCGCTGTGGCAGCGTCTCCGCCGTGCCGACGCGGAAGCGCAGGTGTTTGCCACCGTGGCCGGCGGTCGCCTGGTCGATCATCCGCACCGACGGGTCGACCCCGAGGACCCGGCCGGCGGTCATCTGGCCGATCCGCTCGGTGAGGTGGCCGGTGCCGCAGCCGAGGTCCAGCACGTCGTCGTGAGGGCCGATCCGCAGAAGGTCGAGGAGTCGCTCGGACGCCGCCTTCTGGACGAGGGAGTCTCGCTCGTAGCGATCCGCGATGCCGTCGAAGCCGGACGGGCGCGGCGGCACGTGGGCCTCCGCCCCGCTCGCAGGCTGATCGCCGTTCGTGGCCATCAGGGCTCACCCTCGCCGAGCGCCAGGCGCACGAGCCGGTCGAGCAGCTCGCCGAACGGGATCCCGGCCGCCGCCGCGGCCTTGGGCAGCAGGCTGTTGATCGTCATGCCGGGCAGCGTGTTGACCTCGAGCACGACCGGTCCGCGATCCTCCGTCACGATCATGTCGACGCGGGCGTAGCCGCGGCAGTCGAGAGCACGGAAGGCGCGGATGGCGAGCTCCTGGATGGCCGCGGCCTCCGGGTCGGGCAGCTCGGCCGGACAGATGTCGTCGGTGAGCGCGGGGTCATACTTGGCCAGGTAGTCGAAGAAGGCGGCCTTCGTGACGATCTCGACCACCGGCAGCGCCGTCGGCCGGCGGTCGCCGATCACGCCCACCGTGATCTCGCGCCCCTCGAGCAACTCCTCGACCAGGACGCGACTGTCGTAGGCGAAGGCCTCCCCGAGGGCCGGCCGGAGCTGCTCCGTCCTGTCCACGCGGCTCATGCCCACGCTCGAGCCCTGCCTCGAGGGCTTGACGAAGGCGGGCAGCCGGGCGGCGGCGCGGCCGAGCGTCTCGTCGTCGAGCTCGACGCGCTCGATGACGACGGCGCGCGGCACCTGGATGCCCTCCGCGGCGAGCACCTTGTTCGCCATCGTCTTGTCCATGGCGAGCGCCGAGGCCAGCACGCCCGAGCCTACGTAGGGAATCCCCAGGATCTCGAGCATGCCCTGCAGCGTCCCGTCCTCGCCGTAGGGGCCGTGCAGCGCGATGAAGGCCACGTCGATGCGCGGCTTATTATCGACGATGCCCACGGCTTCGGTCGCCGGAGCGGCCGCCGTGGCGGCGCTCTGAATCTCCGCCTGGAAGGCGGCCGGCAGCTCGCGATCCCGCTCGCCGAGCTCCTCGGGCGCGCCGGAGTGCGCCAGCAGCGTCCGCGCCTTCGCGGCGAGATCGGGCGGCAGCTTCGGGTTGCCCGCCATCAGCGCGAGCGAGTCGAACAGGAGGACCTCGTAGCGGTCGGGGGGCAGATGGTCGGCGATCATGCGACCGGTAGCGAGCGAGATCTCGCGCTCGGCCGAGGCACCGCCGAGCAGCACGCCGACCCGTATACGACGATCGGTGTCACCCATATCAGCCTCCCTGTCGCCGCCCCGGATACGGCCGGCGACTCCCTTCCTGCGGGGCCGCTGTCACACTTGGGACCCCAGCCGTTCGCGGAGCTTTCAGGCAGACGGCGATCCGCCGGTCGCGGCCCTGGGCGGCGGCGCTGGCGACGACTGGTGGGCGATGCTGGATTTGAACCAGCGACTCCCTGCTTGTAAGGCAGGTGCTCTACCCCTGAGCTAATCGCCCCCCGATGCGGCAACGCGGATTATACAGACCGTGGGTAGACTACCGGCGTGGACCGGACCGCGAGACCGACGACGGGCGCCGCCGAGAGCGGCGACGCGGCGCTGGCCGTGGGGCCGGACCGACCTGCCACGGCGGCGCCGGCGAGTAAGCTGGCCGTCGAGCACCTGACGTACGCGGTCGCCACGGGCGGCGAGCGTCACGTCATCCTGGACGATGTCTCGCTCGCCGTGCCGGCCGGCCGGTTCTTCACCATCCTCGGGCCGTCCGGCAGCGGCAAGAGCACGCTGCTGCGCTGCGTCAACCGCCTGATCGAGCCCGGCGCGGGCGCCGTCCTGCTCGACGGCGAGCTGGTGTCGGGCCTGCCGGTGCAGACGCTGCGGCGGCGCGTCGGCATGGTGTTCCAGACGGCCGCGCTGTTCGAGGGCACTGTGCTCGACAACGTGCTCTACGGCCCGCGCCTGCGCCGCGAGCAGCTCGACGGGAGCCTCGCCGACGAGCTGCTCGAACGCGTCGGCCTGCCGCGCACCTTCGCGGCCAAGCCGGTCGGCGAGCTGTCGGGCGGCGAGGCGCAGCGCGTCTCGCTGGCGCGCGCCCTCGCCAACCGCCCCGAGGTGCTGCTCCTCGACGAGCCGACCGCCTCGCTCGACCCGACGGCGAGCGCCCAGGTCGAGCGCCTGCTCGTGACGCTCGCCGCCGAGACCGACCTCACCTGTCTGTTCGTCACCCACGACCTCGACCAGGCGCGCCGCGTCGGCGACCGCGGGCTCCTGCTGGTCGACGGCCGCGTCATCGAGGAGGGCCCCCTCGCCGAGATGCTCGCCGACCCCGGCACCGACATCATGCGCCTGTTCATCGAGGGGCGTCTGACCGGCGAAGGCGGGACCCAGGGAAGCACGCCGTGAGCGCCCTGGCGGCGGTCGCCGGCTCACACTTCAGCTTCACCAACGTGGCGGTGGCCGTCGTCATGGTGGCCGTCGCGGTCGGTCTGTCGCGCTGGCGGCGACTCGACCTCGAGCGCGACATCGTGCTCGCCGCGATCCGCGCTTTCGTGCAGCTCATGGCGATCGGCTACGTGATCGACCTCATCTTCCGCTCGCGCAGCACGGTCGCCGTGGTCGCCATGCTGGCCGCCATGGTCGGCTTCGCGGCCTTCACGTCGGGGCAGCGCTTTCGTGGCCTGCCGCGCCGCTTCGGCATCGCCCTGGCCGCGATCGGCCTGTCGTCGCTCGCCACGCTCGGCCTCATGGTCGCGCTCGGCATCATCTCGCGCGACGCGCGCTACCTGATCCCGATCGGCGGCATGGTGGTGGGTAACTCGATGAACGTCGCCTCGGTCACCGGCGTGCGACTGATCGAGGACACGCGGGCGCAGCGCGCCGTGGTCGAAGCTGCCCTCGCCCTCGGGGCGAGCCCGCGCCAGGCGGCTCACACGGTCCTGCGTCGCGCCGTGCGACTCGCGCTCATCCCCACGATCGACAGCACCAAGACGATGGGCATCGTCTTCCTGCCCGGCGCCATGACCGGCATGATCATCGCCGGCGCGGACCCGCTCGACGCCGTGCGCCTGCAGGTCGTGATCATGTACATGCTGCTGACCGCGGTGGCTGTGACGGCCGTCACCGTGGGGTTGCTCGTGGTGGGCTCGCTGTTCACGGCCGAGCAGCAGGTGCGCCGCGTGGGCGAGGCCGCCGCGGCGAGCGACCGTCCGGCCTAGCGGCTGGCGATCGTGTCGACGGCGACCTGCCAGGAGGAGCCGTCCCAGTGCACGATGAGCGGCGTGCTCGACGTGCCGGCGCCGGTCGTGCCGGCGATCCACACGTCGGTGGGCGACTGCGCCGCGACTGCGCCGAGCTGCACGTGCAAGAGAGCGGCGATGCCCATGTCCTGGGCCGCCACCGGGCGCCAGGTGGTGCCGTCGTAGCGGGCGACGCCGGCGACCGCGGCGAGCCACACGCACGCCGGCGTCGGCGTCGCCAGCGTCTCGCGCACCCCGCTGAACGTCTGCGACACGTCGAGCCACTGCGTGCCGTCGTAGTGCTGCAGGAGGGCGTCGCCGGCGGCCCAGACGTCGCCGGAGGACGTCACCGCCACCGTGAGGAGACCGCCGTCGCTCACGCCGGCGTCGGCGACCTGCGACCAGGCCGCACCGTCGTATCTCATCGCTAGGACGTGGCTGCCGTCGGCGGCAACGCCGACCGCCCAGAGGCCGGTGGGGGTGCCGGCGATCGCGTTCAGTGCGCCGCCGCCGGGGGTGGCGGGCAGGACGGCCGTGCGCCAGCCGGCGCCGTTCCAGTGGGTCGCGTAGGGGACGCCGTGGGAGCTGCCCACCGCCCACACGTCGTTGGCCGCAAGGACAGTCAGGCCGCGCAGCACGGCGCCCTCGTCGTGCGCCGCGGTGAGCGCCGTCGTCCACTGCGCGCCGTCCCAGTGCACGACGCCGCCCGACGGGCCGAGGGCCCAGGCCTCGCCGTCGGCGGCCACGCCGACGGCCGTGAGCGGACCGACGTCGGGCACCGGCGTCTCACGCCACGCCGTGCCGTCGTAGTGCAGGGCGAAGGAATGTGCGGTGCTGCCGCCGGCGGCGTCGCCGCGGGCGCCGACCGACCAGACGTCGATCGGCGAGAGCTCGGCGATCGCCGCGAGGCTGTAGCCGACGTGTGCGGCGCCGGGCGAGGGCGACGACAGACCGGGCACCAGCGGCTCGACGTAGGCGGGGGCGCCGCCGCCCGGTCCGGCGAGCACCGCGTTCGGCGACGCGGTGCCCTGGGGCCGTTGGTTGACCGCCAGCAGGCCCACGGTGAGAGCGCCGACGCCGACGGCCAGGGCCGCCGCCAGGGCGAACGCGCGGCGCGGCGCGAGCGCGCGGCGCGGACGGCGCGCGCCGGCGCCAGTGCGTGCCGGCGCCGCTTCGGCGGCGCAGCGCTGCAGCTGAGCGCGCAGGCCGCTCAGGTAGTCGTCGAAGCCGCCGCTCATCGCCGTTCCGCCTCGTCGTGGCCGTGATCGCGGTCGTCGTCGGACTCGTCGCGCAGGGCGGCGAGGTCGCGCGCCAGGCGCTTGAGCCCGCGGCTCACGCGCTGCCGCATGAGGTCCTCGCTGCAGCCGGCGAGGCGCGCCGCCTCGGGGTACGAGAGGCCGTCGACCACGCGCAGCACGACCGCCTGGCGGATGTCGCCCTTGAGGGCGTTCAGGGCGCCGGCCACCACGTCACGCACCTGCTCGAGGTCGAGGAGCTCCTCGGCCCGCTCGAGAGCCTCCGCCGGCACCTCGAGCCGCTCCATACCGAGGCGTTCCCGCCACTGCGTCTCGACGCGGCGTCGCCGGATGTAGCGGGTGAGCTGGCGCCGCGCGATCGTATAGAGCCAGGCCGTGGCCGCTCCCGGGCCGGGGTTGCGAAAGCGGGCGCGCCCGGCGAAGGCCTGCGCGAAGGTCTCGGCCGTCAGGTCGGCCGCCACCTGCGAGTCGTAGGTGCGCCGCGCGAAGAACGCGAGCAGCCCGGCCGCATGGCGGTCGTAGAAGGTGACGAACTGCTCCGGACATGAGGCCGATCCCTCCAGGAGCTCCTCGTCGCTGCGCAGCGCCAGGCTCGCAACGTTGCCGTCCCTGAGTGGGCTTCTGTCCAGTAAGTGCACGACGTTCATCGCCTGTGACAGTCCTTGCGCCGCGCTTCCTCGATCCATCAGGAAAGCATCGGCGGACCGGGGCCCACGCTGAAGGGCCGGCGGTCGGCGGCGGCGGCGGCGCTCAGGCGCGTGGGCGCGAGGAGATGCGGAGGGCGGGCGCGGTGACCGGAGGGGTGCGGAGGACGGGCGCGGCGGCGCCTACTTGGCCGCCTGGAGCGCCTTGAGCGTCGCCGAGAGGGCCTTGATCTGTGTCCCGTACCCCGAGAAATCGCCCGCCTTGAGCGCCGCCTGAGCCGCCTGGAACTCGCGGTTGGCCTGCGCGATCAGGGTGCGGACGCGGCCCGTGACCGGCCCGGTAGGCGTGGTGGGCGTGGTCGACGCCCCGGGCGAGCCGCTGCTCGCCGCGGCCGGCGCGGTGCCGAAGATCTCGGTGAGCGCCGCAGCGAGCGTAGGCTGCATGGCCACGATCTGCTGGCCACCGATCAACGTCACACCGGCCGACGTGCTCGCCCGGTAGAAGACGACCACGCGCTTGAGCTGGGGGACGGGCGTGACCGACGATTGCAGGTAGAGCGGCTCGACGTAGAGGAGGGAATCCTCGATCGGGATCACGAGCAGGTTGCCGATGATCACGTGCGAGCCCTGCTGGCCCCACAGCGTGAGCTGTTGCGAGACCGTCGGGTCCTGGTTCACGGCCGCCTCGACCTGGGTCGGGCCGTAGACCGTGGCGTTGCTCGGGAACGCGAAGCTGACGGCGCGGCCGTAGTTGGGCGCGTCGGACTGGGCAGCGAGCCAGCCGATCATGTTCGGTCTCCCGTTGGGCACGAACGGCAGGATCTGCACGAACTCGTCGCGGGTCTGCCCGGGCAGCCGCATGATCACGTAATAGGGCTCCATCTGGCCGGTCGGCGCGGAGAGTGAGGTGCCGGTCGGGATCGCCCACTGGTTGTTCTTGCTGTAGAGCACGTTGGGCTGGGTGACGTGGTAGGTCGTGAACATCTGCGACTGCACATTGAAGAGGTCCTGCGGATACCGCACGTGGGCCAGCAGCACCTGGGGCATGCTCGAGAACGGCATGAACATGCCGGGGAAGATCTTCTCGTACGCGCGGATGATGGGGTCGGTGGGATCGGCGACGTAGAACTTCATCGAGCCGTTGAACGCGTCGATCACGACCTTGACGGAGTTGCGGATGTAGTCGATGCCGCCGGTCGGCTGCGAGTACGGGTAGCGGTCGGTCGTCGTGTAGGCGTCGGCGATCCAGTACAGCCGGCCGTTCGCGATCGCCATATAGGGGTCCTGATCGAGCGTCAGGAACGGCGCCGCCGCGTGCAGGCGCTGCACGATGTTGTTGCGCAGGATGATGCGGCTGCCGGGTTCGATCGCGTTGCTCGTGAAGAAGCGGATCGTGCCGAAGCGCACGGAGAAGGCGAGGCGGTTGAAGAACGAGTTGATGGGGATGCCGCCACTGCCGGTGTAGTGGTAGTTCGCCGGCCCGTTGGGATAATCGAACTCGGCCGTCTTGGTGTCGACCAGGGTGTAAGTGGTGCCGAGCAGCCCGTAGTAGATGCGCGGCTGGGTGATGGTGAGGTCGGGTGCGCTCGAGGTCGGGGGCACATCCTGCACAAGGAAATCGGGCGAGCCGTCCGAGGCCACCTGGTTGACCGCCGAGACGACCGCTCCGAAGCCGTGGGTGTACGTCGTGTGCTGGTTCACCCAGGTCTGCGACTGCGACGGCAGGCCGGCGATGTTCAGCTCGCGCGGCGCCAGCATGGTCTCACGGTACACCCCGTTCACGTCGTAGCGGTCGATGCTCACGGTGGTGAACTTGTAGTAGGGGCGCAGCTGCTGGAGCTGGCCGTAGCTCGTCAGCAGGGTGTTCTGATCCCACAGACGGATGTTGCCGATGGTGCCGCTGTTCGTGACGAGCTTCTGGGTGTTCAGGTCGCCCGTCAGCGGGTACTGGGTCTGCGTTATCCGGTCGAGCCCGTACGCGGCCCGCGTGGCGGCGATGTTGTAGCCGATGTAGGTGCTCTCCTTGGCCTCCTGGTTGGGGCTCACGATGAGCGACTGGACGACCGCCGGGAAGATCACGCGGATCACGATGAGGGCGACGACCCAGCCGCCCAGGCCGTAGAGCGGCCAGCGCCAGCGACGGCGCCAGAAGCCGTTGGCGATGAGCAGCGCACCGAGCGCCCAGCCGATCACCATCATGACGCGCATGCCGGGCAGCCCGGCGTGAATATCGGTGTAGCCGGCGCCCGCGACGACCCCGCCGCTCGAGAGCAGCAGGTCCCAGGCCTTGAAGATGTAGCCCGAGCCGGCCAGCGCGATGACGATGCCCAGCAGGACGGACAGGTGCGCCACCGACTGACTGCGCGGCCGCACGACGAAGCCGACCGTGCCCTGTCCAGGACCGCGCACGAAGGGGCCGCGGCCGAACGGGCCGCGAGGCGCCTCGGGCTGCTCAGTCGCCGGCGCCGGACGCTGCTGCGCGAGCACGAGGCCGCCGAGGGCGCCGTGGATGATCACCGCGACGACGAGGCTCGCGATGAGCGCACCCAGCACGAGGCCGTAGACAGCCTCCCAGGCGGGCAGCGTGAAGACGTAGAAGCCGATGTCGTGGTGGAAGATCGGGTCGCGCGTGCCGAACGGCACGCCGTTCACGGCGCGCTGGAACAGCAGCCAGTCGGCCGATGCGCCGGCGCCGACGATGATGGCGATGATGGCCGAGAGGATGAGGCCGCCGCGGCGCAGTGCCTGGACGGTGCGCTCGTTGACGTACTCGACGACGTCGATACCCTCGAAAGCGCGGTGGCGCGGCGACAGCCGGCGCGCGATCTCGACGTTGCCCCAGAAGATGGCGAAGAAGATGGCGGCGGCGGCCACGCCGACGATCAGCCGCGACCAGATCTCGCGCCAGAACACCACCCGCAGACCGATCTCGCCGAACCAGAGCCAGTCGGTGTAGGCGAGCAGGTACAACGCGAACAGGACCACGGCGAGGATGACGGCCGCGACGACGATGCCGATGAGACGGCCACGATGGTGACCGGCCGGCGTCCCCGGCTGCTTCGCCGGCATGTGGTAGACCTTGGCCATGGCGCCATTATGGCAGATTGCGGGCCGGTCGAAGCCCATTGCAGTCGGACGGCCGCCGAGATGACGGCGGCGGCGGTCGGCTCGGCGCCCGGCGGCGGCCGCGACGAGAGCGAACCGGCGCTACTCCGCCGGGCGACTTCGTCGTGGGCGCTCAGGCGAGCGTGGCTTCGCTGCGCGCCTAGTGCCGATGATCGACTGCGTCGTCACCGCTCAGGCGAGCGTGGCTTCGCTGCGCGCCTAGTGCCGATGATCGACTGCGTCGTCACCGCTCAGGGGAGCGTGGCTTCGCTGCGCGCCTAGTGCCGATGATCGACTGCGTCGTCACCGCTCAGGCGAGCGTGGCTTCGCTGCGCGCCTAGTCGGCGGCGGGTGCGGGACCGGTCAGCGGGTCCCAGCGCCGCGCCTCGTCGCCCAGGAAGGCGAGAAAGCGATTGACCATGCGCGGATCGAGGCGCCGGCCGGCCGCGGCGCGCAGCGCCCCGGCGCCGTCGGCGCCGCGCGTGAAGGTGCGCAGCACGGCGAGGGCGCGGGCGACGCGCGGGATGTGGTCGCCGCGCAGCCCCTCCGGGTAGCCCGTGCCGTCCCAGCGTTCGTTGCCGTACAGCAGGGCATCGACCAGGTGGTCGACCGCCGGCGTCTCTCCGCCGGCGGAGAGCGGCACGGGTCCGCCGCCCGGCCGCTCGTCGCCGGCGCTCGCGGTCTCGAAGGCCCGCAGCGCCCCGGCCAGGGCGTCGACCTCGCTTGCCGAGAAACCCATGCGCGCGGCGAAGCGCCGGCCGAGACCGGCGAGCGGCGACTCGCCCGGCGCTGTGGCGCCGCGGCCCTCGTCGCCCGACGTGAACACGCAGTTGCGGCCGCGCGCCTTGGCGCAGAGCAGGGCCGCGTCGGCCGCTCCCAGGACGCCGTCGGTGTCGGTCGCGTGGCGCGGGAACGAGGCGATGCCGACCGAGATCGTCACCGAGAGGCCGGGCTCGATCGCCGACAGGTCGGCGACCTGGGCGCGGATGCGCTCGGCCACCCGGCTCGCCTCGTCGACGTCGGCGTGCGGCAGGATCATGGCGAACTCCTCGCCACCGTAGCGGGCCGCGAAATCGGACTCACGCGAGCAGCTCCGCAGCACCTCGGCCACGTCGCGCAGCACGTCGTCGCCGCGCTGGTGGCCGACCGAGTCGTTGACCGCCTTGAAGCGGTCGAGGTCCATCATCAGCAGGCAGAACTCGGTGCCGTAGCGCTCGGAGCGCGCGACCTCGAGGCCGAGCGCCTCCTGGAAGCGGCGGTGGTTGTAGAGGCCGGTGAGACCATCGGTCGAGGCCTGGACCTCCATCTCCTTGTACGAGCGCGCGTTGCGGATGGCGATCGCCGCGAGGTTGGCGAAGAGCTGCACGTTCTCCATCTCGCGCTGCTCGAACGTGCGCCCGGCCAGGCGATCGACGGCCAGCAGGCCGATCACCGCGCCCATGAAGCGCAGGGGCACGAGCACGGAGGCCTGCGGCTCGAGGTCTGTGCCGGGCACGAGCACCGCGCGCGGATCGTGGATCATGTCGTTCACGAGCTGCGGCTCGTCGTGACGCACGACCCAGCCGCCGACGCCCTGGTCGAGCGGCTGGCGGAAGCGCAGCATCTCGTTCGCCCACTTGTCCTGGGCGAAGATCGTGACGAGCTCGTTGGCGCTCTCGTCGACGAGCGCGATGTCGATCGTGTCGTGGTCGACGAGCATCTTGAGGACATCGGCGATCTGGACGAAGACGGCGTTGTGATCGAGTGTCGACAGCAGCGCGCCTGACACGTCGAGCAGCTCGTGGCGCACCTTGAGCTGCTGCTCGAGCAGGTCGGTAGTGTGCTCGAGCTCCTCGTACTGGCGGGCGCTCTCGACGGCGGCCGCGGCGAACGTGGCGAAGACCTCGAGCTCCTTGGCCTGATCGAGCGTCGGCAGCCGGCCGTCGCCGGGGTCGCCCAGGTCGAGGACCCCGATCATGCGGTTGGAGCGATCGCGCAGCGGCACGAAGAGTTTGTCGCCGCGCTGCCACGAGCCCACGGGGCGCGGCGACTCGCCGGGAACGGGCGCCGGGAGAGGGAACAGGCGGCGCTCCTCGTCCGTATACTCGTGCTCGCGATGATCGATGAAGAAGGCGCAGCCGATCTGGTGGCGCTCGGCCAGGAACGGCCCGAAGGCAGCGACCGGCACCGGCGTGTCGAGGATCGCCTGGTCGCGAGCCTCGTCGCGCCCCACCACGGCGTGCGCGCGGAAGACGTCGCCTTCGGCCGCGTTCAGATAGACGGTGACTTCGTCGAAACCGAACGTGCGCGCGGCCCCCGTCGCGATGGAGCGCACCACGCCGGAGAGGTCGGGGCTCGATCGCAGCAGGTTGCCGAGCTGCACGAGACTCGCGAGAAGTCCGTCCACACCGGGATCGGTCGATCGTTCCTTGCTGAAGATGCCCAGCGGGTGACCCCCCCTTGCCCGCGCGTCCCACCGTCGCGCACACTGCGAAGCCGTGCCCGTATAGTAACCCCAGACAGGAGCCCGCGCGGGGGTTCCGGAGGGCCTGCGGGCCGGTATGCGTTGTCCGGGCTGTGCACGCTCGGGCGGCGGCGGGGTCCGGCCACGGCCGGACCCCGCCGCCGCGCCGTCACGCGTCGTAGGGCGGCAGCTTGAGGATGCGGCGCGCCTCGTCGGGCGTGGCGGCGTCGCGGTCCCACTCCTTCGCAAGACGCGCGACGCGCCCCACGAGCTCGGCGTTCTCCTTGGCGAGGACGCCCTTGTGCAGGAAGATGTTGTCCTCGAAGCCGAGGCGCACGTTGCCGCCCAGGGCGAGGGCGGTCATGGTTATCGCCATGTGCCAGCGGCCGATGCCGGTGCAGGTCCAGGTCGAGCCCGCGGGCAGCCGGTCCACCAGGAAGGCGAGGTTGCGCGGCTCGCCGCTCATCGAGCCCGGCACGCCGAGCACGAAGTCCCAGTGGGTGAGCGGCCCGGCCGGGCCGTACTTCTTGACCAGCTTCAGCGCGTTGTCGATCTGGCCCGCCTCGAAGATCTCGAACTCGGGGCGGACGCCCTTGGCCTGCATGCGCTGGTAGAACTCGCTCATCAGGGCGGTGTCGTTGAAGAACACGTCGTCGCCGAAGTTGGCCGTGCCGGTGGTCAGCGACGCCATCTCGGGACCGAGCTCGAGCGGCTGCAGGCGCTCGTCGGCGGTCATGCCCATGGCACCGCCGGTCGAGGTCTGGATGATGATGTCGGTGCGCTTGCGGATCTCCTCGATGGCGGCCGCGAAGACCTCCTTTGCCTGCGTCGGAGCGCCGGTCGCGTCGCGCACGTGCAGGTGGAACATGGCCGCACCGGCCTCGCGGCAGCGGGACGGCGTCGGCGCCGATCTCGACGGCGCTGACCGGCAGCGCCGGCTGCGCCTCTTTCGTCGTCTCGGCGCCCACGCCGGCGACGGTGATGATCAGCTTCTCCATCGGACCCTCTCTCAGGTCGTCGGTGTGCGCGCGGCGGCGACGATCCCCTCCACCCGCGCCTCCTCGCGTTCAGGCGGCCGCTACCGCTTCCAGGGATGCGACGCGGCCACGCAGGCGAGCGACTCCTCGACCACGTCGAGGGCGCGCGTCAGGTCGGCCTCGGTGTGGCGGTAGCAGATGTACCAGTGGTGGTAGGGCTGCACGAACAGGCCGCGCCGGATGCACTGCGTGTAAAACTCGGTGCGGCGCTCCTTGTAGTGGTCGTCGACGTGGTCGAAGGTGAGGAACGGCATCGGCGGGATCCCGCTCCTGGTGACCGGCACGCCCGAGGCGTCGACGATCGCGCCGAGCCGCTCGAGGAACCGCGTGCCGCGCTCCCAGATCGCGTCCTGCACCTTCTCGCGCTCGAGGATGTCGAGGCACTTCATGCTGGCCGCCATCTCGAGGCTGTTGGGGAAGTACGTCGAGCTCAGGAAGGCGTCCTTCACGTAGACGCTCATGACCTCGCGCTTGCCGACCAGGGCGGCGATCGAGTAGCCGTTGGCCATCGCCTTGCCGACGGTCGTCAGGTCGGGCGTCACGCCGTAGCGCTCGCTCGCGCCGCCCATCGACACGCGAAAACCGGTACGGATCTCGTCGAAGGTGAGCACCGCGCCGTTGGCGTGCGTGAGCTCCTTGACGGCCTCGAGATAGCCCGGCGGGGGGGCCATGACGGGCTTGGCCATGGGGTGTCCGACCGGGGTGACGATGACGCCGGCCACCTTGCCGGGGTTCTCGGCGAAGACGCGCTCGAGATCGGCGATGTCGCCGTACTCGAACTCCTTGGTGAGCTCCCAGACGGCCTGCGGCACGCCGCCGTGATGCTCGACGCACCAGTCGCCCCAGCCGTGGTAGCCGCAGCGCGCGACGACTTCGCGGCCGGTGAAGGCGCGCATGGCGCGCACGGCGGCGTTGGTGGCGTCGGAACCGGTCTTCACGAGGATCGTCTGCTCGCCGCAGGGCATGATGTCGGCGAGGCGCTGCTCGAGCTCGTTCTGCAGCGGCTGCACCAGGCTGAAGCAGAAACCCTTGTCCATCTGTGCCTTGGCGGCGTCGTTGATCTCGGGCTCGACGTAGCCGAGGATGATCGGCCCGTAGGCGCAGAGCATGTCGATGTACTCGTTGCCGTCGACGTCGAAGATATGGCCGCCCTCGCCGTGAGTGATGAAGACCGGGTATTCGCCGATCACGAAGTTGTAGGGCCGGCGGATGCCGCCGACGCCGCCCGGGGTAAGGCGTTGCGCGTCGTCGAGCATCGACATCGACTTCGCGAGGTTCAGCTTGGGCGCGCTCTGCACGGATCGTGTGGTCATGCGTGACTCCTTTTCATGCGAAAGATGCGTCGATTCTATGCCTTCCGCGAGGCCCGGCCGCCGCCCGCCGCGGCCGCCGCGGCGTTCGGCGGCCGGCCGTGCTGGACATCGCGGCGACCGGGTCGTTTCAGCCGGGGTCGGACAGGCGGCGGCGCAGCGCGGCGCGGCGGCGCAGCGCGGCGCGGCGCCGCAGGACCGCGGCGGCGCCGTGACCGCCGGGGGCCGGCGGCCGCGATGGACGGCACCGGCTCACGCCGGCGCCGTCCCGTCGGCGACCGCGTCGCGCTCGCCGAAGAGCACGACGAGCAGGCCCGCCAGGATGATGAGCGCGCCGCCCACGATGGTCCAGGTCGCCGGCCGCTGGCCGAGCAGCAGCAGGGCGTAGAGCGGGGCGCTCACCGGCTCGAGGTAGCCGAGGATCGAGGAGTGCTGCACGCGGATGCGGCTCACGCCCTCGGTCCACAGGGTGTAGGCGAGGGCCGTGCAGACCAGGCCGAGCAGGACGCCGATCAGCAGGTCGTGGCCGGACAGGGAGCGGCCGGCGCCCACCGTCTGCCACAGCGCGAGCGGCAGCAGGACGACGGCGTCGATCACCATCTCGCTGATCACGATGGTGACGGCGCCGACGCCGCGATCGGTCAGGTCCTTGACGACGAGCTGGAAGGTGGCGTAGCCGATGCCCGACACCGTGCCGGCCGCGAGACCGACCGTCGATACGCGCACGCCCTGCCCGAGGACGCCCGGCACGAGGATCGTCACGAGGCCGGCGAGGGCGACCGCAAGCGCTACGTAGACCAGTGGCTCGGTGCGGACGTGGAGCAGGCGCGGCGCGGCGAGCGCCACGTACACGGGCGCCGCGAACTCGAGGAACATGCCGATCGAGACGTTCGTGTCGCGCAGCGCGACGAAGAAGAGTAGCAGCGTGGCCGCGTCGACCAGACCCATGAGGAGCAGGCGCGGCGCGATCCCGGGACGTCGCACGCCGGCGAGCGGCCGGCGGCGCGCGAAGACGGCGCCCAGCACGACGCCGGCCGTCGCGAAGCGCACCACGAGCAGCGCGCTCTCGGGGGCGGTCGTCGAGTCGACGAGCGCCCCGATCGCCCCCATGATCAGGTACGACACACCGACCAGAGCGTAGCCGCGCAGGGCGTTGCGACGGGCCGTGACGGCGGTGTCCGGCGTCATGGGTCGCCGGCCTCGACCGGCGCGGCCGTAGCGGGAGCGACGTCGCTCTCGCCCGCGCCGAAGCGCACTACGATCACGCCGGCGCCGATGATGAGGACGCCGCCGGCGACGGTCCACAGCGACGGCACCTGGCTCAGGAAGACCAGGGCGTAGATGGGCGCGCTCACCGGCTCGACGTAGCCGATGATGCCGGAGTGCTGCACCTTGATGAAGCGCATGCCGTCCATCACCAGGCTGAAGGCGAGCGCCGTGCAGACGACGCCGAGATAGGCGGCGATGCCGAAGTTGCGCAGCGTGAAGTCGGCCGCCGGCGTCTGCAGCAGACCCAGCGGCAGCAGCACGGCGGCGGCCAGCACGCTCATCGCGAACACGATGGTCGTGGCGTGGACCTCGCGGCGCCGGAGCTGTTTGCCGCCGATCAGGTAGATCGAGTACATGACGCCGGCGAGCGTGGCGAAGAAGAGGCCGTAGGGCGTGAGCCGTACGCTTTCGCCGGTAAGGCCGGGCACCAGGATGAGGGCCATGCCGGCCAGGCCGACGCCGACGGCGGCGTAGACCGCGCCCTCGGTGCGCCCGCCCTCCAGGTGCGGAGCGACGAAGGCGATGTAGAGCGGCGCCAGGTACGACAGGAAGATGGCGACCGCGACGCCCGTCTGGCGGATGGCGATGAAGTAGCTCACGAGGTTCACCGCGAGGGCGACGCCCAGGATCAGCAGGCGCACGGTCGTGCCGCGGTCGGCGACCAGAGTGCGAAAGTCGCGACGCACGGCGACGACGACGCCCAGGACGAGGGCGGCGAACAGCATGCGCACCGCGACGAGCATGACCGAGGGCATGGTCGCGTAGGTCACGAAGACACCGATCGAGCCGTTGATGAGTCCGGCCGTGAGGGTCTCGCCATAGCCGCGCAGACGGTGGCTCACGCCGGCACCTCGGTCTCGGCCCTGCCCAGCGCGATGGCCAGGGCGCCGGCCGCGATAATCAAAGCGCCGCCGAGCCAGGTTGTGAGCGGCGGCCGCTCGGCGACCAGCAGGAGCGCCCACACCGGTGCCGTGACCGGCTCGAGGTAGCCGAGTATGCCGGCGTGCTCGACCGGAACGAAGCGCAGGCCGTCCGTGAACAGGCTGAAGCACAGGGCTGTGTAGACGAGGCCCATCACGGCGACGATGGCCACGTCGCCGCCGGTGAGCCGGTAGTGGCCGGCGGCCGTCTGCCAGACCGCGATCGGCAGGATCAGCACGACCGAGCACACGCAGTAGAACAGGGTGTACGTGGTGCCGCGGATCCCCTCGCCCAGACCCTTGACCTGCAGGAGGGCGGCGGCGTAGCAGCCCCCGGCGACGAGGCCGCAGACTATGCCCGGCAGCACGTGCGATGAGCCGGCCAGCGTGAGCGTCGGCACGACGATCAACGCCATGCCGGCAACGGCGAGGACGATCGCCGCCGTGTCGCTGCGCTCGCGTCTGGTATGCAGCACCCAGGGCGCGACGATCACGATGTAGACGGGCGCCATGTACTCGAGGGCGATGCCGATGGCCACGCCGGCCAGGCGGATCGCGGCGAAGTAGAAGAGCATCTCGCAGGCCACCGTGCAGCCGACCAGCACCAGGCGCCACGGGTGTCCCAAGCGGCGCACCTCGGCGACGCCGCCGGTGAGCAGGAACAGCGGCCCGAGCACGAGGCCGGCGAGCGCCATGCGCAGCACGAGCAGCAGGCTGGCCGGCGCGTGAGAGATCATGAGGAGCGCACCCGACGTGCCCAGGATCAGGGAGGCGCCGCCGATCTCGGCGTAGCCGCGCAGGCGGCGGCGCGCGCCGGCCGACAGCGGGACCGAGTCGATGGTCATGCGCGACCCCCTACGGCCGGCGGTCAGGAGAAGCCGAGCTCGGCGGTGAAGACCTCGTGGAACTGGCGGTCGGTGGCCAGGTCGAGGAACTCGATGCGGCGCGCGAGCTCGCTCATGGCGCGCCGCTCCTCGACGTCGATGAGCGCCATCTGCGCGCCCACGCCGGCGGCGTTGCCGACGAAGGCGATGCGCTCGCGCGGCACGTCGGGCAGCAGGCCGATGGCGAGCGCGTTGTCGACGTCGAGCTCGTTGCCGAAGGCGCCGGCCACCAGGACCTGGTCGAGCCCGGCGGGCTCGAGCCCGGCGTGGGCGAGCAGCAGCCTGCAGCCGCTGGCGATCGCCGCCTTGGCGAGCTGCAGCGAGCGCACGTCGTGCTGCGTGAAGACGATGTCGCCCTGCGGCCCCGTCGCGAGGACGTATTCGAGGCCCGGCCCGCTGTCGCTCGAGCGCACGCGGGCGTGCGGCTGCAGGCGACCGCTGGCGTCGACCACGCCGGCCGCCACGAGGCCGGCCAGCAGGTCGACCACGCCGGATCCGCAGATGCCGAGCGGCTCGCGCCCGCCGATCGCGCGCACGTCGCGCGGCTCGCCGTCGGGGCCCAGCGAGACGCGCTCGATCGCGCCCTCGACGGCCTTCACGCCGCAACTGATCTGGTAGCCCTCGAAGGCCGGGCCCGAGGCGCAGCTCGTGACGATCACTCGACCCTCGTGGACCAGGGCGATCTCGGTGTTGGTGCCGATGTCAATCGCGAGGCGGGGCGTCGTCGACTGGGCCAGGCGAGTGGCGGCGATCACGGCCAGACAGTCCGAGCCGACGAAGCCGGCGATCGGCGGCGGAAAGTGGACGCCGCCCTCGGGGTTCATGGCGAAGCCGAGCTCGGCGGCGCGCAGGGTGAGCGGCGCGGCGGTGGCCGGCGCGAAGGGCGCTGCGCCGAGACCGACGGCCGACAGCCCCAGGGCCAGATGGTGCATGGCCGTGTTGCCCACGAGGGTCATGTCGTAGAGGTGACGCGGGGCGATCGCCTGGCGTGCGCAGAGCGTCGCGAGCAGCTTGTTGACGCCACCGCGCGCGGCGCGCCGCAGGTCGTCGAGACGGCCGTCATGGATCGCCTGGGTGAGACGGGTGACGACGTCCTCGCCGAAGCGCATCTGCGGGTTCTCGAGCGCCTCCTGGTCGATCTGCCGCCCGCTCTCGAGGTCGAACAGGTAGGCGATGATCTTGGAGGTGCCGACGTCGACGGCCACGCCGAAGGCGGGGCCGTCGACGTCGGCCGTCTCGACGTCGACCGGGCGGCCTTCGTAGCGCGTCACGACGGCCTGGTAGCCGCCCGCGCGCAGCGTCGCGGGCAGGGTGCGGGTCACGCCGAGCGGCAGGTCGTAGTCGCCCAGGACGGCGAGCAGCCGCTCGCGGTCGGCGCGCGCGTCGGCGAGCGTCGGCGGCTCGAGGGTCACGACCTCGCGCGCGACCGCCGGATGCGGCTCGCCGGGGTGCAGGCGCGACGTCGTCAGGATCTGGCGGCGGCCCTGGGTGGCCCGTACCTCGATGCTCACCCGCTCGGAGAGCGGCACGGTCTGGCAGGCGAGCCGCCAGCCCTGCGCGAGGCGGCTCGCGGGCACCTTGCCGCGCTCGATCTCGGTGGGCTCGCTGAAGCTGCCGGCGCCGGTGCGCACCAGGCACTTGCCGCACGTGCCGCGGCCGGCGCAGTCGACGGGCACGTCGACGGCGCCGCTCGTGACGACGGCGAGCAGCGACTCGCCGTCTTCGATCTCGACGGTCACGCCGATGGGCTCGACGAACACCTTGGTCACGTCTGTCTCTCCGGGTCGACGCGGCGGGCGGCGGCCCGCGGCCGCCGCCCGCCGTCTGCTTGTCTCGGGCGCGCCGGCCGAGCGGCGCAGCCTCGCGGGCTCCTGCGGGCTAGTCCTGCATGCGCGCCTTGCGGTCGGCGATCTTCTTCAGGCGCGCGTCCCAGACCTCGCTGAGCGTCGGGCCGTGATCGTCGTACATGCCGGCCACTCCGAGGCGCTGGCGCTCGGCCGCGCAGTCGGGGCAGTGGCACTCGGGCTCGACGTAGTCGTCGGGCTCGGTGTACTTGCTGATGACGCCCTCGTAGTTGCGCAGGATCACGTGGCCCGGAGCCTGCGAGATCATGTACTGCGGCATGACCGGCGTCTTCCCGCCGCCGCCGACCGCGTCGATGATGTAGGTCGGCACCGCGAAGCCCGAGGTGTGGCCGCGCAGGCTCTCGGCGATCTCGATGCCCTTGGCCACGCTGGTGCGAAAGTGCGACGTGCCCTCGGCGAGGTCGCACTGGTAGAAGTAGTAGGGCCGCACGCGCGCCATCACGAGCTTGTGGACGAGGCGCTTCATGACGTTGGCGCAGTCGTTGACACCGCGCATGAGCACCGTCTGGTTGCCGAGCGGGATGCCGGCGTCGGCCAGCATGGCGCACGCTCGGATGGAGTCTTCGGTGAACTCCTTGGGATGGTTGAAGTGCGTGTTCAGGAAGAGCGGATGGTACTTCTTGAGCATCGCGCAGAGCTCGGGGGTCACGCGCTGCGGGCAGACCACCGGTACGCGCGAGCCGATGCGCACGACCTCGACGTGGTCGATCGCGCGCACGCGGGCGATGATCTCCTCGAGCTTGTCGTCGGCGAGCACGAGCGGATCGCCGCCCGACAGCAGCACGTCGCGCACCTCGGGCGAGCGCTCGATGTACTTGATCGCATTGTCGAGCTCGGCCTGGGGGACGGCCTGCTCGTGGCTGCCCACGTGGCGCCGCCGGGTGCAGTGCCGGCAGTACATGGAGCACATCTCGGTGACGGTGAACAGCACGCGGTCGGGATAGCGATGCGTGATGTGCGGCGTGGGCGAATCGACATCTTCGGAGACGGAGTCCTTGAGGTCTTCGGGGCGCACGACGAGCTCGGCCGACGTCGGCACGGCCTGCATGCGCACGGGGTCGTGCGGGTCGTCGGGGTCGATCAGCGAGGCGTAGTAGGGCGTGACCGACACGCGGAACTTGCCCATGCAGGCTTCGAGGTCGGCGCGCTGCTCGGGCGTGAGGTTCAGCACCTGCTCGAAGTCGGCGACCGTGGTCAGCCGGTTGGCCAGCTGCCAGTGGTAGTCGTTCCACTGCGCGTCGGTCACGTCGTTGAAGCGCGGGATGTCTTTCCAGTGTCGCGGTGTCGTCTGCACGGTCATGTCGTCTCCTCCTCGCGGCGCCCCCCCGGCGATCCGCACGTCGTCTTGCGTCGCCGTCCGGCCCCTGGCGAGAGGGACCGCCCGGCCGCGGCCGCCGCCTGCGCGGTGGCCGCCAGGTGCTGATCAGGTCGCACGATCACAACCCCGCCGTTGCGATGATACGCCGAAGCGTCTCCAGCTTCTCCCGGCCGAGTGGCGGCGCCTCGTGGCCGGCGACGAGCTCGCCGGCCAGCGCCGCGGCGCGCTCGGCCGCGCCGGGCCGGCCCTCGCGGCGCCAGGCCTCGTAGGGACTGCGGTCGAACAGCCGCGGACGCCACACGTCCTTCATGTGACGCCGCGTGTGGCGCTGGGCGAGGGCGTTGCCGCCGATGCCGACCGCGGCGATCGTGTCGAGCGCCATGGTCTCGTCGTCGACGGCGATGCCGGCGGCGACCGCCGTCACGTTCGACCATGTCTCGGCGTCGAGCACGAGCTGGGCCGGTGAATACACCGTGCCGCCGTCGGTGTGGCCGGCGGCGGCCATGAGCGCAGCGCCGCCCAGGGCGGCGGCGAGCGCGAACGCCGTACCGTCGGCGGCCGACAGCCACTCGTCGGCGGCGGGACGCGTCGGCGGAAAACCGGCCGCGAGCGGCAGGCCGGCGTAGGCCGCGAGCTGGCAGAGACCGGCGAGCGTGGCGACGCCGGCCGGCCCCAGGCCAAAGCCCGGCGCGTGCTCCTCGACCGCCGCCGGCAGGGCCGGCACGATGAAGGCCGAGCCGGGCGCCGCGAGCTGCTGGACGGCGCAGGCGGCCAGGGCCGCGGCGTGCACGGCGACAAGGGCCTCGCCGGGCGTGGCCGGCGGCTCGTCGAGGACCGGCTGCGCAAAGCAGCCGCACGGCAGACCGGCGCGCGCGCAGGCGAGCAGCGGGTCGAGATCACGCTGCTCGCGGCTGTGCACCACGACGCCGAGCGGCGGCGGCGACCCCGGCTCGCGCCCACCGAGCGCCGCCGCGACGGCGATCACCGCGCCGGCCTGGGCCGCGCTCATGGCGCCGCAGACCAGCACCGGCCTGGCGGTGGCCTCGAGGGCGGCGGGCAGCTCGGCGAGACGGCGCGTCGGCACGCCGACGACGGCGACCTCGGGCAGGGCGTCGGCGAGCAGAGCGGCCGCGCCGACGTCGGCGGCGGCGGCGGTGGCGGCCATCAGGCCGCCACCGCCGCCGCCGAACGCCACGTCGCGGTCGGGTGTGCGGCCGGGCAGCACGAACGACGCGGGCGCGCGGCCGGCGGCCTCGCGCGTGAGGGCGACGGGCAGGCGCGCGCGGCCGGCGGCGCGGTCGACGGTCGCGCCGGCCTGCTCGAGCAGGGCCAGCGCCGTTTCACCAGCGACTGCCACGCCGTGGCCCTCGAGCAGCTCGAGGGCCGCGTCGTGCAGGGCGGCGGCGTCGGCCAGTGGGGCGTGGTGCAGCGGCGGGCTCGACGGCGGCTCCGGTGTGGCGGCATCAGGCATGGACCCTCCTCTCGGCGGCGTGCACGACCTCGGCGGTCGCGCGCCGCGTGGCGTCGTCGGGCGTGAAGGCCGGCGGCTCGCGTCGCAGGCTCTCCGTGCGAGCGCGCACGCGCTCCTTCAGCGTGGTCGCGCCCTCGGCCCGCCAGTGCTCGAACTCGCCGCGCTCGAACAGCGCCGGCGCCCAGACGTCGGCGCCGTGCTCGCGGGTGTGGGCGAGGTCGGCGAAGCTGCCGCCGGGACCGACGGCCGCGATCTCGTCGAGCGCGAGCGCGCGGCGGTCCGAACCGACGTCGTGCATGAGCGCGCGGGCGTACGAGACGAGCTCGTGGCCGAGCACGATGGTCTCGAACGAGCTCTGCCGCCCGGCCTCGAGGTAGCCCACGTCGTGCAGCAGGGTGGCCCGCGACAGGGCGCCCAGCACGGCCGAGATGGCCGCCTCGGCGGCCCACTGCTCGTCGAGCAGCTTGGCGTCGGACACCGCGGCGTAGGCGAAGCTCGGCAGCCCGTAGAAGTGGCAGAGGTCGCACGCGGCGGCGTTGCCCAGGTAGTGCTCGGGCGCGCCGAAGGCCTCGATCGCGGTGCGCGGATCAGCGGTGCCGCAGCCGACGCCCAGCACGAAGGGCGCGCCGGGCGCGACGAGCTGGTGCAGGACGAGCGCCGACAGCACCTCGGCGTTGCCGACCAGCACCGTGCCGGCGACGCTCACCGGCGCGCTCACGCCGGCCACGGGCGCCGGCGCGTACACGAGCGGGATGCCTTCGACGGCGCAGGCCTGGATCTGGCGCAGGGCCGCGGCGGTGTGGCCGAGCGGCGGCGCCGAAAGCGCGTAGCAGGCGAAGCTCGCCGGCTCGCCGGCGAGGCCGGCGAGCTCGCGCATGAGCGGCAGCGAGCCGGCGTCGCGGGCGGTCGCCAGGAGCGGCTTGCGCGTGCCGGAGCACATGGCCGCGAAACGCGCCACGTCGCCTGTGGCCGCCGGCACGTCGGCCGGCAGGCCCATCGACATGACGAAGTCGATGCCGGGGAGGAGCTCGCAGAGGGCCGCCATGCCCTCGACGTCGGCGCTCGTCGCCGGGCGGCGCTCGCCGCTGTCGGGGTCGCACACGTAGGCGCAGTCGGGACCGGTCCCGAACCAGCTCCGGCCGTCGGCCACCTCGATGCCGCTCGCGGCGGGGTCGCGTGAAGCCACGGTGCAGCGTCGCGGCGCGGCGGCGAGGGCCTCGCCGACGAGCGCCGCCGGCAGGCGCACGCGGTCGCCGTCGACGAGCGCGCCGGCGCCGGCGAGCAGCGCCCGCGCCGGCTCCCAGGGCATGTCGACGCCGGTCTCCTCGAGCAGGGCGAGGGTCGCCTCGTGGACCTGCCAGCAGGCGTCGTCGTCCCAGACCACGAGGCGGGCGCCGGTCACGGAGCGGCGAGCTCCGCGTCGGCGCGCGCCACGATATGAGCGAGCTCGGCGGCGACGTCGTCGGGCAGCGGCTCGGGCCGGTGGTTGGCCAGGATGTCGTCGGCCGTCTCGGTCGCCCGCTCAAGGGCGCCCTTGCGGCCACCGGCGACCCAGACGTCGTAAGGCGTGCGGTCCCAGACCGCCGGGCGCCAGATCTCCTTCATGTGCTGCCGCGTGTGCTTCTCGGCGAGATAGGTGCCGTTGGGACCCACCCTGGCGATCAGGTCGACCGCCAGCGTGTCGTCGTCGACGACCACGCCGCCGGCCACCTTCTGCACGATGCGATAGATCTCGGTCTCCATCACCATGTGCGGGTAGCTCAGGATCTTGGAGCCGTTCAGCAGGCCGCAGCCGTTCATCATGTCGGCGCCGGTCATGACGCTGGCGAAGGTCGACAGGGAGTCGTCGACCGCGGCCTGCCAGTCGGGCTCCTTGGCGCTCGTCGCCATCGTGCCCATGGCCATCGGCACGCCGTAGAAGTGAGCGAGCTGGGTGGCGCCGGCGGCCAGCAGGTAGTCCTCGGGGCCGGCCGTGTAGCCGCCGGTCTTCAGGTCCATGCAGCTCGGCGCGCCCGAGAAGAAGGCCGGGCAGCCCGGCCAGGCGAGCTCGAGCAGGACCACGCCCGACAGCGCCTCGGCGTTCTGCACGACGAGGTTGCCGGCCAGAGTGGCCGGCCCGGTGCCGGCCATCAGCGGCATGGGCATGAAGCCGCTCGCCAGGCCGTGCTCGGCGGCCACCAGGTTGGCCTCGAGGTTGGGACCGTCGTGGCCGAGGGGGTCGACGGCGCACTGCATGAAGCTGATGATGGGACGCTTGCGCAGCTCGGCGGTGCCACCGACGATGGCGGCCGCCATCTCGACGAGCAGCCGTGCCGGCCGCTCGCCCACCGTCGTCACGGCCTGGTAGTGCTTCGTCGTGTTGGTGAGCACGGCCTCGGAGTCGTGCAGCGCCTTGCTCGCCGGCGGCACGTCCTGCGAGGTGACGACCGGACCCCAGTAGTAGCTCACGTCGGGCAGGGCGTCGACGAAGCGCGCCGAGGTGGCGGCGTCGGCCTTCGTCGAGGGCCGCTTCTCGCCGGTGTGGTGGTCGTAGACGAAGACGCCGCTGCCGTCGTTGGACAGATAGCAGTGGCGCCGGTCGATCACGAGGTCGCAGGCGGGGTCGCGACCGGCCAGCACATAGCTGTCGGGCACCCGGCTCACGGCGTCCATGACGACGGCGCGCGGCAGCCTGACGATCGCGGTCGCCCGGTCGACCCTGCAACCGTTGCTCTCGAGGACGTCGAGCGCCTTGTCGGAAGGGAAGCGCACGCCGGTCGTCTCGAGCACGTCGAGCGTGGCCTCGTGGATGCGCTCGAGGTCGTCGCTCGACAGGACGTCCCAGCCGAGACGGGGGGTGATGGGATTGATCCGGGGGCTCATGGGCGGCGACCTCGCAGGTTCGCGGAAGGGGCCTGAAGCGTGGGGCGTCGGCCGGTCCGACTAGGCGTGCGACGGCGTCACACGCGCCTAGGCGATGACGACGGAGTCGATCATCGGCACGAGGCGCGCAGCGAAGCCACGCACGCCTGGGCGGCGACGGCGAGGCCGATCGCCGGCACTACAGGCCGGACGTGCGGCAGATGGCGATGATGGAGGCCGCTGGCACCCGCCGAGTCTATCAGACGCCCGCTGGAAGCGGCGACCGGTCGGGACGCGCGGCGCCACTCCGCGGACCCGGGCCTTCAGGCCAGCTCGCGGTCGGCCCGCGTCACGAGCTCGTCGAGGGCGGCGGCGGTGACGGCCGGCAGAGGCTCGGCGTGGTGGCCGGCCAGGATGCCGGCGGCGATGTCGGCCGCCGCGTCGCGAGCGCCGCGCCGGCCACCGTCGACCCAGGCGTCGTAGGGCGCGCGGTCCCACACCAGGGGGCGCCAGATCTCGGGCGCGTGGCGCCGGGTGTGGCGGTCGGCGAGGAAGGTGCCGCCGGGGCCGACGCGGTCGATGACGTCGAGGGCGAGCGCCTCGGCGTCGACCGTGACGCCCTCGGCCAGGCGCCGCACGATGCGGTAGACCTCGGTCTCCATGATCAAATGGGGATACGACAGGGTCCGGGAGCCGTCGAGCAGGCCGCAACCGCTCATCATGTCGGCGCCGGCCAGCACCGAAGCCGCGGTCGAGAGGGCGTCGTCGACGGCCGCCTGCCAGCCCGGCTCCTTGGCGCCGGTGGCCATGGTGCCCATGTTGACCGGCAAGCCGAACGAGCGGCCGAGCTGGGTCGCTGCGGCCGCGAGGACGTCGTCCTCGGGGCCGCCGCCCGTGTACCCGCCGGTGCGCAGGTCCATGACGCTCGGCGCGCCGGCGAAGAACACCGGCGCGCCGGGGCTTGCGAGCTCGAGCAGCACGAGGTCGGCGAGCACGGTGGCGGCGTTGACCACGAGGTTGCCGGCCAGCGTGGCCGGCGCGGTGCCGCAGCCCAGGGTGAGCGAAAGAAAGCCGCAGGGCACGCCGGCGGCGGCGCAGACGAGGCCGGCCTCGAGGCTCACCGCATCGTTGCCGAGCGGGTCGACCGGGCAGGCGATCAGGCTCACGAGCGGCCGGCGGCGCAACTCGTCGCGGCCGCCGCTCAGGGTGGCGGCCATCTCGACGAGCAGCCCGGTCGGCCGCTCCCCGACGCAGGTCACCGCCTGGTAGTGCTTGGTCGTGTTGGCGAGCACGGCCGCGGCTTCGTGCAGCGCGCGCGACGCGACGGGCGCGTCGCCGCCGGCGACGATCGGCCCCCAGCAGAACGCGACCTCGGGCAGCGCGTCACAGAAGCGCGCCGCATCGGCGACGTCGGCCAGAGTCGAGGGGCGCCGCTCGCCGCTTGCGGGGTCGACGACGGCGACGCCGCTCGCGTCGTTGGACAGGTAGCAGTGACGGCCGTCGAGCGGCAGGTCGCACGACGGGTCGCGCGCGCAGAGCGTGACGTCGCGGGGCGCGGCCGCGAGGGCCGACTCGACGAGCGGCTGCGGCAGGCGGGCGACCTCACGCCCGCGATCGACCGCGGCACCGTGCGCCTCGAGGACGTCGAGCGCACGCGCCAGCGGGAAGCGCACGCCGACGTCGGCCAGGACGGTGAAGATCGCCTCGCGCAGGCGGTCGAGGTCGCCCGCCGACAGGACCTCCCAGCGGCGGGCCGGGGCGATCGGCGCGATTCTGGGCGCGTTGCCGCTCACGCTACTGCGCCGGGTACGTGCCGGCCTTGAGCATGGCGAGCGCCTTCGTGAAGGTCGGCACGCCTGCCGGGCGCACGCTCACGTCGAGACCGTGGTACCAGCGCCGCGACAGGAGGGTGAGCTCGCCGCTCGCGCGCATGCTCCTGATGGCGCTGTCGAGCAGGGCGATGAGGTCGGCCTGGCCGGGCTGCACGGCGAAGGCCTCGGGCTGGTAGTAGAAGCCGGCGCCGGCGACCGTCACGGCGACGCCGCCGGCACGCATGGTCGCCGCCGTCGTGTCGGCCGTCATCGCGCCGGCCAGGCTGCCGTTGCCCACGTCGGCGACGGCGTCGGCGTCGGTCGTGTAGAGCTGGACCTGGACGCCGGTCGCCGCCTCGAGAAAGCGCTGGTAGGTGGTCGCGGCGCTCGCGCCGACGGCCTTGCCGGACAGTCCGGCCAGGGTCGTGATCGGCGTCGAGCCCGTCCGCACCAGGACCTGGGCCGCACTGTAGGTGTAGGGCGCCGTGAAGGCGAGTCCGCTCGCCGGCGCCGGGTCAGTGGCGATCGAGCTGATCGCCACGTCGTATTTCGCACCCTTGAGCGCCGCCGGCACGCGCGCCCAGTCGAGCTCGCGGATCTCGACGTCGACGTCGAGCAAGGTGGCCACCTGCTGCGCCACATCGACGTCGAAGCCGCTCCAGGCGCCCGTGGCGCCGACCGAGCTCTGTGGCGCGAACTCGGGGTCCTCGCCGACGACGAGGACGCCGCGCGCGGCGATCGTGGCGGCGAGCCCGGTCGGGCGGTGACCGAGGATCTGGGTGAACCGCTGGGCCGGCGTCTGGGCCGCGGCCTTGACGTGGCCGCCGCAACCCGCGAGGCCGACGACCAGCAGGGCCGCCACGACGGCGACCAGCGTCACGGCCGGCGCGCGGCCCGAGCTCACGCGAGGCCCGCCACCAGGCGCCGCAGCTCGGTGTCGAGACCGGGCTCGAGCGGCGGCGGCACATGGCTCGCGAGGATCTCGCGGGCGCGCTCGCGGGCGGCGGCGCGGGCGTCGTCGCCGAACGCGCGCAGCCCGCCCGCCACCTGCCGGGCCGCGCCGGCGGCGCCGGCCGCCGAGGTCACGGCGGCGGCGCGGGCTGCCGCCCGCGCCGCCGCCGTGACCTCGGTCCCCAGGACCAGCTCCTCGAACGAGAAGATGCGACCGCCGGCGACCATGCCGACCCCGGCCAGCATGTCGACGCCGGCCAGCAGCGACAGGTACGTGGTCGTCACGTCGTCGATCACCGACTGCCAGCCCGGCAGCTTGGCCGCCGAGGCGTTCACGCCGCACTGGGTGGGCAGCCCGTAGAAGGCGCCGACGTTGCCGACGGCCGCGCCCATGAGCGTGTCCTCGGGCGCGCCGCCCGAGAAGTCGCCGGTGCGCAGGTCCATGACGCTCGGGATGAAGCAGACGAACACGGGGGCGCCGGGGAAGGCGGCCTGCACGGCGCAGACGCCCGACAGCGCCTCGGCGATGCCGACCACCAGCGAGCCGGCCATCGTGATGGGGGTCGTCGAGCCACCTTGTGGCATGGTGACGAAGCCGATCGGCACGCCGGCCTGGGCGAACACCAGGGCGGCGGCGAGCGTGCCGTCGTCGTGGCCGAGCGGCGTGATCGTGCCGAGCAGGGCCGAGATCGGCGACGCGCGCCGCACGGCGCGCTCGCCGCCGGCGATGGCACGCGCCATCTCGACGGCGACGCTCGCCTGCTCGGCGTCGACGATGGTCACCGTCTGGGCGTGCTTGCCGGTGTTGGCGAGCACCTCGTAGATCTCATGCAGGCCGCGGCGCTCGACCGGACGGTCCTGGGCGCTCACCGTCGTCCAGCAGAAGTCGATCTCGTCGAGGGCGTCGACGATACGGGTGACGGCGGCGACGTCGGCGGCCGTGGTCGGCCGCTTGTCGCCCGTCTCTAAGTCGTAGATGTCGGTGGGGCAGCCGTCGGTCGTGAGCAGCGAGCGCGAGCCGGTGACCAGCGTGCGGTTGGCGCGCGCGCCCAGCGTCAGCCGCTCGGGCGCCTGGCCGACGAGCGCGCGCACGACGTCGGCCGGGATGCGCACGACCTGGCCCTCGGCCTGCGCGCCGGCCGCGACCAGGGCCGCCCTCGCCGGCAGGTACGGCACCGCGACGCCGACCGTGGAGAGCACGCGCAGGGCGGCCTCGTCGAGTCGCTCGAGGTCGCGCGCGGTCAGGACCTGGAGACGCGCCGGCGCGTCGGGTTCGGGCTGTCGCACAGGCACCTTCCTTGTGGCCGTCGTCGATCGGTCGCGCCGCCGGGGCTGGGTCCGGGGCGAAGCCGCCCCATTCTCGCCTTCAGACGGCGATGGCTGCAACCCGCGGCGCGAGCATCGCGCGCAGGTCGGCGCTGCGGATCTTGAGCATCGTGGTCGTGGCGCCGCCGCCGCAGTAGACGACCGGCGGCTCGAACACGGCCGGGTCGGCGACGACCGGCATGTCCCCGTCGAGGCCGCAGGGCGGCAGCGCGCCCGGCCGGAAGCCGGTCAGCGACACGACCCGCGGCGCGGCGCAGGGGGCGACGGCGGCGCAGCCGAGCACGGCGGCGAGGCCGTCGGGGTCGACGCGCCGGTCGCCGGGCACGAGGCACACCACAGGTCCGCCATCGGTGTCGACCAGGACGGACTTGACGACCTCGCGCGGCGCGACGCCGAGCAGGGCGGCGGCGTGGCGCGCGGTGCTGGACAGGGCGGGCAGCTGGACGATCTCGTGCGCCACGCCCCGCTCGAGCAGGAAGTTGTGGACGTCGCTGCAGGACCTCAAGGAAACGAGCACCCCCCCTCAGGCTGCGGCATCACTCTACCACAGGCGCGGGCGCCGGCCGGCCGCTGTTGCCCGCTGGCCGGCGCCCGCCTACGATGGGTTCATGCGCGAGCGCTCGACACGGCAGCGCGTAGGACGGCGGGTCGCGAGCCTGCTACTGGTGGCCGGCGGCATCGTCGTCGCGTTCCCCTTCTGGTCGGCGGCGTACGCTCACTTCCAGCAGGGCGCCCTGCGCGGCGACTACCGCCGGGCGAGTGCCGCCTTCGTGCTGGGCGAGCAGCGCCAGACAGCGGTGCTCGCTCAGCTCCGCACGCCGCAGATGAAGGTGCGCCGCCTGGCCGCCCTGTTCGCCCGCGGCCTCAAGCCTGGCGACCCCATCGGGCGTCTCATCATCCCGCGCCTGGGGATGGACCGCATCGTCGTGCAGGGCGCGGCCGGCAGCGCCAGCCTCAGTCCGGCCAGCGATACCGCCTACCTGCGCGGGGGCCCCGTGCACTACGGGATCACGCCGCTCCCCGGGGCCGGAGAGCCCTTCGCGGTGGCGGGACACCGCACGACCTACGGTGCGCCCTTCTACAGCCTGAACGAGCTGCGCCGCGGTGACCGCATCGTGGTGGACACGCCGTACGGACGCTTCACCTACCGCGTGGCGCGGCTGACGACGGTACTGCCGACCGAAGTCGGTGTGCTCTACGACCGCGGCTACGGCCTCGTGCTGACCACCTGCACGCCGCCCTACAGCGCGAGCCACCGCCTGGTGGTGTGGGCGAGCGCGGCTGGCTTCCGGCTCAAGTAGGCCGCGCGGTGTCGGAGGTGGCAGCGGAGACATGGGCCGCGGCTGGGGCCCGTCCCGTCTTGCGCTTTCGCGCCGGCCCGCGTCAGGCCGGCAGCGGCGGGCGCTCGGGGCGCGACCCCTCGAGCGGCGTGACCAGGTAGAGGTCGCCGGGCCGGCCGCCGGCGTGGCTGGCCGGCACGAACACGAGGCCGTCGGCCAGCACCATCGAGCGCAGGATCGCCGAGCCCTGCGGCCCGGTCGTCGTGAACCGCCAGGCGCCGTCGTCGTCGCGCAGCAGCAGGCAGCGGCGCACCTCGACGCGGTCCCTCGTCGCCCGTACCGGCTCGACCGCGGCCGCCGTGAGCCAGGGTCGCCAGAGGTCGCTGCGCCCCTGCATCGCCAGGAGCGCTGGCCGGACGTAGAGCTCGAACGACACCATCGCCGAGACGGGGTTGCCCGGCAGACCAAAGACGAGCCGGCCCTCGCGCACCCCGAAAGCCACCGGCTTGCCCGGCTTGGTCGCGACGCCCCAGAAGCGGCGCTCGACGCCGAGCTCGTCCTCGACCTGCTTGACGAAATCGAAGTCGCCGACCGACACGCCGCCCGACGTGATCACGACGTCTTCTTCGAGGGCCCGCGCGATGAGGCGACGGGTCTCGGCGCGATCGTCGGGCGCGATGCCGAGCACGACCGGCTCGCCGCCCGCGGCCAGCACCTGGCCCAGGGCCGTGAACGAGTTGGAGTTGTGGATCTGGCCCGGCCCCAGGGGCTGCCCGACCGGCACCAGCTCGCTGCCGGTCGCGAGGATCGCCACCCGCGGTCGGCGGACCACATCGACTTGCTCGAGGCCGACCGACACCAGCATGCCGATCTCGGCCGGGCCGAGCGGCGCGCCACGCGGCACGACGACGTCGCCGCGGCGCACGTCCTCGCCGGCGTGGCGCACATTGGCGCCGGCGCGCGGCGCCGTGCGCACGAGCACGCGGCCGTCGCGCTCCTCGATGTGCTCGACCTGCACGACCGTGTCGGCCCCGACGGGCATGGGTGCCCCGGTCATGATGCGCGCCGCCTGGCCCGGCTCGAGCGGCGCGGTCGCCACCGTGCCGGCCGGGATCTCGGCGACGACGGGGAGCCCCTCACGCCGCGCGAGCTCGAGGTCGGCCCCGCGGACAGCGAAGCCGTCCATGGCGGAGTTGTCGAACGAGGGGACGTCGGCGGCCGAGACGACGGCGGCGGCGGCGGCGCGCCCGAGGGCCTCGAGCACCGTCACGCGCTCGGCGCCCAACGGGCGTGCGGCGGCCAGCACCAGATCGATCGCCTCGTTCAGCCTGACCATGGCACGGCCTCCTTGGTCGTCGTCCACACGCAGCCGCCGCGCCCCGCTCCGGTCGCCCGCGCAGGAGCCAAGCCTACAGCAGGCTCCCGCGCCGTGGGCGGGGCGCGCCCCGCACGGCCGCGCCGCCTAGGGCAGCCGAGCGAGGTCGGCGGCCCCGTCGAAGACCATGACGAGCGCCTCGCCGGCGGTGAGCTCGAGGCGGGCGTCAGGCTCGGCGACGCGGTTGCGCAGCCCGCGGCACACGGTCGCCGGCAGCGGCTCGTCGGTGAGCTCGTACTCGAGCCCGCGCAACGTGAGGACGACCCCCGCCGAGAGCGCCAGGACGGACACGCGGGCGCCGGCGGCGGCGCCGAGGCGCAGGCGCGCCGGCGCCCGCACGACGGTCGCGGCCAGGCCCGGCGCGGCGATGCGCGCGGCCCGGCCGCGCGCGGCCAGGCCGCGCAGCACGCAGACGTGGCCGAGCAGGTGGTCGAGCGCGCCGCCGAGGGCGCCGAGCAGCACGAGCTCGCCGTCGAAGCGGGTCTCGGCGGCCGCCACGGCGAGCTCGGCGTCGGTTTCGTCCTTGCGCACCGGGTGCTCGAGGACCGTGATGCCGGCCGCCCTGGCCTCGGCCAGCAGGCCGGCGTCGAGCGAGTCGAAGTCGCCTACCAGCAGGGCGGGCCAGCGACCGTAGCGCCGCAGGAAGGCGTGGCCGCCGTCGGCGGCCACGACCGCCTGCGCCGCGTCGACCCGGCGCAGGTACCAGGCGTCGTCCTCATAGTCGCCGTTCAGCAGGACGGCGACGGTCATGAGCGGCGAGCCCCGCGCGCCGCCGTCGCCTCGTCGTAGGCCGTGAGGACGAACACGAGCAGGACGGCCGTGATGATCGCCTCGGGCACGAGGTAGAGCAGGTTGTAGGTGAGCGAGTACAGCCAGACGGGCTGGCCGGCCGGCGCGTACGAGGCGAAGTAGATGATGCCGGACAGGTAGTGACACACGAAGCGAGCTCCGGTGCCGACGGCGACGGCGCCGACGACGAGAGCGAGGAACGGGCGGGTCGCGCCGGGCGACCGCCGCATCCCGCGCCAGGCGGACCGCGCCGGCGATGACGGCAGCGGCACGAGCGCCGCCAGGCCGAGCGCCCCGAACGCCAGAGGGTAGTCGAGCGCCACCTGGAACGGCTGCACCAGGAAGGCGCCGGGCAACAGGAGCTGGACGAAGCCGTACACCACCCCGACCGTGACCGCCGGCACCAGGCCGCGACGCACGGCGATGAACAGGATGGGCAGCATCTCGAGGCTCACCGAGCCGCCCTGGGGCATGACGAACAGCTTGACCAGGCCGAGCGCCGCGGCCAGGGCGACGGCGATCGCCATCTCGGCGATGGCTGCCGTGCTCCAGCCGGCCGGGTTGGCGTTGACCCGGCCGGCCGCACGCCGCGACGCGCTCGCGTCGCCCGCGCCGCGGCTCTCGGCCGCCAGGTGAGGATGTCTCGACATGGGCCTCCCTTCGCTGGCATTACCCAGCAACGTCCGATGGACGCCGCCACCCCTGCCGGGGCGGTCAGGTTCTGCGCGTCGGCGCTAGGAAGCGCCCTCTCAGCCCCTCGTCCAGGAGCTCCGCAGGACACCCCTGCATCATACCCCTTCGAGCCGCTTGTGCGCCGGCCGGCGGCCGGCCGCCGGCCGGCGATCCGTTTCAGACGCTTCGCGGGTGGCGTGAGAGCGCCCTGTGGAATATGTGGATAAGTTCCTTTTCGTCCGCTCGCAGGCTCGGAGCCGGGGTGCACAAACACTTCCCGTCGACGAGTCCCCTTGACAACCTGGTGCCGGTCGACTCAAGCGGACACACCCGCGATTTCCAGCACATTTATGGTGCACCGCTGGCCGGCGGCGGCGGCCGGCCCACACTGGGAGGCTGCCGGGGCGTGACGGCGCGGTCGGGCGCGCCACAAGGGCTCGTGAAAGCGTCCTTTCCACAAAAGCTGGTATTTGCGGACGCGGCCGCATTTCCCGGCCGGGGCATTCCACAGATGTCGAAAACCCTGTGGACAATCATGCCCGAAGCCCTGCAAACCGGCGTTTCAGACGGCGTTCGGCGCGCGTTCTGCTCTGCTATACTCCAACCCCCCATGGAGTCGTTCCTCGACAGGCTGCTCGCCGCCGACGCGGCGCCCGCCCCGCGTTTGCCGGCCGGGACGCCGGGCGCCGGCACGGCCCTGGTCGACGCTGATCCGCCTGCCGCGGCCCCGCCGCCCGACGACGATGCCGCGCCGCGCGGCCCAGGGGCGCCGCGCATCGCCGTCTACGACACGCTCACCAGCCCACCTCGCGTGGTGAGCGTCGAGGAGCGCGATGTGCCCGCCCTGATCGCGGCCCTCGCCGAGCGCACCTACCACTCCTGCCGCGAGCAGGGCGGCAACGTGCCCTTCACGGTCATCAACGAGCTCATCGAGAACCTGATCCACGCCTTCTTCCGCGACGTCGTGGTCACCATCCTGGACGGCGGCCGGGTGGTGCGCATCTCCGACCACGGCCCGGGCGTCGACGACAAGGAGCGCGCCTTTCTGCCGGGCTTCACGACCGCGAGCGCCGCGCAGCGGCGTTTCATCAGGGGCGTCGGGTCGGGTCTGCCGATCGCGCGCGAGTCGCTCGGCTTCCTGCGCGGCGCGATCACGGTCGAGGACAACCTCGGCGGCGGCGCCGTGTTCACCGTCAAGATGCCGCAGCAGGCGGCGCCCGAGGCGGCGCCGGCCGCCGCGCCGGCCGCGCCGCGCCTGTCGACCCGCCAGAAGAAGATCCTCGTCCTGCTCATGGAGCTCAACGTGGCGGGCCCGAGCGCGCTCGCCAAGGAGCTGCGTGTGGCTCCGGCGACGGCCTATCGTGAGTTGAATTTACTCGAGCAGATGGGCTTGGTACACTCGCGCCGCGACGGCAAGCGCGCCCTCACCGAAGAGGGCATGAACCTCCTCGAATCGCTCTTCTGACGGCCGGCCGGCACCGGTGTGGGGGTCGTCCCGTCCGTCCGCGCCGGGCACGGCACGGGTGGTAAGCGGGAACGCGACGATGGCGAGGCCGAGATCGACGAACAGCTGACACTCATCTGGAACGAGGCTCGCGACCAGATCCGGGGCCGCGTCAACGACGCCACCTTCCGCCTCTGGTTCGAGCGCACCGTACCCGTCGCGCTGACCGACGACGCCTTCGTCCTCGGGCTGCCCAACGAGTTCGCGCGAGACTGGGTCGAGTCGCGCTTCGGCGCGGTCCTGCGCGAGGCGCTGCGGCTGGTCCTGTCGGCCGACGTCGAGGTGCGCCTCGTGGTCGACGAGCGCGCCGCCGCCCTGGCGACGAGCGGCGCGCCCGACGAGCCCGCGCCGGCGACGCCCGGCCCGGAGCCCGATGAGCCGGCCGCCGTGCCGGCGACGCGGCCGGGCGACGCGGCGGGCCTCAACCCCCGCTACGTCTTCGACCGCTGGGTCATCGGCCCCCACAACGAGTACGCCACGGCGGTAGCGCGCAGCGTCGCCGAGTCGCCAGCGGCGGCCTACAACCCGGTCTTCGTCTACGCCGACACCGGCCTCGGCAAGACGCACCTGATCCAGGCGATCGCCCACCAGCTCCTGGTGACCGAGCCGCGCCGGCGTGTGAAGTACGTGACCTGCGAGCAGTTCATCGACGACTTCATCAGCGGCGTGAGCGAGAAGGGCCGCATCGAGGCCGACCGCTTCAAGGCGCACTACCGCACGAACGACGTCCTTCTGATCGACGACGTGCAGTTCCTCGCCGGCAAGGAGGGCACCCAGGTCGAGTTCTTCCATACGTTCAACGCGCTCTACGAAGCCGACCGCCAGATCGTGCTCACCTCCGACCGGCCGCCTCGCGAGCTCGAGGAACTCGACGACCGCCTCCGCTCGCGGTTCGGCCAGGGCGTGGTCGTCGACATCGGCCGGCCCGACGTCGAGACGCGCATCGCCATCCTGCGTCGCCAGGTCAAGGTCGACGACTTCCGCATCGCCGAGCCCGAGGTGCTCGACTACATCGCGAGCCGCGTGTCGACCAACATCCGCGAGCTGGTCGGCGCCCTGCGCCGGGTCGTGAGCTACGCCTCGATCACGCGCGGCGACGTGACCCTCGAGGTGGCCCGCGAGGCGCTCAAGGACATCCTGCCCAAGCCCTACGCGCAGCCGATCACGATCGAGGCGGTGCAGGGCGAGGTCGCCCGCCAGTTCGGCTGCCACGTGAGCGACCTGCGCGGCGATCGACGCAGCGCCGACGTCGCCTACCCGCGGCACGTCGCGATGTACCTCTGTCGCGAACTCACCGAGGCCTCGCTGCCGCAGATCGGCGAGCGCTTCGGCGGTCGCGACCACAGCACCGTCCTCTACGCCGTGAACAAGATCGAGCGCCTCATCCAGGACGGCCACGACCGCCAGCTCCACGACCTCGTCCAGGTCGTCACGCAGCACCTGCGCAGCGAGCGCTGACCGCCTGCGGCGCCGCCCGGCGGCGGCGCTCCCACGACCGTGCGGACCGGCCGGCAGCCCCCGCGCCGCTCCTCCACAACGCCCCTCTGCAGACCACTGCCGGCGCCCGTCCCTCAGCCTGTTGACGACCCTCTGGAGGGACGGTGGAGAATGTCGCACGCGGGGTCCAAACCGGATATGCTTGCCGCCTGCGGAGCCGCTCGCCGGCGGCACGAGGGGGTTTGTCCACACGCTCTCCACACCGCCGCCACAAGCCTCGCGTCACCGCAGGTGCAGGCAGACAGTCGGTTTCCCACACTGTCAACAGGGCCTACGACCATTACGAAGGTACCTCTACGGAGAGAGAGATAGTAAGGAGCCGGAATGAGATTCGCCTGTGATCGCACGACGCTCGTCGAGAAGCTCAGCATCCTGGCCCGTGGTGTCTCCACGCGCAGCGCGCTGCCGGTGCTCTCCGGTATCCTGCTCCAGGCCCGCGAAGGCCGGCTCGATCTCTACTCCACCGACATGGAGCTGTCGATCAAGGCGAGCATCCCGACCCAGGTCGAGACCGACGGCGAAGCCGTCGTGCCGGCCCGGCTGTTCACCGACGTGGTGCGCAACATGGAAGCCGGCGAGGTGCGCGTCGAAGCCGGTGAGGGCGTCGTCAACATCGCCGCGGGTAAGGCCTCGTTCAGCCTGAACTCGTGGGTCGCGAGCGACTTCCCGCCGACGTCGTCGTTCGACATGGGCGCCGCCTTCTCGGTCGGCGTCGAGCCGTTCGTCGAGACGCTCGAGAAGGTAGGCCGAGCGGCGTCGCGCGACGAGACGCGGCCGATCCTCACCGGCGTGCTCGTCACGATCGGCGGCGGCAAGCTCAAGATGGTCGCCACCGACAGCTACCGTCTGAGCGTCAAGGAGACACCGCTCGAGGGCGGTCCGGCGAGCGAGATCCAGGCGATCGTGCCCGTCAAGGCGCTGGCCGAGGTGCAGCGCCTGGGCGCCGCCAGCGACGGCGCCGACCTGCGCCTCGTGATCACCGAGAACCAGGCGCTGTTCGAGGTCGGCGACGTGTGGATCGCCACGCGCCTGATCGACGGCCAGTTCCCCAACTACCGGCAACTCCTGCCCGAGAGCTTCGATCACGCGATCGCCCTCGACCGCGCGGCGCTGCTCGCCGTCACGCGGCGTGTCAGCCTGCTGGCCCAGAAGAACACCCCGCTGCGGCTGCAGTTCAGCGAGGGCAAGCTCACGATCCGCGCGGTCACGCAGGACGTCGGCCAGGCCGAAGAGGAGCTCGACGCGCCGTTCAGCGGCGAGGGCTTCGAGATCGGCTTCAACCCGCTGTTCCTGATCGACGGTCTCGAGGGAGTCAGCGGCGACACGGCGACGCTCAAGTTCATCAACCCGCTCCGGCCCGGGCTCGTCACGGGCGCCGACGAGTCGTTCGTCTACCTCATCATGCCTATCCGTCTGAGCAGCTGATCGACGTCGCCGTCAGGGGGCCCCTCACGCTGGGGGCGTTCGTCAAGCTGAGCGGCGTCGCCGCGACCGGCGGCGAGGCGAAGTTCCTCGTGCGCGACGGCGTCGTACGGGTGAACGGCGAGGTCGAGGTGCGGCGCGGCCACCACGTGAGTCCGGGTGACATCGTGGCCGTCGGCGATACGGAGTATCGCGTGTGTTCGTCTCCCGCCTGAGGCTCGTCAACTTCCGCAGCTACGACGACGTCACGGTCGACTTCGCGCCCGGGCTCAACGTCATCGTGGGCCGCAACGCGAGCGGCAAGACCAACCTGCTCGAAGGCGCCTGGTTCGCGCTGCGGGCGAGCTCGCCGCGCACCACTCGCGACGACAAGGCGGTGCGCTGGGGAGCCGGCTACGCGAGGGCTGAGGCGACGATCGCGGCGGGCGCCGACGGCCCGGCTCGCACGCTCACCGTGGCCTACGCGCCGGGCCAGACCAAGCAGGCGCGCGTCGACGGCGCCGACGTCGCTTCACTCGACGACCTGCGTCGCCACGGCTGGGTCTTCATCTTCGTGCCGGAGAGCCTCCTGCTCGTGAAGGGCAGCCCGGCGCGCCGCCGGGCCCATCTCGACGCCTTCGGCGCGGCGCTCGACCCCGCCTACGAGGCCGGCCTGCGCGACCTGAACCTCGTGCTCCGGCAGCGCAACGCGCAGCTCTTTCGGGTGCGCGAAGGCGCGCCGGCCGACACGCTCGACGCCTGGGACCGCCAGCTCGCCAGGGTCGCGTTACCGTTCGCCGCGCGCCGCGCCGGCGTGGTCGACCGCCTGGCCGCGAGCTTCCGCGAGTTCGCGGCGGCACTCGCGCCCGACGGCGGCGCCTTTTCGCTCACGCTCGCCTCGCAGCTCGACGACCTGCCGCCGATCGCCGCCGGCGGCGACGCGACCGCCGTGTCCGCGACCGCGGTGCCCGCGATTCCCGCGGGCGCGCGCGAGGCGGCCTTCCTTGCCGCCCTGCGCGCGCGCCGCGCCGGCGAGGTGGGGCGCGCGACCTCGGCGTACGGCCCGCACCGCGACGACCTGCGGTTCGTCGAGGAGACGAGCGCGCCGCCCGTGGCGGTGGCCGACGCGGAGGAGCGTTCGCCGGCGGCCGCCGGCGCCGGCCCCGGTGGGCGCGACCTGCGCCTATTCGGCTCGCAGGGCGAGCAGCGTGCCGCCGTGCTCGCCCTGCTGCTCGCCGAGCGGGCGGTCGCCGCCGACACGACCGGCGACCTCGGCGCTCTCCTCCTCGACGACGTGATGAGCGAGCTCGACGACGCGCGCCGCCGCCTGCTGGTGCGGACCCTTAGCGCGGACGGCCAGGCGATCATCACGACGACCAACCGTCTGTACTTCACGGCCGGCGAGCTCGGCCGGGCGCGCGTGATCGAGCTCGGCGGCGAGGAGGCCCTGTAGGAGTGGGCGAGTTCAGCCGTCTGGGCGACATCCTGAACGGCGCGCTGGGCCGGGTCGCGGGCAGCGACGAGGGTCGGGCCTACCGCGCCTGGACGCGGGCGGCCGGCGGCGACGTGGTCGCCGTCACACGCCCGCGCCGCCTTGCGCGTGGCGTACTCACCGTCGAATGTGAGTCGTCGATCTGGGCGAACGAGCTGACCTACCTCGCGCCGACGATCCTCGAGCGGCTGCGCGCCGACGACCCCGACACGCCGATCACGGGCCTGCGGTTCGTCGTCGGCCGTCCGCACCGCAGCCTCGACGAAGACGACGAAGTCGATCGACGGCCCTGATGCGGCGGTCACCTCGTCTCCCGCGGCACACAGGAGGACGAGGGGTCGGCGGCGAAGTGGACGATGATTGGACGAGCGCGCGCGACGGCGCGCCAGGAAGGACGGCGGCGATCTCGGAGACAGCCCTGAGAGCTGGCTGCGCCGGACGCGACGCACACGCGCGGCGGAGCGGCGCGTCAACGTCACCCGGGGATCCGCGAAAAGACCGCAAATTGCGGCAATTTGCGGCGCCTTTTTGCTTCCCGGCAGGCCCTCCTGATGGTATAATGATAGGCGTTCCGACCCCGACTCTCTCACCCGTCAGAGGACCGTCGCGGGTTCACCCTGCCCCACGCGAGGCGCAGTGAGCACAAAACAGCGGTACGACGCGCAAGACATCACAGTCCTCGAGGGCCTCGATCCGGTCCGCGAGCGACCCGGCATGTACATCGGCTCCACCGGGCCGCGCGGCCTTCACCACCTGGTCTACGAGGTCGTCGACAACTCGGTCGACGAAGCGCTCGCCGGCTATGCCGACAGCATCACCGTCACGATCCAGCCCGACAACTCGGTGGTCGTGGTCGACGACGGGCGCGGCATCCCGGTGGGTATCATGCCGCAGTACAACAAGTCGGCCGCCGAGGTCGTGCTCACCATGCTCCACGCCGGCGGCAAGTTCGGCGGCGCCGGCTACAAGGTGTCCGGCGGCCTGCACGGCGTGGGCGTCTCTGTCGTCAACGCGCTGTCCGCATGGCTCGAGCTCGACATCTACGTCGACGGCTTCCACTGGCACCAGCGCTTCGAGCGCGGCGTGCCGGTCACGTCCCTCGAGAAGCTCGAGAAGCGCGACAAGAAGGCGCCGACCGGCACCACCGTGTCGTTCCTGCCCGACCCCGACGTCTTCGAAGAGGTCGAGTACGACTACCGTGTGCTGGCGCAGCGCCTGCGCGAAACGGCCTTCCTCACCAAGAACCTCCGCATCGAGCTCATCGACGAGCGCGCCGAGGGCGAAAGCACCGTGTTCCAGTACGCCGGCGGAGTGCGCGACTTCGTCGACTACGTCAACCGCGACAAAGACCCGGTCCACCGCACGGTGATCTACTTCGAGAACGAGACCCCCGACGGCCAGGTCGAAGTCGCCATGCAGTGGAACTCGTCGTACAACGACTCGATCTTCACGTTCGCCAACAACATCAACACCACCGAGGGCGGCGCCCACCTGTCCGGCTTCCGTGGCGCCCTCACACGTACCATCAACGACTACGCGCGCCAGAAAGGCCTGCTCAAAGAGAAAGAGGAGAACCTCTCCGGCGAAGATGTGCGCGAGGGTCTCTCGGCGATCGTCTCAGTCAAGCTCAAGAACCCGCAGTTCGAGGGCCAGACCAAGACCAAGCTGGGCAACACCGAGATCCGCACGCTGGTCGAGACCACGGTCAACGCCAAGCTCGCCGAGTTCCTCGAGGAGCACCCCGCCGAGGGCCGCCAGATCGTCGACAAGTCGGTCACGGCGGCACGGGCGCGCAGCGCCGCGCGCAAGGCGCGCGACCTCACGCGCCGCAAGGGCCTGCTCGAAGGCTCCACCCTGCCCGGCAAGCTGGCCGACTGCTCCATCCGCGACCCGCACCTCTCCGAGCTCTACCTGGTCGAGGGCGACTCGGCCGGCGGCTCGGCCAAACAGGCCCGCGACCGCAGCTTCCAGGCCATCCTGCCGCTGCGCGGCAAGATCATCAACGTCGAGAAGGCACGCATCGACAAGATGCTGCAGAACAACGAGATCCTCACCATGATCAGCGCCATGGGGACCGGCATCGGCGACGAGTTCGACCTCGAGCAGGCGCGGTATCACAAGATCATCATCATGACCGACGCCGACGTCGACGGCTCGCACATCCGCACGCTGATCCTCACCTTCCTGTTCCGCCACATGACGCCGCTGGTCGACGCCGGCTATGTCTACATCGCCCAGCCGCCGCTCTACCGGCTCAAGCAGGGCAACCAGGAGACCTACATCCACAAAGAGGCGCAGCTCGAAGACATCCTGCTGCGCGGCCGCCTCGAGCAGATCAAGGTCGAGAACACCGACACCGGCTTCAGCTTCTCCGAGACCAAGTACCAGCGCTTCCTCAAGCTCTTCAGCGAATACGAAGGCTGGGTCAAGAAGCTCAAGAGCCAGTTCGGCGGCGAGCTCGTCGACTGGCTCAAGAACGGCCCCACGATCGAGGCCGACGTCCCCACCTTCGCGGCCTTGGTCGAAGCGTTGCGGGCCGACATCGACAAGCGCTACGTCATCAGCGTGCTTACCGCCGACGACGAGACCGAGATCGTCGACACCCGGCTCGTCGAGCGCAAGAGCGGTCTGGCGGCCAACCTGCGCATCCCCTTCGCGGCCCTCTCGGGGCGCGAGTTCCACAGTCTCAGGCGCGTGCACGAGCGGGTCCGCGAGATGGTCGGCCGGCCGCCCTTCACGCTGCGCTTCGGCAACCGCAAGGCCGACGCCTCGAGCTACGAAGACCTCCGTGTGCAGATCGTCGAGCTCGTCAAGGAGGGCATCCAGCTGCAGCGCTTCAAGGGCCTCGGCGAGATGAACCCCGACCAGCTCTGGGAGACCACCATGAACCCCATGAGCCGCACCCTCCAGCTCGTCTCCATGGAAGACGCGCAGGCCGTCGACGAGGTCTTCACCATGCTCATGGGCGACAAAGTCGAGCCGCGTCGCGATTTCATCGAGAAGAACGCCAAAGAAGTGCGCTTCCTGGATGTATGACGCGATGAGAGAATGCTCGCCTGCCCCGCGGCTGTCGGCTTGGCGCGCCGCTTCCCGACTCGCCTTCGCGCTTACGGCGGGCGCGCCTTCGCCACCGCGGCGCATCACCACGACGGCCTGTGCCCCACGTCTGCCAAGGCAGATCATCGATGACTGACGAACTGCAGACACTCGAAGGCAAGATCGAGCCCATCCAGCTCGAAGACGAGATGCGCTCGTCGTTCATCGATTACGCCATGAGCGTGATCGTCGACCGTGCGCTGCCCGACGCCCGCGACGGTCTCAAGCCCTCGCAGCGGCGCATCCTCGTGGCCATGAACGACCTCGGCCTGGCGCCCACCAGGCAGCACCGCAAGTGCGCCAAGATCGCCGGCGACACGTCAGGTAACTACCATCCCCACGGCGAGTCGGTCATCTACCCGACCCTCGTGCGCATGGCCCAGGATTTCAACATGCGCTACCCGCTGGTCGACGGCCAGGGCAACTTCGGCTCGGTCGAAGGCGACTCACCGGCGGCCATGCGCTACACCGAGGCGCGCTTCTCGCGCATCGCCGTCGAGATGTTGCGCGACATCGACGCCAACACCGTCGACTGGATGCCCAACTACGACGAGACGCGGCGCGAGCCCACCGTCCTGCCGAGCCGCGTGCCCAACCTCATGGTCAACGGCTCGAGCGGCATCGCCGTCGGCATGGCGACCAACATCCCGCCGCACAACCTGGGCGAGGTGGTCGACGCCATCGCCAGCCTGATCGACAACCCCGAGGCGAGCGCCGACGACCTCATGGCCCACATCACCGGTCCCGACTTCCCCACGGGCGGGGTCATCCTCGGCACGGCCGGCATCAAAGAGGCCTATCGCACCGGGCGCGGACGCATCCGCGTGCGTGCCAAAGCCCACACCGAGCAGCTCAAGGGCAACCGCACGGCCATCATCGTCACGGAGCTGCCCTACCAGGTCAACCGCGCCGCCCTCATCGAGAACATCGTCGACCTGGTGAAGGCCAAGAAGATCTCCGAGATCTCCGACCTGCGCAACGAATCCGATCGCTCCGGCATGCGCCTCGTCATCGAGCTCAAGCGCGACGCCATCCCGATGGTGGCGCTCAACAAGCTCTACAAGCACACCCAGATGCAGACCACCTTCGGCGTCATCAACATCGCCCTGGTCGGCGGTGTGCCGCGCACGCTCACGCTGCCCGAGATGCTCAAGGCCTACATCGCCTTCCAGAAAGAAGTCGTGATCCGGCGGACCAAGTTCGAGCTCGACAAGGCCGAGACTCGCGCCCATATCCTCGAAGGTCTGCTGGTCGCCCTCGACAACCTCGACCAGATCATCGCGATCATCCGCCGCGCGGCCGACGTCGAAAGCGCCCGCACGGCCCTCATGGACACCTTCGAGCTCACCCAGCCGCAGGCTCAGGCGATCCTCGACCTGCGTTTGCAGAAGCTCACCAGTCTCGAGCGCGACAAGGTCAAAGAAGAGCACCTCGGCCTGTTGTCGCGCATCCGCGAGCTGCGCGAGCTGCTGGGCGACGAAGATGCCATCTACGGCGTCATCAAGAGCGAGCTGGGCGAGCTCAAGCGCCTTTACAACGACGATCGCCGCACCGAGATCGTGCCCGACGAAGGCGACCTCGACATCGAAGACCTGATCGCCGAGCAGCAGATGGTGATCACGGTCACCAAGACGGGCTACGTCAAGCGCCTGCCGACCGCCACCTACCGCCAGCAACGGCGCGGCGGCGTGGGTATCGCGGGCATGGACCTAAAAGAAGAAGACGAAGTCGAGCACCTCTTCATCACGAGCACCCATCACTTCCTGCTGTTCTTCACGAGCGTCGGCAAGGTCTACCGGCTCAAGGTCCACGAGCTGCCCGAAGCCGGCCGCAACGCCCGTGGCAAGCACCTGTCCAACCTGCTGCCGCTACGCCAGGACGAACGGGTCTGCGCCGTCATCAACACGCGCAACTTCGACGTCACCGAGGGCAAGTTCCTCATGTTCTGCACGCGCAAGGGGATCGTCAAAAAGACACTCTTCGGTTCGTACAACACGCCCCTCAAGTCCGACGGCATCATCGCCATCGACATCCGCGACGGCGACGAGCTGATCGCGGTGCGCAACACCTCGGGCGACGACGACCTGCTCATGGTGAGCCGCCTCGGCCAGGGCATCCGCTTCCACGAGAGCGACGTGCGCCCGACCGGACGCAACACCTCGGGCGTGCGCGGCATGCGCCTGCGCAAGGGCGACGAGCTTATCAGCATGGACATCGCGCGTGACGACTCCGACCTGTTCCTGGTCACCGACAACGGCTACGGCAAGCGGACACCGATCATGGATTGGCGCGTGCAGGGCCGCGGCGGTCAAGGCGTCATCGCCATCAGGCTCACCGACCGCAAGGGTTACCTGGTCGGCGTGCGCATGGTGCGCGACAACCACGAGATCATGCTGCAAAGCCGCGAAGGCGTCATGATCCGCATGGCCGCCGCCGACATCAGCCGCCAGGGCCGCACCGCGACCGGCGTGCGTGTCATGAACATGCGCGAGGGCGACGTCGTCAGCGCGATCGCCCGCATGGTGGTGTCCGAATCGGGCGCCACCGACGAAGAGATCGACGCCGAGTAGGCCGCGCGGCGGGCCGCCGGGCGCCGCCATGCTAGAATCGGGCGCCGTGACGAGCGACCCCGACACCCAGCAGGCTCACGCCCCCGCCGCCGGCGCGGCCGTTGAACGCCGGCCGCGCGTCTTCAGCGGCACCCAGCCGACCGGCGCCCTCCACCTCGGCAACTACCTGGGGGCGCTGCGCAACTACGTCGCCATGCAGGAGACTCACGACTGCGTCTACTGCGTGGTCGACCTGCACGCGATCACGGTGCGCCAGGCCAAGGCCGATCTGCGGCGCAACACGATCGACGCGGCCAACATGTTCCTGGCCGCCGGCGTCGATCCGCAGCGCTCGATCGTCATCGTGCAGTCGCACGTGCCGCAGCACAGCGAGCTCGCCTGGATCCTGAACACGGTCGCCTATGTGGGCGAGCTGCGCCGCATGACCCAGTTCAAGGACAAGACGGGGGGCAGCGAGGCCGAGTCGATCGGCGTGGGCATCTTCGACTATCCCGTGCTGATGGCCGCCGACATCCTGCTCTATCAGGCCGACGCGGTGCCCGTCGGTGAAGACCAGAAGCAGCACGTCGAGCTCACGCGCGACCTGGCCGAACGTTTCAACAACGCCTTCGGCAAAACGTTCGTGGTGCCCGAGCCGATCATCCCGTCGGCCGGGGCCCGCATCATGGGCCTCGACGACCCGGCCAGAAAGATGAGCAAGAGTGCCGGCTCGGCCTACAACTACGTCTCGCTGACCGACTCGCCCGACGAGATCCGCCGCAAGATCAGGCGCGCCGTGACCGACTCCGGGACCGAGGTGCGCTCGGGTCCCGACAAGCCGGCGCTCACCAACCTGCTCACCATCTACAGCCTGCTGGCCGGCGAGCCGGTCGAGGCCATCGAGGCCCGCTACGAGGGTCGCGGCTACGCCGACCTCAAGCAGGACCTGGCCGACGTGGTCGTCGACGCGCTCGCGCCGTTCCAGCGGCGCATGAAGGAGCTCGCCGGCGACAAGGGCTTCACGCTCGACGTGCTGCGCGACGGCGCCGACCGTGCCGAGGCCATCGCCGCGCGCACCATGCGCAAGGTGCGCGAGCGCATGGGCTTCGTGCCCCGGCCCTGACGTCCGCCGCCGCGGCCGCGCCGCGGCCTGACGCCCGATCCGCCCTGCTCAGCCGGCCGTCGACGTCGCGTCGTCGGCGCGCGGCGCCTCGCGGGGCAGGGCCGCGGCCCACCGCGCGAAGCGCCAGGGCGTGTAGAGCTCGTAGAGCAGGCGCCCGGCGTGCGGCGGCCGCTCGTAGTCGTGGGCCGGCAGGGGGCGGGCCGGCTCGGCCCGTCCCCTGCCGGCCAGACGCGCCAGGGTGAGCAGCGGCAGCAGGGACGGCGCGAGCTGGCTCGCGTTGGCGCGCGCGAGGGCGCGGCGCAGGGCGCGGTCGGCCGCGGTGAGCGTCAGGACGTCGTAGCGTCCCGGCGCCGTGCCGGCGGCCGGCGCCGGCGCCTGTACGCTGAGGCCGAACGGTCCCCGCCGGTAGAGCGGATACTCGACGACGCGCAGCCCCGGACGCCGGCGGGCGGCGAGCGCGGCCGCCGCGTTCACGGCGTCGTGGTCGGGATGGCCGCCCTCGTAAGCCGCCACGTAGACCGTCGGCTGCTCCCCCGGGTCGCCGCGGCCCGCTGCCGGGTCGTGGCCGCCGCCCACGACCTCGTCGACCAGGAGCACGAGTGCGGCGGCGACATCGGCGACGTGCTCGACGGCGTGCTGGTCGGGCAGGGCGAGGTCGTGTCCGGCGCTGGGCGGCAGACCCAGCGTGCGCAGGGCCCGAGCGCCCTCGGCGATGCGACGCCGGGCGGGCGCCAGGCCACCCGCCGTCGCCCACAGCAGACGCACGTCGGCACCCGCCGCGAGGGCCCGCCGCAGCCGCCCCGCGCAGAACACCTCGTCGTCGTGATGGGCGAGCAGGAAGAGCGCCGGCGCCGGCACGGCCGGCCTTTCAGAGCTCGATCGAGCGGTAGACCTCGCGCATGTGGCTGAAGGTCGCCGGCCAGCTGCGCTGCAGGGCTCGCTCGCGGGCGAGGAGGCCCATGGTCTGCCGCAGCGACTCGTCGTCGAGCAGGCGCTCGAGGGCTGCGACGAAGCCGACAGCGTCGCCGGGCGGCACGACGAACGCCGTCTCGTCACGGGCGACGTTCTCGTCGACGCCGATACCGGTCGTCACGACGGCCGGCAGCCCCGACGCCGCCGCCTCGAGCAGGACCTGGCCGAACGTCTCGGCGCGTCCCGGAAAGACGAAGACGTCGGCCGAGGCGTAGATCGTGGCAAGCTCGTCGCCGGTGCGATAGCCGAGGAACGAGGCGCCCGGCAGCAGCTCGGCGAGCTGCTCGCGGTAAGGGCCGTCACCGACCAGCACGAGCTGGACATCGTCGCGCTTGCGGCGGAGCTGGTCGTAGACGACGGCGAGGAAGTCGAGACCCTTCTCGGGCGACATGCGCCCGACCCACAGCACGACCTTGCGACCGCCTCCCAGCACGCGCCGTACCTCGTCGTTGCGCCGTCCGGGCATGAAGCGGGTGCTGTCGATGGCTTGGTCCAGGTTGGCGAAGCGGGTCCGCACGCCGTGCGCCGTGAGGTCGTCCTGGACCGCGCGCGACGGGCAGAAGACGATCTGCGCCTGGTTGTAGAAGCCGCGCACGTAGGTCCAGAGCGACTCGCGCACCACGTGATCGGACGTCAGGAAATAGCCGAGCCGGGGCAAATCGGTGTGGTACGAGGCGACCAGCGGCAGGCCCAGGGTGCGGGCCAGCAGGACGGCGACCATCCCCATCGGGCCCGGCGTGGCGGCGTGGATGACATCGACCTTGCCCGTCTCGCACCAGTGCAGAAGCTGCAGCACCGGCGGCACGAAGAGCGGGAACTCCTCGTAGACGTCGAAGCCGAACCGGTCCAGCGCGCGGAACACCTCGTGCTTCGGCCGGCTGGCGCGTTCCTGCCCGCAGGAGACCATGGTGAACGGCCAGTCCTGCGCGGTGGCGAAGGCGACGAGCGGCTGCAGCACCGCGGCCACGCCGTTGATCTCCTCGATCGTGTCGGTGAACATCGCGACGTGGGGCTCGGCCGGAGCGGGCCACGGGTCGAGCAGTCCCTGCTCGGCAAGCTCGCGGTGCACGTCGCGGGCGTGGATGCGCTGGCGGGCGAGCGACGTCGCCGCCAGCAGGTACGGCCCAACGACGGTCTGCGCCAAGGCGAGCGTCTTCCAGGTCTCGAGCGCCTCGCGGGCGAAGCCCTTCTTGCCGTGGAGCTCCTTGAGGCTCTGGCGCACCGTGCGCTCCCAGGTCGCCTCGGCGATCGCCGCGAGGCGCTCGTGGCGCGGCCCGCCCTCGATCAGGGCGCCGCTGCGGATGACCTCGGAGACGCCGCTCGCGGCCGCCTTGCGCAGGGTCTTCTCGCGGCGCCACGGAGGGTCGATCGCAAGGCCGACGACGCGCCCGGCAAGCTGCCTGCTGCGCTGGCCCTCGAGGAGCGTCCAGGGGATGCTGGAGCGCATGCCGAGGCGCACGACACCGCGCGCCAGCCAGTTGCGGCTGTCGTTGTCGCCGCCCTGGACGATCAGGCTGATCGCCGTGTGGGCCGTCTTGGCGGTCGAGCCCTGAGCGCCGCGCAACACGCCCTTGCGACGCTGCAGCGCGGTGAAGGGCTCGGTCTCGCCCGCGCCCAGCCTGATCTGCGTGTAGGTGCCGCCGATGTCGAGGCCGCCGTGGTCGTCGGAGCCGGCGACCGTGCGGATGGTCATGCTCGCCGGTTCGCGCCCGTACTTCTCGGCCAAGCGCGGGATGAGCGCCGGCGCGGCAGCCGCGAGCTCGGCGCTCATCTGGTTCTCGAGCTTGGTCGAGCTGCCGTTGCGTGTCTCCCATAGCGAGAACAGCAGAAGGAGCTGCTCGTAGTGCTCGACGCGCAGGTCGGAGACCACCGACATGGGGTGGGCGAGGGCGTGCGTGAGGCCCTCGCCGCGCAGATAGTCGACGAGCTCGAAGAGGTTGAAGCGCAGCTCCGAGATCGTCCGGTGCTGAGCCTCGTCGAGGCCCCAGACGAGCACGTGAACGTGGATGGCCTCGGTCGGGAAGTAGGCGCTGACCTCCTCGCCGATCGTGAAATCGGGGTAATCGGTGAGCTCGAGCGCGCCGCTGACCGAGTCGTGGTCGGTCAGCGTGACGTGCGTCATGCCGCGCGCCTTGGCCTCGCGGTAGACGAGGTGGGGGTCGGTGAAGCACTCACGCACGCCGAAGTTGCGTGCCAGGTACAGGTCGGAGCGTGACGAGTAGCGTGAGTGGCAGTGAAGGTCGATCCGGGCGAGTCCCTGCTCGCCCTCGTCGGGCCGGTGCGCGCTTGCGTCCATGATCCTCGCGTGTCGATCTGTGGCGGCCGTCCGCGCCCCGGGCGTCGGGGGCCGGCGGGGAGCGAGGCGGCGGCTCAGGGTACCATAGAATAAACACGAGACCACGTAACCGCGGCGCGCCGGGAGGGCGGCCGCCTGCCCTGATGGACGATGCGATGATCCTCGATGCGACCACCCGCGAGTACCTGTTCGAGCTGCGCCGGCCGGCCGACCCGCTGGTCGCAGAGATGGAGGCCTTCGCCGCCGAGCACGACGTGCCGATCGTCTCGCGCGAGACGGCCGTGCTGCTCGGCATGCTGGCGCGAGCCGCTGGCGCGCGCTTCGTGCTCGAGATCGGGCTGGCCATCGGCTACTCGGCGCTGCACATCGCCCGAGCGCTGCCGCCGTACGGCAAGGTGGTGTCGCTCGAGCGCGACATGCACATGGCGTCGGTGGCTCGGTCCTACCTGAGTCGCGACCCGGCCGGCAAGCGGGTCGAGATCCTCCTGGGCGACGCGCACGAGACCCTGCCCGACCTGCGCGAGATCTTCGACGTGGTCTTCATCGACGCCGACAAGGCCGGCTATCCCGGCTACCTCGACCTCGCCCTCGTGCGCCTGCGCAAGACGGGCCTGATCGTCGTCGACAACCTGCTCATGGACGGCGACGTCGCGGTCGGTCGGGGCCGCGGTCACTGGCAGCAGTCGTCCGTCGACACGGCGCGCGCCCTGAACGAGCGGCTCGCCGGCGACGCGGCCCTCGACTTCGTACTGCTGCCCCTCGGCGACGGCGTGGGCCTGGTACAGCGGCGCCCGGCGGACTAGGCGCGCGACAGCGCGGCGCCAGACGATAGACTAGGCGCAACGAAGTCACGCCGGCCTGAGCGGCAGCGACGAAGTCGGCTGGCGGACGAGCGAGACACCGGCCGGCCGGCCGGTGGCCAGGGAGGACGCATGATCTCAGCCGAAACCATGAAGTGGCGCCTTCAGGAGGGCAAGCTCACGGATTTCGAGCTGGTCCTGTGGAAGGGCGCCGGCCGCGTGGTGAGCGCCGGCGACCGCCTCGTCTTGCAGGTGCGCGGCGAGCGGGCCGACTATACCTGGGAGCGCGTGCGCGACACCTGGTGCCGCCTGCAGGACAACCACGCCCTCACCGTCGACGAGCTCGGCGGCCGCCACGACGCGGTCGGCCTCGTCTCGCTGTTCGCGGCGCTCGGCGGGGACGAGGTCGAGGTCGACGCCGCCGCGGGCGCGCTGCACCTGCCGCGCGCGGCGGGCAGGCCGGTCCGGCCCGACCCCGGCGCGCTGCAGCCGGCCGAATGGGCCGAGCCGCGACGTCGGGACGATACGCGGTAGCGCCGCGAACGTGGTGCGGTCGCGCGCCGTCGCTGCGGTCCACGAGCCGGGAGCAAGCCGATGACCCCGCTGCCCGCGGGCTACGCCGTGCGCCCCCCGACGCCGGCCGACGTCGCGGCCGGGCAACGCATGCTCGACGAGATCGAGACGGCGGAATGCGGCGAGCCGCGTCGCCACGACAACCGGCTCGACGTCGACTTCAGCGACCCGCGGCTCGACCTCGAGCGCAGCGGCTGGCTCGTGACCGCGCCGCCGGGCGCGGCCGCGCCGCTCGCCGGCCTGGCCCTCGTGTGGGACCCGCGGGCGACCGGCGAGATCATCGTCGACCACTACGTCCATCCGGAGCACTCCGGCCGCGGGGTCTCCGACGCCCTGCTCGACCTGGTCGAAGCGCGCGCCGCCGAGCTCGCCGCGGCCACGCCGTCCGACCCGCCCCCCGCCCTGATGCTCTGGACGAGCCCGGGCAGCGAATGCCACGACTGTGTGCTCGCCCGCGGCTACGCCGTGGTGCGCGAGACCCACGAGATGCGCATCGACCTCCCCGGCGAGCCGCCCGCGCTCGCCTGGCCGGCCGGCATCGAGGCGCGCCCGTTCGTCCGCGACCGCGACGAGCAGGCCGTGTACGCGGCCGACGAAGAGGCCTTCGCCGAGCACTTCCTGTTCGTGGCGAAGCCCTTCGAGGAATGGCGCCGCCGGCACGTGGAGGTGCCCGACTTCGACCCGGACCTCTGGCTGGTCGCCTGGGAAGGCGACGACGTGGCCGGCTTTCTCTCGGGTACGGTGGCCGACGACGGCGGCATGGTGGACGTCCTCGCGGTGCGGCGGCCCTGGCGCTGTCGGGGCCTAGGGCAGGCGCTGCTCACCGAGGGGCTGCGGACGTTCGCGCGGCGCGGCGCGACGCCGGTCCGCTTGTACGTCGACGCCCAGAACGCGACGGGCGCCGTGGCCCTCTATGAGCGCGTCGGCATGCACGTGGAGCGCCGCTTCGAGGTGCTGAGCAGGCCCGTCCACTGACCACGGCTCGTCGGGCTCGCGGCCGGTGTCGCGGACAGGGCGAACGCAGCATGAGACGCGACGGGGCGGGGGGGCCGGCAGGCTCCCCCGCCCCGTCGCCTGCTGGAGCGTGACTTTCGTCGCGCGCCTAGTTGATCCGCGTCTCGATCCGCCTGGTGACCGGCATCTCGCGACGGCCCATCTCGGCGATGAAGAAGTCGCGCGCGCCGCGGTCGAGCAGCTCGGGGGCGATCACGCCAGGCTGGTCGACCTTGCCCTCGACGATCATCTCGGCGTAGATCGCGGCCGGGGTCGAGGTGCCATACGACACCGACGTGGCGCCCGGGATGAGCTGGTTGACACGCTTGATATCGGGGCCGATCACGGTGTGGTTGATGGTCGCCGGCTTGCCGTCCTTCTCGCCGATGCAGTCCACGAGCTGGACACCGACGTCGAAGATGTCGCCGGCGAGCGCCATGCGGGCGAGCTCTTCGGCCGGCGGGTTGGGCGCCAGCGTGGCGACGTAGACGTCGATCGGCCGCACCTTGCTACCGTCCTTGAGCGTGACCGGCTGCTTGCTCGTCATGCCGCTGCCCACGAAGGCGGCGTCGGCGTCGATCGCAGCCTCTTCGGTGCCCATCTTGAAGTCGACGTAGCGCAGGCCCTTGTCGCCGAACTTCTTCGGCAGCAGGCGCGGCAGCGTGGTGACCTCTTCGTGGTCGTGGCAGATGCACGGCCCCAGGCCGAACGGCTCGGGGAACTGGTAGAACTCCTTGCGGCCAAAGATCTCGACGCGCTTGAACTCGCCGTCCTCGTAGAGCAGCGGCGGCTGGGCGCAATCAGTGTAGTAGGTCTCCTGCGACCACACCTGGAGCGGCACCGGGCTGTCGAACAGGGCGTAGTCCTTGATGCGGATCTCGAAGCACTTGTCGAGGTCTTCGTAGCCGTTGGCCGCGAAGGTGTTCGTGACGCCCGGGTCCATGCCGCAGCTCTGCAGCGCGGTGAGGCCGGCCTTACGGAACTCGGGGTCGAGCGCCGACTGCTCGAGCCAGGCCTCGTCGATCGTCTGCGTCGGTGTCTGCCCCGAGGCCATGTCGAGGTAGTTCACGCCGGCTTTGAGGCAGGCGTGGAGGAGGGCCATGTTGAAGGTCGGCACGACGGCGTTGACGAGCAGCTTGGCGCCCTCGGCGGCCTTCGCGACGGCATCGGCGTCGGAGGCGTCGATGAAGATCGCCTTCGCCTTGCCGTTGCCGACCTGGCCGGCCACGAAGCGGGCCCGGGCCTCGTCGTAGTCGGCCACGACGATCTCGGAGACGGCCGGATTACGGCCGAGGTTCCAGGTCAGGACCTGGCCCTGCATGCCTGCTCCCACGATGAGAACCCTCATGTTATCCCTCCTCTCGGCCCCGACCTCGTCGGCGGCTGGGCCGAGAGGATGTGTGCGGGACCGGATCCTTGAGCCGCCTCCGTGGGGAGAGACGGGGCACCACGGTGGTGTGACTCGAGATTCTCTCAGACGCCCCGCCGCCGCGCCACTACCGCCGCGGTCCAAGCGGCGCGGGCCAGCGGGCCGCGGCGTCCAGTACGCGGGGCGCTCGCGCGCGGCGCCGGGCTCGCGGCGCTCGACGCGGCGCCCGGCGGACGGGTACAACTAACGAGCCCGCACCGGTCGGGAGGACGCATGGCAAAGGAGGCACGCGTGCATGAGCTCGGCATCACCCAGGGCATCGTCGATCGCGCCCGCGAGGCCGCGGAGCAGGCCGGGGCGGCGCGGGTGACCGATCTGTTCCTGACGATCACGCCGGCCGCCGACTTCCAGCCGGACTCGATCGAGATGTACTACGAGATGCTGACCGACGAGGACGAGCTGCTGAAGGGCGCCACGCTGCACTTCACGACGGCGCCGGTCGCGGCCACCTGCCTCGCCTGCGGCCAGGCCTTCACAGCCGACACGGCCGAGCCGGTCTGCCCCACGTGCGCCTCACGGCAGGTGAGTTACGACCCGCACGAGCTCATGATCCAGCTCACCGATGTCGGCATCGACGACGACTCCGGGGGCGGATCCGACTGACCCCGTGCGCCCGGGCCGCGGATCGCCCCCCCGCCGCCGCGCTAGGAGGACCGCGCGGACGCGCCCAGCCGGTCCGGGTCGGCCGCCAGAAAGTACGAGCGCTGCGGCTCCAGGCCGAGCACCGCCTCGGCACGCGCCAGGGGGCGGGCGGCGGCCGTCAGGGCCGCGAAGGCGGCCTTGCCGGCCGCCGCCCGCCCGGGCGCGCGCCGAGCAGTCAGGTTGAGCCGCTGCTTCTGCAGGCCGGGGAGCAGCGAGGCCGACCAGAAGGCGGGGCTGTGGCGGCGCGAATAGGGCTCGACCGCGGCGATCCGCAGGCCCGCGCGGCGCGCCGTCTCGGCGAACGTGCCCGGCTCGAAATGGTAAAGGTGTCGCGGCAGGTCGAGCCCGATCCAGCGCGACCCGAAGAGGCGCGCCTGGGGGGCGTCGCGGCGCGGCAGGAACAGCACGGCCACGAGGCCGCCGGGGGCGAGCAGCTCGCGCGCGCGCGCGAGTGCCGCGAGCGGGTCGTGGAAGTGCTCGAGCGCGGCCGCGAACACGATGGCGTCGAAGGTCTGCCCGGCGAGGTCCGCCTGGTCGAAGGTCGCCGCCTGCACGTCGAGCGCGCGCCGCGAGCGGGCGATGGCGGCGCTGCGCGCCGACGGCTCCACGCCGCTCACCCGCCACTCGTCGGCGCGCAGCGCCTCGAGCAACTCGCCGCTGCCGCAGCCCACGTCGAGGAGGCGTCCGCGGGCCGGCCGCAGCCCGGCGAGCCAGCCCACGACCTCACCGAACTGGCGCCGCCGCCAGGCGTCCTCGAGACGCAGCGCCACGCCGCCGCCGTCGCGCGCCGTGTGGTAGTCGTCGGGGTAGTAGGCGGCCATCTCGGCCGGAGTGGGCCGGGGGTCCACATACGCGAGGCCGCACCCGCGGCAGCGCACGACGGCGAAGCTCTCCGGCGCGCCGGCGTGCCGGGCCGCCGCGAGCCGGTCGGGCGCGCTGCGCACGAGCTCGGGGTCGGCGCGACCACACAGCAGGCAGGGCACCGTCTCCACGAGCAAACGCTCCTTCGTCCGTTCGGGTGGCAGCCGCTAGGATAGCATCGGCCGCCGCGGTCACCTGGGCGGCGACCATCCAGCTTGGTCGGGTGCCGCGGCCGTCGCGGGGCCGCTCAGCGTTGCCGCCCGGCCTCCCGTTCGCGGCGCGCACCGACGAGGCGCGCGAAGACGGCGGCGAGCACGGCGATCTCGGCGTCGGTCAGGGGCGCGAAGAACGTGTTCTCGACGTAGTCGCGCAGGGCGTCCTGGGCGCCGGCGGTGGCGCGCACGCCGGCCGCCGTCAGCGTGACGTTCGTGGCGCGACCGTCACGGGGGCACGGCGTGCGTGTGACGTAGGCGTGCCGTTCGAGGATGTCGACGATGCGCGAGATTCGGCCCATGCTCAGGCCCATGGCCGTGGCGAGGGCCGTCTGGCGCAGGGTACGCTCGTCGGCGGTGACCAGGCGCCCCATCAGGCCCAGCATGCTCACGCTGAGGTCGCCGTAGGCGGCGAGCTCGCGTTCACCCTCGCGGCGCAGACGACCGGCCAGCTCGAGCAGGCCCTCCCAGGCGGCGGCGCGCTCGGGCGACCAGTCGCCGGCCCGCTCGCCCAACATGAAACGGGCGCGTGCCACGACGGCTGCCATCGGGTCGGGGCCGCCGGCCGGACGCCTCTCGGCATCCGGCGGCCCCGACCCGGGTCGGGAGCTCATCGTCAGGCCGAGACCCTGACGGCGCTGGCGAAGCCGGTCTGGAGCGGCTGCTGCAGCGCGATGTGCAGGTAGCCGAGCGCCTCGACCTCGCGAGCGCGGCGCAGCGGCCCGGCATCGATGGCGCGCAGGCCACCGGCCTCCACGAGACTCGCGACGGCGGCCTTGGCCTGCTCGTCGTCGCCGGCGAGGAACACGTCGAGCGGCTGGCCGGCGACGACGCCGCTCACCAGCGTGCCGGCGAAGGTCGTGTTGAACGCCTTGATGACTTTTGCCGCGGGCTGCGCCGCGGCGATCTCCTGGGCCGCCGAGCCGGCCGCGGGGTGGATCGGCTCGAAGGTGGTGAAATCGAGGGGGTTCGTGATGTCGATCACGATCCGGCCGGCGAGCTCGCCGCCGTAGCGGCCGAGCACGTCGCTCAGGGCGGGATAGGGCACCGCCAGCACGATGGCGTCGCCCGCGAGCGCATCGCCGTAGTTGCCGACCCGGGTGGCGCCGCCAAGCTCGCCGGCGAGGGCGGTCGCCTTGGCCGGGTCGCGGTCGAGCAGGGTGACGGTGTTGCCGCCGGCGAGCGCGCGTGTAGCAATGCCGCGCGCCATGTTGCCGGCGCCGATGATCGTGACGTTCATGAGGTCCTCCGCGGGCGAGTGGTCGTGACTCTCTCGCTGGAAGGGTAGCCAAAAGCTTGCCATAGCAAACATATCGCGTCTCAGCATCTCACGTGCGGCGTGGGCCGTCGGGCGCGGCTCGTCGCGTTGTCCGGCGAGCGAAGCGTGGGCCGCGACGGCGGCAGGATGCCGTCGGCGTGCTTCTCAAGTACCATCGGGGGTGCGGCATCCGTCGCCCACGGACGGGGCTCGAGTGGACCGGCCTGCCGCATGTCGCCGAGAGATGGGCGTCACCCGGCGGCCGGCCGAGGCGTGGACACGAAAGGAGTGGGGCCTAGTGAAACGGAACCTGCAGGCCGGGGTGAGGCGCAACGCCGCCCTGCGCCTCGAGGTCTTCACCGACGCCGACCTCGACGACATCCACCGCGCGACGCTCGAGGTGCTCGAGCGCACCGGTGTGTTCGTCGAGAGCGACGAGGCGCTCGACGTCTTCTCCGACGGCGGCTGCCGGATCGATCGCGAAGCCCGGATCGTGAAGATCCCGCCCTATATCGTCGAGGACGCGATCCGCTCGGCGCCGGCCACGGTGCGGCTGTGCGGCCGCGTGCCCGAGAACGACGTGGTGCTCGAAGGCGGCCGCGTCGGCTTCACCAACTTCAGCGCCGGCATCATGGTGATCGACCCCCGTACCGACGAGTATCGCCAGTCGACGGTCCAGGACGTTGCCGACCTGGCGCGCATGACCGACTACCTGAGTGAGATCGACACCTACGAGCACTCGGTCGAAGGGCGCGACGGGCCCGAGGAGACGCTCGCCGTGCGCGACACCGCGGTCGCCCTCAAGAACACGACCAAGTGCGTCGGCACCGGCGCCCTGTCGACCTACGACGTCGACGCCATCGTGCGCATGGGCGCGGCCGTCGCCGGCGGCGAGGACGAACTGCGCGAGCGGCCGCTCGTCTACTTCTGCGAGTGCCCCGTCAGCCCGCTCAAGATCACGCGCGACGCCGCCGAGGTGATCATGGGCGCGGCCCGCCACGGCATCCCCAACAACGTGATCTCGATGGCGATGTCGGGTGCGTCGTCGCCGGTCACGCTGGCCGGCACGCTCGTCACCCACAACTGCGAGGTGCTGGCCAGCATCACGCTCGCCCAGCTCACGGAGCGCGGCGCGCCCAGCATCTACGGCTCGTCGACGACCGCGATCGACCTGCGCCTCGCGGCGGCGTCGGTGGGCTCTCCCGAGCTGGGACTGCTCAGCGCCGGCGTGGCTCAGCTCGCCCAGCGATACCTGCTGCCGAGCTTCGTGGCGGGGTTGTAGGCGGATTCCAAGCTCAGTGACATCCAGGCCGGTCACGAGAAGACACTGACCGCCCTCATGGCGGCGTTGGCAGGGGCCAACCTGATCTATGGGGCGGGGATGACCGAGTCGGGAGTCACTTTCGATTACGCGCAGTACGTGCTCGACAACGATATGGCGCGCATGGTCAAGCACACCGTGCAGGGCATCCCGGTGAGCGACGAGAACCTCGACCTCGCCGACATCCACGCCGTCGGCTCGTTCGGCGACTATCTGTCGCTCGACTCGACGCTGCGCCACATGCGCGAGCTCTCCACGCCGCGCTTCATGGACCGCCGCGTGCGCGAGGACTGGAAGGCGATGGGTGCCAAAGACGCCTACACGGCCGCCAAGGAAGCCGCCGTGCAGATCCTCGAGGAGCACCACCCCGAGCCGCTGGCCGGCGACGTCGCCGGCCAGGTCGACGCCGTGTTGCACGACGCCGAGGTGCGCGCCGGGATCGCCTGAGGTTCGAGATGACCACCACGTCCGGCTGGACCATCGAGGAGCTGGCGCCGTCGGCTCCCGGTCCGTTCACCGACGCCGACCTCGACCCGCTCGAGCCCCTCTGGCGCTCGCTCATGGACCGCCATCGCGCGGCCTGGGAAGGCGTTGCCGTGCGGAGCTACGACGACTCGTGGCCGCGGCGCCGGGCCCAGTATCGCCGGTGGCTGCGCGAGCCCGGCTCCTTCGCGCTCGTCGCGCGACGCGGCCACCGGCTGCTCGGCTACGCCGTCGTCGGCATCGAAGAGGGCGACGAGACGTACGCGACGGGAGAGCGCCAGGCCGAGATCCACACGCTGGCCGTGCTGCCCGGGGAGCGCGACCACGGCCTCGGCGCGGCCCTTGTCGACGTGCTCGAGCGGCGCCTGCTGGCCGACGGCGTGACCGACGTCTTCGTCGGGACCATGGCCGGCAACGACGCCGCGCAACGCTTCTACGAGCGGCGCGGCTACGCGCCCTTCGTGCACATCAGCCACCGCAGGCTGACCACCGACGTTCCGCGCTGATGTCGTCGCGGGTCGGCTGTGCAGGGGAGCGCAGCGCCGCGCGGCGACGTCGTGGGGAGTGGGGTGGTGGACCTTAGTGGACAACTCTCGAACCTGCCCGATGTGCTCCGAGGTCTGCTGGAGGCCCTATCGGATCCGTGACCGCGGACTCCAGAGAACTCGGACGCAAGGTCAAACCCGTGGCCCAGCCGCTCTGCAAACTCCCGTGTGGCTGGGACCTGGGTGTCGGCACCACTTGCCAATCGGACTTGCGGTCCGTATATTGCAATCGGACTGCCAGTCCATCTCTTGTCACGGAGAAGAATCGATGAACGCAACCCGCCCCGCCCATGTCTTCCAGAAGGCCTTATCCGCCATGCAGTCCGGCGACGTGCAGGCCTGGCTGGATCTATGCACCGACGACGTCGTCTTCGAGTTTCCCTTCGCCCCTCCGGGGCGGCCCAGCAAGGTTGAGGGTAAGCAGGCGCTTGGGGAGTACCTCACGGCCGGACCGTCACGCGTTGAGTTCGATCGGCTGAACAATCTGGAGACGCACCAGACGCTGAATCCTGACGTTGCGATCTTCGAGATGACCGCAACTGGCAGGGTCAAGGACACCGGCGAACCCTACGAGATGTCCTACGTCGTCGTGCTCACCGTGCGCGACGGCCGCATTGCGCACTATCGCGACTACTGGAACCCGCTCAAGTCCCTCCACTTCGAGACGCAGGCATAGCAGCCGATGCCGTCAAACCAGCCTTACGGACGAGTCCTCGTCACCGGCGCGAGCGGGAATACCGGCAGCCGATTGGCCGCCCAGCTTGCGGCGCGAGGCATTGCGGTGACCGCGGCCAACCGCTCCGGAACCGGGCCGCGCGGAACGCTCGTGACGCGGTTCGACTGGTACGATGCCGGCACTCATCCCGGCGCGCTCACCGGCGTCGAGCGCATGTACCTCGTCCCGCCGAGTCGCGACGCCGACCCGCAGGCGGTCATGCTGCCCTTCCTCGAACGCGCGCGCAACGCGGGCGTCCGACGGGTGGTACTGCTCAGTAACTCTGTCGTGCCCGCCGGTGGCCCGGGCCCGGGGGTCGTACACGTAGCCGTCGCCGAGATGTTCGACGAATGGGCAGTCCTGCGCCCGAGCTGGTTCATGCAGAACGTCACTGGCAACCACCCCCACGCCCAGAGCATCCGCGCCGACTCCGTCATCCGGACGGCGACCGGCAGCGGACGCGTCGGCTTCGTCGATGCCGGCGACATCGCCCGCGTCGGCGTCGAAGCGCTACTCTCCCCTAGCGCGCCAAACGCCGACCTGATCCTGACCGGGCCTGAGGCCCTGAGTTACGACCAAGTCGCCACGATCCTGAGTGAGGCCAGCGGGGGGACGATCATGCACGTGCACGTAGACGCCGAGGAGTTACGCTCCATCTACGAAGCCACTGGACTGCCCTCAGCCGCCGCCCGGTTCCTGGCCGCCATGGACACCGCGATCGCCTCCGGGATCGAGGACCGGACCACGGATACCGTCGAGCGTGTGACCGGCACCGCGCCTCGTTCGTTCCGAGAGTTTGCCGCCGCCGAGTTTCGGACGTGACGCAGCGGAGCGTGCGTCCCCACGTACTCCTCGACCCAGGACCGATACGAGTCCAGTAGCGCTGAGCCCACGAGACGCGAGGAACGAAGATGACCATCAAGGAACGAGCTGACGCGGCACGCAACCGGCGGACGATCCTCAACGCCGCTTCCGCCCTGTTCGCGACGACCTCCGATCCCCTGGCGGTCACGATGGATGATGTCGCGGCTGCGGCCGGCGTGGGCAAGGGCACCGTGTTCCGTCGTTACGGCGATCGGGCCGGGCTGCTGCGCGCGGTCTTCGAGACCCGGATGGCCGCGCTGACCGAGGCCATCGCCACAGGTCCACCGCCGCTGGGTCCGGCCACGCCGGCGCGCGCGCGCATTGCTGCCGTCCACGACGCCATAGTCGAGGCCAAGCTGGAGAACCGGCAGATCACGCTCGCGCTCGAGCAGATCGAGCGGCGTCCCTCCCGCAACTCCTTCTTCGACACGCCGAACTACAAGAACGCCCATGCCTTGTTCTGCGAGCTGCTCGTCGACATCATGGGCGCCGAGCGCGCGAGCTGGACTGCCCATGCGCTGCTCTCCCTTGCGCGCATCGACCTGATCGAGCACATGGTCTCTGCAGAAGGCTGGACCGACCTGCAGGTACGGCGTCAAATCGGCAACCTCGTCGAGCAGATCCTCGGACGTGATACCGAGCAACTCGGTCCCCGCGCGGTCAGCCGAGAGTCTTAACACCGTCCAAGACGTGGTGCGTTGGGCGGGGGCATAGCGAACGCCCCGAAAGTGACCCGGGCGCGCGTGAACGGCCCGCTCTCGAACCTTCCGGCGTTCGCTGTCGCTTTCTCGATCGATGACATCGCGCCCATGGTGCGCAACAAGGAAATGCGAGTACACATCTGGTAGCAGCGGAGAGTCACGAGGAGAGGCCGTCAGTGCGATCCTGGAGACGAGACCCCGGGTCACGGGGCGGCAGACGTTGCGCAGACATCACGATGACGGACAGAGATGGCGATCTGCCGCGCTGATGTCGCACACTTCTGGTCACTCGACGAAAGGAAGCTCCTCATGCGCGCACGGCGACTCGGCTCCAGCGGACCTCGCGTCTCCGCCCTCGGCCTCGGCTGTATGGGGATGTCCGGAGTCTACGGCCCTGCCGACGAGACCGAGAGCATCGCCACCATCCACGCCGCCCTCGACGCCGGTGTCACCCTGCTCGACACCGGCGACCTCTACGGCATGGGCCACAACGAGCTGCTCATCGGCCGGGCGCTTCGGGGCCGGGGCAGAGGCGAGGTGACGATCAGCGTCAAGTTCGGTGCGCAGCGTGACCCGGACGGCGGCTGGCTCGGCTACGACGCCCGTCCGGCCGCGGTCAAGACGGCCCTTGCCTACACGCTGCGCCGGCTCGGCAGCGACTACGTCGGCGTCTATCGGCCAGCGCGGCTCGACCCCGCGGTGCCGATCGAGGACACTGTCGGCGCGATCGCCGAGCTGGTGCAGGCCGGCCACGTGCGCCGCGTGGGGCTCTCCGAGGTCGGCGTCGACACCATCCGGCGCGCTCACGCCGTGCACCCGATCAGCGACCTGCAGATCGAGTCCTCGCTGGTCTCTCGCGGCATCGAAGAGGAGATCCTGCCCACGTGCCGGGAGCTGGGCATCGCCGTCACCGCCTACGGCGTGCTGTCGCGTGGGCTGCTCAGCAGCGCCTGGTCGGCCGGTCACGAGATGGCCGGCGGCGACATGCGGGCGCACATGCCGCGCTTCCAGGGCGAGAACCTGACCCGCAACCTGGCCCTGGTCGAACAGCTGCAGAGCGTCGCCGAGCAGATGGGCGCGAGCGCGGCACAGGTGGCGATCGCCTGGGTGTCGTCCCGCGGCGAAGGACATCGTCCCGCTGGTCGGCGCACGGCGTCGGGAGCAGCTGGCTGAGGCCCTGCCGGCTCTCGACCTCGTGCTGTCGGCCGCGCAGCTGGCCCGGGTCGAGGCCGCCGCGCCGGCAGGCGCCGTCGCCGGTGAGCGCTACGCGCCCGCGCAGATGGCGACGCTCGACAGCGAGCGCCCGGCGACGGGAAAGTGACACAGGCGACGGCGCTCGGCTCGGGGCAGCTCGTCGCAGCGGTCGGATAGGACTGGGCTGTCGCGAGAGGGCTGTGAGCGATCGGATAGGCGACCGGACAGCAGAAGGTGTCGATTTACAGGGATTACGTTGTGATTGTGACAACGATGGTGGAGCATAGCGGAATCGAACCGCTGACCTCCTGGGTGCGATCCAGGCGCTCTCCCAGCTGAGCTAATGCCCCACGCAAGGCGGCCGCGCGGTCGCCGCGACGACCACCGCGCGTCCCCGTTTGTACCCGATTCCGTCGGAGTCGGCAAGTTCGCGGCGCGTCGGGCGGGGTGTTCCCGCGCCGCCGCGTCGGCATAGACTAGCCGCACGGCGGACGAGCGACCGGTCGCAAGGGGCCGGCGGGAGGGCGACGTTCAGATGGATCCGAGCAAGGTGCGCGAGGCGTTCGAGGGCGGCGCCGCCAAGGCGGCGCCGCGCTCCGGCGCCCCGCGGGTCGTGGCCCCCATCCTGCACGGTGACGTGCCGACCTTCGCCGAGGCGCCGCCCGCCCGCGTCGTCGCCGACCTGCAGGGGGCGGGCGCGGCTGTGCTGGGTATCCCCTTCGAGGGCATCGCGCGGCTCGACCCGGTCACCCTGGGTCCGCCCGGCTGCGCGGCGGCGCCGGACGGCTCGATCTACTACCGCAGTGGCGCCGACGCCGGCCCCGACGCCATCCGTCGGCACTCGATCTTCTACTCGCTGCGCCACGGGCGCGGCTACCTGCCCGAGGCCGACCCCGGCCTCGTCGTGCTCGACCACCTGCGGCTCGTCGACTACGGCGACGTAGCCGCCGTGCCGGGCGACGTCGCGGAGACGTTCCTGCGGGCGCACGACAGGCTCGCCGACATCCTCGCCGCCGGCGCGGTGCCGATCGTGCTCGGCGGCGACCACTCAATCCCTATCCCGGTGCTGCAGGTGCTCGCCGGCAAGCTCAACGGCAAGCTCGGCATCGTCGTCTTCGACGCGCACTTCGACATGAGCTACGAGCCCAAGTACGAGGCCGGCTCGCAGTGGGCGCGGGCCTTCGAGCTGGGCGTGGTCGAGCCGGCCAACTTCGTGCAGATCGGGCTGCGCGGCGGCCGCGGCTCGCTGTCCGACCGCGTCGTCGCCGACGAGCTCGGCAGCCGCTACTTCACGATGGCCGACGTCGACGAGCTCGGTATCGTCGCGGTGGCCCAGGAGGCGCTCGAGGCCGCGACGGCCGGCACCGAGGCGATGTACGTGTCGCTCGACGTCGACGCCGTCGATCCCGCCTACGGCGGTCAGAAGCACCCCGATCCGGGCGGCCTGTCGGCCCGCGAGCTGCTGCGCGCGCTGCGCCTGCTGTCGCGCGGGCCGGTCGCGGGCTTCGACGTCTGCGGCCTCGCCCCGCGCTACGACCTGCAGGGCCACCTCAGCCAGCTCGCCGCTCGGGCGGCGCTCGAGGTCGTCGCCGGCATCGCCGTCCAGCGCCCCTAGCGGCCGCTGCGCCCCGTCGCCCGCCGAGGCGACGCCGGCGCGCTCCACAGGCCGTTTTCGTCGCCTCGCGCGGCGACGGTTTCGCACCCCTCGCTCAGGCTCTCCAGGAGCTCTCTCAGGCTCGCGCCGGGGGCTCTTTCGGGCCTTCGGGCGTTGCCACGTTGGCGACATAGACAGGCGTCCTATGTCACCCCCCCGGGGGGCTGGCGATGTCAGCTCCCGAAGGATCGAAAGGGGTCGAGATGCAGACCATCGAGGGGAGGACGGCGATGACGCGTAAGGAGAAGGCCGAGGTCGTCGATCGCATGCTCGACCGGTACCACCACCTCGGCACACTGCTCGTCGGCGACGACGAGAGCTTGTGCCGTCTGCTCACCACGCTCGAGATCGGGGCCGAGGACCGCGAGATCGGCGACTACCTCACGTCGTTTCTCGTCGTCTAGAAGGGCTCGCCTCTGAGGCGCGGCGTCCGGTCCGGGGGGGCCGTTCGTCGCGCCTCGCCGCAGCCGCGCCCGGTCGTGCCTCGCTCGCTTCCTCGGCAGCCGCGCCCGGTCGTGCCTCGCTCGCTTCCTCGGCAGCCGCGCCCGGTGAGAAGCGGGCCACCCGGTCGCGGCCCGCGCGCTTGGCCATGTGCATCGCCCAGCGCGCCTTGTCGATGAGCTCGTCCTTGCGGCTCGCGTCGGCCGGGTACGACGCGAGGCCGACGCTCACGGTGAGCGGTGTGTCCTGACCGGGCAGCAGCGGCGCGGCGGCGACCTCGCGACGCAGGCGCTCGGCCACCTCGATAGCGGCGTCGGCGTCGGTGTCGATCAGGATGACGGCGAACTCCTCGCCGCCGAACCGCGCGGCGAGGTCGATGTGCCTGATGCAACCGTCGATCACGCGCGCGACGCCGCGCAGCGCGTCGTCGCCCAGGTGGTGGCCGTGGCGCTCGTTGAAGTCGGTGAAACGGTCGAGGCCGCAGAAGAGCAGCGACACCGGCCGCCCGGTGTCGCCGGCGCGGCCGGCCTCTTCGGCGAGGCGCTCGTGCAGGTAGCGGTGGTTGTACAGGCCGGTGAGGCCGTCGGTGATGGCGTCGAGCTCGGTGCGGTCGGGGCGCGTGACCGCCGCGGCGAACACCGACGCGAAGGCCTGGGCGACGTCGCTGCGCAGGCCGCGCAGCTCCAGGCCGCTCACGCCGGCCGGCGCGACGTCGACCTCGACCACCGCCACGATCCGGCCCTGGCCGTCCCTGACCCGGGCGAGCCCGCACACCCAGACGCCCCACTGGTCGATGTAGAGGACGTTCACGTCGGGCGAGTCGCCGGCGAGCGTCTCGACCAGCTCGTCGTCGGCGAAGATCGCGCTGCCGGCGGGGGAGTGCTGCGTCGGGTCCTCCTCGGCGTCGAGGATGATGGCGCACTTCCCCTCGTCGTCGCGGACGACGGTGGTGATGAAGCGCACGCCGGGGTGCTCGTCGCGCAGCGCGCGCAAGGCGGCGGTGAGACGCGCGTAGTCGGGCGCGCCCTCGTCCCTCGAGGCGGCGAGCGCGACGTGCGCGTCGGCGTCGAGCGCCGCGGCTGCTGCCGCGGCGATCTCGCGCGCCTGGGAGCGCTGATCCTGCAGCCGCGCCAGCACGCGCTTGAAGGCGTCGACCATCGCGGGGTCGAACTGCGAGCCGCTGCAGCGGTCGAGCTCGGCGAGGGCCTCGTGGTAGCGCAGCGCCTGACGGTAGGGGCGCCGGAACGACATGGCGTCGTAGGAGTCGGCCACGCACATGGCGCGCGCCACGAGGGGGATCGCCTCGCCCGCCAGACCGTCGGGGTAGCCCGAGCCGTCCCAGTGCTCGTGGTGGTGGCGCACGCCGAGCACGAGCTCGTCGGTAAAGAGCGGACGCAGGATATCGGCCGAGAAGATGGGGTGCTGCCGCATGAGCGTCCACTCGTGCGGGTTGAGGCCGCTCGGCTTGAGCAGCACGCGGTCGGGCACGCCGATCTTGCCGATGTCGTGCAGGTAGGCGGTCTCCTCGACCTGACGGGTGGTCTCCTCGGACCAGCCCAGCTCGTGCCCCAGGAGCACCGTGTAGGCGCCCACGCGCGCCGCATGCCCGAGGGTGTAGTAGTCCTTGGCGTTCAGGGCCGACGTCAGGGCCTTGAGGTTGCCGATGTGCAGGAGCTTGATCTCATCGTAGAGCCGGGCGTTGTTGATGGCGAGCGACAGGTGGGTGCCCACCCGTTCGAGCAGGTGACGGTCGACGCCGGCGAAGACGCGTTCGTCCGGACCCGAGAGCGACAGCACGCCGATGAGGCGGTCGTCGCGCAGCAGCGCGATGCTCGCCCCGGCGCGCGGGCCGTCGGCCGACGGCAGCAGCGGCATCGTGCCGGTGGCGTGGATCGCGACGCGCTCGCGGCGGATCGCCGCGAGCGCGTCGCGATCGCGCGGCGAGGCGTCGCGCGACCCGAGTCGCTCTGCCGGGTCGGACGAGTAGATGAGGTCGAGGTCGTGGTCGTCGCCGGCGAGCGCGAGGTCGGCGCGCTCGAAAGCGATGAGCGGCCGCAGCTCGTCGACGGTGGCCGCGGCGATCTCGGTGAGCTCGAGGCTCGAAGCGGTCCGGCGGGCGATGGCGTTCAGCAGCTCGGTCTCGCGCCGGCGCAGCTGCACAGCCTCGAAGAGGTTGGCGTTGTCGATGGCGAGGGCCGCCGCCCGGCAGACCGCCTCGGCGGTGGCCACCGTGCCCGCCGAGAAGCTCCGGGCGCGGGGGTCGAGCAGGTCGACGACCCCGATGACGCGGTCCTTGGCGACGAGCGGCACGAGGAGCTCGGCCTGATAGCCGTACGTCCGCAGCTCGGCGATCTCGATGGGCCCGCGGCGCGGGTCGTCGAGCGAGGTGAGCTGCACCGTCTCGCGACGCGACACCGCCAGCGCGACGGCGGGCCAGTCGGTCAGCGCGTGCGTGCTGCCGATCCACGCGGCGACCGGCTCGCCGCGCTTGACGCTCGCCGCGCAGACGAGCTCGTCGCCCGAGACGAGGTGGATGTCGCACGACGGCACGGTGGTCACCTCGCAGAGTCGATCGGCCGTCGACTGGAGGATGTCGGGCAGCTCGAGCGTCGCCGAGAGGCGCAGGCTCGCGTCCGACACCAGGGCGAGCCGCCGGCTGCTCTCGTCGAGCTGCCGGTAGAGGATCGCGTTGACCATGGCCTGGGCGGCGATCTGGGCGAGGCCGTGCAGGAGCCGCACCTGGGCGAAGTCGCGGGCCTGGCGGTCGTAGAGGGCGACCAGGCCGACGACGTCCCCCCGGGCGATGAGCGGCAGGTAGATGCTCGCGCGGTGTCCGGCGGCCAGGGCCCGGGCGCGTTCCTCGGGCCCGAGGTCGGGGTCGACACTGACGTCGCGCATGGCGACGGGCTCGCGCAGGCGCACGACGCGGGCGGCGGCGCTGTCGGCGGCGAGCGGCCGGCGTTCTCCGCTCCGCTCCTCGCAGGCGTGCTCGCGGCCCATGCAGATGTGGACCATGAGCTCGTCGCCTTCGAGGCCCGTGATCTCGCACTCGTCGGCGCCGGTCAGGTCCCTCATGCGCGACGCGGCCGAGCTCAGCACCTCGTCGAGCTCGAGCGACGCGCCGAACTCGAGGCCCGAGTCGACGAGCTCGCGCAGCTCGCGGTTGCTCTGCTCCACGGCGTCGAGCAGGCGCGCCTTGCCGAGCGCGGCCGCCAGGAGCTGGCCCACGGTCTGCAGGAAGTCGCTGTACTGCGTGTAGTCGTTGGGCTCGTCGTCGTAGATGTCGAGCAGCCCATAGACGACGCCGTCGACCACGAGCGGCAGCGACAGGTTGCTGCGAAAGCCCCACTGCTCGAAGATGTCGCGCTCGTCGGGGTCGATCGCGGGGTCGTCGGGGGAGGCGATGATGCGGATCCGCTGCGACTCGATCGCCTCTTTGGCGCCGACGAAGCTGTCGAGCCGCAGGCTGTGGCCCACCGCCTCGTCGTCGAAGCCGTTCCGGTCGTAGCTGACCCGCGACAGCAGGCGGTCCCCTTCGAGCGTGAACACGTCGCAGTCGGCGACGTCGAGCACCTCGACCAGGCGCCGCGCGGCGGCGCGCAGGAGCGCGGTCAGGTCGTCGGCGCGGGTCACGAGCGCGCCGAACTCGACGAGCTCGTGCAGGATGACGTTGCGCTGGCGGACCTCGTCGAACAGGACGGCCGTATCGAGCGCCCGCCCGGCCACGTGCGCGAGGCCCTCGATCAGCTCGAGGTGCTCGTGGAAGTCGCGTGGTACGTAGTCGGACAGCTCGAGGATGCCGATCACGGCGTCGCGCGCGACCAGCGGGGCGCTGAGCTGGGACTGGTAGCCCCATTTCTCGAGCGACGCCCGGCCGCCGGCCGTGAGCACCGGGTCGTCGAGGCTCGCGGCCAGGGCGATCCTGCGCGTTTCGACGGCGAGGGCGGTGCACGGAAAGTCGCGCACATCCAGGGTCGTGCCCTCCCACGAGCCGTCGAAGGCGCCGTGATCGTAGCTGACGAGGGCACGGATGCGTTCCCCTTCGACCGCGTAGATGTCGGCGACCGGCGTGTGGGTCAGGCGGGCCAGACGGCGGGCGACGCGCTCGAGGACGTCGCGCGTCGACAGCCGAGCCACGTCCTCGCCGGCCTCGACGATGAGCTCGAGATCGTGGTTGCGGGCCTGCAGAGCGGCGACGGTCGACGCCTCGGCGCCGTCGCTCGCGGCGGGTCGGGCGCGCTCGCCGGTCTCACGCAGGAGCGCCTCGATGTCGACTCGTCGAAAGCGGCGGTGGCCGCCGGCGCTGCGGTAGCAGACGACCCTGCCGGCGTCGCTCCAGCGCCGTAGCGTGTTGATGCTGACCCCGAGCAGCTCGGCCGCTGGACCGAGCCGCAGCCAGCGCCGTTCGGTCGTCGGCGTCGAAGCGCTCCCCATTGCACCTGTCCTCGTCGGCTCTTCGCCTGAAAACTTGACTAATTCTACACAGGGAGCCGGCGAAGGCACGCCCGATACGGGCCAAGGGGCATCACGGCGGACACCGCACGCTCACGCACCCCGACGGTGTGTCTTACGGAGCCACGACGAGCCCGCGCGCGCCGAGCTTGCGCGGACCGTGCACGACGAGCGCGCGCCGAGTCCCGCCCGCCGGGCCCCGTGCCGCTACCGGACCGCGGCGCGCGGCGTGGCGTCGATCAGACGCGCGATGTCGTGGAAGACGGCCCCGGCCGGGCTCGAGGGATCGAGCGCCGGCGGCGCGCCGGCGTCGCCCGCGCTGCGGGTGCTCTCGTCGAGGGGGATGCGGCCGAGCAGCCTCGCGCCGGTGGCGCGCGCGATCTCCGAGGCGCCGCCCTGGCCGAAGATGTAATGCTTGGCGCCGCACGACGGACAGATGAAGTACGCCATGTTCTCGACGACCCCGATGACGCGGTGCCCGGTGAGGCCGGCCATCTTCGCGGCCTTGGCGGCGATCTTGGCGGCCGCCTCCTGGGGCGTGGTCACGACGACGATCTCCGCGGCGGGCAGCATCTGGGCGACGGTGAGAGCGATGTCGCCGGTCCCGGGCGGGAGGTCGATCAGCAGGTAGTCGGGACTGCCCCATAGCACGTCGCCGAGGAACTGCTCCATCGCGCGGCCGAGCATGGGTCCGCGCCAGACGACCGGCTCGTCGTCCTGCAGGAAGAAGCCCATCGAGACGAGCGACACGCCGTGGCGCTCGGGCGGCACGAGCTTGCCGTCGTGCGACTCCGGCGCCACGTGCGCCATGCCGAACATGAGGGGGATGGTGGGGCCGTAGACGTCGGCGTCGATCAGGCCCACGGCGTGGCCGTGCATGGCCAGGGCGACGGCGATGTTCGCCGTGACGGTCGACTTGCCGACGCCGCCCTTGCCGCTCGCGATGGCGATCACGCGCGTCGCCGAGCCCGGACCGAACGGTGTCCTGGGCGCCTCGGGGCCTGCCTGCAGACCGGCCGCCAGGCGCTCGCACTCCTCAGGGGACATCGCGTCCATGACGACCTCGACGCGACGCGGGCCGGCGACCGCCGCGAGGGCCTGCTCCGCCTCGCCCTGGATGCGCCCCTTGAGGGGGCAGGCCGCGGTCGTGAGCACCAGGCGGACGGCGAGCACGTCGTCGGCGATTTCGATGTCACGCACCATGCCGAGCTCCACCACACTGCGGCGCAGCTCGGGGTCCTGCACGGTGGAGAGGGCGGTGAGGACGTCGTCGTTGTTCACATGCGCTCCCGGGACGAGGGTGGGCACGAGTCGGCCGTGCGAGTCTAGCCCGCGACGCCACGACGCGGCAACGTGGGCGGCGGCGGCGCTGCGGTGTGGCGACGGGCGCTCGGCGGCCGCGGCTCGCCGTGTACTTACCACTCTAGCGAGCGGGGCAAGCCTCGGAAACCCCCACGTCCGTTGGCGCGAAGGTGGCTGCATCAGTCGGCAGGGCGCAAGCCCTGCGCGACCCGCGACGCAGAGGTGAAGAGGCGGCACGCGGGCGGGGGACGGAGGACAGCGACGCCGTTTCACGTGAAACAGCGCTGTCCGTGAGCGGCAACATGATCGCACGAAGCGTGCGCCGTCTCGGGCCGGAGGGCCGGGCCGGGCCGGCGCCAAAAGAGAAGGGGCGAGCCGCGGCGCGGCTCGCCCCTTCTCGGGACCTGCGAGTGCGAGCGCGGCTTACGCCAGGTCGCTCGCCTTCATGTTGACGGGCTCCGGGTTGCCGGCGCCGGTCGCGTAGGTGGCCTTGAAGATGTCCATGAGCATGGGGCTCTCGCGCACGACCTCGAGCGAGATCACGGCGTGGTCCTTGGTGTAGCCGTTGCCGATGATCATCGTCGTGTCGGCGCCGATGCCCTCGGCGCCGAGGGCGGCCGACGTGAAGCTCGTCGCCATCGAGAAGAAGTACACCAGGCCGTCGTCCTTGGTCGCGAGGATCGACGCCATCTCGGTGTTGGGGATGTCGACGCAGTTGATCGTGAGATCGGCCATCTCGCCGTTCGTCGCCTTGCTGACCTCGTTGTAGACGAAGAGCTGGTCGGTGGCCGAGCCCTGGATCACGACGTCGGCGAAGCCCGACTTCTCGAGGCGTTTCTTACCGGCGTCGCCGTGTACCAGGCAGATGACCTTGCCGGTCGGCTTGACGCGCTTCTTGGCCTCGTAGGCGCACAGCAGGCCGCTCTTGCCGCCGGCGCCGATGATGAACACGGTCTGGCCGGGCTTGCTCAGCTTGGCCGCCTGCGCGGGTGCGCCGGCGACGTCGAGGATGGCGAGCGCCAGCGCCTCGTCCATGTCCTTCGGGATCTTCGAGTAGATGCCGGTCTCGAAGAGGATCGCCTGGGCCTTGACCTTGACCTGGCAGGTGTCCTTGTTGACCGAGATGACCTCGTCGACCTTGAGCGGGGTGAGCGACAGCGACACCAGCGTGGCGATGCGATCGCCGACCTTGAGGTCGCGGTCCTTGAGCTTGGGGCCGATCTCCTTGACAGTGCCCAGCAGCATGCCGCCTGAGCCGGTGTCGGGGTTGTGGTGCTTGCCGCGCTTGGCGATGATGCCGAGGCTGTGGGCCGCCATCTTCTTGACGTCGCCGCCCTCGGCCTCTTCGATCTGCGTGAAGCTGGCCGCGTCGATGTTGAGCGTATCGACCTCGATCAGGATCTCGTTGTCGTAGATCTCCATCGTGTTGTCGATCTTCCACGCCGGCTGCGGCAGGACGCCCTTCGGCTCTATGACGCGGTGCGCCCCGAACTTATTGCCCTCTTTCACGTCTCCCTCGCTTTGGTCGCTTCCTTGCTGGTCCTTGTCGACCTCCTCGGCGGCTTCGTCGCCCGAGGAGGTCCGAACTACCGTGGTGCCGTGGCCGCGGCCGTCAGGCCTCGAGCCTGATGACGCTGCCGGCGCCCTGGCCGCCACCCACGCACGCGCCCGTCAGGCCGATCTCCTGGCCGCGCTTCTTGAGCTCGTGGATGAGGGTCACGATCATGCGCGTGCCCGTGTTACCGAGTGGATGGCCGAGCGCCACCGCGCCGCCGTTCACGTTGACGATGTCGATGTCGAGGCCGAGCTCGCGGGTGGCGAGCGCCGCCACGCAGGCGAATGCCTCGTTCAGCTCGGCGAGCTGCACGTCCTTGCTGGTGAGGCCGGCCTTCTCGAGCGCCTTCTGAGCGGCCACCGTCTCGCCGTAGCCCATGATGGCCGGCTCGACCGCGGCGGTCGCGTAGCTCACGAGCTGCGCCACGGGCTTGGCGCCCAGCTCGGCGGCCTTCTTGCGCGAGGTCACGACCAGGGCGCTCGCGCCGTCGGCGATCGCCGAGGCGTTGCCCGCGGTCACGACGCCGCCGTCCTTCTTGAACACCGGCTTGAGGCCGGCAAGCGCCTCGGGTGTGGTCTCGCGCGGGCACTCGTCGGTGTCGACGATCTTCGGGTCGCCCTTACGCTGCGGGATCTGGACGGCGACGATCTCGTCTGTGAACCGGCCGCCCTTGATCGCGGCGGTCGCGTTCAACTGGCTACGATAGGCGACGTCGTTCTGGACGCCCTTGCTGATGTCGAAGCGCTCGCTCAGGTTCTCGGCCGTCAGGCCCATGTGGTAGCCGCCGATCGCGCACCACAGCCCGTCGAGCACCATGGCGTCGTAGATCTGGTCGGACGGCATGCCCATGCGGTAGCCGCTGCGGCCGTTCTGCAGCAGCCACGGCGCCCGCGTCATGTTCTCGGTGCCGCCCACGAGGTAGGCCTCGCCGTCGCCGGCCTTGATGGCCGCCGCAGCCATTGCGAGGGCCGAGGCGCTCGAAACGCACACGCGGTTGACGGTGATCGCCGGCACGTCGTCGGGGATCCCGGCCTTGAGCTCGGCCTGGCGAGCCGTGTTCTGGCCGAGCCCGGCCTGGATCACGTTGCCGAAGATGACCTCGTCGAGCTGGTCGCCGCTCACGCCGGCCCGGCCGAGCGCCTCTTTCATGACGATCGCGCCGAGGTCGACGGCGGCGGTGCCGGCGAAGCCGCCCTGGAACCGGCCCTGAGCCGTCCGCACTGCGGACAGGATGACGATGTCGTTGTCTGCCACTACTGCCTCCTGAGATACCGGGTGCGCCCCTGCGGGTTCTGTCGCGGCTCGTCCGCGCCCTCGGGTCGCCTGATTGCAATCATGGACAACCTATCACGCCTTTTCAGCGGGCGTTTTGGCCCTTCTGGCCACTTCCTGCGCCAGGAATGAGGCCACTTCGACAGGCGTCGTGCGGGGCCCGAAGCCGGCGTCGTAGCCGAGCTCCTTGGCGAAGGCGTTGTTGATGCGCGGGCCGCCCACGATGAGGACGAACCGCTCGCGCACGCCCTCGGCCTCGAGCAGCTCGATCATCTTCGTCAGGTGCTGCACATGGATGTTCTTCTGCGTCACGATCTGCGAGATCAGGATCGCGTCGGCGGCGCGCTCGAGGGCCGTGCGCAGGAGCTGCTCGCAGGGGATCTGCGAGCCCATGTTGAGCACGGTCATCTGTGGATAGCGCTCGAGCCCGTAGTTGCCGGCGAAGCCCTTCATGTTGAGGATCGCGTCGATGCCGACCGTGTGAGCGTCGCTCTCGATCGCCGCGCCGACGACCGACAGCTTGCGACCGAGCTGCTCCTTGATGAAGGAGTTGGTCGCGTAGTAGTCCATCGTCTCGACCTCGAGGTAGTCGCCCTTGACCTCGTCGGGGTCGATGCCGGTCTGGGTGCGACCGTAGGCCACGAAGAACGTGAAGGCCGGGTCGATCGCCTTGCACTCGGCGATGCCGACCTCGCGGAAGCCGAGCTTCTCGAGGAACTGCTTGCCGACGTCGGCCGCCTTCTGCGAGTAGGCGATGGGCAGCGTGAACGAGAACTGGATAATGCCGTCGTCGCGGGTGTCGCCGTAGGGCAGGACGATCATGACTGCCTCCCTTCGGCCAGCGGTGCGGCTTCGACCTGGAACACGCGGCGCGGTGGCGCCGGCGGGCCGCTCGGGCGGCCTTCGCGGAGGGCGTCGTAGAAGGGGTTGAAGTAGTCGGTGGCCTTGACGACGACGCCCTCGAAGCCACGGCCGCCTTCGGGCTCGCGCTTCACATCGGCGAACTCGCCGTTCTCGAGCGCCTGGAACAGGCCGATCTCGCGGACGTGCTCGAGCTGCTCGACCGCCTTGGCGAGGACCAGCGCGGCGCGCTCCTCGACAAGGCTGCCGCCGCGGATCTGCACGCACTCGGCGAGGTGGCGGTTGGCCTCGAAGACGTACTTCGCGTTCTTGATCGACACGTAGCGGTCCTGCAACAGCGGCGTGTGGAGGGCCTCGGTGAGCATGCCGAGCAGCATGATGTCCTGGCCGGTGAAGATCCCGGTGAAGTTGAACATGCCGTCGATGATGTGACCCTGGAAGACGTCGCCCGGCATGTACTTGGTCGGCGGCATGTACTTGATCGGGTAGTCGGGGAAGCACTCGCGGATGAGCAGCGCGTCGGCGACCTGGTAGACGACCTGGTCGGGCGTCGCCGGGTTGATCTCGAAGGCGTGCCCCAGGCCGATCTGCCAGGGCTCGAGGTTGGCGCGCAGCGCGAACTCCTCGTTGATGAAGTCCGAGGAGAGCACCGTGTGGGCCTGCTCGTAGGCGTCGGCCGTGGTCAGGTAGTTGTCCTCGCCGGTGTTGATGATGATGCCGGCGCGCGCGTTGATCATGCGCGACAGGTACTGGTCGACGAATGTGCGCTTCATGTTGATGTTGCGGAAGATGATGCCGTACATGGAGTCGTTCAGCATCATGTCGAGGCGCTCGAGCGCGCCCATCGTGGCGATCTCGGGCATGCACAGGCCGCTTGCGTAGTTGCACAGGCGGACATAGCGGCCGAGCTCGGCGCCGACCTCGTCGAGCGCCGCCCGCATGTAGCGGAAGTTCTCCTGGGTGGCGTAGGTGCCGCCGAAGCCCTCGGTGGTGATGCCGTACGGCACGTAGTCGAGCAGGCTCTGGGCGGTGGTGCGGATGACGGCGACGACGTCGGCCCCCGCGCGGGCGGCCGCCTGCGCCTGGACCGCGTCCTCCTTGATGTTGCCGGTGGCGACGATCACGTAGACGTAGGGCCGCTGGGCCTCGCCGGTGGCCGCGACGAGCTCGGCGCGGCGGGCGCGCACGGCGTCGATGCGGGCGACGCCCTCGCCGGCAAGCTCGCTGGCGCGCGCCTCGACCGCCGCGCGCCGCGCGGCCGGCACGGGGCCGAGCTCGAGCGCGCCGGCGGCGACCGCCTCGGCGACCTGCTGTGCGGTCTTGCCCGTCTGCAGCATGGCGTCGACGAACGGCGTGATCACGCCGCCGGGCAGCAGTGCGCGGGCGTGCTCGACCACGACGTTCACGAGCGGCACGTCGATGTCGTTCACGCCCTCGATGCCCAGCAGACGCAGCGTGGTGCGCTCGACCGTGTCGGTCGTGTGCGCCGCGATGTGCTGCCAGACGTCGTCGGCGATGGCCCGCGCGGCCTCGCGCGCGCGACCCACCATCGACTCGTCGAGCGAGAGCATGTGATCCACGTTCACACCTTCTTTCGGACTGCGTCGCTCCGGGCCCCCGGCGGCTCGTGGCCGCCGGGCCGGCCGGCTGTTGTCGCGTCGACGCCGGCCGGCAGGCTGGCCAGGCCGTGCACGACGTCGAAGACGGGGGCGCGATCGCCGACGGCGTCGGCGATCGCGCCGAAGAAGACCTTGGGGTTGTAGGGCTGCGGAAAGCGGTACGGGTTCGTCGTGACGGCCAGCACGCGCAGCTCGGTGAGCACGCGCACGTCGACGCTGCGGCGGCGGCAGCGCGCCACCGTGGCCGGCGCCAGGATGAGCACGGTGGCGTCGCGCACGACGAGCGTGACGGCGCGCCGCGGCGGCAGCGTGCGCAGGAAGTCGTCGGCGAACTCCTGGGTGACGGCGCCACCGATGTACAGCGTCCGGGCCTCGCGGCGCTCGACCTCGCGGGCCACCCGCACGCCTTCGCCGACCGCGGTGTGCAGGTCGAGCGGCGTGGGTCGGCCCCGGCGGTCGATCGTGACCGCGCGGGCCCCGTCGAGCGCGTCGCCGTCGAGGAGGTCCCGGGTCGTCTCGTCGACGGCCGACAGCGTCAGCATGGCGAGCGTGGCCTGCGTGATCTCGACGGTCTCGGCGAGCGTGTCGGCCACGAGGCCACCGGTCGCCATGATCACCGCGTCGCTCACCCGCGGCGAGGCGCTGCCGAGCCGGTTGATGGCGCCGTCGACCAGCACCAGGCCGGCGCCCAGGGCGTGCAGGCGGCCCGCCGTGGCGGCGACCTCGGCGAGGGTGGTAGGACCGCTGACCTCGACGGCGCGGTCGCCCACGGCGCGGCCGATCACGACGCCGCCGAGCGACGTGTGGAAGGGCAGGCGCTCGAGGTGCTCCATGGTGTAGTGCGAGCGGTCGAGCGATCCGACGGTCGTCGCGATGAGGGTGTCGCGCGGTGGCACGATGCGCGGCTTGTCGAGCCCCGTCAGGTGGTCGGTGCGCTCGCCGTCGAGGCCCAGCGAGGTCAGGCCGAACCGCTGCGGCACGTTGTCCATGAGGGCGTTGACCACGGTGGTCTTGCCCGCGTTCTTGACGAGGCCGATCACGGCGATCGTGCGGGCGCCGCTCGCCGCGACCACGTCGAACAGGGTGGGCGCCGCGGCCGGGCGCGGCGCGCCGGCCGCCGCTCGCGGGTCGCGCGCCGGTGTGCCCGGCGAGCTCACCGGCCGGCCTCGGCGGTGTCGCGAGCCGCGCTGTGGCGGCGGATCTCCTTGAGGTAGCTGAAGACGGTGAAGCGCGACAGGTCGAGAGCCTCGGCCACCTGCTCGGCCGAGCGCTTGACGAGGAACGCGCCGCGTTCTTCGAGCCGCGCCACGACCTCCATCTTCTCGTCGCGGGTCATGGTGGCCGGCGTCCTGCGCATGTCGGCGAGGGTGCCGGCGATCATGCCCGCGAGGACGTCGCGGATGTCGCCGCCGAAGAGCTCCTCGGTGTCGGGCGCGCCCTCGCCGCCGTCCGTGTCACCGGCGCCCGTGAGCGCCGCGAGAGCACGCTCGGCGCGCACGACGTCGGAGACGTCGAGATTGACGCCGAGCACACCGATGGGGCGGCCCTCGTCGTCGCGCAGGGTCACGGCCAGCGACCGCAGGATGCGGCCGTCGGCCGAGGTGGTGTAGAGACGCACGTCGGGGGTGTCGTCGGCGTTGCGCAGCGAGTGCAGCATCTGGTCGGTGGGGGCGTCTCCCTCGCGCCGCCCGGTCACGTGACCGTTCTCGATGGCGACGATCGAGTGGGGCATGGCGCCGAGGTCGTGGAGCACGACCTCGCAGTCGGGCCCGAGCATCGCGGCCAGGCCTCGCGCGACGGCGACGTACGACCTGAGATACGGGTGTGTGACGTGGACGAGCCCCACGCGGACCCTCCGTTCGAGCGAGCCCCTTGCGGCGGCGCGGATCCCTTCCGCGAAGCACGTACGACTCTATCGGTCCCTGTCGAAAAAAGTCAACCCACGTACCCGAATCAGTTGCAGCACGCCGCCGTTCAGGGGCTCTCGCTGCCGACTCGGCAAGCGCACCGGGTGCGCCGCGCAGGATTCGGCAAGACCAGGCAAGACCAGGGGCGCCGTCCGGCGCAGCCGGCGGAGTCGTTCGGGAGGCGGCCTCGCGTCAGCCTTGGACGCGCGGCATCCGCATCGTGAAGGTGGCGCCGTGACCGCGGCGCGAGGCGACCGTGAGCGAGCCCCCCATGAGCTCGACCATGTCCTTGGCGATCGAGAGGCCAAGGCCGGTGCCCGACTTGTGGGCGCCGCCGTTGCCGCGGAAGAAGCGCTCGAAGACGCGATCGAGCTCGTCGTGGGGGATGCCGGGGCCCTGGTCCTTCACCGTGATCACGACGTCGTCGAGGCCGTCTTCGGTGTGGCCGGCCACACCCACGCTCACCGTGCCGCCCTCGGGCGAGAACTTCACGGCGTTGTCGAGCAGCGCGCGCAACACCTGGCTCACGCGGCGCTGGTCGCAGGCGGCCGGCAGCTCCGCCGGCGCCGCCACGTCGATGCTCACGCCGCGGCTGTCGGCGCCGGCCCGGAACTCGGCGGCCACGGCGCGCGCGAGGCTCGTGACGTCGGTGTCGGCCGGTTCGAGACGGACCGCCCCCGAGTCGACCTGCGACAGGTCGAGGAGGCTGAGCGACAGGTCGGTCAGCCGGTCGACCTGCTGGCGCATGAGCAGGAGGAACTCCCGCTCGGTCGCCGGGTCGAGCTCGCCTTCGTCGATCAGCTCCATGAAGCCCGACAGCGAGAAGAGCGGCGTCTTCAGCTCGTGCGACGCCGTGGCGATGAAGTCGCGTCGGGCGGCGTCGAGGCGCGCCTGCTCGGTGATGTCGCGCAGCACCACGATGTCACGCACCTCGGATTCGTGGCCGACACGATAGGCCGAGGCCTCGAGCGAGAGGCCGCCGTATTCGACGACGACCGTGTGGTTCTCGCCGTCGGCCTGCGTCTCGGCGAGCGCCTGGGCGACGTCGGGCGGCAGCAGCTCGGCGAGCGGCACGCCCGTGGGCAGCGCGCGGCGCAGCAGCGTCGCGGCGGCCGGGTTGGCGATCGCGAGCTCGCCCTCGACGGTCACGCCGATGACGCCCTCCTCGAGGTCGTAGAGCAGGACCTCGACGTTCTCTTTCTCGCGCTCGATCTGCGAGAAGGCCTCGCGTAGGCGGGCGCCCATCATGTTGAACGTCTCGGCGAGCTGGCCGATCTCGTCGGGCGGCCCGGGCTCGACCGGGCGGGACAGGTCGCCCGAGGCGATCGACAGCGCACCGCGTTCGATCCGCTTGAGGCGCCGCGCGATGAAGTACGAGGCGAGGTAGCCGGCCAGGAGAGTCACCATGAGGGCGAGGCCGCCGGCCAGCAGGATCTCGTGCTGCACCGAGCGCACGGCGCGCTGCAGGTCGGTGAGCGGCGCGGCCAGGAGCACGATGCCGCGGAAGCCGGTCGCGTCGGCCTTCGCCGGGACCGCGGCGGTGGCGTACTGCGTTTCGCCGATCGTCGTGAGCCCTACCGCGAGATCACCGCTGCGCTCGGCGTCGGCCACCACCGGGTAGTTGGCGAGCTTGAACGCGCCGGGCCGGGAGTCGGCCACCACCTGGCCGGTGGCGCGGACGATCACGATGACGCGGGCGTTGGCGCTGGCGTCGCCGACGCGGGCGGACAGCCCGAGGTCGTTGGGATCGGGGTTGACGTTGGCGACGTTGGCGATGTTCGTCGCGACCAGCACCGTGCTGCCCGACAGATCGGTCAGCTTCTGGTGGACGAGGCGGTTCTGCAGGCTCGGCACGACGTAGATGTAGGACAGGCCGACGCCCAGCAACGTGACGCCGAGGAAGAGCACCGTGAGCCAGTTCTTGACCGAGGCCGGCACCGGGCTCACGGCCCACGCGATCGCGTCGTCGGCCGTGCGCAGCGCGGACACGACAAACGAGCGGACCCGGTGCACGAACGGACGCTGCACGGCCACCTCCGAGGACGTGTGCTTCCTCAGAACTCCCTGAACTTGTAGCCGATGTTGCGGACCGTGAAGACGAACTCGGGGTTGCGGGCGTCGCGCTCGATCTTCTCGCGCAGGTGGCGGATGTGCACGTCGACCGTGCGCGCGTCGCGAAACTCGGAGTCGCCCCAGACGAGCTGCAGGAGGATCTGCCGCGAGTACACGCGGCCGGGGTGCGAGATGAGCGTCTTGAGCAGCTCGAACTCGATGTAGGTGAGGTCGACCCGCCTGCCGCGCACGTCGACGCTGCGCTTGGGCAGGTCGACCTCGAGGCCGTCGACCGAGATCTGGTCGGTGCGCGTGCCGGCCGCCTGCCGGGCCATGTCGGCGCGGCGCAACTGGGCGCGCACGCGACTGCGGAACTCGCGCAGGCTGAAGCGGTCCTTGGTGATGTAGTCGTCGGCTCCGATCTCGAGGCCGAGCACCTTGTCGAACTCGTCAGCCTTGGCGGTCAGCATGATGATCGGCACCGTGCTCACCGCACGCAGGCGGCGGCACACCTCGGTGCCGTCGATGCGCGGCATCATGAGGTCGAGGATGACGAGGTCGAAGGGCTCGCGAGCGAAGGCGTCGAGCGCCTCCTGGCCGTCGCGGGCCTGGACGACCTGGTAGCCCTCCTTCTCGAGGGGGAACCTGAGGAGCTTCTGGATGGCCTCCTCGTCGTCGACGAGGAGGATCTTGGCGCCCGGATCGGTCATCGTCACCTCATCGTATCATCGCCGCGCGAGCCCGGGTTCGCGGCGCCCGCATCGCGGCTACCCGGTCGCGGGCGGCACCCAGGCGCGCAGCCGGAACGAGGCGCCCATGGCCGCGGCGATGGCGCGGCAGCCCTCGACGTCGGCGTCGGGCACGTCGACCGCGGTGAGCGTCGTGGCGAGGCCGGCGGCGATGCAGGAGCGCGCGAAGCCGAGCACCTCGCGGAACGCCTTGGTGAAGGTCGGCCGGCACAGCCGGTCGTAGGTCTCGGGGTCGGCGGCGTTCAGGCTGATCGCGATCTCGTCGAGCCCGACCGCGGCCAGGCTCCCGGCCACGTCGACGTCGGGGTTGAGCAGCCGCCCGTGGCCGTTCGTGACGAGGCGCGAGCGCAGGCGCCGTGTGGTGAGCCACTCGGTGACGGCCAGCACCACGTCGAGCCGCATGGTCGGCTCGCCCATGCCGACGAAGGCCACCTCGTCGGCGGGGCCGTCGAGGAACGCGAGCTCGATCTCGCGGGTGAGGTCCTCGATCGCGGGCTCGCTTGCGAGGCGCAGGTCGCTGCCGTAGACGCCGTCGGCGAACGAGCGAAAGCAGAACTCGCAGTCGCAGGAGCAGCGGTTGGTGATGTTGAGGTAGATGTTGCCTTTGCCGCGGTAGACGATCGTGTCGGGCATGGGGCGGCTCGCTGGTCGGCGCCCCGGGCCGGGCGGCGGGGCTCACGCTGTCGGCCATTATAGCGCGCCGGGCGCCGGGCAGGCGCCCGGCGCGGGGCGCCGACCCGGCCCGCCGGGCGCACCGTCGCCGGCCGGCCGTCGCGCCGCACGAGGGTACAATGGCGGGCGTGCGCCGCGCGGCGCACGCCCGCCCCTCGCCCGCACGCCCGAAGGAGGGCCGTGACCGACGTGACGACAGAGCTCATCGACCTCTGCGCCGGCCTGCGCGAGGTCGTGCTGCCGTACCTGGGGCGCCACACGGCGCGCGCCCACGCCGGCCAGGCGGTGGGCGGCGACGTCACCTTCGCGATCGACGAGGTCGCCGAGCGCTACCTCGAGCGCTACCTGGCCGAGCGCCTGCCGCGCTGGGCGGCCTACTCCGAGGATCGTGGCCTGCGGGGCGCCGCCGACCCCGAGATCGTCCTGATCGTCGACCCGATCGACGGCACGCGGCCGGCGGCGGCCGGCTTCGAGTCGGCCTGCGTGAGCATCGCCGCCGCGCGGCCGGCCGCCGCCCCCGTCATGGACGGCGTCGTCGCCGGCGTGGTCCAGGAGATCAAGAGCGGGGACCTGTTCGCCGCCGAGCGCGGCGCCGGCGTTGTCGCCCGCCGCCGCGACGGCGCGCCTCTGCCCCTCGCGCCCTCGCCGAGCACGAGCCTCGAGGGCCTCTTCTGGAACACGGGGCTGCGCGGCCGGCCGCTCGGCCTGCTGTCGCGGGCCATCGAGGAGCTGGTCGACGCCTCGAGTGTGGGCGGCGCCGTCTTCGAGCTCGGCTCGGCGACGTACGCGATCACCAGGGTGCTGACCGGGCAGCTCGACGCCTACGTCGACATCGGTCCCGCCATCATCGCCGCCTGGCCGGCGACCGAGGCCGAGTTCCGCCGCGTCGGACGCGGCCACGTGCTCTGTAACTCGCCCTACGACCTGGCGGCTGGCTGGCTGCTCTGTCGCGAGGCCGGCGTACCGATGACCGACGCCGACGGCTCGTCGCTCGGCGCCCGGCCGCTGCTCGGCAGCGACGCCGGCTATCAGCTCGCCTGCATCGCGGCGGGCAACGAGACGCTGCACGCCGCGCTCACGGCGGCCGTGCGGCGTGGCATCGGGCGTCTCGCCGGGTATGCAGGGGAGCGGACGCGGAGCGAGGGGGATCCATGAGCGACGAGGCGGTCCACGAGGCCATCCTCTACGAACGGCGCGACGGCGGCGTGGTGCAATGCCACGTGTGCCCGCGGCTCTGCGTCGTCGCGCCGGGCCGGCGCGGCACCTGCCGGGCTCGCGAGAACCGCGACGGCACGCTCTACAGCCTCGTCTACGATCGCGTCTGCAGCGTCGCGGCCGACCCGATCGAGAAGAAGCCTCTCTACCACTTCTTCCCGGCTACGACCGTGCTGTCGCTCGGCACCCTGGGCTGCAACTTCACCTGCGCCCACTGCCAGAACTGGCAGCTCGCGCGCGCCGACGTGGCCGGCGGGCTGCGCGACCTGCGCCCACTGCCGGTCGACAAGCTGCCGCTGCTCGCGGCCAACAACGACTGCGCCGGCGTGGCCTGGACCTACAACGAGCCCACCATCTGGATCGAGTACGTGATCGCGGGCGCGCGGGTCGCGCACGAGCACGGCCTGTATACGGTGATGGTGACGAACGGCTACATCACGCGCGAGGGCCTCGACGCCGTCGCGCCGCATCTCGATGCGTACCGCGTCGACGTGAAGGGCTTCGACGACGACCTCTACCGGCGACTGTGCAAGGTGCCGCACGTCGAGCCGGTGCTGGCCGCCGCCGAGCGCGCGCTGCACGAGCACGGCTGCCACGTCGAGATCGTGACCAACATCATCCCGACGATGAACGACGACGACGCGACGCTGCGCGGCATCGCCACGTGGATCGTCGAACGGCTGGGCGCCACGACGCCCTGGCATGTGACCCGCTTTCATCCGGAGCTCGAGCTGTCGCACCTGCCGGCGACTCCCATCCGCACACTCGAGCATGCCGCGACGCTCGGACGCGAGGCCGGGCTCGAGTTCGTCTACGTCGGCAACGTGCCGGGGCACGAGGGCGAGAACACGGTCTGCCCGAACTGTCACCGGCTCGTCGTGCGGCGTACGGGGCCGGCCGTCGAGGATGTCGCGCTGCGCCGCGGCCACTGCGACATGTGCGGCGAGGATTTGAACATCCGCGAGACGGTAAGACTCCCACCGGACGCTTGAACCGGGGGTCTTTGTCCATGCTGCGCTTCTCCTATACGATGGCTCTCCTATGAACGAGCTCGTCACGCTCGAGATCCCGGCCAAGGCCGAGTACGTCGTGCTCGGCCGTCTCGCGCTGGCCGGTCTCGTACGCGAGCGGCCCTTCTCGGCCGACGCCGTCGCCGACCTGAAGCTCGCGCTCACCGAGGCTTGCTCGAACTCCATCCGCCACGCCTACGACCACGTGAACGGCCAGGTCCACCTGTCGTTCGAAGCGGGCGCCGATCGCGTGACGCTGACGGTGCGCGACGAGGGTGGCGGCTTTCACGAAGACGACGCCGACTGCCCCGAGTGCGCCGCCGTGGGGGTCGCGCTCTCCGAGGGCGGCATGGGCATCTCGATCATCCGGGCCGTCGTCGACGAGTTCCGCCTCGACCATCCCGCCGAGGGCGGCACCGTCCTCACGCTGACCAAGCTCTGCGACGCCTGACGGGCCGCCGGCACGCCTCGCTCGACCGGCTGGTCTGAGCCTCTACATCGGCCTTCTCGCCGGCTATGGCGCGGCCAACGTCAGCGGCGCGCGCGGCGCGCCCGACAAGGCGGCGGCGCTCGCCGACGACGCCCTCGCCCTGCTCGACGTGGCCGAGCTCCTCGACCCGCCGGTCGCCGGTCCGTGGGCCGACCTCGGCAGCGGCGGCGGCCTGCCCGGCATCCCGCTGGCGCTGGCTCTGGCCGACGTCCGGCTCACGCTGATCGAGGCCGTCGGCAAGAAGTGCACCTTCCTGCGCGAGGCGGCTGCCACGCTTGGTCTGACCGACCGTGTCGAGGTCGTCTGCGCCCGCAGCGAAGATCTCACCGTCCCCGGCGCGCCGGCTCGCGAGGCCTTCGCCGTGGTGCTCGCCAAGGCCGTCGGGTCGCTCGCCGTCGTGGCCGAGCTGGCCGCCCCGGCCCTGCGCCAGGGCGGGCTGCTGCTGGTGAGCAAGACGGCCGTCGCGGCCGCGCGCGAGGCGGCGGGCGGCGAGGCCGCAGGCCGTGCCTGCGGCCTCGCCGCCCGCCGCACGACGCCGCTCGCGCGCTCGCCCCTGCCGGGGTCGGTGTGCGTCGTCTACGAGAAGATCGCGCCCACGCCGGTGCGCTTTCCGCGCCGTCCCGGCATGGCCGCCAAGCGGCCGCTCGCCTGACGAGCCGGGCCGGCAGCCCGCCGTTTCTGGCAGGGTCGGCGGGCGGTCGGTAAGATGGCGGACGAGATGCCGAGCGCCCTCGCCAGATCCAGCGCCCCCTCCACGCCCGCCCGCGGCCGGGCCGCGTCGTGACGCGCATCGTCGCCGTCGCCAACCAGAAGGGCGGCGTGGGCAAGACGACCACCGCCGTCAACGTCGCCGCCTGCCTGGCCGAGGCCGGATTTCCCACCCTGCTCGTCGACCTCGACCCGCAATGCAACGCGAGCAGCGGGCTGGGCGTCGCCGCCGACTCGGCCACGCGCTCGGTGTACGGCGTGCTGGGCGGGCGCGTGGCGCTGGACGAGGTAGTGCTGCCGACCGCGGTCGACGAGCTCCGCGTGGCGCCCGCCTGCCCCGACCTGGCCGGGGCCGAGGTCGAGCTCGCGGCGGCGGCCGAGCGCGAGACCGTCCTGCGCGACGCTCTCGCCGGCGCGCTCGCCGGCTACGAGTTCGTGTTCGTCGACTGCCCACCGTCGCTCGGGCTGCTCACGGTGAACGGCCTGGCCGCGGCCGGTGAGGCGCTGGTGCCGGTCCAGGCCGAGTACTACGCGCTCGAAGGCCTCGCGCAGCTGCTCGGGACCATCGACCTCGTGAGCGAGCGCCTCAACCCGGGCCTGCGCCTGCTGGGCATCGTGATCACCATGCTCGACGCGCGCACGCGTCTCGGCCGAGAGGTCGTGGCCGAGGTGCGCGCGCACCTCGGCCACGACCTCTTCGCTACGCTCGTGCCGCGCAACGTGCGGCTCGGCGAGGCGCCCAGCCACGGCCTGCCCATCTCGCGCTACGACCCCACCTGCGCGGGCTCCGACGCCTACTTCGACCTCGCCAAGGAGATCGTCTCGCGCGCCCCCGGGGGCGCCGGCCGCGACGCGCCGACGGGCTCACAGAGCGGGGCGGCAGCGGCCGCGGTCGACGGCACGTCCGCCGACGTCCCGCCGCGGCCGCCCTACGGCGCCCATCCGGGAGTGTGACCATGGTCCCACCGACCGACGACGAGACCCGGCCGGAGCGCTCGTCCGGACCGCCCGCGCCGGCCCACGGCTCGCGCGCCCGCCTGGGGCGCGGCCTGTCGGCTCTGATCGGCGAGCGGGCGGCGGCGTCGGGCGCGGCCGACGCCGCGCCCGACGCCGCCCGCCTGCGCGAGCTGGCGGTCGACGACATCGTGGCGTCGACGAGGCAGCCGCGGCGCACGTTCGACCCCGACGAGCTCGCCGAGCTTGCCGCCTCGATTGCGAGCCTCGGCGTGGTGCAGCCGGTCGTCGTGCGGCCGGCGGGCCCCGACGCCGCGGCACCGTGGGAGCTGATCGCCGGCGAGCGCCGCCTGCGGGCCGCCCGTCTGGCCGGTCTCGCCGCGGTGCCGGCGCTCGTGCGGCCGGCCGGCGAGGCCGCCGCGCTCGAGATCGCCCTCGCCGAGAACGTGGCCCGCGAGGACCTGAACGCGATCGAGGAGGCGCTCGCCTATGCCGCCCTCGCCGACGAGTTCGGCCTCACGCACGAGCGCATCGCCGATCTCGTGGGCAAGAGCCGGGTGGCGGTCACCAACGTGCTGCGCCTGCTCGACCTGCCCGACGAGGTGCGCGAGCTGATCGAGGAAGGCCGCCTGTCGGAGGGGCACGGCCGCGCCCTCCTGGGGCTCGCCGACCACGGCGAACGGCGCCGCGTGGCGCGCGCCGTCGTCGAGCGCGGCCTGACGGTGCGCCAGACCGAGGACCTGGTGCGCTCGCTCGCCGAGCCGGCGCCGGCCCGCGGGGCGCCGCGCCGCGCCGCTCGCGACGATGCCTGGGACGACCTGGTCGAGGAGCTGTACGGCGTGCTCGAGGTGCCGGTCCGCATCCATGCCGGCAAGCGCGGCGGGCGGGTCGAGCTGCGGTTCCGCGACCGCGCCGAGCTCGAGCGCCTGGTCGAACGCCTGCGCTCGCTCGGCTGAGCGGGCCACGCCGGCGGGCCGCCGGCTTCTCGCGCCCGCGTTCGCCGTGCCCGGGTGAAGACCGGGCCCGCCGGCGCGGGCTACTGGCCGGTCGCGCCGGTCGTGGCCGTGGGGGCGGGCGTCACGGTGCCGGGCGCGCCGGTCGGCGGCGAGCCCGGCGTCGGCGAGATCACGACGCCGGCCGGGGTGGGCGTCACGCTGACGCCCGGCGTGGTCGTGCCCGACGTGCCCGAGGTCGCACCGCTCGTACCGCCCGAGGGGACGTAGACCGTGGTGCCGTCGGGCAGCCGGTAGAACTGCCCGATCAGCGTGCCGACGCCCGAGACCTGCTGGCCCGCCTTGAGGTCGAGCCGGGTGATCTGCTCGCCCTTCTTGGTGATGACCTGCATGTCGGACTGCCCGGGGTTGGTGACGATCGTCACGTTCTTCGAGGTGAGGATCCCCGACAGGCCGATGCCGGTGAGGGCCGCGAGCAGAAAGGCGACGGCGAGCACGATGGCGACGTCGAAGAGATTGACGACGCCGTCGAGCGGGTCGCCGTTGCGGTCGGTGCGGTCGATGCGGCGGCGCCCCATGTAGCGCAGCCGGCGCCCGTCGCCGGGCTCACGGTCGAGCGGCGCGCTCGCGTGCGGAGGGGTCTCGACGGTCGTGCTCACGGCGCCGGCCGCCGCCCTAGAAGAGCTCGCCGTCGGACGGCGTCGCCTCGTCGCGACCCGCTGCACGGGTCCCGTCGGACGGGGCGCCGCCGGCGGTGAGCGGCTGCAACGAGATCACCTCGGTCGGCTCGTCGGACTGGTCTGCCGGCGCGCCGTCGCGGCCCGCCGCGAGCGCCGGCTCGCCGGTCGCCTCGTCGAAGGCGTCCTGCGATCGGCTCTCGCCGTCGGCGCTCGCCGCCAGCGTGAGGTCGGGGAGGTCGTCGTCGCCGTCGTCGAGGTCGCCGCGCCGCCGGCGCGGCGGGCCGATGCGCAGGCGCCCGCCGCCGCCCTCGAGCAGCTCGAGCAGGTACTCGAGGTCGGAGATGTCCTGCTGGTAGAAGCGGTCGCGGACGATGCTCACGATGAATCCCAGCCCGCCGATCAGCAGGCCGATGACCGTGACCGAGAAGGCGATCTTCAAGTTGTCGGTGAGCTGCTTTGTATTGCCCTGGGCGAGGCCGGTGAGGGCCGGAGCGAGCGGGATCAGGGTGCCCATCAGGCCGAGCATGGGGCCGACGCGCACCAGGATGCGCGTCTTCTCGAGCCGCTTGACCGTGTAGAACTCGTACTCCTGCAGGAGCTTGAGCGGCTTCTCGGCGATGCGCTCGGTCTGGTAGTTGCGGATCAGGTCGAAGATGAAGCGCGCGACGACCGTGGAGTAGGTGTTCTCCTGGAGGTACTTGTAGGCGCGTCGCGGCTGGCCCTTGGCGAAGGCGTCGCGCGCCTTGAGCGCCCTGATCTCGAGGGCCTCGAGGTCGCGATAGCGCACGCGCAGGTACAGCTCGTAGAGGAACCACCCGACCTCGACGACGGCCCAGCCGAGGCAGAAGAGGGCGGCGAGGAGCACCGGGTAGAGCAGGATCCGCGAGACGTCGTAGATCGCCTGCTGGATGCTGTGGGCCACGGTCGCGGCGATGACTGGCTGCACGATCTTTCGTCACTCCTCGCCGGCCGGTGGCGGCCCGCTCGCTCGCTGGTGGGACCGCCAGAACGAGGCGTCCTGGGGCAGGGTCTGGCCGCGCGCCGCTCCTCCGAGGACGCCCAGCAGGCGCCGGCGCACGAGCCACGATCCGACGAACCCCAGGGGCACGAGCGCCGCCAGAGCCGTGCCGACCGCGATGGCCGCGTGATTGCCGCCGCCCGAACCGCCGCCGCCGCCACCCGCGACCTGGCCCGTGACCGACGCGCTCGCCGAGGGGGTGGTCGAGCCGGTCGGGAAGGGGCTGGCCGTCGGCGTGTACCCGGAGCTCGGCGAGAGCGTGGCGCTGGGCGTCGCCGTGGGCGTCGACGTGTGGTGTGTGGCGGTGCCGGACCCGCTGCCCGTGCCGCTCGACCCCGAGCCGGTGCCGCCGGTCGAGCCGCCGCCGGCGTGAGTGCCGCCGCCCGTCGCGACCGGCACCGCCACGGTGAAGGTGCGCTCGATGGTCGCGCGGTTGCCGGCGCGGTCCACCGCCGTCACGGACCAGGTGTGGCGGCCGTCGGTGAGCTTGGTGAGGTCGAGCCTCAGGCGCGAGGTCGTGACGTGGGCATGGCCGGTGCGGTTGACGCCGTCGACCGTCACCCGGACCGCGTGCGCGGCGATGCCGGTGCCGCCGGCGTTGTCGAAGTAGCGCGCCGTGATCTCGACCGCGCGGCCCGCGAAGCGGGCGCCGGCCTTGGGCAGGACGTGCGACGTCGCGAAGCTCGGCGCGAAATGGGTCAGCTTGTTCGGCCCGTGCGGAACGGGGAGCGTGTGGCCGCTCAGGGCGACCGCGACCTGCATCGTCGCCCCCATCACGTTGCCGAGGTCGCCCGGGAACTCGTGGTACGAGCCGTTCGCCTGGAGCAGCCTGGCCAGGAAGGTATAGGGCGTGTGGCCGCTCTGCGCGAGGCCGTGCGGGTCGACGCCGGCCGCGTTGAGGCCTTCGATCGCCATGGCCGTCGAGAAGGCGTTGACGTAGCCGCCCTGCGTGTCGACGAAACCGCCGGCCCACGAGCCGCTGCTGCTCTCGGTGGCTTGGCGCTCCTCGATGAAGGCGGCCGCGTCCTTCACCACCTGGTCCTGGCGCGCCACTCCGGCGGCGACGAGCGCCTGCACCGCGAGCGCGGTGTCGGTCGTATCGGAGGTCGTGAGCGGCTGCGAGCCGTAGCCACCGTCGCCGTTCGGCCCGCCACCGCTGCCGTCGCTTGCGGCCGCGGCCTGCAGCCAGGCCACGGCCTCGCTCACGGGGGGCCCGCTCTCGTGCGCGCCGACCAGGGCGAGCACGGCCCAGGCGGTCGTCGTGGTCGACAGGGCGGTGCCGCTGCCCGGCGCGTAGAAGCCGTCGGTCAGCGACTGATACGACTCGAGCTTGCCGACCAGGTCGATCTGGGTGCTGCCGGCGCTTGCCAGGAGGTCGGTCCGGTTCGCCGCCTTGTAGGCAAGGATGCACAGGGCGTAGTAGGCGGCCGCGTTGCCGCTGTTGGTGGCCGCCGTGACGAGGTTGGTGTCCTGCAGGAAGCCCACCGGGCTGCGCCCGTCCGACTTCCAGAGCCCCGGGCTGTTGGCGCCGGCCGCGATCGCGAGCGTGGCCCAGGGCGTGGTGACGGCGCTGCCGCTCGCGCCGGTGTACGAGAAACCGCCGTCGGTCCGCTGGTGGGCGCGCAGGTAGTCGAGCGCCTTGGTGACGCCGGCCGGCGCCGCCGCCGCCGGCGCGGCCGGCACGAACAGGACGCCGACCAGGGCGAGCAGCAGGACCCCCCTGTATGTCTTGGTCACGGTGCCTCCCGAGGTCCGCCGGCTCCCGCGGGTCGGACCACAGACGGCGCTATTGTACCAGCACACAGAAACGGGCGAGCGGGCGTGGGCCGGGCGCGGGCGTGCGGGAGCGCCGGGAGCGGATGGCCCGGCGACCGAGACCGACGCACCGTCCACTTCGCGGGCGGCGGGCCTGTGGGCGGAAGTTGTATCCTTTGGGGCGCCATGCCCGCGCTGCTTTCCATCGTCGTGCCGGTCTTCAACGAGGCCGGCAGCCTCGAGCCGCTCTACCAGGAGATCGTCGCCGCGCTCGCCGAGCGCGGCGCGTTCGAGGTCGTCTTCGTCGACGACGGGTCGACCGACGGCTCGCTCGTCGCGATGGAGCGGCTCGCCGCCGAGCACGACGGCGTGCGCGTCGTGCGGCTGCGGCGCAACTTCGGCAAGGCGGCGGCGCTCACGCATGGCTTCGCCGAGTCGCGCGGCGAGCTCGTCGTCACCATCGACGGCGACCGCCAGGACGATCCGGCCGAGATCCCCAAGCTGCTCGCCAAGCTCGACGAGGGCTACGACCTCGTGTCGGGCTGGAAGCAGAGCCGGAAGGACCCGTTCTCCAAGACCGTGCCGTCGAAGCTCTTCAACTGGACCGTGCGCACGTCGACCGGCGTGGCCCTGCACGACTTCAACTGCGGCCTCAAGGCCTACCGGCGGCCCGTGATCGAGCACGTCAAGGTGTACGGCGAGCTCCACCGCTACATCCCGGTGCTCGCGAGCGACCTGGGCTTCCGGGTGACCGAGGTCAGGGTCGGCCACCGACGTCGCACGAGCGGCCGCTCGAAGTACGGCTGGCGCCGCTACGGGCGCGGCTACCTCGACCTGCTCACGGTCCTGTTCCTGGGCCGCTACCGCCAGCGGCCCCAGCACCTGTTCGGCGGCATCGGCACCTTCCTGGTGTTCGTCGGCGTGCTGATCGACCTGTACCTCACGATCGACAAACTGCGCGGCCACGCCATCGGGCAGCGGCCGCTGCTCGTGCTCGGCACGCTGCTCATCATCGTCGGGATCCAGCTCCTGTCGCTCGGCCTTATCGGCGAGCTCATCACCCAGGCGCGGGCGCGCGACAAGCGCGACGACTACGAGGTCGAGCGGGTGATCGACGGCGCGGCGGCGCGCGCGGTGCGCGCCGCCGCCGACGTCCCGGCGCCCGGCCCGGACGGCGCCGCCGCGCCAGTCGGCGACCCGGCGCGCCCGCCGGCCGCCGGCCGCCCGGCGGCGTCGTGAGCGCCCGCCGCCGACCCGGCGGCCGCCTCGCCGCATGACGCTGCGGATCGCCTATCTGGGCACGTACGACCCGTCCTACGCGCGCAACCGCGTGCTGATCGACGGCCTGCGCGCGGCGGGCGCCGAGGTGATCGAGTACGCGGCCCCGCTCGACTCGTCGCTCACGGCGGCGCGGCTCGCGACGCCCGCCGGCATGCGGCGGCTGGCCGCCGAGCTCGCTCGCGTCCACCTGGCGCTGCTCGCCCGCCACCGCGCTGGCGTCACGTTCGACGTCGTTACGGTCGGCTACCCGGGGCATCTGATCGTGCCCTTCGCCTGGGCGGTGGCCCGCGTCCGGCGCGCTCTGCTCGTGTTCGACCCGCTCGTGTCGCTGTTCGACACGTTCGCCGGCGACCGCGGTCTGCTGGCCGGCGACAGCGCCGCAGGCATGGCCGCCGGCGCAGTCGACCGCGTGGCGTTCGCGCTGCCCGACGTCGTGCTCGCCGACACGCAGGCCCACGCCGACTACTACGTCGCCGCTGTCGGCGTGCCCGCGGCGAAGCTCACCGTCGTGCCGGTCGGCGCCCTGCCCCTGGCGGGCGCGACGGGCGCGGCACGGACGCCCGCGCCCGGCGCGCCGCTGCGCGTGGTGCAGTACGGCCGCTGGAGCCCTCTGCACGGCCTCTCAGCGGTGCTCGACGCGGCCGAGGATCTGTGCGACGAGCCCTGGGTCTTCGAGCTCATCGGCGACGGCCAGCTCGCCGACTGGCTCGCCGCCGAAGTGAAGCGCCGCGGCCTGGGGTCGGTCGACGTGCAGGGCCCGCTGCCGCCCTGGCGCCTGCGTGGCCGGCTCGTCGCCGCCGACGTCTGCCTGGGCGTGTTCGGCACCTCGGAGAAGGCGGCCAGGGTCGTGCCCAACAAGGTCTACGACGCGCTCGCCGCCGGCCGGCCCCTGGTGACCGCCGACTCGCCGGCGGCGCGCGAGCTGCTCGAGGACGGCCACGACGCGCTGCTCGTGCCGGCCGGCGACGGCGACGCGCTCGCCGCCGCCCTGCGCCGGCTCGGCAAGCCCGACGAACGCGCCCGTCTGGGCGCCGCCGCGCTCGATCTGTACCGGCGGCGCTGCACGCCCGAGGCGGTGGCGGCCACGCTGCTCGCGGCGCTCGAGGACCGCCTGTGAGCGACGCCCGGGCCCCGGCCCGACGCCGCCGCGCGACCGCGCTGCGCGTCGCCCAGGCGGCGTTCGTCGTGCTCGTGGTGCTCTTCATTGCGCGCTACCTGCGCCACGCCTGGCCGGCCGTCGACGCCTACCGCTGGCGCCTGCGGCCCGGCCTGCTCGTCGCGTCGGCCGTCCTCGTGCTGCTCTACTACCTGGGCAACGCGCTCGTCTGGTGGCTCATCCTGTTCCACTCCGGCCTGCGGGCCCCGCGCACGCCGGTCGTGGCGACCTGGGGCAAGTCGATCCTCGCGCGCTACGTCCCGGGCAACGTCTTCCAGTTCGTGAGCCGCGCCTGGATGAGCCACCGCCAGGGTCTCGACGTCGACCGCGTCAGCGCCGGCATGGTGTACGAGCAGGTGCTGAACATCGCCGGCGCGCTCGCCGTGACGGCGGCGCTGTTCCCCCTCTGGCACTTCGAGCGCAGCGACACGACCTGGGCGCTGCTCGCCCTCCCCGTGATCGTCGTCGCCTTGCACCCGCGCGTGTTCGCCCGCCTCGCCGCCGTCGCCCTGCGGATGGTGCGGCGGCCGCCGCTCACGCAGGTGCTGCCGTTTGGCACGGTGCTCGGCCTGCTCCTCGCCTTCGCCGGCCTGTGGCTCGTCGCCGGCCTCGCCATGTGGACGCTGGCCGCGGCCGTCACGAGCGTCAGCGGCTCCGCCTATCCCGAGATCACTGCCGGCTTCGCCATGGCCTTCGTCGCCGGCATGGTCGTGTTCTTCGTGCCGAGCGGTATCGGCGTGCGCGAGGGCGTGCTCGCCGCCGCCACGGCGACGGTCTTCGCCGGCGGCGGGGTCGCCCTCGCGTGGGCATTGCTCGCCCGACTGTGGCAGACTGCGCTGGAGCTTGCGTTCGTGGGCGCTGTGACCCTCGTCGACCGCCGCCGGTCGACCGGCGACCGCCCCGGCGGCGGGCCGCCCCCCGCCCCTCGCCCGCAAAGAGACGACGCGTGACCCGGAGGTCTGCCCACCGGTGAGCAACCGCCGCACGAAGTCGAGGAAGCGTCCGCCGCGGCCCGCGCCGAAGCCGGCGCGCGCTGCGACTGTCGCGACGCCTCCGGCTGACCCCGCCGCGCTCGCCCGGCGCTACTTCGGCTACGTGATCGTCGCCATGGTCGTGGCCGCCGTCATCCTCACCCTCCTCTCGATCCAGCGCTACCGGAACTTTTACGGCGGCCGCTTCGACCTGGGCAACATGGTCCAAGCCGTCTACAACACGGCCCACGGCCACTTCCTGCAGGTCACGAGCGCCGACGGCAACGGCCGCCAGATGTCGCGCCTGGGCGCTCACGTCGACCCCATCCTGGCCGCCTTCGCCGTGCCCTGGCTGGTCTGGCCGAGCCCGATGATGCTGCTGGTCGCGCAGGCCGTGATCGTGTCGCTGTCGGCCTGGCCGGCCTACCGCCTGGGCCTGCGCGTGCTGGGCGACGCCCGCGCCGCCTTCCTGCTGTCGGTCGCGCTCCTGCTGTACCCTCCGCTCGAGTACGCGGTGCTGAACGAGTTCCACCCCGTCACGCTGGCCATCCCGCTCCTGCTCTTCGGCTTCGTGTTCGCCGACGAGGGCCGCTGGTGGCGTGCCGCTCCGTTCCTCGTGCTGGCCGCCCTGTGCAAAGAGGACATCCCGCTCGTGATCGCCATGATGGGCCTGTGGCTCGCCTTGCGCCGCCGGTCGTGGCGGCCGCTCCTGATCACCGCCGCCGCGGCCGCCTATTTCGTGGTCGCCGTCAAGGTCGTGCTGCCCCACTACTCGCCCGGTGGCAGCCCCTTCCTCGATCGCTACGCCGACCTCGGCTCGAGCGTGAGCGGCGTTGGCCTGAACCTCGTGCTCAAGCCGGGCGTCACCCTGGGCCACCTCTTCTCGGGATCGGACCTGCGCTACCTGCTGCAGCTCCTCTGGCCGTTCGGTCTGAGCTCGCTCGCGAGCCCCCTGACGACCCTGATCGCGGCGCCCGAGCTCGCCCTGAACGCGCTCGCCAGCAACCCGCTGCAGCGCTCATACGAGTTCCACTACACGGCCGGCGAGGTGCCTTTCGTGTTCGCCGGCGCCGTGCTGGGCGTGGCCCGCGTGCGGCGCTGGCTCGCCGGGCGCGCCGGCGGCACCTGGCGCCGCCGTGCCGAGCTCGCGACGGTCGGCACCCTCGCCACCGCCGTGCTCACCATGACGGTCGTCGCGAACTTCGTGCTCGGACCGCTGCCGTTCTCGCTGCCGGGCGCCCACTACTCGGGCAAGAACTACGCGGTGAGCGGCCACGCCAAGGTGCTCGACATGGCGATCCGCACGATCCCGAGCGCCGGCGGCGTCACAGTGAGCACCGAGAACAACGCCGGCTCGCATCTGTCGGCGCGCCGCGTCGTCTACACGTTCCCGTACATCGGCAACGCCCAGTACGTCATCGTCGACGACAAGAACGGCTTCGTCTACGACCACGCGGACACCGTCGGGCATTCGCAGGCCCTCGGCGCGCTCGTGCTCAACCAGGCCTACCAGTCGACCTTCGCGCGCGACGGCGTGTACGTGTTCCGGCGCGTCGGCGCGGGCACGGGGGCGACGGGCACGGGGGCGACGGGCACGGGCTCGACGCCGGCGGCGAGCACCTCGCCGTCGCCGGGGTCGACTGCGTCCACGCCCTGAAGCGGACACGCCTCGCCGTGGACGCCGAGCTCGAGGGCCGCAGCGCGACCCAGGTCCGCGACCGGACGCCGGCCGTCCTTGCGGTGGCGTCGCTTGCCGCCGTCGCCCTCGCCCTGGGCCTCATGCACCTTGCCGGTCTGCCCGGCGTCGACGCGGCGGCGCACGCCTACAAGACCGGCCTCGTGGCGCGGCACCAGTCGCTGCTCTGGGACGATCTGTGGTACTGCGGGTCCTACGGCGTCGTCGTCTACGGGATCGTGTACTACCTGCTCGCGGCCCTGGTCGGCGCCGTGCCGGTCGTGCTGGTGTCGGCCGGTCTGCTGCCGGTGCTGTTCCATCTCTACCTGCGGCGCTCATGGGGCGTGCGCAGCCCGCTGCCGGCCGCAAGCCTCGCCGTCCTCACCGTCGCCTACCTGCTGAACGGCCAGGCGCCGTTCCTGCTGGCCATGGCGCTCACCCTGCTGGGCCTCGTCCTGCTGGCCGGCGGGCGACCGCTCTGGGCGGCGCTGCCGATCGGCCTCGCGGCGTTCACCAACCCGGTCGCCGTGGTCGCCGGGGCCGTGTTCCTGGTCGCCGAGGCGATCGCCCGGCCGCCGGCGCGCCGCCCGCTCGCCGTGCTCGTGGCCGGCCTCGTTCCCTTCGCGCTGCTGTGGGCCGGCGTGCAGCTCGCCTTCCGGGCGCGCGCCTGGTACCTGGCCCAGCCGCTCGAGCTGCTCAAGTGGACGGCGGTCGCGGCCGCCGGCGTGGCGCTCGCGCACTTTTCGAACGACCCGCAGCGACGGGCGCCACGGGCCGTGTTCGTGGTCGCCGGCGCCGTCTGTCTCGCGGCCCTCGCCGTGCCCGATGAGCTCGGCAACAACGCGGCTCGCTTCCTCGCGCTGTTCGCCCTGCCGGTCGCGCTCACCGTGCGCGCCCCGCGCCTGCCGAAGGCGGCGACGGCGGCGCTGCTCGCCGCCGTCGCCGCCGTCCAGCTCGCCGCGCCGCTCACCGACCTCGCGCGGGCCGGCGACCGCACCCAGACGTCGAAGGCCTTCTTCGCGCCGGCTCTCGCCTTCGCGACCGCTCACGAGTCGCCCGATTTTCGCTGCCACGTCGTCGCCCTGCGCCTGCACTGGGAGGCCGCATACTTCCCCGATGCGGGCATCCCGCTCACGCGCGGCTGGTTCCGCCAGGACGACTGGCTGCACAACGAGGTGCTGTATCGGCGGCCGACGCCCGCCCGGTACGTCGCCTGGCTGCGCGTGTGCGGCGTGCGCGACGTCTTCGTGCCGCACGCCGCCCTCGACATGAGCAGCGCCGGCGAGCCCGGCCTCATCGCCCGTTCGGGCGCCTTCGTGCGCGTCTTCGAGTCGGCCGGCTGGACCGTGTACCGGCTGCGCCTGCCGTCGCCCCTGGTCGTCGACGCCCGGCGGGGGGCGGCGGACACGGCGGCGACGCTGCCGCCGGCCTCGGTCGGAGCCGAGGTCGTCGCGATGGGTCAGGCAGCCACGACGATCGCCGTATCGCGTCCGGGCACGTACCTGCTGAAGGTGAGCTGGACGCCCTACTGGCGTCTCGGTGCCCCGCCCGGGTCGGGCACGCCGGCCGGCCTGGCGCGCGGCCCCGGCGGCTGGACGCTGCTGCGCGCCCCGCGCACGGGCCGCTACGTGCTGCGCATGCACTTCGACCTGCACACGGCGCTCGACCAGATCTTCTGAGGAGTCGCGCGGGCGCCGGCACGGCAGCGCCCGTCGGTGAACCGGGCCGCTCGCGAGACTCAGGCCACCCAGCTGAACATCGCGAACTTCGCGGTGAGCGCGACGCAGCAGGCGATGAGGACGCCGGCGATGATGCGGTGCGCTCGCGGTCGCCGCTCGGTGAAGAGCGCGGCGCTCATGAAGATGGGGAAGGCGGCCAGCACGAAGCGCGGCATCGACATGAGCGGCATCGAGGTGGCTGGGAACAGCAGCGGGTAGCCGATGGTCACGATGGCGTAGAGCGAGAGGGCGAGCGGCAGTCGTCGCAGCCCGTAGACGATGGGCAGCACGCCGATCGCGAGCGACCCGAGGTTGATGATGTTGGCGGCCGCGAGCGGCATGACGGCGCCGGGCTGCGAGGCGGGCCAGTAGAGGTGGCTGGTCTGTCCCGAGAGGATCTGGCGGGTGCCCTGGAAGGCGGCCTCGAGCGACTTCCACAGGGCGAACGTCGGCACCGCGAGGTAGCGGCGCCACTGGTCCTGGACCTGAGCGAACAGCAGCGGCTTGCCGAACCGCAGGCTGAGGTAGGCCATCCAGACCATGAGGCCCTCGGGGATCATGAGCAGCGAGGCGGCGGCCGCGTCGGTGCGGCGCAGCTTCCAGTCGCGCTGCTCGGCGTAGCAGACCGCCATCGGCACGATCAGCAGGAAACCGGCGCTGCGAGTGAGCGCCGCGAGCAGGCCGGCCAGGCCGGCGAGCTTCCAGCGGCCCTGCGTCGACCAGAGGATGCAGACGATCGACAGCAGCAGGAACAGCGACTCGCTGTAGACGGCCTGCCAGTAGAAGGCCGTCGGGAAGATCGAGAGGTACAGGCAGGTGCGGTAGGCGACGAGGCTGCCGTACTTGGGCGCGACCAGCCGGTAGAGGCAGTAGATCGCCCCGAAATAGCAGGCCAGCGAGAGGACGATGCCGGCGACCACGAGGTTGTTGTCGAAGACGATGCCGAGCCAGCGCACCATCAACGGGTAGAGCGGGAAGAACGCGACCGTGCCGTCGTTGCTGGCGTAGCCGTCGGCGGCGACCTTCACGAACCACACGCCGTCCCACACCGCCCAGGGGTTGAAGACGTGGGCGAGGAGGCCGTGGAAGGGCTCGGCCAGGCGCGGCAGGCGCTGCGCCCAGGGGGCCGGCTTGACGCCGATCAGCCAGGTGGCCAGGCCGGCGACCACGCCGGTGAGGACCCGCGAGACGACCGCCATGACCATCGTGCGGCGCAGCAGATCGGGCGGGGCCGTGGCGGCCTGCCCGGCTGGGCCGGCGTCTGTGGTCGGCTCCTCGAGCGCGTGCTCGATGTCGGTCTCTGGGGACGGTGTGGCCGTGCGTGCTCCTGCGGGGAGGCTGTCGCTTGCGTCCGACCGGGCAAGTATCTCACGAGGCCGGCGGTGGTGCGCCGGCGGCGGCGCCCAGCCCGGCCAGGCGCTCCTGCAGCGCGAAGCGCAGACCGGCGGCCGCACGATCCGCGTCGGCTTTGGTCTCCTGCCAGATGGTGAGGCGCAGCTTGACGGCGTCGGCGCCGAGCTCGGTCACGGCGAGCGAGGGCTCCCGGTCGGGGGGGCGGCCGCGGCTGAAGGCCGCGGCCGCGTCGAGCGCCGCGCGGCGCACGTCGGCGAGCGCGACGGCCGCCGGCACGACGAACTCGACGGCCGCCGCGCTCGCCTCGTCGACGATCGTGAAATTGCGGATCACCTTGCTGGCGAGCTGCTCGTTGGGGATCACGATGCGGCTGTTGTCGGCCGCGCGGATGTAGGAGTAGGTCAGCCGCACCTCCTCGACGACGCCCTCGAGGTCGTCAATCGCCACGTGGTCGCCGATGCGCACCGGCTGGGCGAGCGCGACGATCACGCCCGACACGAGGTTGGCCAGGGCCGAGCGCGCGGCGAAGCCGACGACGAGAGCGGTGATGCCGGCCGAGGCGAGCAGGCCGCGAGCCAGCGGGCCGACCTCGGGCAGCACCACGAGCGCGGCCATGACCCCGACGAACACGATCACCGCCACGATCAGCCGCCGCGCGACGCGCAGGCGCGTCTCGTCGGCGACCGGCAGGGTGCGCGAGATGGCGCGCGAGATGCCGCCGCCGTGGTCGCGTAGCAGGCGATCGACGACGACGGCGACGACGACGGTGATGGCGAGATACGCCAGAGAGTGCGCGATCTGGCTCACGCTGGCCGCGACGGGGGCTGGCACGGTCGGCACCCTCAGGGCGAGGCGCTCGCCGACGGCGTCGCGCCGCTCGCCGGCTCGGTCGCCCCCGGCGTGGGCAGGTCGCGCCGCACGTCGTACAGCCAGCGGCCGCTGCGGTAGTCGAGCATCGCCACGATCGTGTCGGGACCGGCCACTCCGTCGATGTGGCCGCTGACCTGCCAGACGAACCGGTAGGGCGGACGGATGGTCGTGGTCAGCGTGCGGCCGCCGACCCGGTGGCTGAACGTGTAGGGCCGCCGGGCCGGCAGGAACAGCAGGCGCACCTCGTGGGGGTCGACGGCCGAGCCGCGAAAGACCGAGTCGGCGCGCCGCAGGGCGATGCCCGAGGTCTTCAGACGCGAGTCGCCCGGCACGGTCAGCGCAGTCGCGACGAACGACCAGCTGCGCCAGGGATGGGTCAGGAAGCTCGTGTTCTGGGGCGCTGCCGTGTAGCGGAAGGCGACGAGCGACGGCAGGTAGAAGACGAGCAGCGCGGCGATTGCGACGAGCGCCAGCCAGAACCGCCGGTTGCGGTTGCGAAACAGCGGCGCGCGCGGGACCTGGGTCGAGTGCGTCTGCACGATGGACAAGAGTATCAGAGCCGGACGCCGGCGGCGGGACCGGCGTCAGCCGCCGAGCTCACGCTGATGGAGGTCGGGGTAGATCGAGCTCGGCGCGAAGATCTCGCGTGCCGCGGCCTGCATCTGAGCGTAGTAGGCCTCGTCGCGCAGCGGGTTCAGGTGCATGATGACGAGCTCCTCGACCCCGGCCTGCGCGGCCAGGCCGGCGGCCTGACGGGCCGAGCTGTGCGAGCGGTACGTCGTTCGCACCATCTCCTGCTCGGCGGGGTCCTCCTCCTCGACGCCGTCGATCCAGGACTCGTGGAGCAGCACCTCGGCGCCGCGCGCGAAGTCGGCGGTGGCCGGGTCGGCCGACGTGTCGGTGGCGAGCACGAAGCGGTCGTCGAGCCGGTAGGCGACGCTGGTGTCCGGGTGACACTGAGCCCGCAGCCTGACCTCGTGGCCGGCGACCTCGTTCACGCCCTCATGCAGCGTGGTGAGCACGAAGCCGCCGAGCTCGCTCCAATCGGTCGGGTTGTAGGGCTTGCGCATGAGGTCGGGGACGCCGCGCTGCGGGTCGACGCCGTTCAGCGCGGCGTCGGGCACGTGCACCATCAGGGGGCGGCCCGCGAAGATAGCCGGCAGGTAGGCGAGGCCGCACACGTGGTCGAGGTGATAGTGGGTGAGCAGCAGGTGGATCTCGCGGGCGCCGGCGAGCAGATCGGAGGCCGGCGGCTGCAGCAGCCGGCCGAGGCCGGTGCCGGCGTCGAAGATCAGCAGGAGCGGGCCGTCGTCGATCGCGACGCAGGTCGTCTCGCGCGCCGGCGTGGGCACCCAGCCCTGCGTGCCGAGCAGCGTCAACCGCACGTCACACCGGCCTGGGGAGCTGTGCCGCGTCCGTTCATCGGATATATGCTACCCCGTAGCGGCATCCACAGGAGAGCGGGCGTTCATGCAATCGGTCTTGATGGCAGCCGCTCAGGCGGTCTCGCTGGACACTCCGTACGACTCAGTGTTCGTGCCGCTGGTCGACGACCTGGTCGACGCCCTCGCCGACGACGAGCCGGCCGCCTTCCTCAGGGCGGTCGAGGGCCGCTCCCGCCTGCTGGCCACCGAACGCTCCGTGCGCATGGCCGACGTCTTCGTCGCTCTGCAGCTCGGGCTCGGTGCGTTCCGCGGGGCGCTGTCGGGCGATTCGCCCGACGAGACGCTCGCCATGCGGCGGCTCGCGGCCATCGAGAGCGAGGTGCTGCTCCGCGCCGGGGTCGGCTTCTCGGAGGGGCTCGAGGCGACCGTCGACCACCTGAGTCGGGCGGTGACGACGCTGGCGCCGACCGACCCGGCTACCGGGCTCAGCAACGCGGCCGAGCTCGCCCGCCGCCTCGCCGTCGAGATCGAGCGCTGCCGCCGGACCGACGTTGGTCTGGGGGCCGTCCTCGTGGCCGTCGCGGCCGGCGCCGAGGCTCGCAGCCCGGGCGCCGACGACCTCGTCGCGCTCGTCGCCGACTCGGGCCGGCTGCTCGCCGCGGGGCTGCGACGCTACGACGTCGCGGGCCGCCTGGGCGATCTCGAGTTCCTCGCCGTGCTGCCCGACGTGAGCCGGCGCGGCGTGCAGGCAGTCGTCGAGCGCCTGCGGCGCGAGCTGCCGCGGGGATGCTCGTCGCGGCAGAGGGTCGCGTTCCGCTTCGTGGCCACGCACCTCGACGTGGTCGACGTGAACGCCGACGACCTGCTCGCCCAGCTCGCTACGGCCCCGGCGGCGGATCCGGGCCGAGACGGGGTCGTCTGGCTCTGACCGCCTTCGGCGGCCGGCAGGTCAGCCCGGCTCGGCGGTCCCCGCGGCGCGTAGCGTGAGCGCCTTGCGTACCATCTCGCGCTCGTTCGGATAGGTCATGCGGTCGAGTGCGCGGTCGACGTCGAACCAGGCTGCCTCGGCCACCTCGTGGTCGTGCTGCGACGTGTCGCCGCCGACGAAGCGCACCAGGAAGAAGTGGACGACCTTGTGGATGCGCACGTGGTCGTCGCGCGAGAAGAACCAGTACTCGATGCTGCCGAGGTCGTCGTCGATCACGCCGTCGAGGCCGGTCTCCTCGCGGATCTCGCGCAGGGCGGCCACCTCGTGGGTCTCGCCGGGCTCGACCCAGCCCTTGGGCAGGGTCCAGACGTTGCGCGCCGCGGGGCGGATCAGGCAGAGCTCCAGCGGGTCGCCGGGACGCGTGACGATGCCCCCCGCCGACACCTGCTGCCTGACCTCCATGCGCTCCCCCCGCCCACGAACGCCACTCCGTTGCGCACCTAGTCCGTCGAGCGACTTCGTCGTCGCCGCTCAGGCTGGCGCCACTCCGTTGCGCGCCTAGTCCGTCGAGCGACTTCGTCGTCGCCGCTCAGGCTGGCGCCACTCCGTTGCGCGCCTAGTCCGTCGAGCGACTTCGTCGTCGCCGCTCAGGCTGGCGCCACTCCGTTGCGCGCCTAGTATATCCTTGGGCGCCCGGAAAGCCGTGGCCCGACGTCGGGGGAGGTGCGTCCGTTGTTTGCCGCGATCGGCAGGTTCTCGTACCGGTTCCGCTGGGCGGTGATCGCCGTCTGGGTCGCGGCGTTCCTGCTCGGGCTGGTGGCGGTGCCGCACCTGCACGGCGAGCTCAAGGGCGGCGGCTTCTCGAACGCCCGAGCGCCCGCCCAGCGCGCCCTCGACCTCATGCACGCGCGGCTCCACACCGGGCTCGCCAGCGTCCAGATCGTCTTCACCAGCCCGACGCTCGACGCCGCCGGGGCGCGCTTCCAGGCGGCCGAAGCCCGGACGCTCGCCGGCGTGACACCGGCGGCGGTGCCCGGCCTGCAGACGATCGACACGTACGCCTCGAGCGGCGACCGCACGCTCCTGTCGAGCGACCGCCGGGCGTCGCTTGCCACCCTGGTCTTCTCGACGCAGATCGAGCAGGCTCAGCAGCAGGTCGATCGCATCCGGTCACTGCTGCGGCCGGCCGGCCTGCGCGCCTACGTCACCGGCGACCCCGCCGTCTACCAGGCGCTCGAGACGGTCTCGGCGAGCGACCTGCGGCGCGCCGAGACCTACGCGCTGCCGTTCGCCCTGGTCGTGCTCGTGATCGTGTTCGGCAGCGTGGTGGCGGCCGCCCTTCCGGTGATCGGCGGCGGCTTTGCCGTCACTGTGACGCTCGGCCTGCTGTACGTGCTCGCGGGGCGCTTCAGCCTGTCGATCTTCACGATGAACACGGCGTCGCTGCTGGGGCTCGCCGTGGGCATCGACTACGCCCTGTTCATCGTCGGGCGCTTTCGCGAGGAGCTCGGCCGCGGCCGGAGCGTCGGCACCGCCGTCGAGATCACCGTGACCAGCGCCGGCCGTGCCATCTTCTTCAGCGGCATCGCCGTCATGGTCGGGCTCTCCGGCCTCCTGCTGTTCTCGTACATGTCGCTGCGCTCGATCGGCGTGGGCGGCGCCATCGTCGTGGCCTTCTCAGTGCTGTCGGCCCTCACGCTGCTGCCGGCCGTGCTCGGCGTGCTGGGCCGACGCGTCGACGCGCTGCGCCTCTTCGGCCGCCGCGGCGGTGAGAGCCGGTTCTGGCACGCCTGGGCGGGCTGGGTGATGGACCATCCCGTCGTGGTGCTGATCGGGACCATCGCTGTGATCGCCGTCTTCGCCGGGCCCCTCCTGCGCATCCGCACGAACGTGCCGACGGCCACCTCGCTGCCCACTTCCCAGGAGGCCCGTCAGGGCTACGACCTCATCCAGAGCCGCTTCGACCGTGGCGCGCTCAACCCCGTCGAGGTGCTCGTCACCTGGGACGGCGCGGGTCCGGCCGACCCCACCGCGGCGCGCAACCTGGCCGTGCTGTACGACCTCGGGCAACGGCTCGCGCGGCTGTCCGACGTCGAGGGCGTGACAAGCATCGTCAACCGGCCGGGGATCGGTTCGGCTGCGGCCGCGCGGGCGTTCTGGGTCACCGTGGCGCGGTCGGACCTGACCGCGCCGGGCGCAGGCACGCAGGCGGCGGCGACCGGCGCCGCGGGCGCCGCGCCCTCGACTCGGGCGCTCGCCGCCGCCCGCGGGCAGCTCGCCGCGACGACGGCGCGCGACACCGTGCTGTTCCAGGTGGCGCCGCGCAGCGACCCGAGCGGCGGCTCCGCCCAGGCGCTGTCGCAGACGATCAAGACGCTGACCTTGCCGCCCGGCTACACCGTGCACGTCGCCGGGCTGTCGGCCGGGACGCGCGACTTCCTGTCCGCCCTCTACGGCCGTTTTCCGTGGGTGATCCTGTTCGTGGTGTGCGTCACCTACGTCGTGCTCTTGCTGCTGCTGCGCAGCGCCTGGCTGCCGCTCAAGGCGGTGCTCGTGAACAGCCTCTCGATCATGGCGAGCTTCGGGGCCCTCGTCTTCGTCTTCCAGCAGGGCCACCTCTCCGGCGTGCTTTCGTTCGTGCCCGAGGGCTACGTCGACGCCACGCTGCCGGTGATCATGTTCTGTACGCTCTTCGGCGTGTCGATGGACTACGAGGTGTTCCTGCTCACGCGCATGCGCGAGGCCTGGCTCGAGACGCACGACAATCGTCGGGCGGTCGCATTCGGCCTCGAGCGGACCGGCCGCATCATCACGAGCGCCGCCCTGATCATCGTGATCGTGGCCGGCTCGTTCGCCACGACCAGCATCCTCATCACCAAGGCGATCGGCGTCGGCCTCGCTGTGGCCATCGCCCTCGACGCGACCATCATCCGTATCCTGCTCGTGCCGGCCACCATGCGCCTCGTGGGCGGGATCAACTGGTGGCTGCCCTCATCCCTCGACCGCGCGCTGCCGAAAATAGGAGAAGGGTAGCGGCGCTGCCAGCGGCGCCGTGCGGGCTCGAGGGAGGATCGTCGTAGGCGCGTCACGGACGGAGATGTTCGAAGCCCTGCGCGAGCGGGACTTTCGCCTGCTGTTCACCGGCCAGGCGGTCTCGCTGATCGGCAGCGCGATCACGACGGTCGCGCTCGCCTTCGCGGTGCTCGACATCAGCCACCACTACAACGTCGACTATGGCCTTGTGATGGCCGCGGGGCTCGTGCCGCTGCTCGCGTTCCTGCTGGTGGGCGGGGTATGGGCCGACCGCCTGCCGCGCCAGTGGGTCATGCTCGTCTCCGACGTCGTGCGCTTCGTCTGCCAGGCGATCATGGCCTGGCTGCTCATCACGCATCGGGCGACCATCTGGGAGCTCGTCGTGCTGCAGTTCGTGCGTGGCTCCGCCGAGGCCTTCTTCCGCCCTGCCCAGACCGGCCTCGTGCCGCAGACCGTGAGCCCCGGCCGCCTCCAGCAGGCCAACGCGCTGCGCGGCCTCACCGACAGCATGGGCGTGACGCTCGGCGCCGCCCTGGGCGGCGTGCTCGTCGCGGCCATCGGATCGGGCTGGGCGATCGGTCTCGACAGCGCGTCCTACCTGGTGAGCGCCGCCTTCCTGTGGGGCCTGCGCGGCCTCGCACCGGTCGGCCGCGGCCAGACGGCCGCGACGCCGGCCGTCGGGGCCGCCGACTTCGCCGAGGCCACGTTCGAGAGCGCCGGGAGCGCCGCGGCCGCGTTCGCCGCGCAGAAGCCGGCCGCGACGCCGGCGGGTGGTTTCCTGGGCGAGCTGCTCGACGGCTGGCAGGAGTTCCGCTCACGGACCTGGCTGTGGGTCATGGTCTCCGAGGCCGCCGTGTTCCACATGCTGATCATCGCCCCCCTCATGGTGCTCGGCCCGTCGATCGCCAAGCACGCCCTGGGCGGCGCGATGGCGTGGGGCGCCATCCTTGCGGCCTTCGGCGTCGGGCAGATCGCCGGCGGGGCGGCGGGCCTGCGGCTGCGCCCCGCCCGCCCGCTGCTGCTCTGCGGCTGGCTCACCCTGCTCGAAGCGCCGTTCTTCGCCTTCTTCGCCCTCGGCTACGGCCTCAGGCCGCTCGTCGTCGCGGGCGCCGTCTGCGGCGTCTCCGCCGCCCTGGTCAACGTGCTCTGGGAGACGACACTGCAGGAGCAGATCCCGCCCGAGGTGCTGTCGCGGGTCTCGGCCTTCGACCTGATGGGCTCGCTCGCCTTCTACCCGCTCGGCACGCTGATCGTGGCGCCGATCGCCTTCGTCATCGGCGTCGGCGGATCGTTTGCGGTGGCCTGCGGGACGACTATCGGCTCGGGCTTGCTGCAGATCGCGCTGCCCGACATCAGGGGTGTGCGCTGCTGGCCGCACCCACCTGTGCACCGCGCGCCGCGCGCCGCCGCGCAGCCCGCTCCCGGCACCGCCGCCGGCTCCTCGGGCGCGCCGCTCGCCTGACGGCCTATACCGGCCGGCCGGTCTCCTCCCACTCGCGATACAGCGCCGAGTAGCGCCCCCCGGCGAGCACGAGCTCGTCGTGACTGCCGCGCTCGACGATGCGCCCGTCCTCGATCACCAGGATCTGGTCGGCGTAGCGCACGGTGCTCAGGCGGTGCGCGACGACAACCGATGTGCGCCCGCTGAAGAGCACGTCCATGGCTCGCGCGATGCGCTGCTCGCTCTCGGCGTCGACGCTCGAGGTCGCCTCGTCCAGGATCAGCACGCGTGGGTCGGCGAGCAGGGCGCGCGCGAACGAAAGGAGCTGGCGCTGTCCGGTCGAGAGTGCGCTGCCGCCCTCCTGGACGTCGGTGTCGTAGCCGTCGGGCAGGCTCTCGACGAAGTCGTGCACGCCGACGATGCGAGCGATGCGCTGCACCTCTTCGAGGCTCGCGCTGGGGCGCCCGAAGCGGATGTTGTCGAGGATCGAGCCGGTGAACAGGAACGCTTCCTGGGGCACCACCGCGAGCTGCTCGCGCAGCGAGCGGGTCGTCACCTTGCGCAGGTCGTGGCCGTCGATGCGCACGGCGCCCCGGCCGGGGTCGTAAAAGCGCGCCAGCAGCTTGATGATGGTCGACTTGCCGGCGCCGGTCGTGCCGACCAGGGCGACGGTGCCGCCCGGCGCGATCTCGAAGTCGATGTCGTGCAGCACGTCGCCGGCGCCGTAGCCGAAGCTCACGTGATCGAACTCGACGCGGCCGTGGACGTCGGGCAGCGGCCGCGCGTCGGGCGCGTCGGAGAGGTCGGGCTCGGTGTCGAGCACGGCGTAGATCTTCTGCACGGCCGCCATCGACGACTGGAACGTGTTGTAGAGCTGCGAGAGCTGCTGGACCGGGTCGAAGAAGCTCGCCAGATAGCCGATGAAGGCGACCAGCACGCCCACCTGGATGGCACCCCCGGTGACCAGGGTGCCGCCGTACCAGAGCACGATCACGATGCCCACCGCCGACATGAGCTCGACGAACGGGAAGTAGAGGCCGCTCTGCACCACCGTCTGCATGTTGGCGTCGCGGTAGGCGGCGTTCACGGCGACCTGGGTCGTGGTGTCGCGCCCCTCGGCGCGGAAAGCCTTGAGCACGCGCATGCCCGAGATCGATTCCTGCAGGTGGGCCGAGACGTCGCCGATGCGGTTGCGCACGAGGGCGTACGACCGTGCCGACCGGGTGCGGAACATGAGCGTGGCGACCAGCAACAGCGGCATGATGGCGAGGGTGGCGAGCGCCAGGCGCCAGTCGAGCACGAACAGCAGGACGGCGGCCCCCACGATCGTCAGGCCGTTGGTGACGAGCGAGGTGACGCCGTCGGTGACGAGCTGGTCGAGGGCGTCGATGTCGTTGGTCATGCGCGAGACGATCCAGCCGGTGCGCTGCCGGCTGAAGAAGTCGAGCGAGAGCTTCTGGATGTGGGCGAAGACGCTGCGCCGCAGATCGAGGATCAGGCGCTCGCCGACCCAGCTCACCAGGTAGGTCTGCACGTAGCTGGCTCCCAGGTTGACAAGGTTGACGGCGAGAAAGGCGACGATCACGAGGTCGAGGACGTGCAGGTCGTGCTTCGAGATGCCGGAGTCGATGGCGATCGCGACGAGATAGGGCGTCGCCAGGCCGGTGACCGTGACTACGATCATGGCAACGATCGACAGCGCCGCCCGCCAGCGGTAGGGGTAGGCGAGGCGCGCGAGGCGGGCGAGCTTGAGCTCGCGCGCCAGGTGCACGAACGCCCTCCAGCCACGGAACTCGTGCAGGTCCGCGCCGCTGCCGTGAGGACCCGACTGTCGCGACGTCCAGGCCATGGTCAGCTCACCCCGTCGGGTCGCGTCGTCGAGGCGCCGCGACGGCGGTCGGCGGGGGCGGGCCGGCGGAGCTCCGCCGGCCCGCCCCCGCCGACCGCCTCGACGTCGTCCAGGGTGGTGCCCTCGAGCTCGGCGGCGCCGAACATGCGCCGGTAGAGCGTGTCGGCGGCGATCAGCTCGCGATGCACGCCGCGCTCGACGATGCGCCCGTCGGCCAGCACCACGATCTCCTCGGCCAGCGAGATGGTCGAGGGGCGATGAGCGATGATGAACGTGGTGCGGCCCTTCATGACTTCCACGAGCGCCCGCCTGATCTTGAACTCCGTCTCCGAGTCGACGCTCGAGGTGGCGTCGTCGAGGATCAGGATCTGAGGGTCGACGACCAGCGCCCGGGCGATCGCGATGCGCTGGCGCTGCCCGCCCGACAGGGTCAGGCCGCGCTCGCCGACGACGGTCTCGTAGCCTTCGGGCAGGGCCTCGATGAACGAGGCGGCCTGGGCCCGCTCGGCCGCGTCGCGGACCCGCTCGTCGCTCGCGCCGGGGCGGCCGAAGCGGATGTTGTCGGCGACCGTGGTCGAGAACAGGAACGGATCCTGCGTGACGACCCCGATGTGACCGCGCAGGTCGGCCAGGCGCACGTCGCGCACGTCGTGGCCGTCGATCAGCACGCGGCCGGAGCCGGCGTCGTAGAAGCGCGGCACGAGATTGGTGAGCGTGGTCTTGCCGCAGCCGGTGTGGCCCACGAGGGCGACGGTGCGGCCGGCGGGCACCTCGAGGTCGATGTGCTCGAGCACCGGCCGGTCGACGTACGAGAACGACACGTCCTCGAAACGCACCTCGCCCTTTGCGCTCGGCAGGGGCGCCGCGTCGGGGCGCTCGGTCATCTCGATCGGGGCATCGAGGATCTCGTAGACACGGGCGCCCGAGGCGATGGCCCGCTGCGCCAGGCCGGTGAGCCAGCCGATCACCTGGGCCGGGTAGATCAGCAGGATCAGATAGCTGTAGAAGGCGACGAGCGAACCGAGGCTGAGGCTGCCGTCGATCACTTGGCGGCCGCCGACGTAGAGCAGCACGACGATCGCCAGGCTGGGCAGGAAGCCGATCAGCGGGATGTAGAGCGCCCTGATGCGGGCGGCGCTCACCTCGGCCTCGAAGACGCGCGTGCTGCGGTCGGAGAACTTGGCGAGCTCGTCGTCTTCGCGGGCGAAGATGCGCACGATGCGCGAGCCCGTGACGTTCTCCTCGGCGGTCTCTGTGACGTCGGCGATCTTCTGCTGCACGTCGCGCAGGATGGGCTGCAGGCGCCGGCTGAAGCGCACGGTCGCGATCAGCAGCAGGGGCAGGAACGCGAGGCTGATCAGGGCGAGCTGCCAGTTCAGCACGAACATCAGCACCGTCACCGCCGCCATCGAGAAGATGTTGGTGGTGAAGAAGATGAGGCCGTAGCCCAGGAACATGCGCACGTTCTGGATGTCGGCCATGGCGCGCGACATGAGCTGACCGGTGGGCCAGCGGTCGAAGTAGCCGAAGGGCTGCCGCAACAGGTGCGCCCACATCCGGTTGCGCAGCTCGTACTCGATGTCGAGGCTGATCTTGCCGGTCGAGAGGCGGCGCGCGACGGCGAAGCCGAAGCGCACGGCGCCTACGCCGAGCAGGGCGAGGCCGTACCACACGAGCAGGCCGGTCTTGCCGGGGACGATCGCCTTGTTGATGACGCCGCGCGTGAGCCAGGGGATGGTGAGCGTCGCGAGCGTCTGCAGCAGCGCCGTGGCGAAGCCCACGAACACGAGCCAGGGGTAGTCGGCGAGCAGCCGCGAGATGCGCCAGAAGGTCTTCATCGGTAGGGGAAGCATACCCGGCGACAAACCGGGCCTGGGGGCGGGGCGGCTGCTCGAGTGCGGCCGGACGGGGCTCCGGCGGTGCGCTCCGCCGGTCGCCGGCCCCGGGTCTGGAGCGGAGCGGCGAGGCCATGGCTCTTGCCATCCGCCCTCTCGTCACGATCGAGCAGCTCGGGGCGCTCGGCATCGGCGTAACGCTTTGCCGGCGCTCGCCGTCAAGGGCTGATTAGGCCGCGTCTGGGAGGCAGTTGCAATCGATTCGCGCTTGCGATAGCGTCGCGCTATGCACCACGCCCGCGAGACCCTTCGCAACGCCGGCTATCGCCTGACGCCGCAACGTGTGGCCGTCTGGGAGGCCGTGCGCCGCGGCGGTCGGCACCGCACCGCCGAAGAGATCGCCGCCGAGATCCAGCAGACCCTGCCCGAGGTCAACGTCTCCACCGTGTATCGCACGCTCGAGCTGCTCGTCGGTCTCGATCTCGTGCAGGAGACCCGCCTCGCGGGCCTGGCCACCTACTACGAGGTCGCCCCCGAGCCGGTGCATCACCACTACGTGTGCACGCGCTGCGGCAAGGTGGGCCACTTCGCCGATGCTCTGCTCGAGCCGGTGAGAAGGGAGCTGCTCGAAGCGGCCGACTTCAGCGTCAGCGAGGTCCGTCTCACTGTCTTCGGGCTGTGCCGTGAGTGTCAGGAGCAGGTCTCGGCGCCGCTCAACTAGGAGGAGAGAGGATCTGTGCACATCCCCGACGGCTACCTGGGTCCGGAGACGCTGGCCGCCGGCTGGGCGGTCACTCTGCCAGTCTGGTACCGCGCCAATCGGGCCACGAAGAAGCTCCTTTCGCAGCCCAAGATGATCCCCGTGCTGGCCTTCGGCGCCGCCTTTTCGTTTCTGGTCATGATGCTCAACGTGCCGGTCGCCGGGGGCACCACGGCGCACGCCGTGGGGGCGGTCCTGATAGCGGTGATCGCGGGACCCGAGATCGCCTGTCTCGCGGTCAGTGCGGCCCTCGTCATCCAGGCGTTCTTCTTCGGCGACGGCGGCATTCTCACGCTGGGTATCAACGTCTTCAACATGGCGATCGTCATGCCCTACGTGGGGTATGCGATCTACTCCCTGGTGAGCGCTCGGTCCGACCTGCAGTCCCCGCGGCGTCTCTACGCGGCCGCCATCGGCGCCTACTGTGGCCTCGTGGTGGCGGCCTTCTGCAACTCCATCGAGCTCGGCATCCAGCCCCTGCTGCACACCGTGAATGGTGTTGCCCAGTACGCTCCCTACGGCCTGAAAGTGACGATCCCGGCAATGGTCGGCTCGCACGCCCTCGTCGTCGGCCCCATCGAGGCCGCCTTCACCGTCGGTGTCTTCGCCGTCCTGCGTCGCCAGAACCCGGAGCTCTTCACTGCCGGCGGGACTGCCGCGGCGCCGGTGCGACGCCGTTGGCTTATCGGCCTGCTGGCCGTATTCGTCGCCGCCGTGCCGCTGGGCCTGCTGGCAAGCGGCGGCGCCTTCGGCGAGTGGGACGCCGGCGAGATCGCCACGCGCATCGGCTACGTGCCCCACGGCCTGGCTTATCTGGGAGGCCACTGGGGCGGCCTGCTGCCCGACTATGGCTGGAGCGGAGCCAGCGGCATCTGGCTGGTCGTCTCCTACGTCGTGAGCGCCCTGGTCGGCGTGGCCGTGCTCACCGCGATCGTCTGGCTCGTGGTCAGGCTGCGGCGGCGCGCGGCGCGCGCGCCGGTCGCAACGACCGGGCAGGACGGCGGGCCGGCTGCGCAGAGCGGCCCCTCCTGAGCCTGCTGAGAGCCGCCGGTGCCCGACGCCCCGCGACCTTCGACGCCGCCTGCTCAGCCCCCTGAGGGGATCGGTCGTCCGCCTGCGTGGCTGCTCGCGGTGCCGGTCGCGGCCCAGCCCCCGGGGGCGAGTGGATCCCACCGCTCGCGGAGGGCCTTCAGCGATCGCCTGCTGAGATCGCTGGCCGCCTGGCTCGAGCGGGCGATGAGCGCCGACGAGCTGGCTCGCCGGCGCGGCCTGCTGCAGCGCCTCGATCCGCGCGTCAAGCTCGTCACCCTGCTGGCGCTCATCGTCACTGCGGCCGTGGCCACGAGGACAACGGTGCTCGCTGTGCTGTTTGTCGTCGCAGTCGCCCTGGTGCTGGCCTCGCGGATCGACCTGGGCCGCTTCGCCCTGAGGGCCTGGACGTTCATCCCCTTCTTCACCGCGCTGATCATGCTCCCGGCGGTATTCGACGTCGTCACTCCCGGGCGACCCCTGTTCACGTTGTGGTCCCATGGCACGCCGTTCTGGCCGCTGCCCGGCCGGCTGGCTGTCACGGCGGCCGGTGTGTTCGAGTTCGCGCGCCTCGTCCTGCGGGTGACGGTCGTCGTCTCCTACGGCGTGCTGCTCACCGTCACGACCCCCTGGTCCGACCTGCTCAGAGCCCTGCGGGCGGTCGGCGTGCCGCGCAGCCTGGTCTTCGTGCTCGCCGTCGCCTATCGCTACATCTTCACGCTCGTGCGGCTCGTGCAGGACATGGCCGTCGCGCGCACGAGCCGCCTGGTCGGGCCCGTCTCAGCCGCCGAGGATCGCCGCTTCCTGGGTGGTGCTGTAGCCGCGCTGTTCGGCAAGTCGCAGGCGGTCAGCGAGCAGGTCTACCAGGCCATGGTCGCGCGCGGCTACACTGGCGAGGTGCACACGCTCGATACGTGGAGCTTTCGTCGGCGCGACGTGGTGTGGGTCGTCGCGGTGACCGCCGGCTTGGCCGCGCTGCTGATCGGCGCGCCCCTCCTGGGAGCACGTTGATGGTGCCGTCCGAGTCGGGCTCCGGTGGCGCCGTGTTCCTCCTGGCCGGCGTGGGCTACGCCTACGCGGCCGGGGTCGAGGCGCTCGCCGCGGTCGACCTGCAGGTCGACCGCGGCGAGCGCCTCGCCGTCCTCGGCGCCAACGGCTCGGGCAAGTCGACCCTCCTCAAGGTACTGGCTGGCCTCGTCGAGCCGACCGGCGGCACGGTCGAGGCCTTCGGGGCGCGCATCGACGGCGGCGCCCTCGGCGACGAGGCGGTCGCCCAGGGCTTCCGGCGACGCGTGGGCATGGTGTTCCAGAGCGCCGACGCCCAGCTCTTCAGCCCCACCGTGCGCGACGAGGTCGCCTTCGGGCCGCTGCACCTCGGCCTGCCGCGCGACGAGGTAGCCGGGCGGGTCGACGACACGCTGGGCATGCTCGGCCTGCGCGACCTCGCCGAACGGCCGCCCTACAACCTGAGCGGCGGCGAGAAGAAGAAGGTGGCGCTCGCCTGCGTGCTGTCGATCAACCCCGAGGTCCTGCTGCTCGACGAGCCCACGAACGGGCTCGACCCGCGCACGCAGGAGTGGCTGATCGAGCTGCTCGGACAGCTTCACCTCGCCGGCAAGACCATCGTCCTCGCGACCCATCAGCTCGACGTCCTCGGCCGCCTCGCCGACCGCGCCCTCGTCCTCGGCGAGGACCACCGGCCGGCCGCCGACGGCCCCCTCGCCGCCGTGCTGGCCGATCGCGAGCTGCTGCTCTCGGTCAATCTGATCCACGAGCATGCCCACCATCACGGCGCACTGCTGCACTCGCATCCACACGCCCACCCGCCCGGCCACGAGCATCACGACGGCGCGGCCCCCGAGCATCGCCATCGGCACGGCGCCGGGACCGCGGCCGACGTCCTGCCCGACGCCGGCGCGGCCGACCACGAGCACCCGCATGGCTGAGACGCCGGTCGCCGTCCGAGAGGCTCGCGCCGGCGACGCGGCGGCGCTCGCCGGGCTCATGACCGAGCTCGGCTACCCGACCGCCAAGCCGCGCGCGGCCGAGCGGCTCGCGGCGCTCTTCGCGAGCGCCGACGACGTCGTGTTCGTGGCGGTGGCCGCCGACGGGGCCGTGGTGGGCTTCGTGCACGCCGCCGAGCGGCGGCTGCTGGTGAGCGAACGCTTCGTCGAGATGGAGGCGCTGATCGTCACGGCGGCGGCACGGCGTCACGGCGTCGCCGCCGGCCTGGTCGACGCGGTCGAGGCCTGGACACGCGCCCGCGGCGTCGCCGAGCTGCGCGTGCGAGCGCGCATCGAGCGAGACGCGGCCCACCGCTTCTACCAGGAGCGCGGCTTCGCGCTCGCCAAGCAGCAGCGCCTGTTCGTCAAGGCGCTGGGCGAGCCGGGCGGCGGTCGCGGTCCGACGGACCGGCCGGACTGAAGACGAGCCGGCCCGGCGTGCTCGCGCTCGCCGGCCGCGGCTCGGAAGGGCGGAGCGGCAAACGCCACGCGGCGTCGGCGGTCGCGGCGCGGTGTACACTCAGGCCCCGCCTCGCGGCGCGCCGCACGAACGGACTCGATCGCCGCGGGGACGTCTGAACGACCATCCGGGGGCAGCCCTGCAACCTTTTGCCGCCTGCAGCCGTCTAACGTGCAACCTTCTCGCTCATGACACCGTCTAACCTCGCGGACCATACCGATCTGCCCGAGCCTAGCCCTCACGACGTGGCGGCTGCGGCGGCGGGCGATCGTGATGCGTTCCGCAGGATCGTCGAAAGGTATCAGGGCATGGTCTACACGATGGCCTACAACCTGCTCGGCAACCACACCGACGCCGAGGACGCCTCGCAGGAGGCGTTCCTGCGGCTGCACCAGAAGCTGAGCGGGTTCCGCGGCTACTCCACGTTCACGACGTGGTTCTTCCGGCTCGCCCTGAACGCGATCATCGACTACCAGCGCCGCGACCGGAAGTACGGCGCCCTGCCCGACGTGCCCGAGCCGGTCGTCGACCCCGAGGCCGACGTCCTGCGGCGCGACGGCTACGCGAGGGTCATGCGCGCCCTCGGCGACCTGCCGCCCGACTACCGCCTGCCGCTCGTCCTGCGTGACCTGTACGGGCTGCGCTACGGCGAGATCTCCGACGCCCTCGACCGGCCGCTCGGCACGATCAAGGCCTGCGTGCATCGCGGCCGCACGTCGCTGCGCCTGCGGCTGCGGGCGAGCGGCGCGCTCGACGGAGACGACTGATGGACCGCGCCGCACGAGCCGATCAGGTCGACCGCGTCGCGGATCGTCCCGTGGAGGATCGATGGACTGCGTAGCCTGTCGCGAGGTGGTGCAGCGCTTCATAGACGGCGAGCTCGGCGACGAGCAGGTCGTCGAGTTCCAGCGCCACCTGAGCTTCTGTCCCGAGTGCGCGGCCGAGCTGCGCGGCGTGTCGGCCGCGCGCGCCGTGCTGCAGGCCACCCGCGAGGTCACGGTCGAGGTGCCGGCGGGCTTTGCCGAGCGCGTCATGACCGCCCTCGACGAGCAGCCCGAGCCCACGTCGTTCGAGCGGCTCCTGTCGGCCGCGACCGGCGGCGTGCTGCCCGGACGGCTGCCCCGTCGCCTGCGGCTCTACACCTACTACGGCCTCGCCGCGACCGCCGCGATCGTCGGCCTGCAGTACGCGCTCGGCCGCAAGCCCGAGGGCGAGGCCAAGATATGAGCGGCCTCACGCGCGAGCAGATCGAGGAGCTCATCCCCCATCGTCCGCCGTTCCTGCTGCTCGACGAGGTGGTCGAGCTCGAGCCCGGCGAGCGCTGCCACGCCCGCCGCCTGGTGCGCCCCGACGACTGGTGGTTCGCCGGGCACTTCCCCGACAACCCGGTCATGCCCGGCGTGCTGATCGTCGAGGCGCTCGCCCAGGCGGGTGTCGTCACGGCACTCTCGCACCCCGCCAACCGCGGCAAGCTGATCCTCTTCGCCGGCATCGACAAGGTGCGCTTCAAGCGGGTGGTCGTGCCGGGCGACACGCTCGACCTCAGGGTCGAGGTCACCATGGCGCGCAGCGCGGTCGGCCGCGGCAAGGTGAGCGCCAGCGTGCAGGGCGAGACGGCGTGTCGCGGCGAGCTCATGTTCGCGATGGCCGACGCCGCCGAGACGGCAGCCGGCCACGCCCGCCTGAGCCCGGGCGCCGGAGAGGACCGGTGATCGGGCTCCGTCGCGGACTCGTTCACGGGGCCAAGATCGCGGCGCTCGGCGTGTCGGTGCCCGAGCGGGTCCTCACCAACGACGAGCTGTCGCTCACCATCGACACCTCCGACGAGTGGATCTCGTCGCGCACCGGCATCCGCGAACGCCGCGTGTGCCGGGCCGACCAGGCCACGTCGGACCTCGCCGTCGAGGCGGCGACCGACCTGCTGGCGAGCAACGGCCACCGGGCCGAGGACATCGACCTCGTGATCAGCACCTCGCTCGTGCCCGACATGGTGTTCCCGGCGACGGCCTCGGTCGTGGCCGAGCGCATCGGCGCGGTCAACGCCGGGGCTTTCGATGTGCAGTCGGGCTGCACCGGCTTCGTGTACGGCCTGGCGACCGCCACGGCCTTCGTGTCGGCCGGCATCTACGACAACGTGCTGGTCACGGGGGCCGAGGCCGTGTCCAAGGCGCTCGACTGGCAGGACCGCGAGACGTGCGTGCTGTTCGGCGACGGCGCCGGCGCGGTGCTCGTGCGACCCAGCGACAACGGCTCGATCTTCGCGTTCGACCTCGGCAACGACGGCACCGGCGCGCCGTTCCTGAACATGCCGGCCGGGGGCACGGCGCAGCCGGCGACGCACCAGACGGTCGACGAGCGCCAGCACTTCCTGCGCATGAACGGCCGCGAGGTCTACCGCTTTGCCACCCGCCGTGTGGTCGAGTCGTGCCGCAAGACCTTGGACGACGCCGGCGTGACCCCCGCCGAGGTCGACCTGTTCGTGCCGCACCAGGCCAACCTGCGCATCATCGAGAAGGTGGCGGCGCAGCTCGGCTTCGCCGAGGAGCAGGTGTTCTCGAACCTCGAGCGCTTCGGCAACACCTCGTGCGCGTCGATCCCCCTCTGCCTGCACGACGCCATGGCCCAGGGTCGTTTGAAGAAGGGCGACCGGCTGCTGATCGTGGGCTTCGGCGCCGGCCTCACCTGGGGCTCGTGCCTGACCAGGTGGGAGCTGTGAGCCCGATCGGGAGCGCTGCGGGCCTGTGATCGCGCTGCTGTTCCCCGGCCAGGGTTCGCAGGCCGCCGGCATGGGCTGCGACCTCTACGACTCCTACCCGGTCGCCCGCGACGCCTTCGACGAGGCGAGCGAGGTGCTGGGCTACGACCTCACGGGCGTCTGCCGCATCGGCGATCCAGACCGCCTCGGACAGACCGAGATCACCCAGCCCGCCCTGCTGGCCCACTCGGTGGCCGCGCTGCGCGTCCTGCGCGAGGGCGGCCTGTCGTTCGACGCCGCGCTCGGCCACAGCCTCGGTGAGTACAGCGCGCTCGTCGCCACCGGGGCGCTCGGCTTTCGCCAGGCCGTCGCGCTCGTCAAGGCGCGTGGCGAGGCCATGGCCGCGGCGGCTGCGCGCAACCCCGGCGCCATGCTGGCCGTGATCGGCCTCGACGCCGGCGTCGTCGACGAGCTCTGCGCGGGCCTCGCCGAGACCTGGCCGGCGAACTACAACTGCCCTGGGCAGGTCGTCGTGAGCTGCGCCGAGGGCGCCGCGGCGAGGTTCGAGGAGGCGTCCCGGGCGGCCGGCGCACGGCGCGTCGTGCGCCTGGCGGTGAGCGGCGCCTTCCATTCGCCGCTCGTGGCGCCGGCCGCGGCCGCGCTGCGCGAGCGGCTTTCGGCGGCCTCCTGGGCGGCCCCGGACCCCGCCTTCTTCTCCACCTGTAGCGCGGCGTTCGAGACCGGCGGCTTCGCCGCGCTCCTCGAACGTCAGCTCGTGTCGCCCGTGCGCTTCGAGCAGTCGGTCCGCGGCCTGTCCGCGGCGGGATACAATGCGTATCTCGAGGTCGGCCCGGGGGCCGTGCTCACCGGCCTCGTGAAGCGTATCGACGGAGCGGCCGTCACGGCGACCGCGGGCGACGTGGGTTCGCTCGTGCGCGTGCTCGAGGGCGGCCTCGCCAGCCAGGGAGGCTGACCGATGACGACGACCATCGACCTGAGCGGCAGCGTGGCGCTCGTGACCGGCGCCGGCCGCGGGATCGGCCGTGAGATCGCCCTGACGCTGGCCGCGGCCGGCGCCGCCGTCGCCGTCAACGACTTCGCCGGCGAGGACGCCTGCCGGGCGGCCGTCGCCGACATCGAGGCGCTCGGCGCGGCGGCGATGTACGTCATGGGCGACGTCGGCGACGACGAGGCGGTGTACGCGATGGTCGAGCGCGTCGAGGCCGAGCTCGGGCCGCTCGGCGTGGTCGTCAACAACGCCGGCATCACGCGCGACAACGTCGTGATGCTGATGAGCCCCGACGACTTCGACGCCGTCCTGCGCACGCACCTGCGCGGCACCTTCCTCGTGTCCAAGGCGGCGTCGCGCAAGATGCTGCGCCGGCGCGACGGCGTGATCGTCAACGTTTCGAGCGTGGTCGGCCGGCGCGGCAACGCCGGCCAGGCCAACTACGCGGCCGCCAAGGCCGGCATCATCGGCCTGACCAAGTCGCTCGCCAAGGAGCTCGGCGCGCGCAACATCCGGGTGAACGCGGTGGCGCCCGGCTACATCGACACGCCCATGACCCAGGCCCTGTCCGACGACGTACGCGCGGCGATCGTGGCGGCCACGCCGCTCAAGGGCATCGGCGCGGCCTCCGACGTCGCCAACGCCGTGCTGTTTCTCGCCTCGCCGCTCGCGCGTTACATTACCGGGTGCACACTCCCGGTCGACGGCGGCCTCGGCACTTGACGGTGAGCCCGCGAAAGGCCGCCGCCCGGCCGAGCCCGAAGGAGCGATCCCACATGAGCTACGAACCCCGACGTGTCGTCGTCACCGGCATGGGCGTCGTGTCGCCGCTCGGTTGCGACATCGACCGGTTCTGGTCGCGCCTCATCGCGGGCCAGTCCGGCGTGGGCCTGATCCGCAACTTCGACGCCTCGGCGCTGCCGGTGCGCATTGCCGCCGAGGTGCGCGACTTCGATCCGCTCGAGTACATGGACCGGCGCACGCAGCGCCGCATGGACCCCTTCGCGCAGTACGCGCTGGCGGCGGCCATCACCGCGCACGAAGACGCCAAGCTCGACGTGAGCAAGGAGCCCGAACGCATCGGCACGCTTGTGGCGACCGGCGTGGGCGGCCTGGGCACCTTCGAGGACCAGCTCCGCACGCTGTGGACCAAGGGCAACGACCGCATGAGCCCGCTCTTCATCCCGATGATGATCCCCAACATGGCGGCGGCGCAGATCTCGCTCGCGCTCGGCACTCAGGGTCCCCTCAGCACCGTGTGCACCGCCTGCGCGGCCAGCACCAACGCGATCGGCGACGCCTTCGAGATCGTGCGCCGCGGCGAGGCCGAGGCGATGTTCGCCGGCGGTAGCGAGGCGCCGGTCAACAACGTCGGTGTCAATGCCTTCGCCGCGATGCGGGCGCTCTCGACCCGCAACGACGAGCCCGAGAAGGCGAGTCGCCCGTTCGACCGCGAGCGCGACGGCTTCGTCATGGGCGAAGGCGCCGGCATCATGCTGCTCGAGGAGCTCGAGCACGCCGAACGGCGCGGCGCCACCATCTACGGCGAGGTCGTGGGCTACGGCATGAGCTCGGACTCGTTCCACCTCACCCTGCCCGACGAGACGGGGCGGTCGCAGGCGCGGGCCATGCGCATGGCGATCGACGAGGCCGGCATCGACCCGGCCGAGGTCGACTACATCAACGCCCACGGCACCTCGACGCCGCCCGGCGACATCGCCGAGACGCGCGTGATCAAGCTCGCCCTCGGCGAGGAGAACGCCCACAAGGTCGCGGTGTCGTCGACCAAGTCGATGATGGGCCACTGCCTGGGCGGCTCCGGCGCGCTCGAGGCCATCATCTCGATGCTCACGATCGATCGCGGCGTCATCCCGCCGACCATCAACCTGAACGATCCCGATCCCGAGTGCGACCTCGACTACGTGCCCAACACGGCCCGTCCGGCGACCGTGAACGTGGCGGCGTCGAACTCGTTCGGGTTCGGCGGCCACAACGCGACGCTCGTCTTTCGCCGCTACGGCTGATGGGCGCGCCGGTCGACAGGCGCCGGGGCGAGCGATGAGCGTCACGGTCGAGATCGAGCGTCGCGCGAACGGCCCTCAGGACCGCCGCTGGATCTGCCCGGCCTGCCGCGCCGATCACGACCACGCCGAGGTGCGCCGCAACCTGTGGGTGTGTCCGGCGTGCGGCCATCACCAGCGCCTGGGCGCGCGTGACCGGATCGCCCAGCTCGCCGACGAGGGCACCTTCGTCGAGTACTGGGCCCATCTGCGCACGCTCGACCCCCTCGAGTTCGTCGACCTCGAGCCGTACCCTGAGCGCGTCCGCGAGGCGCAGGCCTCGAGCGGCTCGACCGAGGCGATCGTGGCGGGCACGGCGGCGATCGACGGCACGCCCTGCGTGCTCGCCGTCCTCGACTTCAGCTTCATGGGCGGCAGCATGGGCAGCGTCGTCGGCGAGAAGCTCTGGCGCGCCGCCACGTCGGCGGCCGACGAGGGCCGGCCGCTCGTCGCTGTGGCGAGCTCGGGTGGGGCCCGCATGCAGGAGGGCGCGATCTCGCTCATGCAGATGGCCAAGACGACCTGCGCGGTCGACGTGTTGAACGACGCCCGCGTCCCGTTCGTCGCCGTGATGGCCGACCCGTGCACGGGCGGCGTCGTGGCGAGCTTCGTGAGCCTGGCCGACATCTGCCTGGCCGAACCCGGCGCCCTGCTCTACTTCTCGGGCCCGCGGGTGATCGCCCAGACCACGCGCGAGCGGCTGCCGGCCGACTTCGGCACCGCCGAGCGCAACCTCGAGCTCGGTCACCTCGACGCCGTCGTGCCGCGTGCCGAGCTCAAAGGCAAGGTCGGCAACTACCTTCGTCTGTTGAGAGGAGGTGGTCAGCATGACGGACCCGGGCGACGAGAATCGCGACGCCGAGGAGGCCGCACGCGACGGCTGGCTCGTGCAGCGTCTGCAAGAGTTGCGGCGGCTTTCAAGGATTCCGGGAGTGAACCTGTCGGAGGAGGCGGAGAGGCTCCAGGACCTGCTGAAGAGCCGCCGGCATGAACGGCGGCGCCACGACACCTGGCTCACCGTCCAGATCGCGCGCAACAAGGACCGGCCCCGCACCAGCGACTACATCGGCTACCTGATCGAGGGGTTCGAGGAGCTCAAGGGCGACCGCCTGAGAGCCGACGACCGCGCCGTAGTCGGCGGCCTCGGCTGGTTCGACGGCCGCGCCGTCGTCGTGGTCGGCCACCAGAAGGGCCGCACCCTCGACGAGCAGACGCGCCACAGCTTCGGCATGGCGCGACCCGAGGGCTACCGCAAGGCGCAACGGCTGTTCGCTCTGGCCGAGCGCCATCGCCTCGCCGTGCTGACCTTTGTCGACACGCCGGGCGCGTTCCCCGGCGTGGACGCCGAGGAGGGCGGACAGGCGCGGGCCATCGCCGAGACGATGCTCACCATGGCGCGCCTGAGCGTGCCGGTGGTGGCCACATTGATCGGCGAAGGCGGCTCGGGCGGAGCGCTCGCCTTTGCCGTCGCCGACCGTGTCCTCATGCAGGAGAACGCGACCTACTCGGTCATCTCGCCCGAGGGCTGCGCCGCCATCCTGTGGCGCGACGCCGAGTTCGCCCCCCAGGCGGCCGAGGCGATGCGCCCCACCGCCTCGCAGCTCCTGCCACTCGGCGTCATCGACCGCGTCGTCGAGGAGCCCCGCGGCGGCGCCCATCAGAACCCCGAGGCCGCCGCGCGGCGCGTGCACGAGGCGATCGGCGAGGCCCTGACCGAGCTCGAGGAGCTCACGCCGCGCGAGCGTCGCCTGCTGCGCCGCGAGCGCTTCCGCAAGCTCGGCGTGTGGGGCGGCGAGGGCGCGCCGGCCTGAGCGAGCGGCCCCAGGCCGGCCTCGTGCTACCATGGCGGGCGGTATGGACGCCGTTCCCGATCCCGCCGGCCCGGACGGCCGCGAGGCCGTCATCGTCGTCTCCCACCTGCGCAAGGACTACGCCGGCTTCACAGCGGTCGGCGACGCCTCGTTCGCGGTGGCGCGCGGCGAGATCTTCGGCCTGCTCGGCCCCAACGGCGCCGGCAAGACGACCACCGTCGAGTGCCTGCAGGGCCTGCGCGAGGCGAGCGGCGGCGCTATCTCCGTGCTCGGCCTCGACCCCATGCGCCAGGCGCGCGAGCTGCGACGGCGCATCGGCTGCCAGCTCCAGGAGGCCGCCCTGCCCGACCACATCCGGGTGTGGGAGGCGCTCGAGCTGTTCGCCTCGCTCACGCCGGGTGGCCGCGACTGGCGCGATGTGATGGCCGAATGGGGCCTCGCCGACAAGGCCAGGTCCGCCTTTCATACGCTCTCGGGTGGCCAGCGCCAGCGCCTCTTCGTGGCCCTGGCCGTGGTCAACGGCCCCGAGGTCGTGTTCCTCGACGAGATGACGACCGGGCTCGACCCCGCCGCCCGGCGCGTCGCCTGGAGCCTCATCCGCGAGATCCGCGAGCACGGCACGACCGTCGTGCTCGTGACTCACTTCATGGAGGAGGCCGAGCGCCTGTGCGACCGCATCGCGGTCATGGACCGCGGCCGCGTCGTGGCGCTCGACAGCCCGCGCGGGCTCATCGCCGCCCATGCGGCGACCCTGCGCGTCGTGTTCACGACCGACGCCGACGTCGCCTTTCTGGCAGACGTGCCCGCGGTGCAGGCGGTGCGGCGTGAGGGGCCGCGGGTCACGGTCGAAGGTCGCGACGCCGTCCTCGCCCACGTGGCCGCCGCGCTCGTCGAGCGCGGCCTCGCGCCGCCCGACCTGCACCTCGAGGCGCCGACGCTCGAGGACGTCTTCCTGGCGCTCACCGGACACGAGATGGCCGAATGAACGACGCGCCCGCACCGTCGTCGCAGCGCCCGCGCGGCCGACCCCGGCCCGCCGCCCCGGCATCGCGGACGGCCGAGGTCGTCGCGGCGGGACCGGTCGCGGCCGGTCGCGGCCGCTGGGCGCTCGCCTCGCTCAGGGTCCTGCTGCGCATGACCTGGATCGAGACCAAGCTGCTCGTCCGCGAGCCCGTCACGCTGGTCTTCTCGTTCGCCTTCCCGGTGCTCGTCCTCGTGCTGCTCGGCGGCATCTTCGGGGGCCAGCGCATGGACGGCGGCGACTACGCCGGCCTGAAGATGATGGACTGGTACGTGCCCGGCTACATCGCCCTGGTCATCGCCGCGATCGGCACGGTCTCGATCCCGGTCCACGTGTCGACGTACCGCGAGCGCGGCGTGCTGCGCCGGTTCCGCGCCTCGGGGGTGTCGGAATGGATCCTGCTCGGCTCGCAGTTCCTGGTCGGCCTCGGCACCTGCCTGGTCGGCGGCGTGGTCATCGGCGTGCTCGGCGTGTTCGCCTACGGCGCCGCCGCGCCGGCCGACCCCGCCGGGGTCGCGCTCGGCTTCGTCGTGGCCGTGTTCGCCTTCTCGGCGATCGGCGTGCTGATCGCGTCGCTCGCGCCCACGGCGCGCGCCGCCCAGGGCGTCGGCCTGCTGATCTGGTTCATCATGATGTTCGTCTCGGGCACGAGCGCCCCGCCCGACATCCTGCCCGACTGGATGCTCGCCCTCGGCAAGTCGCTGCCGCTGTACCACACCGTGGTCGCGCTGGTCGATCCCTGGAACGGCTACGGCGTGAACTTGCTGCGCATCGTCATCGTGGGCGGCATCGGCGTGGCCACGACCCTCATGGCGGCCGGCCTCTTCCGCTGGGACTAGCGGGCGCCGACGCCCGGGACCGGTGCCGGGCCCCCCGCATGGGCGCGGTCGGCGCCGGTCGCGCTCAGAGCCGCTCGAGCGCCTCGTACAGGCGTTGCGTCACCGCGCGGGTGAGCTCGCTGAGCGCGGCGTCGCCGTAGACCCAGGCCTCGGCGAAGGGCCGCGTCACGGCGATCGCGCTGCCCCCTTCGTAAGGGAACACGGCGAGCGAGAAGCTCGCCGCCGCCGGTATGGTCGGTTCGATGGCGACAGCCTGCTCGACGGCGGACGGCAGGGCCACCTGCACGAGGACGTAGTCGTCGGGCAGGCTCTCGAGTCCGAGGTCGAAAGAGCGAGTCTCGGCCAGGATGCGAAAGTCTTCCTCGGCGAACGTGCGGCGCAACAGGTCGAGCGTCTCGTCGGGGGACTCGTCGAACCGCAGGACGACGCGGAACAGGCCGACTTCGGCGTGGTCGTCGGCGTCGTCCGGCGGCGGGTACGTCGAGCGCAGGTGCGAGATGATCGCGTCGGAGCCGACGATCGCCTTGCGGCCGTCCTTGAGGACCGGCACCGCCTCCTGACCCGACACCCCGCGCACCTGCTCGCGCCGATCACGCCGCAGGGGCACGTTCACGCAGGTGTAGGTCAGCTCGAGCTCGGTCAGCACCTGGCGCACCCGATGGCAGTAGGGGCACCACTCGGTCTGGTAGAGCGTGAGCATGCGGCCTTCCTTGGTCGACGCTGCCGGTCGCGCCGGCGGCGTTCGCGCGCCGCCGGCGGCGCGCACGCCGCGAACGGGCGGTCGCGACGCGCACAGCATACCTTCCCGGCGGCAAACCCGGGAGGGCCGCGCGGGTCGTGGGTCAGGCGCCGCCGGACCGCTCCGCCAGGCCGGCGACGGCCGCCGGGTCGCTCGTCGGCTCCAGACAGACGCCGGCGAGGCAGACGAAGGCTGCGGCGCCTCCTGATCCGACGGCGTAGCCCGCGCGTGCGATCGCTTCGGCGTCGGCGTCGGGGTCCAGCAGCTGGACCGAGCGCAGCGGCTCGGCGACGCGCAGGCCGGCGCGGAGCAGCGCGCCGGCCTGCGCGTCGCCGCGGCGGCCTACCACGACGATGTGCACCGGGTGATGGGCGAGGCGCAGGGCGGCGAGCGCCCAAGGCGCGGCGAGGGGCCCCGCGCCGGCGGCCTCCGGCGCGTACGCGGCGAGGGCGGTGGCCGCGGCCTCACGGTAGGCGGGGACACCGCTGAACGCGGCGAGGCGCGTGAGGCCGTCGGCCATCTCGGCGCCGCCGTCGAGCACCGGCAGCGGTCCCCCGGCCGCCGGCCCCTCGCCCGCCGAGCGCGGCCGGTCGACGAAGCGGCCGGCGCCGTCGCGCAGGTGCTCGAGCGCCCAGTCGGCGAGCAGGCGGGCGCGGGCGAGGTAGGCGCGGTCGCCGGTGGCCTCGTGGGCGTCGAGGAGCGCGGCCGTCATATGAGCCTGATCGCCCAGCAGGCCGGCGACCGGCCCGCCGAGGTAGTGCACCATGGCGCGACGCCCGTGGCCCGCGTCCCACAGCAGGTCGACCGCCGCGAGCGCTTCATCGAGGAGGTCGGGGCGGTCGAGCAGGATCGCGGCTCGCGTAAGCGCCCGTGCCGCGAGGGCGTTGGCGTCGACGTATACGGTGCGGTCGACCCCCGGGCGCGGCTCGACGGCTCGTCCGGCCGCGTCCAGGACGGCGTAGCCCTCGTCGGCGTCCTCGCTGCCGAAGAAGACCGGCCGTCCCGGATCGCGCAGCACGGCGGCGAGGTAGGCGAGCGTGCCGCCGGCGACCTTGGCGTACGCGGGGCGACCGCTGAGCGCGAACGCGTCGAGGTAGGCGAGCGTCAGGCGAGCGTTGTCGTCGAGCAGCTTCTCGTAGTGCGGCGCCGTCCAGTCGCGTTGTGTGGCGTAGCGGTAGAAGCCCTGCTCGATGGGGTCGCGCAGCCCGTCGGCCACGGCGTCGAGGGAGTGCAGGGCCATCGCGACGAGGTCGCGGTCACCGCCCTGCCCGCCGGCGACGAGCAGCAGGCGCACGGCGTCGGGCTGAGGGAACTTGGGCGCCGTGCCGAAGCCGCCGCAGCGCGGGTCGTAGAGATCGGCGACAGTCCGGCAGACGGCGCCTGCACGCGCTCCGAGGTCGTCGTCGGTGGGCGGGGCGGCGGGCAGCGGCGCGGTCGCGCCGCTGCCCGCCGCCCCGCCGCCCCCGGTCTGGGCGGCGAGCTCGCCGCCGTGGTCGGCGTGGTAGGCGCGCACGCGGGAGAGGAGGTCGAGCAGCCGGTCGGGCGGCAGGTAGGTGGCGCCGGCCAGCACGTCGCCGGCCGGCGTGAGGAAGGCGATCGTGGGCCAGCCGCCCATGTTGTAGCGCCGGTTCAGGTCGGGGCGGCGATCGTTGTCGATGCGCACGGCGACGAAGCCGTCGGCGATCGTCGCGATCACACGGGGGTCGGAGTAGCTCGTCTCGTCCAGGACGTGGCACCAGTGGCACCAGACCGCGGAGATCGACAGCAGGATGGGCTTGGCCTCGCGCTGCGCCTGCGCGAAGGCCGCCTCGTCCCACGGCCGCCAGGCGATCTCATGGGCGCGGTTGGGCCGCGGCGAGAAGCGCAGATCGCCGCTGGGGTCTGCATCGGCGCCGCGCGGGGCGCCTCGCTCTTCCGCAGTCATGCGGGTGCTTGTACCCGCGATCGACTTCGTCGTCGCCGCTCAGGCAGGCGTAACTACGTCGCACCAACGCGGGCGGCCTTTACGCGGGGGTCCGCCGGGTGTAAGACAGGGGTTCTCGTCGGTCGGGGGAGACCGGGAGGGGGGGACATGCTGCCACCAGACGCACGAAGGGTCGTCCGCGAGACGTTCAGAGACCGTCGCTATGTGGTGCGCGAGGAGCTCATCGCGCGCGCCAGGACGCGATGTCTCGGCGATCGGGAGCTCGCCGTGTTCCACGACCTGCCCGAGGGCAGGCTCGACGAGATCGAGGTGCTGCGCTGCCTCATGGGCGCCGACCACCGGCGCGTGGTCGCCGGCATCTAGCGCCGGCGGCCTGCGCCTTCGCGACGCGACCGCCGGCCCGACCGTGACGCGGCTCTAGGCGAAGTCGTCGGCCAGGCTGTAGCGCAGGCGTTGCACCTCGGTGCGCACCTCGCTCGTCGAATAGACCACGATATCGGTGAGCGGCGGCGCGTAGAGGTGCACCGTGACGAGGCCGGCGTCCGCCCCGTTGCCGAGCTGATGGATCTCGCCGCGGTCCACGGCGGCGACGCCGGAGCCCGCGAGCACCTGCTCGTCGACCAGGTCGACCGGCCCGCGGGGCAGCTCCTCCGACTCGGCGCCGCCCGCGGCGGCGACGCCCGACCCGCCGTCGCGGCGGCGGAACACTCGGCTGGTGAGCTCGCCCGAGTAGACCCGGGTCACGTTCAGGCAGCCGGCGTGGTCATGAATGGTCGATGCCTGCCCGGGCTTCCAGCACAGCACGAGCAGCTCGAAGGCAGTGGTGCGGCAGACCAGGTTGCGGGCGTAGCGCTCGTCGCAGTAGCGCACGTGGGCGCCGATCAGCGCGTCGTCCAGGTCGAGACGCAGGGCGAGCGCGGCGAACTCCGCCTGCGCCATGGTAGCCGTGTCCGCCCGGCTCGTCTCGAGGATGAACCGCTCGAAGGAGAGCGGCGTGCTGGCGTGAGCGGTCATCGGCGTCCTCCTCGCTGTCGCGTCGTCCCCGAGGCCGTCATCGTGCCCTGCTCGAGGGACCGACCGCAACGTTGGCGGTCGCCGGCGCCACGGCCCGCGCACGTCGAGCGCGACACCGGCATCGGCACCGTCCGCCTGCTCGATCGCGCCGGCGTCGACTTCGCCCACTTTGATGAGGAGGATCTCTGTTGCGCGACGCCCACGTCGGTCGCCGGCAAATGGGCGCAGTTGCCGAGAAGATCGCGGCGGGTGAGCTCGCCTTCCCTCAAAGCGGCAACGGGGGCGGCAAGAAGAGCGGCAAGATCGCGGCCGTGGCGGGCACCGCCGTCAAGCGACGGGCGATGATGCCCGGCATCATGGACAACCTCATGCCGCACATGGTGCGCGACGTAGTGCCGCTCGTCAGCCAGCCGCTCGTCGACTACCTGCAGGGCAGGGCGACCACCTCGGCGGCTGGCCTCCCGGCCTCGTAAGCCGCCTCCGCCCCGCGGTCGTGCTGGGCAGACGACCGGCCTTCGCCTGCGGCCGCGCTGGACAGGTGGCTGCGCGACGGTTCTTGGCGGGGCCGGCGGTTCGTGGCAGGGACCGGCGGGCACAAAGGCGAACAAGAGAGCGCATTTCACCGCTGCATCAGGAAGCGACGAGGGGCGGGGCCGAACGGCCCCGCCCCTGCCACGCCGGCAGCCGACAGCGCTGCCGGACACACCCCGCGAACGGTCCGACCGACCGGGGACAAGACCCGGGTGGGGTCCCTTACGGCTAGCGGTTCACGACCCGAGGGAGGGCAGGATCGACGACGAGCCTGTTCGCCAGCAACTCGCTGAGCCAGGGGCAGACGTTCAGCTTCACCTTTACCAAGAAGGGCACGTACTTCTACGAGTGCTCCATCCATAAGGTCCTGCCGGCCATGCACGCGGAGATCGTCGTGAAGTGGACGCTTGACAGCGCGCGACCACCGGCTCTACAGTGAACGCCGTTCACCACAGTGGACGGCGTTCTCCCGTGAGATCGGTGTTCACTTCAGTCAGGATTCAGTGCCGCCAGCGGCGGTCGGACGGGAGGGCCGGGTGAGGTCGGAGCATCATCGCGCACGCAGGCTCCGGCGCCACGAGGCGGCGGGCGACGCCGGCGCCGGCGTTGCCGCGCCCGACCACATCGTCGAGCGGCGTGCGCGCCGTCGCCGTGAGACGCGCGACGACATCCTGCTGGCGGCGCGCGAGGTGCTGCTCGAACGGGGCGCGGCCGACCTGTCGCTGCGCGAGATCGCGCGGCGCGCGGGCTTCTCGCCGGGCGCGCTCTACAAGTACTTCGACAGCAAGGACGACCTCGTGAAGGCGCTCGCCGACCGCGCCATGGCCGCGCTGCTCGACGCCCTCGCCCACGTGCGCGCCGAGCTGCCGCCCGACGAGCGCGCCGTCGAGATCGGCCTGGCCTACCTCGAGTTCGCCCGGCACAACCCCGAGGACGTGGCCGTAATCACCATGCACGAGTCGGTCGCCGTCGGGCCGCACTCGCCCGAGCACGACGAGCTCGAGGAGACCGTCCTCGGCGTGTTCCGCCAGGGGGCGGCGGCGGGCCTGTTCGCCATGCCCACCCCCGACGACGCCGAGTACATGACCTACGGGGCCTGGGCGCTGGCGCTGGGGCTCGCCACGCTCGAGCAGCGCCAGCGCCCCACGACGGCGGCCCGGCTGCGCGCCCAGCAGGGGCGCCTGCTTCAGGCGTTCGTCAACGGACTCAAGAGCGAGCGGCCGTCCGCTCCCTGAGGGGAGCGCCGCGCCCCGCCCACACGGAGGGACCATGACCGACACCGTCCGCCGCAGACAGCGACTCACCCTCGCGTGCATGTGCTTCGCGCTGTTCATGGCGATGCTGGACAGCACCGTCGTTAACCTCGCGCTCAAGACCATCCAGCTCAAGATGGGCGCGACGTTCTCGGAGGTGCAGTGGATCGTCGATGCCTTCGTGCTCGCGCTGGCCAGCCTGCTGCTCACGGGCGGTACGCTGGGCGACCTCTACGGCCGCCGCCGGGTGTTCATCGCCGGCCTCGCGCTGTTCACCGGCGGGTCCGTCCTGTGCGCCCTGGCGCCCTCGACCTCGTTCCTGATCGCCGCGCGCGTGGTACAGGGGATCGGCGGCGCGCTCATGATGCCGAGCACTCTCTCGATCATCACGAACACGTTCCAGGAGCCGCGTGAGCGCGCCCGGGCGATCGGCACCTGGGCCGGCGTCTCGGGCCTCGCCCTCGCCATCGGCCCGCTGATCGGCGGCACTCTGGTCGACCGCTTCGACTGGCAGAGCATCTTCTGGATCAACGTGCCGATCGGCGCCGTCGCCCTGGTCATGGCGCTCCTGTTCGTGCCCGAGTCGTCGGACCGCGCCGGCCGCAGCCTCGACTTGCCGGGCCAGGTCACCGCCGTAATCGGCCTGGTCGCTCTGACCTATGCGTTCATCGAGGCCAACACCTACGGCTGGACCTCGGCCCGCATCCTGTCGTGCTTCGCCGCCGCCGCTCTCGCGCTCTCGCTGTTCGTCGTCGTCGAGTTGCGCGGCAGGACGCCGCTGCTGCAGCTCAAGTTCTTCCGCAGCGGCATCTTCAGCGGCGCCAACCTGGTCGGCGTGATCCTGAGCTTCGGCTTCTTCGGCGTCATCTTCTTCCTGTCGCTGTTCATGCAGGAGGTGCAGGGCTACTCGCCGACGCAGGCCGGCGCCCTGCAGCTGCCGGCCACCCTGGGGGTAGCGACCGCGGCGATAGTGTCGGGGCGCATCGTGGGCCGCATCGGGGCGCGCCTGCCGATTACGATCGGCCTGCTCCTGACGGGCACCGGCCTGCTGTTCCTGACGACGGTGCAGGCCCACAGCGGCTACCTCTCGTTCTGGTACTGGCTGCTCGTCATGGGGGTCGGCTGCGGTCTGATCATGAGCCCGATGACGACGGCGATCATGGGCACGGTGCCGGCCGCCCGCGCCGGCATGGCGTCGGCGACCTCCAACACGATGCGCCAGATCGGCAGCGTGTTCGGCATCGCCGTGCTCGGCAACCTGGTGACGCGGCGCTTCATCGACGGCATCTCGTCGGCCCTGCGTCCACTCCATCTGCCGGCAGCGCTCCAGGCCGGTCTCATCAGTACGGCGAAAGAGGGCAGGATCGGCGGTACGGGGCACCTGCCGCCGGGGGTCGACGCGGCGGCTCTGCGGCGCACCGTCGGCGCCGCCTTCCAGAACGGCTTCACCTCGGGCATGCACCTGGCCCTGTGGGTGAGCGGCATCATGCTCCTGATCGCCGCGCCGATCGCACTCGCCACGATCCGCGGCACGGCGCCGCAGCACGTCGCCGTCAGGCAGGCGCAGCTCGCCGCCGAGCCAACCGAGGTCCGCTGATGGCCGGGCCCGACGCGGCGGAGCGACCACCGGAGTCACTCGCGCCCGGCGCCGAACCGGGCGGCGGGCGGCTCTGCTCGGCCGAGCACGCCGGATTCCTCGCGACGCCGCTGCGCCGGCTCGTCCACGACCCGCGCCGCGTGCTGGCCGGCCTCGCCGGGCCCGGCGACACCGTGATCGACGTCGGCTGCGGACCGGGCTACTTCACCTTGCCGCTGGCCGAGATGGTGGGTCCCGCCGGCCGCGTGATCGCGGTCGACCTGCAGCCGGCGATGCTCGAGCGGGTCCGGCGGCGGGCCGTGCGGGCGGGTCTCGTCGACCGCATCGAGTTGTGCCCCTGCTCGGCCGGCGGGTTGGGCGAACTGCCGATCGCCGACGCCGTGCTCGCCTTCGCCGTGGTCCACGAGCTGCCCGACGTCGCCCGGTTCTGCTCCGAGGTGGCCGCGGCACTGCGTCCCGGCGGCCGCCTCCTGCTCGTCGAGCCGCGCGGCCACGTGTCGGTCGTCGCTTTCCAAGCGACCGTCGACCTGGCCGCGGCGGCCGGGTTGCGCCGGGTGGCCACGCCCCGGGTGAGGCTCAGCCGGGCGGCGCTGCTCGACCGCGCCTGAGGCGCGCGCGGTCGCGCCGCCCGGCGCGGATGGGCGGCGTCGCCGGGCCGACGACGGCGTCCGCCCGCACGTTGTTCGGGCTGGGAGCGGCCGGGTACAACCCCCTCATGGATCCTGGCGGCGTGCCATGAGCGCAGCGCTCAGCGACCGCGTCCTGGTGACCGGCGCCGCAGGCACCGTCGGTCGCGAGCTCGTCGGCATGCTCGTCGCGGCCGGCGCGCTCGTGCGGGCCGGCCACCATCGCCGTGACGACCTGGTCCCGGAAGAGGACCTCGAGGTCGATCGCGTGTTCCTCGACTTCGACGATCCCGACAGCCTGCGCGCGGCCATGCGCGACGTCGAGGTCGTCTACCTGCTCACGCCGCAGGTGCCCCAGATGGTGGCGCAGGTGCGAGCCGCCGCGGCGGCGGCCGGCGCCTGCGGCGTGCGGCGCATCGTGCGCCAGTCCATGGAGCCCGCCGCTACCGGGACCGACCGGCTCAGCCGCTGGCACCGCGAGGCCGAGGCGGTCATCGCCGCGTCGGGGCTCGCGACTACGACGCTGCGTCCCACCTCGTTCATGCAGAACTTCGTCACGATCTACGGGCCCTCGATCCGCGCCGACGACCGCTTTCACCTGCCGCTCGATCACGCCGCCCAGAGCAGCGTCGACGCCCGCGACGTGGCCGCCGCCGCGACCGCCGTGCTTATGGACGAGGTCGACGAGGCGGTCTACACGTTGACGGGGCCCGCCGCCCTCACCGGCGCGGAAATGGCGGTCGTGCTGAGCGGGGCAGCGGGTCGAGCCATCGCCTGGGTCGACGAACCGGAGGACGCCGGGCGGCCGCCGCGCGACGACATCGAGCGGGAGGTCGACCTCGCCCTGCGGGAGTTCGCCGGTGAGATGCGGTGCGGGCGGCTCGCCCTGGTCACGGGCGACGTCGAGCGGCTCACCGGCAGACCGGCCACCACGTTCGCGCAGTTCGCGTGCGACCACGCCTGGGCCTTCGCCCGGCGCGACCGGCAGGGCCGACCGCGGTCGGCCCTGCCGGTCGCGCCGGGCCACCGCCGGCGACGACACGAAAAGGACGGCTGACATGACGGAGCTCGCCAAGGCCGCCGGGACGATCCGGATCGGCGGCAACCTCAGCGTGACGCGTCTCGGCTTCGGCGCGATGCGCATCACCGGACCGGGGATCCTGGGTGACCCGCCCGATCGCGCCGAGGCGCGGCGCGTGCTGCGCCGCGCCGTCGGGCTCGGCATCGACTTCATCGACACCGCCGACAGCTACGGCCCGCGGGTGAGCGAGGAGCTGATCGCCGAGGCCCTCTACCCCTATCCAGCCGGCCTCGTGATCGCGACCAAGGGTGGCCTGCTGCGCCCGGGCGCGGGGGAATGGCCGCCCGACGGCCGCCCGGAGCACCTGCGGGCCGCCCTCGAGGGCAGCCTGCGTACGCTGCGCCTCGAGCGCATCGATCTCTACCAGCTCCATCGCCCCGACCCGCGCGTCCCCTACGAGGAGTCCGTCGGCGCGCTCGCCGAGCTGCAGCGCGAGGGCAAGATCCGGCACATCGGCGTGTCCAACGTCGGCCGCGACGAGCTGGAGCGCGCCCGGCGAGTGGCGACGATCGTGTCGGTACAGAACCGCTACAACCCGCTCGAGCGGGGCGACGACGCGCTGATCGACCTCTGCGAGCGTGAGGGCATCGCGTACCTGCCGTGGGCACCGGTCGGACAGGGACGGGTGGCCGACCGCGTGCTCGACGCGGTCGCCCGTCGCAACGGCGTCACGCCCTACCAGGTCGTGATCGCCTGGCTGCTGGCTCGCTCGCCGGCGGTGCTGCCGATCCCCGGTACCGGCTCGATCGCTCACCTCGAGCAGAACGTGGCCGCGGCGCGCGTGCGGCTCACCCCGACCGACGTGGCCGCGATCGACGACCTTGAGGCAAAGGCCGCCTAACGCGTGTGGGCGACGGCCGGCCGTCGCGCGACGGCCGGGTCAGAGAGATGATGGGCGGCGTAGGCGCGCCACGGCCGCCAGCCCTCGGCCCGGCGGAGCGCCGCGAACCGGTCGTCGGGCAGGCCGCGCGCGGCGAGGGCGCGGCGCACGCCGAGGTCGGTCGCGGGGAACGCGTCGCAGTCGCCGAGCCGCATGAGGAGCGTCTCGACCGTCCACTCGCCGATGCCCGGCAGCGCGCGCAGCCGAACGCGCAGCTCCTCGTGGTCCGCGCCGGCGTCGACTACGACCCGGCGCTCGGCGATCGCGCAGGCCAGCGCCTGGAGCGCGCGGCGGCGGGCATCGGGCAGCGGCAGCAGAGCCGCGCCGGCCGCGCCGACCGTCGCGGCGTCGGGGAACGTCGTGGTGAGGCCGCCGTCGGGCTCGGTCAGTGGGCGGCCGAGGGCGGCCGCGATGCGAGCCACGAGCCGGCGCGCCCCGGCGACCGACACCTGCTGGCCGACGACCGTGCGCAGGGCGACCTCGGCGCCGTCGACCGTCCCCGGCACGCGCCGTCCCGGAGCGGCCGTGACCAGGGGCCCGAGCAGCGGGTCGCGTCCGAGGGCGGCGTCGACGGCGCCCGGGTCGGCGTCGAGGTCGCAGAGCGCGCGGCAGCGTCCGACCGCGGCCGCGAGGTCGGCGAGGTCGGCCAGCGCCAGGCGGCACTCGACGTGGTCGAGCCGCGGCGTGAGCTCGACCACGGCCGTGCCGCGCGGCAGCGCGAGGGTGCGCCGGTAAGTGTCCCCGTCGAGTTCCTCGACGCCGGGTGCGGCACGGGCCGCAAGAAAGCGCAGCAGCGCGCCGCCGTCGAAGGGCTCGCGACAGGGCAGGCGCAGCGCGAGGCGGCCGGCCTGGGGGGCGGCGGGCGCGCCGGCGCCGCGGCGCCGGCGCGCCCGCCGCCGGATCTCCGTCGGAGCGAGGGCGTAGACGCGGCGCACGGTGTCGTTGAACTGGCGCACGCTCGAGAAGCCGGCCGCGAAGGCGACCTCGGCGAGTGGCACCGTCGTGGTCTCGATCAGCAGACGCGCGGTCTGGGCGCGCTGCGCCCGCGCCAGCTCGAGCGGTCCGGCGCCGAGCTGGTCGACGAGCACCCGGCGCAGGTGGCGGGGGCTGTAGGCGAGCTGCCGGGCGAGCCCGTCGACGCCGTCACGGTCGACGACACCGTCGGCGATCAGCCGCATCGCCCTGCCGGCAAGGTCGGCGGCCTGGTTCCAGCGTGGCGAGCCCGGCACCGCGTCGGGGCGACAGCGCAGGCAGGCGCGAAAGCCCGCCGCCTGGGCGGCCGCGGCGGTGGGATAGAAGCGCACGTGCTCGCGGCGCGGGGTCATGGCCGGGCAGCTCGGCCGGCAGTAGACGCCGGTCGAGGTCACGGCGACGAAGAACCAGCCGTCGAAACGCGCGTCGCGGCTCTGCAGGGCGCGGTAGGCGATCTCGGCATCGGGCAGCACGACCTCACTGTACCCTCTCGCCAAGGCTGGGCCAGCGGGAATCGGCCGGCCACTTGCCGGACCGGCCCGCCGCGGCCGAAACCCGCCGGGCCGCGGCCGGCGGCGTGGCATCATGACGGCAGCGGATGCACGGCGGCCCGCCGGAGGGGCAGCCGGAAAGGAGGCGACATGCACGCGATGGTCAGTGATACGCCGATCGGCCGCCTGGAGCTCATCGCCGGCGATGGTGCCCTGCGCGAGATCCGTCTGCTGGACACGGCCGGCGACCCCGCCGGGGCGCACGGCGCGGAAGCGGCGGCGCCTGCCGCCGGCAGGTCGTCGGGCGCCGGCCTCGCCGGCGGCGACCAGGTTGTTCTGGACAGGGCGTACCGGCAGCTCGCGGAGTACTTCGCCGGCGCCAGACGCACGTTCGATCTGCCGCTGGCCCCCGTGGGCACGGCCTTCCAACTGCGCGTCTGGGAGTGTCTGCGGGCGGTCGGGTACGGCGAGACGGTGAGCTACGGCGCGCTCGCGGCCGCGCTCGGCGCGCCGCGCGCGGCGCGTGCCGTCGGCGCGGCGCTCGGTCGCAACCCCCTGCCCGTCGTCGTGCCGTGTCACCGGGTGATCGGCGTGGCCGGGGACCTGCGCGGCTTCGGTCTGGGGATCGACGTCAAGCGGCGGCTGCTCGACCTCGAGGCGCGGGCCTGAGCGGCTCCTCGCTCGCGCGGCCAGCCGGCGATGGCCGGGCGGCAAACGGGAGAGAGCCGGGTACGCCGCCGGGAATGGTGCCGGCATGTCCTCACACTCCACCGACCGCCCGGCCGGACGTTCGCCGGCGGGCTCCGTACCGGGGCGCGCCGAGGACGACACCGGCGACCTCGAGGAGGCCCGCCGGCGGTCGGCCCTGACCGCGCTTGTCGTCCACGAGGCCATCCGTCTCGAGGGCCAGGAAGAGCTCGCGCGTCCGCTCGAGGCCGTCGCCTTCTCGGCTCTCGCGGCAGGCCTGTCGATGGGTTTCTCGTTCGTCGCCGAGGGGCTGCTGAACGCCTATCTGCCGGACGCGGCCTGGGCGCCGCTCGTCATCAAGCTCGGCTATCCGATCGGCTTCCTCATCGTGATCCTGGGGCGGCAGCAGCTCTTCACCGAGACTACGGTCACCGTCGTGCTGCCGCTGCTGTCCCGGCGCACGTGGGCGACACTGGTGCGCGTGCTCGAGTTCTGGGCGGTCGTGCTCGGCTCGAACCTGCTCGGGACGCTCGCCATCGCCGGCATCCTCGGGGCCACCAACGCGTACGGGCCCGTCGTGAAGGGGCAGTTCGCGCAACTCGGCTACGCCGCGCTCAGCCCGGATTTCGGTGGTACGGTGGTGCGCGCCGTTTTCGCCGGCTGGATCGTGGCGACCGTGGTGTGGCTGCAGCCGGCCGCCTCCGGCGGCGGACGAGTCGCCGTGATCGTGGCGCTGACGTACCTGGTCGGCCTGGCCAACCTGAGCCACATCATCGCCGGATCCGTCGAGACGCTCTTCCTGGTGACCACCGGTCGTCTGGACTGGCTCACCTGGCTGGGCCGGTTCATGGTGCCGACACTGCTCGGCAACACGCTCGGCGGGGTCGCCTTCGTGGCTGCCCTGAACCACGCCCAGGTCACCGCTGGGCGGCGACGACGGGCGACCCGCGACTCCGGGGAGTCGTGACGCGGCGCCCTGCCGGGTAGAAGACCGGACGTCCGGGACGACGAAGGGAAGGTCGGGTGAGCGACGTGACGGGCGGCAAGCGGCGGGACGGGGTGACGGTGCGCGACGAGCCGGCAAGCGCGCGCTACGAGCTCTTCGTGGACGGGGAGCTCGCCGGTTTTGCGACCTATTGTCGCGAGAACGGCGTCATGACGATCCCGCACACCGAGGTCGAGCTGCGCTTCGAGGGCCGCGGGCTGGGCGCGCGTCTGGCGCGCTTCGCGCTCGACGACGCGCGCCGCCACGGCTGGCGTGTCGTGCCGCGCTGCCCGTTCGTGGCGTCGTACATCGAGCGCCATCCCGAGTACGCCGACCTCGTGGCCGGTTGAGGCCGCGCCACTCCTCGCGGCCGGCAGCGGCCGGTCAGGCCGCCCGCGGCGTGGACGGGCGGCGCTCGAGGCCGGCGCGGTCCCAGCCGGCGAGGCGCGCGCCGGCGGCGTAGGCCGACTCGCAGAAGTCGAGCAGCAAGGCGGCCGGATCGGCCGCGCTCCGCACGGTCTCGTAGGGCAGGACGAACTCGCCGACCTCGTCGCTCCAGCCAGCGCCCGGCGGTGAGACGGAGGCCGCCTCGAGGCCCGGCGGCTTGGGGTACGTGTAGGCGAAGAACACGGGCGCCGGCGAGGTCTCGTCGCCCGGCCAGAAACCGACCAGCGACTGCTCGGCGCCCATGGCGACCCGTTCGATCTGGCCGCTGTCGAACGGCGGGCTGGCCGGTCGGCCCGAGAAGCGCGTGACCGAGAGATCGAACGTGCCCCACCACAGCCAGACCGGCGTCTGCTTGCCGCGGAAGCCCGAGCGGTAGCGGTCGAAGACGGCCGCCACCCGCATCCAGGTCTGGTGCAGGGCGCCGGCGCAGCGCTGATCGTAGGCGCGGGGTGTGGCGTCGGTCGACAGCGGCACCGGGGTGCGTGTTTCGACCGAGGTCGGCTCCACCGCGACGTGCGCGCCGAGCTCACCGAGGGTGCGCAGGACATCGGCGTAGAACCGCGCGATCGGGCCCGGCGCGAGCGCCACCGCGCGTCGTTCGCCGGCGCTCGACTCGACCTGCAGCTCGTGGTCGACGAGGTCAAGGCGCAGGGACAGGCCGCGATCGTCGGGCCAGAGCAGCTGGCTCTCCAGGCCGCGCGCCGTCACGCGCAGGGGCGCCTGCGCCCACTCGGCCTGCGAGGGGGTGAGGGCGAGCTGTACCTTGCCGATCACCTGCGTCATGAGGTGGAGCGTGGTGAGAGTGTCGCGGCAGGCCGCCGCGTCGAGGTCGGGCCACCTCGTCTGCTGCGCCATGAGGGCCTCCTTCGGACCGGGCCTTTGCGCGAAGGCCGCGTCGGACGCGCTTTGCGGGTAGAACCTCCTGGAAGCTACCCCGGCGCGGCGGGCGGCAAGCCGCCGCGTCACGGATCGGAAGAGGTGGTGGGTACATGACGGGATTCGAGAAGCCAAGCGACGAGGAGCTGCGCGGCCGGCTCACCCCGCGGCAGTATCAAGTCACGCAGCACGAGGGCACCGAACCGGCCTTCGACAACGAGTACTGGGATGAGCACCGCGACGGCATCTACGTTGACGTCGTCTCCGGCGAGCCCCTGTTCAGCTCGCGCGACAAGTACGACTCGGGCACCGGCTGGCCGAGCTTCACCCGACCGATCGACCAGGCCGCGGTCGAGACGAAGCGCGACTTCAAGGTCCTCGTACCGCGCACCGAGGCGCACAGCACGAGCAGCGGCGCGCACCTGGGTCACGTCTTCGAGGACGGCCCGGCGCCGACCGGCACGCGTTACTGTATGAACTCGGCTGCGCTGCGCTTCGTGCCCCGCGAGCGCATGGCGGCGGAGGGCTACGGGCGCTATCTCGGCCTGTTCGACGAGGCCGCGGCCGCCAGCGGCGGCTGAGCGACCGGAAGGACCCCCAAAAGGGGACGAGCCCCGCGGGGGACGGGGCTCGTCGAAGGGCTTGGGGTCGCCCTTGAGGGGGGTCGCCCGTAAGTATCGGCGCAGTCGTTTAAGTCTGTGTTAAGCCGGGGCGAAGGCGGGTTAAGGCTGCCGGTCGACTCGTCGCCGCGCAGGCAGGAGCGACATCGTCGCGCGCCTCGTCCGTCGAAGGACTTCGTCGTCGCCGCTCAGGCAGGCGTGACTTCGTCGCGCGCCTGGTCAGCCCTGGCCTTTAGGCAGCAGCGGCTCGTCCGGCGGCGAGACCTGTGGCACCTGGCTGCGCAGCTCGATCAGCTTCTGGCGCAGCTCGCCCTGGAGCTGGACGATCTCGCCCTCGGCCTGCAGGCGGCGCTGCCGGCCCTCGTCCTGGATGCGGATCGTCTCCTCGAGGGTCGCGATCAGCTCGGTGTTGACCTTGCGCAGCGTCTCGACCTCGACGACCCCGCGTTCGACCTCGCGGCCGACCTTGGCCTGGCCCTCGCGCAGCAGCTCGGCGTTCTTGGCGAGCAGCTCGTTGGTCGTCTCGGCGACCTGGTGCTGCAGGGCGAGCGCCTTCTGCTGGCGGTACAGGCTGATGGCGATCACGATCTGATTCTTCCAGAGCGGCACGGTGGTAAGAATGGAGCTCTGGATCTTCTCGACCAGGTCGTGATCGGCACCCTGGATGAGGCGGATCTGGGGGGCCGTCTGCACCGCGATCGTGCGCGTGAGCCGCAGGTCGTGGAGGCGCCGTTCGAAACGGGTCACCGCCTGCTGGAAGTCGGCCAGGCGTTGGGCGGCCATGGGGTCGTCCGAGGTGCGCGCCTCGACCTCGAGCGCGGGCAGCCGCGTGGTGTTGAGCTCCTCGAGGACCTGCTCGCCGGCCGCGATGTAGACGTCGAGCTGCTTCAGATACTCGAGGTTGAGCTCGTACATCTTGTCGAGCACCGTGATGTCCTTGAGCAGCCCCATGCGCGAGCGCTCGAGGGCGTCGACGATGCGGTCGATGCTGCCGGCCACCTTCTGGTACTTGGCGGCGAAGCGGTTGAAGACGTTGCCGAAGCGCCCGACGATCGGGATGTGCGGCTTGCCCGACGGGCTCAGGGCGTCGATGTCGAGCTCGCGCACCTTCTTGAGCAGGTCGTTCAACGCCACGCCGCCGGCGCCGGCGTCCTTGTTGCGCACGTCGCCGAGCAGCGAGTCGGCGAACGTGGCGATGCGGCTCTGGGCCGGCAGACCGTACGAGATCACGGCCGCCGAGTCGCGGACGTCGACCCCGTGGGCGATCTCGGCCGCCTTCGCCAGGTCGGTCGGGCTCAGCGGTCCGGCGACCGGTCCGCCCGGCGTCGGTCCAGCGCCGGCCGCGGGGGGCGACGGCACCGCCGGCACCGACAGCGCGCCGGGCGCCTCGACGGACGGTTCGCGCCTGGTCGGGTCGTGCTCGAGCTCGTCGGTCATCAGCGTCTCCTTACGTGTCGAGGCCGCCGGCCTGGCTGTAGTAGTCGTCCATGCGGACCGTCTTCTCGAGCAGCTCGATCTCGCTCTCGAGGTCGAGCACGCGGTCCTCGAGGACGCTCCCGAGCTGCCCGTCGAAGGCGGTCTGCACGCTGTCGAGCGACGCCTCGGCGCGGCTCAGCGCGGCGGCGACGTCGGGCGACGTCGTGGGCCGCGCGGCGAGCTGTGCGTAGCCGTCGACGATACGGCGCGCCGCCTCGAGGTAGTAGGTCAGAAAGCCACGTGCCGCGCCGACCTTGGCCGGCCGCGCCACGAGCTCGTTCAGGATGTCGTCGGCGCAGGCGCAGAGGTGCACGATCTTGTCCTGCACGGCGCGTTTGCCGATCGCGCCGGCCGTCGCGCGGATGGCGTCGACCTCGCGGCGGGCGGCCTCGATCACCTCGGCCGCCGCCCCGTCGACGTCGTGCGACAGGACGGGACGCTCGGCGGGCGGCAGCAGGCGCGGGTCCTGCGGCGGCGCCGGAACCGAGCGGCGCGGCGCGTCGCCGAACATGACCGCGCGGTAGTAGGGCCGGATGTAGAGGGCGTGCGCGACCGACACGGCCGACACGAAGACCTGCAGCGCCGCGAAGCCCAGGAAGAACGACGAATGGATGGCGGCGATGGTGAGGATGAGCGGCACGAGGTAGGCGAAGCCGGCGATCGTCCAGGCCGCGTGGCGCGCGCGGATGCCGACGTACACGAAGGCGAGCCAGTTGAAGAAGCCCAGGGTGAAAGTCCAGCCGATCCACAGCGAGTGGCGCCACCAGAAGCGCAGGCGGGCCTTGCCCGGCGAGAACGGCGCGTACTCGCCCTCGTAGGGCACGACCCCGAGCGACGCGCTCGGCTTGAGCTGCTGCACGTCGCGCACGGCCGTGGCCGGGTGACCGTTCTCGCAGGCGCCGTAGGGCGTGAGCCACACCCAGCGGTCGCAGACTTCGCAGAATCCTCCGAGCGGCATGTCGTCTCGTCCGTCGTCGCGTAGGGCGGCGGCCGGCGCGGCGCGCCGGCCGCCGCCCACCCGCTCATTAGCATAGCCCCAGCCCGCGCCTCGTACACTTTCCGGGGCATGGCGACGGCGGGCCTTGGGCCGGCGCGCACGACGACGGGGGGCGAGGCGCTCGACCCCGGCGAGCGGCCGTCGCACTCGGCCCCGGCGAACGACCGGAAGAGCTCGTCGTCCGCGCGTGACGGACGACCGGCGGGCGACTAGCATAGCGTCATGGACAGCGGTGACGAGGTCGCCCGGCAGCTCGTCGACGCGTTGAGCGAGGCGCTCGAGCGCGGCGACGCCGCGGGCATCGACTACGCCCGCGAGGAGCTCGAGGACTTCATCGACGAGACCGACGACGCGACGCCGGTGGCGGTCCTCGTCGCGCTCCTCGACCTGCCCCTCGAGGCGGGCACCCTGACACTGGTCGACGCCGTGTCGGCCAGGCTGCGGCGCCGCGGCCGCGCCGTGATCGAGCCGCTCCTCGACGCCGTGGCCGGCGAGGCGCCGCCGTCGCTGACGCTCCGCGACCTGGTGTCGGTGGCCGGCGCCGTGGGCGCGCTGCTCGAAGCGGTCACGCGGCGCCCGGGGCTGCCGCCGGCCATGGAGAACGCGCTGTCGGTCCTGGCCGCGCTCGATCGCGACGTGCTCGTGGACGGGCTGATCGACGCGCTCGAGGGGTCGGCCGACGAGCAGGTGAAAGAGGTCGCCGCGGCGCTGCTCCTCGATGTCGGCGAGCCGGCCGTCGGCCGGCTCGAAGCGAGCCTGGAGCGCCGCGGCGGGACCGACCCCTGGATGGTCGACGTCCTCGTCGACCTCAGGGAGCGGCGCACGCTCGGCGCCGGCGAGGCCGGCGCGCCGGCCGGCGCCGACGACATCGAGCGCGAGCTCGCCGACTACCTGGAGCGGCGCGGGCGCGAAAGCGGGGAGAGCCCGTCCTCGCCGGACGGAGCCGGGCGCCGCTAGCCGGTTTTCAAGGACGGCGACCCCCCGTCCGATATCTGCCTACGGTATCCATCGTCTGGGAGAGCGGGAGGTCATCCATGGCTTCGTGTGCCGTCTGTGGCACCGGCGTGCGCGACGGCGCGACGCACTGCACGACCTGCGGCACGCCGACCGGCTTCACGCTGGCGCCGCCCGATGCCGGGCTGCCGCCGGCGCCGGTCGTCTCACCGCCCTCGCCGTTCGAGGACCACGAGCGCTGGCTCGACCCGGCGCCGGCCATGCCCGCGGGCGAGAGCTGGGCGCCGGCGACGGCGCAGTCCCCCCGCCAGCCGGCCACACGGGCGCCGCGCTCGAAGACGAACATCATCGTACTGGTCGTGCTCGCGGCGGCGGTCGTCGCCGTGCTCGCCGTCGTCGCCGTGCCGCGCCTCTTCCCGTCCTTCGACCCCCAGAAGTTCGTCGGTGCGTGGACCTACGCCAGCGACTCCACGAGCGGCGTGACGATCACCCGCGACGGCAAGGACTTCACCCTCGATCTCGTGGGCTCGACCGGCTCTCATCAGACGCTGCCGGGGGTGCTCAAGGGCAAGCAGCTCGAGATCGACTACGGGCGGCTGGGGCCGCAGGGCGCGGTCGTCAAGAAGTTGAGCGAGAAGATCGGCGTGGACCTGTCGTTCACCTATCGAGCGAGCGACGACCGTCTCCTGCTCACCGGCTCGAACCCCGAGCAGGGCTCGTTCACGCTCGTCCTCAAGCGTTCCTCGTGACGGTGGCGAGGGTGGGAGCGAGCGCGTACACTTAACAGCAAGTTCGCGAGTCGTTCACGCCGTCTTTCGACTCCTCTGCCACCATTGGTGCGAGACGGCGTGCCGTACACCATCCAGGAGGTTCGTCTTTTGAGTCCTACACGCATGTTCGCCTGCCTGTCGTGCGGGCAGCAGTTCGAGATCTCCCGCGTCGTCGCCGACAGCGCGGTGAGCATGACGCTGTGCCCCGCCTGCGGCGGCCACGAGGTCGAGACGCTGGGCGACGCAAGCCGGCCGGCGAGCGGCCCGACCGGCGACGAGGCAGCCGCGGCGCACGTCGCCTGACCGCGGCGCAGATCGCCTGATCTCGACGCCGGCACACGCTGCCTGACCGCGGCGCCGGCGTCGCGGAGGTCAGGAACCCCACAACGTCGGCTGCGAGCCCGGCTCGCCGGTGGCGTGGCGCGCCGCCGCGAGCGCGGCAGGCTCCCCGTCCCAGAGGCGCCCGTCGAGCGTGCTGCCGAGGGCGCCCTGCACGCGCCCGCCCCACCCCTTGAACGTGAACGGCACACCGGCCGCGCGGCAGCGGTCGCGCAGGCCGCGCAGCCACTCGACGCGCGGCGGCCGGCGCGACGGCCCCGACTCGCCGCCGGCGATGACCCAGCCGACGCCCGAGAGGTCGAGCCCGTCGAGCGGCCCGAGCAGCGGCTCCGCGCTCACGTGCCGCAGCGCCGCCGGCACGGCGCGCAGCGCGTCGAGGCGCCGCGCCGTCGCCATCTCCTCGACCGTCACACCCATGTGCACGTTGGCCGGCCACGGCAGGTCGCCGGCCAGGGCCAGCAGGCGCCGCTCACGCTTGGTGAGGACGTGGAAGACGTGCCGCGGCGACCGCTCCATGACGTCGAACACGCGGCGCACGTACTCGTCGGGGACGTCTTCGTGGAAGAGGTCGCCCATCGACGTCACGAACACGTGCCGCGGCGCGCGCCAGTGCAGCGGCAACTCGAGGCGCTCGGGCCGCAGCATGAGCGCGAAGCCGCGCTCGTAGGGGTGACCGGGGATGCCGCGCCAGCGCTCGGCGAAGCGCTCCGCGTAGCAGTGGGCGCAGCCGGCCGAGACGTGCGTGCAGCCGGTCACGGGGTTCCATGACTCCCAGGGAAGGGCGACGGCGCACATGACGCTCCCAGTGTAGCGCGGCCGGGGACCGCGCGGCACGGCGGGCGGCGGGGACTCGTGTCCCCGCCGCCCGCCGTGCCGCGCCTACGCGCCGCCCGCCCGCTTGCGCAGGCGCTCGACGAGCTCGCGGACAGCGGCGGCGACCACGTCGGCGCCGTGCGCGTTCAGGTGCACGCCGTCGAGTGTGAAGCCGCCGCCGTCCGGACTGGCCTGGCCGGCCGCCGCGAAGGCCGGCGCCAGGTCGAGCACCAGCGTGCGCGGCGCTCGCGCTGCCGCGGCCGCCGCGACCATCGCCGCGATGGCGGCCACGCGTTCGGCCACCTCTCCTTCGAAGGGGTCGGGCAGCACCGGCGGCACGCAGACGGCGAGCGGGCCGGCGGCCAGCGCGAGGTCGAGGATCGCGTCGTAGCCGGGCCGCAGCCGCCGTGCGTCGTACGCGCCGGCGCCGGCCGCGCCGACCGCCTCGTCGTCGGGCGCCGCGCCCGTCGCCCACAGCTCGCGGTCGTCGACGAGCGGCGGCAGGTACCAGTCGCCCAGGAACGCGTCGTTGGTACCGATCCACAGGACCGCGGCGTCGGCCGGCGGCACGCCGCCGGCACGCAGGCGCGCGAGCAACGCGGGGACGGTGTCGCCGGCCCGTCCGAGGTTGAGGAGCTCGTCACCGGGCAGCAGCCGGGCGAGGCGGCGCAGGAACGACTCGCCCGGACGGCCCTCGGTCAGGCTGTCGCCCAGGAACGCGAGCCTCACGGCGCTGCCTCCTCGGGCGAGAACGTGGCGGGCGATGGACCTCGCAGGCTCCAGACGTCCCTGACGAACAGCACCCAGACCGAGAAAGCGAGGCCCACCGCGCCCGACAGCCAGAGTGCCGACGTGATGCCGACGAGCTGGGCGATCGGCCCGGCGAGCACGAGGCCGAGCGGCCAGAGGCCGGTCGACGTCATCCAGTCCCAGCTGCTCACGCGCGCCATCGACTCGGGGGCGATCAGGCGCTGCAGGGTGGCGTCCCAGACGGCGGTGAGCAGGCCGATGGCGACGCCGCGCAGGAACCAGACCGCCATGAGCTCGGCCGGCGAGAGATGGAGCGCGAGGGCGACCATGGGCACCGAGGCCGTCGTGCCGCAGAGGGCGACGACGACCATGGGGCGCGCCGGCCGGTAGTACAGGGCGACGACGCCGCCGGCCAGCATGCCCAGGCTGAAGAGGCCGACGAGCAGGCCCCACACGGTGGAGCTGTGGAAGCGAGCGTTCACCTCGAGCGGACCGAGGATCTGCAGCGGGGCGATCGTCGCGAACAGCACGAGCATGGCGCGCAGCATCATGACCCAAAGCCAGCGCCGCGAGCGCACCTCGTGCCAGCCGTGACGCAGCTCGGCGCCGAACGACTGCACGGCGCGGGTGCGAAGCAGCGCGGGGACGCGCAGGCTGAGCAGGAAGACCACGCTGACGAGGAAGGTCGCGGCGTCGATGGCGAGCGTGCCGCCCGTGCCGATCAGGCCGACGAGCAGGCCCGAGATCGACGGCCCCACGAACCAGCCGAAGCCGTCGGCCATGCCGCGCAGGGCGTTGGCCTCTTGCAGGCGCTCCTCCGGCACGATCTGCTGGATGAGCGCGGTGTAGGCCGGAAAGAAGAACGCGTCGCCGCAGCCGTAGGCGAAGCCGAGCACGGCGAGGCTCCAGACGTGGGCGTGACCCGCAAGGAGCAGGCCGGCGATCAGCCCGAGCGTGACCAGACGCACCAGGTCCGAGGCGATCATGACGAGCTCGCGCCGCAGCCGGTCGGCCCACACGCCGCCGATCAGGGTGAACAGCACGAGCGGGAGCGAGAAGGCGGCCAGCACGAGGCCGAGAGCGCTGGCCGAGGCGTGGAGGTCCTCGAGGACCGCCCAGGTGAGGGCGACCGGGAAGAGCCCGTCGCCGAGCAGCGAGGCGGCCTCGCCGAGGAACAGGTTGCGGAAGTTGCGCAGGCGGAGCACGTCGAGGCGCGCGGGCAGGCTCATGGCGGGAGTCTATCGGATACCAGGCCGGGCCCATCAGGGTGCCGGCGCCGGGGCACGTGGCCGCCGTTGCGTCGCCTGCGCGCCGCGGCGACCGCCGCCGCCGCGTCGCCCGCGGGCCGAGCGGCGCCGCGCAGCCGGTCAGCCGCGCCGGCGCCCGCCGGGGCCGCTGCCGATCTCGCGGCCGATCGCTTCGATGCGGCCCTGCAGGCAGCCGCGGCACATCTCGGCCGTCTCGCCGACGCAGGCCTTGTCGGGGTAGATCTCGTAGCGCACGCGGTACTCGGGCGGCGTCAGGTTGGGCATCACGATGTTGGCGCCGCGCTGCAGGCCGATCTCGCGGCCGTCGACCTGGTTGATCGTCGCGAGGGCCGTGGTGCTGGGCAGGTTGGCCTCGGGGCAGACGAGCCGCGTGAGGGCGACCACCTTGTACACGGTGAGCTCGTCGCTGGGGATCTGCTCGCCCGCGGGCAGCGGTCGCGCCCACGAGCGGTCGCCGAGCGGCGTCGCGGGGTGCGCGATGTAGGGCCCGATGCCGATCATGTCGAGGTCCATGCCGCGAAACGCGGCGATGTCGTCGGCGACGCTCGCGTACGTCTGGCCGGGGATACCCACCATGATGCCGCTGCCGGCTTCGTAGCCGAGCTCCTGCAGGGTCCGCAGGATGGCGAAGCGGTCGGACAGGCGCCCGGGGAGAGCGGGGTGGATGAGATGGTAGAGCTCCTCATCCGAGGTTTCGAAGCGCAGCAGGTAGCGGTCGGCACCGGCCGCGCGCCACACCCGCAGGTCGGCGTCGGGTCGCTCGCCGAGGCTGAGCGTGACGGCCAGCGGCGTCTCGGCCTTGATGCGGCGCACGATCGCCGCCAGCCACTCCGTCTTCAAGCCGTAATCCTCGCCCGACTGCATGACCACTGTGCCGTAGCCGAAGTCGACGGCGAGATGGGCGCAGGCGACGATCTCGTCCTCGCTCATGCGGTAGCGCTCGATCGCGCGGTTGCCGGCCCGCAGGCCGCAGTAGCCGCAGGCGCGCACGCAGTGATTGGAGATCTCGATGAGGCCGCGCAGGTGGACCTCGTCGCCGACGGTGCGCCGGCGCGCGTCGTCGGCCGCCCGCCACAGCTCTTCGAGGCGCGCGACGTCGGTCTCGCGCAGCCAGGCGAGGATGGCGTCGCGATCGAGGAAGGCCTCGGTGCCGGCCTCCGGCAGGGCGGGTGCTCTCATGTCGGTCTCCACCGTCGGGTCGCGGGCGGGCACGCGGCCCTCGTCGTCGTAAGCGCAGAGCGGACCGCCGCGCCGCGCCCACGGGACGTCTGCCGCTACGGTCCCGTCGGGAGTGTACCCGGCGGGCCGGCCGGTCGCATCCGCGACCGGCCGGCCCGCCGGTCGAGCTACCGCTTCGGAAAGGGCCCTCCGCCGCGGCCGCACCACCCTTGCGTGGCTGCTTGCCGGGGCCGCGACGGTCTCAGATCCGGGCCGCGTCGGCCGTCTGCACCTCGGGCTCGGCGAAGAGCACGCTCGACAGGTACCGCTCGCCCGTGTCGCAGAGCACGGTCACGATGAGCTTGCCGCGGTTCTCGGGCCGCCGTCCGACGTCCCACGCCGCCCAGGCGTTGGCGCCGGCGGAGATGCCCACGAGGATGCCCTCATCGCGCGCGAGACGGCGCGCCGTCTCGACCGCGTCGTCGTTGGTGACTTTGATGACGTCGTCGTAGATCTTCGTGTTCAGGACCTCGGGCACGAAGCCGGCGCCGGTGCCCTGGATCTTGTGGGGGCCCGGCTGGCCGCCCGACAGGACGGGCGAGTCGGCCGGCTCGGCCGCGTAGATCTTCACGTCGGGCTTGCGCTGCCGCAGGATCTCGCCCACGCCGGTGACCGTGCCGCCGGTTCCGACCGCGGCGAGGAAGATGTCGATCTTGCCATCGGTGTCGCGCCAGACCTCTTCGGCCGTGGTCTCACGGTGGATCCGCGGGTTCGCCGGGTTCTCGAACTGCTGCGGGATGAAGGCGCCCGGATGCTCGGCCAGGAGCTCCTTGGCCCGCGTGATCGCGCCGGTCATGCCCTTGGCCCCGGGCGTGAGCACGAGCTCGGCGCCGTAGGCCTTGAGCAGCGCGCGCCGCTCGAGCGTCATCGTGTCGGGCATGGTGAGGATCAGGTGGTAGCCGCGCGCGGCGGCCACCATGGCGAGCGCGATGCCGGTGTTGCCGCTGGTCGGCTCGATCAGGGTCGACTGGCCGGGCGTGATCTGGCCGGCCGCCTCCGCCGCCGCGATCATGGACAGGCCGATCCTGTCTTTCACGCTGCCGCCCGGGTTGAACGATTCGAGCTTGCCGAGGATCGTCGCGCCGGAATCCTTCGAGAGCGCCTGCAGCTTGATGAGCGGTGTGCCCCCGATCAGGTCCGAGATGTTCTCAGCGTAGGCCATGTCAGCGTCTTCTCCTGTGAGTGGTGTGCCGTTTTCGTCTTGCCGCCGACATTATAACCAAGTAAACATATCAAAAAACAAGAGTTTACGTCGAGAGCACGTGGACCTAGCCGATCCAGAGCCCTTCGATGCGCACCTGCAGGCCGTCGTCGCCCCGGTTCAGAAAGTTCACGAGGCCGCTGTGGCGCCACTGCATCATGCACATGCGCGGCTGGAACCAGTAGCGGCGTCCGATCTCGACCGGCGCGCGCGCCTTGTTGATGAGCCCCTCGTAGGCCTGTGCCGAGTAGTAGCCGATGTCCTTGAAGCCGTGCTGACGCGGGTGCAGAGGGCCGGTCACGCACCACACCATGGCGCCGGTGAAACGGTCGACGGTCTGCACGATGCCGCAATGGGTGATGGGGCAGCCGCACGAGATGCCCAGCGGGCGGCCGATCAGGATCTCGCCGGGCTCGATCTCGAGCTCGCGCGTGATCAGCGGGTTGTGCGGGACGATCTGCTCGCGCGGTCCGGGCTCCTCGGGGAAATGCTCGAGGACGAAGTCGAACTCGCGCCCGAGGTGGTCGCACCACTCGCGGTCGACGGCGGACGCCGCCACGGCGACCGGAGCGTCGGACGGTCGCAGGCCGGCCGCCGCCGAGGTGGCGAACACCGCCGGTGCGGCCGCGGCGGGGGTCTCGAGGCCGGCCGCCGCGCAGCCGCCCGCCGGCGTACACGAGGCGCACGAGGCCGCATTGGCCGCCTGCGCCGCGCCGGCGCCGCTCGTCGGGGCCGCCGTGCCGAAGACGGCGCCGGCGTCGGGCACGCCGGCCGGCGCCGCCTGGACGTTCACGAAATCGGCCGCCAGCGGGATACAGCGCTTGAGCAGCTCGGGCTTGTCGGTCAGACGGGCCGCCATGTCGGCACAGGTGCGAAAGCCGCACAGGCCACAGTCGAGGCCGGGCAGCTCGACCTCACTCAGGTTCACGTTCGTCACGGGACGCTCCTTGGGGTCGTCGCTGTCACGGTCAAACGGTACGGGCGCGCGCACCGAAGCAGGCGTGCGAGGCGATCGAGGTCAGGGATGCCGCTGCGCGCGGCAGGGTCGCGAGCAGACGATCGACGTCGTCGTCGCTCGTGAAGCGGCCCATGGTGAGGCGCAGCGAGCCGCGCGCGCGGATGGTGTCGAAGCCCATCGCCGTGAGCACGTACGAGGGCTCGCCGGCGTTGTGGGCGCTGCAGGCGCTGCCCGACGAGACCGCGATGCCGGCGTCGTCGAGCGCGAACAGCAGGCGGATGGCGTCGGCCTCCTGGCCCGAGAAGCCCAGGCAGAGGTGGCCGGGCAGCCGCAGGTACGGGTGGCCGATGAGGTAGACGTTGCCGATCTCCTCGCTCAGCGCGTCGAGCACACGATCGCGGAGCCCCACGAGACGGGCCGACTCCTCGGCCATCTCGACCCGGGCGAGCAGAGCTGCCTGGCCGAAGCCGACGACGCCCGCCACGTTCTCGGTCGCCGAGCGCAGGCCGCGCTCCTGGCCGCCGCCCAGGATGAGCGGAGCCAGTTCGACGCCGTCGCGCACGTACAGTGCGCCCACACCCTTGGGCCCGTGGACCTTGTGGGCCGACAGCGACAGCAGGTCGACCGGCAAGCGGCCGACGTCGAGCGGCACCTTGCCGGCGCCCTGCACGGCGTCGGTGTGGAAGAGCGCGCCGGCGCCGCGGGCGAGCGCCGCAAGCTCGGCGATGGGCTGCACGGTGCCGACCACGTTGTTGGCGGCCATCACCGACACGAGGCGGGTGGTCGGTCGCAGCACGGCGGCGAGCGACTCGGGCTCGACGAGGCCGTCGGCCGTGATCGGCAGATAGGTCACCTCGACGCCGCGGCGCTCGAGGGCCCGGCACGGCTCGAGGACGGCCGGGTGCTCGAAGGCGCTCACCACGACGTGGACGGGCGTCGGCGCCTCGCCGACCGCGCCGAAGATCGCCAGGTTGTCGGCCTCGGTGCCGCTGCCCGTGAAGACGATCTCGGCCGGCCGGGCGCCGATCAGCGCGGCGACCTCGGCGCGCCCGGCCTCGAGCGCGTCGTGGGCGGCGCGGCCCGGACCGTGCAGGCTCGAGGGGTTGCCGAACGAAGCGGCTAGGAAGGGCTCCATGGCGTGGCGCACCCTCGGGTCGAGCGGGGTCGTGGCCGCGTGGTCGAAGTAGGCGCAGGCAGCCACGGTTCACTGCCCCCGGTAGAAGTTCAGGTTGTCGAGGGCGCGCACGACGCCGAAGTGGGACTGCCAGCCCACCTCGCGTTTGCCGACGCAGATCGTGCAGGTGCCGACGGGCGGGCTGCCCCGCAGCATGAGGTGGTCGCCCGCCTCGGGCGTCTCGAGGATGCTCGTCACGAGTGGGTCGACGCCGATGCCGTACAGGGCGTTGGCCTCGCGAATCTGCACCTCCGGCGCGACGTCCTGGATGCGCGCCCGGAACACCTCGCGCTCGGCCTGCGACACCAGGTCGCCCTTGGTCACGACGCAGACGTCGGAGAGCGAGAGGATGGGACCCACCTTGAGCGGCAGGTTCATGCCGCTCGTGGCCTCGAGCACGCACACGCCCAGGCCGCCGTCGACGTAGGGCGCGCAGCGCAGGCAGAGGCCCGCGGTCTCCACGAGCAGGATGTTGCAGTCCCGCTTGTCGGCCCACTCCATGGCGTCGCCCAGCACCATCACGCTGCAGTGGTCCGGACACAGCTCGCCCGAGTAGAGCTTGCGCGTGGGGATGCCGAACTCGGCGGCGAGCAGCTCGTCCTCCTCGGCGAACTGCACGTCGATCTTGAGGAACGCGACGCGTTCGCCGCGCTCGATCAGCTTGCGGATGGCGTGACGCAGGACGGAGGTCTTGCCGGTCGTAGCGGGGCCGGCCGCGATCGCGAGTCTCATGAGAACGCCCCCTGGAGCTCGTCGCCGGTGAGTGACGCGCCCAGGCGCAGCTTCTCGCGCAGGCTCGACAACACGTCGTCGAGGCGCGTGACCTTGGTCGCCAGGGCGCGCTCCTGCTCGCTCGTGCCGAGGACCTTCATCATGCGGCCCTCGCTGATCACGATGCGAAAGTCCGACAGCAGCGCGATGCGCGGGTCGTGCGTGACGAAGATGAAGATCTTGCGCTGCCGGCGCAGCAGCTCGAGACATCGGGACCGGTCTATGCCGGCGTTCTCGACCTCGTCGAGCAGCACGATCGGCGTGTCGCAGATGCTCGTGGCGTCGGCGATCAGCAACGCGCGCGTCTGACCGCCCGACAGCTCCGTCATGCGCACCGAGAGGCCGATCGCCTCGCCGGTGAGCTGGTTGGCGAAGTCGATCGTGTCGGCGATCATGCTCTCGGCGTGCTTGCCGCCCACCGATCGCACCCTGGCGTGGATTTCGAGAAACTCGCCGACCGGCAGGTCGGACAGGAACGTGGTGTGTTGCGTGATGAGGGCGATCGGGTTGCGCGACGGGTCGTCGCGATACTCCTGCGGCGCGGGCTCGCCGTTGATCAGGATGGTGCGTCCCGACGGCGTGTCGCGCGCGGCGAACATCTCGATGTCGTTGATCAGGGTCGTCTTGCCGGAGCCGGTCGGTCCGACGATGCTCGCGACGTTGCCCATGCGCAGCTCGAGCCGCTCGACGGGCTCGGGCTCACCGCTCTTGCCGTGGCCCCCCAGGATCACGATGGTGTCGATCACTCGGCTCTCCTTCTCTCGCTCGATTGGAGGGACGAGCCCCGGGGTGAGTCGGCGTCCGCCTCGGACGACGATCGGCTCGCGCCTCGACGGGTGCGGAGCCGGGCGCGTCGTTCCTCGCGAGCCCCATGGGTCTCCCTCGCTTTGTCTGGAACGACCGCCGGTGGTCCGGTGGGTCGCGGTGGGGATGGCGCGCGGCGCGCGCCGGTCGATCGTTACGGGCGGTTCCCGCTCGACCGCGGCGCCGGAGGAGGCTCGCCGGGGCGCCCCGGCCGCCCGGCCGCCGCCGGTCTGTCGAACCGCAGCTTCTCGCGGCGCTCGATCTGCACCACGCGTGCGTCGTGCACCGTGATCTCGACGGAGCCGTAGTCGAGGCTCCTCACGGCCTGCAGGATGCGACGCTCGACCTCGGGGTCGCCGCGCTCGGCGGGACGAGCTGCGTCGTCTCGCCCGGCGCGAGCGGCTGGGTCGCCGGCGGTGTCGCGCTTCCCTCCGAGCACCTGCGCCTTCCTCACGGCATTATCTGACTGAACAGGTCAACAAATGGGATAAACGTGTCGCGCCATTATCGTCGGCGGCGTGCGCCGGCGCAACCCTCGGGCCCGTTCAGGCTGCGCCGGCGGTCGGACTCGCCCGACGGGGCGATCCGACCGCGCGCGGCAGACCGTCAGGGGGCCCGGCCGGCTGCCTCAGAAGACGAAGCGGGCGCGGCGGTTCTTCTCGTTGTAGCGCTGGTGGTACTCCTCGGCCCGGTAGAAGGGCGCGGCCGGCACGATCTCCGTGACGATCGCGGGGCGGCCGTCGCGCTCGCGCTCGGCCTGCAGGCTGTCGCGGACCGCGGTCGCGGCGCGCTCCTGCTTGGGCGTCTCGGCGAAGACCGCCGAACGATACTGCCGGCCGACGTCAGGGCCCTGGCGGTCGCGCGTCGTCGGGTCGTGCATCGCAAAGAAGGCCGCGACGAGCTGCTCGTATGAGATGACGGCGGGGTCAAACGTCACCCGCACGGCCTCGGCGTGCCCGGTCTTGTCGGTGCAGACGTCGTGGTACGTCGGATCGACCGTCCGGCCGCCGGTGTAGCCGACCTCGGCGTCGATGACGCCGGGCATCTTGCGGAAGCGCTCCTCGACTCCCCAGAAGCACCCTGCGGCGAAGGTGGCGGTCTCTGTCATGGCGTCGGGCCTCACTTGTCGTCGTCGACGGGCGCGGCGCGGCGGCGCCTGCCCGGTCGTTGTCGCTGTTCTGCCCCATGCTTCCCGCTCACCGGCCGCGCCACGCCCGCGGGACGGGCGCGGCCTGTCGCGCGGCCGCACCGGCGCTGCCGCCGCGGGTGATGAGCGGCCCGCCGACGGGGTAGAACGCTCTGCGACCGGATCCGACACGGGAGGCACCCGATGCCCGTCTTCGAGTGGCGCAGCACCGTCCCGTTCCCCGCCGCCGACGTCTACGCGTGGCACACGCGCCCGGGCGCCTTCGAGCGGCTCTCGCCGCCGTGGCAGGAAGCCCGTGTGGTGGAGCGGAGCGGCGGTGTCGAGGACCACGGCACGCTGGTCTTCGAGTTCGGCGCCGGCCCGCTCCGCGGCCGCTGGGTGGCCGCCCACGGCGACGCCGAGCCCGGCCGGCGGTTCAGCGACCGGCAGCTTCACGGGCCGTTCCGCGCCTGGGAGCACACCCACACCTTCGTCCCCGACGGTCTCGACCGCACGGTGATAGAAGACCACGTCGAGTACGAGCTGCCGCTCGGCGCGGCCGGCGGCGTCGTCGCCGGCCTGCCGGCGCGGCGTTTTCTCGAGCGGGTGTTCCGGTTCCGCCACGAGCGCACGCTCGCCGACCTCACGCGCCACGCGGCCCACGCCGGCGAGCCCCGCCTGCGGGTGGGCGTGACCGGCGCGAGCGGCCTGATCGGCCGGCAGCTCGTCGCGTTCCTCGAGAGCGGCGGTCACACGGTGCGACGCATCGGTCGCGGCGCCCCGCGCCGGCCCGGCGACGTGGTCTGGGACCCCGGGGCGGGCCGTCTCGCCGCGGCCTCGCTCGACGAGCTCGATGCGGTCGTCCATCTCGCCGGCGAGAACATCGGGCGCCGCTGGACGGCCGGTCGCAGAGAGCGCATCGTGACGAGTCGGCGGCAGGGCACCGCTTTGCTCGCGCAGACGTTGGCCACCATGCAAGAGCCGCCCGCGACACTGCTGTCGGCCTCGGCCGTGGGCTACTACGGCGCCGACCGCGGCGATGCCGTGCTCACCGAGGCGAGCCCGGCCGGTCGCGACTTCCTCGCCGAGGTCTGTACGGCCTGGGAGGACGCGCTCGCGCCAGCGGCGCGAGCGGGCCTGCGCGTCGCGCCGCTGCGTTTCGGCGTCGTGCTGACCGCCGCCGGCGGCGTGCTCAGAAGCCTGTCGCCGGCCATCCGCGCCGGCGCCGGCGGACGCATCGGGGCCGGCACGCAATGGCTGAGCTGGGTCGCGCTCGACGACCTGATCGGCGTGATCGACGACCTGCTGTTCAGCCCCACGGTCGACGGTCCCGTCAACGTCACGAGCCCCCGGCCGGTCACGAACGCGCGGTTCGTTGACACCCTGGGTCGTGTGCTGCGCCGTCCCACGCTCGTGCCGCTGCCCGCGGCGGCGGTGCGGGCAGCCTTCGGCGAGATGGGCGACGTCATGCTGCTCGGCGGCCAGCGGGTCGTCCCCGAACGGCTCACCAAGGGCGGCTTCGGCTTTCGCTACCCGGCGCTCGAGGACGCGCTGCGGCTCGAGCTCGGACGCCTCGCCTGATCGATCAGCTCTGCCCCGCCGCCGGGTCGTCGGCGGGCGACGGCTGCTCCGGACCGGCGCCGCCGGCCACGTCCCGCGGCGGCGCGGCTGCGGGCGCGGCCCCAGCGAACGGCTGAGGCTGCGGCGGCGCGCTTGCGGGCGCGCCTGCCTGAGGGCGTGCGGCCCACCAGGGGGGCGGGCCCGGCATCCATCCGCCGGGCGTGCCGTATGGCGGCGTCCAGGCCATGGGCCTTGGCTGCGGCGCGGTCCAGCTCGGCGGCGGCGATTGCGGCGCCCAGCCGGCCGGTGGCGTCGACGGCCAGCCCGGCCCGGGCATCGGGCCCGGCGCGGGCATCGGACCGTACGGCGGTCCGGCGTTCGGGTCGTACGGCGGCCCGGGCGTCGGGCCGTACGGTGGTGTGGGGCCGGGGCCCGGCGGTGGCGTCGCCGGGCTCGCCGGCCCGCCGACGGGAGCCGCGGCCACGTGACGGGCGGCGCGCCACTCGTTCAGCAGGGTCAGCGCCGCGCCGAAGCCGGCGACGGTCGCTAGGAAGAGTACGGCGCCACCCAGGACCGGCACGAGCGACACGAGGCTCACCAGGAAGGCGCCCACGACGGCGGCCGCGATCACGTTGTCGCGGTAGCGCGCCGACGACGACAGCACGAGGCGGCCGAGCGCCGCGGCGACGCAGGCCACGCAGAACAGCAGACCGGCGACCAGCACGAAGAGGGCGGGCACGACCACGAGCAGCCCGACGATCGTGACGGCGAGCACGACGAGCAGGAGGATGGTCGCGAAGAGCCCGACGAAGCCCCAGCCCAGCGAGGGCCAGAAGCCGGCGCTGACGCGCCGGCCGACCCGCTGCGTCGTCTGGGGGAACAGGGCCACCACGACGAGAGCGACGATCGGCAGGAACAGGAGCTGCCACCAGCCGGCGACCACGCCGACGGGCCGCAGGACCATGCCGGCCGCGACCGTCCTGGCGAGGCCGCCGGCGTGCAGGCCGCCGACCTGGGTCGTCTTGCCGTAGACCGTGGCGCCCGGCTCGACCGTGAGGTGGCCGTCGACCACGACCACACTCGACGACTGGCCGGGTTGTCCGGCGCCGACCACGGCGGTGGACTCGATCGTGGCGTCGCCGTCGAGCACCACGACGTCGCGCGTCACAGTGCCGCCGATCACGGCGTCGCCGTGGATCACGACGACGCTCTCGGCCGTGTGGCCCTGGGGCAGCGTGTAGTCCTGGAACCTGACGACCGAGCTCGACGCGGCCGCGGCCGGCGTGGCGGTCGCCGGTGCGGCGAGCGACAGGGCGAGCAGCAGGAGCGCACCCAGGGCGAGCAGCCCCGCGACGGCGGTGCGGTGCGCGTGGCGCGACGATCTCATGACGGATCCTCCTCGGCAGCTGATGACGATGGCGCATCCGGCTTCTCGTCGGGTGTGCCGGCACGGTCGTTCTGCGGCGACTCCTGCGGCGTCGCGCCGCCGGCGAGATCCTCCGGCGCGGCCGCCGGAGGCTGCGCCGGCGGCCCGTAGCCCCCCGGCCACTGCGGCCACTGTCCCGCCCAGGGATCGCCCTGCCAAGGCTGGGCCGGCCACTGTTGCGGTGGTCGCTGGTCGGGCGCCGGGGCCTGGCCCGGGTAGGCCGGCTGGCCCGGATAGGCGCCCTGGCCCGGATAGGCGCCCTGGCCCGGATAGGCGCCCTGGCCCGGATAGGGCGAAGGCCAGGTCGGCGCCGGCGGCGGCCAGTCGTAGGGCGACGGCGCGTGGGCCGGCGGCGGCCAGTCGTAGGGCGACGGTTGCCTGGCGGGCCATTGCGTGGCGGTCCCGGCGGCCATGTCCGGCGCCGGCGCCACGTCGGCGTCGGCCGGGCCGGCGGACCGGCTCCCCCCGGCGGGCGGGGCGCCGGCGGCTGCGAGCGTCGCGGCCTGGGGCGAGGTGTCGCGCTGGAGGAGCCCGGTGGCCACAGCCCGCCACATGGCGGCGAGGCCGTTGAACGCGTGGAACGAGACGAAGAGGAGCAGGACCCCGAGGGGCACGAGGAGGAGCGCCTGCCAGAGGCGATCGATGGTCCACACGCCGAAGTCCAAGCCGTGGTGGACGACCCCATGAGCTCCGGTCCAGCTTGCGAAGCGGTAGTAGAACGGCGCTCCCATCAGCGCGAGCGACGTCGCCCCCAGCGTCACCACGACCACGAACGACAGGACGCCGAGCGGGAACTTGACGAACAGGAAGGCGAGGTCCTTCCAGGTCGTGGCCGCGCTGAAGTGGGCCTTCAGACGCGGCAGCGTCCCCTCGACCGCGCGCCAGGGCCGCGGCGACGGCCCCAGCTTGGTCCCCAGGAGATTGTCCGCCAGCGAGCGCTCGAACGAGGCGAAGGCCCACCAGCCGGCGGCGGTCAGGGCCAGCACGAAGAGGCCCACCCAGACGATCACGAGACCGATGCCCACGCTCAGGCACACCACGAGAAAGACGAAGTAGAACAGGCCGAGCGGGAACGCGAGCGCCAGGTAGACGAGGTTGAGCCAGCTCTGCCGGCGGGCGACGACCCCGAAGAAGCCGGTCCGCGGCGGCCGCGGCGTGTGCTCCGCCGGCGTCGCCTCGTGCGTCGTGCTGTCGTCGCTCTCCGTCACCGTCCGTCCGTCCCGACCGCCGTGCCTTCCGCGGCTGTGGCCGCAACCCTACTCGTCTTCTCAGGTACGGTCGTCGCCCCGCGGGGGGAATCTGCCGTCAACTGCGGGGGGACACGCCCGTCGCCTCGCTTCCGGCTCGAGTTGCCGCCCGGCCCGCCGCCCGGCCCGCCGCGCGCCGTCACAGCATGCCCTCGTCGGCGCGCCTGTCCCGGCTCTCCAGCCGCTTGATGGCGTCGAGCACGCCGTCGCGGCTCATGTGGTCGCGGTCGTGCACGATCTCGCCGTCGCCGAGGAACACCACCCGATCGGCGATCGCCGCTGCGCCGGGGTCGTGCGTGACCATGACCACGGTCTGGCCGAACTCGTCGACCGAGCGCCGCAGCAGAGCCAGCATCTCGCCGCCGCTGGCTGAGTCGAGGTTCCCGGTCGGCTCGTCGGCGAACAGCACCGCCGGACGCGTGAGCACAGCCCGCGCCACCGCGACACGCTGCTGCTGCCCGCCCGAGAGCTCGGCCGGACGATGCTCGAGCCGTCCGGCCAGGCCGATGCGCTCGACGAGCGCGGCCAGAAAACCGCGGTCGGGCCGGCGGCCGCCGATGTCGAGCGGCAGGGTGAGGTTCTCGGCGGCGGTGAGCATGGGCAGCAGGTTGAAGGACTGGAAGACGAAGCCGATCTTGTCACGGCGCAACCTGGTGAGCTGGCGCTCCTTCAGGCTGGTGATCTCGACGCCGTCGATCCACACGGAGCCGGCGCTCGGTGCGTCGAGGCCCGCCAGGAGGTGCAGGAGGGTCGACTTGCCGGAGCTCGACGGGCCCATGATCGCCGTGAGCGCGCCGCGCTCGAGCTCGACCGTCACGCCGCGCAAGGCGTCGACGGCCGCGGCGCCCGTGCCGAAGCGGCGCGTCAGCGCGGTCGCCCGCACGACGGCGTCGCGCACGTGACGCGGGCGCGGCTTGGGCAGCCGGCCGGTGGCGATCGCAAGGGCGCGGTCGACGTCCTCGATCGTGAACGGCAGATCGGGCGCCGTCCGCGCCCCCTGGCCGGCCGTGTCCATGGCGTCCTCCTCGTCCGACGGCATCAAGGAGGACGGTAGCCGCGCGTCCGGCCACCGGCGTCCCGCCGCGGCGGGAACCGGGCGTCAACGCTGGGGGGAGCTTCGCGGCGCGAGCGTCTCCCCGGCGAGGGGTGGCGCTCACCCCGGCGGGGGCGGGGCTCCCTCGCACGAAGGAGCCCCGCCCCGCCGATCAGGGCCCCGCCGGGGCGACGAGGCCGACGTCGTAGGCGAGGATGACGGCCTGGGTGCGGTCGCGCAGGTCGAGCTTGAAGAAGATGCGCTTGATGTGCGTCTTGACCGTGCCCTCGCTCAGGAACAGCTTCTCCGCGATCTCGCGGTTGGAGAGGCCGTGAGCTATCAGGCCGAGCACCTCGCGCTCGCGGTCGGTGAGCTCGTCGAGCATCGCCGGCGACGGCCGGTCGCCGGCCGGCCGGCGCGCGAACTCGCCGATCAGCCGCTTGGTGACCGAGGGCGACAGCAACGCCTCGCCGGCCGCGACGACGCGTACACCGGCCACCAGGTCGGCCGCCGGCGTGCGCTTGAGCAAGAAGCCGCTCGCGCCGGCGCGCAGCGCCTCGTAGACGTACTCGTCGAGGTCGAACGTGGTGAGGACGAGCACCCGCGACGAGTCGTCGCGGCCGAGGGCCACGATCGCACGGGTCGCGTCGAGCCCGTTCATGCCGGGCATCTGGATGTCCATGAGCACGACGTCGGGGTCGAGCCGCCCTACGAGCTCGACCGCCGTCGCGCCGTCCCCGGCCTCGGCCACGACGTCGAGATCGTCCTCGCTCTCGAGGATCATGCGCAAACCCTGCCGTACCATCTGTTCGTCGTCGACCAGCACGATGCGGATCGTCCCCTCAGCCATCGCTACCCCCCGTGGTCGCCAGGCCGTCGAGCGGCCGGGCACCGCCTTGTACGTTTCCCGCGCCCTCGAGCGGCAGGCGCGCCCGCACGCGAAAGCCGCCCGCCGGCAGCGGCCCGACCTCGAGCTCGCCGCCGAAGAGGGCGACCCGCTCGCGCATGCCGAGCAGACCGCGCCCGCCGCTCAGGCGCCGGTTGAACTGTCCCGCCGCCGGCCGGCCGCCGCCGTCGTCCGAGCACTCGATGTCGAACCAGCCGCCCGCGCAGCGCAGCCGGACGCTGGCGCGCGCCCCCTGTCCCGCGTGCTTGAGCGTGTTGGTGAGCGCCTCCTGCACGATCCGGTAGCCCGACCGGTCGAGACTCGACGGCAGGACCGTGTGGCCGCAGGCGCTGTCGAGGTCGACGGCGATGCCGGCCTCGCGCACCTGGGCGACGAGGGCGGGCACGTCGGCCATGCCGGGCAGCGTGCCGAGGTCCTCGCGGTCGCCAGCCTCGGCCCGCAGGATGCCGAGCAGGCGTTCGATATCGGTGAGCGCCTGCCGGCCGGTCGCCTCGATCGCGCCCAGCGCCTCGCGCGCCGTGTCCGGCCGCTTGTCGAAGACGCGTTGCGCGGCGCCGGCCTGCAGGACGACGACGTTCAGCGCGTGGCCGACCACGTCGTGCAGCTCGCGGGCAAGGCGGCCGCGCTCGAGGGTGACCGCCTCCTGGGCGCGCATCTCGAGGTCGTGCAGGTAGAGCTCGGCGCGCTCGCGCTCGGCGTGCGCGCTCTCGCGCGCCTCGCGCACCGTCTCGCGGTAGCCGCGCAGGACGACGCCGCCCAGCCAGACCGCCGAGAACACGAACCAGGCGGCGACCGCGACCCACACAGAGGCCGTGCCGCGCTCGTAGAGGAGCGCGAAGATCACGATCAGCGTGGCCGAGGCGAGCAGCCCGGCCCAGAGGCTGCGCCAGATGTCGCTCTGGGAGGCGACGAAGAACAGGGCGACGGCGCCGCAGACGTAGCCCGGGTCGAGCGCGGGCTGGTCGAAGACGGCGCAGAGGATCGCGGCGACGGCCACGACCGCGAACACGACGCGCGGGTAGTGGCGCACGGCGGAGAGCGGCAGCGTCATGGCGAGCAGCAGGACGGCCCCGACGGCGTTCAGCGGGTTGAACGACGACGACAGGCGCGGGACGGCCAGGACGAACACGAAGCCGGCCACGCACAGCGAGAAGGCAAGCGCGGCGTCCCAGACCTGGGCGTCGATGCCGCGCACGGCCCTGAGGAGAACCCCCTGGGCCTCGGGCGGAGTCTGTGGCGGCGCCGATGCGCCCATGTCGCCTCCCTGGACGGACCGCAGCAATTGTAGAGGAGGCCGCCGCCACGCGGCGAATGCTACGCGCGACGGATGCGCATACCCACTGGCTCGTGGACGGGATCTGACCCCCCTCATCACCGTCCTGGCCGAGGCGGTCCCCCCCACCTCGGCCGGCCATCCGTCGATGTCGAGTGGGCGGGGCGGTGGCCAGGCCGCCGCCCCGCCGTCGACCCCGCCGCGTCTGTGCCGCTAAGATGGCGTCATGATCGCCGCCCGCCCGCCCGCCCGCCCGCCGTCCATGACCGCCCTCCGTCCGGCGCTCGCCGGCTCATGATCGTGCGCACGCCAGGCCTGAGCGCCCGCACCATCAGGCTCCTCGACGTCGCGGTGGCGGCCTGGGCGGTCTTCTGGGTCGTGGTCGGCGTGCTGGCCGCCGTCGAGGTGAGCCACCTCGGCACCCTGGCCGACACCGTAGCGCGCACCGCCGACAGCCTGCGCAACACGGTCCAGGCTCTCGCCGGTCTGTCGCATGTGCCGCTGGTCGGCGCCTCGCTCGGCGCGGTCGTGGGCAAGGTGAGCGCCTCGGCCGCGGCGGCCCACGCCCAGGCCGCGGCCGCCCATACGACGATCGGCCACCTGAGCCTGCTCGTCGGCGTCGCCCTCGCGGCCGGCCAGGCGACGCTCGCCCTCCTGCTCTACCTGCCGCTCCGTCTGCCGTGGCGGCGCGACGTGAGCGAGGTGCGGCGCGCCCTCGCTAGCGACCCCGACGACCCCGTGCTCGGGCTGTACCTGGCGCGCCGAGCGCTCGCCGGCATGAGCCTTGCACAGACGCACGCGATGGGCGGCGACCCGTGGCGCGCGATCGCGGCCGGCGACGTGTGGCCGCTGGCCGAAGTCGAGCTGCGTCGCCTCGGCCTGCGACGGCGGTCGCGGCGGCGGTAGGAGCCGGCGCCGAGAAGGCAAACGACGGCAGGTACAGCCAGACCAGGCCGACGACGATCACAACGGCGGCGAGGCAGGCCCCGCGGGCGAGCTTCCTCATGGCTCCCCTCCAAAACGAGCACGACGGACCTCAGAATATCGCGCCCCCCCTGCCCGGCGCGACCCGGCGTGCCCCGCCGCGGCGGGACTGTGCGGCGCAGCACGCCGCCGCCCCCGACCCGCGCCGCGCCGACGCGGACGGTCTAGAATCGACGGATCGGAGTCGAGCGCCGGCGAGTGGAGGGGGCCAGGTGAGTGAGTCGGTCGACATCGCCATCGTGGGCGGGGGGATCATCGGCGTCTGCGCGGCCTACTGTCTGGCGGGCGCGGGGCGGTCTGTCGCGATCATCGAGCGCGAGGACATCTGCGCGCGCGGCGGCTCGACACACTCCAACGCCGGCCTGATCACGCCGAGCGACGTCTACCCGCTGGCTTCGCCCGGCGCGCTCGGCGACGGCCTGCGCTGGCTGCTCGACAGCTCGAGCCCCTTCTACATCGCGCCCCGCGCCAGGCCGCGACTGGCGCGCTGGCTCTACCTGTTCGCACGCGCGAGCGCCGCCGAGCGCGCCCGGCGCGCCATGCCAGTGCAGCGCGCGCTGCTGCGCCTGAGCGCCGACCTGTGGTCGGAGATCGCGGCGACGCCGGGCGTCGACTTCGGCTACGAACGGCGTGGCTGGCTGTGGACCTATCACAACGAGGCCTCGCTGCGGACCGGCGCGGCCGAGGCGGCCGAGGCGGCGGCCTACGGCGCGACCTCCGAGGTATGGGACGCCGGCCGCGTGCGCGAGGCCGTGCCGGGAGTGGCGCCCGAGGTCTGCGGCGGCGTGTACTTCAGCGAGGACGCCCACTGCGACCCGCGCCGGGCCGTCGAGGAGATCGCGCGCCTGGCGGCGGGGCGCGGCGTGGAGCTGCGCACCGGCGTCGAGGTGCTCGACGTGGAGGCGCGCGGGAGGCGCGTCTCGACGCTGCGCACGACGGCCGGTGAGCTCGCGGCCGACGTCGTGGTGCTGGCCGCCGGCTCGTGGTCGCCGGCGCTCGCCGGCCGCCTGGGGATCGACCTGCCGATCGAGCCGGCCAAGGGCTACGGCCTGACGGTGGCCCGGCCGGCCGCCCTGCCGGAGCTGCCGATCTACGAGGTCGCAAGCCACGTGGCCATCACGCCCATGGGCGACGGGCTGCGCCTGGCCGGCACCCTCGAGCTCGCCGGCCTCGACATGCGCGTGCGCTGGAACCGCGTCGCGGCGATCAGGCGCGGCGCCGGGCGCGCGCTGCGCGGCGCCGCCGAGCTCGAGCCGCGCGCCGTGTGGCGCGGTCTGCGACCCTGCACGCCGGACGGGCTGCCGATCGTCGGCCGCAGCCCGCGCCACGACAACCTGATCGTAGCGGCCGGCCACTGCATGCTGGGACTCGGCGCCGGACCGGCGACCGGCGCGCTCGTGGCGGCCCTCGTCGACGGCCGCGAGCCGCAGATCGACCTCGCGCCCCTGCGCGTCGACCGCTTCGCCTGAGCGGCTTCGCACCTCTCGCGGCGGGAGCGCCCCCGAGGGTGGTCGTAGCGGCGCACGCCGGGCGGCTATACAATAGGCGCCGCTCGAGCCAGCGACCTTCTGGAGGAGGGGCCATGAAGGCCAAGCTCACCGTACTCGCCGTCGTGCTCACCGTGATCGCCGCGACGGCCGTCTTCGCCGCACCGGCCGGCGCCACCATGGTCACTGGGCGCTACGCGATCACCGCCGACAAGCCGGCCGAGGCGCAGCCCGACCTGTGCGGCGCCAACCTCGTGTGGCAGGTGCGCTCCGGCGGCGACTGGAACATCGCCTACGCGCCCAGCCCGACCTCGGCGGCGACCGTCATCTGCTCCGACGCCGCCGACCAGATCCTGCCGCGCGTGAGCGTCGACGCCAACGGCCACGTCCTCGTCGTCTGGGAGGACCACCGCAACGGCAACGCCGACATCTACGGCTACGACGTCACGAACCATCAGACGCTCGTGATCTGCAAGCAGGCGGCACAGCAGGTGGCGCCGCGCATCTCCGGCGACTGGGTCGTGTGGCAGGACGACCGCGACGGCAACTGGGACATCTACGGCGCCACGATCACCACGTCGGACACGCCCGACACCCCCGATACCGTGAGCGAGGCGCCGATCTGTACCGAAGCCCACGACCAGATCGAGCCCGACGTGTCGGGCGACACGGTCGTGTGGGCCGACACGCGCTACGGCGACCACGACATCATGGGGTACAACCGGGTGGCCGACCAGACCTACGCCGTCTGCCTGAACGACGCCGTACAGGATCAGCCCGCCGTCTCGGGCGACACGGTGGTCTGGCGCGACTATCGCAATCAGGCGACCGAGGGCGCTGACATCTACGGCTGCGACCTCGTGACCGGGCGTGAGTTCCCCGTCTGCACGGCGCCCGGCGACCAGGGCTCGCCGGCGATCGACCAGGATCTCGTCGTCTGGGCCGACAGACGTTCTGCCACCTCGGGCCTCGACGTGCGCGCCTTCGACCTGGCGCTCCAGCAGGACGTGACGATCTGCAGCGCCGCCAAGTCGCAGTACCAGCCGACGGTGTCCGTCGACTCAGCCCGGCCCGCCGACCCCTACCAGGTGGCCTGGTGCGACCAGCGCACCGGCAGCGCCGAGCTGTGGGGAGCCGACCTCACACCGTGGACCCTGCGCCTGACGGTCGATGGCGGCAAGGCCTGGACACGCAGCCTGACCGCCCGCCTGCGCCTGTTCGCGCAGGGCAAGACCGGCATGATCACGCAGATGACGCTGGCCAACGTCTACCAGGGCGCGCCGACCGGCGTCGCCGAGCCCTACGCCACGGTCAAGTCGCCCTGGTACCTGCTGCCCAAGGGGGACGGCCACAAGTGGGTCGGCGCGGTCTTCACCGACCTGAACGGCTACTCGTCACCGACGATCGAGCGCGAGATCACCCTCGACACCCACGGCCCGCAGTGCTACGTGCCGAAGGCGGTGACCGTGAAGCGCGCCGCGACCGCGTCGATCGGCGTGCGCGTCAAGGACAACCTCTCGCCGACCGTCGCCGCCGTCGTGCGCGTGTTGAACGCCCGGGGCGACGTCGTCAAGACCATACTGGCGCCCGCGCTCAGCAGGAACGCGCTGCACCACTTCACCTTCGTCTGCAACCTGGCCGCCGGCACGTACAAGGTGAGGGTCGTCGCGACCGACCTGGCCGGCAACAAGCAGTCGCTCGTGGGGTCCAACACCCTGACGGTGCAGTAGCCGGCGGGCGTACCGAGCCGCGATCGCCCTCTGGAACGGCGAAACGGCCGCCTTGCGGCGGCCGTCGCCTGTGGCGCCGGTCCGGCCAACCGGCGCGCACACCTTGGGGGTCCAAGGGCCCTCGCCGGTCGTGCGCCGTTTCTGGCGCCCGGCGCGGCGGGTCGGGCAAGCAGCGTGATGCCCCGAACGCGTCACCGCCACACCGTTGCCGGCCGGCGCGACGGGGCGGTCCGGCGTCACGACGAGAGCGGGGGCCGGCCTCGCAATGCGAGGCCGGCCCCCGCTCTTTGAGCACTGCGCCGGTGGGCGCCGCCCGTCGCCGCACGCCGTCAGGCGACCGCGTCGCTGACGCTCAGGTTGGCGTGACTTCGTCGCGCGCCTACCGAACGACGAGCCTGTTCGAACCCGCCTTTACCTGGTGGTTGCCGGCGAGATCGGTCGCGTACACGGTGAAGTGGTAGACGCCGCGATGCAGGTGGCCCAGGCTCGCGCGGAGCGCCCGGTTGGTCGCGCGGCGGCCCAGGCTGACCGTGCGTACGAGGCGGCCGCTGCGGGTGCGGACCTTGATGGTCACGCTCGCCCGCGGGCTGGTCGCGTCCTTCACCCTGAAGTGGACGAGAGCCCGCCGCCCGCAGGCTGCCACGGCGGCGCGCGCCGTCGTCGTCGGCCCGTGGGTGTCGAGGTGGACCGTGATCGTCACGGTCTGGGGCCAGACGTTGCCGTCGGCGTCCTCGAACTGCAGCGAGATCGTCTTGGTCCCGTCGCCGCTCGGCAGCTGGAGCTGGTCGATGCCAGAGAAGGACTGCCAGGCGCTCCAGTTCTGACCGCCGTCGAACGACACGCGGTAATCGCTGAAGATCCCGAGCTGGTTGAAGACCGACAGGAACAGGGTGATGAGGTCGTTCGAGGTCCACGTCGTCACGATCGGCGTGGGGTCGGTCGAGTCGCCGCCCGGCATCCAGGTCGCCGAGTAGACGGCCGGATCGGCTCCGCCGGCGCGGCCGTCGAGCCAGACGATCGTGCCGCCGTCGGTGACGTCGGGATGGGTCTGCGCGCCGTCGGCGGTGCAGACGGGGAACTCGCAGCCGTCCTCGAAGTCGTAGGCGTAGATGTCGCTCTTGTCGGCGCCGTCACGGGCATCGGTCCAGACGACGAGCGGGCCGTCGATGGACGGATCGGTCTGCTCGCCGCAGTCGGTCGCGATCGGGAACGTGCCGTCGTCGTAGCAGCCCAGGCGGGGAGCCCGCACGAGCTTGCCGTCGGTCAGATGATCGGCCACGTAGGCGCCCCAGATGTCGGCGTCGCAGTCGCGGCCATCCTGCCAGACGACGAGGCCGCTGTAGACGTCGGGGCTGATCTGGTCGCCGTCCGCGGTGCAGATCGGCGCCGACGTGCTCGCCGTGTCGGTCGTGCCGTCGATCGTCGCGCCGTAGATGTCCCAGTTGCCGTTACGGTCGTCCTGCCACACGACCACACCGTCCGACACGGCTGGGTGGAGCTGCGCACCGGCGCTGTCGCAGACGGTGAGCTCATGGCCGGTGGTGGTGTCGTAGGCCATGATGTCGGCGTCGTCGGCGGTGTCCGGCGTCGACCAGACGATGTAGCGCCCGTCGGTCGCCGGGTGCTCGCCGGGCCCTGAGGACACGGCGAACGGCGAGCCGCCGCCGGTCTGCTCGGCCCAGATCATGGGCGCGCCGCTCGAATCGTCGACCCAGGCGAGCAGGCCGCCCGCGACGGCCGGGTCGTACTGGTTGCCGGCACCGCCCGCGACGGTCGTCTGCTGCAGCGTGGCGAGGTCGACCGCGTAGACGTCGAGCGTGCCCGAGCTGTCTTCGGCCCAGTAGGCCGTGCCGCCGGCCGTGACCGGCGCGCCGGGTACGCCGCCGGGCTGAGCGACCTGCTGCACGTTCTGCACCCAGGATGCGTCGGGCACCGGGTGACAGCCGACGCGCGCGAGGGCGACGCCCGGCAGGAGCAGGAGGGTCGCGACGAGGACGGTGAACGCGGCGAGGGTGAAGCCAAGCGACCGCAGACGGGGAGAGAGATGCGGTTGCACGTGTGCCTCCATTCGTGTGCGCCGCCGCAGCGCAAGCACTCACGGGGCAGTATCGGCGGCCGGGCGGCGGTAGGCTTAGCGCAATCCATAACCCGTTCTGTGAACGCCCGGCACGCGGCCGGGGCCGGCGGCCACGGCCCCGACGCGACGAAGGAGGATCGTGATGGCAGGGATCGCGCACTGGGACGACTGTCCGCGGCGGCGCGCGGACTGGGGTCAGATGGCTGCCGAGTGGGTCGACCTCGGCCGCGGCGCCGGAGCGACGAAGTCGGGCATCCGTCGCGTGCGCATCGATCCCGGCAAGCGCGCCACGCCGGTCCATGCCCACGCCGTCGAGGAGGAGCTCGTCTACGTGCTCGACGGCTCCGGCCTCTCCTGGCAGGGCGGCGAGACGTTCACGATCGGGCCGGGCGACCTGGTCGACCACCGGCCCCACTCGCGGGCCCACACCCTGCTCGCCGGCAACAAGGGCCTCGACGTGCTGATCCTCGGCCCCGACGTGCACGCCGAGGTGTGCCATCTGCCTCGTGCCGACGTCGCCTGGCTGGGGGACACCTGGGCCACGGCCGGCAACGGGGAGCACCCGTGGGCGCGGGAGGTCGCCGCCGGCGACCTCCCGCTACCGGAGCGGCCGAACCCGCGTCCGGCGCACATCGTGAACGCGGCCGACGTCGCCGAGCAGGAGCGGTCGATCGGCGACACGGACCGCCGCCGGCGCGATCTCGGCACGGCCGCCGGTACCGTGACCTGCGGCCTGCAGCGAGTCACGGTCGCGCCCGGCATGATCGGCTGCCCGCCGCACGTGCACAGCGCCGAGGAGGAGGTCTTCATCGTGCTCGCGGGCGACGGTGTCTGCCTGCTCTACGGCGAGGGGTACCACACGAACTTCCGCGACCGGCCCGAGCTCGTCGAAGAGCATCCGCTGCGGGTCGGCAGCGTCGTCGCGAGGCCGCCCGGGACCGGCGTGGCGCACGCGCTGCGGGCCGGCGCGGCGGGCCTGACCTACCTCGCCTACGGCGACCGGATCGCGGACGACCTGTGCTACTACCCGCGCTCGAACAAGATCAATTTCGGCTTCGCCGGCGTGATCGGCCGGCTCGAGCTGCTCGACTACTGGGACGGCGAGGGGCGGTAGGTCGGTCGATCAGGCGACCCCTCGCTCCTGGTCGGCGCGCCGCACGAAGGCGCGCATCTCGGCCGCGACGTCGGCGTCGAGCGGCTCGGGCCGGTGGCCCTCGATGATCTCGCGCGCCCGGGCGAGCGACCGCGTGTACAGGTCGGTCGCGCCGTCGCTCTGCCAGTCCTCGCGGACGCGGCGGTCGAGCAGGCGCGGCTGCGACTGCTCGCGCATGTGTCGGTAGGTGCTGTCGAGGCTGAGGAAGTCGCCGAAGGCGCCGACCTTGTGGATGTCGTCGACCATGAGCAGGTCGTCGTCGACGCGGATGCCGTTCACCACGAACTTGATCATGGCGGCGAACTCGTCGTCCATGACGAGCTGCGCGCAATCGAAAGTGACGCCCGACTCGATCATCCCCGCTCCGTAGATGATGCTGGCCCCTGCCAGCGCCACCGTGAGTCCGGTGAGGGTCTTCTCGTGACCGCTCTGGGCGTCACCGAGCTTGCTGTCGCCCTACGCCCCGGCGATGTAGCTCGGCAGGCGATACTGTCTGGCCAGCTGGGCCACCGCCGCGCCGATCAGGGCGAGCTCCGGCGAGCCGACCGACGCGGCCGCGTAGCGCAGGTCCATGGCGGTCGTCGACGAGCCGTAGATGATCGGGCTACCGCGCTCGGTGAGCTCGGCGAGCACGAGGCCCGACAGCACCTCGGCGTTGTGCTGCACGAGCGTGCCGGCGAGCGAGACGGGGGCCGAGCCGCCCGACATCGCCATGGACAGGATGGTGTCGGGCAGGCCGGCGCGCGAGCACTCGATGATCACCTCGGTGGCGTCGCGCGGCAGCTTGAGCGGGCTGACCGGGCAGACGCCGAGGCCCAGGAACGGACGCTCGCGCAGCTTGTCCTCGCCGCCGGCGACGATCGCGGCGAGCTCGATGCACTTGCGCGCCTCCCACTTGTCGATGGCCTCGCAGCCCACCGGCTTGGTGGTGTTGAGCAGGGCCGCCTCGAGCCCGTGGAGCGCGTAGGTCTCGGTGGGCACGTCGCTTGCGCCCACGGCCGACTCGTAGCCGTCGATCTCGGGCAGCGCATCGACGAGCCGGGCGATGTCGCCCACGTCCTTGATGGTGGCGTCGCGGTACTCGCCCGTGTAGGGGTCGATGTATTTGATGCCTTCGTCGAAGTTCGTGAAGGTCACGCGACCGGGCTCGACGATGAAGTCGCGGTCGGGCGTGCGGCCGCAGTAGGCGATCTGCGACGGGCAGGCCGCCAGAGACTCCGCGACGACGTGGGCCGGGATGCGCACCATGCGGGTCTCGCGGTCGACCCGGCAGCCGCCGTCGGCGAAGATGTCGAGTGGCTCGTCGTCTTCGACGAACACGCCGGTGCGCTCGAGGACCTCGAGGCTGGCGAGGTGGATGTCGGCGATCTCGTCGGGTGCGAGGACGCTGAGCGAGGCTCCTCCGCTGCGCCCGCGCCCCGCGTGCTGGGGCCGTTTCACGAAGCACCTCCCGTGGATCGCTCGCTGACCATAGGGTGGCCGCCGTCTCGCGCACCACGACCGGTGATGCGGGCAAGGACCGCGGTCCCGCCTCGGCGCCGGCGATCGACTTTCTACGACGCGCGGCCCCCCACGGCGTGCAGTCTAGCCGAACGTCGCCGGGGCTCGCCGTGGAGCGCTAAGTTTGGCCCGCTTTCCGCCGCCGGTAGCTGCGCGCCTTCGCCTGGCTGCCGCAGACGTCCATGCTGCACCAGTGCCGGGAGCGGTTCTTGGACTGGTCGTAGAAGGCCCACCGGCAGGTGTCGCTGCGGCACACTTTGAGGCGCGGCCAGGCGCCGGTCTCACCGGCGTCGTGGACGATCGAGAGCAGGCGCGCGAGCGCGCCGTCGACGTCGCTCGACACCGGCTCGAGCGGCGCCTGGCCGTCGGTGCCGAAGCGTACGACCAGCCGGCCGCGCCGGGCGCTTCTGTTCAGGGCGGCGAGCGCGTCGTCGGCGACCGGCTCGCCCTCGTTGTTGGCCAGCAGAGCGGCGCGCAGCGCTTCGCGCAGCTCGACGGCACGTCGCAGGTCGGCGGCGCGCACCTCGAGCCCGGGGGCGGCCAAACCGTGACCGGTGAGCCAGTCGGCCAGCTCGGCGGGCGTCGCCAGACCGTCGACGTCCTCGTCGAGATCGCGCGTGTTGACGAACTCCGCGACGAGCTCGAGCCTGCCCGGGCCCTGCTGCCCGTCGTCCACGTGCCGCTCCTTTCTTGCTCCGACCGGCGCTCGCGGTGTGGCGATGGCGGCGCACGAGGGGACTCCGACCACGCCGTCGCCTCGCTCGCAAGTATACCGGCCGGCGCTCGATCTGACACCAGCAAAGTGTGTTTACACGTAACGCATTACCGGTAGAATGAGTTTGCCGGTGTCGTCACCGGCAACACGGTAAAGCAGGTGACGGTCAACGGTTCCGGGGTAGCACCTGGGACGGCCGGTGGACGAGGCGCAGGGGAAGGTCGACCGCCGGAGCGGCACGCCGGAGACGGCGAGCGCCGGTCCGGGCGACGCGAGGAGGCGTGATGCCGGACTATCTGATCGCTGAGATGCAGCGCCAGCGGCTGCGTGAGCTCGACGAAGCGACGGCGCCCGGTGGGCGGCTGTCGGTGCGGCTGCGCCAGGCGCGTGAAGCACGGCGTGCCCGCCGCGAGCGGTCGTCGCGGTAGGCCCGGTCGCGGGCGAGGGCGGGACGAGATGGTCAGACGAGGAGAAGACATGATCGGGTTTCGCAGCACACGGAGTCGGCACGATGCGGCGGGGGCGGCCGCCCGCAGTACGGGCGACGGCGCCGGCACCGAGCGCACCGACCGCGACCGCCATTTCGGGCGGCGCCTGGCGGTGCTGCTCGGCGAGGTGGGCGCGGCCATCGAGGCGCAGCCCGGGGCCAGCGCGGAACGACGCTAGCGGGAGGCACGAGCGATGATCGGTATCGGACAAGGGTGGCAGGCGGCGGTCGTGCTCGCCGACAAGGCCGTCGTCTTCGTGTCGGGCCGGGTGGGGGCCCATGGGCGGGCCATACCCTCGGTCGTGCACGGCGGTGGCCTGTCGCTGACCGGCCTGGCGTTGCTGGCCGCGATCGTGGCAGGCGCGGTCGCGACGGTCCTGCGTAGCGGCCGGGTGGCGCGGGGCAGGGTGGCCGGACGGCGCGCGACAGGTTCGTGGAGGGCCGGCGATGGCCGTGAGCCGCTCGGCGGGGCGCCCGGCTTCGACCGCCGTCCCGTGGCCGTGCGCGCGCGGCGCGCGACGGGGAGCGACGACCGAGGGCGCCAGGGACGCGACGAACGGCGATAGAATCAACGCATGAGCGACCCGGACGTGGTGATCGGGATCGATGTGGCGGCCGCGCGGCCCAGCACCGCGGTAGCGGTGCGCACGGGTCGCGCCGGCGGTCGCGGCGGCCGGGGCGGCGCAGCCGCCCCGGCCGCCGTCGTCGAGTGGATGGAGGCCGACCACGGCCGCCGCGACGAGGTCGACGCGCTGCTCGCCTGGATCGAACGCCACGACCCCGCCGTGGTCGCCATCGACGCGCCCCAGGCGTACCGCCGGCCGGCGCGGCCGCCGGCGCCGCAGCAGCGCGTCTGCGATCGCGAGCTCATGGCGCGGCGCATCAGCCTGTACCCCGTGCCGACGCGCGCGGCGGTCGACCAGGGCGCGGCCCGTCTGCCTGACTGGATGAAGGCCGGCTTCGACTACTTCAGACGGCTGCGTCGGGCCGGCTTCGAGATCCCCGACGACGGCGCGGTGATGCCCGGCGCGCTCGGAGGGCCGCCGGCCATGCTCGAGGTCTATCCGTACGGGGCTTTCGCGGCGCTGCTCGGCGCGCTGCCGCCCAGCAAGGGCACGCGCGCGGGCCTGCGTCTGCGGATCATGACCCTGCGCCATGCCGGTCTGGAGTGGGACGAGTACTACGATCACGACTCGCTCGACGCGCTGGTCGCCGCGCTCACGGCGTGGCGCTTTCTGCAGGGTCGCGCGACGCCCGTCGGCGACGCCGGCGAGGGGCTGATCTGGCTGCCCGTCCCGCGCGCCGAGCTGCGCGACTCCTACACCGCGTCCTGACCTCCGCGTCGGGCGACGCGACGAGCGGAGGCGTGCCCGAGGCGCGGTGTACACTGGGTGACCACGAGCGGCGCGGCGAGCGGGACGGAGGTCGCACGATGATGGAGATCACCTTCGGCGAGGGCCTCAGGGTCTGCGCCGAGCTCGACGGCTTCTCGGTCGACACCGACCAGCCGGTCGCGTCCGGGGGGGGCGCCTCTGCGCCCGGCCCGTACGACCTGTTCCTGGCCTCCCTTGCCACCTGTGCCGGCTTCTTCGCGCTGCGCTTCATGCGCGAGCGCGGGATCGACGTCGAGGGGGCCGGGCTCACCCTGTCGCACGAGAAGGATGCGGCGAGCGGCCTCGCGACCGAGGTGCGGCTCCATCTTACGCTGCCGCCCGGTTTCCCCGACAAGTACCGGCGGGCGATCGTGCTCGCCATGGACCAGTGCAAGGTCAAGCGTCAGCTCGAACGGCCGCCGCTGGTCACGGCGACCACCTCGTGACCGCGGTACCCGGGCCATGAGGACCGCCCCACCGCGATGAGCCGCGCCTTCGTCAAGGAGACCGACGGCGCGCCCGACGAGCCGCTGCCGGACCGCCCGCTGAGCGAGCATCCCAACTACGTCACGGCCAGCGGTCTCGAGAAGCTGCGTGGCCGTGTCACCGAGCTCGAAGCCGCACGCCTCGAGCTCGCCCGGGCGGCTGCCGACGACGAATCGGCGCGCGACCGGCTGCGGTATGTCGAGCGCGACCTGCGGTACTTCAGACGGCGGCTCGAGACGGCGCGACCGGCCGAGCCCGCGGGCGACGCCACGGTGGGCTTCGGCGCGACCGTCGCCGTGCGCGACGACGCCGGGCAGGAGCACCGCTACCGGGTCGTCGGTGAGGACGAGGCCGAGCCCGAGCGCGGCCTGGTGAGCTGGGTGTCGCCGCTCGCCCGCGTGCTCGACGGGGCTCGCGTCGGCGACCACGTCGTGTGGCGCCGTCCCGCCGGCGCCCTCGGGTTGACCGTGCGTGCGATCGAGGCGGAGGCGCCGGCGGCGACGCCGCTGGCGCCGCGAGCCACCGGCGAAGGAGAGACGTGAGCATGCGGTACAGGGCGTTCGGCACGACCGGGTTCGAGCCTTCAGTCCTCGGCTTCGGCGCGATGCGGTTGCCGACGCTGCCGGCACGGAGCGGGACGCCGGGACCGGCGCCCATCGACGAGCCGGCAGCGACGGCCATGCTGCGGCGCGCGGTCGAGGCCGGCGTGAACTACGTCGACACGGCGTACGTGTACCACGGCGGCACGAGCGAGCCCTGGCTGGGGCGGGCGCTGCGCGCGGTCGCCGCCGACCTGTGCGGACCGGGCGCCGCCGGCCTCGCGGAGCTGCGTCGCCGCGTGAAGATCGCGACCAAGCTGCCGGTGTGGGAGGTCAAGAGTCGCGACGATCCCGATCGGCTGCTCGGCGAGCAGCTCGAGCGGCTGCAGCTCGACTCGATCGACTTCTACCTGCTGCACGGGCTCAGCGCCGACCGGCTCGCGACGCTGGCCGAGCACGACGTGCTGGGGTGGGCCGGGCGCGCCCTCGCCGACGGCCGCATCGGCCATCTCGGCTTCTCGTTCCACGACGACTACGAGGCCTTTCCACGGGTGGTCGACGCCACCGACCTGTGGGAGTTCTGCCAGATCCAGTACAACTACATGGACGAGGACTACCAGGCCGGCACGCGCGGCCTCGAGTACGCCGCCGAGCGCGGCCTCGGCGTCATCGTGATGGAGCCGCTGCGCGGCGGCCAGCTCGCGCGGCGACCGCCCGCGGCGGTCGCCGCGCTCTGGGCCGCCGCCAACGAGCAGCGCGCGTCCCGCGGCCGCGAGCCCCGCAGCCCGGTCGACTGGGCGCTGCAGTGGGTCTGGAGCCGCCCCGAAGTGTCCTTCCTGCTGTCGGGTATGGGCACCATGGAGCAGCTCGAGGCCAACATCGCCAGCGCCGCGCGCGCACACACCGGCGCCCTGAGCGACGACGAGCTCGACGTCTGCCGGCAGGTGCGCGACGCGTACCTGGCCCTGAGTCCCATCCCCTGCACCGACTGTCGCTACTGCCTGCCCTGCCCGAGCGGCGTCGCCATCCCCCAGGTCTTCGAGGTCTACAACGAGGCCGAGATCTACGGCGGCGGGCCCGCTGCGGCGCGTTTCGCCTACGGCTGGCTCGACGAGTCCGAGCGCGCCGAGCTGTGCACTCAGTGCCGCTCGTGCGAGGAGAGCTGTCCCCAGAAGATCGCGATCGTCGACTGGCTCGAGCGGATCCAGCAGTACCTCACGGTCGGCAAGTAAGAGCCTCACCGGGCGCGCCGGCGGGCGCCCGGTCGCCGTCCGCCGCACTCCGCGTACGGACCGGGCCGGCGATCGTCGTCGCGAACCACACCACCGACGCCTTTCCGGTGAACAAGGGGGAGGTCGATCGGGTGGCCCTGCGGACGGCGCTCGGGCTGCTGGCCGCCGGTGAGGTCGTCGCGCTCTTTCCGGAGGGCGACCTGTACGCTGACGGCACGCTGCACCCGTTCCACCCCGGCGTGGGGTATCTCGCCGCTGCGAGCGGCGCCCCCGTCGTGCCGGCCGCCATCAGCGGGGCGCTCGGCGTGCGGGACCGGCGCTGGCTCGGTCGGCCGACAGTGCGGCTCAGCGTGGGCGAGCCCATCGTGTTCGACGGCGCGTTCGTGCGCGGCCGTGCCGGCTGGATCGAGCGGACCGCGCGCGTACCCGCGCGGCGCGAGGGCCCGTTACGTCGCGGCCAGCAGCCGGGCCGCGACGCCGGCGATCGTCTGGATCCCGTACCCCTGACTGGGATCGCCGTTCGTGAACACCGCCATCGAAAAGGTGCGCGGCCCCTTGCTCAGGCGTGCCACCTGGTGGACGAGCTGCCCGATGCTGGTGCCGCGCCAGCCGCCCTTGAACCAGACTTGCCAGCCGAGGGGTCGGGCTGTCGCGGGGATGCCCCAGCTCTGGTAGGACACGATGTGCGAGAGCAGGTAGAGCGCGAAGGCGCGATGGGCCTTGGGCACGAGTGACGGCAGCCGGTAGAAGAAGCGTGCCTGGTCGGCGGCGGTGAGCTGCGCGCCGAAGAGCACCCCGGCGATGGAGAACCGGCTCATGCCGGCCGCCTTCGCGAGCGAGTACAGGCCGGCGTCGCCCACGACGCCGTAGACGGCTTCGGCCGCCGTGTTGTCGGACTCCTCGATCATGGGGGTCAGGGTGCTCACGGCCCACGAGCTCACGGTCGTGTGCGTGCGCAGGTACTCGACGAGGAGCATGGCCTTGATCACGCTGGCCGTCACGAACTGCTCGTTTTGGTGCCAGCCGCGCAGCGCGCCCGACGTGTCGACGACGGCGACCGCCGTCACCCCCGAGCGGCCTTTGAGCCAGGCGATGGCGCGGTCGATCGCGGCGGGCGAGGGGAAGGTGGCGTCGACCGTCAGTCGGGCCGCGATTCGCCGCACCGCCGTGCGGCCGCGCGCGTCGGTGGCCGCGACGCTCCACGTGTAGACGCCCGGGGCGAGGTTGCAGCGGAAGGCGACGTGCTCGTCGGTGGCGTTGGGCACGGTGCCGGGGACGACCAGCGTCTTCACCGACCGGCCGGCGGCGGTGTGGACCGTGATCGTCGCTTGCGAGCGCCCGTAGGCGTCTTCGAGGCGGAAGGTCAGGGTCACCGTGGTGGCCCGCAGACACTCCACGTCGCCCCCTGCCACGGTGATGAAGGGCAGGTGGCTGACGGGCAGGTGCACCTGCGGCGACGGCGAGGCCGCGGCCGGCGACGCGGCGGCGGCTGAAAGCGGCGTCGTGGCCGCGGCGCCCACGACCGTGGCTCCGCCCGTCAGGGCGACGACGATCGCGGCCGCCAGGGCCAGGGGACGAGCCCGGTGCCCTGACGCGTGGGGCGGAGTGGTGTCCAAGGTGGCCGGCCTCCTCGCGCGCTGAACGTGTTACGGACGTCTAGGGTACGACGAAACGCGCCTGGCTGCCCGCGCGCGTCGTTGTGACTTCGAGTCGCGCCTCGATCTGGTCGCGCAGGTCGGCGACGTGGGAGATGATGCCGACGAGACGTCCGCCCGTCTGCAGGCCGATGAGCGTGTCGAGGGCCGCGGCGAGGTTCTCGGGGTCGAGCGAGCCGAAGCCCTCGTCGACGAACACCGTGTCGAGCTTGATGCCGCCTTCGTGGCGCTGCACGACCTCGGCGAGGCCGAGGGCGAGCGCGAGCGAGGCCTGGAACGTCTCGCCGCCCGAGAGGGTCGACACCGGACGCTGGGCGCCGCTGTAGGCATCGACCACCTCGAGGTCGAGGCCAAGGGCCCGCCGCCGGTCGCCGTTCACGCGGCGCCGCAGCGTGAAGCGCCGGTCGGTCATGGCCGCCAGGCGGGCCGAAGCGACGACGAGGATGTCGTCGAGGTAGGCCGCCAGCATGTACCGCTGGAACGACAGGCGCAGCTCGTTGTCGCCGCCGGCGACCTCGGCGAGGCGGCCCACGACGGCGTAGTCGTCGGCGTGCGCGCCGAGCTCGGCCTGCAGGCGGATGAGGTCGTCGGCGGCGCGGGCCAGGGCGTCGCGCGCCGCGAGCAGCCCGGCCCGCCGGTCGCGCGCGGCGTCGGCCGCCGCCGCCGCGCGCTCGTGGCGCGCGGCGAGGTCGTCGAGGTCGGGACGCTCGAGGCCGTCTGCCGCCGCGGCGGCGCGCCGCAGGCGCGCCGCCGCGGCCTTGCCGTCGCTGTCGTACGCCGAGATCTCGTCGGCGAGGGCGGCCGTCTGGTGCGGCTCGCGGCGCGCCGCGAAGTAGGCGTCCTGGTCGGCGAAGCCGGCGGCGGCGATGCGCGCGAGACGGTCGGTTTCGAGGTCGTCGAGCGTCTTCTGCAAGGCAGCGTAGCCGCTCTGCTTTTCGGTGAGCGTGGCCGAGGCGGTGATGAGCGCCTCGGCCGTCGTGCGATCGGCGGTCGCCGCCGCGTCGGCCGCCGCGGCGAGGGCGGTGAGCTCGGTGCGGGCGGCGGCCAGGCGGCGGTCGAGCTCGGTCGGGTCGCGCAGGTCGGCGGGCACGTCGCGACCGCGCTCGGCGAGCACCGCGACCTTGGCGGCGTGGTCGGTGCGGGCGTCGTCGAGCGCCCGCTCGGCGGCGCTCGTCGCGACGTCGGCCGCGGCGCGTGCGGCGTCGCAGTCGCGGCGGAGCTCGGCCACCGTAGCGCGCCCCGCCACGACGTCGCCCTCGCCGGGGATCTCGCCCTCGGCGCTCGCCGGTGCGGGGTGGTCGGTGGAGCCGCAGACCGGACACGGCGCGCCGGGGCGCAGCGCGCCGGCCAGCAGGGCGGCCTGCCCCCGCGACCAGGCGCTCTCGAGGACGTCGAGGTCTGCCGCCGCCTGGTCGGCGGCCCGCGCGGCCGCCGCCACGCGCCCGCGGCCGTCTGCCGCCGCCTGCTCGGCGGCGGCCGTGCGCGCCACCAGGGCCTCGGCGCCGGCGTCGGCTTGCGCCTGAGCGGCGGCGAGGCCGGTCGCCCGCTCAGCCACGGCCGTGAGCTCGCGGATGCGCTCGGCCAGCTCGCCGCGCAGCGGCTCGTGCGCGGTCGCGGCCTCGAGGGCGGCGGCCGCCCGCTCGCGGGCCACCGCGGCGGCCGCGAGGGTGTTCTCGGCGGCCTCGAGCTCGAGCAGGCGCGGCGTGAGGTCGTTGCGGCGGTCGTGGACGAGGCGGTCGAGGGGTCGCAACGGTTCGGCCAGGCGGGCGAGGTCGAGCTCGGCCCGCAGCTTCTGGACGTGGTCGGCCCGCGCGGCGTGGCCCGCGACTTCGGCACGGGCCGCGCCGCGCTCGTCGAGGCAGGCCACGACGGACCGCGCCTGCGTGAGCTCGGCGAGCGCGGCCTGCCCGGCGGCGGCGGCCAGGGTAGCCGCCTCGTCGGCTTCGGCGACCTGCTCGGCGAGCCGTGCCAGGCGCTCGCCGAGGTCGTCGACCGACGCGACGTCGGCCGTACGCAGCAGCGCGTCGACCTGCGCCCGGGTGTCCTGGGTGGCGCGCTCGATCGCCTGGGCCTCGGCTTTGAGAGCCTCTTGCACGCGCAGGTACCGTTCGGTGCGAAAGAGGCTCTGGAGGATGTCCTCGCGGTCTCTGCCGCTCGACTGGAGCAGCTCCTGGAACCTGCCCTGTGGCAGCATGACCACCTGGCGGAACTGCTCGCTGCGAAAGCCGAGGAGCTCGACCACGCGGGCGCTGACGTCGGAGGGCTTGGTCGCGAGCGGCCTGCCTTCGGCGTCGTGGTCGTTCGGCGGCGTGTCGGAGCGGTCCCACAGCGCGGCCGTCGGGTTCTCGACAGTGACGCCGTCGCCGCGGCGCTTGGGCCGCTCCTGCAGCGGGCTGCGCCGCACCCGGTAGCGCCGGTCGCCGACCGCGAAGTCGAAGTCGACTTGGGTGCGCAGCTCGGGGGTGGCGTGGTCGGAGCGCATGTCGCGGCCCTGGCGGGCGCTGGGGTCGGTGGCGGCGCCGCTCGTGGTGTCGCCGTAGAGGGCGAAGACCATGGCGTCGAGGATGGTCGTCTTGCCGGCGCCGGTCGGGCCGTGGATGAGGAAGAAGCCGTGGCGGCCCAGGGTCGCGAAGTCGAGGACCTGACGGCCGGCGTAGGGCCCGAAGGCCTGCATGACGAGGAGCTCGGGCTTCACGACCCGTCAGGCCTCGCGGTCGTCGCGCCGCAGGGCGGCGACGACCGCGTTCAGCCGGGCGCGCTGCGCGCTCGAGAGCGGCTCGTCGGTGACGAGCTCGAAGAAGTCGGCGAAGTGCTCGGCCTCGGTCTTGGCCGCGGGGTCGGCGCGGGCGCCCTCGCGCTCGCCCGACGGCAGCTCGCGGACGAACTCGAGGTGCAGGCAGTTGGGGTAGGCCTGCTGGAGCCGTGCCATGGCGTTGAGGACCGCCCCGGGGTCTGTGAGGCGCGCGCAGACGTAGTCGTCGCGCGCCGCGTCGGCGGGCGCCTGCTCCAGGAGCTCGCCGAGGGTGCCCTGTAGCACACGCACGCGGCGGCGCGGGCGCAGCTCGACCTGCTCGACGGTGAGGCGCGCCAGGGCGGGCGGCGCGGCCACGGCCGCGCCGCCGCCCGTCGCGCCGGCCGCGGCGACGGCGTCGCGCACGCCCGCCGCGGCGGCGGGGGCGCTGCCGGGCGCGCCGATCTCGACGATGCTCACCGACTTGGTCTGCGCGGCCTCGTCGAACGAATAGGTGAGGAGCGAGCCGGCGTAGCGCACCGTGCCGCCGCCGGCCGTCTGAGGGCGGTGCAGGTGGCCGAGGGCGACGTAGTCGAAGCCGTCGAACAGCGCGGCCGGCACCGTGCCGGCGCCGCCCACGGTGAGGGGCCGCTCGGAGTCGCTCGTGTCGGCGCCGGCGACGAACGCGTGAGCCACAAGGACGCCGCGGCCGTCGTGCGACGCCGCCTCGCGGGCGCGCGCCAGGAGCGCGGCCATGGCCTGCTCGTGGGTCTGCACGTCGGGGTCGTGGAGCGCCGCGCGGACCTCGACGGGGTCGGCGTACGGGATCGCCTGCACGAGCACCAGGCCGTCGTCGTCGACGAGCGGCACCGACAGCGCGCCGGCCGCCGGCACGCCGCCGGCAACGTGCAGGCCCTCGGCCGCCAGCAGCTCGGCGCCGAAGCCGAGGCGGGTGGGGCTGTCGTGGTTGCCGGCGATCATGACGATGGGCACGCCGAGGCCGCGCACGATACGCTGCAGGACGTCGTTCAGAAGCTCGACGGCATCGGTGGGCGGGACGCCGCGGTCGTAGACGTCGCCGGCGATCAGCACGGCGGCCGGCCGGACGTCGGCGACGAGGTCGACGAACTGATCGAGGACGTAGCTCTGGTCGTCGGTGAGATGGACGGCGTGGAAGAGCCGTCCGAGATGCCAATCGGCAGTGTGGATGAACCTCATGCGTGCGCCCTCACCGGCGACCCTAGCACAGGGAGGGGACGGACCGCATGCGCCCGCGGGCCGGCCCCGCCGCGCGGCGGGGCCGGCCCGCGGGCAACGACTTCGCGAGGCGCAACGGCTAAGCGACGACCTCGCCTTCGTCGCCTTCGTCGCCGGCCGGCGGCTTGGTGGTGAACTGCGCCATGAGGCGCGCGACCTCGTCGTCGAGCGCGTTCAGCTCGTCCTGCGCGAGCCGCGCGCGGCGCACCGGCTCCTCGAGCTCAGGATGGGTCACGGCGCCCTGCTCGGCGAGGTAGAGCGTGACCTGGGCGAGCTGCGTCTCGGCGGCGTTCAGCTCGCGCTTGAGGCCGCGGCGCTTGAGTTGCGCCTGCGCGACCTTGCGCGCGAGCTGGGCGTTGTAGGTGACCGCGCTGGCCGCGTTGCTCGCGGCGTCCTTGGCTGTCATGACGACCTCCCTCGTGCGCCTGCCTGGGGCGTGCCTGCGAGCGGCATGGTATCACCGCGGCAACGGAGGCGCGGCCGGCGCCGGAGCGGCGTCAGAGCGCCCCGCCGCGCGCCTTCTTGAGGCGTCGCAGGAACGGCCTGGTGAGGAAACTGTCGTCGCCGAACTGGCAGAGCTGCTCGAACAGCGGTCTGGTGGCCGTGAAGGCCATGAGGTCGGCCGGCAGCCAGTGCCGCATGGCGAGATCGGTCGAGCCGATCTGCGACTGCGGCACGTCGAGGTCATAGAACGGGGCGAGCTGGCCGCAGCCCGACGAGAAGGCGGCGATCGTCGCGGGCGGGTCGCCGGGCGCGTTGCGGTACTGCGCCGCGAGCGTGAGCGCGGCGAGCTGGTCGGGCTTGACCCAGAGCGTCACGGTCTTCAGGTGCGCGTACTGGTCCGCCTTGAGCGGGCCGACCATCACGTGACCGTTGACCGGCGTGAAGTTCACGCGCGCGTCGAGCCAGCGGCCCATGAGCTCCTCGGACGCCTTCAGTCCCTCGTCGATCGCGAGGAAGTGGATGAAGCCGGCGCGGTCCTCACGCTGCACGCCGCACAGAGAGCCGCCCGCCCCGGGGCAGCCGAAGTTCTCGGCCGTGAGGTGGGCCGTCTTGCCGGCCTGCCAGTCGCGGAAGTGCGAGAACAGGCACTCGCCGTGCGCGGCGCCCGGGCGCGGCGCTACGAGGGGCGCGAAGGCCTCGGGGTCGGGGGCGTCGTAGAGGCCGATGGGGGGCAAGGACACGTTGAGCGCGGCGAGCAGGTACGAGGGGTCGGGTTGCACGGTGCCTCCTTGTGCCGGTGATCGGCTACGTCATCATCGCTCAGGCAGGCGTGACTCCGTTGCGCGCCTGGTGCCCGCGGTGCTTGATCGTTTCCCACCGTAGCACGCCCGGCGGCGGCCGGCATCTCGGCCCACGCGCCGGGCCCCGCCGCTATCGTCCGATGAGGTGCGGGACGACCGTGCCGAGCAGAAAGCCGCCGGCCGCCGACGCCAGGCCGACGGCGACGACCTCGAGGGCGCTGCGCACGATGCCCATGCGCGCCAGACGCCCCTTGACCGCGCCGATCAGCATCAGCACGGCGACCGTCAGGGCCACGGACAGGGCGAACGCCGAGCGCACCGGCAGGAACAGGTACGGGGCGAGCGGCACGATCGACGCGGCCAGGTACGACACGCCCATGGAGAGCGAGTCGCCGAGGTGGCTCTCCTGGGGCTCGGCCGACAGGCCGAGCTCCTTTTCGACCATGGTGTTCGTCCACGACCGCCTGCTGGTCACGACCTTCTCGGCCACGACGCGGGCGTCCTCGGGCGACAGGCCCTCGCGCTCGAAGAGCAGCTCGATCTCGTACTGCTCGATATCGGGGATGACGGCGATCTCCTCTTCTTCATCCCTGATCGCGGCGCGCTGCACCTGCGACTCGGACTTGCCCGACAGGTACTCGCCGGCGCCCATCGAGAGGGCGCCGGCGAAGGCCTCGGCGACGCCGGCCACGACGACGATGTGGCTGTTCGAGGTGCCGCCGGCCACGCCCGACACGACGCCGAGCGGCACGAGCAGGCCGTCCAGGCTGCCGAACATGAACTGGCGGATGCGGCCGCGCGCGGCGATACGCTCCCGCTCGGCGAACAGCTTGCTCGTGTCGAAGCTGCGGCGCTTCTCCTCGAGCTCGTCGAGCCGCGTCTGGGGCAGCTCCCCGGAGGGTCGGCTGTCGTCGGTCCCGGCCATGCCTTCATGCTATCGGAAGCGGGCTTTCGGGTGGCTGGCTTCCGCCGCCCGTCGCCCGCGTCCTTACGCCTTCAGGCCGCTTTTCGTGCCCGCTTGCGCACCGGTACGACCACCACCGGCCGGGTGGTCATGTGAACGAGCCGGTAGGCGGTCGAGCCCAGCAGGATGCCGCTGATCTGGGACTCGCCATGCGTGCCCACCACGATCAGTTCGGCGCGACGCTCGACGGCCACCTTCAGCAGCCCGGCGGCGGCGCTGTCGTTGACCAGCACCGGCTCGACCGCCACCGCCGAGCCCGCGACGCGTGCGACGGCCTCGCGCAGCAGCGTGTCACCCTGCTCCTTGAGCTTGCTACGGGGGGTCAGGGGAGCCCCGGAGTAGGTGCGGGGACCGCCGTAGGCGTTGGCGACCACCACCTTGGCAGAGAGCCGCCCGGCCAGGTCGACGGCTTCGTCGAGTGCCGCTTGCGCCCCCGGCGAGCCGTCGTAACCGACCACTATCGTGAAGGCCACGTCATCCTCCCAATCGTCGCCAGCCACTATGCCTTGAGTGGTTCCCGCCGGCGCCGGACGCCGAACGGTATCCGCCGTGAGCGGCGGCCTTCCGGCGGGCGCGCGCCGTTTCGCCGAGCCGGCCGCTGGCAAGAACTTCGTACGGATGCCGGCGTTGTCGATGGCGCGCCGCCGGTCGATGCCCAGGGGAGGCCACTTGGCTCGTATCAAGATCTACACCAAGGAATGGTGCCCGTACTGCCTGAAGGCAAAGGCGCTGTTGCGCGCCAAGGACGTCGCCTACGACGAGATCGACGTGACGAGCGACGAGGCGCGCCAGGCGGAGATGGTCGAACGCTCGGGCATGCGCAGCGTGCCGCAGATCTTTCTCGATGGCGAGAAGGTCGGCGGCTACGACGACCTCGCCCGTCTGAACGCCACCGGTGAGCTCGACCGCCGCCTCGGGCGCGGCGAGGCGGCGCCGCTGCGCGACGTCTACGACGTCGCCGTCCTCGGCGCCGGGCCCGCCGGCCTCACGGCGGCCATGTACGCGGCCCGCAAGAACCTGTCGACCATCGTGGTGGCGAACGATCTCGGCGGCCAGGTGGGGCTGACCGCCGACATCGCCAACTACCCGGGCTTCGACCACGTGACTGGGCCCGACCTCGTCGACCGCTACTACGAGCAGGCGGCCAGGTACGGCATCACCGAGCTGATCGGCGAGCGGGCGGTCGGCCTCAGCGTCGACGGTCGGTGCAAGGTGATCGACCTCGAGAGCGGGCGCAGCGTGCGGGCCGCGACCCTGATCATCGCGACAGGGGTGCAGAAGCGCCGGCTCGACGTGCCGGGCGAGAAGCGTCTGACCGGCAAGGGCGTGGTCTACTGCTCGACCTGCGACGGCCCGCTCTTCAAGGGTGCGACGATCGCGGTGGTCGGCGCCGGCAACTCCGGCCTCGAGGCGGCCATCGAGATGGATGGCGTGGCGGCCAAGGTTTACCTGGTGACCGTCGGCGAGTGGACCGGCGACGCCATACTGAAGGACAAGGCGTCGGCCGCGCGCACGGTCGAGTCGCTGCGCTACCACGAGGTCGTCGAGATCCACGGCGACGACAAGGTCGAGGCGATCACCGTGCGCGACGTGCGCTCCGGCGAGAGCCGGCGCATCGCGCTCGACGGCGTCTTTGTCGAGGTCGGCCTGTTCCCCAACAGCGAGTTCGCCCTCGACCTGCTGCAGACCAACGTGGCCGGCGAGATCGAGGTCGACAAGCGCGGCGCCACCGGCGTGCGCGGCGTCTTCGCCGCCGGCGACGTCACCGACAACCGCGACAAGCAGATCGTGGTGGCGGCCGGCGAGGGCGCTCGCGCCGCGCTCGCGGCCTTCGAGTACCTCGTCAAGCAGCCCTAGATTACGCAGACTGCATATTCGCGGCCCCCGTCTGCCCCTCCCGCCGTTACCTACAAGAGCGTAGGCTGCTGCCGACGTTACCCAGTAGACAGAATCACCGTTAGGTGGACAACCCCACGCGCTGCTGGTGCATCTGCCGCCGCCTCGGCTATCGTAGAGGGGTCGCAAGGAGGCGAGAATCATGCGTTCGTTTCGCTTTGTCGTCGAGCGTGACCCGCAGACCAGTCTGCTCGTCGGCTACGTACCGGGTTGGCCCGGCGCCCACACCCAGGGTGGCGACCTCGACCAGTTGCAGGACAACCTGCGCGAGGTCATCGAGATGCTGCTCGAAGACGGCGAGCCGGCCCTGGAGTCGGAGTTCGTGGACGTGCGCACCATCCAAGTCGCCGGACTCGTGGCGGACCTGCCAGTCCTCAAGCCGCGGCAGGTCGTCGCCCTGCTGGAAGCGCACGGCTTTGCCGAAGCTCGCCAGCGCGGCTCTCACAAGCAGTTCCGCCACGCGATGGGCGGTCGATCACGATCCCCTTCCGTGCCGGTCGTGACATCTCGCCCACCCTTCTGCGCAAGATTGCACGCGATATCGGCTTGACCGTCGACGACTTCCTGAAACCCCAGCGCCATGACGAAACCATGTGACTTCAACTTTGAAGTGCACCACTTGGCCCTTGTGCGCTCTCGCAGTTCAACGCCCGGACGTTGGGCATGTCACTAGGGAGGCGCGGACTCATGGGGCGTAGACTCGTCTGCATCGCGATCGCGCTCGCGGTGGCCCTCGGGGCCTCGGCGTGTGGCCATCGCTCGACGCCGAGCTCGGGCATCATCGGGCTCGCGGCGAGCCACTTGCCCAGCACCAACCCGTCCCCTTCGCCACTTCCCGACGGCTTCGGCGACTCGGTCTGGTACGAGCCAGACGCCCGTGCCGCCGTCACTGTCAGAAACGGAAGCGGCGACGTCATCGCGCGACTCGTGGCCGGTAAGGACGGGACCTTCCGGATCGCGTTGCCGCCGGGGTCCTACTACCTGCAGGGCGAGAAGCTGCCGAAGTTCTTCTGGACGCCGATGACGCTGAAACCCGGCGTGTGGGCGCGCGTGGACGTCACAACCGATCCTTGACGATGCCGACCCGAATGCCCAACAAGCACATCACCTGATGCGCCGAACGCTCAAAATTCTCTGGAGCGACGTGACGCACAGGTCGTGTGCCGGACGTTCGGCGGAGTGAGATCCGTTGATCTGTGATCGCCCCGCCGAGATCCGCTGACGACGCGGAGAGGAGCCGACATGCCGGATGAGACCGTTCACATCAACGACGCCGACGCTCCCTGGGAGGCCTCCTACGAGGGCCCGGTCGGCCCGACAGTGATGATCGAGCGTACCTTCTTCACGGTCGAACGCACGCCGACCAGCGGTCTGAGCATGGGCAGCTTCGAGGTGCCGCCCGGGGCGCAGCTGCCGCCGCACCACCATCACCCCGCCGAGGTGTACTACGTCACCTCTGGCGAGGCCGAGGTCTACCACGATGGCGAATGGCATCCCTTGCGCCGCGGCGACGCGCTCTTCTTCCCGCCCGACGCTGTGCACGGGGTACGCAATCTCGGCACCGAGCGCGTCGCCATTGTGTTCGTCTTCCCGACCGACTCGTACGACGCCGTCGAGTACGTCTACGTGGCGGAATGAGCGGCGGGACTGCCAAGCCCGCTCGCGTAGACTGGCCAGTACGGCGATCGTGTGGAACTGGTACCCGTGAAGTCGGCCAGGCAGATGCGCGGCTTCTTGCGCGGCATCGCCACCGACGTGCCGCGCGAGGCCGACCGGCCGTGAACCTGGTCGACTCCTGTGGCTGGCTCGAGTACTTCGCGGCGGGACCCAACGCCGACTTCTTCGCGCCGGCACTCGAGGCGCCGACCGATCTGGTCGTGCCTACCATCAGTATCTGCGAGGTCTTCAGGCGCGTGGCGCAGCAGCGCGGTGAGAGTGACGCACTGCGGGCGGTGGCGCTCATGCAACAGGGCTCCGTCGTCGATCTGACGGCGCCCATCGCCCTGGAGGCCGCCCGCATGAGCGCGGCGCTGGGGCTGCCGATGGCCGACAGCGTCATGCTCGCCACAGCTCGCTCATTCGGGGCCGCGCTCTGGACGCAGGACCCTGACTTCCACGCCGTGGAGGGCGTGCGATACGTTGCAGCCCAGTCGGCGTGAGCCCAAGTCTGTAGTGCAGCGGTTCGAGCAGAGGCGCCCAGTCGCTGCGAGTGCCGGGACTGCCGCGATGCGATCCCGGCGCCGCCCGTCCGGGTGGCGCGCTCTGCACGGCGCGATACAATCGCGACCATGAAAGTCGCCGCGTTCAACACGAGCCCACGCCGTGACGGCAACACCGCGATCCTGCTGCGTCGCGTGCTGGCCGAGCTCGAGGCCGAGGGCATCGAGACCGAGCTCGTGCAGCTCGCCGGCAAGCGCATCAGCGGCTGCCGAGCCTGCCTCACCTGCGCCGAGACCCGCGACAACCGCTGCCACGGCGTGAAGGACGACGGCGTCAACGACTGCATCGCGACGATGCTCGCCGCCGACGGCATCCTGCTGGGCACGCCGGTCTACTTCGGCGACGCCACGGCCACGATGCGCGCGCTGATCGAGCGGGCCGGCTACGCCACCCGCAAGAGCGGCAACCCGCTGGCCCGCAAGGTCGGTGCGGCCGTGATCGCCGTGCGCCGCGGCGGCGCCATGCACGCCTTCGACTCGGTCAACCACTTCTTCCAGATCAGCGAGATGGTGGTGGTCGGCTCGACCTACTGGAACTTCGGCCTGGGCGCCGAGATCGGCGCCGTGAATGACGACGCCGAGGGTCTGCAGACGATGACCGACCTCGGCCGCAACATGGCCTGGGTGCTGAAGAAGCTGAACGCATAGCCGCGCGCCCCGGCGGGCGCCGCGCCGGGGCGCCTGGTGGATGAATGGCGAGCGGCGCGGGGCGCGCGCGCAGGAACGCGCCCCGCACCGCTCGCCACCCTAGGCGGCCATGCGCCCCGACAGCTGCTCGGCGCCGGCCTCGGCGTAGGTGCGGACCTGGGGCACCCCCACCACGCCCGCGCTCGCCATGACCTCGCCGAGCGACGGGTCGCTCAGGAACCCCTCGAGCTGCTCCTTCGTCGGGAACTGCATGACCACGGCAACGATCGCCGGATCGTCGTCGCGGCGGTAGATGAGGTAGCCCGTGGCGCCGTAGCGTTCCTGGACCGGGCGATGCGCGTCGAAGCCGCGCTTCCACTGCTCCCAGTCGCTGACGCGATGCTCCACCATGAGGATCATGACCGCCTCCGTGCCCCGCCGCCGACCGTGTCCTTCTGTCTGGTGCTTGCCGGAACCGCAGCTCGGCAAACCGTGGCGTCGCCGGGCTCGCCCGGCACGGGGCGCGCGACGAAGTCACGCGCACCTGAGCGGCGATCGCGAAGGCGACCGGCGGCGCTAGAGGAGGCCGGTGAAGGCGTCGCCGCCGGTTGCGCGCAGCCTCTCGGGCGTCGGCAGGCGGTCCGTCCGCATGAGCTCGACGAAGGCCGCCAAGTCGAGGTCGCGGGTGCCGGCCGCGGCCACCAGGCGGCCGCCGCGCGCAAAGGCGACGGTGAAGTCGCCGCCGGGCAGGTCGCCGACGACGACGGTGTCGTCCCACGCGCCGGCCACACCGACGAACGGGAGGCGCAGGCCGAACTGCTGGGTCCAGAAGGCCGGCACACCCGTGAAGGGCGCGCCCCGGCCGGCCATCGACGCGGCGGCCGCTCGGCCGAGCTGCTCGGCCAGGCGCCAGTGTTCGATGCGCACGCGGTCGCCGACGTGCGCCTCGGGGTAGCGAGCGACATCGCCGGCCGCCCACACGCCGCGGTCGTTCACGCGCAGCTCGGCGTCGACGTCGAGACTGCCGTCGTCGTTCAGTGTCGCGTGCTCGACGAAGCCGGTGACCGGCCGCACTCCCACGCCGATCAGGACGACGTCGGCCGGGAGGCGCGAGCCGTCGTCGAGCTGGAGCTCACGCACACGCCCGTCGCCGGTCAGACGCGCGACGGTGCATCCGAGCCGGAACCGCACGCCGTGCTCCTCGTGGCGGCGCCGCAGGAAACCGCCGATCGCGGCGCCGAGCTGGCGCTCGAGGGGCACCTCGTCGGGTGCGACCACGGTTACCTCGAGGCCGCGCTCGCGCAGGCTGGCGGCGCCCTCCATGGCGATGAAGCTCGCGCCCACGACGACGGCCCGTGTCGCGCCCTCGAGCGAGGCGATGATGGCGTCGCAGTCGCTCCACGAACGCAGCGTGTGGACGCCCGGCAGGTCGGCGCCCGGCGCGTCGAGCGGGCGCGGCGCGCCGCCGGTCGCGATGAGCACGGCGTCGGGCTCGAGCACGCCGCCGTCGCTGAGCTCGATGCGACGCGTCTCGGCGTCGAGGCGACGCGTCTCCGCGGTGAGCAGCTCGATGTCGTGCCGTTCGTAGAAGCTCGCGGGGCGCAGCGGCAGCCAGTCGGCGCCGGCGCTGCCGGCGAGATAGTCCTTGCTCAGGTTGGGGCGGTCGTAGGGGCGCCGGTCCTCGCGGCTCACGAGGACGATGCGGCCGCCGAAACCGTGCTGGCGCAGGGCCTCGACGGCGGCGGCGCCGGCGGCGCCGCCGCCGATCACGCAGAAGGTGCGGGGGTCGTCGGCGGCGCGCGCCGCCATCGGCATGATCCGTTGCCGGGGTGCGTCGTCGGGACGGTCGACGAGCACGTCGCCGCCCTCGACGCGCACGGCGAAGGGCGTGAGCCCGGCGAGCGGCGGCGGCTCGAGCAGATCGCCGGTGCGGGCGTCGAACGTGCCCTGGTGCCACGGGCACACGAGGCGGCCGTCGTGGAGCAGCCCGCGAGCCAGCGGTCCGTCGTAGTGGGGGCAGCGCGCGCCATAGGCGTGCAGCACACCGTCCTGGCGCAGCAGCAGGACTTTCTTGCCCCCCGCGTCGGCTTCGAGCGGGCTGCCTTCGGGAAGCTCGTCGTCGCGCGCGACCCTGTGCTCCATGACCCCCCTCTGACGCCGCTACCAGGCGATGGCGACGGCGTGACCGACGTCGGCCCGGTCGTCGAGCTGCCCGAGCATGAACTGCGCGACGTCGGCACGGGCGATCGCCGCGCCGTGCGGCACAGCATACCCGGGGGCGGCCCTCCATGAGTGTTTCGCGGGACGGTCGTGCAACGCGGCCGCGCGCACGATGGTCCAGTCGAGGCCGCTCTGGCGGACCGCGACCTCCATCTGGCGCACGTCGGCCAGGGCGTGCTCGTTGCGCGAGCCGCCGAACAGGCGGCTGGCGAGGCCGCGGCGCCCGCCGGCGCCGAGGTCGCCGACCGACAGGCAGACCAGCCGCCGCGGGCCCTCGTCGTGCATGACCTGCAGCACGGCGCGCACACCCTGGGCGAGCAGGGCGCCGCCGTCGCGGCGCGTGACCGGCTCGACGGCGTAAAGCACGGCGTCCTGGCCGGCCACCGCCGCGGCCAGCGCGGCGAGGTCGACGAGCTCGCCGGTCACGGTGCGCACGCCGGCCGTGGAAGCGGCGGCCACCGCCGGGCCGAACGCGGTCACACTGTGCCCGCGCTCGAGCGCGGCGCCCGGCAGAAGCGCCCCGACGCCGCCGTCTGCTCCGACCACGAGGACTCTCATGGCGCCCACTCTACCCGACCGGCGACCGACGGCGCATGCGCTCACCGGCGAGCGGCCGCGCAAGACTGCGCAGGCGCCGGCCGCTCGCCCCGAGCGACGCAAGCGTGGCGTCAGGCCGCCTGTGCCGTAGCGAGCGTCTGTGCGCTGCCGCGCGCGAGCCAGGCGCCGAAGTCGAGGAGCTCGGGGTACAGGTCGCGCGTGTCCTCGATGTCGACGTCGTAGCCCTTGCGCTCGAACCAGTCGTACATGAGATAGAAGTCCTCGTTCTGGTCGCGCAACGCCTGCCAGGGGACCTGCACGTAGCGTACGGGCTCGCCGATCGCGGCGCCGAGCGCCAGCGCGGCCGCCGGGAAGGTGAGCTCGTCGCCGGCGACGTCGAAGGCCTTGCCGATGAACCGGTCCGGGCGTGCGAAGACGATGCCCACGATCGCCGCCACGTCGTCGACGGCGATCATCTGCAGCGTCGTGTCGCCGCGCAGAGGCACGGCGATCGCGAGGCCTTCGTCGGTGCGCTGCGTGGCGAACGTCAGGAAGTTCTCCATGAAGTAGACCGGCCGGACGATGGTGAGCGGCAGGTCGAGGCCGTCGAGGTGCTTCTCGATCGCGACCTTGGTCTCGAAGTGCGGGATGCCGGTCTTGCGGTCGGCCGAACCGACCGACGAGTAGACATAGTGCCGGACGCCCACCCGGGCCGCCACGTCGCCGAGCGTCCTGCCCTGCGCGATCTCGTTGCCGGTGCCCTTCTCGAACGGGGTCGCCATGGCAAAGACGCCGTAGACGTCGCGCAGGGGCTCGACCAGGCTGGACTCGTCGGTGAGGTCGCCGCCCACGATCTCGACGCCAAGCTCGCGTAGCGAGCCTGTCCGCTTGCCGCCCGGGTCGCGCGTGAGGCCGCGCACGCGCCAGCCGTCGGCTCGCAGGCGCCGGGCCACGGCCCCGCCCTGCATGCCGGTGACCCCTGTCACGAGGATGGTCTTGTCGCTGTTGTCGCTCACGGTCGGCCTCCTCGAGGCCGTCGCGGCCTCGGTCGTTCTCTGGATATCCTGCGCGGAGGGGTTCCCGAGTGCGCGGTGGCGCAATCGCGGCCGCGGGTCCTGGCGTTGCGTGGCGCGAAGGGTTTGCACTAAAGTGATAGGGTTTACCGACACGGTGCGGCGTTGACGTCAACGCCGGCCACCGCCCCGGCGCCCGGACCGCTTGGTACGATAGACGCCTCGACCGGACCCGCCGTCGCGCGGCGTGCGCGTGTGGTCCGCCGGACCAGCGCCCCGAGAGGACCACAGGAGGGACATCATGGCAGACGCGTTCAAGAACACCCCACCCAAGCCCGAGAAGCTCGGCGCGATGACCGAGGAGAGCCTCAAGGCCGCCTTTGCCGGCGAGAGCCAGGCCTCGCAGAAGTACCTTGCCTTCGCGGCCAAGGCCGACGCCGAGGGCTACCCCAATATCGGCCGCCTCTTCCGTGCGACCGCCTACGCCGAGAGCATGCACGCGCGCAATCACCTGAGCGTGATGGGCGGCATCGGCGCGACCACCGACAACCTCAAGGCGGCCTGGGGCGGCGAGACGTTCGAGATCGACGAGATGTACCCGGCCTACGCGGCGATCGCCAAGCTGCAGGACTGCGCCGAAGCCGGCACCTCGATCCGCTACGCGGCCACGGCCGAACGCGACCACCAGGCCGTCTACGACTCGGCCGCCAAGGGTCTGGGCGCCGGCAACGACCTCGGCGGGACCCCGATCCGCGTGTGCCCCATCTGCGGCCACACCGTGATCGGCGACGCGCCCGACGAGTGCCCGGTGTGCGGCACGGCCGGCCAGTACTTCACCGCGTTCTGAGGCCGGCGCCGGCTCGTTCGTAGCCTGTCGAAGAGGCGCGCGGTCCCGGATCGGGTCGCGCCCCTGAGACCGAGGTCAAGGAGGACCCAGATGCCCGAGGTCGACGCTCCCACGTTCGCGGAGCTCGAGCAGAAGCTGCCGCACGCCGACGAGCTCCACGATATGGACCTCGCCGACCTCAAGGCGGCCTTCGCCGGTGAGAGCCAGGCGGCCGAGAAGTACCTCGTCTTCGCCGAGAAGGCCGAGGCCGAGGGGCTGGCCAACGTGGCGACCCTGTTTCGCGCCATCTCGTTCGCCGAGACCCGCCACGCCCGCAACCACCTGCGGGTGATGGGCGGAGTCGGCGAGACGGCCGCCAACCTGCAGGCCGCCTTCGAGGGCGAGTCGTTCGAGATCGACGAGATGTACCCGGCCTACGTCGAGGTCGCCAAGCTGCAGGGCGACAGGCAGGCCCTCAAGTCGATGAGCTGGGCGCTGCGGGCCGAGACCGACCACAAGCGCATGTACGCCGAGGCCCGCGAACGGGTGGTCGCCGGCGGCGACATCGACGCCCAACCCGTGAGCGTCTGCGCGGTCTGCGGCCACACCGTGATCGGCGACGTGCCCGACAAGTGCCCGGTGTGCGCGGCGCGGAACGCGTACCGCACCTTCGGCTGATCCTCTCAGGCGGCGCGCGGCGGCGGGGGCGGGAGCCTGGGGCTCCCGCCCCCGCCGCATCGTGTAGACTCATACAGGCCGCCGCGGCCGGCACGTCCGGCGCCGGCGGGTCCGTCGAACCCTTCCGCGAGCGGAGGTCCTGACAGTGGGCTACACCTTCGGCGTCGGGCGCGCGGCGCCCCAGTTCGACCTTGCGGCGCACGACGGCAGTCGGGTGTCCCTTGCGCAGTTCCGCGGCGACTGGTTCCCGGTCGTCGTCTTCCTCGGCGCCGATGCCACGGCCGCCACGGCGGCGACGAGTGGGCTGAACGGGATCGCCGAGCAGCTCTGGGGACTGCGCGGCCAGGCGATCGGCATCATGCACGGCGACGACGAGGCCACGCGTCACATCGTCGAGCAGGCCGGACGCGCCGACTTCCCGCTGCTCGCCGACCCCGACGGAGCGGTCGCGCGCGCTTTCGGGGCGTTCGACGCGGCGGCGGGCGCCGTCCGGCCGCACGCCGTGATCGTCGACCGCGCCGGCAAGATCGCCTGGTCGGCCGACGGCGCCGACGCCCTGCGCCCGGCCGCGCTGCTCGCCGCGCTCAGGTCGGCGGCCCGCTGACCCCGGCGCGCCGGGCGGACCGCCCGGCGTCGACCCCGGCGCCCCTCCCTGCCTCGCGCGCGCCCACGATTGTTCGAACTCCCGCGCGAGTGGGCAACTACAGCCCGATAATCACCACGCACGAAGGAGTATCACCTCATGATCGTCGGTCAGACGCTCTTCAGCGTCCGGAAGGGAACCGAGCACCGGGCCGAGACCGCGTTGCACGACCTCGACGGTCTGCTGCGCTCGGCGCCGGGACACCAGGCGCATCGCGTCCTGCGTTCGTTCGGCATGTCCCCCATCGGCAGCGCGCTCCACGACGAGTTGCGCGAGGGCGAGCTCGGGGCGATCCACTACGTCGTACAGGCGGAGTGGGAGTCGCTCGAAAGCCACGACGACTTCTACCGCGGCGAGGCGCTCGCGCGCGTCTACGCGCTGCTCTCCTCGATCCTCACGACCGGCCCTTACGAGGTGCTCTACGACGTCCTCGAGCAGGCCGATCGCAGCGGGGTGGCCGCGTAGCGTCCAGAGCCTGGTGCCCGGGCCCGGGTCGACGCAGCGCAGCGGCCACCCGCAAGGCCGGCGCCACGGGTTGCCTCGGCCGAAGTGATCGCGAAAGACACCGCGCAGCGACGGCGTCGTCGTGCCCCTTGCCGACTTCGGGGCCATGGGTCCGCCGACTGCGCCTTCGACGGCCGACTGATCGACGCCGGACGGGCGAACATGAGCGGCCTCACCCAAGCGACATCCTCACTCGAGATTCACGCAGCACGAACCGCGAGGCGCGACACTGGGATCGATCGGTCCCTCCGTGGGGCGACCCCCAGCGTGAATGGATGATCGAGTCAGGAGACGAGGCAGGATGATGGTCGCCATGGCCGGAGGCGCTTCGTGGCGGAACGCGCCCTGACAACCGGGCCCGGAGCGCGACGCGCGCTGGACGCCGGTTCCGCGCGCAACGGACCGTGCGCCGTTGTCGCTCCAAGCGGCGAGATCGACGTCTGCGCTGCGCCGATGTTCCGCGACGCGCTGCTCGCCGCCCGCGAGCATGGCTGCGACCGCCTCGTTGTCGATCTCAGCGACGTCTCCTTCATCGACGCCGCCGCGCTGGGTGTGATCGTCGGTGTCGCCCGCGACCTCGGCCCTGAGGCCGTGGCCTTGGTCGTGCCGCATGAGAATCTGGCGACGACCTTCAAGATCTGCGGGCTCGAGCGCGTGCTCGGCATCTACAGCAGCCGGGACGAGGCGCTCGCCGCTCAGGCCACATCAGCAACGGCCGGCCTCCCGGCAGACGGACGCCCGACCGGCTCGTCTGTGGGACCGCCGGCGAGCCACATCCGCCGGCGATCTGACCTGCCGTCGTCGCAAGGTGCGGCTTGAGCTGAAACGCTGCGGCGGTCTCGGAGCTCCACCCGTGCCGGCTCATCATGCGCTAACACAGATGAGCTATACCGCGTGCAATGCGGCCCGCACCATCTCCCGCCGACGAGAGCCCGTGAACATGAGTCCAAGCGACGACCGGCGCAAGGCGCGCCTGCTCGCCCTCTACGGTGAGGGTCGGTCCAATCGTCAGATCGCCGCTCGACTCGGCCTCTCGGCCGAGCGCGTCCGTCAGCTCCTGTCCACCTACGGCGTCACACCACAGCCGGCCGATGAACGTCGCTACCAGATAGCGGTACGAGGCCGGGAGAAGGAGATCGTCGCCGCATACAGGCGCCTGGGCGACGAGGCGCGGGTGGCCCGGGAGTTGGGCCTGCAGGAGTGCCATGCGAGGCGCCTGATCAAGGCCAGCGTTCCGGAGGCCCAGGTGCTGCGCCGGCGCGAGCGCTCTCGGCGGCAGCGTTACACCGACGAAGATCTCCGCAGCGCACTGCGCGAAGCCGCACGGCAACTGCCCGCGCCACTGGGCTACCACGCCTACCGCAAGTGGGCCGAAGGGCGCCGTGGAGACGGCCTGCCGCGCCCCAGTGCGCAGACCGTGGTGCTACGTCTTGGCACCTGGCGTGAGGCGCTCGCGGTGGCCGGTCTACCGGTGCCCGCCGGCGGCGGACGCCCGGCGACCTACGAGCACAGCGACGGCGTCGCGGCGCTGGCGCAGGCCTGGCGCGAGCTCGGCCAGGCGCCGACGATCAAGCGCTACGAAGCCTGGCGGGCGGGTCGGCGGGGCCTACCGTCCCCCGTGACCGTGCGACGCCTGGCCACAAGCTGGGACGACCTCCTGCGCGAGGCCCATGTGCTCGTCCATCGGACTCGGCCAGGGACCACAGACAGCGGGGAGAAGCGCACATGACAAAGCCACGCGACCTGCCGGACCCCCTGCGCTGCGCCGGTCGAGCGTAGATCAGCAGGGTCCGCCGAGTGCGCGACCGCAGGGCCGGCGCAGGGGTACGTCCCTTGCCTTCCCGGGCCTTGCGGTGTACGACCTGCACACCGCCGCCGAGTCTTGCGGTGGCAGCCATTCGCCCATACGCAGGGAGGCGCCGAGATGATCACCGCACAGAACCTCCGCGACAGTCGCCTCGCGGCCAAGCGCTCGAAAGACGGCGACCTCGCCGACACCGAGCGCCTCATGGCGCGCCTGGCCCGCGCCCGCGACAAGCGCGTCCCGTTCTACCTGACCCGCGACGAGTTCCTGGAGATCTGCCGCTGGAGACTGGGCGAGCAGTACGCGCGCTCGTCGCACGCGCTCGAAGCGAGCTCTGCCAAGCGAGTGAAGCGCATCACCGAGCTGGCCTTCGCCGTCAAGGATCGCGACCCTGACTTCGAGCTGGATGCACGACTTTCCATCCTGCGCCTGCTGCCCGGCGTCGGCCTGGGCGTCGCCTCGACGGTCCTGGGCCTGTGCTATCCGAAACGCTTCGCGGCGCTTCACGCCAAGGTCTGGGGCGCCGTCTTCGGTGAGGGGCGAGACGGTCTCGACGCGGCCGACTATCGTCGCTATCTCGCCCGCATCCGCGAGCTCGAGGGCGAGGTCAGAGCGATCGACGCCAAGGGTCACTGGTGCGTCCAGCTCGTGGCCTACCACGCTGGCCATCAGGGGGACGCGGCCGCCGACTGAGCGGAGCGTGCCGGCAGTCGCAGGGCGTCGCACGCGAGGCTCTTCACCCCCTTCCCGGCCTGCATCCGCCGCAGCAGGCGACCGTCATCCGTCAGTCTGCGGGGGAACGTCGCCTTGCGCCTGCGTCCGCGGGGAAGGGTCGTGCTCGGTCTCGTCGGAACCCTGCGGCCAGGCGTCGATCTGGCGCATGGCCTCGGCGCGAAACTCGGCACGAAACGTCGCGAACGGATCGCGGCGCAGAGCTTCGAGCTGATGCTGCGCCGCTTCGAAGTCGCGTCGCCACAGGGCGGCCTCTGCTGCGCTGCGGCCGGCCTCGGCCTCCCAGTAGTCGCATATCTTCTTCAGCATCCGCTTCTTCACGGGAGCCTCACGACACACCCGGCAACCAGGGACGAAGCGACCAGACGATCTCGCCCCGTGGCGGAGCCTGAGGCCTGCGCCCGCTCGGGCCCGGCACCTATCTCCTTCTGTGCCAGACGCGCCGGGCGACTCGCGCGATCTCTCAGGCGGCGTGCCGGCCGCCGATGAGCGCCTCGGCCTGGCGGAAGAGCTCCACCGTCGCGTACCGCCGGCCCGCTCTGCTGGCCGTCTCGCCGGCCGCGTCGAGCAGCGAGCACTCAGCGGCGCAGCGCGTCGCATCGAACCGGTTGACGTCGACGTAATCGACCAGGTCGACGGCATCTTCCGCTCGGCTGACTCCCATCTGGCGCAGGCTCAGCACAACGGTGCCGCCGCGCCGGCCGCTGCGGTCAAGCCGTCGAGGCGGCACGGTCAGCACCGTGAAGCGAAAAGCAGTGCCGGCGAACTCGTACACCGCTTCTCCATCCGCCCGGGCGAGCTCAGCAAGATCGTCGTCGCTCAGCGGTCGGCCGTCCTGGTGCCACTGCGTCATGGTCCCCCCTGGATCGCGATGGCTGCCCGTGTGCCACTGTGCGAGCGGCCGTTTGCAGGCCAAGGAAACCTACCACCGACGGCGGGCTTCATCACGCCGTTTGACGGCTGCCGACTTGCCGGAGCACCAGGCGGCGAGGGCCGCCCCGTGCCTTGAGGCATCGACTACCTTCGCCTGTGAGAATCGCGTGAGTGTCGAGCGAGGGGGATCGGTGCATGGGCTCGGTCGTGCGGGAGAGCCGCGCTGTGCCCAGCGCACCCCTAGTCGGCGACTGCGGGCTTGACCGCTTTCTCCGCCCGCTCCAGGAGCTCCTTCAGCAGGCTGCGGCAGCCCTCTCGACGGAGCGCGTCCATCTTGTCTTGCAGCTCAGCGTCGGCGACCAGGATCCGGCTGGCCTTGAACGACAGGTCGTTGCGCGTCGCGTGAAGACCAGGGATGCCGTCGGAATCAGCCATGTCTACCACGCGCCACGCGCCGGTCAGCGCCGCGTCGAGGCGCAGACCATTGCGGTAGGATGCCTCCTCGAACTTGAGCTTGAAGACGGCGCCCTCGAAGCGCAGCACGAAAGGACCGCGGCCGGCCATGGCTTGACTGAGCTTGCCGAGCTCTTGCGGCTCACCCACGTCGTAGTGCTTGCCCTTGCGCGCCCAGACGCCCATGCTGCCCCCTTGATCGATGTCTCATCCTAGCCTGTCGATCCCGACAGTGCCCTCACGGACTCGATCGATCGACCCCCGCGGCGGAGTGGCCGACGAGCGCGTGTCCGCGGCCAGGCGCAGGCGCAGGCCGTTGCCGATGACGGCGAGCGACGTGCCCATGTCGGCGAAGACGGCCATCCAGAGCGTGACGAGGCCGAGCGGCGCCAGGGCGAGGAACACCGCCTTGACGGCGATCGCCAGAACGATGTTCTCGCGGATGACGCGGGTGGTCCTGCGCGACAGGCGCACGGTCGCGGCGAGGGCGGCGAGGTCGTCGGTCATAAGGGCGATGTCGGCGGTCTCGAGGGCGGCGTCGCTGCCGGCGGCGCCCATGGCGACCCCGACCGTGGCCGCGGCGAGCGCCGGCGCGTCGTTCACGCCGTCGCCGACCATGGCCACCCCGCCGTAGCGCTCGGCGAGCTGCCGGACCGCCGCGACCTTCTCTTCGGGCAGGAGACCGGCGCGCACCTCGTCGATGCCGGCGTCGCGGCCGATCGTCGCGGCCGTCGCCTGGTTGTCGCCGGTGAGCAGGGCGATGTGACGCACGCCCCCGCGTCGCAGCGCCGCCAGGGCCTCGCGGGCGAAGGGCCGCAGGCCGTCGGCGACCGCGATCAGCCCGTCGACGCGCTCGGGCGTGCCGACCACGACCACGGTCTTGCCCTCGAGCTCGAGACGGCTGAGCTCGGCCGCGAACAGACCGTCGAAGGCCGTCTCCGCGCGCCCCTGGCCGTCGAACAGCTCGGGCTTGCCTACGAGCACCGTCTCACCGTCGATGTCGCCGCGCACGCCCCGACCGGCGATGGCGCGAAAGCGCGTGACGGCCGGGTCGTCGGCGGGACCGCAGTGCCCGCAGGCGCAGGCGTCGCCGTCCCCGTGACCGCCGTTCTCGTGCTCCGCGCCGCGCTCGGCGCCGCAGCAGTCCGCGGTCGCGTGGTCGTGGTCCTCGTGGCCCCCGGCTTCGGCTTCGAGCCGCTCGGCCTCGGCGACGATAGCCTGCGCCAGGGGGTGCTCGCTCCAGCGCTCGACGGCGGCCGCGCGCGCCAGGACGAGCGCGCCGCCGTCGCCGTTCAGCGAGACGACGTCGGTGACCCGCGGGACGCCGGTCGTGAGCGTGCCCGTCTTGTCAAAGGCGATCGCGCGCAGCGAACCGGCGCGCTCGAGGAAGACGCCGCCCTTCACGAGCACGCCGCGCCGCGTCGCGGCGCCGAGCGCGGCGAGGAAGCTGACCGGTGTGGAGATCACGAGCGCGCAGGGACACGAGATGATGAGCAGCGCGAGGCCGCGGTAGAACCAAGTGGAGAAGGCCTGTCCGGCGAGGAGCGGCGGCAGCACCGCGACCGCGGCCGCGGCCGCCACCACGACCGGCGTGTAACGCGCCGCGAAGCGGTCGATCGTGGTCTGCAGCGGCGCTCGCTGGGCCTGAGCCTCCTCGACTAAGTGGATGATCTTGGCGATCGTGTTGTCGGAGGCGCCGGTCGTGGCCTGCACGGTCAGAGCGCCGCCCTGCACGATGGAGCCGGCGAACACCTCGTCGCCGGGCGCCTTGCCGAGCGGCATCGACTCGCCGGTGACCGGCGACTGGTCGACACCCGCCTGGCCGTCGGTGACGATCCCGTCGACCGGCAGGCGCTCGCCGGGGAGCACACGGACGAGGTCGCCCGGGCGCACGGCGTCGGCCGGCACGGTGTGGCTGTGGTCGCCGTCGACGATCCGCGCCTCGGGCGGCGTCAGCTCGGCGAGGCCGCGCACGGCCCGCCGCGTGCGCTCCATGCTGAACGCCTGCAGCAGGTTGCCGAGCGCGAACAGAAAGACGACGAGGCCGGCCTCGCTCCACTGCCCGATCGCCGCGGCGCCGATCGCCGCGATCGTCATGAGGACGTTCATATCGACGGAGCGTGCACGCAGCGAATACCAGGCGGCGCGGGCCGTCAGGCAGCCGCCGGCGACCATGGCCGCGGCGAACAGGAACGGCGCGAGGGCGGGCGCGGCAGCCTCGGCGGCGAAGCCGCCGGCCACCGCCGCGCCCGACACGGCGGTGAGCAGCGCCCTGGCGTCGGCGAGCGGCGCGCGCCCGGCGCCCGCCGGGCGCGCGCCGCTCGCCGCGGCTGCTGCCCCGTCGCGCTGCGCGGCTCGCGCCGCGCGTCCCTCGAGGGTGTCGTAGCCCAGACGGCGCACCCGGTCGAGCACGTCGTCGAAGGCGATCTCCTGGGGGTCGAAGACGACCTTGAGCGTCGCGGCGCCGAAGTTCGTGTTGGCGCTGACCACGCCGCCCGTGTGGCGCAGCGCGCCTTCGAGCTTGAGGGCGCAGTCGGCGCAATCGAGGCCGGTGACGTGCGCGAGGCGCTGCTCGTAGCGGTCGGCGCCGGCGGGGTCGAGGACGAGCTCGCAGCCGCACTCCCCGTGGGCGTTGCGCGGGCAGTGCGCGGCGCAATGGGCGGCCGCCCCGATGCGGCGCGCGGTGCGCGAGAGATCGTCGTAGGTCAGCAGGTCGTTGTCGAAGCTCACGTGGAGCAGGCCGCGCGGCACGTCGGGGGTCACCTCGCGCACCCCGCGCAGGTGACGCAGCCCGTCGCCGAACTCGCGCACGCACTCGCCGCACTCGGCGCCGCGCGGCAGCACGACCGGCAGGTCGAGCGCCGCGGTGGTCACCGGTCGCCTCCGCCGTCGACCGCGGCCGGCGCGGCTCCGTGGCGCACGTGCTCGAGGGTCATGTCGAGCAGCAGGCGGATGTGCTCATCGTCGGGGGCGTAGAAGACTTGCTTGCCCTCGCGGCGGTGACGCACGAGGCCGTGCGCGCGGAGCACGGAGAGATGGTGCGAGACGTTCGACTCGCTCATCTCGAGGCGCGCCGCGAGGTCGCCGACGCAGACCTCGTCGGCGCGCAGCAGCGCGTAGACGAGGCGGCAGCGGCTGGCGTCGGCGAGCACCCGGAACAGGGTCGCCACGCGAGCGGCGTCGACCTCGTCGACCGCCTGCGGCGCGCCGCGCTCCACGTCGGTCTCCTCTCGTCTGAACACATGAACAACTGTTCATATGATACCGGCGACAGGGGGGGTGCGCAACCGTCGACGGAGCCCCGTCACTGCTTTCGTACGGCAATCGGGTAGAGTCAGGCCGCACGAGTCGCCGCCTGAGGAGGAGCGGTCTGAAGCGCGGTTTCTTGTCCGACCTGTTCTCTCGCGAGCTGCTGCGTTACCTGGGGCCGGGGTTCATCGTCACGATCGGCTTCATCGATCCCGGCAACTGGGCGACCAACTTGGCCGGCGGCAGCCAGTTCGGCTACGCCCTGCTCTGGGTCATCACGCTCAGCACGCTGATGCTGATCTTCCTGCAGCACGTCGCCGCGCGCCTCGGCATCGTGACCGGCGCCTCGCTCGCGGCCAACGTGCGCCGGCGCTTCTCGCGACCGCTCGTGCTGCTCTTCGGGCTTACGATGGTGCCGGCCCTGGTCGCGACGAGCCTCGCCGAGATCCTGGGCGGCGCGCTCGGCTTTCAGATCCTCTTTCACCTGCCGCTCGCCGCCGGAGCGCCGCTCACGTTCGCGCTCGTGTGGGTCGCGATCGTCGGGCAGCGCTACGACCAGCTCGAGCGGCTGATCATCGTCTTTCTCGCGTTCATCGCCGGCGCCTACATCGTCGAGCTCTTCATCGTGCGGCCTGACATGGCGGCGGCGGCGCCGCGCTGGATCGTGCCGGCCTTCCCGGCCGGCAGTATCGTGGTGGCGATGGGCATGCTCGGCGCGATCGTCATGCCGCACAACATCTACCTGCACTCCAACACGATCCAGTCGCGCGAGTGGGACTTCGGGGGCGCCGACCAGACGCGGCTCATGCGCTTCGAGCTGATCGACACGTCGCTGTCGATGGGCATGGGCTGGCTCGTGAACTCGGCGATGATCCTGGTGGCGGCCGCCGTGTTCTTCAGGCACGGCGTCATGGTGACGAGCATCACCCAGGCCTCGGCCACGCTACGACCCCTGGTCGGCCCGGCCGCGCAGCTGCTCTTCGGCCTGGCCCTCCTGGTCGCCGGCCTGTCGTCGTCGATCACCTCGTCGCTCGCGACGGCCAACGTGATCACCGGCTATCTGGGCCGCCCCGAGGACCCGCACAGCCGCCTGTACCGGGTCGGCATGATCGTCGTGGCCGCCCCGGCCGTCTTGCTCATCATGATCGGCCTGAACGCCTACCGGGCGCTCATCCTGAGCCAGGTCGTGCTCAGCCTGCAGCTCCCGCTCACGATCGTGCCGCTGCTGCTGCTGATCCGCCGGCGCGACGTGATGGGCGACATGCGCGCCGGCAGGACGACCATGGTGTCGGGCTGGACGGTGGCGGCTATCATCATCGGGCTGAACGTGTTCCTGCTCTACCAGACCTTCATTCCGAAAGGCCTCTGAGATGACCTACTTCCGTCGGATCCTCGTCACGCTCGACGGCTCGCCGGTCGACGACGCCGTGCTCGCGCACGTGGCTCAGCTCGCCGAGGCCTTCCACTCCGAGGTCGTCCTGTTGCGCGTGGCCCACTTTCACACGCGCGACACCATGACCCATGAGGTCGAGGACGCCCAGAGCGTGCTCGACGGCGCCGCCCCCCGCCTCGAGGGCAGAGGCTTTACGGTGCGCACAGTCGTGGGGCGCGGCGAGCCGGTCGACGACACGGTCGAGCAGGCCGAGAAGCTCGGCTGCGACCTGATCGCGATCGGCACACACGGCCACGGCACGCTCAAACGCGCGGTGCTGGGCAGCTTCGCCGAGAAGGTGCGCCACGCCACCGACGTGCCGCTCCTGCTCGTGAAGGCGCGCGCGACGGCCGACGGCGCGGCCGACGAGCCGGCGGGCGCCGAGGACGGCGCGGCCGACGGGCCGGCGGCGGACGGGGCGTGAGCGGGCCGGCTGTGAGCGACCGGCGCCTCGTGCTGTTCGACGTCGACTGCACGATGGTCGACACGCACGGCGCCGGCGGGCGCGCCATGTTCCGCGCCATGGCCGACGTCTACGGCGTGCGCGGCGAGCTCGATGGTTACAGCTTCCACGGCCGCACCGACCCCGCCATCATCGTCGACCTGGCTACGCGCTGGGGCGCCCCCGAGCCGGCCGTGCGCGAGGGTCTCGCCGCCTGCCTCGAGCGCTACGTCGTCTGCCTGCGCGAGGAGTTGCGCGCCGGCGACGTCGAGGTGCTGCCCGGCGTGCGCGAGCTCGTCATGACCCTGTCGCGGCACCCCCAGGTGCTGCTCGGTGTGCTGACCGGCAACGTCGACGATGGCCTCGAGCAGAAGCTGGCGCCGACCGGCCTGCTGCCGCTGCTCGAGGTGCGGGCCACCGGCTCCGACTCGGCCCTGCGGCCCGAGCTTGCGGCGATCGCCGTCGAGCGCGCCGGCCACCTCCGAGGCCACCGCTACACGGGCAAGGAGATCGTGGTGATCGGCGACACGCCGGCCGACATCCTCTGCGGCGCCGACCTGGGGGTGCGGACGATCGCCGTCGCGACCGGTCGCCACACGGTCGCCGAGCTCGCCGAGCACGCACCCGATCAGGTGTTCGCCGACCTCTCCGACTGGCGCGCGGCGCTCGCAGCGATCGTCGGCTGAAGAGCTCGACGGTGCGGGCCGCCCCTGCTGGCAGAGGCGGCCCGCGTGACGCCGGGAGGCGGAGACCGGGCAGGGCGGTCCGGGCAGGCGCTCCCGGCGGATGTGGCCCGCGGGCGGGCGCGGATGCGCCCGCCCGCGGGGCTCTCGTCAAAGGCGCGAGTCGTCGATCAGTCGGCGTTCCGCGCGACGGCGAAGGCGCCCGTGTGGTCGACGACCGCCCACGCGGTGTGCGTGGCGGGGTCGACGCCGTAGGCGCCGAGGCCGTAGCCCGCCTCCCAGGGGCCGACGACGGACTTGGGCGTGCCGCCCGCGTTCGCGTCGACGGCCTTCACCCAGCGGCCGCTCGCGTCCATCGCCACGAGCGTGAGGTCGTGGCCGTGGCAGCCGCGGTAGCTCAGCGAGAGCGCATAGGTGTCGCTCTTCGAGGCGCCCACGTCGGACAGGCCCCAGAGCGTGAAGACGTTGCTCGCGAGAACGTCGCGCGAAGTGTCGCAGCTCCAGCCGGTGGTGACGTCCTTGGTGAAGGCACGACCTTCGGAGTCGGTGGCCGTGCTCGTGTTCGTGCCGCCGAGGATCTGGGCCGTCGTGCCGCCGAAGCTGTCCTTGACCGTCGTGTACGGCTTGCCCTCTGGCACGAAGAACTCCTTGCCCTTCAGGCCGTAGCCGAACGACTCTTCCTTCACGAAGTTGAGGTAGGGCGTGCTCGCGATGGTGTACTCGCTGTGGTTGCTCGCCAGGGTCGGGTTGCTCACCGGCGCAGCGTAGTAGTCGACCGTGACGTTGGCGCCGTCGACCGTGACGATGTAGTAGCCGACCTTGTTCAGGTCCTGGGCGATCGGCGTCTCACGGGTGTTGCCGGTGAAGGGCTGGCCCGCGCCGGTCAGCCCCTGGGCCTTCGCCAGGGCGACATCGAACAGGTAGTCGTTGGTCTGCGTGGGATCGGCCTTGGTCAGGTAGGGCGTGCCGTCCGTCACCGTGGCCGAGCTGCCGCTGCCCGTGATCGTCTGTGTGGGTGCGCCGATCTCGCCGTAGGGCAGGTAGTACTTCGAGGCGTCGGACTGGCAGACGATGTCCTGGACGCTCGACTTGCCGTCGGGGCTCGTGTCGACGGCGCGGTTGTACATGTGGTCGTGGCCGCCGATGTAGTAGTGCACGCCGGCCTTCTGCAGGTCGCTGATGAAGGTGTCCTGCAGGGCGGGCTGCTGCAGCGGGTTGGCGCCGAACAGGTCGTCCTGGTGGCTCTGGGTGATGATCCCCTTGTGGGCGAAGACGAAAGCCTGGGTGCCAGCCGGGCGGCTGGTGAGCTCGCTGTTCATCCAGTTCACGTCGTCGGCCGTCAGGGCTTCGTGAGCCGGCACGGTCGTGTCGGGGCTCGTGAACTGATCGACGAAGACCAGGCGGGCGTTGCGGTAGTCGACCGCATAGTCGAGGCCGGCGAAGCCCTTGGGGGCCGCGTTGGTCACGACCGCGCCGCACTCGAAGGGCTCGCTCAGCACAGACGCGAACGGCTGCAGGGGATCGTTGCCGGTGGGGTTGAAGGCGCTCGACGGCGTGGTGCTCATGACCCCCGTCTGCGTCTGTGGATAGTTGGCCACGAGGGCGGCGCCCTGGCCGTCGTCGTGGTTGCCGCTCACGGGGTAGAAGCCGATGCCGGCGTTGTAGAGATCCTGCGCGAAGGCGGCGCGGGCAGCCTCATTGGCGGCCGAGCCGGTGTCGACGAGGTCGCCGACCTCGACCACGAACTTGACGTTCTTCTGGATGAACTGGTTGTCGAGCTGGCGGGCGATGTCGACCGAGCAGGTGAACGGGTTGCGGCCGTCGTCGGCCACTGTCCACTGCGTGTCGGCCTCGATGCCGAACGACCAGGCTTTGCTCGAGCGAACGTAGCTCGAGTCGGCGCACTTGAGATGCGTGGGCAGCACGCCGCGGCCGAACGGCTGCACCGACGCTGCGGCGCCCGCCGGCGAGCCGGCCAGAGCGACCAGACCGGCGCTCGCCATCACGGCGACGCCCGCGAGCAGCGCCGTCGCCTTTGCCATCCTCTTCACGGTTCCCTCCCGAGTCACTTGCAGGGCTTGCGGCATGAGCGGTCGGCCTGCGCGCCGGCGACGCGCGCACCCCCCTCCTTTCGCTCGCACCGGCTCCTCTTGCCGGAGCCGGGTCTCGCGTCGCGACGCGGCGACCGGGCGTCTCCCACCCGGCTCGTCGCGCACGCCCGCAGGGCGACCAGCGAGGCAAGGCTAGAGGGCGGCCGCGAGCTTTCGATGAGGGTCGGGGAAGGTTGGCGTTACGCCGTGGTTGCGACCGCCGCTCCTGTCGCCGCCCCCGTCGCTTCGCCAGTTCGGGCGGTGCGAGCATGCAGTGAGCAGGTCGTTGCGGCGTCGCCGCCGCGATGCTCACGCTCACGTTTTCCTCACCATGCGCTCACATCAGCCGGGTAGAGTGCCCGCCGGGAATCCGCCGGCCGGGCCAGGCCTTGCCGCGTAACGACGTCCTGGAATGAAAGGGTGGCAACGTTGCTGCACACACGCTACGGGCGCAGCCTGCTCCTGGTCGTGCTCGGCCTGGCGGTGGCGGGCGGCGCGCTCTGCGTCGGCGCACCCGTGGCCCGCGCGGCCCTCGGTCCGCAGCAGATCGACGCCTTCCTGCTCGAGCAGGGATCGCCGCTTGCCGGGGAGGGAGAAGCCTTCTACCTCGCTGCCGAGCGCAACGGTGTCGACCCCGCCTTTCTCGTCGCCATATCCGGCGCCGAGTCGAGCTTCGGCCGGTTCCTCTTCTCGAGTGGCTCCCTGACGGCCACGTACAACGCCTTCAACTGGTTCTACGCACCCACGCGGGCCGGCAGCGCCTTCGCGAGCTGGAGCGAAGCGATCGACACGGTGGCGGCCGGCTTGCGCGGCCCCCTCTACTACGGCGCCGGTCGCTACAGCGTGGCGGCGATCGCTCCGGTCTACTGCCCGCAGGGCACGCAGGACTGGGTGACCAACGTCACGCTGTACATGCAGGAGCTCGGCGCCGACCCCGCGGACACCCGCTGGCCGGCGGCGACACTCGGCGCCGGCGCGACCAGGAGCGCCGCGGTGACGCTGGCCGGGTCGGGCGGCGCGACGCTCGTCGTCGAACACCCGATCACCGTCGTGCCTCGGCGGGTCGCGGCCGGCACCCGCGTGCGCATCCGTTTCACGCTCACCGACGGTGGCCTCGCGGCCGAGACCTGGCAGGCCGTCGTCCTGCGCCTCGAAGGACCGGGCGGACAGGAGCTCGCCCTTGGTACCCGTGCGCCGCTAAGGCTCGGCGCGGGACGCTCCTTCGCCTTCGTCGCGAGCCTGTGCCTGACGGCGGCGGGCCGCTGGCGCGGCTGGATCGACGCGCAGACGCAGGCCGGCGCGCTGGTGAGCCGTGCCCGGCCCGTCCTGTGGGTCGAGGTCGCGGCCGCCTCAGGCCGCGCTGCGCGGCGCGACGACCGGTGAGCCGTCGCGCTCCTCGACGTCGCGTCGCCAGGGCAGGCGCTTGCCGACGGTCGCGCGCAGCTTGAAGCGGAGCGATTTGTCTTCGAGCGCGAGAGCCTCGCGCAGCCCGGCGAGACGCCTGACCACCGCGGCCCGCTGCGCCGCCGGGACGTCGTAGCGCGCCACTGCGGCGACCGTGTCGAGGTTGGCGCAGACGTCGACGAAGGTACCCCAGTCGCGGGCGCAGACCTGGGCGATGCGGCGCATGCAGATCGAATGCTCGTCGTCGCTCTCGCTGAGCGGCAGGTCCTTGAGCAGGCCGATCACGTCGTGGACGTCTTTGTCGGCGAGGCGTCCGATCTGCAGCTTCGAGAGCAGCACGTCGGCCGGCGAGATCGCCCACGGGTCGATGTCGAGCCGGCCGCGCAGGTCGATGTCGTGGTCCATACGGATCACGTCGAGGAACACGTCGACGTGGTCAGCCGGGTCGAGCGTCCGCACGAACTGGAGCTGACCGCCGGCCGTCGCCTCGGCGACGTGCCGGTTCTCGGCGTAGCCCTCACGCGCGAGGGCGCGAGGCAGCCGTGCGGCCTCCGCGGAGGAGCCGACCACGTCGATGTCCGAGAACTCGCGCGCCATGAAGGTGCGGTCGACGGCGTAGCGGTAGGCGGCGAGGCCACCGGCGAGCCGCAGACGCACCCCATCGTGGGCTGCCTCCTCGATGAGCGTGAGCGCGTGCGCGAGGCGGCGATCCGCGGCGTGCCTGCGCGCCGTCCGGTCGCTGTCGTCGCTCGAGGACATGCTCCTCCCGTCGGTCGGTCGTCTCGGGGCCGTTCGTCCGGCCCCACGGTCGTCCACTCGCAGTGTCGGCGCCCCGCGTTGGCTCGACATGAAGGACGCGTGAGTTTGCGGCGACCGCGCCTGGGCGGGGCTCGCGCGCCGGCGCGCCATCGTCCGCGTTCCGCGGGAGGATGCGACGAGCGGCCGCCCGTCGGTCAGGCACTCGCAGGCGGCCGTTCGAAACGAGTCGCTAACGGAGCGCTCACCGACGTCTCTCACCGCGCTCATCGAGCGCTAGCGACGATCCGTCAGACTGGCGTGACCCACGGGGGACGAACGTCCGAAGGAGAGATGGCAAGGTGAAGGGCTCGCGCAGGCGCCGGGTCGGCGCCAAGCCGGCGCTGCCGCTGGCCGTCTTCCTCGCGGCCGTCGCGGCGGTGGCCGTGTCGCACCCCGCTTGCGCGTGGGGAAAGGCTCGCTGGCTGGCGGGCGATCTCAGCACCGGCACCTACCTCACCGACGGCAGGACCAGTGAGCACGTCATCGTGTCGAAGGTCATGGCCGACGATGCGTCCGGCTTCGGGCTCCGCTACCTGGCGAACGCCGAACCGGGCGGCCGATCCGAGCGGAACGCCGCGGGCGTCAGGTTCACGCTTCCCGTGTGGCGCTGGCAGACGCTGATCTTCGAGTCGTTCCCGCAGATCGTCGCGGCGCGTCAGGCGCATCCCGACGATTACTTCATCCAGGGACTGCAGTGGGACGCGCCGACGCACGATCAGGTGACCGTGGGCATCGTCGGCAGCGCCAATGAGCCGCAGGCGGTCGCGGATTTCGAGTACAGGTTCGACGCGGCCGACACGGACACGAGCCGGTCTGACGAGAGCAAGCAGAACACGACGGCGCAGGACGCCTTGAAGGCGGCCTCCTGGCTGCAGAAGAACTACGCCGCGTCCAGCTACGCGTTCGTCGATCACCCCTCGCGTGACCTGGCGTGGACCGTGGGCGACCTGCGCGCCCTGCAGGACGCCGCGCCGTCGGTGGTGTGCGGCTTCGAGGGCTTTCCCGGCGATCAGGCGGCCGGCGCGCGAGGCGGCTACGGCGGCTACTTCGACGTGAGCGGCCACGAGGTGAGCGATCCCGCCGCGGCTGACCCGGTCGAGACGGCGCGTGCTCGCACCTACGGCGGCGCCGACGCGATGGTCGCGAAGGTGGGCGGCGTGTGGGACGCGCTCCTGGGTGAGGGCCGTCGCTGGTTCGTGTACGGCGACAGCGACTTCAAATGGTGGACGACGAGCTACAAGGACCAAAGCGGCAAGGTGGTGGGCTCCTCGTACTGCGACTTCTGGCCGGGCCAGTACGGCAAGACCTGGACCTGCGTGCCGAGGAGCGGCTACGGCGGTCTCGTGGCCGCCATCAAGTCGGGCGACTCGTTCATCGTGAACGGTGACCTCATCGACGCGCTCGATTTCCACGCCGCCTGCGGCAGCACCTCGAAGACGATGGGTCAGACGCTCACGGTCGGCAAGGGTCGCAGGATCGTGGTCACCATCCGCGTCAAGAGTCCGGCGAAGAACCACGACGGCCGCAAGGTGCACCCCGACCACATCGACCTGATCGCGGGTGCTGTCACAAGCCGGATCGCACCCTCGAGCCCGGCCTACCCGACACGGGACACGAACCCTACGGCGCACGTGGTGGTGAGCTTCCCCTGGGCGAAGATGCGCGTCATCAAGGGCTGGCGCGTGGCGACGGTCGCCTTCGTGCTGAAGAAGCGCATGTACTTCCGTCTGCGGGGCACCAATCTGGCGTGCGGCACGACCAACCAGACGGATGCATCCGGCGATCCCCTGATCGACACCCTCAGTTACCAGACGCTGCCGAACCCGGACCCCGCGCAGGTCGCGGCGCAGCCGACGGTGACCATCAACACGCCCAAGCAGGCCTGGGCCGACCTCTGGTTCTACAGCGACCCGGTCTTCGTCAAGGTCACGTGATGCCGGCGTGAGGCGTGCGCCGCCGCAGGCCGCGGACGATCCGTACGACGAGTCCATCGCGTGGCCCTCGCGCCATGCTCACCGCGCGCTCACGGCGCGCTCACTCGAGCTGGGTATCGTGCCGTGACGCTGATGGGCGACCCGATGCGGATGAACGACGAGCGGTCCGGACGGCGGCCGTTGCGGGTGGTGAGCGGCCGGCCGCGCCGCAGCGCGCGACGCGCAGCCCAGGTCCGACGCCGCCGGTTCGTCGCGCTCACCGTCATCGTGCTCGGGGGCCGGCGTGCTGTTCGCGAGCGGCGCTCTGCGGGCCGGCGCGGCGACGCCGCCGGGCGCCGGCGCGACGCTCGCCTCGATCGCCGGCACGACGACCGGCGACGTGTTCGACCAGCCCTCGGTGACGGCCAACGACGCGACGGCGAGCGGCGGCCGCCGCTCGTCCGACCTGGCGTTCCGTGACGGTGCGGCCAGCGTCAGCTCGACCCTGGTAGGTAGCGCGCTCCACTCCGAGAGCGATGTCTCTCTCAGCGACGTCAGCCTGCTGGGCGGCGTCGTCACGGCCGATGCCGTCGAGCTCGTGGCCACGGCCGACGCGAGCGCGCACTCGGCCGACGCCGGCATCGACGGCAGCTACGTGAGCGGCCTCTCGTCGACGGTCAGCCGGTGAGCGACGAGGAGCTTTCCGGCCCCATCGCCGTGCCCGATGTCGGCACCCTGACAGTGCTCAGCGCCGCCATCGACGCGAGCGCGCCGTCGCCGAGCGCGACCATCACCGGCCTTACGCTCGTGCTCGATCAGCAGGTCGACGGCCTGCCGGCCGGCAGCGTCGTCACGGTCGGCAGCGCGGTCGCGTCGGCCGACGCCGCTACCGCCGGCGAGCTGATCAAGATCGCGGCCGAGACGACCGGCCCCACGCCCTTGCCGGCGCCGACGCCCACCCCCAGCGCGGCGTCCACGTCGAAGGCCAAGCACTCACCCAGCGGCTCGACCGGGAGCGGCGGCTCGGCGACGGGCTCCTCGGGTGGCAGCGGCGGATCGGTCACCTCGATGCCGGCGCCGTCGGCGCCCAGCAAGGCGGTGCTCGACCGGTTCCCCGGGGCGGTGTTCCCGGTGCGCGGGCACGGTCGAGTTCACCGACACGTTCGGCGCCTACCGCGCAGACATAAAGGGGCACCGCCACGAGGGCAACGATCTCTTCGCGAAGATGGGCACGCCGATCGTCGCGGTGCTGGCCGGCACCATCGAGTACAGCACCTACGGGATCGGCGGCAACAACGCCCGCCTGACCGACGCGGCCGGCGACTACTTCTACTACGCACACATGGAGCGCTTCGCGGCAGGCCTGAAGACGGGGGACCATGTGGCCAAGGGACAGGTGATCGGCTACGTGGGTGAGACCGGCGACGCCGCCGGCACGTCGCCCCATTGCCACTTCGAGATCCACCCCGGCGGCGGCGCGGCGATCGACCCCTACCCCTACCTGCAGGCCTGGCGCGCCGCCGGCGCCGGGATCGGTCCCATCGACGCGACGACGCCGGTGGCCACCATCGTGGCGGCCGGCGTCGGCATCCCGCTCGCCGAGATCCTCGCCCGCCGGGGCGTGCTCGCCGTCGAGGCGAGCACGGCGCTCGCCGGCGGGCGCCGCGTCGTGCCGCGCGACGAGCCGGCCGGGGGCGTGCTCGAGCTGGTCCTGGCCGTGTCGTCGCTGGGCGGTGTCGCCGCGCTGCGGCGCCTGCGCGCGCCGGCGCTCCCCGAGCTGCTCGCCGAGCACGAGACCGTCGTGCGGCGCACCGTCGTGATCGCCGAACGCTCGCTCACGAAGTCTTAACGTTTCGTCGCTATACTGCGGCTGCATCGCGTCAGGGGACGCAAGGAACGAGGGGTGCGATGGCCAAGGAATCGATCCTCGTCGTCGACGACGAGCGTGAGATCCTCGAGCTGGTCAAGTACAACCTGACCAAGGAAGGCTACAACGTGGTGTGCGTCGAGACGGGCGAGGACGCCCTGAGCGCCGCGCGCCTCAAGCTGCCCGACCTGGTCCTGCTCGACCTCATGCTGCCCGGCGTCGACGGCCTCGAGGTGTGCCGCAAGCTCAAGGCCGACCCCAAGACGCAGGAGATCCCGGTCGTCATGCTGACCGCGAAGGGCGGCGAGGCCGACATCGTGGCCGGCCTCGAGCTGGGCGCCGACGACTACGTCACCAAACCCTTCAGCCCGCGTGTGCTCACGGCGCGCATCAAGGCCGTGCTGCGGCGCGACCAGACCGAGGACGGCGACGGCCAGTCGACCGTCAAGATCAAGGACCTCGTCATCCACCCCGGTCGACACCAGGTGCTCGTCGCCGAGCGGCCCGTCGACCTCACCGCGTCGGAGTTTCGCATCCTGCTGTTCATGGCGCGCAAGCCGGGCTGGGTGTTCACGCGTCAGCAGATCGTCGACGCCGCACAGGGCGATGACGTCTACGTCAACGAGCGCTTCGTTACCGACCGCTCGGTCGACGTGCACATCGTCTCGCTGCGCCGCAAGCTCGGACCGTGCGGCGGCTACATCGACACGGTCAGGGGTGTAGGCTACCGGCTCAAGGACGAGTGAGCGGCAAGGCCGCCTGACAGGCGGCGACGATCGCACCCATGCGCCACACTCCGCTGTTCTGGAAGCTGTATCTGACCTACCTCGTCGCCGTCGCGCTGTGCGCCGGCGTCGTAGGCTGGTTCGCGGTCGGCACCGCCTCCGATCTCTACCACCAGCAGGCGGTGAGCGACCTCCACTCGCGCGCCGAGCTCGCCGCGGGCCAGCTCTCGCCGCTGCTCGAGCACCCGCTGCAGCTGCAGACGCTGGTCCGGCAGCTCGGCTCGAGCGCCGACACGCGCCTCACCGTGATCGCCGGCCCGGCGAGCACCGTGGGCGTCGAAGGCAAGGTGCTCGGCGACTCCGAGCACGACCCCGCCACCATGGCCAATCACGACACATCCGACCGGACCGAGGTGCTCGCGGCGCTGGACGGCACCGTGGGCGAGAGCGTGCGGCGCAGCGACACGCTCGGCATCCGCATGTTCTACGTGGCCGTGCCCGTCTTCGACGCCGGCCACCACGTCGAAGCGGTCGTGCGCACGGCGCTGCCGGTGTCGCAGGTCAACAGCAAGCTCAGCGTGATGCGCGGTCGCATCATCCTCGGCGCGCTGATCGTCGCCCTCGCCATGGCGCTGCTCGGCTACCTCGTGTCGCGTGGCATCTCCGGTCGCATGCGGGCGATCAAGCGCGGTGCCGAACGCTTCGCCGCCGGCGACTTCGGTCACGAGATCCACGTCACCGATCTCGACGAGATCGGTGAGGTGGCGACGGGCCTGAACGCCATGGGGCGGCAACTGTCCGAGACGATCCGCGCGATCACCGAGGAGCGCAACGAGCGTGAGGCGGTGCTCAGCGCCATGACCGAGGGTGTGCTCGCGGTCGACGGACAGGAGCGCGTGATCACGATCAACGCTGCCGGCGCCGGCCTCCTGGGCGTGACGCCTGAACAGGCCCATGGCCGCAGCATCCCGGAGGTCGTGCGCAACCCCGAGCTCCAGGCCTTCGTGGCCGCCGTGCTGGCCGGGACGGAGCCCATGGAGGACCACATCGTGCTGCACGGCGACGAGGAGCCGCGCGAGCTGCGCGTGCACGGCGACCAGCTGCGGGACAGCGACGGCGAGACCGACGGCGAGGGTCGCGGCGCCGTCATCGTGCTGAGCGACATCACCCGCATGCGGCGCTACGAGGCGGTGCGCCGCGACTTCGTGGCCAACGTCTCGCACGAGATCAAGACGCCGGTCACCACCATCAAGGGCTTCGCCGAGACCCTGCTCGACGGCGCGCTCGACGATCGTGCCGACGCCGAGCGGTTCCTGCGCATCATCGTCGGGCAGGCCGACCGCCTGAGCGCCATCATCGAGGACCTCCTCAGCCTTTCGAGCCTCGAGGGCGGTCCCGACGACGTCGCGATCACGCTCGAGCGGGGCAGTATCCGCGACGTGCTGCAGGTCGCCCTCGACGTCTGCGAGATGAAGGCGACGGCACGCGACATCCGGCTCGAGCTCGACTGCCCCGACGATCTGTTCGCCGACATCAACGCGCCGCTGCTCGAGCAGGCCGTGGTCAATCTCGTCGACAACGCGGTGAAGTACAGCCCCGAGGGCTCGACCGTGGCCGTCTCGGCGGGGATCGAGGCGGCCGGCCTGTCGATCAAGGTCGAGGATACCGGGCGGGGCATCGGTCGCGACCACCTCTCCCGCCTGTTCGAGCGGTTCTACCGGGTCGACAAGGCGCGCAGCCGCGACATGGGCGGCACAGGCCTCGGCCTCGCGATCGTCAAGCACATCGCCGCGGCCCACAGCGGCTGGGTGGCCGTCGAGAGCACACCCGGCGCGGGCAGCACGTTCACCATCACGCTGCCCGTCTGAGGCGAGCGCCCGGCGGGTGCGCGCGGGGCCGCTCGCGAGGCGTCGACACCCGGCCGTGCGCGGGGATGGTGCGGCTGGCAGGAGGGCTCCGCTACCAAGGACAGACCGGGCGGCCGCTTTCGCGGCCGCCCGGCAGGGGCTGTCTAGATCCGGCGCTCGTCCGGGCTTTCGTCGGAGCCCGGGGGCACCGACTGTTAGTCGGGCATGGGGTCCGCCAGGGAAGGGGAGCCCGCCTCGGACGTTCGCGGCTAGCCCCCTACTTGATGCCCGTCACCAGCAGGGCTTGCTGCCGGCCTTGATGCTGGAGTGCCAGACCTTCTCGATCGCCGTGATCGCCTTGCTCGGCAGCGGCACGAAGGTGAGCTTCTTGGTGTCGCTGACGCCCGTGCTGCTCTTGAGCGCCCAGTTGAAGAAGGTGAGCATGGCGTGCGCGTTCGCGTAGCTCGACTGGCTGCGGCGCACGAGGATGTACGTCTCGCCCGTGATCGGCCAGGCCGTCGTGCCCTTCATGTTCTCGAGGTTGGTGGCGAAGCCGTTCGTCCACGTGTACGAGGCGTGAGAACCGGCGGCGGCGAAGCTCTTCTCCGACGGCTGGACCCAAGCACTCGAGGCGTTCTTCATCTGCGCGTAGGCGATGTGGTAGTTGACGGCCCAGCTGTACTCGTCGTAGCCGATCGAGTACGGCCTGGTCTTGACCGCGTTGGCCACGCCCGACGACTTGGCATAGCCAAGGCCGGTGGGCCAGCTGATCAGCATGCCCTGCTTGGTCCAGCCCGAGTAGGCCTTCTTGAGGTACATGGTGAAGATGTAGGTCGTGCCCGACTTGTCGGAGCGGTGAATGACCGTGATGGGCTTGGCCGGGAGGGTCAGGCCCGGGTTGATCGCCTTGATGCGACTGTCGTTCCACTTGGTGATCTTGCCCAGGTAGATCTGCGCCAGGACGGCGCCGGTGAGCTTCAGCTTGCCGGTCTTGGCGCCCATGTTGACGATGGGCACGATCCCCTCGATGCACGAGGGAAACTGGACCAGCTGAGGCGACCCGTTCAGCGTTGGCGGGGTCCCGCCGGAGCGCGCCAGGGGCTGGTCGCTCGCGCCGAAGTTCACGGTGCCGGCCTCGATGGCGTTGATGCCCGCGCCCGAGCCGACTCCCTCGTAGATGACCTTGGCCGTCTTGGTGTAGTTGGAGGCCCACTGCTGGTAGAGGATCTGGGGCGCAGTCGCGCCGGCGCCGGTGATCGTCGGCACGGCGAAGGCCGCCGATGCGAAGACCAGCATGGCAAGCCCGACACCGAGAGCGATGCCGCCTCGCACAGGCCATGATCTTGCCGATAGTCTCATCCTTCTCTCTCCTTTGCTCTGGTCCCGCGCCCTTGTGCGCGGCTCCGACTAACGCAGCCGACTGTAGAGAGCCGACGTGAGCCGGCAGTGAGGGGCCGGTGAGCGATGCGATAGATGTCCGTTGCGGCGTCGTGGCGGCTCGATGTGCGGGACGTTAAGTCCCTGCGTGGTGGGGGCGAGGATGGGACCGCGCGTGGCATGGCAGGCGGCGGGAGCCGCGCCTCAAGCAAAGAGACGGCGGGCCCGCGTACGCGGGCCCGCCGTCTCTTTGCGATCCCGCGTCCGGCCTGCCGGACGCGGGAGTCTCGCCTCAGTTGGTGTAGTCGAACTCGTCGACCGGCGCGTTTGCCGTGCTCTGACCGGAGGCGTTGGTGACGAGAACATCCGCTGTGCCACTGCCGGCCGGCACGACGGCCGTGATGGTCCCGTCATCGACGACGGTGACGTCGGTGGCGGGGGTCGAGTCGAAGTCGACCTCGGTCGTGCCCGTGAAGTTGCTGCCCGCGATCGTGACGCTGTCGCCGGCCACGCCGGTGGCGGCGCCGGTGACGGGATCCTTCGTGTTGGTGGTGGTATCGGTGACGCTCGTCACCTTCGGGAGCGACGACGTCGACGGTACGGTGAAGGTGTACCCGGCGTACATCGACGGCAGCGCCCACCCCGCCGGGGTCAGGACCGACACGTACAAGGAGGTGTTGGTGTTCGGGACCAGTGGCGTGTAGGCCGGAGAGGTGGCTGTGATCGTCGTGTCATTGACGACGGTGACGTTGGTGGCCGGGTCGAGGCCGAACCAGACGGCGGTCGCGCCCGTGAAGTAGGTGCCGGTGATCGTCACGGCCGTGCCACCGGTCATCGGGCCCGAAGTCGGGGCCACGAGCGTGATGTTCGGCAAGGGCAGGCGGTAGGTGTAACGTGCGGCCTTCGCTGCAGCGCTCATGGCGCCGGACTTGCCGACGACCCGCACCAGGACGGCGCCGGTGGCGTGGCTCGGTGCCATGACCGTGATCTTCCCCGCCGAGACCACGTGCACGTGGCTCGCGGCCTTGGTGCCGAAGAGGACCTTCTTGACCGCGCTCTTGCCGCCGCTCATGAAGTTCTTGCCGGTGATGGTGACCGTGTTGCCGCCGGTGGTCGGGCCGCTCGCCGCGCGGACGTGGGTCACGACCGGGCCGGCCGCCGCGAAGGCCAGGCCGGCCGAGGCCAGGCTGACGATCGCCAGCGCGACGAGCGCGAGCGTCAGCAGGCAGAGCGCGACCGGCCGCGCGCGTCGAGCCGATGGATGGAGTGTGCCGTTGCGTGTCCTCATCTTCTTCCCTTCGTGTTGCCCTCGCGCTTGGTGCGCCCCTCGGCTAGGCGCGCGACGAGGCCGGCCAGCGGCAACGACGTCGCGTCAGGGCCTAGCGCGCTGACTCTAGTGAGTCGATGTGAACCGGACGTGAGCGCCGTATGAGTTGCCGGCCATCGGCGCGTTGACGCCGCGCGAGGAAGACGTGAGCGCTCCGTTTCGGCGAGGCCAACTACGCTGCCAACACGGCCCGTGGAGAGGTGGTCGGCGGCGACCGGCTGGGGCCCTTATCGGCACGGCGGCCCGGCACGTGGCCGGCCGCTCACGGCAAAAACACCGGTCGCTAACAGGGCGCTAACCCGGCGACGGTAACTTCTCGCCCGGTGGCCGACGGCTGCCATCGTCCAGGGAAGGGACAAGGAGACCGTTGATGAAGAGATCGAGAAGGTTCTGGTACGCAGTGGCCTTGGGTCTGGTCGCTCTTGTGGCGGCGGTCGCGCTCGCCGCCTGCGGCAACTCGAACTCGGGCACGTCGAGCAGCTCGAGCCCGTCGTCGGGCTCGGGTGGTGGCAGCAGCCTGCTCGGCTCTGGCTCGACCTTCGCCCAGCCGCTGTATTCGGCGTGGGCCCAGACCTACCAGGGCGTCGCGGGCGTCAAGCTGAACTACCAGGGCGTGGGTTCGGGCACCGGCATCGCCAACATCGAGGCCAAGACGGTGCAGTTCGGCGCCACCGACGCGCCGCTCACCGAATCCGATCTGCAGAGCAACTCGCTCGTACAGTTCCCGACGGCCGTGGGCGGCACGGTGGTGATCGTCAATCTGAGCGACGTGCCGAACGGCAAGCTCGTGCTGAACGGTCCCACGCTCGCCAACATCTACCTCGGCAAGATCACCAAGTGGAACGACGCGGCGATCAAGGCCCTGAACCCCGGACTGACCCTGCCGTCGACCGCCATCCACGTGGTGCATCGCTCCGACAGCTCGGGCACGTCGTGGATCTTCACGAGCTACCTCTCCGCGGTGTCGCCCACGTGGAAGAGCCAGGTCGGCGCCGACAAGTCGCCCACCTGGCCGGTAGGGGCGGGCGGCGCCAAGAGCGCCGGCGTGGCCGCTCTCGTGGAGCAGATCAAGGGCTCGATCGGCTACGTCGAGTACTCGTACGCCAAGCAGAACGACATCAGCACCGCGCAGATGGTGAACGCTGCCGGCAAGACCCTCGTGCCGACACTGGCGGGCTTCGCGGCGGCCGCCAAGAACGCGACCTGGGACCCGAACCAGGGCTTCGCGCTGGCGATCGTCAACGAGTCCGGGGCGACCGCCTGGCCGATCACCGGCGCGACGTACGCCCTGGTGCAGAAGGACCAGCCCAGCGCCGCGACCGGCAAGATGATCCTCAAGTTCTTCGACTGGGGTTACAAGAACGGCGCCAGTCAGGCGCAGAGCCTGGACTACGTGCCGATCCCGGCCAGCGTCTACAGCGTGGTCGAGCAGCAGTGGTCACAGATCACGGCGGGCGGCAGCCCGGTGTGGCCGTGATCTGATCGCACGCAGGCGGCGGCGGGCGGCGAAGCCCTTGGGCTTCGCCGCCCGCTCGTCGCGTTTCGGAGAACCGACGACTCACAGGCGGGTCCGGAGATGAGTACAGTCGAGGCAGAGACAGGAAGACAGCCGGGCGGGGCCGGCGCGCAGACCCACGCGCGGCGTCACCACTTCTCGTGGGGCGACCCGCTCTTTCGCTGGTTCACCGTCGCCTGCGCGGCGGCGGTGGCCCTCGCGATGGTCCTGCTCGTCGGGGTGCTGCTGAAGAACTCCTGGCTGGCGATCCACACGCTCGGCTTCAAACCCCTCACGCACGTCGCCTACGCGCCGCCGGACACCTATGGTGCCTGGTCGAGCCTCATCGGGACGTTCGTGACGACGATCATCGCCATGGTCATCGCGGTGCCGCTCGCCCTGGCCATCGCCCTGCTGCTGGTCGAGCTCGTGCACCCCATCGTGTCGCGGGTCGTCGGCACGACGATCGAGATGCTCGCGGCCGTGCCCAGCATCATCTTCGGCATGTGGGGCCTCTGGATCGTCGTCCCGCTCATGTACAACCACGTGGAGCCCTGGATCCAGGCGACCCCGCTCGGTCGGCTGGCGCTCTTCGGCGGCACGCCGTACGGCACCGACATCTTCACGGCGGGCGTCGTGCTCAGTCTCATGATCCTGCCGTTCGTCACTGCCGTCTCGCGCGACGTGCTGAAGATGGTGCCGACCGTCACCAAGGAGGCGGGCTACGGCATGGGGTCGACCACCTGGGAAGTCATGCGCAAGGTCAGCATGCCGTACGCCCTGTCGGGCATCGCCGGCGCGGTGTTCCTGGGGCTCGGCCGGGCCCTCGGCGAGACCATGGCGGTGGCGCTGATCATCGGTGGCGGTTTCACCGGCTTCCCGCACAGCCTGTTCGCTCAGGGCACCACAGTGTCGGCCACGATCGCGCTCAACTTCGGTGACGCCACGTCGAAGCTCGAGACGAGCATGCTCATCGAGCTCGCGCTCATCCTGTTCGCCATCACCATGGTGTTCCAGGCGCTCGCTCAGCTCTGGCTGGCGCGCGCTCGCCGCATGTCGGGGAGCCGGGCATGAGCGCCGACAGCATAGGCTCCGCCGGCCTCCCATGAAGCGGCGCAACGTGGCCGGCCGGAGGCTCACGAACAGGCTTGTCACGACCGGTGCCTGGGTCGCGGCGACGATCGGCATCTTCGTGATGGCCTGGATCGTCTACACGGTCGTCAGGCGCGGCATCGGCGCCTGGAACCTGGACTTCTTCACGAAGACGCCGCCGCAGGGTCAATGGTTGTCGGGCCACGGCATCGCGAACTGCATCGTCGGCACCATCCTCATCACTGGCGGTGCGGCTATCGTCGGCCTGCCGCTCGGCTTCTTCGGCGCGATCTACCTGTCGGAGTTCGGTCGCACGGGGCGCATCGCCACGGTGATCCGCGCCATCACCAACATCGTGCTCGGCGTGCCCTCGATCATCGCCGGCCTGTTTGCCTACGGCCTGATCGTGGTGACCCAGCACCACTACTCGGGCTTCGCCGGGTCGTTCGCCCTCATGTTCATCATGCTGCCGGTCATGACGCGCACGGCCGAGGACATTCTGAACCTGGTGCCCAACGAGCTCCGCGAGTCGGCCCTCGCCATGGGCGTGCCCCGCTGGCGCGCGACGCTCGGCGTGGTCGTCAAGGCCGCGCGCGGCGGCCTGATCACCGGCGGTATTCTCGCCGTAGTGCGCGTCGCCGGCGAGACCGCGCCCCTGCTGTTCACCGCCCTCAGCAGCCCCTACTGGGTCACGGCGCGCGGGTCGTCGAGCTACTTCGGCGGCCCGACGGCGAACCTCACGAAGTTCATCTGGGACTACTCCAACGACCCGGATCCCCGCATGGTGCAGATGGCCTGGGGCGCGGCGCTGCTGATCATCGTCGCCGTGCTCGGCGCCAACGTCCTGACAAGGCTTCTCTTTCAGCGAGGCAAGGAATGGTAGAGCTCATGGACACGACCGAACCAGGCGCGCCGCCCCCGGTCGCCAGGCCGTTGCCGCCGCGGCTCGAAGTGACCACCCAGGGCGGCGGTCACGAGGCGGCCGAGTTCGACGCGTTGCCCAGCAAGCTGTCGGTGCGCGGCCTGAACTTCTTCTACGGCAAGGAGCAGGCGCTCTTCGGTAACGACCTCGACGTCAAGGAGCACCGCGTCACCGCGATCATCGGCCCGTCCGGCTGCGGCAAGTCGACTCACCTGCGCTGCTACAACCGCATCTACGAGCTCTACCGGGACCAGAAGGCCTCGGGCGAGATCGTGCTCGACGGTGAGAACATCCTGGCGTCGGGCACCGACCTGCTCGGCCTGCGTCGGCGCGTGGGCATGATCTTCCAGAAGCCGAGCCCGTTCCCCATGACCGTGTTCGACAACGTCGCTTACGGTCTGCGCATGCACTTCAAGCTGTCGCGGTCGGAGCTCGCCGAGCGCGTCGAGGACGCCCTCAAGCGCGGCGCCCTGTGGGACGAGGTCAAGCACAAGTTGAACGAGCCCGGCCTCGCCCTGTCCGGTGGTCAGCAGCAGCGCCTCTGCATCGCGCGCGCGATCGCCGCCGAGCCCGAGCTCATCCTCATGGACGAGCCCTGTTCGGCGATCGACCCGGTCGCCACGGGCAAGATCGAGGAGCTCGTCCAGGAGCTCAAGTCGTCGTACACGATCGCTCTGGTCACCCACAACATGCAGCAGGCCGCCCGCGTGTCCGACTACACGGCCTTCTTCTTCGAGGGCCGCATCATCGAGTTCGGCGCCACGACGCAGATCTTCGAGAACCCACTTCAGAAGCAGACAGAGGAATACATCACCGGCCGCTTCGGCTGATCCAGGGGAGTCCATGGCGACACAGCTACAGCGCGAGATCGGCAACCTGAAGAAGAGCATCCTCACCCTGAGCGCCCTCGTCGAGGACAATCTGCGGCGCGCCTTCGAGGCCACCGAGCGCCGCGACGAGGCCCTCGCCACCGAGGCCATCGAGCGCGACTTCCCGATCGACGTCATGGAGGTCGACGTCGAGGAGGACTGCCTCAAGGCGCTGGCCCTCTACCAGCCGGTGGCCGGCGACCTGCGTTTCATCGTCACCACCATCAAGATCAACACCACGCTCGAGCGCGTCGGCGACCTCGCCGTGAACATCGCCGAGCGCGCCCGGGAGCTGGCCGGCCTCGATCAGCCGGTCATGGCCTTCGACATGACCGGCATGGCGGGCAAGGCGCAGCGCATGGTGGCAAGCGCCCTCGACGCGCTGGTGCGCTCCGACGCGGGCCTGGCGCGCGCCGTCCTGTTGGCCGACGACGAGGTCGACGACCTCGACCGCGAGATGACCGCCCGGCTGCACGAGGTCGTGCGCGAGCACCCCGAGTGGTTCGAGCCGGTCATGCAGCTTCTGCAGATCTCACGCTTCATCGAGCGCGTGGCCGACCACGCGACGAGCATCGCCGAAGACGTCATCTACATGGTCGAAGGCGAGATCCCGCGTCACTCGGTCAAGCGCGCCGTGGCCGAGGCGATGGGCTTCAACGGCACGACGACGCCGCCGAGCTCCCGGCTGGGCTGACGAAGCTGCCGCTAGCTCGCGGTGACGGTCGCGGGCGAACTTGCGCCGGCCGCGTACTTGCTCGAGGCGGGCACCGAGATGCGCAGCGAGGTGGTGCCGGCCACGGCCGTCCAGCCCACGCTGTAGGAGCCGTCGCTGCCGACGGTGACCGCGACCGCGTTCGTCCAGCTCGTGGCGCCCTCCGCCTTGGTCTGCAGCCAGACGGTGCCGGCCGCGGCCACGGGCAGCACCGTCCCCGTGAACGTGACCGGGGCGCCTGTGGCGACGGTCGTGCTCGTGGGGGCGATCGTCACTGCCGGCTTGACGCGGATCGTGACGATCGCCGACGTCACGGTGTGGGCCATGGGCGTGGCGGCCGAGAAGTAGTAGCGCGTGGTGCAGGCCGGCGCGAGCTTGACCGAGAAGGTGCTGTCCTTGACCACATAGCCGTCGACCGTGGCCGTCGCCACCTTGCCTTTGAGCGAGCTGGTCTTCCACGAGCCCCCTGCCGGCTGCTGGTGCAGCGTGGCGGTCTTGCCGGTGGCGAGCGCCGGGTACAGCCGTCCGCCCAGGGTGACCTTCGTGCCGTAGGTGACGACCCCGCTCGGCGGCGTGATGGCGAGCGACGTGAAGTAGGCCCATGTGTCGCGCAGACCGAGGTCGGCACGTATGGTGGCGCCGTCGGTGAGCTGCCAGCCGCCGTCGCCGATCAGGAGCGCCTTGACGATGCGCGGCGAGGTGCCGCGCTTGACGACGTAGACGGCGCGCAGCGGACCCTTGGTGAAGCCCAGCGCCGCCGCGATCGAGGCCGGCGTGCGCTTGATCGGGTTGTCCGGCCACTTGTCGTAGGGCGAGGTGGAGTCGTAGGGGTCGGGCACGCCGACGAGGTAGGGATACGACGACTGCGACACGCTGGTCCAGACGTTCGAGATGCTCTCGGTGTGTCCGCCCGAGGTCGAGAAGAAGAAGGCCATGATCGGCGTGCCCTTGTACTTGGGGACGATGCCGGCGGTGGCGGTCACGGCTTTGGTCGAGCTCGCCGCCTCGCCGTCGGCGCCGCCGTACACCTGGCTTGCCGTCGTGCAGTACACGTCGTACAGGCCCGAGCCGCCGGTCGAGCGGAAGGCGTAGGAGCGGGCCGCCACTGCCTGGGCCTCGAGCGCCGCGAGCGGCCACGACGCCGGCGACTCGCGCGGCACCACGCCACGCAGGTACGACTCGAGCGGCAGCTTGTTGACGATGGCGAGGCCGGAGGTGGTGCGCACGACGCGCAGCGTGCCGCGGTAGTGGCCCACGTAGCCGTTGTCGTTGGCGGTGAGCAGCCTGAGGCGCGACGAGCCCGGCTTGAAGGTGATCGGGCCCCCCGCCGTCCAGGTCTTCGTGCCGGCCTTCAGACGGTAGGCGCTGCCGGTCCAGGTCACGGTCGCCGTGACGCCGGCGCCCAGCGTGATCGTCGTCGACCCCCAGCTCGCCTTGAACTTGGTGGCGTCGGTCACGACGGCCGACGCGGCGTCGTCGCGCAGCAGGACGCGGATCGGCACGTTGGCGACCTTGCCGAGAGTCACCCCGGTGTAGTAGTGCCTGATGATGTTGCCGTACGACCAGCCGTGCAGCGCGTAGCCGTAGGCGCCGTACTGGGACAGGCCGATGCCGTGACCCCAGCCGCGCCCCTCGATCGTCATGGTCGTCGTCGTGGTGCCGAAGGCCGGCGCGCAGAAGGTGAGGCCGGCGGCAAGCGCGCAGAGCGCGCCGAGGACCATCGCCAGCGGGCGGCGGCCGGCGGGGCGGAGAGATGTGGGAAGAGGCGCTTTCATCGATGTCGCCATGGAGCGGGCCTCCTGATGCTACGACCGACCGTCGCCTACGGCAAACGGTGCGGCCGATCGCTCGTCGCTTCTCAGTTTCGGCTGTCGGCAGTAGCTTCCTCTCTGATGACGTTCCGGGACCTGCGAGCCTAGCGCAGGTGTCGACTGCCGCGGCAACGGCCGCTGCGTCCGCATGTGGCAAGGTGCCCCGATCCCGCCGCCGCCGTTTTGTGTTGACAAGACGGACAACAGCGGCGCCGTCACGAGTGGGCCCGCAGGCCGCGACACCCGGGGCGGGCTCAAGGCCCCCGGTGTTCGGCCGACACAAGGAGGGCATGGAGCGCAGGCCGACACGAACCCCCTCCCCCCGCCGCCGTCACCGGCGCGCGCTCGGCGCTCTCGCGACGCTGACCTGCGCCGTCGCCGGCCTGCTCGTCGCGGCCAGCCCGGCCCTCGCCAAGACCTACAAGGACGTGCCCAAGACGTTCTGGGACCGCGGCGACATCACCTGGGTCACGAACCAGGGGCCGGCTACGGCGCGCGCGCTGGACGACGTGGGCGGCGGCCTCTTCAGGCCCGGCCGGGCGGTCACGCGCGAGCAGTTCGCGCGCGCCCTCGTCACGGTCGCCGGCCTCGAGAACGAGCAGGTGACGGCGGTCCCGATCGCCGACATGACGAGCTCCGACCCGTACTACGCGAGCGTCGAGATCGCGCTGCACCTGGGCCTTATGTCGCAGTTCAAGGACGGCTTCCACCCCACGCAGGCGATGCTCTCGTGGCAGGCCGACGGGGCCGTGGTGCGGCTGCTGAGGGCGCTCGATCCGGGCGCGGACTGGAGCATGCTCACCGCGCTCAACCCGAGCAAGTGGCAGCCGAACCCCGGCTGGAAGACCGGCGCCCCGCGCTACCTGCCGACCGAGGTCGCCGCGCGGTACCTGGGCCTGCGCTTCAATCACCTGTCGACGAGCGACGCGCTCGAGGAGTCCCCGACCGACCCGATGACCCGCGCCGAGGCGGCCTACGTGCTGTACCACGCGCGTCACCTGTCGTCGTGGGCCATCGCCGGCCTCGCCGAGTACGACAAGGTCACGCTGCCGGCGCTGACCGACCGCGAGAAGCAGGTCGTGGCCTTCGCGCTCAGGTACATCGGGTATCCGTACGTCTGGGGCGGCGAATACCCGACGAAGGACTCGCCCTACGGCAAGCAGGCCCACGGCGGCTTCGACTGCTCGGGCTTCGACTGGTGGGTCATGAAGATCCACTTCGGCTACACGATAAGCGAACGCACCGCCGCCGGCATGGCCGGCGGCGCCAAGCCACGGATCACCTACGCCAAGCTCAAGCCGGGCGACCTCATCTTCTTCGGCCCGAAGGGTTCCAAGTCGACCGTCACGTCGATCTACCATGCCGCGCTCTACCTGGGCGACGGCTGGTTCATCCAGTCGACGGGCTCGCTCGACGGCGTCAGCATCTCGTCGCTCACGGCGGACTCCTACTGGAAGACGGCCTTCGCCTGGGGGCGCCGCGTGCTCAAGAAGAGCGAGATCACCCCCCCGCCGTCACCGTCGCCCTCGCCTTCGCCCTCGTCGTAGGAGATGCGCGACGGCGCCGCGCGCCGTCGTGACCGGGCGCGTCGGGCGCCTCACGCTGTCGTGCCCGTGCCCCCCGGATCGGGCGCCGCGAGCGCCCCGTACTGCCGCGCGTAGTAGCGCTGCCACTCGCCCGACTTGATCTTCTCCCACCAGGCGCGGTGCTCGCGATACCAGGCGACCGTGCGGGCCAGGCCGTCCTCGTAGGAGACCTGGGGCGCCCAGCCCAGGGCGCGCAGCTTGGCGCAGTCGACCGAGTAGCGGCGGTCGTGACCGGCGCGGTCTGAGACCCAGCGGATCATCTCGTCGCCCCGGCCGGTGGCGGCGAGGAGGGCTCGCGTGAGATCGATGTTGGCGACCTCGCATCCGCCGCCGACGTTGTAGATCTCGCCGTCGGTGCCCTGCCGCAGCACGAGGTCGAGGGCGCGACAGTTGTCTGAGACGTAGATCCAGTCGCGCACATTTGCCCCGTCGCCGTAGACGGGCACCGGACGTGAGTCGAGCAGGTTGGTGACAAAGAGCGGTACGATCTTCTCGGGGTACTGGTAGGGACCGTAGTTGTTCGAGCTGCGCGTGATCAGCACCGGGGAGCCGAAGGTGCGCCGGTAGGCGAGCACCATGAGGTCGGCGGCGGCCTTGCTGGCCGAGTAGGGGCTCGAGGGTCGCAGCGGGTCGGTCTCGCGCGATGAGCCCGTGGCGATGTCGCCGTAGACCTCGTCGGTCGAGACCTGCAGGTAGCGCGCCGTGCCACAGGCGCGCACCGCCTCGAGCAGCACGTGGGTGCCGAGCACGTCGGTGCGGATGAAGTCCTCGGGCCCCGTGATGGAGCGGTCGACGTGCGTCTCGGCCGCGAAGTTGACCACGGCGTCGGCCCCGACCAGGACACCGGCCACCGCCCCGGCGTCGCAGATGTCGCCCTGGACGAAGGCGTAGCGGGGGTCGGCCTCGAGGTCGCGCAGGTTGTCGAGGTTGCCGGCGTAGGTGAGCTTGTCGAAGACGACGACCTCGTCGGCCGGGTGCGCCGCCAGCAGGTGGCGCACGAAGTTCGCGCCGATGAAGCCGGCTCCGCCGGTGACCACGATCCTCATGCGCGACCTCCCTTGCCCCGTCTCAGGGTGCCTCGAGCAACTCGTCCATGACGGCCGCGACGCCGTCCTCCCAGCAGGGCGGCTGCGGCAGGCCGCGCTCGCTGGCGAGCGCGCTGAAGGCCGGCCGCGGCGCCGGCCGGCCGGACTGCGCAGTGGTGATCGGCTCGACCGACACCCGCAGCCCGGCGAGGGCGACGATCTCGCGAGCGAGCTCGCACCAGCTGCAGACCCCGCCGCCGGCCATGTGGTAGATGCCGGGCGGCAGGCCGGCGTCGAGCGCCGCCGCGACGGTGGCGGCGAGGTGGCCCGCGTAGGTCGGCGAGCCGACCTGGTCGTCGACGACGCGCAGCGGCTCGCGTGAGCCGGTCGCCACCCGCTCGCGGGCGAGCGCCAGGATCGTCGTCACGAAGTTGCGGCCGATCGCCGAGAACAGCCAGGCGGTGCGTACAACCGTGCCGTGCACCCAGGACAGGGTCTCGTGCTCCTGGGCGAGCTTGGTGCGGCCGTAGGCGTTCAGTGGGTGGGGCTCGTCGTGCTCGACGTACGGTGCGCCCTTGACGCCGTCGAAGACGTAGTCGGTCGAGAACGAGACGAGCTGCGTGTGCGTGCCGCGCAGGGCGGCGGCCAGATGGCGCGTCCCCCCCGCGTTCACGGCCAGGGCGGTCGCCTCGTCGCGCTCGGCGCCGTCGACGTCGGTATAGGCCGCGGTGTGGAGCACGACGTCGGGGGCAAAGGCGCGCACGGCGGCCGCGACCGCCGGCCCGTCGCGCAGGTCGAGGGCCTCTTCGCGGGCCACGAAGACCTCGCCGTCGAGCACGTCGACGAGCGCGCTCGCGAGCTGCCCGCCGCCGCCCGTCACCAGGTAGCGCCGCAGGCCGCTCATGTGCCGTCGGGCGCCGCCGCCGGGCGAGGCGCCGCGCGCCGCCCGCGGCCGCGCCTAGCGCGGCCGGATGTCCCAGTCATAAGGGATGAGGTCGGTGTCGGCCGGCAGCTCGTCCTGGTCGGGGTCGTCGTAGCGGTACAGCTCGGTGGGCGCGTTCACGATGTAGGCCTCGTCGGGGCTCACGCACTTCCAGCCGTGCTGGACCTCGGGCGGCACGCGCACGAGCAGCGGGTTGTGCTCGCCGATGAAGAGCTCGTCGATCTCGCCCTTCGTGGCGGAGCCCTCGCGGCCGTCGTACAGCACGAGCTTGATCATGCCCTTCACACACACGATGTTGTCGTACTGGAGGTGGTGCAGGTGCCAGCCCTTCACCACGCCGGGCAGCGTCGTCGTCATGTAGAGCTGGCCGAACTTGAGGAACAGGTCGTCGTCGCAGCGCAGGCACTCCATGAGCCGGCCGCGCTCGTCGGGGATCACCCGCAGCTTCTTGTGCATGACGCCGTCGATCATCAGGGCCCCCTCGCGGCCGCTTCTCGCCGGCCGCTTGCGCCGTTGCTCAGACCACGCCGATGCGGCTCGAGTCGCCGACCATGAAGCGGTAGGCGAGCGGGCGGCCGTCCGAGTGGCAGATGGTCACGTCGTTGCCGATCAGGCTGTCGCACAGCCGCGCCTTTAGGCCGCGGATCTGGCTGCCTGCCAGGATGATGGAGTGCTCGACCTCGGCGTGGTCGATCGTGACGCCGTGGTAGATCGCCGTGTAGGGGCCGATGAAGGCGTCGGAGAGCATGCAGCCCGTGCCGATTGTGACCGGGCCGCGCACGGTGCAGCGCAGCAGGTGGCTGCCGGCCTCGATCGCCACCGGCCCCTCGATCAGACAGTCGATCGTCTCGCCTTGCACGTCGCGCTCGAGGCCGCCCAGGATGAGACGGTTGGCCTCGAGCATGTCCTCGAGCTTGCCGGTGTCCTTCCACCAGCCGGTCACGATCTGGGGCTCCACGCGCAGGCCGCGGTCGACCATGTGCTGGATCGCGTCGGTGATCTCGAGCTCGCCGCGAGCCGACGGGCGGATGGCCTTGACGCTGGCGAAGACCGCCGGCGTGAACAGGTAGACGCCGACCAGGGCGAGGTCGCTCCTGGGCTCGGCCGGCTTTTCGACCAGGCGCACGACCGCCCCGCCCGTGATCTCGGCCACCCCGTAGGCCTGCGGGTCGGGGACGTGCTGGAGCAGGATCATGGCGTCGGGTGCGTCGGCGTCGAAGCGCTCGACGAACGGCACGATGCCGTCCTTGAGCAGGTTGTCGCCCAGGTACATGACGAAGGGCTCGCCGGCGAGGTAGTCCTCGGCGATCAGGACGGCGTGGGCGAGGCCGAGCGGAGCCTCCTGGCGCAGGTAGGTGACCTGCAGGCCGAAGCGGGAGCCGTCGCCGACCGCGGCTTCGACCTCGGCCTGCGTGTCGCCGACGACGATGCCGACCTCGTCGATGCCGGCCTGGCGCACTGCCTCGAGGCCGTAGAAGAGGATCGGCTTGTTGGCCACCGGTACGAGCTGCTTGGCCGAGGTGTGGGTGATCGGCCGCAGCCGGGTGCCGGCGCCGCCGCACAAGATGAGCCCCTTCACGACGCGAGCGCGCCGCGGCTGGCGGCGCTAGATGGACTCATAGTCGTCGAGCTCGTCGTCGGTCTCGGTCGAGATGAGATCGAGGACGTCGTGCTCGTCGACCGCCTTGCCCATGAAGACGACGCTCGTCTTGTCGAGCGGACCGACCCAGAGGGTGACGCGGTCGCCCGGCGTGAACGTGACCGGCCGGCCGTCGCGCAGCACGTTGGTGAGCGTGGAGTGCTCGACGTCGCGCGCGACCTCGGCCGAGTCGATCGGCATGGGATCGGCGTCGTTCACCTGCAGGCGGGGCTGCCGCTGTGCGTCGATGTTCACGGCGAGGAGTATATCAGGGCCGTCGATGCACTCCGCCGCCGCCGGCCGCGAGTGGCTTGAAGTGGCGTCGGCGAGAAGGTTGAATGTGCCGGGGAGGACGCCGCGTCAGGCGCGCGTCTCACGCACAAGGGGGGACGTCGATGCAAACTCCACGGCGCAGCCGGTCGCGCAGCCGTCTGCTGGGCGCGGCGGTGGTCGCCCTGCTCGCGGTCGGTCTGGTCTGGGGCCTCACCGTGGCTCTCGCCACGAACGCGAGCCCGTCGCCGGCGGGCAAGGTCGTGCTCCGTCTGGGCATGACCAACATCCCCGACAACGTCAACCCGTTCGTCGGGCAGATGTCGTCGTGCTACGAGATCTGGTCGCTCAACTACGACCTCATGGTCGGCTTCAGCGTCGGCGACTACGGCCATCCGCAGGGCGCCGGCGCCACCGGCCTGGCCGACCACTGGACGGTGTCCGACGGCGGTCGGGTGTGGACGTTCCACATCCGCTCCGGCGTCAAATGGCAGGACGGCGTGCCGCTCACCGCGCACGACGTCGCCTTCACCTACAACTACGTCATCAAGAATCAGCTCAGCAACTACACGATGTACGTCAACTTCATCAAGAGCGTCGTCGCGCCCAACGACAACACAGTGGTGTTCACCTGCACGAAGCCCAAGGCGAACATGCTCAACATGTGGGTCTACATCGTGCCCGAGCACATCTGGGGCCAGATCTCCGGCAAGGCCGCCGGGGCGACCTACCCGAACAACCCGCCCGTGGTGGGCAGCGGCCCCTTCCAGCTCACGCAGTACAAGAAGGACCAGTACGCGGTCATGACGGCCAACAAGAGCTACTGGGGCGGCGCGCCCAAGATCGACGAGGTCGACTTCGTCTACTACCAGAACGCCGACACGATGGTGCAGGAGATGAAGGCGGGATCGCTGCAAGGCTGCTGGGGCCTGCTCGAGGCGCAGTTCGGCCAGCTCAAGAACGACCCGACCTACAAGCCGATCGCCTGCATCGACCCCGAGCTCGACGAGCTCGGCTTCAACTGTTACACGGGTCCGTCGCTCGGCAACCCGGTGCTCAAGGACTGGCACTTCCGCCAGGCCCTGCAGTGGGCGATCGACCACAACAAGCTCGTGCAGATCGCCTACGGCGGCCTCGCCCAGCCGGCCACGTCCGTGCTCGTCTCGCACCTGTGGACGGACCCCGACTGGCACTGGGAGCCGGCGGCGAGCGAGGCCTACACGTTCGATCTCGCCAAGGCGAGCCAGATGCTCACCGCGGCGGGCTACCCGCTGAAGAACGGCGTGCGCCTGAACAAGCAGGGCAAGCCGATCGTGCTGCGCCTGTGGACCCGCAGCAACTCCGAGGCGCAGCAGTCGGCCGGCAAGCTGATGGCCGGCTGGTTCGGGCAGCTCGGCCTCAAGATCAAGCTTTCGGTCATGGACGAGGGCGCGATCGACGACGGTCTCTACAACATGGACGGGAACACGTTCAAGCCCAACTACGACATGTTCCTCTGGGGCTGGGGCGGCGATCCCGACCCGAACTTCATCCTCAGCATTTTCACCTCGTCGCAGATCAACAGCTGGAGCGACTGCGCCTGGTCAGACGCGCAGTACGACAAGCTCTTCCTGCAGCAGCAGACCACGATCGACCCCACGCAACGGCTGGCGCTCGTGTACAAGATGGAGCAGATCATCTACCAGCAGTCGCCCTACATCCCGACCGTCTACCCCGAGAACGTCGAGGCCTACAACTTCAAGGACTGGGAGGGCTGGCAGTTCACGCCGGGCAAGGGTGGCGGCGTCTTCTTCACATCGCCCGTCATGGCGAGCTACCTGACGGTGCACCCGGTGCCCGGGACCTCCGGCGGCTCGAGCTCGAAGACCTGGCTGATCGGACTGATCGTGGCGATCGTCGTCGTGATCGTCGTGGTCGCCCTCGTCGCGACGCTGCGCGGTCGCGGCAAGCAGATCGAGGAGACGATGTAGCGCCAGGCTGAGGCGGCGAGCGTCGCGCCGAGCGCGCCGCGCCCCGTCGTCTCTGTGGCCGCGGTCGCGCGGAGTCTGCGAGTCGGTCAGGCGGGACGCGCCCAGGCGAGGTACGGCCGCCACGAGTCGTGGATGTGCTCGACCTCGGTGAAGATGAAGCTGAATGGCTCCGGCGGCCGCGGCTTGCGCGCCAGGGTCAGCCCGTCGGCGGGCAGCAGCCGGTCGCCTTTGCGCAGGTTGCAGGGCGCGCACGAGGTGACGACGTTGTCCCAGCCGTCGCCCCCGCCCTTGGACCGCGGCACGACGTGGTCGACGGTGAGCCGCTTCTGGGCGCCGCAGTACTGGCAGCGGAACTGGTCGCGGGCGAAGACGGCGCGCCGCGAGATGCGCCGGCACGCGGCGCGCGGCACCGACACGTACGAGCGTAGCCTGATGACGTGCGGGACGGTGAACGAGGCGCGTTCGGAACGGACCGTGGTGGGGGAGTCCTCGATGACCTCGGCCTTGTCTTTGAGCATCAGCACGAGGGCGCGACGCAACGAGCACACGTTGAGCGGCTCGTATGTGGTGTTCAGGACCAGCACCTTGAGCATCGACCCTCATCTTAGCAGCCCGGTCCAGCCTCGGGCGAGCCGTCCCGGGGGCGCGCGAGGGTAGACTACGGGCCATGGACAGCCTGTTCGAGCCATCGGACGAGCAGATCACCGCGCAGGCGCCGCTCGCGGCCCGCATGCGGCCGCGGTCGCTGGCCGGCTTCGTGGGGCAGCGCGAGATCGTCGGGCCCGGCACGATCCTGCGTGCCGCCATCGAGCGTGGCGAGCTCTTCTCGATGATCTTCTGGGGCCCCCCGGGGTCGGGCAAGACGACCCTGGCGCGGGCGATCGCCGCGGAGACGGGCGCGCGGCTCGAGCAACTGTCGGCCGTGAACGCCGGCACCGCCGACGTGCGCGCCGCGATCAAGGCCGCGCGCGAGGCGCGCGGCCTTGCCGCGCGGCGCACGGTGCTGTTCATCGACGAGATCCACCGCTTCAACAAGGCCCAGCAGGACGCCCTGCTGCCGGCGATCGAAGACGCGCTGGTCTACCTGATCGGTGCGACCACCGAGAACCCCTACTTCGAGGTCAACTCGGCGTTGCTGTCGCGCTGCCAGCTCTACCGCTTCGCGCCGCTCGGCGGCGACGACGTCGAGGAGCTCGTGTGCCGCGCCCTCGACGACCGCGAGCGCGGCCTGGGCGAGCTCGGGCTGACACTGGCCGACGGCGCCCTGCCGTTCCTGGTCGAGGTCGCCCACGGCGACGCCCGGGTCGCGCTGAACGCTCTTGAGACGGCCGTGCGGTCGCGCGGCCTGCGGGCCGGAGCGGCCGGCGAGATCACGGTCGACGACCTGAAAGACGCCGCCCAGAAGAAGCCGCTCTCCTACGATCGCGACGACGCCCACTACGACACCATCTCGGCCTTCATCAAGTCGATGCGGGGCAGCGACCCCGACGCCGTCGAGTACTACCTGGCCGCCATGCTGGCGGGCGGCGAGGACCCCAAGTTCATCGCCCGCCGCATCATCATCTTCGCGTCGGAGGACGTGGGCAACGCCGACCCGCGCGCCCTCGAGGTGGCCGTCGCCGCGGCGCGCGCCGTCGAGTTCGTCGGTCTGCCCGAGTGTCGCCTCAACCTGAGTCAGGCGGCGCTCTACATGGCGCTCGCCCCTAAGAGCAACGCGGCCTACAAGGCGATCGACGCCGCCATGGCCGACGTCGAACGGCGCGGCAACGAGCCGCCGCCGCCGCATCTGCGCGACGCCAACTACCGCGGCGCGCGCAAGCTGGGTCACGGCGAGGGTTACCTCTATCCGCACGCGTTCGGCGGCTGGGTCGAGCAGCAGTACCTGCCCGACGCGCTGCGCGGCGCCACCTACTTCACGGCGCAGCGCGGCCTCGAGCTCGAGCGCGCGCGCCGGCTCGACGAGATCAGGCGCGCGGGGCTTGAGAAGCGGCCCGCGACAGCCGAAAACGATGACGTGCGCGCGCCGGACGAGCCCACCTGAGGGGCGGCCGTCCGTGAGGGCGGGGGCCGGCGAGCAGAGACGCCCCCGCAAGAGGGGCGTCGTGGGGCCGGCGTGCGACGAGGCGTCACGCCTGAAACGGGGCAAGGGAGGTCTCGATGAGCTGGGCGTTGGCGATCATCATGATCGTGACGATCGTGCTGATCGTCCTGATCTCGGCGCTGTACTGGTACGCGTCGCGGCTCAAGCGCTCGTTCGAGGCCCCGTCGCCGGCGGCGCTCGCCGCCCAGCCGCCGCTCGTCTTCACCCTGTCTCAGACGAGCGCCGACAGCCTGGCCCACCTCTCGCGCGAGCCGATCCTCATCCGCCAGGCGCAGGATGGCCTGCGGGTGCAGCTCGACAATCGCCCTCTCGTGCCGATCGCGATCCTCACCGACCGCGCGGCGGCCGCGGCGCTGCGCGAGATCGTCGCGCACGCGAGCCAGCGCTACGGGGCACAGTGGACCGCCCTGGTCATGCCGGGCGGCAACGGGTCCGTCTCGGTGCAGCGGCTGGCCTAGGGCAGCCGTCGGCGAGCGCCTGAGCCCTTCCGCAGGCCCGCTGCGCCGCATCCTCTCCCTTCACGGCGACGGCGGCGAGCCGCCGTCGCCGCGCGGCCTGTCCGGCGTCGGCTGCCCGATGTCCCTCCCGACGATGCTCCGCGGCGTTCTCTGTCGGGGGTGTATACAGAGTTGTACACTGTTAAAGGAACCTTTCTGTTCTGTCGAAGAACACTTGCGCCGGTCCGCTCCGCGTGCGCGGGCGGCGACACGCTCGGGGGCTCAAGGAGGCTTCAATGGGACGGCTCTTCAAATTCCTCTTCGGTATGGCCGTTGGCGCGGGCGCCGCGCTGCTCGTGACGCCCAAGACGGGGCACGAGATGCGCGAGATGCTCTCCGGGCCGCAGGTCCGCAGCCTCATGCCGACCCGCCTCGCCGAGCTCGCACGACCACACGACGTCGCCGAGCCCTACGCGGGCGGCGCGACAGCCGTGGCCGAGCCGCCCGCCCCGACCTGGTCGGTACCCGTGGCTGAACCGGTCGCCGAGCCCGAACCTGAGCCCCTCGCCGAGCCCGAACCCGAACCGGTCGCCGAGGTCGTTCCCGAGCCGGTCGCCGAGCCCGAACCTGAGCCCCTCGCCGAGGCAGAGCCCGAACCGGTCGCCGAGCCCGAACCCGAACCGGTCGCCGAGGTCGTTCCCGAGCCGGTCGCCGAGCCCGAACCTGAGCCCCTCGCCGAGGCAGAGCCCGAACCGGTCGCCGAGCCCGAACCCGAACCGGTCGCCGAGGTCGTTCCCGAGCCGGTCGCCGAGCCCGAACCTGAGCCCCTCGCCGAGGCAGAGCCCGAGCCGGTCGCCGAGCCCGAACCCGAACCGGTCGCCGAGGTCGTTCCCGAGCCGGTCGCCGAGCCCGAACCTGAGCCCCTCGCCGAGGCAGAGCCCGAACCGGTCGCCGAGCCCGAACCCGAACCGGTCGCCGAGGCAGAGCCCATCGCCGAGCCCGCTGTGTCGAGCGACGACCTGCGGGCCCGCATCGAGGAGACCAAGGCCGCGCTGCTGTCGGAGATTCAGCGGCCGTTCCAGGGCGTCCCCGAGCCGGAGCCCATCGCCGAGCCCGCCGCCGAGCAAGAACCCGCCGCCGAGCAAGAACCCGCCGCCGAGCAAGAGCCCGCTCCCGAGGAGACCACGTGGGCGGGGTACCCGGCGTCCGCAGAGCCCGTGGCGCCCGCGGCCGAGACCGAGCTCGTCGCACGAGCCGAGCCCGACCCAGACGCCGAGGGCGGTCATGCGACGCTCGAAGCCGAGCTCGGCGGCGCAGCCGGCGTGTCGGCGCTCGGCACCGACGAGCTCGACTCAGGCGCCCCCCTCGGCGTTGCCGAGGAGACCGCCGCGGAGCCCGCCCCCACCGAGACCGAGATCGAGCCGATCGAGGCTGAGCCCCCGGTCGCCGAGACGCCCGTGGAGCCCACGGCCGTCGAGGCACCGGTCGAAGCACCGGCCGCTGAAGTCGCGGACACGCCGTTCGCGGCGCCCGGCGAAGAGCCGGTCGCGGCCGGACCCGCCGAGGCGGCGGAGCCCGTCGGCTACGAGGCGCCACTGGCCGCGCCGGCGCCCCCCGAGGTCCCGCCGGCTCCCGAAGCCACCGCGTTCCCCGCACCTCCGGCGCCCGTGGTGGCAGCCGAGACGCCGCACGACATCTGGACCGCCGATCCGGTGCCGGCTACCTTCGAGTCGCAGATCGCCGAGCCCGCCGTGACGGCCGCGCCGCCGCAGGAGGCGCCCGAGACCGCGCCGGTCGAGCCCGAGGCCGCACCGCTCGAAGCCGCACCGGTCGAAGCCGCTCCTGCAGAGGCCTCCGCGGCCGAGCCGTTCGCCCCCGAGGCCGTGGCAACCGAGTCGCTCGAGAGGCCGGTCGAGTCCGAGGCGCCTGCCGCACCGCTCGAGGTCGCGCCACCGGTCGTCGAGGCCGCGCCCGAGCCGGTCGTCGCGGAGACGGCCACGCCGGCCGAGCCCGCCGCGGCGCTCGAGGGGCCGGCCGAGACCGACGAGTTCGCGGCCGCTCCGGTCGCCGACGCCCCGGCCGCCGAGGCTCCCGCAGCCGACGCCGCCGCGCCGGCCGAGGAACCCGCCCCGGCGTCGATCGATCAGGCCGAGATGCGGCGGCGCATCGAGGAGACCCGCGCCCGGCTCAAGGCCAAGGCCTTCGACGCGATGATGAGTGGCGAAGCCGCCCTGCTTGCCCGCGACTCCGGCGAGAAGCCGGTGCCGCGCGCGGTCGACGTCCCGGTCGACCACGACATCGCCGAGACGCTCGACGAGTCGCTGTCGCAGGACGACGAGTAGACGCACGAACGCGGACGGGCCGGCCGCCGACAGGCGGCCGGCCCGTCCGCGTCTCTGGACTCAGTGCGGCGGCTCCTCCGTCGCTCGCGGACGCTCACGGAGACGCCACCCGGCCGCGGCGTGCCTGGCCCGCTGCGGCCGTCGCGCGCGATCGGCCGCTCCGTGCTCGGCCGCCCGCGGCACGTGGAGCTCGTGGCTGAGCAGGGTGGCCGACGCCACGAAGACGACGGCGAGGACGACCGCCGCGACCGGGATCGTGCGCGTCTCGAGGAGCAGGAAGAAGTACCACCAGACGTCCCAGCCCAGGTGGAGCCGGTCGCCCAGGTAGACGAGCGACGCCCCGATCACCGCGAGGCCGGCCCACACCGGCAGGGCCGAGCGCAGCCACGGACCGCGACGAGCGATGGGCCAGAGCAGCGCGGCCGGCAGGACGAGGGCGAGCGAGAAGGGGTTGATGGTCAGCATGACGAGGGCCACCAGAAGCAGGGCAAGATGGGCGACCGTCACGACCGCCTCGGTGTCGACGGGGAAGTGCCGCGCGAGGCGGTGCTCGATCGCCATGGCGTAGTGGTACGTGACGGCCAGGAACAGCAGGATGAGGACCACGCGCAGGTAACGCGGCGCGTGGCTCACGAGCGCGTCGGGTGACACCGCGGCGCCGAAGCCGCCCGGGAGCAGGTCGAGCAGGCCGGCGAGGTACACGAGCGCGAGCGTGAGCAGCCAGGGCGCCACGCGCAGCGCCAGGCGCACCACGGCGTGGCGCAGCGGCAGGCGGCGGTGCACCGCGTGGGTCGCCAGCACGACCGACACGACGGCCAGCGGCATCGTGAGGACGATCAGGATCCAGACCACGAAGCCGCCCGATAGCTGGCGGAACCGGGAGAAGAAGACGGTGTGGCCGCTGCCGGCCAGCGGCACCGGCGCGACGTCGAGGCTGGCGATCAGCAGCTCGGCCGTGCGCCCGCTGCGCAGCAGCGTGTCGGTAGAGACGGTGTCGAGCGTGTCGGCGACGGCGGGCACCGTCGCTCCCGGCGCCGATATCTCGATGGCCGGCAAGCCCGCGGCGACGAACGGGGCCTGGCTGCCGCCGCCGCTCGGCACCGCGAGCCGTACGATCTGGGTGGTCACCGGCGGCAGCGGCGTGCGCAGACCGGCGCCGAGCCGCCCGGAGGCTTGAGCGAGCCCCCACAGCCAGGGCGGGGCGAGCCTGGGCTGGGCGCTCCAGCCGTTGAGCGTGATGCTGTGGACGTCGCGGCCCGCCATGCGGCGCAGCGCCACGACGGCGAGGATCCCGAGGTCGCGATGGCGCGCGAGGAACGCGTGCGCGCCCAGGGCGCCGTTCGTGTCGCCGTCGGTCGAGACGAAGACGATGGGGTGGAGGTGGGCGCTGCCGGCGAACAGCGACGCCAGCTCGAGCAGGCAGGCGGTGCCCGAAGCGTCGTCGTTGGCGCCCTGCGTGGCGAGCGGCGGTGAGTCGCGGGGGGCGATCACGACGATGGTCCCCGCGGCCGTCCCGTTGGAGGTCGCCCAGACGTTCGCGAGACCGACGCGGCGGCCGGCGACCTCGCCGGCGAACGCGTCGATGTGCGTCGTGAGGCCGTCCGCGGCCAGTTGACCCGCGACCCAGCCGGCCGCCCGGCGGTCGGCGGACGAGCCGGCCACGCGCCCGGGGAAGCCGTTCGCCAGAGTCCTGAGGTCGCCGGCGGCCGCCTGCGGGTCGAACACCGTGGGCTGGGTCGAGACGGTGATCGCCTGGGGCGGTCTCAGGGCCACGAGCGCGCCGGCGGCGAGGACCACGGCGACGAGCAGGGCCACGCGGTAGATCCTCAGGTCGGGCATGGCCTCCCTGTCCACGAGTCCGCGACGGTCGGACGGCACGAGCGGTGGACGCCATCGCCGCACACACCTATGCCTCGAGGATGGTACCAAAAGCCGGCGGGGGGCGCTTGCGCGCCCCCCGCCGGCTCGTGCGTCCGCTCGACGACCGTCAGGCCGACGGCACGTGCGTCATCGCGACCTTGATCGCCTCCTCGGGGTGATCGTAGTCCTCGAGCTTGCCGGCGAGGAACTGCTCGTAGGCGCCGAGGTCGAGGAGGCCGTGACCGGTGAGGTTGAACAGGATGGTCCTCGGCTTGCCCTCGGCCTTGGCCGCGAGCGCTTCGTTCTGCGCCGCGAGGATCGCGTGCGCCGACTCGGGCGCCGGCACGATGCCCTCGGTCTGCGTGAACACGCGGGCCGCTCCGAAGACCTTGGTCTGCGGCAGCGCGACGGCCTCCATGAGGCCGAGGTGGTAGGCGTGGCTGATCAGCGGCGCCATGGCGTGGTAGCGCAGCCCGCCGGCGTGGATGCCGGCCGGCATGAAGTCGTGGCCCAGCGTGTACATCTTGAGCAGCGGCGTGCTCTTGGCAACGTCGCCGAAGTCGTACGTGAACACGCCCTTCGTGAGCGACGGGCAGGCCGTGGGCTCGACTCCGACGAAGCGCGTCTTGGCTCTGCCGGCCATGGTCTCGCGCATGAAGGGGAAGGCGATGCCGGCGAAGCTCGAGCCGCCGCCGACGCAGCCGATCACGACGTCGGGATAGGCGTCGGCGTCGGCGACCTGCTCGAGCGCCTCCTCGCCGATCACGGTCTGGTGCAGCAGCACATGGTTGAGCACGCTGCCGAGCGAGTACTTCGAGCCGGGGTGACCGACGACGTCCTCGACCGCCTCGGAGATGGCGAGACCCAGGCTGCCGGGGCTGTCGGGATCGGCCGCGAGGGCGTTGCGACCGGCGTTGGTGAGGTCGGTCGGACTGGCGAAGACGGTGGCGCCGTTCAGCTCCATGAGCACGCGGCGGTAGGGCTTCTGGAAGTAGCTCACCTTGACCATGTAGACGGTGAGATCGATGCCGAAGATCTGGCAGGCCATCGACAGCGCGCTGCCCCACTGGCCGGCGCCGGTCTCGGTGGCCAGCCGCTTGATGCCGGCCTCACGGTTGTAGTAGGCCTGCGCGACGGCCGTGTTGGACTTGTGCGAGCCCGATGGGCTCACGCCCTCGAACTTGAAGAAGATGCGCACGTCGTCGGGCAGCCCCAGGGCCTTCTCGAAGCCGTTCGCCCTGACCAACGGCGTCGGTCTCCAGATCCGGTAGATGTCACGGATCTCCTCGGGGATGTCGATGTACTGGTCCATCGACGCTTCCTGCGCGATCAGGCCCATGGGGAAGATCGCCGCCAGGTCGTCGGGTCCGGCCGGCTGTCCGGTGCCGGGGTGCAGCGGCGGTGCGGGCGGCTCCGGGAAGTCCGGCGCGATGTTGTACCAGCGCCGCGGGATCCTCTCTTCGCCCAACAGGTACTTCTTCTGCATGACGCACCTCCTTACGTTCCGTGAGCGGCATTGGGCCGGTCGTTTCGATCCTCGGGTGAGGGTTCAGTGCCACGGGTCGGGGCATGCCGAAACGGTGGCGCTGATCGGGGCGAGGCGGGGGTTGCCCGCAGGGGATGTCAGAGAGGGCGCGCTAGGCGCGCCAGAGCCAGGCCGTCGTAGTGACGTTCGTCTCCGTCATCGTGCCGGGGATTCTACCATGGAAGTCAAGCGCGCCCTTCCGCCCGGCGTTGCCGGTCGTGCATACTGGACGGCGGCGCCCGAGCTGCGAGCCTCGCCGCCGTCCAGTATGCACCCGAGAGGAGTGGCCTTGTGAGGGTCGCCTGCGTGCAGATGAACTCGCGGTCCGACAGGGCCGACAACGTCGCCACGGCGACGCGCCTCGTGCGTCGCGCGGCGGTCGCCGGCGCCCGCCTCGTCGTGCTGCCCGAGACGTGGGCGTTCAAGGGCGGGCGGATCGAGTCGGCCGCCGCCGCCGAGCCGCTCGACGGGCCCAGCAACAGCGCGCTCGCCGGGCTCGCCGCCGAGCTCGGCGTCTACCTGCTGGCCGGCTCGATCTACGAGGCCCGCGAGGGGGCGGACCTGCCCTTCAACGCGAGCGTGCTCTTCGACCCGGACGGTGCGGCGGTCGCCGTGTATCGCAAGATCCACCTGTTCGACGCGGTCGCCGGGGAGCAGGTGTACCGCGAGTCCGACGACCTCGCCGCCGGCGCCGACCTCGTGACGGCGGCGGTCGACGACGTCAGGGTCGGCCTCACGATCTGCTACGACCTGCGCTTTCCCGAGCTGTACCGGGCGCTTGCCGCGCACGGTGCGCAGATGCTGCTCGTGCCGTCCGCCTTCACCGAGGCCACCGGCCGCGACCACTGGGAGGTCCTGCTGCGGGCGCGCGCCGTCGAGAACGGCTGCTTCGTCGTCGCCGCGGGCCAGTGGGGCGAGTACGCCAAGGGCCGTCGCTGCCACGGGCGCAGCATGATCGTCGATCCCTGGGGGGTCGTCCTCGCGGTCGCGCCCGACGGCGTGGGGCTCTGCGCGGCCGACCTCGACCTCGGCGCGGTCGCGCGCGTCAGACGGCAGCTGCCGGCGCTGACGCACCGGCGCCCCGATCTCTACGGGAGCTGGGAGTAGGACTTACGCCGGGGCGGCGTCGCGGCGGCGGCGCTCGAGCACCGCCGCCGCGATCAAGCCGACCAGCACACCGACGACAAAGCCGACGGCGGCGTGCAGATGCAGGGCCTTGGGCTGCGCCGCCGCCGGCGCGGCCGCGCGGGCGACGATCGCCGGCGTCTCGACGTCGTGGGCGACGAGCAAGTCGAGCGTGGCGGTGCGCTTGTCGTCGAGCAGGCTCTGGATCTCCGTCGAGGTCGACTGGGTGATAGCGAGGTAGGGCGCGCTCGCCATGGCCCGTTCCGCCGCCGAGCCGCCCGACGTGGCGATCGACGTGAGAGCCCGCTCGGCCTGATCGTTGCTCTTCTGCAGCTCCGCCAGGCGTCGTGTGTCGCTCGTCACCTCCTCGGTGAGCGCGGCGATCTTCGCCTGTACGTAGACGGCCAGCTTGGCGACGACGACCTCGGCGATCGCGTTGGCGGCCGCCGCGGCGCGCGCCGGCTTCGAGTCGGTCACGTCGACATTGACGAGGTTGATGGGCCCCGTGGCGCTCTTGGTCGCGGGCGGCACGATGATCGTGAGGCCTTCTCTCAGATTGCGCGCGGTCTCGCCCATGCCGACACTGGGCACGACGGCGCGGATCGTGCTGTCGGCGCCGCCGATCGACGAGGCCGCTCTCGGATCGGTGTTGAGGGCGCTGATCGAGGTGCCGGTGGCGTCGGTGGGCTGACCGAGATAGAGGGAGCTCGTCGCGGTGTAGGTGGTCTTCTGGGCCACAGTGAGCCCGGCGCCGAGGATCACGCCCAGCAACGCCAGGGCCACGACGACCCACCACCAGCGCAGCAGTCCGCGCAGGTACTCGCCGAGCTCGATGTCGTACGTGTCGTCTGCCACTGCTTCCTCCGTCGGGGCGATCAGCGCCGACCGCGCGGCCGGTGCCGTGCCGCCATCAGGTCGCCTCGAGCGTCCGCCGCACGCGGGGTGCCTGCTCGTGCACGGCAATCATACATGCGGCGATGCGCTCGACGTGGCCCGACTCGAGGCGGCCGTAGGCCGGCAGCGTGATCACTTCGTCGCACAGCCGGGCGGTCTCGGGCAGGCGCTCCCCGAACATCGGTCCGCTCGCGGCGAAGGCCGTCAGGCGGTGCACCGGCGGCACGTAGTAGGCGCGCGTGTCGATCCCCTCGGCGTCGAGCGCCGCCGCGAGCTGATCGCGCGTGAGGCCGAACTGGGCGGCGCGCACGCGCAGCGAGAAGTCCTTGAACGACGAGCGGTCCTGGGGACGCAGCCGCTGGAAGGCGACCCCCGGCAGGTCGCCGAGCAGGCTGCGGTAGACGGCGGCGAGCTCGTTGCGGCGCGCGGCCTCGGCCTCGAGCAGGCCGAGGCCCTCGAGCCCGAGCAGCGCGCTGGCCTCGGGCAGGCGCGCGTTGAGGCCCGGGAAGAGCGCGTCGTAGTTGCCGGGGTTGCCGTACTCGCGACCGACGACGACGCGCTCGGCGAGCGCGTCGTCGTCGGTCGCGACGACCCCGCCCTCGCCGGTGATCAGGAGCTTCGTGGGCGACGTGCTGAAGACCTGAGCAAGACCCTGGCGGCCGACCGGGAAGCCGTCGCGCCGCGCGCCGAAGCCGTGGGCAGCGTCGTAGACGACGTCGACGCCACGCCGCCGCCCGAGGTCGTCGAAGGCGTCGGTGTCGGCCGGGGCGCCGAACACGTGGACCGGCGCGACCAGGGCCGTGTCGCTCGTGAGCGCCGCCTCGGCCGCCGCCGGGCTCAGACACCAGGTCTCGGGGTCGATGTCGGCGAAGACCGGCTCGAGGCCGGCCCAGACCGCCGCCATGGCGGTCGCCATGAACGTGAAGCTCGGCAGCACGATGCGGGCGCCGCGGTAGCGGTCGAACACGAGCATGAGGCCGGCGGTGCACGACGACACGCCCAGCGCGTGGCGCACGCCGAGGTGCTCGGCGAGCGCCTGCTCGTACTCGGCGAGCACATGTCCCTTGGTGACGAGGCCCGATGAGTAGATCTCTCGCAGGGTCGGCTCGAGCCGCTCGAACGGAGCCAGGGTCGGGCGCAGCAGGTGGACGCGCTCGGCGAAGGCGGCCTCGCCGCCGAGGATGGCCGGGGTGCGGGCGATCATCGGCGCATCCTACCCCACGCGCGGGGCCGGCGCGACCGGGCGGAGGCGTCTCGCGGCTGCGCTCAGGGCCGGTCGGCGGCCGCGAGGTCTTCGAGGAACTCGCGCGGCGCGTCGTTGGTCGAGCCCCTCCGCAGCACCACGGTCGGGATGGTGCGCAGGATGATGCCGAGGTCGGTGCGCAGACCGAGCGTCGCGACGTAGCGTTCGTCCCAGTCGAGCATCTGCGAGCGCCGCAGGCGGTTGCGGCCGTTGATCGCCACGAGGCCGGTCAGCCCCGGCTTGACCTGGAGGATGCGCGCGAAGCGCTCCCGGTGCTCGACCACGACCGTGGGCACGTTGGGACGCGGTCCGACCACGCTCATGTCGCCCTTCAGCACGTTGAGGAGCTGAGGCAGCTCGTCGAGGCTGAAGGCGCGCATCCAGCGGCCGGCCCAGGTGATGCGCTCGTCGCCCTCCTCGACGTACAGGCCGGCGCCGTGGTCGACCGCGTCGGGGATCATCGAGCGGAACTTGACCATGCCGAAGAGGACGCCGCCTTTGCCGGCCCGGTCCTGCACGAAGAACACCGGCCGCCCGCTCGTCGCGTAGACGGTCGCCGCCAGGGTGGCCAGGATCGGCGCCGCCACCAGGGTGGCGGTACCGGCCACCGCCAGGTCGAGCAGGCGCTTGCCGCGGCGCTCGTAGAAGCCGTCGGGATGCGGCGTGACCGCGAGCGGCGGGAACGGCGGGAGGGGCGGCGATGACGGCGTCATCGCCGCCCCTCCCGCCCGGCGCCGCTCGCGGTCACGCCGGCGCCGTCGCGCACGGCGCCTTCGAGCGCTCGGCACAGCCGCGCCGCCATCTCGTCGCGGCTGAAGTCGCGCTCGGCCAGGCGGCGAGCGTTCGCGCCCATCGCGACGACGAGGTCGGGCTCGTCGGCGAGGGCCGCCAGTGTAGCGGCGAGCGCCGCGCCGTCGCCGGCCGGCACCCAGGCGCCGGCACGGTCGCGCTCGACCACACGGCGCAGCCAGCCGTCGAGGTTGACGATCACCGCCCGCCCGGCGGCCAGCGAGTCGAAGAACTTGTTGGGCGAGTTGGTCTCGAAGGCCGGGTGCGGCGCGAACAGGGTGAGCGTGACGTCGGCCGCGCCCACCACGCCGGCGAGGCGGGCCTTGGGCAGCGGCGGCAGGACGAGGACGTTGTCGAGCCCGAGCTTGCGGACGCGCTCCTCGAGGTGGGGTCGTCGGCCGCCGTCGCCGATCGCGACGATCGCTACGTCGTCGCGTCCGGCGGTGCGCAGACAGGCGGCCGCGTCGACGAGCTGGTCCAGACCGTTGGCACGCCCCATCGCGCCGCTGTAGAGCGCGACGAACCTGCCCTCAAGGCCGTGGCGGGCGCGAAACTCGCGGTCGACGTTGTCGGGCGAGAAGAGGTCGAGGTCGCAGGCGTTCGGCACGAAGACGAGGCGCGCGGGCGGCACGCCCATGGCGAGCAGCGCGTCGCGGCTCGCCTCGCTCAGCACGACGATGCGTCGCGCGCCACGGTAGAGCAGGCGCTCGAGCGCCTGCGAGGCGAGGACCAGTGGCGGCGAGCGCAGAGCCCCGATGGCGATCGGCACGTCGGGCCACAGGTCGCGCAGCTCGAAGACGAACGGCACGCGTCGCAGGCGCGCGGTGAGCAGTCCCGGCAGGCCGATGGTGAGCGGTGTCGACGAGGCGAACACCACGTCGGGGCGGGGCAGGAGCGGACCGGCCAGGCAGGCGCCGGCGGTGAAGGCGACGAAGGCGGCGAGGCGGCGCGGCGTCGAGAAGTAGTTCGAGTAGGGCACGTTCAGCAGGACGAGGTCGATGCCGTCGATGCGGTCGCGCCCGAACAGGCGCAGGCCGCGGCCGCCGTCGGGCGGGAGCTGGGCCACGCTGCTGACGATGGTGACCTCGTGGCCGCGCGCCACGAAGCGCCGGGCCAGCTCGAGCGAACGGGTGCCGGTCGCGCTGTCGCGGGTGGCGAAGTACTGGTGGAAGTAGAGGATCCTCACGCCCGTGCCGCCTCGTCGCGCGTCGGCGCGCAGACCCGCGCGTAGAAGTCGAGGAACCGCTCGCCGAGCGCCTCCCACGAGTAGGTGCGCCGCACCGCCGCGCGCCCGCGCGCGCCCATGGCGGCCGTGCCGGCACGGTCGGCCATCAACCGGCGTACGCCGTCGAGGTGACCCTCGACGTTCGCCGGGACGAGGATGCCGAAGCCCTCGTCACGGATGACCTCGCGCCCGGGCAGGTCGCTGGCGAGCGCGGCAAGCCCGACCGCGGCTCCCTCGAAGACCTTGGTGGCGACGGTCGGCCGCGAGTACTGGACGCTCGGCCAGCTGGCCGTCCAGACGACGTCGGCCGATGCCAGGTAGCGAGGGACGTCGGCGCGCGACACACGCCCGAGGAACCGGACTCTGTCGTCGAGTCCGGCCCGCAAACGGGCCATCGTCTCCGCCTCGAACTCGGCCGACCCGAAGCTGCCGCCGAGCAGGAGCAGGGCCTTGCTGGAATCGAGCTGCTCCATGACATCGAGCATGAGCCCGACGCCACGGATGCGTGACAGCGCTCCGATGTACACGAGACGAAGGCGCGGGTCGGCGGCGAGATCGACGAACGGTTCGGCTCCCTCGAACTGCGCGAGGCGCGGGTAGTTGGGAGCGACGAGGCAAGGGATCCGCTGCGGGCCGAAGTCGTCGAGCACCGCGTCGGCGGCGGCGACGATGCCATCGGCGAGAAGCGTGAGGCCGCGCTGTGCGTACCCGCTCGCCGCTGCGACGTACGGTCGCAGACGGGCGGCGATGTACTCCTTGGACGCCACCTGCTCACGCACGAACTCATGCACGTCGACCACGAGGCGCGGCACGAACGGGCGCAGCAGCGGGTAGAGGGTGAGCAGCTCGGGGTCGTGCGTATGGACGACGAAGGGTCGGATGCCGCGCAAGGCTGCGATCACGTCGGGCGCACTCAGGAAGCGTCGGGAGCGGCGCCGCACCGGCAGCGGCGCGAGGCGGACGCCGTGCTCGTCGATCCGGGGCGTGGCGCCCGGCGCGAGGTAGGTCACGTCGTAGCCGGCGTCGGCGAGCGTGCGGCACTCGCGCTCGTAGATGCGGGCGTCGTCGGGCCGGTGGACGACGGTCAAGTGGACCACTTTGAGGCCGCTCACGCGACCTCCTCGTAGATCTCGATCTGGCGGGCCGCGTTGCGCTCCCAGGTGAGGTCGAGGATCGCGCGACGGCCGGCCGCAGCCAGCCGCCTCGCAGCGTCTGGATCGTCGAGCAGCCGGGCGATGGCGGCCGTCACCGCGGCCTCGTCGCCGGGTGGCACAAGCAGACCGCTCTCGCCGTCGACGACGAAGTCGGCGGGGCCCTCGCCGCGGCAGGCGACGACCGGTGCGCCCTGTGCCATCGCTTCGGCGTAGACCACGCCGAAGCCCTCCGGTGCGCTCGGCAGGACGAACGCGTCGGCTCGCGCCATCAGGCCGAGCACCTCGTCGTGAGGTCGCCAACCGAGAAACAGGGTACGTTCGGCCATACCCAGCTCGCGCGCCCGCGCCGCAAGACGGCGGTGCTCGGGACCGTCCCCGACGACGACCCAGGCCACATCGGCATAGGGAGTGCCGAGACGGGCGAGAGCGGCTAGCACCGCGGCGTGGCCCTTCGACGCAAACAGGTTGCCGACCGACAGCACGACGCGGTGGCCGGGCAGGATCGTGCTCGGCGTCGCCCGATGGTGCACCCCGACGCCGTTTGGCACGACGTGCAGACGGTGCGCCGGCACGACCGCGGCGAGGCGCCGCGCGACCGCGCCGCTCACCGCCATGACCGCGGCGGCATCGTCGAGCGCCTGCACCGTGCGGCGGCGCACCGGGCCGTCTCCGGCGAGGTTCACGTTCACGTCGGCGCCGTGCACGGTGACGACGTACTGGAGGCCCAGGTCAGCGGCGAGCAGGCGGACGGCCGCGCCGTCGGGGAACGCCTGATGGGCGTGGATCATGTCGATGCCCGCACCGCGCAGGCGAGGCACGAACGCACGCAGCCCCCGGTAGAACAGCTCGACCTGGCGCTGCCGCAGGATACGCCGCGGTGGCACCACGACACGCGGGTAGTCGATCGCAACGGCATCGATCACCGCGGCGGCCGGGGTGGCGGCCCGGGCACGAAGGCGGTCGTTCAGGCGCAGGAGGCGGGGTGTGCAGGCCGTCGGCGACACGACGCTCACGTCGACGCCGAGCTCGCGCAGCGCCACGACCTGGTCGTGCACGAACAGCGACGAGGCGCGCGCCGGCGTCGGGTACAGGTGGGAGACGACGAGGATCCTCACGGCCGCGGGAGGTCTCGAACGGCGGCGTGTGCCGCCGACGCGCCGTCGGATCGCGCTCCGCGGTCGGCCTGTCCGCGGCCGGCTACAGGATCCATCGGTAGACCTCGAAGACCTCGGCGTACTCGCAGCCGACGTCGATCGCGCGCGTGAGTGCCACGTTGCGGATGTAGTCTTCGCGCACGTAATTGCGGTGCTGCTGAGAGTGGTAGCAGGCGAGGGCGTCGACCTTCTTCTGCACGTGGCGCTCCTGCAGGCTCACATAGGCCTGGTGCGAGAAGTTGAGGTTGTTCCAGGGGATCTCGTAGGCGAGCACTGTGGTGCGCTTGAAGGCGCGCAAACCCTCTTCGGCGATCGTCTTGTGATCCTGGTGCAGATCGATCAGGGCGGGCATGAAGACGCAGTCCGGACGCAGCTCCTGCTGCAGGACGATCATCTCGTCGAGGATCTCCTGACGGGCGGTGGGGAACGTGCGCACCTCGAAGTCGTAGACCTTCAGGTGCGCCTTGTCGATGCCGATGATGGCGGTCGCCTCACGGACTTCGCGCTTCAGGATGTCACGGGGAAAGCCGGCCGGCACGGACTTCGCGGCGGTGCTGAAGGCCACGTAGGTGACCTCGACCCCGCCCTCGATGAGTCGCGCCATGGTGCCCCCGCAGCCGAACTCGCCGTCGTCTGTGTGCGGAGCAAGCACGAGCGCCGTACGGAGCTGATCGATCATCTGTCTTCCCCCTCAAGGCGCTGGTCGGGCTCGAGACGCTCGGCTGTGGCGCCGCCCGCTGCGTGGCCGGCCGGGACAGCCCGTGAGTCTAGCAAATCGGTGCGACCCGCAGGCGGGCTCGGTCCGCCGGCCGCCGCCGGCCCCGCCTGTTCGCGCTGAGCGCGGATGAGGACCGCGATCGCGAGGCCGAGGAGCACCGCCATCGGTGGAAAGAGGATCGCGGTGCTCGGTCCCACGATGGAGATGCTGAAGCCGACCAGCGCCACGCCCGTCGCCGCCCCGAGGTACCGCAGCAACGGGTCGCGAGCCTGCCGCACGACGCGTGCCATGGCCTGCAGGAGCAGCGCCCAGATCGCGAGGAAGATGAGCAGGGCCGGCAGACCGCCGTCGACCAGCACCTCGAGCCACCAGTCGTGGAGGTTGACGATAACGAACGACGGGTTCTGGGCGGCCACGAGCGGCTCGGCGTTGCCGGGCCCTACGCCCAGGAACCAGCGCGTGGCGGCGGCCTGCAGGCCCGCCGCCTGCAGCTCGGAGCGTACGCCGCCGCTGCCTGTGCCGCTCTGCACCTGGTTCACCAGGTTGGTCGCGCTGAGCGCGCTGCCGAACCCTCCGGCCAGCGCCACGCCGACGGCGACCAGGGCGATCACGACGAGGACGCCGGCGGCGATCCGCAGGTGTCGCCCTGTCTTCCGGGCCACCGCGAGGGCGACGACGACGGTCTCGAACCCGACGGCGAGCACGCTGGTGCGCGAGGTCGTGTAGCGCACCACGACGAGGGTTACGAGCAGGGCCACCACGGTGACGACGACGGCCGCGCGGCGGCGCCGCAGGTAGGGCAGGAGCAGCACGAACGGCCAGCAGAAGGCGAGGTACGTGCCGAAGTCGTTGGTGTTGAAGAAGTAGCCGGCCGCCTTGCCGTGGTGAGCGTAGGTCGGCGAGGCGCTCGGCAGGTGCAGGTGCAGCCGCCATTCGGCGAGACCGATCAGCAGGGACAGGCCGTAGACGGCCGCCAGCGCGAGCATGAGCCAGGCGAGCCGGCACCGGCTCACGCCACAGCTTGCCGTGGCGGCCGCGAGGATGCCGAGGGTGACGAACTGGAGCAGGTAGCGAGGGGCCGCGTCGGGGTAGGGCGCCCACGCCAGCGTGATGAGCAGCCAGCTCAGCCAGGCGCCGTACAACGCGGCGAAGGTGTGCGCACCGACGTGCAGCCGGCGTTGCGTGAGGATGAGCCACAGCAGGCCCGAGAAGCCGACCAGCGCCATCACGAAGCGCGCGGCGTAGAGTTCGCGGAGGTGTGGGACCGCCAGGACCGGCCCGATGATGGCAAGACCCGGCAGGGCGACCAGCCCGAGCACGAGGAGGCGGCTCACCCGCACGCGCGCCAGACGGTGGCGTGCGACGATCAGCAGCAGCACGACACCGACCGTCAGAGGCAGGCCCACGGCGACCGCCGCATGCGAAAGCGGGGCGCGGCCGCGCAGGGCGAAGTCGGTGAGAGCCGCAGTCGCGGCAACGGCGACGGCGAGCACGGTCGCCCCGGTCAGACGGTCCTTGCCGCGTGGCGCGGTCGTCAGGGCGTGATCGGTCACGGCGCGACAAGGAGCTTCATGGGGCCCATTGTACCTGCTCGAGGGGGCGCCTCCGGGTCGCGTGGCGCCGTCGCGGTTGCCGGTCCGGGCGTACGGGCGGCATAATCGGGGCAGACACGGCCGGGCCGGGCCGGTGCACCACGACCGCGAAGGGAGCCGGGTGACGTCGGGACCACATGCGACTGGGCGGGCGCCGCGCTCACGGCGACCGCACGGCGTGCTCGCGCCGGCTCGGGCGATCGTGGCCGCGCCGATCGTGGCCGCCCTGGTGCTCGGCGCGCTCCTCCTGACCGCCCCCGGCGCGGCGCGAGCCGCCGCCACCACGAACGGCGCGGCGGCGACGACGCCGGCCGCCGCGACCCTCACCCCGCCGGCGACCATCAAGGTCGCCCGGCGGTTCCCCGCGGGCGACCCGAGCGGCGTGATCGTGGGCGTCGACACGGTCGACTTTCGCACGTACTGCGTGCGCGTGCTGTCGCACGAGTGGGCGCCGCCGTCCGCCTTCTCGGACCAGGCCCTCCAGGCCGGCGCCCTGGCCGTGAAGGAGTACGCCTGGTACTGGGCGACCCATCCGACCAAGCTGCCCGACGTCGCCGCCTGGGGCGCCGACGTCGACGACACGACCAACTACCAGGTCTACATGGACTGGGACTACGGGCAGCGCTACTGGAACGCCGTCGACAGCACCTGGGGCACGGCCATGACCCGGAGCGGCCAGATCTTCGAGGCCTCCTATTATGCCGGCGACTATTCCGGGGCGTCGACCGACGGCGACCACATGACGCAGTGGGGCTCGCAGTACTGGGCCGCGCACGGCATGAGCGCCGCCTCGATCATCGACTTCTACTACCCGGGCACCCAGTTCGTGGCCGTGGCGGGGGGCACGGCGATCGGCGCCGGCACCGCGACCGGCTGGAACGGCCCCGACGCGCCCAAGGGGACGGCCAAGCTCGACGTGATCGGCCCGGTGCAGCTCACACCGGGCCCCCATCACAAGGGGCAGTTCCTGAAGGTCTCGTTCACCCTGCGCAACGACGGCGCTCAGACGGGCCGCTGGGCGATCGTCACACTGGTCGTACGCGGGCCGGGCGACCAGCCTCGTGACGTGGGCTCGGTCACCGGCCTCACGCTCGGGCCCGGCGCCTACCGGCTGTTCACCGGGAGGCTGCGGCTCGACCTCGTCGGCCGCTGGCACGGCTGGCTGATCGTCGGCGACGGCACGAGCCTGTCGCTGCTCGACGGCGGCGCTCCGTTCCAGTTCGTGGTCGGTCGGCGCTAGCAGGGCCTACGTCGTAAGAGACCTCTGTGCCGCCTTCGAGCAGGCGGGCCATGGTGGCGCCGCAGCCGAACTCACCGTCGTCGGTGTGCCGCGCGAGCACGAGCGCTCTCCCGAGCTGCTCGATCATCGCCCGTCTCCTCGGCGACCGCCGCGGTGATCGGGCCGCATCGTCGTCACCGCCGTCGACGCCAGCGTCCGGCAGAGCGTGGTGCCGGCCGGACGCGCGGCGCGCCGCCGGCGCCCCCATGCGCCGTCGCCTAGTCGAGCTCGAGACCGGCGTGGGGTCCCGGGCTCATGTCCCAGACCGACTCGACCTCGATCTTCACCACGTACTTGACCGGCGGCAGGTTGAGCTTGGCCGACAACCCGGCGAGGCGCTCGCCGACCTGGTCGAACTCAGGGCCGTGGTCGATGAGCTCGGCGCGGCCCTTGACCTGCACAGCGACCTTGCGCTCGGGGTCGTGGACGCCGACGGCGACGCGGACGTCGTGCTCGAGGTTCTCGCGGGTCTTGTGCGAGAACATGTCCGCAAAGTAGAGGTGACCGTCGTCGAGCAGAGCTCCGGAGCCCTTGATCGAGATGTTCGGCGTGCCGTCGGGCGCGACGGTCGCGACCCAGATGTTGTGGCCGCCCTGGAGCAGGTCGAGGAGCTGGTCGGGAAGCTTCTTCACATGGCCCTCCTTGAGGCGTCGGGCGTCGGTCGGGCGCCCTCTTGGGCGGCCACCTTGTACCCACGCAGGAGGCCGGTCACACCTCGCCGGGCCGGTGCCGCCGGCGTAGAATCGCGACTGCCCACGAAGCCGCCGACGTCGAGCCGGCGAGGACGAGCGCGAACGGCGGCAATGTCTCGGCGAGAGGAGCACTCAAATGGAGAGCATCGATTTTCGTGTCCGCTTGAGGACCGCAGAGATGCTGAAGCCCTGGAATCCCGAGCATCCGGCTCCCCATTTTGCGCAGTATATCGAGCTGTACAAGATGAGGGACCGGCTCACGCCGATGGCCATGCCGGAGTTCGTCGACCACATGATGGCGGGCGGCGTGCAGAAGGGCGTCGTGTGCGGCGGTTCGATCGACGACAACGACCACCTCATCGACATCATGCGCTCCCCGCAGGGCGGTAGCTTCTTCTATATCGCGGGGGTCCACCCGAGCTGCGGCATTCGGCGCAACCTCGAGGAGCTCGAGCGCTGCCGCGTGGCCGGGTTCCTCGGCGTCAACATCAGCCCCTACATCTGGGGCGTGCCCGCCAACGCAGGCCTGCTCTTTCCGATCTACGCCTACTGTGAGCAGAACGGCATGGTTGCGATCGTGCACGGCAGCCTGCACTACAACCGCTTCCAGAGCATGTGGCTCGGCGACCCCCAGTACATGGATGAGATCGCGATCAACTTCCCCGAGCTGAAGTTGGTCATCTCGCACGCCGGCAACGGCTTCGGCGTCCTTGCCCTGGCCGTGGCCCAGAAGCACCCCAACATCTTCCTCGAGTTCAGCGCCCTCTGGCCCAACTACCTGCCTGAGGCGACCATTCAGGCGGTCAACACGTACCTGAGCGACCGCTGCCTGTTCGGCACCGACTACCCGCTCGTCGAGTTCGAGCAAGCGATCGCCGCGTGGGACGCCGTGCTCAGGCCCGAGGTCAAGCAGCGATTTTTCGGCGGGAACGCTGCGCGGTGCCTGTTCGAGGGGCCACGTCCGATCTGAGGCGGCCGCCGGTCCGCCAGTTCACCGCGGCCCGTCTCCCCAGCGTCGGCCCCAGACCACGAGCTCGCGGAGCTGTGCCGCCACGAGTTCCCGGGCGGTCTCGTCGACGAGCTCCCCCGCGTCGTCGAAGCGTTCGGCCGCGCGAAAGACGAGGACCTCGGGCTTCAGCAGCACGGGCGACTCCACGAAGAGCAACGTCTGGCGCAGCGCGAGCTGAGCGCGGACGGTGCCGAAGTTGCCCGTGCTGGCGCCCATCAGGGCGACGGGCTTGTGCCGTAGCGGCGTCTCGGCTGGCGGGCGCGAGACCCAGTCCAGGGCGTTCTTCAGCAAGCCGGGCGGTCCGTAGTTGTACTCGGGGGTGGCGATGAGCAGCGCGTCGGCGTCGTCGATCTCGCGCCAGAGCGCGGCGACCGGCGCGGGCAGGCCGCGCAGGCGCGCGTCGTCGTCGTAGGGCGGGATCTCGCCGAGCCGGTCGAAGGTGTGCAGGCCGGCGCCGGGCGGCACGAGCGCCGCGGCCGCGCGCAGCAGGGCGCGGTTGTACGACTCGCGTCGCAGGCTCCCGCAGAGCCCCAGGATCGAGAAGCTCGGATGCGTCACGTCGTCCCTCCCCCGTCGCGCCTTCGGCCGTGTGGCGGCCACGGGGCGGGCGGCGGCGGGGCCGGGACGGCCCCGCCGCCGCCCGCCGTATCGCTAGCCTACGCCCCGGCGAGGTCAACGGGGTCGGATCGTCGCGCCCGGGAACCGTCAGGTGGCCTCACGTGACGCGAAGCAAGCAGAGGAGGACCCGCATGTCAGACGAGTTGCACGACAAGCGCATCGCCATCCTGTTCACCGACGGCGTCGAGCGCGCCGAGCTCATGCGACCGCTCGAGGCCCTGCGCGAGGCCGGCGCCCGCATCGACCTGCTCTCGATCCACGATGGCCCCGTGCAGACGATGGAGCACGCCGACAAGGCGGAGACGGTGATGGTCGATGGCACGGTGGAGAGGGCCGACCCCGGTAGCTACGAAGGTCTCGTGCTCCCCGGTGGCGTCTCCAACCCCGACAAGCTGCGTATGAACGGCGCGGCGGTGGCCTTCGTCCGCGCCGCCTTCACCGCCGGCGTCCCCATCGCGGTCATCTGTCACGGCCCCTGGACGATGGTCGAGGCCGGTGTCGTGAAGGGGCTCACGATGACCTCGTATCCAAGTCTGAAGACCGACATCCGCAACGCGGGCGGCACCTGGGTCGACCGGGAGGCGGTGGTCGACCGCGCCGTCGTCTCGAGTCGCGACCCGCACGACCTGCCCGCGTTCTGCTCGCAAATGATCCGTCTGTTCGCCGCCGGCCGCCAGCGCACGGAGCGCGGCAGCCTCGCCGCCTAAAGCTGCCCGGACGCCGTGCGCCGGCGCTAGGGCGCGGGCGCGGCGGCGGGCGACTGGGTGTCGTCGGCGGCGGCCGTCGCCGATGTGGTCGCCGGCGGCGCTCCCGCCGGCAGGGCCGCCGGCATGGCGGCCGTCGGGCCGGTCGCCAGGCGCACGGCGGCGGCCGACGCCAGAGCGGCGAAGAGCCACAGGTAAGGGTCTTCGAAGAAGGCGTTGTAGGTCATGCTGTGCACGAGGATAGAGACGACGCACGCCACGAGACCGGCTTGCAAGAGGTAGAGGCGCCGGTCGGCGCCGAAGCGGCGCCGGCCGGCGGTGGTCGCGAAGAAGGTGGCAAGCAGCGCGGCGAAGGCCAGCAGCCCGATCGTGCCCTGCTCGGCGGCGACGGTGAGGACCGTCGTGTGGCTGTCGCGCACGGCGAGGCTGGCCGCGTGCGTGTGGCGGAAGTGCGGGTAGGCGAGCGGGAACTGGGCCAGCCCGAGGCCGTCCAGCGGGTGCTTCTCGAACATGAAGATGCCCGCCTCCATGAGGTAGACGCGCCCTCCGGTGATCTTGTTCCAGCCCCTGGTCGTCGTCAGCTTGTTGCGGACGTCCTGAGGGTGCCTCACGGCGGTGAGGCCGGTGAGGCCGGCCGCAAGCACGAGCACGGTGAGCAGCACGGCGACCGCCCCGCGTCGCCGCCCGAGCCACCCGAGCTCGAGCACGACGGCGCCGAGCAGCAGGCCGGCGACGCTCGAGCGCGAGAAGGTCACGACCAGGGCGATCGCCGCGAGCACGACGGCGCCGCCCGTGAGCCACAGGCCGCGGGTGCGCTCGCGGCCGGGCTCGCGCAAGCGGATGGCGAGGAACAAGGCGAGGCCGGCCAGCATGACGAGGCCGAGAAAGCGTCCGTAGATGTTGGGATCCCAGAACACCGAGTTCGAGCGGAACGTATGTTGCAGGGCGAGGTCGTGCTCGATGCCGGCGCGATTCACGATGATGAGGTGCGTCGGGTACTGGACGATGCCGACCACGGCGAGGACGGCGCCGGCGCCGACGAAGGTGACGAGCAGCCGCCACAGGCGGCGCGCGTCGGTCACGTAGCGGTAGACGAGGTAGTAGAGCACGCCGAACGGCAGGTAGAAGGCAAAGAGCTTGACGAGCGCGTCGGCGAAGCCCTTGTCGAGGGATGCGTAGCGCGGCCCGATCCACAAGGTCGACAGGCCGATCACGGCGATCATGACGGCGAACGCGAGGCGCAGCGGGTCGCGGCGGCGCTCGTCGGGCACGCGCAGCCGGTCACGCACGAGCAGCTCGGCGATGGCGACCGCGAGCAGCACGAGGTAGAGCGGGATCAGCAGGTCGCTCGTGGTGGAGCCGAGCGGCAGCTCGATGCGCAGCGGGGCGAGGACGAGCACGACCGGCATGGCCCAGTCGGGGTAGCGCCAGGCGAGCCACGTCGCCGCGGTCAGAAAGACGGTGAGCGCGAGGCCGCCGGCGGCGAGCAGGGGCAGATGATGAGAGACGCGGGCCGCGGTCCCGCCCGCGGTGCTGAGCGCGTCGAGGGTCGAGACGGCGAGCAGCACGGTGCACGCGATGAGGGCGGCGAAGACCACGCGCCGCGCCAGCGCGCCGCGCGGGACGTCGACGAACAGCGCCAGGTACGTGGCCAGCAGGCCGACGAGGCTGAGCTTGGCGACGAGGAGGCCGGACAGGGGAGGCCTACCGCTGCTGAGCGCCGGCGGCCGGCGAGGGAGACGGCGCGGTATCGCCGGCCGACTTCGCGGCGTCGCCGGGCGCCGGCGCCGCGCCGCGCTCGTGGCCGCCGGGCGGCACGCTCAGCGACACGACGGCGACGGCCAGGCGCATCGCCCGCTCGATATCGCCGGCGTCGAGCGCCTCGCGGATGTGCGTGAGCTCCTGACGGAGCAGCGCGCGCGGCAGCGGTCGCCGCACCGCCATGGCGATCTTGGGGTGACTCGTGCCGACGACGTCCTCGCCGTCGTTGAAGAGCTTCTCGTCGAGCTTCTCGCCGCCGCGGTTGCCGGTGTAGGCGATCTCGATGTCGCGCCCGACCTCGAGACCCGAGAGCCGGATCATCTCGCGCGCGAGGTCGACGATGCGCACGGGCTCGCCCATGTCGAGCACGAACGTCTCGCCGCCGCTGCCGATCGCGCCGGCCTGGATCACCAGGCGCACGGCCTCGGGGATCGTCATGAAGAAGCGAGTCATGCGCTCGTCGGTGACGGTGACCGGGCCGCCGGTGGCGATCTGGCGCTTGAAGAGCGGCACGACGCTGCCGCTCGAACCGAGCACGTTGCCGAACCGCACGGTCATGAGCCGGGTGTCGGTGGCCTCGCGCGCCATGGTCTCGACGATGCGCTCGGAGAGCGCCTTCGACAGGCCCATCGCCGTCTCGGGCTCGACGGCCTTGTCGGTCGAGATGAAGACGAAGCGGTCGGCGCCGAAGCGGACCGCGTTTTCGATCATCGCCATGGTCGCGAAGCTGTTGTTGTCGAAGGCCTCGGCCGGGTTCTTCTGCATCATCGGCACGTGCTTGTAGGCCGCGGCGTGGAACACGATGTCGGGGCGCCGGGTCTCGAACAGGGCACGCAGCTTGGCGCGGTCGCGGATGTCGACGAGGCAGGCGACGAGGTCGGTGAAGTGGCGCTCGGTCTCGAGCTCGTGCTCGATCTGGAAGAGGTTGCCCTCGGAGTGGTCGACCAGCACGAGCAGGCGCGGCGCCATGGTGGCGAGCTGGCGGCAGAGCTCGCTGCCGATCGAGCCGCCGGCGCCGGTCACCATCACCACCTTGTCGGTGATGTAGCCGATGCTGTTGAAGTCGACCGAGACCTCGTGGCGGCCGAGGATGTCCTCGACCTGCACCTCGCGGAGCTGCTCGATGGTGACGCTGCCGCGGATGAGCTCGTAGACGCCCGGCAGCGTCTTGACCGGCACGTTGGCCTTCCGGCACGAGAGCGCGATGTCCTCGATCACGCGGCCGCCGACCGACGGCATCGCGATGATGACCTCGTCGACCGAGTGCTCCGTGAGCAGGCCCGGCAGGTTGCGCGTGGTGCCCACCACGCGCACGTTGTGGATGCGCAGGTTCTTCTTCTTCTCGTCGTCGTCGACGAAGCCGACCGGGCTGTAGCGGATGCGCCGGGTGCGCAGCATCTCGCGCACGACGAGCTCGCCGGCATCGCCTGCGCCCACGACCATCACCTTCTTGCGGTCGCTCCGTCCCTCTTGCCCCCAGGGCCGCTCCCAGGCGACGCGGGCGAGCAGGCGGGCGGCGCTCGTCAGGCCGAACGCGAGCAGCCAGTCGAGGACGAGGATCGACCACGGCAGCCGGTGAGCGGTCACGTCGAGGCCTGTGTAGCGCAGGCTGTAGATGACCGGCTGCAGCCTGTCGGCGACGTACTCGGCGACGAGCATGCCGAGGGCCGCGGCGGCAAGCGAGGCCAGGAAGACCGACACCAGGTCGCGGACCCCCGCGTAGCGCCAGTACTTGTTGTAGAGCCCGAAGAGCAAGAACACGACCACCTGCACGGCGACCACGGGCACGATGACCCAGGCGAGCTGATGCAGGTAGACGCGCGGGATCTGGAAGTCGAAGCGCAGCAGGTAGGCCAGGTAGAGCGCCACGGCGACGAGGGCGGCGTCGGCGGCGATCTGCCAGATGCGGTGGCGGCTGATGAAGAGGCGTTCTCTCAACGGGTCTCCCGGTCCCGGTGACCCTGGCGGCGCGACGGCCGGCGAAGCCGCCGGCCGGCGTGACCCATCATAGCACCGGCTCCAGAGGCCGGCGCAGGAGCCGGCGACGGGCGACGTCGAGGATCTCGTCGACGAACAGCTGGGGGTCGCGGCGTTCGGCCTGTAGCGCGTGACGGCCCTTCTTCTTGAGCTGCACGTCGTCGGCCGACGAGGCGCGGCGCAGGCGGCCCTCGGCGATGAGCCGCTCGTCGACGGCGCCGAGGCGGCCGGCGAACATCGTGTAGGCCGGCGTGCCCAGCGCGACGGCCTCGCGGTTCATGGTGCCGCCGGCGCCGATCACGAAGTCGGCGGCGGCGATCAGGCTGAGGCCGTCGATCGCGCGCTCGGGGACGACGACGTTGCCGAGGTCGAGCGCGCCGTAGTGGCGGCGCTGCTCGTCGGTGCGCGGGATGATCACGAGCGTCACGTTGCGGCGCGCCGCGAGGTCGCGCACGACGCTGTCGAACAGCGGGTTCTCGTGGCGGTGGTAGAGCGTCACGTGGGGCGCCGGGCGCAGCACACCGATGACGCGGCGCGCGTCGAGGTCGAGCTGCTCGAGGATCGTGGCATCGGGCTGGAAGTCATAGAGGTAGTACTCCTCCTTGAGCCCCGGGTAGCGGAACACCTTCCCCGACTTTGCCCCGTACGGCGCGAGACGATCCAGGGGGATGGCCTCGGGCACGACGATCTCGTCGACGAGGCGCACGTTCAGGTGGTGCGACACCGTCGCGTACTCGTAGTCGAACATCGTGAGCTGCGGTATGCCGAGGGTCCAGGCGGCGAGGGCGAGGTCGTTCGAGTTGTGGCCGACCGCCACGTGGAAGCCGGCGGAACGAGCCTGGGCGACGAGGTGCGCCGAACGATTGAACAGGCCGATCGCCTTGGCCGGCACGCTGCGTCCCATGTGCTGGCCGGTGATCACCGCGGCCAGGCCGTAGCGCGACAGGAGCTGCTCGGTCTGCGCGTACTTGCGCGCGGTGAGCGTGACCGTGTGGCCCTGCGCCTCGAGCCGCCGGATGATCGGCGCGAAGAACAGCACGTGCGGTGAGTTCGTGATGTCGATCCAGACGCGCACGGCGCCGCTGCCCTAGGCGAGCACCCCGGCGAGGACCTCGGCGACCGCGGCGACCTGTTCCCGTCCGAGATGCGGATGCATGGGCAGGGCGAGGTTGGTGCGGGCCGCCTCTTCGGTCGCCGGGAAGTCGCCCTGCCTGTGGCCCAGGAACGCGAGCGCGGGCTGCAGGTGGAGCGGCGTCGTGTAGTAGGCGGCGCAGGCCACGCCGGCCTCTTTCAGGGCTGTCGCGGCCGCGTCGCGCTGGGCGAGGCGGGCGACGTAGAGGTGGTAGACGTGGGTGAGGCCGGCGGGCACGGCCGGGCGCCGGACGGCGGCCGGGAGGCCCTCGTCGTACCAGGCCGCGACCTGGGCGCGCCATGCGTTCCAGGCGTCGACCTTCGTGAGGCCGACGCGCAGCACGGCCGCCTGGATCTCGTCGAGCCGCGAGTTGTAGCCGACGTAGTCGAAGTCCACCTTGTCGCGGCTGCCGTGGAAGCGCAGCAGGCGGGCCATGTCGACGAACTCGGCGATGCGACCGGTGACGAGGCCGCCGTCGCCGTAGCCGCCCAGGTTCTTGGTCGGGAAGAAGCTGAAGACGCCGAGGTCGCCGAGACCGCCGGCGCGGCGCCCTTTGTAGCTCGCGCCGAATGCCTGGCAGGCGTCCTCGACGACCGTGAGGCCGTGCTCGCTGGCCACCGCGCTCAGGGCGTCGGCGTCGGCCGGCAGGCCGAACAGGTCGACCGGCACGATCGCCTTGGTCATGGCGGTGACGGCGCCGGGGACGGCGGCGGGGTCGATGTTGAGGGTCTCGGGGTCGATGTCGACGAACACGGGGCGGGCGCCGGCCTGCACGATGGCCTCGGCCGTGGCGTAGAAGGTGAACGGCGTGGTGATCACCTCGTCGCCCTCGCCGACGCCGGCCGCTCGCAGGGCGATCGTCAGGCCATCGGTGCCGTTCGCCACGCCGACCGCGCCGACGGTGCCGAGGTACGCGGCGAGCTCGGCCTCGAGGGCCTTTACGTTGGGCCCGAGGATGAACTGCCCGCCGCGCAGGACCGCGAGGACGGCGGCTTCGACCTCGTCCTGTACGTCGGCGATCTGCCCCTTGATGTCCATCAGACCGATCGGCACGTCAAACGCCTCCCGTAAGCTCGTCGCAGACCCGCACGCGGGCGCGCGCGGTCGCGCTGAACGCTAGCACAGCGCGCGGCGGCCGACCAAACGACGGCCCGGGTCGCAGCCGGTCGGGGCAAGTCGGCCTGTGGTAGTGTACGGCCCGTCATGCAGCACGTCATCGACCCCATCGTCACCTGGTGCACCCACCTGATCGGCAATTGGGGACTGCCCGCGGTCTTCGTCTTGATGCTCCTCGAGAGCGCCTGCATCCCGATCCCGAGCGAGGCGATCATGCCCTTTGCCGGCTTCGCCGTCAGCCAGGGTCACATGAGCCTCGCGGGGATCGTCGTGGCGGGCGTGGTCGGCAACCTGTGCGGCTCGTGGGTGAGCTACGGCGTCGGCTACCGCGGCGGCCGGCCGTTCGTCGAACGCTACGGTCGCTACGTGCTCCTGCGCACGCATCATCTCGCCCTGGCCGAACGCTTCTTCGCCCGCTACGGACCGATCACGGTGTTCTTCGCGCGCATGGTGCCGATCGTGTGCACTTTCATCTCGCTGCCGGCCGGCTTCGGCCGCATGCGGTTCTGGAAGTTCACGCTGTACACCGTCATGGGATCCGTGCCCTGGGTGCTGATGCTTGGCTTCGTCGGCGAGAAGCTCGGCGGCAACTGGAAGAAGATCGACCCGCTGCTGCACTACCTCGACTACGCGGTCGTCGTCGCCGCCATTGGGCTCATCGTCTGGGTCGTGCTGCGCCGGCGCGGCTCGCGGGGAGCGGCGGGCGACGCCGCCGGCGGCTCGTGAACGCCGCGCCCGCAGCCGCGTGCACGAGGCGGCGGCCATGACGTCGCTGTCGCTGCCCTCGGCCGCCCGCGTGGTCGCGCCGGCGACCACCGCCAACCTCGGGCCGGGCTTCGACTGCCTGGGGCTCACGCTCGACCTGTGGAACGCGGCGACCTTCTCGCTCGTCGGCGACGGCGTCGCGGTGCACGTGCGCGGCGAGGGCAGCGAGGTGCTGCCGGACGGCGCCACAAACATGGTCGCGCGCGCGTTCCAGCGTCTGTACGACGAGGCCGGCGCGCCCCTGCCGGCCGGGCTCACGATCGACTGCGACGTCGCCGTCCCGCTGTCGTCGGGCCTGGGCTCGAGCGCCGCGGCGATCGTGAGTGGGCTGCTCGGCGCCAACGAGCTCCTCGGCCGGCCGCTCGACGCGGCCGGCATCCTCGCCCTGGCCACCGAGATCGAGGGCCACCCCGACAACGTCGCGGCCACGCTCGACGGCGGCCTCGTGATCGTCGTGAACGGCGAGGAGGGCCTGCTCACCGAGCGCATCGAGGTGCGGCCCGTGCTCGTGGCGCTCGCCGTGTCGCAGATCGAGTACTCGACGAGCGCGGCGCGGGCCGAGCTGCCCACCTACGTGGCGCTGGCCGACGCCGTCTACAACATGGGTCGCGCCGCCCTCGTGGTCGAGGCCTTGCGCCGCGGCGACCTCGAGCTGCTCGGCAAGGCGATGGACGACCGCCTGCATCAGGCGCAGCGCCTCGAGCACATGCCCGGTGGCCCGGCGGCCATGGCGGCGGCACGCGCCGCGGGCGCGGCCGCGGTCGCCGTCTCCGGGTCCGGGCCGAGCCTGATCGCGTTCCCGGCGCCCGGCGCGTCGGTCGACGACGTCGCCGCGGCCATGGTCGAGGCGCTCGCCGGCGTGGGCGTGCGCGCCCGCCCGTTCACGCTCGCGACGAGCGACCGGGGAGCGTCCTCGCGGCCGCTGCTCGTGGGCGGGCAGCGGCCGGCATCGCGGGTGGGCGAGACCGCCGGCTTCGAGCTCACCGACCACACCGCCGACGTCGGCCTGCGCGTCTGGGGACCGTCGGAGCCGGGGCTCTTCGAGCAGGCCGCCCTCGGCCTCGCGTCGCTGCTGTGCGACCCCGCCGGCGTCGAGCCGCGCGAGACCTACAGCGTGATCGCCGAGGCTCCGGCTGGCGCGCCCGACGCGCTGCTCGTGGCCTGGCTCAACGAGCTGCTCTACCGGATCGACACCGACGGCATCGTCTTTAGCGAGGTCGCCGTCGAGGGCCTCACCCACCGCTACGTGTCGGCCCGGTTGCGCGGCGAACCGCTCGACCGGACTCGCCACCGCACCCGGCTCGACGTGAAGGCGGCCACCTACCACGGTCTGTCGGTGAGCCACGGCGACCAGGGCTGGGAGGCCACGGTCGTCCTCGACGTCTGACGGGGCCGGCGCGCCTCGCGCGGCGCGAGGCCAGCTGCCGGCGCTCGTGCGATCCGGCGCTTCCGCGATCCGGCGCTTCCGCGACACGGGCACCTGGGCTGCCGGCGCCCTGGTCTCTCGCGCGCGGGCGCGTCGTGAAACAGCGCGAGGACGGGAAAGCGCGAGAACGGGCACAACCGCGGCAGACGCTGTCCGGTGGATCGGCAGGTGGCCCATGGAGGGCGTGAACGCCGGCGGACTTGAGATCCGCCGCCTCGATGAGTACGTGTGGGAGATCCCGGCGCAGGGCGACATGCGCGTGCCGGGGATCGTCTACGCCGGGGCCGAGCTCTTCGACCAGACCGGCTCCGACGAGGCGCTGCGGCAGGTGGCCAACGTGGCCACGCTGCCCGGTGTGCTGAAAGCCAGCTTCGCCATGCCCGACATCCACTGGGGGTACGGCCTTCCGATCGGCGGCGTGGCGGCGACCGACGAGCGCGACGGCGTGGTCTCACCCGGCGGCGTCGGCTTCGACATCAACTGCGGCGTGCGGCTCGTGCGCACGAATCTGCGCCTGACCGACGTGGCGCCGCGGCTCGAGGAGCTGCTCCACGAGCTCGAGCGGCGGGTGCCGCGGGGCACCGGCGCCCGCGGGGCGCTGCGCCTGACCCCCCGCGATCTGCACCGCCTGGTCGAGGAGGGCGTGCCGTTCCTCGCGGAGCTGGGCCTGGCGACCGAGGACGACCTCGCCCACACCGAGGAGGGCGGCGCCGTGCCGGGCGCCGACCCCGACACAGTCACGCAGAAGGCGCTCGCTCGCGGCCTGCCCCAGGTGGGCAGCCTGGGCGCCGGCAACCACTTCCTCGAGGTGCAGGCCGTCGACGAGGTGGTCGACGTCGAAGCTGCCGAGGCCTTCGGCGTCGCCGCCGGACAGGTCGTCGTCATGATCCACTCCGGTTCCCGCGGCTTCGGCCACCAGACCTGCACCGACCACCTGGCGCGCATGAACGCACCCAACCGCTTCGGCTTCGAGTTGCCCGACCGGCAGCTCGCCTGCGCGCCGGTCGGCTCGCCCGAGGGGCGCGACTACCTGGCCGCCATGGCCTGCGCCTGCAACTTCGCCTTCGCCAACCGGCAGGTGATGATGAACGAGGTGCGCGGCGCGCTGGAACAGGTCTTCCGGGCGAGCCACGAGCGCCTGGGGGTCGAGCTCGTCTACGACGTGGCCCACAACATCGCCAAGCGCGAGACGCACGTGGTCGACGGGGTCGAGCGCGCCGTCCTCGTGCACCGCAAGGGGGCGACCCGGGCCTTCGGCCCGGGTCGCCCCGACGTGCCGGCCGACTATCGCAACGTCGGCCAGCCGGTGATCATCCCGGGCGACATGGGCCGCGAGAGCTGGCTGCTGGCCGGCACCGACACGGCCATGCGCGAGACGTTCGGCTCGACCTGCCACGGTGCCGGCCGCCTGCTGTCGCGCGGCGCGGCGCGCAAGGTACGCAGCGGGCCCGAGGTGCGCCGCGAGCTCGAAGAGCAGGGCATCCTGGTGCACGCCGCCTCGACCGGGCTGCTCGCCGAAGAGGCGCCGTACGCCTACAAGGACGTCGCCCGGGTAGTGGCCATCGTCGAGGCGGTCGGCCTGTCGCGGCGCGTGGCCCGCCTCAAGCCGCTCGGCGTGCTCAAGGGCTAGCACGCGGCCGGCGAACGACTTCGTCGCCGGCTCTCAGGCAGGCGTGACCTCGTCGCGCGCCTCGTCAGGCGGCGCGCTCCCGAGTCTCGCCGGCCAGCCTGAGCTCGAGACCGGCGACCTCTTCGTAGAGGCGCACCGGCGACATCTCGCCGGCACCGTCGCCGAAGGCGGCCCGCGCCCGCCGGAACACCTGCTCGACCAGGGCGCTGAGCTCGACCGGCACGCCCTGGGCGCGCGCCAGGTCGACGGCGAGGCCGAGGTCCTTGCAGGCCAGGGCGACGGCGAAGCCGGGCTCGTAGTCGCCGTGACGCAGCAGCGGCAGCAGGTCGCGCTCGAGCAGCACGCTGTTCGCGGGGCTCGCGACGAGCGCGTCGTGGAGCACGGCCAGGTCGACGCCGGCGCGGGTCCCCACCGTCAGGACCTCGGTCACGGCGACGAGCGACGAGAACCAGAGCAGGTTGAGCAGGAGCTTCACGGTGTAGCCGGCCCCGTGGCCGCCGACGTGGCGGATGCCGGCGGGGTCACCGATCACCTCGAGGACCGGACGGACCCGCTCGAGGTCGTCCGCCTCGCCGCCCACGTAGATCGAGAGCGTGCCGGCAGCGGCACCCTTGCTCATGCCCGCGACGGGCGCGTCGAGCGTGCGGATGCCGCGCGCCGCGGCGCGGGAGCGCACCTGTTCGGCCACCGCCGGCGTCGACGTCGACAGGTCGACCCAGAGGGCACTGGCGGGCAGCGCCTCGAGCACGCGGCCCTCGCCGAGCAGGACGTCGGCGACCGCGGCGGGCGTGGGCAGGCTCGTGAGCAGCACCTCGGCGCCGCCGGCCGCGGCCGCGGCGGAGCGCGCACCACGCGCGCCGGCCGCGACGACCGGCGCCATCCGCCGCGCGTCGATGTCGAACACGGTGAGGTCGAAGCCGGCCTGCGCGAGCCGCCGGCTCATGTGGCCGCCCATGCTGCCGAGGCCGACGAAGGCGAGGCGGCTGGTCGTGGCGCCGCTCATGAGCGGCGGAAGAACGGGTTGACGGGTGTCTCGCCGGCGGCGAGGACGTCGTCGAGCGCCGGGAGCCCGGCGCTCGCGTTGCGCAGCGCGGCGAGCGTGGCCGCGCGGTTGTTGCGGTAGACGGCCTCCTCGTCGCTCGCAGCCGGGTTTACCCAGACGGCGGCGATCAGCAGCAGGTCGTCGGCGGCCGTGCGGGCGATCGCGCCCTCGGCCACGGCGTCGGCGACGCCCCCGGCGACGCCGGCCTGCGCGGCGCCCCAGGTGAGGTCGCCGTGGCGCTCCGAGCCGATGGCCGCCTTGTTGACGAACAGGGTGAGCGGCTTGACGGCCAGGCCCGGCCGCACGACCGCCACGAACGGCACATGGCCGGCCCGGGGCGTGGCGAGCGCCGTCGCCCAGGCGGTCGCCACCGGCCCCTCGCGCGGCCCCAGCACCGTGTTCACGTGGGCGGCGTCGACGCCCTCGCCCACGAACGCCTCACCGATCAGCATCTCGTCCATGCCTGCGCTCTCCTTCGCGACGACGGCGCGCCGGCACTGCGCCGGCGCAGTCCCACTCGTCGCCGCTCGGGGCCCGCACCAAACCGTGGAGGCCCGCTTGACCCGACGATGAGGCCACCGGCCGATGTGGAGAGTTCGGAGCGCCACGATAGGCCTGTGCGGTAGAATATTCGTCGGTCGTCTTGACGGGCAGAACTTCTTGCTGGAACATTGAGGTCGGCCTGCATCTGAGTTGAGGAGGAGGCGTGGACCAGCTCGACCGCGAGATCCTCGTCGCGCTGCAGCACGAGGGGCGCAAGTCCAATCTGGCGCTCGCGCGCGAGCTCGACCTGTCGCCGTCGGCCATGCTGGGGCGCGTGCGCCGTCTCGAGCAGTCGGGCGCGATCCGCGGCTACCGCGCCGAGGTCGACCCCGCCGCCCTCGGCATCAGCGTGCAGGCGCTCACCGTGGTCAAGCTGCGCGAGCACAGCGAGCAGGCCATCCGCCAGTTCGAAGCCGCGGTCAAGGACGTCGTCGGGGTGCGCGCCTGCTACCACGTCACCGGGCAGTTCGACATGGTGATGGTGCTCGCCCTCCGCGACCTCGATCATCTCGCTCAGATGATCCGGGTCGACCTGGCCCGCATCCCGGGCGTCATGCAGCTCGAGACCATGCTCATCATGGCGGAATCCGTGGCCGACCAGGGCTGGCCGGTCTTCAGCGAGGAATGAGACGAGCCGGCGCCTTCGGCGCCGGCTCGGCGCGAAGGAGGTACCGATGCCGAAGAAGGGCGTCCTCGAGCTCACCGCGATGAAGCGTGCCGGCCAGAAGATCACCTGGCTGACCGCCTACGACTACCCCACAGCGTCGTTCGAGCAGGCCGCCGGCGTCGACATGATCCTGGTCGGCGACTCGCTCGGCATGTGCGTGTACGGCTACCCGGGCACCGTGCCTGTCACCATGGACCAGTGCATCGTGCACTCAGAAGCCGTGCGCCGTGCCGCGCCCGACTGCTTCGTGGTCGGCGACATGCCGTTCATGAGCTATCAGGCGTCCGACGAAGACGCCGTGCGCAACGCCGGCCGCTTCTTGAAAGAGGCCGCCGTCGATGCCATCAAGCTCGAGGGCGGTGTGCGCATCGTCTCGCGCGTGCGGGCGATCCTCGACGCCGGCATCGTGGTCTGCGGCCACATCGGCCTGACGCCGCAGAGCTCTGGTCAGCTCGGCGGGCACAAGGCGCAGGGTCGCACGCTCGAGTCGGCCAAGCTCGTGGTCGACGACGCCCGCGCGCTCGCCGAGGCCGGCGTGCAGCTGCTGCTGCTCGAGGCCGTGCCGCCCGAGGTCGCGGCCTTCATCACCGCCGAGCTGACGATCCCGGTGCTCGGCATCGGCGCCGGTGAGGCGGTCGACGGCCAGCTCCTCATCGTGAGCGACGTGCTCGGCACCTTCCAGGCCTTCACGCCGAAGTTCGTGAAGAAGTACGCGGATCTCGCCGGCGTGGCGACGGCCGCCCTCACGGAGTACGTGACCGACGTGCGCGCCGGGCGCTTCCCCGAGGAGCAGCACTGCTACCGCATGCTCGAGGGCGAGCACGACCGCTTCCTGGAGTTCACGCGGCAGAAGGTCTGACGCTTGAACGCCGCCAACCTTCCCCCCAGCTCCCCCCGGCGCCGATTGGCGGGCGCCCGCGCAGCCGGCGCCCCGGGCGCCGCCCGCGTCGACGACCTCGGCACCGAGACGGTGTTCGCGGTCGCGGCCGACTGTGCGGCGCTGGCCGCCACCGGTCGCACCGTCTATCCGTTCCACCTCGGCGACCTCAACATCCCGACCCCCGCCAACATCACCGAGGCGGCCTTCCGCGCGATCGCCGAGGGCAAGACCGGCTACTGCCCGAACGGCGGCATCGCGCCGCTGCGCGAGGCGATCGCCGCCGACGTCGGCGGCGCACGCGGCATCGCCTACGGCCCCGAGCACGTGAGCGTGCAGCCCGGCGGCAAGCCGGTGATTGGCAAGTTCCTGCTTACCCTCATGGACCCCGGCGACGAGGTGCTCTACCCGAACCCGGGCTTTCCCATCTACAGCTCGCTGATCGAGTTCTTCGGCGGCCGCGCGGTGCCCTACACCTACGTCGAGGGGCCGGAAGGCTTCGCCCTCGACCTCGAGCAGATCGAGCGCCTGATCACGCCGGCCACGCGGCTGCTCATCCTGAACGACCTGCACAACCCCACCGGCGTGCAGTGCGCGCCGCGCGAGCTCGAACGCGTCGCCGACCTCGCCCGGCGCCACGACCTCTTCGTGCTCTCCGACGAGGCCTACTTCGACGTACGGTACGCTGCTCCGAGCCGCTCAATCGCCAGCCTGCCCGGCATGCAGGAGCGCACGGTCATCCTCTACACGTTCTCCAAGAAGTACGCGATGACCGGCTGGCGGCTGGGCGCGGCGATCGGGCCGGCGTGGTTCATCGACGTCTGCACTACGCTCAACACGAACGTCGAGTCGTGCACCAACCATTTCGTGCAGGCGGCCGGCGTCGAGGCGCTCACCGGCGACCAGAGCGGCGCCCAGGCGATCCTCGCCGAGCTCGTGCGCAGGCGCGACGCGGCCTGCGACGCGCTCAACGCCTGCCCCGGCATCACCTGCCTGCGACCCGAGACCACGTTCTACCTGTATCCGAACGTGACCAGGGCGATGGCGCTCACCGGCCTGACCGATTACGAGGACTTCCGGCGCGCCATCCTGGCCGAGACCGGGGTGTCGATGTGCACGCGCCTGCACTTCGGGCCCGAGCTGCCCGGCGAGACGCAGCGCTACCTGCGCTTCGCCTACTCGGGTCTCGAGGTGGAGCGCATCGAGGAGGGCCTCGCGGCGCTGCGCACGTTCCTCGAACAGCGCGCGTGACGCCGCGCTCCCCGACAAGACCACGCGTGACGGCGCCCGAACGACGGGCGGTGCTACGCTGCCAGGTGACCGGAACGGTCGTCGACCAGTCCATGACCATGCGGAGGAGACAAGGACGATGAAAGAGGTTCGTGACCCGGCGATCACCGGTCGACTGACCGTGCTGAGCCAACAGGGCAAGCAGGACATCTACGCCGCCGCCGTGCGCATCGTGAGCGAGATCGGCATGCGCGTGCCGCACCAGACCTCGCGCGACATGCTGCTCGCCGCGGGTGCGACCGTCGCAGACGGCGACCTCGTGCGTCTCACGCCCGCCATGGTCGAGCAGGCGCGCGCGACGGCGCCCGCGTCGTTCAGCGTCTACGACCGCAACGGCGAGCCGGCCATGGAAGTCGGCAGGTACCACAGCTACTTCGGCACGGGCTCCGACCTGATGGAGATCTACGACCTCGAGACCGGTGAGCCGCGCGAGAGCGGTCTAGCCGATGTGGCGCGCGCCGCGCACCTTTGCGACGGCCTGCCGAACATCGACTTCATCATGTCGTGCGCCTACCCGCACGACGTGCAGCCCGCCTCGCGCGCCTACCTCGAGAGCTTCCGCGCGATGATCACCAGCACCACCAAGCCGATGGTCATGACGGCCGAGGGCGCCGGCGACCTCGAGGTCATGTGGCGCATCGCCTGCGCGCTGCGCGGCGGCGAGGACGAGCTGCGCGCCAAGCCGTACTTCATCATGTACGGCGAGCCGGTCAGCCCGCTCAAGCACGCGGTCGAGGTGCTCGACAAGCTCCTCTTCTGCGCCGACAAGGGCATCCCGGCGATCTACTCGCCGGCGCCGAGCGCCGGGGCGACCGCACCGATCACGCAGGCCGGCCACATCGTGCTGGCCGTCGCCGAGTCCCTCTTCGGCCTCGTCATCCACCAGCTCCGCGTGCCGGGCGCGCCCTTCATCTTCGGCATGGGCCCGGTCAAGATCGACATGTCGACGCTCCAGGCCCTCTACAACTCGGCCGAGTACTACACGACCATCCTCGGCATCTGCGAGATGGCCAAGTGGCTCGACCTGCCCAACTGGGGCTATGCCGGCTCGAGCGATTCGCACGTGGTCGACGCCCAGGCCGGCATGGACGCGGCCGAGCTCACCATGCTGTCGATGCAGGCCGGCTCCAACCTGAACCACGACATCGGCTACCTCGCCTTTGGCCTGATCGGCGCCCTCGAGCTCGTGGTGATCACCGACGAGATCGTGTCGCTCAACCGTCGCACGTTCGAGGGCATCGAGGTGAGCCCCGAGACGCTCGGCTACGACGTCATCGCCAAGGTCGGCCCGGGCGGCAACTTCCTGCGCGAGAAGCACACCGCCAAGTACGTGCGCGGCCAGCAGTGGATGCCGACGATCCTGAACCGCAAGACGCGCGAGAACTGGAAGGCCGACGGCGCCCCCGACCTGCGCGAGCGGGCCCGCCGGCGGGCGCTCGACATCCTCGCCGATCACAAGCCCGAGCCCATCCCCGCCGCCCTCATGGAGAAGGTCGACGCGCTGACCGACTCCTACCAGCCGGTGGCGTGACGGGGCGAGGCGACCGCGCGTCGCGCGGGTGACGCGGTGATCGACGAGGCGGGTCTCGAGGCGATCCACGCGGGTGCGCTGCGCCTGCTGTCCGACGTTGGGTGCGCGGTGCTCTCGTCCGAGGCGCTCGCGCTGTTCGCCGCCGCCGGTGCGGCGGTCGACGGTCGCCGCGTGCGTATCGGCGAGCGGCTCGTGGAGCGCGCGCTCGCGACGGCGCCGGCCGGCTACACCGTAGCCGGCCGGCGCCCCGAGCTCGACCGCGCTGTCGGCGCCGGCGCCGCGCCGGTGCTGTGCTCGGCTTCGGGCCCGGCCTTCGTGCTCGAGCGCGGTGAGCGGCGTCACGGCACGCTGGCCGACATGCGTGAGGCCGTGGCGCTGTTCCACCAGTCGGCCAACCTCGACGTCTACGGCATCGCCATCACGCCGCTCGACGTGCCCGAGGAGCGCCGGCCGCAGGTGGTCGGCCACGCGATCGCGACGGGCACCGACAGGCCGTCGCGCGTCGACGTCACGACCGAGCTCGAGCTGCAGGTCGCCATCGACGTCGCCGAGATCGTCCACGGCGCCGACTGGCACTTGCGTCCGCGCCTGTGGATCGTGATCAACTCGACCTCACCGCTGCAGCTCTCGGCCGAGGCCTGCCGGGCCGTGCTGCGCCTCGCCCGCCTGGGCCAGCCCGTCTGCCTGACCGCCTGCGCGATGGCCGGCACCACGGCGCCGGTCACGCCGGCCGGCCTGCTCGCCGTGCAGCACGCCGAGCTGCTCGCCGGCCTCGTGCTCACCCAGCTCGCGGCTCCGGGCGCTCCGTTCCTGTACGGCGGCACGTCGTCGGTGTCGTCCATGCACAGCGGCGCGCTGCTCATGGGCGCGCCCGAGTTCTGGCCGCTCGTCGAGGCCACGGTCGCGTTGGGCCACCGGCTCGGGCTGCCGGTGCGGGCCGGCGGCGCGCTCACCGACTCCCACCTGCCCGACGCCCAGGCCGGCATCGAGTCGGCCCTCGCCCTCGACGCGGCCCTGCGCGCCGGCGTCGACTTCGTGCTGCACGCCGCGGGCATCCTCTCGTCGTTCAACTCGTTCTCCAAGACGAAGCTCGTGACCGACGACGAGCTGATCGGGCTCCTGCGCCGCGCGCATCGCCCGATCGTGGTCGACGACGAGACGCTGGCCCTCGACGTCGTGGCGGCGGCGGGGCCGGGCGGCACGCTGCTCGGCCAGTCCCACACGCGCCGCCACGCCCACGAGGCCGGGCCCGACGGCCTCATGAACCGCGATCCTTACGAGACCTGGAGCGCTCAGGGTGGCTCCGACCTCGCCGCGCGCGCCGAGCGGCGCGTGGCCGAGCTGCTCGAATCGTACCGGCCGCCCGACGACCTCGACCCGGTCACCCGCCGCCAGCTCGACGAGTACTGCCTGGGGTAGACCGGCTCAGGCGAAGGGCGCGGGCGCCGGCGGCCAGGGTCGCCGGCGCCCGCGCCGCGACAGACAGACGACTACGAACGCGACGAGAGATCGCTTTGACACGAAGGAGGACCTGGTGAGCGACGAACTCTACGCAAAGATGGCCCAGGCGGTGATCGACGGCGAAGACGACAGCGCCGCCGCCTTGGCCCAGCAGGGCCTCGACGCCGGCCTCAGTGCGGCCGACATCCTGGACAAGGGCTTCGTCAAGGGCATCGAGACCGTCGGCGAGCTGTTCGGCAAGGGCGAGTTCTTCCTGCCCGAGCTGGTCCAGGGGGCCGAGGCCATGAAGGCCGCGGTGAAGGTCCTGCAGCCCGCCCTGGATGCCTCCAAGGAGGGCCGCAAGGCGACCGGCATCGCGGTCGCCGGCACGGTGGCCGGCGACATCCACGAGATCGGCAAGACGATCGTCTGCTCCATGCTCAGCGCGGCCGGCTTTGAGGTCACCGACGTGGGCTGCGACGTGGCCCCCGAGACCTTCGTCGCCACCTGCCAGTCCGTCAAGCCCGACCTGCTGCTGCTCAGTGCCCTGCTGACCACCACCATGCCCAACCAGCAAAAGACGATCGAGGCCCTGAAGGCCGCCGGTCTGCGCGAGTCGATCAAGGTGATGATCGGCGGCGCCCCGACGACGCGCGCCTGGGCCGATGAGATCGGCGCCGACGGCTACGCCGAGGACGCCATCGAGGCCGTGAGTGCCGCCAAGGGCCTGCTCGGCGTGGCCTGAGCCGACAGCCGGCTCACCCGCTTTTCGTCGCCCACAGCGACGGACCCGGTGAGGGCGGGGGCGGGCGGCGCGCACGTGCGCGCCGCCCGCCCCCGCCGTCTTCGTGCCGCCGGCCCGGCGTGGCTCGGCGCGAGCATTGTCGGCGGCGGCGGCGTAGACTGCACTGGCCATGGCCGAGCACGACGACATCAGAGCGCGCCTGCGCATCGAACCCGCCGACCTCGAGGCGGTCAACGCCTTCTTGAGCGACCCCGACAACCCCTTCGTCACGAGCCTGCTCGAGGTCGTCGACCGGTACGGCGGCGTCGACGCGGTCAATCGCGCGGCCGACGAGGCCGGCCGCCTCGAGAACCGGCTCGCGCGCCTGCGCGAGGAGCACTCCACCTACCTTGCGGACGTCGAGTGGCTGGCCGAGCAGCGCGACGCGGGCCGCTTCGTCAAGCTGGCCGACTACCGCGACGCCGTGCTGGCCGACGCCCCGGGCGCCGCGGCGGGCGGCGACGCGAACGCCGTGACGCTCGAGATCAGCGCCCTGCAGTTCTTCCCCTGGCTGATCGCCGAGGCCCGCGAGGCGATCGAGCGCCGCGAGCTCATGCCGGGGCGCTTCATCCGCGAGCGCAACATGGCCGAGCAGTCGCGCCCCGGCGGCGACCTGCTCGCGGTGTGCGCGGCCATGCAGGTGATCGGTGCGACGCATGTCGAGAGCCTCGACACGCGCGGCATCGACGGCGCCAACCTGATGGTCGGAGTCGAGACGATCGCCGGGTACTTCGGCGGCATCGGCGAGCCCAACGAGCACGTCCTGCGCTGGGTCGACGAGCACCTGCACTACCTCACCGAGTTCGGCGTGCGCGAGGTCCTCAACTTCAACATGGGCACCATCCTCGCGGCCTTCGTGCTGCGCAAGCTGGGCGTGCGCAACCACTTCAAGATCTCGGTCTTCATGGGCGTCGACAACCCCTGGTCGGTGCTCTGGCTGCTCATGGGCGCGCGCCTGCTGGGCGGCGGCGCCGGCGGCACGAGCCTGAGCGGCATCAACTTCTCGAACTCGGCCGACTCCGACACGCTGCGCGGTGCGTCGGCGGCGCGCGAGGCCCTGGGCCTGCGCGACGCCGTGCGCTTCGAGCACCACGTGACCGAGGCCTACAAGTCGATCGTGCGCCAGCCCTACGAGCGCCGCGCCGAGGTCGTCGAGATCGCCGCCGACGTGCCCAACATCTCGGCAGAGCACGAGGGCGGCGACCCCGCGGTCGAAGCCGGTCGCAAGCACCGCAGCGACATCCTCGACTACTTCATCTCCGAGAACGTGATCGTCGCCGCCGGCGCCATGGAGGCGCTGCAGCGCAACTACTTGGATAAGCACGCCGCGCTCAACCACACCGCCGCCGACCTCATCCGGGCCGGCATCGGGGTCAAGCCGGCGAGCCTGTTGCACTAGGCCCGCGACGACGTCGCAAGCGACCCGATGACCGAGACCTCAGATCCCGCCGACCACGTCGCGCGCAACGCGGCGGTCTGGAACGAGCGGGCCGCCGACTTCGTGGCGCCCGGCGAGGCCAACTGGGCGGCCGCCGAGCCGAGCTGGGGCATCTGGGGCGTTCCCGAGTCCGAAGCTCACGTGCTTTCCGACGATCTCGCCGGCCTCGACACGATCGAGCTCGGCTGCGGCACCGCCTACGTGTCGGCCTGGCTCGCGCGCCGCGGGGCGCGGCCGGTCGGCGTCGACGTCTCGACCGAGCAGCTTGCCACGGCGCGCCGGCTGCAGCAGGAGCACGGCCAGCCGTTCCCGCTGCACGAGGTGAGCGCCGAGCACCTGCCCTTCGCCGACGAGAGCTTCGACTTCGCGATCTCCGAGTACGGCGCCTGCCTGTGGGCCGACCCGCACCTGTGGGTGCCCGAGGCGGCGCGCGTGTTGCGGCCCGGCGGCCGGCTGACCTTCCTGACCAACGGCACCATCCTGATGCTCTGCATGCCCGACGCCGTCGACGAGCCGGCCGCCGACCGCCTCGTGCGCGACTACTTCGGCATGCATCGCTTCGAGTGGGTCGACTCACCCGAGGTCGAGTTCCATCTCGGCTACGGCGACTGGATCAGGCTGCTGCGCGCCAGCGGCTTCGAGATCGAGGACCTGATCGAGCTGCGGCCGGCGACGGGCGCGGCGGCGGTCTTCGCCGACATCGTCGACCTCGAGTGGGCGCGGCGCTGGCCCTGCGAGGAGGTCTGGAAGGCGCGCAAGCGCGCCTGAGACCGACGCGCTCGCGACGAGTCGCTCGCGCCTAGCGCAGCCTGCGTGCGGGGTTGCCCACCCAGACTTCGCCGGCAGCGACGTCGGTGCGGACCATGGCCCCCATGCCGATGACCGCGTCGTCGCCGACCGTGACCCCGTTGGCGATCGCAGCGCTCTGCCAGATCACGACGCGGCGGCCGAGGCGGACGCCGCCGGCGAGCTGCGAATGACCGGTGAGGAGCGAGTCTTCGCCCACCTCGGAATTGTGCGCCACGTTCACGTGCGGACCGATCTTGGCGCCGCGGCGGATGGTCGTGTCGCCGAGCGCGCCACGCTGCACCATCGCCTGGGCGGCGATGTGCACGTCGTCCTCGATGACCACGCCGCCGATCTGCGGGAACGGCACCAGCCGGCCGTCGCCGCCGCGCTCGTAGCCCATACCTGAGGAGCCCACCGTTGCCAGCGCGTCGATGCGCACGTTACGGCCCACGACGGCGTTCCTTACCCAGGCGCCCACCTCGTCGACCCGGCGGGCGGTCTCGGGGTCCGCATAGACCGCGGGCCGGTCGTCGGCAAGCTGCCCGAAGAACTGCGACACCACGTGCGCCATGGCCAGCCGCGGCTGCTCGCAGACGACGATCACCTGGTCTGGTCTCGCCGGCTCGGCGAGCTCGTCGGCCGCCTCCGGGGAGCAGACCAGCAGGGAGCCCCGGAACCGCGCGGCGGCGCCGGGACGCCTGGACCACGCGATGTCTCCGGGAGCAGCCTGCGTGTCGGTGGCGACCGCGCCGATCGGCGCACCCGACCCGGGCGCGCCGATCAGCGCCGTCGCCAAGTCGAGCTCACGCAGGTGCGCGACGATCTCGCTGACAGTGACGGTCGCTGTGCTCAGGGTCATCTCCTCGTGGGCGCCGGCCGGTTCGCGATGCCCGACGAGCTCGCGAGTCGTGCGCGACGGGAGGTGGACTTCAACGCTCGCCGGCCTCGACCGTCGCTTCCGAGGAGCGGCGCGCCTCGTGCTGGGTCACTTCGATCACGTGCCGGTAGATCTCGTGCAGGGCATCGCCCGAGATCGGGCCCTTGTTGGCCCGCGACACGTAGGTGATGAGCCAGTCTTCCTGGGCGGGCGCGTAGACGTCGATGTCGCGCTCGCGCTTGTACTGCCAGAGCTGGCCGACCAGCTTGATGCGCTTGTTGAGCAGCTCGACGAGCTTGAGATCGTTGTCGGAGATCTTCTCGCGGAACTGCTTGATGACGGGGTCGCTCTCGACGCTCATGGCTCCCTTTCGGGTGGTCGGGGTCTGTCGGGGGGTGGGGAGGCGGTGCCGGCTCGCCGTGCGAGCCGCTCGACGAGCCTAGTCGTCGTCCTCCTCTTCGTCGTCGGCCTCCTCCTCCTCGTCGGCGGCCTCGTCGGCGGCGCTGGCGCGGAAGTCGTCGGGGGTCACCTGGTCGAGGAAGTCGCGGAAGCGCTCGACGATCTCCTCGGTGTCGTCGACCTCGTGCTCGAACTCGATCGCGTTCTCCTCGATCAGGTCCTCGGCCGCGAAGATCGGCGCGTCGGTGCGCACGGCGAGGGCAAGGGCATCGCTCGGTCGCGAGTCGACCTCGATGTCCTCGCCGTCGCGCGACAGCGTGAGCATGGCGTAGAAGGTGTTGTCGCGCAGGGCGGTGACCGTGATGCGCTTGACCTCGGCGTTGAAGCGCTCGATGAGCGCGGTCATGAGGTCGTGCGTCATGGGCCGCGGCAGCTCGGTGCCCTGCAGCTTGATAAGGATGGCGGCGGCCTCGGGGTGGCCGATCCAGATGGGCAGGAACTTGTTGCCGTCGACGGTCTTGAGCAGGACGATCGGCTGCTTGCCGATGACGTCGAAGCTCACCCCGTAGATGACCATCTCATGCACCTCGTCCATAGGGCTAGTATACGCCGCCGCCTCGCGTTTCTGACCAGTGACGACCGCCTCGCCGAGGCTAACTTGACAGCCCCCCGAGGCCGAACCTACACTCGCTGTCCCGTGGGCGCATAGCTCAGTCGGTTAGAGCGCGTCTCTGATAAGGACGAGGCCCCTGGTTCGAATCCAGGTGCGCCCACCAGGCCGCCGCCCGCACCGCCCCTCGTCGCTGTCGACCGGGCGCGCGCCGTCTCTTCGGCAGCCCGTGAGCAAGGAGCGCGGTGGAGTTCGACGCGGTGATCTTCGACCTCGACGGCACGCTCGCCGACACGCTCGGCGACATCGCCGCCGCGATGAACACCGTGCTCACGCACCGCGGCCTGCCGGTCCACGAGCCCGCCGCGTACCGACTCATGATCGGCCTGGGCCTGCGCAATCTGGTGCACGAGGCGCTGCCGGCTGCGCGGCGCGACGACGAGACGATCGCGGGCTGTCTCGACGAGATGACGGCCGAGTACCGCCGGCACCTGCTCGACCGGACCCGGCTCTACGACGGCGTCGCCGAGCTCGTCGCGCACCTGCGCGACGAGGAGCTCGGCCTGGCCGTGCTCTCCAACAAGGTCGACGAGCTCACGCAGCGCATCGTCGCCGCCCTGTTCGAGCCCGGCACGTTCGACGTGGTCCTCGGCGCGCGTCCCGAACTGCCGCGCAAGCCCGACCCGACGACCGCGCTGCGGGTGGCCGAGCGCCTGGGCGTGGCCCCGGCGAGGATCGCCTACCTCGGGGACTCGGCGGTCGACATGCGCACAGCCGTGGCGGCCGCCATGATCCCGGTGGGCGTGACCTGGGGGCTGCGCGATCGCGCCGAGCTCGAGGCGAGCGGCGCCCGCCTGCTGCTCGACCACCCGCTCGAGCTGGTCGCTCCGTCGCGCTGACTCGGTCGCTGCCGGGCGTCGACGTGCGCGTGGTGGAGCGCCGACCGCACGGACAGCGCGACCACGCCTCGAGCGCAGCGGTTTTCGGCTCGGGCGCGCGGTGGTAGTGTAGCCGGCGGTAGCAACCAGATAAGCAAGCTCGAACGACGGTCGCGCGAGAGCTCGCGGCGCCCCCTTTGCAGGGTGCGCCGGGCGAGCGCCGAAGGGGCAAGGCGAGCAGGTCCGCCGAATCTCTCAGGCAAGCGGAGCGCAGACCCGACGAGCCCCTGGAGCGCGTGCGGCGCACCGTCGACAGGGCCCGAATGGCGGCCTGTCGGACGACCCAATCGAGGTGACGGCGACCGGTGCGCGCTGCTTGTGGCTTCGGCCAGGACGACCCCCCGTCCGCCACCTCCCACAGAAAGCAAGGAGGGGGACGGTGGCCGACGAGAGCTATCCCGATGATCTGAAGTACTTCAAGGAGCACGACTGGGTGCGGGTCGCCGGCGACGAGGCGACCTTCGGCATCACCTGGTGGGCCCAGGACGCGCTCGGCGACATGGTCTACGCGAGCCTGCCCGACGCGGGCGCCGCGGTCACGGCCGGACAGCCCTACGGCGAGCTCGAGTCGGTCAAGTCGGTGGCCGAGATCTACGCGCCGGTGAGCGGCCAGGTGGTGGCCGCCAACGACGCCCTCGTGGCCGACCCCGCCCTGGTGAACGCCGATCCCTACGGCGACGGCTGGCTCATCCGTGTGCGCCTGTCCGACCCCGCAGAGCTCGACGGACTGATGGACGCGGCCGCCTACAGGGAGCTGCTGGCGACGGCCTGACGCCGGCCGGGCGGCCGCGAGACGAGGGAGGTACGCGCGCATGAGGTATGTGCCGCATTCCGCGGACGACGTACGCGAGATGTTGGCCGCGGTCGGCGTGTCGTCGACCGACGAGCTCTTCGAGACGATCCCCGCCGCGGTGCGCTTCGGCGGCCGACTCGACCTGCCGGCGCCGGCCGCCGAAGCCGACGTGCTGCGCGAGCTCGCGGCGCTCGCGGCGCGCAACCGGCCGGCCACTGAGCTGGTCTCGTTCCTCGGCGCCGGCGTGTACGACACCTACGTGCCGGCCGTGGTCGACGCCGTCACGAGCCGCTCCGAGTTCCTGACGTCGTACACCCCGTACCAGGCCGAGCGCAGCCAGGGGCTGCTGCAGGCCATCTTCGAGTATCAGACGGCGATCTGCGAGCTCACCGGCCTCGACGCGAGCAACGCCTCGATGTACGACGGCGCGACGGCCCTGGCCGAGTCCGTGATCCTGGCGACGCACGGCCGCCGCGACGGCAAGGTCGTCGTGTCGGGCGGCGTGCACCCCGAGTACGTGCAAGTGCTCGTCACCGAGACGCGTGGCCTGCTGCCGGCGCCGGTCGTGGCGCCGGTCGACGGCGGTGGGCTCACCGACCCGGCGGCGCTGCGCGCTGCCGTCGACGGCGAGACCGCCGCCGTCGTGATCGCGCAGCCCAACTTCTTCGGCGGCATCGAGGACGTCGCCGGCGCGGTGCGCCTGGCGCACGACGCCGGCGCCCTCGCGATCGTCGTCGCCGATCCGCTGTCGCTCGGCCTGCTCGCCACGCCGGGCGAGCAGGGCGCCGACATCTGCGTGGGCGAGGGCCAGTCGCTCGGCAACGCCCAGAGCTTCGGCGGCCCCGGCTTCGGCTTCTTCGCCGCTCGCAAGGAGCTCGTGCGCCGCATGCCGGGGCGCATCGTCGGCGAGACGGTCGACGCCCGGGGCCGGCGCGGTTTCGTGCTCACCCTGCAGACCCGCGAGCAGCACATCCGCCGCGAGAACGCGACCTCGAACATCTGCTCGAACCACGCCCTGAACGCCCTGGCCGGCCTCGTCTACCTGTCGTGGCTGGGCAAGGAGGGCCTGCCGGCCCTCGCCCTGCAGCTCGCCCGGAGCGCGGCCTACCTGCGCGAGCGGCTGCTCGAGCTGCCGGGCGTCAGCGCCTTCACGCGCGGGCCGGTGTTCCGCGAGCTCGCCGTGCGGCTGCCGGTCGCGGCCGGCGGCGTCGTGGCCGCGCTCGCTGGGCGCGGCTACCTCGCCGGCCTCGACCTGGGCCGCTTCGCCCCGCAGCTCGGCGGCGGTGTTGCCGGCCTCGACCACCTGCTGCTGCTCGCGGTGAGCGAGCGCCGCACGAGCGCCGAGATCGACGCGTTCGTCGACGAGGTGAGGAGCTCCCTTGGCTGAGATCCCGATCGCCGCCACACCGGCCGCCACCGCCTTGCACACCATCTTCGAGAAGTCGCGGCCCGGGCGCCGCGCCTTCAGTCTGCCCGACGCCGGTCTGCCGTCGACCCCGGCCGGCGAGCTCCTGCCCGGCGTCGCCCTGCGGGCGCGGCCGGCACGCCTGCCCGAGATCGCCGAGGTCGACCTGGTGCGCCACTTCGTCGAGCTGTCGTCGCGCGACTTCGGCGTCGACAAGGGCACCTATCCGCTGGGCTCGTGCACCATGAAGTACAACCCGAAGATCAATGAGCGCGTGGCCGCGCTCGAGGGCCTGCGCGGCCTGCACCCCTACGAGCCCGAGGAGCTCGTGCAGGGCGCGCTCGAGCTCATGGACACGCTCAGCCGCTGGCTCGCCGAGGTGGCCGGCCTGGCCCGCGCCACGCTGCAGCCGGCGGCCGGCGCCCACGGCGAGCTCACCGGCCTGCTGCTCGTGCGGGCCTACCACGACGACCGCGGCGACGGTCGCCGCGTCGTGCTCATCCCCGACACGGCGCACGGCACCAACCCGGCCTCCGTCGTAATGGCCGGCTACCAGCCCGTCACGGTGTCGAGCGACGCGCGCGGCGGCATCGACCTCGAGGCCGTGCGCTCCCTGGTGACCGAGCGCGGCGCCGAGATCGCCTGCCTCATGCTCACCAACCCCAACACCCTGGGGCTGTTCGAGGCCGACATCGTCGCGGTCGCGCGCCTCGTCCACGATGCCGGTGGGCTGCTCTACTACGACGGCGCCAACTCGAACGCCGTGCTGGGGCGCTCGCGGCCCGGCGACATGGGCTTCGATATCGTCCACCTGAACACGCACAAGACGTTCTCGACGCCGCACGGCGGCGGCGGCCCGGGGGCCGGACCGCTCATCGTGCGCGACATCCTCGAGCCCTACCTGCCGGTGCCGGTGCTGCGCAAGACCGGAGAGCACGCCTTCACGCTCGACTACGACCGGCCCAGGTCGATCGGCAAGGTGCGTTCCTTCTACGGCAACTTCGGCGTGCTCGTGCGGGCCTACGCCTACATCCGCGCGCTCGGCGCCGAGGGCCTGCGCGAGGTGAGCGAGGCGGCGGTGCTCAACGCGACCTACGTCCTGGCCGGCATCCGCGACCTGTTCGAGGTGCCCTACGACCGGCCCGTCATGCACGAGTTCGTGGTGTCCGCCGAGCCCCTGCGCGCCCACGGCGTGCGCGCCCTCGACGTGGCCAAGCGCCTGCTCGATCACGGCGTCCACCCGCCGACCACCTACTTTCCGCTGATCGTCAAAGAGGCGCTCATGGTCGAGCCGACCGAGACCGAGTCGAAGGCCGACCTCGACGCCTTCGTCGCCGCGGTGCGCGCGGTCGTCGACGAGGCCCGCACCCGGCCCGAGCTGCTCACGGCGGCGCCGTACACCATGCCGGTCGGGCGTCTCGACGAGGTCGGCGCCGCGCGCAACCCCGTGCTGCGTCAGCGCTTTGCCGACGACCAGCCGGTGACGGTGACGCCCCAGTGAGCGTGACCGCCGCCGGTCTGACCAGCTTCGTCGAGCTGCCGCTGCGGGCCGACCCGGGGGCCGCCCAGATGCTGTGCGACGAGCGCCTGCTCGCCGGGGCCGCGGAGCTCACGGTCCGGCGCTACGTGTGGGACCCGCCCGCGGTGTCGCTCGGCAAGTTCCAGGAGCTCGACGACGGCGCCCGCCGGGTGCTCGCGGCCGTCGGGATCGACGTGGTGCGCCGTCCGAGCGGTGGCCGTCTCGTGCTGCACGGCGCGGGCTTCGAGTGGTCGTTCGCCGTGGTCTGGCCGGCCGGCGCGCTGCCGTACGGCACGCAGGCGCCGTACCGTCTCGTGAGCGCCGCGATGGCCGGCGCCCTGACCGACCTCGGCGTGGCCGTCGACGCCACGCGCGAAGCGCCCTACACACGCTCCGCCCTGTGCTTCGCGAGCGCCCTCCGGCATGATCTGCTGGTGGCCGGCGACAAGACGGTCGCCGTGGCCCAGGCCGTGCGCCGCGGACGTGCGCTCGTCCACGGCAGTGTGCTCGAACGGCGTCCGCCGGCGGTGCTCGTCAGGGCGGTCGAGAAGGCCTGCGGCGAGCCCTGGCGCGGCGAGGGGATCGCGGGCGGCGGCTCCGTCCCCGACGCGGCCGCGCTCTGGGCGGCGTTCGTCGGCCGCCTCGTGGTGACCGGTGCCGGCGACGCCGGCTGGGCCGGGCTCGACCACGACGTGGTCGGGGTGGGCGTCCCGCCAGGTTCGAGAAGGGAGATGCGCTGATGACGTCGATCGTGGTGCTGGGCGGTGGCCCGGCCGGCTATGTGGCGGCGCTGCGCGCCGCCCAGCTCGGGGCGGGTGTGACGCTCGTCGAGGCGCGCGAGGTCGGCGGCACCTGCCTGAACCGTGGCTGCATCCCGACGAAGGCGCTGGTGGCCGCCACCGAGCGCCTGCGCGCGGCGCGCGGCGCGGCCGAGTTCGGCGTGCTGATCGGCGAGCCGACAGTCGACCTGTCGGCACTGCTTGCCCGCAAGGACACCGTGACGGCGCAGCAGCGTGCCGGCGTCGAGCACCTGCTCAAGGGGCGCAAGGTCGCGGTGGTCGCGGGGGCCGGACGCCTGCTCGACGCGCACACCGTGCACGTCGAGCAGGCGTCCGGCGAGCGCCGCGAGCTTGCGCCCGACGCGGTGATCGTCGCCACCGGCTCGCGACCGGCGCTGCCGGCGGTCTTCGACGTGGCCGACCCGCGAGTCGTGACGAGCGACGGCCTGCTCGCGCTGCGCGAGCTGCCCGAGAGCCTCGCGATCGTGGGCGGCGGCGTGATCGGCTGCGAGTTCGCGTCGATCTACGCCGAGCTCGGCACGCGCGTGACGGTCGTCGAGATGCTCGACCGCCTGCTGCCCCTCGAGGACCGCCGCGCCTCGGCGGCGCTCACGCGGGCCTTCGCGGGCGCCGGCATCCAGAGCCGCGTCAAGACGCGGGTCGAGCGACTCGACCTGTCGCAGCCGGGGCAGGTGAGTCTGGAGCTGAGTGAGGGCGCGGCCGTCGAGGCGAGCCTCGTGCTCGTCAGCATCGGCCGCGCCCCGCTGAGCCGGGGGATCGGGCTCGAAGAGGCCGGCGTCGAGCTCGACGGGCAGGGCTTCATCGTGACCGATCGCCGTCAGCGCACCTCGCTTGCCGGCGTGTTCGCCGCCGGCGACGTCGCCGGGCCACCGCTGCTGGCCCACTGGGCCTACCGCCAGGGCGCCGTGGCGGCCGAGAACGCGGTCACCGGCGCGGCCGTCGAGGTCGACGCCCGTTTCGTGCCCAACTGCATCTTCAGCCACCCCGAGGTGGCGAGCTTCGGCACGAGCGAAGACCAGGCCAGGGCGGAGAACCTGCCCATCGAGGTGGCGCAGGTACGTTTCAACGCCAACTCTAAAGCCGTGATAGAGGGTGAGGCCGAAGGCTACATCCGCATCATCACGCGCGCCGACGACGGTCGCGTGATCGGCGCGAGCCTCGTCGGGCCGCGCGTGACCGAGCTCGTGCACGAGCTCGTCCTGGCGGCCCGGGCCGGCCTCACGCTCGCCGACGTGGCCGACACGATCCACGCGCACCCGACCCTCGCCGAGGCCGTGGGCGAAGCCGCCCTCGGCGGCGTCGGTCGCGGCATGCACACGCTGTGACCGGCGCCCCCGAGCGCCCGGCCGCCGCGGGCGGCAACCTGGACGGTCGCGCCGGCGAGGCAGGCGGCGGCGCCAGCGAGGCAGGCGGCGGCGACAGGATCGGTGGTGGTGCCGGCAAGCCGGCCTGGCTGCGCGTGCGGTTGCCGCGGGCGGCGCCCTTCAGGGCGACCGCCGCCCTCCTCGACGAGCTCGAGCTCCACACCGTGTGCGAGGCGGCGCGCTGTCCCAACCGCGGCGAGTGCTTCGGGCTCGGCACGGCGACCTTCCTCATCCTCGGCGAGGCCTGCACGCGCGCGTGCGGCTTCTGCTCCATCGGCCGCGCGCCCTTGCGGCCGGCGCCGCCCGACCCCGACGAGCCGCGCCGCGTGGCGCGCGCCGCCGCCCGTCTCGGTCTGTCGCACGTGGTCGTGACGAGCGTCACGCGCGACGACCTGGGCGACGGCGGCGCGGCGCACTACGCGGCGACGATCGCCGCGGTGCGCGAGGAACTGCCGGAGACGACCGTCGAGGTCCTCGTGCCCGACTTTGACGGCGACCCGGCGGCGCTTGCCACCGTCCTCGCGGCGCGGCCGCGGGTGCTCAATCACAACCTCGAGACCGTGCCGCGCCTGTACGGCAGGGTGCGGCCGGGCGCGTCGTATCGGCGCTCGCTCGACCTGCTGCGGGCCGCCACGTCGGCCGGCGGCGCCGGCGGTCGGCTGCTGGTGAAGAGCGGGCTCATGCTCGGCCTGGGCGAGAACGGAGACGAGGTCGCCGCCGTCCTGGCCGACTGCGCCGCGGCCGGCGTCGGCCTCGTCACGGTCGGCCAGTACCTGCGGCCGGCCGACGGCTGCCTGCCGGCCGCGCGGTACGTGCCGCCCGACGAGTTCGCCGTTCTCGTGCCGCTCGGCGAGAGTCTCGGGCTGCGGGTCGAGGCGGCCCCCTTCGTGCGCTCCTCGTACCGCGCCGCCGCGGCGCTTGCCGGCTGCGCTTGAGCGGGCCGCCGGCGGCGCGGCGCCCGCGCGTCAGCGCGACGCGTGCCGGGGCACCATCGCGTAGAGCGTGTTCACCCCGTTCACGTACAGCGTGCGCCCGTCGGTCGTGACGGGCGAGTACCTGCCGTCGTGGAACGTCCACACCACGCGACCGGTGCGCGCGTTCAGCCCCCAGGTGCGGTGGCCGAAGCTCGAGACGTAGACGACGCCGTCGACCACGGTGGGCGAGCCCGAGATCGGGGCGCCGGCCGAGAACCGCCAGACCAGGCGGCCGGTGGCCGCGTTCAGCGCGTAGAACGTGCCGTCGTAGCTGCCCTCGTAGACCATGCCGCGCCACACCGCTGGCGACGAGTACACGTAGCCGCTCGTGCCGTAGGACCAGCGCTTGCCGCCGTTGCTCAGGTCGAAGGCGTAGATGCCGCCGCCGGTGCCGCCGATGTAGACCGTGTCGTAGGCGAGGGCGGCGGTCGCGTAGAACTGGTTCGACGAAAGAAGGCCGCCGGTGCCGCGCGACCACAGCAGCTTCCCGTTGTAGTTCAGGCAGTACACGGCGCCGTCGTAGGCGCCGAACACGATGCGGCCGTTCAGCTCGGCGAGGGCGCCCTTCACCGAGCCGCCGGCGCGGAACCGCCAGACCAGCTTGTGGGTCTCCAGGTTGAGCGCGTACACGCTGTCGTTCTCGTCGCCGAAGAACACGCGGCCGCGCCAGACGAGCGGCGACGACTCGCTGCGGCCGATCCCCGTGAGGCCCCACTCGCGCTTGCCGGTGAAGCGGTCCAGCACGTCGAAGCGGCCGCCGAGCGAGGTGACGAAGACCGCGGTCGAGTCGACCGTGGGCGTCGAAGCGAACAGCGCGCCGTCGGGCTCGCTGTACCGCCAGAGCACCTTGTGGTCGCGCGCGCTCAGGCAGTAGACGCGGCCGTGCTCCGTGCAGAAGTACAGGTCGCCGTCGTAGATCGACGGCGGGAACTCGAGGAGCTGCCGGGCCTTGAAGTGCCAGACGATGCGAAACGGGGGTCGCAGGCCGACGGCCGGGTTGAAGCGGGTGCGGGCCGGGTCGTAGCCGTAGGTCGGCCAGTCCTCGGTGGCGAGGGCGGCGCTCGCCGAGGGCGTCGGGGTCGGCGACGGCGACGGCGAGGCGAGATCGGCGGTGGGGAACGGCGTGGGCTTGGGGCCGCTCGAATGATGGAGGGCGAGAAACGCGACGGCGCCGATGCCGCCGAGCACGACGACGGCGGCGATGATGTCGATGACGAGGAGTCTGCGATGCACGGGGATGTAGTGTACCTCTCTCGAAACGACTCGGGGGCACCCGGCCGCGCACCGGCGTTGGCGCTCGGTATATCGTAAGGCCATGACCGACAAGATCAGGCTCACTCAGTACTCTGCCAAGAGCGGTTGAGCGTCCAAGATGGGTCCGTGTGACCTGGACGCCATGCTCGCCGGCCTGCCACGCGCGACGCCCGAGGTCGCGCGCCTGCTCGACACGCGCGACGACGCCGCGGTGATCGACCTGGGCGACGGCCGCTGCCTCGTGCAGACGGTCGACTTCTTCACGCCCATCGTCGACAGCGGCTACTGGTTCGGGCAGATCGCGGCGGCCAACGCCCTCTCCGACGTCTACGCCATGGGCGGCGCGCCGCTGTCTGCCCTCAACCTGCTCGCCTGGCCGGCCGGCCTCTCCCCCGAGACGCTCGCCGACGTGCTGCGCGGCGGTGCCGAGAAGGTCGCCGAGGCGGGCGCCGTCCTGGCCGGCGGCCACACGCTCGACGACGCCGAGCCCAAGTACGGGCTCGCGGTCACCGGCATCGCGACTCTCGACGAGATCGTCTACAACGGCGGCGCCCAGGCCGGCGACCTGCTGGTGTTGACCAAGCGCCTGGGGATCGGCGTCCTCGCGTCGGCGCTCAAGCGCGGCCTGCTCGACGAGGACGACATCGGGCCGGCGATCACCGACGCCGCCACGCTGAACGCCGCCGCCGCGGCCGCCATGAAGGCGGCGGGCGTCCACGCCTGCACCGACGTCACCGGCTTCGGCCTGCTCGGCCACCTGCGCGAGATGCTGCAGGCGAGCGGCCACGCGGCCGAGGTGTTCGTCGAGGACGTGCCGGTCCACGGCGACGTGCACCGCCTGATCGCCGACGGCGTGTTCGCCGGCGGCCTGCGCAACAACCGCGACTACCTGGCGCCTCACGTCACCGGGCGCGCGCTCGACGAGCCCGCCACCCTCGCCCTGGTCGATCCGCAGACCTCGGGTGGGCTGATCGTCGCGGTCGCCCCGGGCGACCACGAGCGCCTCTTGGCCGAGCTCGAGCGCCGCGGCGCGCGCGGTTGGACGGTCGGCCAGGTGGTGCAGGGGCCGGCCGGCCGGACGGCGTTGCTGTGAGCCCGGAGCGCGCCAAGGCGGGCACGGCCGGCGACGAGCCGGCCGAGGCCGCCGCGCTGCGCGGCCTCGCCGCCGTCGACCAGGTCCTGCGTGAGCCGGCCGTCGCCGCGCTCCTCGAGCGCTATCCCCGCGACGTCGTCGTGCGCGCCGTGCGCACCGTGATCGACCGTCTGCGGCGCGAGATCATCGAGGGCGGGCGAGAGGCCGACGCGGCCGGCCTCACGCCCGCCCATCTCGCGCCCTGGGTCGAGCAGCTCGTCGAGACGGCCGTCTCCCCGTCGCTGCGCCGCGTGATCAACGCGACCGGCGTTGTCGTCCACACCAACCTCGGGCGCTCCGTGCTGCCGGCCGAGGCGCTCGCCGCGGTCGTCACCGCCGCCGGCTCGTACACCGACCTCGAGATCGACCTCGCCGGCGGCGAGCGGGCCACCCGGCAGCGCCACGTGCGCGACGTGCTGTGCGCCCTCACGGGCGCCGCCGACGCGCTCGTCGTCAACAACAACGCCGCGGCGGTGCTGCTCGCCCTGGCGGCGACTTGCCGCGACGGCGAGGTGATCGTGTCGCGTGGCGAGCTCGTCGAGATCGGCGACGGGTTTCGCATCCCCGACATCCTCGCCGAGAGCGGCGCCCGCCTGGTCGAGGTGGGCACCACCAACCGCACCTACCTGCGCGACGTCGAGCGTGCCTGGACCGAGCGCACGCGCGCCGTGCTGCGCGTGCACACGAGCAACTACCGCATCGTGGGCTTCACCACGCAACCGGCGCTCGACGAGCTCGTGGGCTTCGCCCACGAGCGCGACGCGCTGGTGATCGACGATCTGGGCAGCGGCGCCCTGGCCGACCTGCCGCTGCTCGCCGAGGAGCCGGCGGCGCGCGAGTCGCTGCGCCTCGGCGTCGATCTCGTCACGTTCAGCGGCGACAAGCTGCTCGGCGGGCCGCAGGCCGGCATCGTGCTCGGCACGGCCGCCGCCGTCGAGCGTCTGCGCACCCACCCCCTGGCGCGCGCCGTGCGCATCGACAAGCTCAATCTGGCCGCGCTCGACGCGCTGCTGCGTCTCTACCTCGACCCCGCGGCCGCCGTCGAGCGCGTGCCGACGCTCGCCCTCCTCGTCCAGGCCCGCGCCGCGCTCGTGGCGCGCGCCGAGCGGCTGCGTGCCGCGCTCGGCGACGGCGAGGTCGTCGACGCCGTGGGGCGCGCCGGCGGCGGTGCGCTGCCGCTGGCCGAGGTCGCGAGCGCGGCCGTCGCCCTGGCCCCGGCACGGCTCGCTGTCGGTGAGCTGGCCGCCCGCCTGCGGCGCGGGCGCCCGGCGGTGCTCGGCTACGTCCACGACGGCCGGGTCCTGCTCGACGTGCTCGCCGTGCGCGACGACGAGGTCGACGCGCTCGCCGCGGCCGTGGGCGCCGCCCTGACCGCGGGGTAGGAGCCTTGTCCGGGTCCGAGCGCGGCCCGGCGGCGGGGCCGCTGGTCGAGGCGCCGCTCACGCTCGGCACGGCCGGGCACATCGACCACGGCAAGACCGCCCTGATCACCCGTCTGACCGGGACCAACACCGACCGTCTGCGTGAGGAGCGCGAGCGCGGCATCTCGATCGAGCTCGGCTACGCCGAGCTCGAGCTACCCGGCGGTCGCCGGCTCAGCGTGGTCGACGTGCCCGGCCACGAGCGCTTCGTGCGCACGATGGTCGCCGGCGCCACGGGCATCGACCTGTTCCTGCTCGTGGTGGCCGCCGACGACGCCGTCATGCCTCAGACCGTCGAGCACCTTGCCGTGATCGAGCTGCTCGGGGTGGAGCGCGGCGTCGTGGCGCTCACCAAGGCCGACCTCGTCGACGACGAGCTGCTGGAGTTCGCCCGCGCCGACGTCGAGCAGTTCCTGGCCGGCACGCCGTACGCCGGCGCGCCGATCGTCGCCGTGAGCGCCCGCGACGGCCGCGGCCTGCCCGAGCTGCTCGACGCGCTCGCCGCCGTCGCCGCCGAGGTCGCCGGACGCCGGCGCGACGGGCCGGCGCGGCTGCCGGTCGACCGCGTGTTCGGCCTGAAAGGGATCGGGGTCGTCGTCACCGGCACGCTCTGGCGCGGCGTCGTGGCGCCTGGCGACCGCCTCGTCGTGGAGCCGGGCGGCGCGACGGTGACGGTGCGCAGCGTGCAGACGCACGACAGGGCCGTCGAGGCGGCATCGGCGGGGCGCCGCGTCGCTCTCAACCTGCGCGGCGCCGAGCGCGCCGACCTCGAGCGCGGGGCCGTCCTGGTGGCGCCGGAGCGCGCCGCCGCGGTGCCGCCGGCGCGCGCGTTCGCCGCGGCCGTGCGGCTCGTCGCCGGGCCCCGAGCCCTGCAGACGGGGGAGCGCGTGCGCCTGCACCACGGCACCGCCCAGCACGTCGCCCATCTGAGCTTCCTCGACCGCCGCGAGCTCGCGCCCGGCGAAGAGACGGTGGCGATCGTGCGGCTCGACGGCGGCCCGGCCGCCGTCGAGCCGCACGATCGCTTCATCCTGCGGTCGCTGTCGCCCGGTCACACGATCGGCGGCGGCGTCGTGCTCGACGCCTCGCCGCGGCGTTTTCGCGAGCGCGCCGCGTGGCGCGCCTTCCTGCGCGCGCTTCAGGCCGGCGACGTCCGGCAGGCCTGCCTCGTCGCGACCACCGACCGCGGCCCGGCCGGCCTGGCCGCCGCCGACCTCGCCGCCGCCGGCGTCGAGGTCGACGAGGCGGCGGCCGTGCTCGAGGCCCTCGCGCGCTCGGGAGACCTCGAGTCGCCGGGCGGCGCCCCGGCGCGGCGCTGGTACGCCGCCGGCACGATCGCGGGGGCCGAGGCCGGCGTCGCGGCCTGGCTCGAGCGTCGCGCCGGGGAGCACCCGGAGAACCCGTTCGCCGCCCTGGCGGCGCTCGCGGCGGCTGCCCCGCGGCTGCCGCTCGACGACCTCGCCGAGGTGGTCGCCGGTCTCGTCGCGCGCGGCGCGGTCGTCGAGCGCGACGGCGGCTACGCGCTGGCCGGCGCGGGCGACGTCCTGTCGGACGCCCACGAGGCGCTGGCCGCCCGCGTCGGCGAGCGCCTGGCGGCGGCGCGCTTCGCGCCGCCCACGCTCGCCTCGCTCGAAGAGGAGCTGCCGGCCGCGCGTCGCGACCTGACCACGGTGCTCGAGGTCCTGACCCGGCGCGGCGCGGCGGTGCGCGCCGACCGCGACCTGTGGTTCGACCGGGCGGCCGTGGACGAGTCGCGCGAGCGCCTCGTCGAGGCGCTCGCGCGACTGCCCGAGATCACGCTCGCCGAGTACCGCGACGTGATCGGCACGGGCCGGCGCCACGCGCAGGCGCTGCTCGAGCTCTTCGATCGCGAGGGCCTCACCCGCCGCCGCGGCGACGCACGCGTGCTGCGCGCGCGGCGCTAGGCTTCACGCCGCAGCGAGCGGCGCATCACAGAGGATCGGCGGGCGGGGGGCTGCCCCCGAAGCGGCCCTTACGGCCGGCCGGAGGCGAAGTAGTCGCCGCTGAAGGCCGAGTCGTAGCGCACGTCGACGCCGGTGTAGGGCGCGTCGATCATGGAGCCGCCACCCACGTAGATGCCGACGTGGTGGATGCCGCCGGCCGAGGGGCCAAAGAAGACGAGGTCGCCGGGCTGCTCGGAGCCGTGCGCGACGGGCGTGCAGTCGGCGTACTGCATGGCGGCGTTGTGTGGCAGGGAGATGCCGACCTGCGCGTAGCAGTACATGACGAGACCCGAGCAGTCGAAGCCGGACGGGCTTGCGCCGCCCCACACGTAGGGCACGCCGAGGTAGCGCTGGGCGATCCCCACGATGCCGCCGTGCGCGCCGGCCGACGAGGTCGTGCCGCCCGGGTTCTGCTGGACGTGCGAGGCCGACTCGCGCGCGGCGGCGGCACGCTCGGCAGCCAGCTTGGCGGCGCGCGCCTGAGCGGCCTCCATGGCCTTGATCTGCTTCTGCACGCCGGCGAGCTTGCTCTGACGGTAGCTCAGGTCGGAGTAGATCTGCTGTTTGGTCGCGGCCCGCTCCGCGACGAGCGCCGTCGCCTGCTTGCCCTCGACCAGCAGCGCCTTGCGACGCTCGCTGATCTGCTTCTTGAGGGCGGTGATCGTGCTGACCGTCTGACTCTCGTTCTGGTCGACCTGCCGCATGGCGTCGACCTCGGTCACGAGCTGGTCGAACGACTTGGTCGACAGCAGCACGTCGAGCATGTCGGCCTTGTCCTGCTTGTAGAGCGACACGACGCGCTGAGTGAGGGTCTGGCGGGCGACGAGCAGGTTGTAGCGCGCGACGATGAGCTGGTGCTCGTTCGTGCTGATCCGGGCGCGGACGTCGGTGAGCTTCTGGTTGGCCGCGTCGTAGGCCTCGACCGCGATCTCCATCTTGGTGTTCAGGGCCTGGACCTCGGTGGCCAGGTTCTGAGCCTGCGCCTTCTTCTGGGCGATCGTGGTCGCCGACACCGAGCCGGGGATGAGCGAGATGGCCAGCATGGCCGTGAAGAGAAGCAGGGCGAGGGTGAGAAGCCTGCGCTGCATGCCGTCGCCTCCTTTTGGGCCTCGCCACTCACCGCGACGAGCCCCTGAGGTGCGCCCGTTTACGTCGTGCGCTTCGTTGCCTGCCGGGCCCCCGTACCCATGACAAGGGGCGCGAGCCCGGGACCTTACCACAGAGCTGCCGCCACTTTCAAGCCGGCCCGTCCGGCCGGCACGTCCTTGATCGACCGGCGCGACCGCTGCCTGAAGCCCGCCGTGCCGGCCGCGGACGCCTCGGAGGCGCCTGCCAGAAGAAGTTCGCCCTCTGCTTCCCGTCACCTTCACGGCGCCGCCGGAGTCCCGTGCTCGTGGTCCGGGCGCCGCCGAGGTGATAGCGTGGCTAGGCCCGCCCGGGCGGGCGGGCCGCGACCCGGGCGGTCCGCGCAGGGAGTGTGAAGGGGGCATGACGATGGAGCGCAGGGGACGGCTGGCCGGCAAGGTGGCGCTGATCACCGGGGTGGCCAAGCAGGACGGGATCGGCTTCGCCACGGCGCGGGTCTTCCTCGAGGAGGAGGCCGCCGGCATCGCCGTGGTCGACATCGCGGACGCCGTGCACGACTGCGCCGCCAGCCTGGGCGAGGGATGCACCGGGCACACCGCCGACCTCACAGCGGCCGCCGACGTCCAGCGCGTGGTCGACGAGGCGCTCGCCGCCCACGGGCGCATCGACGTCCTGGTCAACTGCGCTGGCATGGTCGTCTTCGGTCAGGACGAGGACTTCGCCGCCTTCCAGGACCTGAGCGAGCGGCAGTGGGACTTCGGCATCGCCATCAACCTGAAGAGCCAGTTCCTGGTGACGCGCGCCGTGGTGCCGCACATGATCGCGCGCGGCTCCGGCCGTATCGTGAACGTCTCGTCGGTCACCGGCCCGGTGGTCGCCAACCCCGAAGAGTCGGCGTACTGCGCGGCCAAGGCCGGCGTGGTGGGCCTTACCCGCGGCCTCGCGCTCGACGTCGCCAAGCACGGCATCACGGTGAACGCCGTGGGACCGGGCTGGGTGGCCACGGGCTCGCAGGTCGAGGGCGAGGACGTGGGCGGCGACAACACGCCGCTCAAGCGCTCGGCCCGGCCCGACGAGATCGGCCGGCTGATCTGCTTCCTGGGCTCCGACGACGCGAGCTACATCACCGGGCAGCTCGTCGTGATCGACGGCGGCAACACGATCCAGGAGTACAAGGGCCCGAGCGAGCTCTACTACTAAGCGGCGCGGGGGGGATGGAACGTGGCGGCGGAGTCCGAGTTCGACAACAGGGTCGTGCTGGTCACCGGCGCGGCGGGCGGCATCGGCAAGGCCGTCGCGCGGCGCTTCCTGGCTGCCGGGGCCCAGGTGTTCGCCGCCGACCTGCGGGCCGAGCCCCTGGCGGCCGCCGTCGCAGAGTTGTCGGCGTCGCCAGGCACGGCGATCTACCCCATCGAGGCCGACGTCACCGTCGTCGCCGACTGCGAGCGCATGGTGCGGGTCGCGGTGGCCGGCGGCGGGCGCCTCGACGTGCTCGTCAACAGCGCCGGCGTGTGGGTCGAGGGCCCGAGCGAGACCATGACCGAGGCCGACTGGGACGGCGTGGTCGACGTCAACCTCAAGGGCACCTTCTTCTGCTGCCGCTACGCCCTGCCGGAGCTGCGCAAGACGCAGGGCTGCATCGTCAACGTCTCGTCGGACGCCGGCGTGGTGGGCACGCCCGAGACGGCCGTCTACACGGCCTCCAAGGGCGGCGTCAGCCTGCTCACCAAAGCGCTCGCGCTCGAGCTCGCGCCCGACCTCGTGCGCGTGAACGCGGTCTGTCCCGGCGACGTGCAGACTCCCATGCTGCAGTACCAGGCCGACAACTTCGGCGGCGGCGACCCCGAGGGGTACCTGCGACGGCTGCTCGCCTCGTACCCGCAGGGCGAGCGTGCCCGCTTCATCAGGCCCGACGAGGTGGCGGAACTCATCTGCTACCTCGCCGGCGAGAAGGCGGCGCCGATCACCGGCGCCCTCCTGTCGATCGACTTCGGGTCGAGCGCCGGCTACACGTATCAGTGACCGCGTCCGCGCGACCCGGCAAACCGCAAGGGAAGGAGTCCGAGTCCCCCATGGCCGAGAGACCGTTCATCCACCCGTACATCCCCAACGCTGTGCCGGCCACCAAAGCGGCCATGTTGCGGGAGATCGGGCTCGACGGCGTCGAGGAGATCTACGCCGAGATCCCCGACCGCCTGCGCTTTCGGGGGCGGCTCGACATCCCCGAGCCGATCCTCGCCGAGCGCGACCTGCGGCGGCACGTCAAGGGCCTGCTCGACCGCAACACGAGCTGTGAGGACAACCTCAACTTCTGCGGCGCCGGCTGCTGGCAGCACTACGTGCCGGCCGTCGTCGACGAGGTCGTGAACAGGGCCGAGTTCCTGTCGGCGTACTGCGGCGGCAGCTACTCCGACCTGGGCAAATACCAGGCGCGCTTCGAGTTCAACAGCCAGCTCGGTGAGCTGCTCGACCTGGACGGCGTCGCCAACCCGATCTACGACTGGGGCGACGTCGCCGGGCGCAGCTTCCGCATGGCCAGGCGCATCACGGGCCGCCGCCGGGTGCTCGTGCCGCAGGCGATGAGCCCCATGCGCCTGGCCGAGGCGCGTACGCTCTGTCAGCCCGAGGTGATGCCCACCCACGTCGCGATCGAGCAGGTCGCCTACGAACCGGCCAGCGGCCGGCTCGACCTCGCCGACATGCGCGCGAAGATGGGCGACGACGTCGCCGCCGTCTATTGGGAGAGCCCCGGTTACCTCGGTACGATCGAGGACCAGGGCGCCGAGATCGTGCGCATCGCGCACGAGCAGGGCGCTCTCGCCATCGCCGGCGTCGACCCGATCACGCTGGGCGTGCTCGCGCCGCCCGGTGCGATCGGCGCCGACATCGCCTGCGGCGACATCCAGTGCCTGGGCGTGCACATGCACGCGGGCGCCGGCTGCTCGGGCTTCATCGCCTTCCGCGACGACGACCCGGTGTTCGCGCAGGAGTGCCCGCTCGAGCTCTACACGCTGCTCGAGACCGAGACACCCGGCGAGTGGCAGGTCGCCGAGGCCCTGGCCGAGCGCACGAGCTACGGCGCGCGCGACCAGGGCAAGGACTGGGTCGGCACCGCCTCGGGCCTGTGGACGATCGCCGCGGCCGTGTACATGACGGTCATGGGTCCCCAGGGCTTCAAGGAGGTCGGCGAGACCTGCATCGCACGCTCGCACTACGCCGCGAAGCGCCTCGCCGAGCTGCCCGGTGTGACGATCAAGCTCTCGCCCGCCTTCTTCAAGGAGTTCGTGGTCTGCTTCGACGGCACCGGCAAGACGGTCGCCGAGATCAACCACAGGCTGCTCGACCACGCCGTCTTTGGCGGCAAGGACCTCTCGGCCGAGTTCCCCGAGCTCGGGCAGAGCGCCCTGTACTGCGTCACCGAGTATCACAGCGAGGCCGACATCGTGGAGCTCGTGATCGCCCTCAAGGAGGTGCTGCAATGAGCGACCGCGTGACCGACGACGTCGCCGCCAAGCTCGAGCGCCTGGGCCGCCTGCGCCGCGACGGCGGCGCCCTGCGCGACTACCACGCGCCGCGCTGGAACGAGCCCCTCGTCATGGAGCAGAGCGTGCCCGGCGAGCGCGGCGTGCTCGTGCCGCAGCCCGAGGCCGAGGTCAGGGCCGAGGTCGGCGACCCGCTGCAGTACGTGCCGGCCGCGACGCGCCGCCGGCAGGCGCCCGACCTGCCCGAGATCTCCCAGCACCAGGCCCTGCGTCACTACCTGCGGCTGTCGCAGATGACGCTCGGCATGGACCTCGGTTCCGACATCTCCGAGGGCACGTGCACGATGAAGTACAGCCCCAGGATGCATGAGGAGCTCGTGCGCTACCACAAGCACGCCGAGCTGCACCCCTGGCAGGACGAGGACTCGCTGCAGGGCCTGCTGCAGATCGTGTACGACTGCGGCGAGTACCTGAAGGCGATCTCGGGCATGGACGCCATCACCCTGCAGCCGGGCGGCGGCTCGCACGCCGTCTACACCAACGCCTGCGTCATGCGCGAGTACTACCGCGAGCGTGGCGAGCTCGACCAGCGCACCGAGATGATCACCACGATCTTCTCGCACCCGTGCGACGCGGCGACACCCTCGGTGGCTGGCTTCAAGGTCATCACCGTCATGCCCGACGAGAACGGCTACCCCGACCTCGAGGCCTTCAAGGCGGCCGTGTCCGAGCGCACGGTCGGCTGCATGATCACGAACCCCGAGGACACCGGCATCTACAACCCGCAGATCGACAAGTACGTCGAGGTGCTGCACGGGGCCGGCGCCCTGGCCTTCACCGACCAGGCCAACGCCAACGGCATCCTGGGCTTTGCCCGCGCCCGCGACGCCGGCTTCGACGCCTGTCATTTCAACCTGCACAAGACCTTCTCGAGCCCCCACGGCTGCGAGGGTCCGGCGACCGGCGCCTACATGGTGACCGACGAGCTCGCCAAGTACCTGCCCGTGCCGGTGGTCACCAGGGTCGGCGAGCGCTACCACCTCGACTACGACCGGCCGCAGTCGATCGGCCGGGTGCGCGGCTTCCTGGGCAACTGGATGGGCGTGCTGCGCGCCTACGCCTGGATCCGCAGCATGGGCCCCGACGGCCTGCGCGAGGTGGCCGAGATCAGTGTGCTCAACAACAACTACCTCGACCGCCTGCTCATGGGCGTGCGCGGCGTGAGCCGTCCGTACGCCGAGGGCCATCGCCGGCTCGACCAGGTGCGCTACAGCCTCGAGACGCTCAAAGAGGAGACGGGCGTCGGCACCGAGGAGGTGCGCGACCGCATGGTCGACTTCGGCATCCAGAGCTACTGGATGAGCCACCACCCCTGGGTGGTGGCGGAGCCCTTCACGCCGGAGCCCTGCGAGACCTATTCGAAGGCCGACCTCGACGAGTGGGCCGCCGTCATCAAGAAGGCGAGTGACGAGGCCTACGCCGACGCCGGCACGGTCAAGTCGGCGCCCCACGCCTCGAGCTCGGGACGCATGAAGGGGCTCGAGGCCCTCGAGGACCCCGGGCGCTGGGCCCTGACCTGGCGGGCGTATCGCCGCAAGAACGGCCTGGCAGGGTAAGCTGTGCGGCCAAGGAGCCTGAACGACTGGAAAGGGGTGCCGGCATGTGCATCGTGATGGGGCCGATCCGGATGGTCAGGGGACTGATCGCCGCGATGCTGAAGATCGTCGCGACAATCGTCCTCGTGGCGATCGCGGTGGTCGCGCTGGTCCCGCTCGGCATCGCCCTGGCGGCGGTGCTCTACATCAAGCGCGACGCCTGGACGCTGCCCGCCTACCGCTGGGCGCGCGACACGAGCGGCCGCCTCGGCTTCACGCCCTGGGGCCCGGGCGACGGCGGAGCAGCCTAGGCCACGTCGCGTCGTCGTCGACCGGCGGTCGCCGCGGACCGGCGGGGGCGGCGAGGGCTGACCTTCAGCCCTCGCCGCCCCTGCTCGTCGTGCGCCGGGCGCGCGCATCCGTCAGAATGGAGCGCATGAGCTCGCGAGGTTCGAACAGAGGTAAGTCGCGCGGACGGCGCCGTGTGGCGCCGGTCGCGGCAGCGGCCGGACGCGGCCTGGCCGGGGTCGCCCGCGTCGTGCTGCTGGCGATCATGGCGGCCGCGGTCGTGCAGGCGCTTGCCATCCTCGTCACATTCGCCCTACGGCGCTCGTCGTTCTCGTCGTTTCCCACGGCGCAGGCCATCGTGGCGTTCATCCTGGCGGCCGTCGCCGTGCTCGTCATGCTGGCGCTCGCCGTGAACTCGTCGTACCTGCCCGACCGCGTCGTGCCGCGGCGCTACCTGGGCGTGGCGTTCGGCGTCGTCTGGGTCGTCGGGGCGGCGGCGATCGTCGTCGGCCTCGTGGGGTCGTTCCGTCTCGGCGCCTACGTCGCGGTCGAGATCCTGCCGGCGGCCGTGGGCTTCGTCCTCATGGGCCTGGTCACGCCCGGCCTGTACCGCCGCCCGGGTGAGGACGCAGGCGCCGGCGGCGGCGACAGCACCGCGCCGTCCCCGCGCGGCCGCCAGCGCCGCGGCGGGCGGGCGAAGCGGTGACCGGCGTGACCGACGTTCCGGGCGCGCCGCCGCCGGCGGCCGAACACCCCTCGCCGCCGCCCGCCGAGCCCCCCGCGCCGCCGGCCGCCGCACCACGATCGCAGCCGACCACCGAGCCACCTCGACCATCGGCCGCTGAGCCGGCGCCGTCGCCAAGCGACACCGGCACCCGTCGGTCGCGCCGGGTGGTGAAGACGACCTACCGGGTGGAGAAGCCGGTCAAGGCCGGTCCGCTCGCCGTCGCCGGCAAGGTCGTCGTCGCCATCGTGTTCGCCGGCACCGTGGCGCTCGCCGCCTACCGCGCCGACCGGCCGGCGGCGACGCCGCACGACCACGTGCCCGCCGTCCTCGTGACCGGCGGCTTCGTGCTCGTCGCCCTGCTCGCGGTGGTGCTCACGGCGACCGCTGTCGCGTGGGTCGTGCGCGGCTCGCGTTTCGCCGACAACCTCGCCTTCGCCGTCCTGTGGCCGATCGCCACAGTGCTCATGGCGATCCTGGCGGGTCTGTCGTTCGTGCCCCAGCACTACCTGCGTCCGGGGCCGGTGCTGGCGCCCGCCGGGATCGCCGCGGTCGTCATGATGGTGTCCGTCGCGATCGTGTACAACAGGGCGCCACGGCGCTGACGCGCCGCCCGCCGCGAGCCCATGGCTGCGCCGTCAGAGCGCCGTCCCCGACTCGGCCTGATCATCAACCCCCTGGCCGGCGTGGGCGGCAAGGTCGGCCTCAAGGGCAGCGATGGTATCGAGATCGTGCGCCGGGCCCTCGAGCGCGGCGCCGAGCGCGACGCGCCGCGCCGCGCCGCGCTCGCCCTCGCGCGGCTCGGCCGGCTGCGCGAGAGGATCGAGATCGTGACCTGCCCCGGCGAGATGGGCGCCGACGAGGCGCGGGCCTGCGGCTTCGCGCCCGTCGTGCTCGAAGGCGTGCTGGGCGCGCCCTGGGGCGAGACCGGCGCCACCCTGCCGGACGGCGCGCCGCTGACGACCGCCGACGACACCGTCGCCGCGGCCCGCGCGATGCTCGACCTGGGGGTCGACCTGCTGCTGTTCGTCGGCGGCGACGGCACGGCGCGCGACGTCTGCCGGGTCGTCGGCACCCGCCTTCCCTGCCTGGGCGTGCCGGCCGGCGTGAAGATCCACTCGGCCGTGTATGCGACGACGCCGGCCAGCGCCGGCGAGCTCGCCGCGCGCTTCCTGCACGACCGGCCGGCGGCGGCCGGCCTGCGCGAGTCCGAGGTCATGGACTTGGACGAGGACGCCTTTCGATCCGGCCGCGTGTCGGCCTGCCTCTACGGCTATCTCTCGGTGCCCTTCGAGCGCAGCATGGTGCAGAGCGCCAAGGCCGGCGGCTGCGCGGGCGACGCCGCCGACCTGGCCGGCATCGCAGCCGACGTCGTGAACGGCATGACACCGGGCGTGCTCTACCTGCTCGGCCCCGGCACCACGACCCGGGCCGTCGCGGAGACGCTGGGCCTGCCCAAGACCCTGCTCGGCGTCGACGCCGTTCGCGACCGCCGCCTCGTCGCGAGCGACCTGGCCGAGGCCGAGATCCTCGACCTCGTCGCCGCGGACGGCCGCGGAGCGCGCATCGTCGTGACCGTGATCGGCGGCCAGGGACACATCTTCGGGCGCGGCAACCAGCAATTGAGCGCCGTGGTCATCCGCCGCGTGGGGCGCGAGCAGGTGACCGTCGTGGCCAGCCAGACCAAGCTGCTGTCGCTGCGCGGCGGACCGCTCCTGGTCGACACGGGCGACCCCGAGCTCGACGCGAGCTTCGCCGGCTACCTGCGGGTGGTGACGCAGCTCGGACGCCGCACGATGTACCGGGTCGCGGGGGGCACCTAGCCCGAGGCCGCGGATCGACCGCCGTCGAGGCTCAGACCGGCGTGACGAGCGCGCGCCTACTCGCTCGCCTTGATGCGCCCGAGCGCGGCGCCGAGCATGGTCTCGACCATGGACAAGGCGGCCTCGACATCGAAGTCGGGGTCGAGTGCCGCCTGCAGGCCCAGGCCGTCTTCGATCGCCACGAGCACCGAGCCGACCGCCTCGAGCTCGCGGCGGCGCTCGTCGCTCACCGGCTGCCGGTTGGTCTCGTCGGCGGGGTCGGTCACCCCCGACATCTCGAGCACGAGCTCGCGGTAGTCGTCGTAGAGCGCGGCGATGCGGCCGGCGAGCTCGGGCTCGCGCAGCGTCGCCACCACGAGCTCGAAGAAGTCGTGCTGCGACTGCACGTCGTCGGCCTCGCGCTTGATCCAGTCGAGGAACGTCGGCAGGCTGCCGCCCGGTCCGGCGAAGGAGTAGACCGACACGGCGAGGTCGTGGAAGAGCGAGTCGAAGAGGATGGCGACGAGGCCGGCGCGGCTGCCGAAGTGGTAGGGGATCAGCGTGCGGCTGACGTTTGCCTCGTTGGCCACGGCCTCGATCGTCAGACCCTCGAGGCCGCGTTCGGCGAGCACGCGGCGCGCGGCTTCGAGGATGGTGCGCGCGGTCGGGGGCAGCTCCTCCATCGGGTGGTCGCGCGGCAGCCCCGGCGAGTACTGCTGCGGCTTGACCTGGCGGGGCCGGCCGCGCGGTCGGGGCGGCTCGCTCGCGTGGTTTTCTTGGCTTGACATTTCAGGGGCCTGCTTTAGCGTCGGCTCAGTCCATGCGCCCGGAAAGGCGCCTTTTGTCCCTCTGCGGACGGCCTCGCACGGTTGTGACCACGGCCGTACGCGCGACAAGGAGTGTAACGCATGAAGGTTCTCATCGTCGGTACCGGAGGCGTCGGCGAGTCCATGGCCGCCATCGCGGCCCGGCGCGATCCCAACAAGGGCTGGCTCGAGAAGATGGTCATGGCCGACTACGACCTGGCCAAGGCGCAGGCTGTGTCCAAGCGCCTGGGCGCGGACCGCTTCCCGGCCGAGAAGGTCGACGCGAGCAACCCCGACGAGGTCGCCGCTCTCGCCGGCAAGCACGGCGTCGACATCATCTGCAACCTCGTCGCGCCCGAGTTCAACCCCCAGCTCCTGCAGGCCGCCATCAAGGCCAAGACGCACTATCTCGACACTGCCATGACGGTCTCCGAGCCGCACCCCGAGGGCAAGATCGGCCCGACCCACGTCAAGCTCGGCGACAAGGAATACCCGCTCAGCCCCGAGTTCGAGAAGGTCGGCAAGCTGGCGCTGGCCGGCTTCGGCGTCGAGCCCGGCATGGCCGACTACTTCGCGCGCTACGCCGCCGACCACCTCTTCGACGAGATCGAGGAGATCGGTATTCGCGACGGCTCCAACCTCGAGATCCCGGGCGCCAAGGGCATCGCCTTCGGCTTCTCCATCTGGACGACGATCGAGGAGTGCACGCAGCCCGGTATCATCTGGGAGAAGGACAAGGGCTGGTACACGGTCGAGCCGTTCGCCGAGAAAGAGATGTTCTACCTGCCCGAGGGCATCGGCTGGGTCGAGATCGCCCACGTCGAGCACGAAGAGGTCATCTGCCTGGGCCGCAACGCCCACCTGCTCAAGGGCAACAAGAAGGCCACCTTCAAGTATGCCCTCGGCGACGAGTTCATGGATGCCATCGACATCTTCAAGTCGACCAACATGGACAAGAAGACGCCGATCAAGGTGAAGGGCGTCGAAGTGGCGCCGCGCGACGTGATTGCCGCCGCCGCCCCCGACCCGAACGAGATCGGCAAGAAGTACGTGGGCCAGACCGCCGCCGGCACGTGGGTGCGCGGCAAGAAGGACGGCATGGTCCGCGAGGCGTACCTGTATCAGATCGCCGACAATCAGGAGTGCGTCGAGAAGTACGGCACCCAGGTCGTCGTGGCCCAGACGGGCTTCACGCCGGTCATCACGCTCGAGCTGCTCGCCACCGGCAAGCTGCAGGGCTACAAGGGCAACCCCGAGTCGGGCGTCCACAACCCCGAGGAGTTCAGCGCCGACGACTTCGTGGCGCTCATGCCGGCCTACGAGTTCCCGGGCGGCCTGTACGAGATGGACTCCGAGTACAAGCGCAACCACGATCACACGTCGCTGATCGCGGTGGCCAAGTAAGCAGACGATCGACCGGCGGCCGCCGCGTCTGCGGCGGCCGCCGCACACCAGCAGATCCACCGGGGGGCGGGTCCACACGAGGGGCGGGGCGCCGCAGGCGCCCCGCCCCTCTTCTGTCCGGTGCGCCCGGCCGCGGCCCGTTTGTCGGTCCGACCACCGCTTGGTAGGATGCCGGCATGGTGCGCTTGCGTCTCGTGGCCCCGTCGGCAGCCGCCGGTCTTGCACTGGTCGTGGCGATCGCGCTCAGCGCGGTGCTGCCGGGCTGCGCGGCGGCGAGCCTCCTGGCGGCGCAGAAGCCCTCCCCGAGTGCCACCAGCGTCACGCTCGCCAGCGTCCTCTCGGGACGCTTCACCAAGCTCGTCCCGGAGCCGGCCTTCCTGCGCTATCCCACCGACGACGCCGGCCACGTGACCTACGAGATCGGCGCCCTGAAGGTCCATGCCCCCAAGGTCCTGCCCGTCTACATCCTGGGCGGGTCCAACGTGCGTGAGGGAGTGCAGTCGCCCGCCGCCATGCAGGCCGCGATCAAGCAGGCGACGGGCCTCACGACCAAAGAGGTCACGTTGGCCTCCTTCTACCAGAACTTCGCCGGCGATCTCGCTCTGGTCGACAACCTGCCGCCCGGACCCGGCGTGGTCGTCATCTCGGTCAACCCGCCGGACTTCGGCTGGAACCTCGATCGCGCCGACGCCCAGGCCAAAGGCATCCCGCTCCTCATGGCATCGCCCGCGCTCGACGACCTGTTGAAGAACGCAGGGCACACGCCGCCGGCGACGATCGCGGACGGTTTTGCCCACTACATGAAGACCTGGCGCCAACGCAACAGCGCCGCCCTGAAGGCCGGCAAGCGGCCGTGGAACGTCTACCGGCTGCACGAGTGCAACCTGCGGCCGCAGTCCCTGTCGATCCAGCAGCGCATCCTGAGCCGCTGGCTGACGACCATGGGCGCGCCCGGCGAGGGCTTCGCCGTTCATCATGTGTTCTGGGCCGGCGTGCTGGCCGCTGCCGCGGACCTGGCGCGCAGCCGCGGTTACTCGGTGGTGATCTCCGAGGCGTCGTACAACAGGACGCTCGTGGGGACGAAGTTCCGGCCCTACCACGCGATCTACGTGCCCGCCTGTCGCGCCATCGCGCGCAAGGACGACGGCTGGTACGTCGATCCCAACACGACCGCGCACCTGACCGCGGCCGACTTCCGTGACCTGTACCACATGCTCGCGCCGGGGCGGCCCAAGTGGACCACGGCGCTCGCCCGGCTCATCGCGCCGGCCGTGCGCCAGGCGGCCAAGGCAAAGGCCGTCACGCCGACCCCGGCCGCCAGCCCCAGCCCCACGGTGAGCGCCTCGACCTCGCCGAGCGCGACCGCCAGCGCGACGGCGACCGCCTCGGCTTCACTGACTGCGACGTCGTCGGCCAGCGGCGAGGCGGCCCAGGGCTCTGTGCCCGCAATGGTCGCGGCCTGGCTCACGTCGGCCTGGCGCTTCGACCTGGGGGCGAGCCTCCTGCGCTGATCGGCCGCCGCAGGGCCGGCCTGCGGGCGCGCGATCCTCACGCGGAGCAGCGAGGGGACCGGGTGCAGCCTGGTGTAGGATGCCGAAGCCAAGCTCGCCGCGGAGCGGCTCCCGGTCCGGTGACCGGCGCGGTCTTCAAAACCGTCTGCGGGGCGGTGCTCCCGTCCCGGGTGGGTTCGACCCCCATGCCGCTCCGCCAGCTCGTCGGCCCCGTGTCTCGAAGACGCCTGATCTCGGCGTACGCCTGCTCCCCCGCGCCGGCCGCCGTCGGTCATTCGACCGGCGGCCGCAGCTGTCAGTTCGTGGAGGAGGCCGGCGCGGCGCCTGGTCGCAGCGAGAGGCTGCGCGCGACGTCGCCCAGGGCGCTGACCACCCTCGCGCCGTCGCCGGGTGCGATGTACGTCTCCGCGCACACGATGCGACCGTTCGTCAGGAAGCCGGCGGCGGAGCACCAGGCCCTCTCGGCGCCGATCGCGACGGTGAACCGGCAGCGGATCGTCGGCGTACCGCTCGAGTCGACCACGGGCGTCGTCGCGGCCGTGACCGACGAGCCGCTCGGCAGCGCCTGGCGCAGCGACGAGGCGAGCAGGTCCTCGACCTGGACGGCGAGCTCCCGTGCCCGGTCGGGCACCGTCTGTGGCGGCGACGCGCGCAGGGCGGCCGGCTGCGCCACGACGGCGACGAGGAAGAACGACGAGGGATCCGAGTCGGGGGCCGCCCATGGGGGCCGCACGCGGACCCGGTACACGCCGGCCGAGGTCTCGCCTGGGACGACCTCGAGCGTGGGCGACGCGTAAGTGAGCTGAAAGCCGTAGCGCGGATCGAGGTAGAACACCGGCGTGGTCTCTCCTGCCGGCCCCGCGGCGTCCTTGGGCAGCACTGAGGCGCCGCTGAGGTCGACGACGGTGGCGCCCGCGCCGCGGCGGCACGAGGCCACCAGACCGATGACCTGGACGGGGTCGCCGCGCAGAAAGTCGACGCGTGTGGGGCGCCGGCAGTCGAGCGTGACGTCGCCGACCAGCACGAGCAGGCGGTTGTCCGCGCCGGCTCGATCGGACAGGCGCAGGGGGCTCGACGAGGTCGGACCGGCGCCCCAGACTCGCGTCACGAGACCGCCGACGGCGATCCTTCTGCCGATGAGCGCCCCGGGGTCGGCCGACACGGCCTTGTCGAACGAGGTCGGGCTGAAGATGGCGACGGCGTGGCGGTGGGCATTGACGGCCGCGGCGGTCGTCGCGGCCGAACCGGCGACCAGCAGGCAGACGATCAGCAGCCAGCGGCGCGCGCCGCGGTGGCGCGCGACGTGCGATGTCGGCGAGCTGACGAGCGGCACGTTGACCTTTCCTGCCGGATTGGACTCGCAGGCGCGGCCACGGCAGTGCCCGCGCACCCCCTCTATCGGCTGGGGAGCGCAAGAGGTGGAGAGGGCCGGCGGCAGGTGGCCTGATCGCGAGCCGGACCCGATGCTCCAGCGCGCGACGCGCCGATCCCGAACCTTGAGCTCAACGCGATCTCATCGTAGCTTCATCGCTGCCTCACAGAGCCCAGCCATGATGGCGAGCAGTGGGCGAAGGAGGGGCGATGGAAGCGTCGGTAGCCTGCAGGGAAGACCCGGTCGACGAGGACTGCGACAGCTGTCGCTACTGCGACCGTTGTCCGTGTCCCGGCTACTCGTCTACCCCCTCGGCTGCGGGGTGCCCGATCTACGCGAGGCTGTCGGTGTGGCACTCGCAAGAGTGATGCGCTGAGTCGCGGGCGATGGATACCGTGGTCGTACTCCATCTGCGAAGCGAGGCGGAGCTCGAGGCGTTCCGGCTGCCCAGCGAGGGCCTCGTGGTGCCTACCGAGACGAACGTGGCGCTCGAAGCGGGATGCGGTGTCGTCGTCCTGACCGAGCTCTGCCCTCAGTGACCGGCGGAGAGCGGCCGCCACGCACGCTTTCTCAACGATCGCGCCGCTCCGGCCGATACCATGCCCCAGTCGACAGCTGGAGGCACCGGTGCAGTGCTACATGATGAGTCGCGACCGGGCGCAGGCCCTCGCCGAGGCGCTTCGCAAGAAGTACCCGAAGCAGCGCAAGCGGATCGACGCCGATGCGGTGCGCATGTTCTGCGTGAGCAACGCCGAGGCCGAGAGCGGCGCCGCCGACCCCGACTGGCTCGAACGAGGCCCGCTCGACGAGGTCGTCGCCTGGGTCGACGTCGCGCAGCTCGTCAGGTAACCATCCGAATCGCGTGTGCGCCGCCGGCGCGACGGCACGGCCGCCGCGCCGCGGTGGTAGGCTGTCGCCCGTGGACGGCGAGGTTCGCACAGGCATGATCGAGCGAGGGTGGCACGTGGCGCCGCGCTCGCGCCGCCGCGTCCCGACCGATCTCCTTTGGCCGCGCTGCCGTTCGGCGCGGATCTGGACGATCGAGGCGCGCGCGCCCGGCTGCCAGTGCTGGACGCTCGAGCCGCTCGTGCGTCTCTAGAACGTCGTACGAGCGCCGCGTTCGACGCGGCGCCACTCGGCCGGCGAACTGCGCTCGCCGGTCCCCCGTCCCGAACTTCCCGCAAGCGATGGAGCGACCCATGACCGAGAGTGAACCACGCGGCCTGCGGCTGCAGGTCGGCTTCCTCACCGACGACGACAAGCGGGCCATCTACGAGGCAGCCCTCGAGATCTGCGCCACCGTCGGCATGCGCGTGCACCAGACCGCGGCCCTGGAGTCGCTGCGCGCCGCCGGCGCCGATGTCGAAGGCGCCGATCTCGTGCGCCTGCCCGCCCGCCTCGTCGAGCGCGCCCGCTCGACCGCGCCCGCCATGGTGCCCGTCTACGGCCGCGACGGCGACGAGGCCCTGCGGCTCGGCGGCCGCCGCAGCTACTTCGGCACCGGCTCGGACCTCATGAACCTGTACGATCTCGAGACCGGCGAGCGGCGCTCAGCGACCCTCGCCGACGTGGGCACCGCCGCTCGTCTGTGCGACGCTCTGCCGGCCATCGACTTCGTCATGTCGTGCGCCTACGCCCACGACCTGGCCGACCCGCATCTGGCCTACGTGCACGAGTTCCGGGCGATGCTCGCCAACACGGTCAAGCCGCTCGTCGTCACCGCCGAGGGCGTCGCCGACCTCGAGGTCATGTGGCGCATGGCCGGCGAGGTGCGCGGCGGCGCCGAGGCCCTGGCCGAGAAGCCGTACTTCATCATGTACGGGCAGCCCAGCAGCCCCCTCGAGCACCCCCGTGACAGCCTCGACAAACTGCTGTTCTGCGCCGACAAGGCCATCCCGGCGATCTACTCGCCGGCGCCGCTCGCCGGCGCGACCGCGCCGATCACGGTCGCCGGGCACCTCGCCCAGGGCGTGGCCGAGTCGCTCTTCGGTCTCGTCATCCATCAGCTGCGCCGGCCCGGCGCGCCGTTCCTGTTCGGCATCGGTCCGGCGGTCCTCGACATGGCGACGGCGCAGTCCTCGTACAACGCACCTGAGTACCTCATGTCATACCTCGGCGCCGTCGAGATGGCGCGGTTCCTCGACCTGCCCAACTGGGGCTACGGCGGCACGACCGACGCCCAGCTGGTCGACGCGCAGGCCGGCCTCGAGGCCGGCGAGCTCACCCTGCTCGCCATGATGGCCGGCTCCAACTTGAACCACGACGTCGGTTACCTCGACTACGGCATGACCGGCGCGCTCGAGCTCGTCGTCATCGTCGACGAGTTCGTCGCCATGAACCGGCGGCTGCTCGCCGGTGTGCCGGTCGACCGCGACGCGCTCGGTGTCGAGGTGATCGCCGCGACCGGCCCGGGCGGCGACTTTCTGTCGACGAAGCACACCGCCCGTCACCTGCGCAGCGCGCAGTGGCGGCCGACCATCATCAACCGCAAGGGGTACGAGCGCTGGGCCGAGGACGGCGGCCTCGACCTGCGCGAGCAGGCCCGGCGCAAGGCCGTACGGCTGCTCGCCACGCACACGCCGCCGGCGCTGCCAGCCGACGTCGAGGCCCGCATCGCGGCCCTCGTCGAGGGGTTCAGGCCGGGCGCGTAGGCCGCGGGCCGGTCACACGGGATGGAGCCCCGCCGGGCCTCAGACCGGCGGGGCCGACCCCGGCTCGCCCGGCGCGCTCGCCTGGAGGGGCGCGACGGTGTCGGTCGGCGTCGGCAGGGTCGGCTCGTCGGCGGGGTCCGCCAGGAGCTCGACGAGCACGGCGGCCGCGACGGTGAAGCCGATTGCGAAGGCGATCACCATGAGGTACATCATGGGGTCGAGGTGCGAGAGCAGATGCACCATCGTCGGTCCCTCCTGACGGCGTTTGCCGGTGTCATACTTCGCGGCACGGCCCAGTCGTGACAGACGAAGGGGGAGCGCCCGTGAGCAGGATACCCGCAGCGCGTGCCGTTGTCGCCGTCGTGCTCACGCTGGGTGTCCTGGCCCTGCCGGCCGTGCTCGCGCCCGGCGCCGCGGCCCACGCGCTGCTCGTACGGGCCCAGCCGGCCGCGAACGGCACGGTCGCCAGCTCACCCCGACTCATCGTGCTCACGTTCAGCGAGCCGGTCGACGCGTCGCTGTCGGCGGCGCGCATCGTCGACTCCCGGGGTCGCCCCGCGCCCGGCGTGGCGGCCGCCCGCGCCGTCGCCGGCGACCCGTACCAGCTTCGGCTGGCGCTCACGGCCACGCTGCCACGCGGCGTCTACACGGTCGACTGGCGCACCGTCTCGGCGCTCGACGGCCACGTCGCCGCGGGCGCGTACGCCTTCGGCGTGGGCGTCGCGAACGTCGGCACGGTCGCGCCCTTTGGCCGGTACGCCAGCACCGCGGCCTGGCTCACGGTGGTCTCGGCGGCGGGGCGCTTCGCGCTGTACGCCGGCCTCGCCGTGCTGCTCGGCGCCGTCGCCGTCTGTCTTGCGGCCTTCCACGGCCGGCTGCCGGCCGGCGGCGGCCCGCTGCTGTGGGGCGGCTGGCTGCTCGCCGCGGCGGGCGTCGCGACGGTCACCCTGAGCGAGCGCGCCATCGTGCGCGCGCCGTCGCTGCTGCCGTTCTTTGAGACGCAGGAGGGCGCCATCCTGCTGCTCCTCGGCCTGACGGCCGCCGTGATCTGCGGCATCGCCCAGGCCGCCTTCGGCATGCTCCCGCGTCCGGCCACGCTGATCGCGCTGGGCGCCGCGGCCGGCCTCACCGCGCTCGTCGCGGTGTGGGGCAGCCACGCCGACGCGCGGTCGGCCTGGCGGGTCGCCAACCTGGCCGACCAGTGGGTGCACATCGTCGCCGTGGGCGCCTGGGTCGGCGGCCTGCCCTGGCTGCTGCTCGGCCTGCGCGGCCTCGACGGCCCTGCCCGTGTGACCGCCGTGCGCCGCTTCTCGGCCCTCGCCAGCATCGCCCTGGCGGTGGTGCTGCTCACCGGGATCGCGCGCGCCGTGCCCGAGGTCGGCGCCCCCGCCGCCCTGGTGCGCACGAGCTTCGGCGTGACGCTGCTCGTCAAGGTGGCGCTCGTCGCCGGCCTCGTCGCCCTCGGTGCGTTCAACCACTTCCGCAGCGTGCCGGGCCTGAGCCGCGACGCCGAGGCGGTGGGCCCCCTGCGGCGCGCCCTGCACGGCGAGATCGGCGTGAGCCTGGCCGTGCTCGCGGTGACAGGCATGCTCGGCGGGCTCGCGCCGGCCGCCGTCGCCGCCTCGGCGACGAAGGCCGGCGCGTCCACTCGCGTGGTGCTGGCCGGCACCGACAGCGCCTCGACGGTGCGCGTCCAGCTGACGATCACGCCCGGCACGGTGGGCCGCAACGAGTTCGTCGCCCACCTCGCCGACCTCACGCTCGGCGGCGCGCTCGCCGGCGTCGACAGCATCGAGCTCGACTTCACGCTGCCGTCGCAGCCGGCCGTCGCGCCGATCACCGTGGCGCTCGCGCGAGCGTCCGACGGCACCTGGCGGGGGAGCGCCCGGGCGCCAACGGTCGCCGGCCGCTGGAGCATCGCGGTCGTCGTCGAGCGGGTGCAGGCGGTCGTCGTGCCGCTCACGTTGCAAGCCCGCGTGCAGTAGCGGCGTCGACAGTGGGAGGCAGGATCGCGAGCGAGCCGCCGCGGCCGGCCCGCGGAGTCGCTCGCGGCGGCTCGGCGTCGCGGCCGATCAGCTCGTCAGTCGGCCGCGCCGTGCAGGCGCGCCAGCTGCAGGGCGCGCAGCTCGTCCGGTTCGATGTGACAGAGGTAGTGGTGACCCTCGCTGACCTCGCGCCAGGGCGGCGACACGTTCACGCAGACGTCGCCGAGGAACCGATGGCAGCGGGTGTGGAACCGGCAGCCGCTCGGCGGCTCGCTCAGGCTGGGCACCGGCCCGCGCAGCTCGATGCGCCGCGAGTGGTGCTCGAAGTCGAGCGTCGGGATGGCCGATTCGAGCGCTTCGGTGTAGGGGTGGTGCGGCGCCGTGAAGACCTCGTCGGCGCCGCCGAGCTCCATCAACTTGGCGAGGTACATGACGGCGATGCGGTCGGACAGGTAGCGCACCACCGCGAGGTCGTGCGAGATGAAGATGTACGACACGCCCTCGGTGGTCTGCAGCTCGGCGAGCAGGTTGAGGATGCTGGCCTGCACCGACACGTCGAGCGCCGACGCCGGCTCGTCGCAGACGACGAGCGCCGGCTGCCCGGCGAAGGCGCGGGCGATGGCGATGCGCTGCTTCTGGCCGCCCGACAGCTCGCCGGGGCGCGCCTCGAGGTGCTGCTCTTCGACCCGCACCCGCTGTGCGAGCTCGCCGACGCGGCGGTGGGCGGCGTCGCCCTGGAGGCCGCCGAGCCGCTTGACGGCCCTCGTCAGGATGCTGCTTGCGCTCTTCGCCGGGTTCAGCGTGGCGTCGGGGTTCTGGAAGACCATCTGGATGGCCCGCAGCGTGTCGGCGCCACGCTTCGAGACCGAGTCGGGCAGCGCGGCGCCGGCGAACCGCATCGTGCCAGCATTGGCCTGGTAGAGTCCGGTCACGCAGTTGGCGAGCGTCGTCTTGCCGCTGCCCGACTCGCCGACCAGGCCGAGGATCTCGCCGGCGCCGACCTCGATCGAGACGTCGTCGACCGCGATCACGCGCTTGCTGCCGTCCTTGAAGACCTTGACGACGTGCTCGACGGCGAGCGCGGCCTCGCGCACGATCTCGCGCACCGCGGCGACCTCGGCCGCTTCTGCGACGGGCGACTCGAGCACGCCGCCTCCGCCGACCACGGGCTCGGCCGCGCCGACTTCGGTGACCGGGCGCTCCGCCGCCCGCCGCATGGCCGGCACGCGCTCAGAGAAGTAGCAGCGCGCGCGGCGTGGCGCGGCGGTCGCTCCCTCGAGGGTGTCGAGATCGACGACCGCCGGGTCGGGCGTCGGTCCCGGCCAGGGGAACAGGTCGGGCTCGCGCCCGCGGCATTCGGGCCGCACGAGCTCGCAACGCGGGGCGAACACGCAGCCGGCAAGGTCGGCGCCGAGGCGCGGCAGAAAGCCGGGGATCGGCACGAGCGTGGAGCTGTCCTTGCGCGCCCCGAAGCGCGGGACGCAGCGTAGCAAGCCCATCGTGTAAGGGTGGCGCGGATCGGTGAACAGGTCGCGGGCCGGTCCCTGCTCGACGATCCTGCCCGCGTACATGACCCCGACGCGCTCACACATGCGGGCCACCATGCCCAAGTTGTGGCTGATCAGCAGGATGGCGGCGTCGATGCGGGTGCGCAGATCGTCGATCAGGTCGAGTACCTCGGCCTCGACTGTGGCGTCGAGGCCGGTCGTGGGCTCGTCGAGCACGAGCAGCCGGGGATCGCCCGACAGGGCCATGGCGATCACCACGCGCTGCTGCTGGCCGCCGGAGAGCTGGAACGGGTAGCGCCGCAGGGCGCCGGCGGGATCGGGCATGGCGACGCGCTCGAGTGAGGCGCGGGCGCTCTCGAGCGCGTCCTTCTTGGCGATGCCGGTGTGGGCGCGGATGACCTCGGTCATCTGGTCGCCGACACGGATCGAGGGGTTGAGGGCGGTCGCCGGGTCCTGGTAGACCATGCCGAGCTTGGTGCCGCGCACCTCTCGCAGGCGGTCCTCGGACATGGCGAGCATGTTCTCGCCGTCGAAGGTGATGGAACCGGAATCGACGCGGCCGTTGCCGGCCAGGTAGCGCATGAGCGCGAGCGCCATCGTCGTCTTGCCGCAGCCCGACTCGCCGACCAGGCCGTAGGTCTGGGCCGCCCCGATCTGCAGCGAGACGTGCTTGACGACCGGCAGGTCGCGGTCGCGCCGCACGAAGGTCACCGACAGGTCGTCGATGCGCAGCACGGGGTCGGGCGCGGCGCTTGCGACACCCGGTGAGAGAGTGTCTGAGAACGCGCTCACGCCGTCAATCCGCGAGCGCCTTGCGCACGCCGTCGGCGATCAGGTTGGCGCCGACCACAAGGGAGGCCAGGGCCAGGGCCGGGAACAGCACGGTCCACCAGGCCGTCTGCAGGTACTGGTAGTCGTTCGAGATGGTGAGGCCCCAGTCGGGCGAGGGGGGCTGCACGCCGAAGCCCAGGAAGGCGAGGCCCGCCGCGGTGAAGACGGCGTAGCCGAGCCGCACGGTGCCCTCGACGATGACCGGCGGCAGGATGTTCGGCAGGATCTCCGAGGTCAGGATGTAGAAGGACGGTTCGCCCCGCAGCTTGGCCGCCTGTACGTACTCCTTCTGACTCTCCGACACGGCGGCGGCGCGGATCGTGCGGGCCACCGGCGCCGAGAAGAGCATACCGATCACGAGGATGATCACCGGGATGGAGCGCCCCAGCGCGGCGACGGCGACGATCGCCGCGACGATCACCGGCAGCGCCAGCACCACGTCGACGAGCCGCATGATGATCTCGTCGCGCGTGCCGGCCAGGAAGCCCGAGAGCAGGCCCACGCCGCCGCCCACCAGCAGACAGAGCACGGTGGCGAGGGGGGCGATGATGAGCACGGTGCGCGCGCCCGCCAGCGTGCGCGACAGCACATCGCGTCCCGCTTCGTCCGTCCCGAACCAGTGGGCCGCGCTCGGGTGCGCGAAGGAATGCAGCGGGTCGATCGTGTAGGGGCCGTACTTGGTGACGTGGACCGAGAACAGCGCCATGAAGACCCAGAACAGCAGGATGGCGAGCCCGACCAGGAACGTCGGGCTGCGGCGCAGCGAGCGCAGCACGTACCGCCGGCGCAGCGCCTGCTCCGACTCTTCCGGCGGCGACGGCGTGGCCGTCGCGGGGACGAGCGGGTCGATCTCTCCCGGCGACTGCAGCACGCTCAACGCGCGCCCCTCCCCCCGGTCGCCGCGACGCGCACCGCCTACCTCCCGTACCTGACGCGCGGGTTGAGCAGGGCGACGATGACGTCGGCGCCCAGGTTGGAGAGCATGTAGATGACGGCGACGACCAGCACGGTCGCCTCGAGCGTAGGGAAGTCCTTGTAGGTCGCCGAGTTGTAGATGAGGAAGCCGATACCCGGGTACACGAAGAGTCTTTCGACGATGACCAGACCGCCGACCAGCCAGCCGATCTGGGTGCCGATCACGGCGACGGTCGGCGCCATGGCGTTGCGCAGCGCGTGCCCGAACACGACGCGCCGCCGGGGCAGGCCGTTCAGCGTGGCGGTGCGGATGTAGGGCATGCTGAGGGCCTCGATCATGCCGGCCCGCGCCATGCGGGCGATGTAGCCCATCTCGATGAACATGAGCGGGATGGCCGGCAGGAGCAGGTAGTAGATGCGAGTGAGCGGGCCGGCGCCGGGGGGCGGGGTCGCCGGATAGTGAAAGACTTTGAGGAACACGACGAACAGGACGGCCAGCACGACGCCGCTCACGAACTCGGGGATGACGGTGAGCGACAGGCTGGTCACCGTGATGACCCGGTCGGCGATGCCGTCGCGGTGCAGGGCCGCCGTCACCCCCAGCACGATCGCCAGGGGGATGATGATGACGAGCGCCACCAATGCGAGCTGGATCGAGGCCCAGAGGCGCTGCATGGTGAGCGAGAAGATCGGCACGCCCTGGTTCCACGACGTGCCCCAGTGCAGCACGACGAAGCCGCCGAGCCAGTCCACGTAGCGCACCAGCAGGGGCCGGTCGACGCCGAGCTGGTGGTCGACCTGGGCGACCTGTGAAGCCGAGGCGTAGGGACCGAGCTTGACGCGGCCGGGATCGCCGGGCACGACCTGCAGCATGAGAAAGACGACCAGCGACAGCAGGAGCAGCGACGGTATGAAGAGGAGGAGGCGGCGGACGATCAGCCGGCCCACACCGCCTCCTCCGCTGTCAGATCACGCGATCGTTCGATGACGCTCTGCCGCGAGTCGTCTACGACAGGTAGGTCGTGGTCAGGTCGAGGAACTCGGCCGGGTCGGAGGTGAGACCGTTCACGTTCTTCTTCATGGCCCGGTTGACGTTGATCCAGTACGAGATGATCGAGGGCGTCTCGTCGGTCAGGATGCCGGCGGCTGTGGCGGCGTACTGGCGCCGCTTGGCCTCGTCGAGCGTGGTGTCGTAGCCCTTGGCGGCCGCGTCGAAGGCGGCGTCCCTGAAGTGCGACGAGTTCCACACGCCGTTCGACGTGAAGGCCGGCAGGAAGTACTGCGAGGGCACGCCGCGGAAGGTCCAGTCGGTGATGCCCATCGGCACCTGCAGCCAGGGCTGGTTCTTGCCCGAGCCGTAGTAGTAGGTGACCGTCACCTGGTTCAGCTTCAGGTCGATGCCGGCCTGCTTGGCCATGGCCTGCAGCAGGGTGGCGTACTGCGGCACCTCCTCGAACTCCTCGACCGTGAGGTTCATGGTGATGCCGCTCGAGTAGCCCGCCGAAGCCAGCAGCGACTTGGCCTTGGCGATGTCCTGGGCGCGCTGCGGGATGGTCTTCGGCGCGAGCGGATAGAGCGGGCAGAAGACGTTGTCGTTGCCGACCTGGGCCTTGCCGTTGAACAGGTTGGCGACCAGGGCGGGACGGTCGATCGTGTAGGCGAGCGCCTGGCGCACGGCCTTATTGGTGAAGGGCGCCGTGTCGACCCGCATGTGCAGGAATCGGCTCTGCGTCGAGGGTGTCGTCAGGACCTTGAGGTTCGTATCGGTGAAGAGTGCCTGGGCGCCCTGGACCGGCGTGGTCAGCATCACGTCGCTGCTGCCCGACTGCAGGGCCAGCGCCTCGGCCTGCGTCTCGTCGATGAACTGCACGCTGACGCCGTCGAGATAGGGCTTGCCCGTCTGCCAGTAAGTCGGGTTCTTGACGAACGTGGCGCCCTGCTTGGGTGTGAACTTGGTCATCTTGAAGGGCCCGGTGCCGACCGGGTCGCTCTGCCAGGTGCCGGCCTTGAAGGTCGTCGGCAGGATCAGGCAGTCGTAGTTGGTCGAAGCCACGAAGTAGGGGAAGTCGGCGAAGGGTGAGTCGAGGTGGAAGGCGACCGTGCTGTCGTCGACCTTCTGCACGCCGCCCTGTGAGAGGATGCCCTGGAACGAGGCGAGCGCCGCCGAGACCGTCTTGGGGTTGAGCAGGATGTTCATGGTAAAGACGACGTCGTCGGCGCCGAAGGGCTTGCCGTCCTGGAACTTGACGCCCTGCTGCAGGTTGAAGGTCCAGACAGTGGCATCAGAGTTGGGCGACCAGCTCTTGGCGAGCACCGGGCGCAGGCTCAGGTCGTTGTTGACCCAGATGAGGTACTCGGCCACCTGCTGGGCGATGGCGATCGAGCCGGTGTCGTACATGGTGGTCGGGTCGACCGTGACGGTCGGCGAGGGCATAGTGACCTTGAGTGTGCCGCCCGCCTTGGGTGCGCTCGACGGTGAGGTCGAGCTCGACGGCGACGAGCCGCCGCAGGCGATCAGGACCTGGCCCAGCAGAGTGGCCGACAGGCCTACTACACTGGCGCGCACCAGCAGCTGACGCCGCGTCATGCGGCCCCCCAGGACCTCATGCAGAAGGTGGTCGGCGTACTCGCGCTGGAACGGAGTGTCGCTCGTCATGGCATCCCCCCAGGGTGAGGCTCGGAAGTCCGGCCCATTGTAGGTGCGCGATCAGAGTACATACAAGTCGGGACGAGGTCACCGTGTAATGTATGCGACACTATCTGCAACGTACGGGCCGACCCGCCATGGGGCGGAGCGGCGCAGCGGCCATCAAGCGAGGGAAGCGATGCTGGACCAGCGTATGCAGGAAGCCCTGAACAGGCAGATCAACGCCGAGCTCTACTCGGCCTACCTGTATCTGTCGATGTCCGCCCAGTTCGCCGAGCTCGGCATGGCCGGCGGTCAGAACTGGATGCACGTGCAGTTCCAGGAGGAGCTCTTTCACGTCCAGAAGTTCTTCGACTACGTCGTGGAGCGCGGTGGCCGGGTGCTGCTCGCCACCATCGACCAGCCCGACCAGCAGTGGCCCTCGGCCCTGGCCATCTTCGAGCACGCACTCGCCCACGAGCAGATGGTCACCGGCCTGATCAACGGCCTCGCCGACCTCGCCCTGGAGCTGCGCGACCACGCCACACTCCAGGAGCTGCAGTGGTTCATCGGCGAGCAGGTCGAAGAAGAGGCGACCGCCGACGACATGGTCAAGAAGCTGCGCCTCGTCGAGGGCGCTCCCGGCGGCCTCTACGAGATCGACAAGGAGCTCGCCGCGCGCATCTACACGCCACCGGCCGCGGCGTCGCAGGCGTAGCGCCGTTCTGGAGCAGCGGACGGGGGCGGGGCAGGACCGACTGCCCAAGCGTCGGCGAAAGGAGAGCGGCCGTGCCTACCCGAGGAGCCGCGGCGCCGTCCGCGGAGGGCGCCGCGCCGCGGCTGCACCTGGCACGCCAGGGCGAGACGGCTGCGGCCCGCGACGGGCGGTTCTGTGGCGTCACCGAGTGCGAGCTGACCGCCGATGGGCTGCGCATGGCGGCGCTGCTCGCGGAGCGCTGCGCCGCGGCGGGGCGGAGAGACCGGCTATGAGGTGGCGGCCCGGGCGGCGCCGGTCGTCGACTCGCTCCGCTCGGCATTCCGCGACGGCGACGTGCTGGTCGTCAGTCACAAGGCGACGATCCGGGTGCTCGTCTGCGCGCTCCTGGGGATCGACGTCGACCGCTATCGGGCCCGCCTCGCCTGCCCGCCCGGCTCGGTCACCACGTTCGAGCTGCGCGGCGGCGATCCGGCGTAGCTCGCGGCCTACGCCTCCTCGAGGGTCGCCGCGACGCTGAGCGCGACGTTGCCCTTCAGGGCGTGGGAGATCGGGCAGCCGTCCTTGGCGGCGGTGGCGGCGAGCTCGAAGGCCGTCTGATCGAGGCCGGGGACGACGCCCCGCACCTCGAGGCGCGAGCTCTCCACGCCGGAGCCGGCGTCGCTTTGGGCGAAGGTCACGGTGGCGGTGACGGCGAGCCGCCCGGGAGGTGTGCCGGCCTCGGTCAGGCCGTGCGAGAGGGCCATCGCGAAGCAGGCCGCGTGGGCGCCGGCGAGCAGCTCCTCGGGGCTCGTCCGGCCCGCGGATCGGGCTGTGCGTGAGGCCCAGGTGACCGGCAGCTCGGGGGCGACGCCGCTCGTCAGGCGCAGCCGGCCGGCTCCCTGCGTGAGCGTTCCATTCCAGGTCACCTCGGCGCGGCTCTCGGCTGACATCGTGGCTCCTCTCCTCGGATGGCGGACGTGCGGTGGCCCCTACGTACCCCGAAACTGCCCCCTACGTACCTCGCGGCCCCTGAGGAGCTCGAGACCTGCCGGTCGCCTGCGCATCGCCGGCCAGATGGCGGTTCCAGGCGGCGAGCACCTCGGGCGCGTAGCGCCCGAGACGCTCGCCGCTAACCGTGCTGTGCGGCGTGCGATCGGGCTGGAGATGGACGACCTCAGCGCCCGCGTACACGACGAAGTCGGCGATCATCGAGCGGTGGCAGCGCCACCAGAGGGCTTCGCCGCACATGATCGCGAGATCGGTGCGGCGGCCGGCGAGCAGCAGCTCGCCGGCCGCCGCCAGAAAGGCCGGGGTCGCCATGTGCCACATGTAGTTCTCGAAGCTCTCGTTGTGCCAGCGCCGGGTCGGAGCCGTTGCCGGGAACAGGGTGAGCTCGTCGCCGGGCGGGGCGGCGGCGGAGGTCGTCGGGGCAGTCCCGGCGCCGTTCGTGGGGACCTCGGAGGGCGGCGCGGGGCGCCGCGGCGCCCCGCGCCGCCCTCCGAGGTCCTTCACCCAGCGGTAGCGCACGCCGGCCGCCGGCAGCCGGCGCTCGAGTTCGGCGCGCGCGAACCAGGGCCAGTGCGACGAGGGGTACGAGCGGACGTCCCAGAGCTCCATCGCCGGGGCGCCCGCGAGCAGCGCGAGGAACTCGTCGGGCCCGAGCGAGGAGTGCCCGATGCTGTAGATCACCTCGGCTCACCTTCCCTGAAGCACTGCACGTCGATCGGCCGAGAGGATAGAGTAGCGTGACGATGCGCCTCGACCCCTTCCAGCTCGAGCGGTACTTCGGCCAGTACGAGTTCTCGGTGCCCTACGCGCTGGCCTCGTCGGACTGCGACGGGCTCGCCCTGAACGACCTGCTCGCCACGGCCGACCCCGACACCCGCAGGCTCTGGGATTCGCTCGCGCTGGGCTACACCGAGACCCAGGGCCATCCCCTGCTACGCGAGGCGATCGCCGGGCTGTACGAGGGCTGCGGCCCCGAGCACGTGCTGGTCGCGGCCCCCGAGGAGCTCGTCTTCATCGCCATGAACTGCCTGGTGCACACCGGCGACCACGTCGTGACGACGTTTCCCGGCTACCAGTCGCTGTACTCCGTGGCCGAGTCGCTGCACGCCGAGGTGTCGCACTGGGAGCCCGACGAGAGCGCCGGCTGGCGGTTCGACCCGGAGCGCCTCGCCGAGCTCGTGCGGCCCAGCACGCGCCTGATCGTCGTGAACTTCCCGCACAACCCGACCGGCGCCCTGCCGAGCTACTCCGAGTACGAGCGCATCCTCGAGATCGCCGTGAGCCACCGCATCGCCGTCCTGTCCGACGAGATGTACCGCCTCCTCGAGCGCGCCGAGAACGACCGTCTGCCGGCCGCCGCCGACCTCTACGACCGCGCCGTGTCGCTGTCGGGCGTGTCCAAGACGCTGGGTCTGGCCGGCCTGCGCATCGGCTGGCTGATCGTGCGAGACGCACGTCTCATGCGCCGCCTGATCGAGTTCAAGGACTACACCACGATCTGCAGCAGCGCCCCGAGCGAGATCCTGGCGATCGCCGGCTTGCGCGCCCGCGACGGCATCCTCGCCCGTCACCGCGCGCGGATCGCCCACAACCTGGGCCTGCTCGAGGGGTTCATGGCCAAGTACGCGGCGCTCTTCTCGTGGGTGCCGCCGCGGGCCGGCACGGTCTGCTTTCCGCGCTTCACGCACGCGAGCATCGGCACGCCCGAGCTCTGCCGCCTGGCGCGCGAGCAGGCGGGCGTGATGCTCGTGCCCTCGACGATGTTCGACTACGGCGAGCGCCACCTGCGCATCGGCGTGGGCCGCGAGGACTTCCCCGACGGCCTGCTGCGCCTGAGCACCTTCCTCATGAGCAGGCGCGCCGGGCAGGAGTAGGCGCGGCGCTCGGTCGGACCCGGCGATCGTGCCGGGCGCCGCGGTCTTCCCGAAAGACGACGAGGGGCGGGGCGGCCACAACGCCGCCCCGCCCCTCGTCGGTGGTCCGGTCCTGTCCGTCGGGGCCGCGCCCTGGGTCAGGCTCCGGGCCGTCTCATCACGACTCGAGCGCCTGCGACGAGCGACGGCGCAGGAAGAACACGAGCAGGCCGACGATCACGGCCACCACGACCACGATGACCGCGATCGTGACGCCCTTGGCGCCGCCCGAGCTCTTGGCCGTCACGTTGGGCGCCAGGTCCCGGTAGGTGTCGATGTTGTTGTAGTTGTAGATCGCCGAGCCGGTGCCGGCCGGGGCCTTGGTCCAGCCGGTCCACTTGGCCGAGTTCCAGGCCTCGAGCTGGTAGGGGTAGGAGAGGACGGCGTACGGCGCGGCGTAGTAGAAGAGCTTCTGGGCCTGCTGCACGTCGGCGATGCGCTGGGTGTCGTTCAGCTCGGTCGCCGCGGCGTTGGAGAGCTTCGTGTAAGCCGGGTCGGTCCACAGGCAGTCATTCCAGCCGTAGCCGGTCGACTGGGGCGGCGTGTAGATGCTGATCATGAAGGCCGGGTCGACGTCCTGGGTCCAGTACCACATGAACATGTCCCAGTTGGGCGTGTACGTGTTGCCGGTGAACTGATACTGGGCGCTCGTCAGCACGCCTGCGTCGACCACCGACAGCACGACCTTCACACCGACGGCCTTGAACCAGCCCACGACGAGCTTCGCGGCGATCACGTTCTGCGGCGAGTCGGTCGTGACCATGAGGCGCAGCGACAGTGGTTTGCCCTGCTTGGTCGTGCGGTAGCCGTCGGCGCCGCGCTTGTACCCGGCGCTGTCGAGCATCTGGTTGGCCTTGGCCGGGTCGTAGGTGAACATGTCGTTCGCCGGCGGCTGCCAGTGGTAGGGCGAGTAGGGCACGATCAGCGACGAGCCCGGCTGCGCGTAGCCGTTGAAGGCCGTCGTGACGATCTTGTTGCGGTCGATGGCGTAGTTCATGGCCTGGCGGAAGACCTGGTCGCGCAGCACCGGGTTGCCCTTGGAGTTGGGGCTCGCGTAGCAGTTGAAGGCGAGCTCGGTGAACTGCCACTCGTCGCCCTCGCTCGTCGTGATGCCGGGCGCCGACTTGAGCGCGCTGAACTCGGCCGGCGGGATGTCGACGGCGGCGTCGATCGCGCCCAGCTTGAGGTCCTGGGCCATCGTGTCGGAGTTGGTGTAGGTGAGGATGTAGAGGTACTTGATGTGCGGCGCGCCGCCCCAGTAGTTCGGGTTGGCCTTGAGCTCGACGTAGCTGTGCGAGACCCACTTGACCACCTGGAAGGGCCCCGTGCCGACGATCGGCGGGTTGTTCTGGAAGGTGCTGCTGGCGGCCTTGCCCGAGATCTTCGACCAGATGTGCTCGGGCAGGATCGGCACGACCATGCGCAGCATGTTGGCCTTGGGCGCCCTGGTGTAGACCTCGACCGTGTTGGGCCCCGTCGCCTTCGCTCCCGTGATGCCGTCGGTGTACACGGCGAGGTTGGCGAGGTTGTTCTTGACGATGTAGTTGAAGGTGAAGGCCACGTCGGCCGCCGTGAACGGCACGCCGTCCTGCCACTTCACACCCTGGCGCGTGGTGAACGTCCAGGTCTTGCCGTCGGGGGACACCTTCCACGAGGTGGCAAGCTCCGGACGCGGCGAGAGCGTCTTGGCGTCGAAGCCTACGAGGAAGTCGTAGTTCAGGTGCCAGATCTGGTAGTCGAGCCCCTGGATCCCGATGAACGGGTTGAGGTTGTCGGGGTCCTGGAGCTGGCCGATGCGTACGACGAGCGAGCCGCTCGACGGCGCCGGCGACGGCGCAGGGCTCGAGCTCGCGGCCAGTGCCACGGCCGACCCTACGGCCACGATGGCGACGACGGCCGCGACGAGCAGGCCGAGTCGCGCCAGGAGGGCGGGCTTCAACGTCATGGATGGCTCCTTTCGACGGACGGGACACGCTCCGCGGGGAGCGGCGATGCGAAACGACGATCGACGATCGTGGCCATGCCTCCTTGCGACGAGCCTCACCGGCCGGGCGGCGCCTGCGCGACGATCTCGTCGAGGCGCCGTCGTGTCGTTGGATCGAGTGTGAACGGCGGCTCGCCGCCGAGCAACTCGGCGGTGCGCGCCGCGACCCTCTGTTTGAGGGTGGTCGCGCCGTCGGCCCGCCAGCGCTCGTAGGGCGACTGGTCGAGCAGGTCGGTCGTGAGGAAGCGCCGGTAGCGGGAGCGCGTGTACGGCCGGGCCAGGTGGTTGCCACCGGGGCCGGCCAGCATGATCTCGTCGAGCGCCAGGGCCTCGTCGTCGACGGGCAGCTCCTCGGTCAGGGCGCGCGCATAGCCGATGAGCTCGTCGCCCAGGACGAGCGCCTCGAACGAGCTCTGCAGGCCCGACTCGAGGTAGCCGACGTCGTGCAGCAGCGTCGCTCCGCAGAGCTCGCCGAGCACGGTGGCGAGGGCCGACTCGGCGGCCGCCTGCTCGTCGAAGAGCTTGCTGTCTGAGTCGCCCGCGTAGGCCCAGCTCGGCAGGCCGTACCAGTGGGCGAGGTCGACCGAGGCCTGATTGCCGAGAGCCACCCCCGGCGGCCGGTAGGCGTCGACCATGGTCCGCATGTTGAGCACGCCGACGCCGGCGCCGTAGAGGAACGGCGCGCCCGGCGCGGCGAGCTGGTGCACGACGAGGCCGGCGAGCACCTCGGCGTTGGCGACCACGATGACGGCCGGGATCGATGCCGGCGCCGTCGAGCCGGCCGACGGCGCCGGCGCGAGGATCACGGGCAGATCGAGCTCGCCGCAGACGAGCAGCTTGTCGAGGCAGATCTCGTCGAGCTGCAGGGGCGGCGACGACATGACGAGGCAGCCGAGGCTGCCGGCCCCGTCGCAGGCCGCCGCCATCTCGGCCATCAAGCGCAGCGGCGCGCCGCCGAAGGGGCTCGAGACGACGATCGGCTTGCGCGTGCCGGCCAGCATCGCGGTGAGCTGGACGAGGTCGATGCGCTCGGGGTCGGCGTCGTCGGGCAGCCCCATCGACATGACGAAGTCGACGTTGGTCAGCCGCTCGGCGAGGCGGGCGAAGCGCTCGCAGTCGGTCAGCCGCGCGCGGCGCCGGCCGCCGGCCGGGTCGTCGACGTACAGGCAGTCGGGGCCGGTGCCGTACCAGGTGCGGCCGTCCGTCAGCTCGCGGTCGAGGCTGCGGTCGGGCGCGCGGCCCTTCAGCACGAAGCTGCGCGGAGCGCTCGCCAGGGCCCGGTCGACGAGCTCGCGGGGCAGGCGGGCGCGGGTGTCTCGGACACCCGCGCCCGCCTGCCGCAGCAGCTCGAGCGCGGCGGGGTGGCGCACCTCGACGCCGGTCTCGGCCAGCACGCGGCAGCTCGCCTCGTGCACCCGGGCGCAGGCGGCCTCGTCCCAGACGCGCACCCTGGCGCGCAGCGGCGCGGTCACGCCTTGCGCTCCCTTCCGGCGGCCTCCATGATCGCGGCGACGCGCTCGCGCGCGGCCGGGTCGAGCGTGAACGGCCGGCTCGCGCGCAACTCGGCGAGCCGCGTCTTCACACGGTCGAGCATCGTCTGGGCGCCACTGCCCTGCCAGCGGTCGAACACGGCGTGGTCGAAGAGGTCGTCGTACCAGAAGTCGCGCGCGTGGCGCCGCGTGTACCTGCGTGCCAGGAAGTTGCCGCCCGGCCCGACCTCGCGGATCTCGTCGAGGGCGAGCGCATCGTCGTCGGTCGGCACGTCGCGCATGAAGGCCTTGGCCCAGCCGACGGCGGCGTTGCCGAAGACGATCGACTCGCACGAGCTCTGCAGGCCCGATTCGAGGTAGCCGACGTCGTGCACGAGCGTGCCACGTCCGAGCCCGCCCGACATGGCGGTGAGGCCGTACTCGAGCGCGAACTGCTCGTCGATCGTCTTCGAGTCGGACATCGATCCGTAGTCGAAGCACGGCAGCCCATAGAAGCGGCAGAGGTCCTCCATGGCGGCCTGGCCGAGCGGGCTCTCGGGCGTGGTGTAGGCGTCGACCGCGGTGCGCATGTCCATGGCGCCCACGCCGACGCCCCAGACGAAGGGCGCGCCTGGGCGGATCTGCTGGTGGTAGACGAGGCCGGCCAGGGTCTCGGCGTTGGCTACGACGACGGTGCCGGCGATCGAGCGGGGGCCGGTGGAGCCCGCGTTGGGCGCCGGCGCCCAGATCACCGGTACCTGGAGCTCGGCGCAGGCCTGCAGCTTGGTGAGGCCGTCGCGGTCGTGCATGAGCGGCGGGGCCGGCATGGCGTAGATCATGAAGCTGTCGGCGGCGCCGGCCGCCTCGCACATCTGCTGTACGGCGCCGACGACACCGCCGTTGCGTGTCGCCACCATGAGCGGCTTACGCGTGCCGGCCAGCATGGCCGCGACCGCCGAGAGGTCGTCGATCGAAAGCGGCGCGTCCTCGGGCAGCCCCATCGACATGACGAAGTCGATGTTGGGAAGCTGCTCGCAGAGGGCCGCCATCTCCTCGACGTCGGCACAGCGCACCCGCCGCCGCTCACCGGTATCCGGGTCGCGGTAGAACAGGCAGTCCGAGCCGGTGCCGAAGTAGGTGTTGCCGTTCGCGAGCTCGAGGGCTTCGTCGCGGCCGCGCGACCGGACGGTCCAGGTCCGGGGGGCGGAGGCAAGGGCCTTGTCGACGACGGTGGCGTCCAGGCGGACGCGCGTGCCGTCGACCCGGCCGCCGGCCGCGGCGAAGACTTCGAGGGCGGGTGGGTGGCGTACGTCGATGCCGGTCTCGGCGAGGACAGTGAGGGTGGCGTCGTGCACGCGACGGCAGTCGTCTTCGCTCCAGACGATGATGCGGGCCGCTGACATCGGTTCCCCCTTTGCTCTTCGTTGGGCTCCCGTGACGGGGGGCCGGAGTGGGCGGGCGCCGATGCCGAAGGACGGCCCGAGGGCCGTGGTCTGGCTTGTGGTGCGCCCGCCTGGTCTTCGTCTTGTGGGGCGACCGCCTGTCGCTACGGGGAGCGGTCGCCCTGCGAAGGGCTACGGCGTGAGGGTGCTGCGCGAGGGGCCGCGTTCGGTGAAGATCTTGTACCAGATGCCGCCGAAGAACTCGCGGGCGGCCGCGCTCGTGGCGGCGCGCGTGGTGCTACGGGCGATGTCGGCGCGGTGGTACAGCTTCAGGTCCCCCCGTTGCGGCGTCCGGAAGGCCCGGACGATGTCCCGCATCTTCGGCGACCGGCCCCGCGCGTGTCAAGCCGCTCACGCCGGATGAGCCGCGCCGGGTCGAACGCCGACGACGGCGTCGCCAGGCGGGCGAGCCGTGCCACGAAAGCCGTCGCCACGCCTGGCGTCGGCCCCGGCGGGCTAAGCTAGGCCGTGTGGCGGAAGTTCATGACGTCGCCGTCGGCGACGACGTAGTCGCGGCCCTCGATGCGCAGCAGGCCCTTGTCGCGGGCGTGGGCGAACGAGCCCACGGCGATCAGGTCGTCGAGCGGGACGACCTCGGCCCGCACGAACTTCTTCTGGATGTCGCCGTGGATGCGGCCGGCCGCCTGCCAGGCGGTCCAGCCCTGCGGTAGCTGCCAGGCGCGACTCTCGCTCGACTTGAAGTCGCCGGTGAAGAACGTGATGTAGCCCAGGGCGCGATAGCAGCCGGCGATCAGCTCGTCGACGCCGCCCGGCGGCACGTCGAGCTCGGCGCGGAACTCGGCGGCGTCGGCCGGCTCGAGCTCGGCGAGCTCGACCTCGAGCCGGGCGGCCAGAACGACGACTTCGTCGCCGCGTGCCGCTGCCCAGGCGGCGAGGTCGTCGCCCGCGCTCAGGTGCGATTCGTCGGTGTTGAGCACGAACAGCACGGGCCGCTCGGTCACCAGGGCGAGGTCGCGCAGGAGCGGCTCGTCGTCGAGGGTCCGTTCGATCTGGCGTGCCCGGTGCCCGTCGCCCAGGCCGGCCGCCAGACGTTCGAGCACGGCCATCTCCCTCTTTGCCTGGGCATCGCCGGCGCGGGCCGCCTTGACGGTCTTGTCGCGGCGCCGCTCGACGAGCTCGAGGTCGCTCAGCACGAGCTCGGTCTCGACCGCCTCGACGTCGGCGACCGGGTCGATCGCGGCGCGCGGGAAGGCCACCTCGGGATTCTCGAAGGCGCGCACCACGTGGGCGACGGCGTCGACCTCGCGGATGTCGGCCAGGAAACGGCTGCCCAGAGCCTGCGAGTGCTCGCCGCCACCCACGCCCGGGATGTCGACGACCTCGATCGTGGCGTGCACCTCGCGCGGGGTCTGCAGCACCTCGTTCAGGCGGTCGAGGCGCGCGTCGGGCACGGCCACGACGCCGTGATTGGCCTCGGCCGAGCTGAAGGCGTAGGCGGTGGCGAGGGCGCCGGCGTGGGTGAGCGCGTTGAAGACCGTGGTCTTGCCGGCATTGGGTAGCCCTACGATGCCGAGTTTCACGAGCGCCTCATCGCGGCGTGCCCCGCCGGCGTTGCGTGGCGCGGGCTCTGCCCCTGCGGCTGCCTGTGGTGGTCGCGTTCCATGGCCGCACTATATCCGCACGAAGGCGACGTAGGGCAGCCCCAGGGCGCAGCCCAGGCAGAGGCCGGCGACCACGTCGCCGAGGTAGTGCACGCGCAGGTACACGCGGCTGGCAGCAAGGACGGTCGCCAGGGCGGCGAAGGCCGGCCAGAGGTCGGGATAGAGCACGCCCATGGCGAGGGCGCCGACCGTGCTCATGCTGGCGTGCGACGAGGGAAACGATGGGCTCGACGGCAGCGGGATGTCGGCGGTCACGCCCTCTTCGCGCTGGGGCGGGCGGCGGCGGCCCACGGCGCGCTTGACGCCGTACGTGATCCACTCGGTGGCAAGGACGGCGCCCGAGACGTAGGCGAAGCGCCGGCCCGAGAAGCCCGGACCGTCGCTTGCGGCCGCGCACAGGGCGGCAAGACCGAACCAGACGATGCCGTAGTTGCCGGTCAGCGAGACGGCGCCCAGCGGCAGCGTGACCCAGCGGGGGTGCGGCCAGCGTGCGCCGATCGCCGTCGAAGCGGCGCGGTCGCAGGCTTCGAGGCGCCGCAGGAGGGTATCGGGTGGCGAGGGCATCGGCATGGGCGGCGGCGTTCAGTATACTATCGGCCTTACCGTCTCCGTCGTTCCGTCCCGAGGCACTCATGGCCGATCAGACCCCCCGCACGAGCGTCATCGTCACCGCTCTCGGCCCCGACACGCACGGCCTGCTGGCCGCCGTCGCCACGACGATCGCCGAGTGCGACGCCAACGTCGACGACGTCAGTCAGACCGTCACCGGCGGCATGTTCACGATGATCATGTTCGTATCGTTCTCGAGCGGCGACACCACGCTCGCGGCGCTCCAGGAGGCGCTCACCGCCACCGGCGCGCGGGTCGGCTTGCAGATCACGGTGCAGCACGAGGACATCTTCCGCTTCATGCACCGCGTCTAGCGGGCGCGGCGTGGACTCCCGTAACCGGCTGTAAGGGGCGGCGTCATGGTCTTCATCACGAGCGAAGAGATCCTCGAGACCGTGCGCATGATCTCCGACGAGAACCTCGACGTGCGGGCCGTCACCATGGGCATCTCGCTCAACGACTGCGCCTCGCGCGACGTGGGGCGGGTCTGCGAGCGCATCCGGGCCAAGATCACGCAGCGCGCCGGACGCCTGGTGGCCGTCGCCCGCGAGATCCAGGACAAGTACGGCGTGCCGATCGTCAATCGTCGCGTCTCGGTCACACCGATCGCCGACGTGGTCGCCGCCGGCGACGCCGACGACTACGTCCTCGTGGCGCACGCCCTCGACGCCGCGGCGGCCGAGATCGGCATCGACTTCGTGGGCGGCTTCTCGGCTCTCGTGCAGAAGGGCGTCACGCGCCACGACGCGGCGCTCATCGAGGCGATCCCGCAGGCGATCGCCGACACGAGCCGCGTCTGCTCGTCGGTCAACGTGGCCTCGACCCGAGCCGGCATCAACATGGACGCCGTCACCCGCATGGCCGACGTGCTGCTCGACGTCTCGCGGCGTACGGCCGACCGCGACTCGATCGGCTGCGCCAAGATCGTCACGTTCTGCAACGTGCCCGAGGACAACCCCTTCATGGCCGGCGCGCTGCACGGCAGCGGCGAGCCCGAGGTCAGCATCAACGTCGGCATCTCCGGACCGGGGGTGGTCCGCAACGTCGTGGCCGGCCACCCCGACCTGTCGTTCACCGAGCTCGCCGACCTCATCAAGCGCACGGTCTTCAAGATCACCCGCGTAGGCGAGCTCGTGGCGCGCGAGGCGGCCGAGATGCTCGACGCGCAGATGGGCATCATCGACCTCTCGCTGGCACCGTCGCCGGCGGTGGGCGATTCGGTGGCCGAGATCCTCGAGGCCATGGGGCTCGCGCGCACCGGCGCGCCCGGCACGACGGCCGCGCTCGCCATGCTGAACGACGCGGTCAAGAAGGGCGGCACCATGGCGACCTCGTCGACCGGTGGCCTGTCGGGCGCCTTCATCCCGGTGAGCGAGGACGCCGGCATGGCGCGCGCCGCGGCCGAAGGGGTGCTCTCGATCGAGAAGCTCGAGGCGATGACGGCCGTCTGCTCGCTCGGCCTCGACATGATCGTCGTGCCCGGCGACACGCCGCGCGACGCCCTGGCGGGCACCATCGCCGACGTCATGGCGATCGGCATGATCAACGGCAAGACGACGGGCGCCCGTCTGATCCCCGCTCAGGGCAAGGCGGTGGGCGACTGGGTCGAGCTCGGCGGCCTGTTCGGCGCCTCGCCCGTGATGCCGCTGAGCACGGCCGGCAACGCCGCCTTCCTGGCCCGCGGCGGCCGCATCCCCGCGCCGCTGCAGAGCCTGACCAACTAGGCCGTCAAGCGACTGCTGTCGGACGCGCGGCGGGGCGGCCGTACGGCCGCCCCGCCGCGCGTCCGACTCGTCTGCCGCGCCGCTTCGTGCGCGGGTGTCGTCAGGCCTGCAGCTCGGCGAGCAGCGCCCGCACCTCGGCGAGGCGCTCGTCCAGACCGAGCGCCTCGCAGACCTTCTCGGCCTCGGTGAGCTGCAGGATCGCGTCGAGCGTCTGCTCGTGCGCCCGGCACTGCCTGGCGAGCTCGACCTCGTCGCCGACGAGCTGCTCGAGCAAGTGCCGCACCCCGGGGTCTGTCAGGTCGACCTCGGCTTCGCCGGTGGTCACCAGGATGTCCGACAGCAGCACCGGAGCCGGCGCCTCCGGCGTCTCTCGCGTGTCCGGCGTCGGCGCCGACTGGTCTGGTGGCACCACCGGCTCCGCTTCGGCGGCAGGCGCCGGTGCGGCGTCCGGCTCGGGTGCGGCCGCGGTCCCTTCGGCCGCGGCCGAGGGGGGCTCCTGCGCCGCCCTCGCGTGGTCGGGCGGGAAGATGTCGTCGTGGGAGCCGAAGGGATCGACGGGGAACGGCCCGTGATCGACAAAGACGCCCGGCGCCGCGGATCCCGGTTCGGGTGAGGCGGGGCTGCCGAGCGCCTCGAAGTCGCGTGAGAGGGGCTCGTCGAGGAACGAGCCGGTCTGCTCGGGCGTCACGATCGGTGCGGCGGGTGGAGCCACCGCCGGCGTCGCCGCCTCGAGCGGCGGCGTGGCCGGCGCGAAGGCCGGCGCGGGCGACGGCTCCTCCGGAGCTTCGACGACCGGGGCGGGCGGCGTCGGTGACATCGCGGCGACCGGCGCCGGGGGCGCGTCGGCGAGCGGCGCCGGCGGGGCGGCCCACGACGGACGCGGTGCGGCCAGCGTGTCGGGTGCGGCCGGCGGCCCGCTCGCGGCCTGGTCGGCGGCCGGCCCCGCGGCCATCAGCTTGTCGTCGGCGCTGCGGTGGCGGATCAGGACGATGAGGAGCAGCACCGCGACGACCAGCGCCGCCACGGCGACCCCCAGCCACTGCATCTCGATCGCTGCGATCATGGCTACCCCTTGCCTTCACCTCGTGGTGGACGTCCGCATCCAAGTTCTGCCTGCACCGCCCGTTCCCTGCGCTGTCCCGCCGCGGCTCGCGGGGCAGTACAATCCGAGGCGCTCGCACTCCCGCTCATCGACGGTAGGTGGACGCATGATCGACCCGGCCGTGCTGCGCGCCACGCTGGCCGAGCTCGGCCAGCCGCCGTATCGTGCCACCCAGGTCTACGAGGCCCTGACCCGCGGTCTCATCACCGACTTCGCCGACGTCGGCGTGCTGCCGCGGGCGCTGCGCGCGGCTCTGACCGAGCGCCTCGAGCCGCTCAGCCTGCGGCCGGTCGAGACGCGCGCGACGGCGGCCGGCGACGCGCGCAAGACGCTCTTCGAGACGCGCGACGGACGGGCCGTCGAAGCCGTCCTCATGGTCTATCCGCGGCGCGCCACGGTGTGCATCTCGAGCCAGGTTGGCTGCTCCGTGCGCTGCGCCTTCTGCGCCTCGGGGGCCCGCGGCCGCGCGCGCGACCTGAGCGCCGAAGAGATGGTCGACCAGGTGTTGCACTTCGCGCGCGTGCTGCGCGCCGCCGGACGGTCGGTCACCAACGTCGTCGTCATGGGCATGGGCGAGCCCTTCCTCAACTACGACGAAACGCTGCGCGCCTGCCGCCTGCTGAACGACCCCGACGGCTTCGGACTGGGTGCGCGCGGCCTGTCGATCTCGACGGCCGGGGTGATCCCGGCCCTGCGGCGTTTCACCGCCGAGGGATCGCAGATCAACCTCGCGGTCAGCCTCCACGCCGCCACCGACGAGCTGCGCGACCGGCTCGTGCCGCTCAACCGGCGCTATCCGCTCGACGCGCTGCTCGCCGCCTGCGCGGAGTACGTGGAGCGCCGCCGCCGCAAGCTCCTGTTCGAGTACGTCGTGCTCTCCGGCGTGAACGACGGCGCCGACCAGGTGCGGGCCCTCGCGGCGCGCCTGCGGCGGCCGCTCTACCACCTGAACCTGATCGCCTACAACGAGGGGGGCGGCGAGTTCGCGCGCCCGCCGGCGCGCGAGCTCGCCGCCCTCCGCGACCGTCTCGTCGCAGCCGGCCTGCCCTGCACAGTCCGGCGCTCGCCGGGGGGAGAGATCGAGGCCGCCTGCGGCCAGCTCGCCGGGGCGCACCGGCCCGTCGGATAGGCGCTGTCGGCGCGCCGAGCGACTTCGTCGTCGGCGCTCAGGCCGGGGTGACTCCGTCGCGCGCCTCGTCGCCGGCGGGCGGCAACGCGTTTCGCAGCCGGGTGGCCGCCACGCTCGGTTCGACCGTGTTCACGCCGATGCCCGTGCCGAGCTCGAAGCCGGCCATGGTGGTCGTCCTGGGCGCCACCTCGAGGTGCCAGTGGAAGGGCGGGCGCGGCTCGTCGTCGGGCTCGCCGGTCGCGCGCGGCACGGTGTGCAGCCAGGCGTTGAACGGCGCGGCGGCGGTGGCCGCGGCGAGCGCGCCGAGGGCGCGCCGCAGGGCGGCCGCCAGGGTGCGCGGGTCGGCGTCGAGCACGTCGGGCTCGTGGGCGGCGGGGGCGAGTCGCAGCTCGTAGGGCCAGCGCGCGGCGGCGGGGGTCCAGGCCACGATCGGGCCGTCGAAGACGAGGAGCGAGCCCTCGTCGACGACCGTGCCGATCAGGTCGCAGAGCAGGCAGCGGCCGTACTTGAGCTCGTGGCGCCGGAGCTGCTCGAGCTCGCGCACGAGGACGGGCGGCACGATCGGCGTGGCGAAGACTTGCGAGTGCGGGTGGGCGAGCGACGCGCCCGCCGCGTGGCCCTGGTTCAGGATCACGGTGACGGCCGCGGCGCCGGCCGCGGAGAGCGCCGCGATACGCCGCTGATACATGGCGACGACGTCGGTTACCTCGCCGAGCGACTGACGGTGCAGCGGCACGTCGTGGCGCGGCGAGTGGATCACGACCTCGTGGCCGCCCTCGAGCACCGGGAACTTGTTGGGCACCACGCGGACCGTCCAGCCCGGGCCGTCGGCTGGCCCGCCGCCGGGCCGCATGACGTCGACCTCGGGCGGCGTCAGGCCTTCGTTGCCGGCGCAGAAGGGGCAGGGGCGGGGGGCTGCCTCGGCGTCTCCGCCGCCGGCGTCGTGGGGGCGCTCCTCGCGGCGTGGCGCGACGATGGTCCAGGCGCCCGTCAGCGGGTCGCGCCGCAGGACGCCGAGGCCGGGGTTCACGAGTGCAGGACGAACCGGTCGCCGCCTGCGTGCTTGGCTTCGTACATCGCCCGATCGGCGCGCTCGAGGAGCGCGGCGGCGCCGTCGTCGTCGGGCCGCACCAGCGTGCCGCCGACGGAGATCGTCATGGCGATCGCTTCTTCGGTCGGCGTGACGAAGGTGGAGCCGTGCACCACGTGCACGGCGCGCTCGCCCACGTGCCGCAGGTCGTCGTGGTCGCCGATCGCGCTCACGACGATGAACTCGTCGCCGCCGTAGCGGCCGAGCAGGTCCATCTTGCGGGTGCCGTCGGACAGGATCGTGGCGACGAAGCGCAGGGCCTCGTCGCCCGTGGCGTGGCCGAACGCGTCGTTGATCGCCTTGAAGTCGTCGATGTCGATGTGGGTGACGCCGAACCGCTGACCGATGCGCCGGTAGAGCTCGAGGTTCTGTTCGAGGACGACGTCGATGTAGCGCCGGTTGAACAGGCCGGTGAGCGGATCGGTCACGGCCGTGTCGGACAGGTGCTGGATGAGGCGCGTCACCTCGCGGCCGGCCACCGCCTCGAGCTCGCCGAAGACCTCGACGCCGAAGGTGACCCCGTCGATCGAGAAGCGTCGCGTCTTGACGTAGACGGCCAGGCGCTCGCCGTCCTCGCGCTTGAGGAAGACCTCGTTCACGTCGCGCGGGCGGCCGTCGGCGATGCATTCCTGCAGCGGGCACGACGCGGTGCAGAGCTTGTGGCCGTAGACGTCTTCGTGCACCAGGATGTCGTCGTAGCAGTGACTGCCGACCACATCGGCCGCGGCGTAGCCGGTGATGCGCTCGGCGCCCTCGCTCCAGTACACGATCTCGCGCTGGTCGTCGGTGACGTAGATGCCCTCGGGGATGGCGTCGATCAGATCGGGCAGGAAGCGGTCGAACGTACGCCGTCCCCACACGCCGGCGCGGCGCTCGAGGTCGGGCCTGTCGCGAAACGGAGGCGTCGTGCTCACGACGCGGCCCCCGTGATGCCAGAGGTGTCCGGCGCCACGCTCACGATTCCAGGTCGATGCTGCCGTCGCTGGTGAGCGCGGTCTCGAGGGTCGGTTTGTCGACGTCGTCGCGCGACTTGTAGAGCCGCTGCGCGTCCTGCACGCGCTCGTAGTCGTCGTCGATGATCGCGCCCAGACGCCGCCACAGGCACACGTCGGTCTTCAAGTACTTCTCCTTGATCTCGTCGGTGCACTCGCCGGCGACCGGGCAGCCGTAGCAGACCTCGTTGTCGATCACGGTCTTGGCCACCTTCATGCGCTCGCCCTCGTCGATGCGCCGGTAGGCGTCGAGCAGGAGCTCCTGCACGCTGCCGGTGATGCGGATGATGAACTCGGGCATGGCGTCGGAGGTGTCGAACTCGAACACCCCGTTCTGCCAGTGCGCCAGGGCGAAGACCTGGTCGAGCGTCTGGCGCAGCATGATGTTGCGGACCTGGTCGGCCGTGCTGTAGCCCTTCTCGAGCAGACGCTGGCCGAGCGGCTTGGCCTTCTTCTCCTCTTTGGAGAGGAGGGTGTCGGCCATGAGCACCTCGGACAGCTGTGTCTCGTTCAGCAGGCCGGCCTTGACCAGGCGCGTGCCCAGCTTCTCGTCGGTCATGGGCAGCGAGATGCCCTGCACGCGCCCCTCGATCAGGTAGATGAAGCCGTACTCGTCGAAGTCGCGGACCTCGAGGATGCCGGTGGCCTGCTCCTGCGCAAGGAACTGCAGGACGCTCGCGAGCTTGAACTTGCGTATAGAACCGCTCAGCAGCATGGTGCGGACCCGGTCGCCTCTCCCTTTGTCGCTGGTTTTCGGCAGAGTATGGCAGAAATGTTAGGATGCTCTGACGTTGCCTTCGAGCCGCGCCGGTCCGAGCCTGCGCGTTGACCCTCCCCTGCGAGGCTGGCTATACTTGCCCCTTTGGACACAGTGAACGAGCGAGGACGCCGTGAAGAGGACCTATCAACCCAACACCCGCAAGCGCAAGAAGACGCACGGCTTTCGCAAGCGGATGAGCACGAAGGCGGGACGGGCGGTCATCAAGCGGCGGCGTCAGAAGGGTCGCAAGCGCCTCTCAGCCTAGGCCGCCGGCCCGTGACGGCCAAGCGCTCGCGCCTCACCCGCTCCAGCGACTTTCAGCGTGTCTATCGCCAGGGAAGCTCGACGGCGTCGCGCTTCTTGGTGTTGCACTACTTCGCCCAGCCGGCCGGCGGCGGCGAGCCGCGTCTCGGTCTGTCGGTGTCGAAGAAACTCGGCGGGGCGGTCGTGCGCAACCGCGTCAAGCGCCTCTTGCGTGAGGCCTTCCGCGAGTGTGCCGAGCGGCTGCCCGGGGACTACGACTACGTGCTGATCGCCCGCCCGCATCTGACCGAACTGCTCGACGGGCCCGACAAGGGCGCCGTCCCGGCGGCCGTGCGCGACGTCTTCGAGCGCGCCGGCCAGCTCCAGAAAGGCTCCCCCGCATCGTGATCCGCAGCATCCTCATCGCACCGATCCGGTTCTACCAGCTCGCCATCTCACCCATGCTCGGGCAGCGCTGCAAGTACTATCCGAGCTGCTCCGAGTACACGATCGAGGCGATCCGCGTGCACGGTCCGCTCAAGGGCCTGGCACTGGGCGCCTGGCGCATCCTGCGCTGCAACCCCTACAGCCACGGCGGCGTCGATCACGTGCCGCCGCGCCACGCCTGAGACCATGATCCACCTCGCCGTCTACCTGGCCGCCTTCGCCAACAACCCGGTCTACCACGCCCTGGGGCAGATCTTCGGCCCCTTCGTCCATCTCCTGCGCTACGTCCTGCGCGAGATCCACGGCGTGCTCGGGAGCTGGGGCTGGTCGATCGTGATCCTCACGGTGATCGTGCGCCTGTTCCTGATGCCGCTGACCTTCAAGCAGTTCCGCTCGGCCCAGTCCATGCAGCAGCTGCAGCCCAAGATCAAGGAGATCCAGCGCAAGTACAAGAACGACAAGCGCAAGCTCCAGGAAGAGACGATGAAGCTCTACCAGGAGTACCGGGTCAACCCCTTCGCGTCGTGCCTGCCGCTGCTCATCCAGATGCCGATCTTCATCTGCCTGTACTACGCGATCAGGTTCACGCCCGAGATCAAGTCGGCGAGCTTCCTCTTCATCCCGTCGCTGGGCAAGCCCTACCTGCCGCTCTTCGCCTTCTACATCGCCTCGCAGCTCTTCTCGACCGAGCTCATGATGACGCCCGAGACCGACCCGCAGCAGAAGTGGATCATGCGGGCCATGCCGATCTTCTTCGTCGTGATCCTCTACAGGTTCCCGTCGGGCCTGCTGGTCTACTGGGTGACGACCAACCTCTGGACGATCATGCAGCAGATCATCATCCGCCGGACGGCGCCCAAGCACGAGCTCCAGCCGCAGGGCGCCAAGCCACCGGGTCGCTTCATGCGTGCGCTGACCCAGGCTCAGGAGCGAGCCGAGGAGCAGCGCTCCTCGACGGGCGGTGCGCGCGAGGCGCGGGCGGACCGCCCGCGCAACGGCAAGCCGTCGGCGAGCCGCTCGGGCGACGCCCGCGCCGCCAAGAGCGGGACGGCCGGCGATGGGCAGCGCCAGGGCGGCAGCAAGTCCGGTGGCGGCTCCGGGCAGAAGCGGCCCGGACAACGCCCCACGACCAAGAGCGGCAAACGTCCCCAGCGACCCGGCGGCACAGGCGGCAGCCCCAAGCGTAGACCGACCGACTGACCGGCAGCCCGACGCGACCCGAGCGGAGCAAGCGATGGACGACAGCGTGAGCCCACCCCCAGACGAGCTGGCCGACGAGACCGAGTTCGCCACCGTGGCCAGCGCGGCCACGCTCGAGGCGGCCAAGAAGAAGGCGCTCGAGCAGTTGCGTAAGGTCGTGCCGTACGTGCGCGAGGACGACGTCGAATTCGTCGTCGTCGACGAAGGCGGCCAGGGCGGCTTTCTCGGCATGGGCAAGTCGCAGCCGCGGGTCGAGGCACGAGTCCTGCCCGGTGCGGTGGCCGACGCCGGCGATGTCGTCGAGGCCTCCGAGGCGCTCGAGAAGCTCGACGCCTTCATCTCGCAGGTCACCGCCGGCATGGGGCTGCAGGTCGACGTCGAAGTCTCGCAGGCCGGCGACGCCGTGGTGGCCGACATCGCCGGCGACGACCTTGGGCTCCTGATCGGCCGGCACGGCCAGACGCTCGACGCGCTGCAGTACCTCGCCGCGATCGTGGTGAACGGCCATTCGCACGCCCGCCGCCAGGTCATCGTCGACGCCGAGGGCTACCGCAACCGCCGCGAGGTGTCGCTCAAGGCGGTCGCCGAACGCGCCGCCCAGAAGGTCGAGCGCACCCGCAACGAGATGGTGCTCAAGCCGATGACCGCCGCCGAGCGCAAGATCGTGCACCTCCACCTCAAGGACCACCCCAAGGTCGAGACTCGCTCCGAAGGCGACGAGCCGCAGCGCTCGGTCATCGTCTCCCCCCGCAAGCGGCAGTAGCCGCGCCGCGCGCCGCGCAGCCGCGGCGCGCCGGAGACCACCGCAGGCACGATCCGGCGGCATGCCGGCGCCGGCCCGCGCGCGACGGTCAAGCCGCCCGCCCCGGTCGCCGATACCCTTTCTCGCGATCGTGACGACAGAGCGCCGGCCGCGCGGCCGGCCGCTTGTGGCGGGCCGCGCGGCCCGAGAAGGGAGAGCACTCATGCGAAAGGTCCTCGTCTCAGGCCTCGCTCTCGCCGTGGCGACGGCCGTCCTGGTCGTGGCCGGTTGCGGCTCGAGCTCGTCGGGCTCGAGCGGCTCGTCGACGGCCCAGAGCACGGCCGACGGCATGACCGCCGCCCAGGTCCTCGCCAAGGCGAGCAAGGCCATGGACGGCGTGAAGAGCGCACACTTCACGGCCACCGTCGGCGTCGTCCAGGCCGGCAAGAGCGCGAGCGCTGCGAGTCCGACGCTGATCCTGCTGCACGCCGCCGGCACGGCCGGCGACGTCAAGGGCGCCGCGGCGGCCGACGTGACCATGACGCTGAGGGCCGGCCTCGACACGATGGCCTTTGCCGTAAAGGAGACCGACCATCACACTTGGCTTGGCTATCAGGGCAAGTGGTACGTGGTGCCGGCCGGCAAGACCGCGGCGGCCGGCTCAGGCGCGAGCTTCGGGGGCCCAGGCGTCGGGGCGGGCTCGATCACGGCGCTCGCCGGCCTCGGCCTCGATCCGCGGGCCTGGGCGCAGTCGAGCACCGTCACGGTCGAGCAGCGCGCCGGCGCGAAGGTCTATCACGTCAGAACCACGGCCGACACGGCGAAGATCATGAGCGACCTCGTCAAGCTGCTCACAAGCTCGGCGGTGGCCGGCGCGGCCGCCGAAAACAGCTCGGCCGGCATGGAGCTGAACCTGCTGAAGCAGGACCCCGCCCTGCTGAAGAGCCTGCAGAAAGCCCTCGTATCGGCGTCGGCGCAGGAGTGGATCGACGCCGGCACCTTCCGCCCGGACCAGGGTCAGCTCGACGCGCGCTTCAGCCTCGCCTCGGGCACGACGACGAACGGGTTCACGATCCACGTCGTCTATCAGCTCAACGGTTTTGGTCAGGCGGTGAAGGTCGTTGCCCCGAAGCACGCGCTGCCCTTCAAGCAGCTCAGCAAGGGGCTGTCGAAGCTGGGTGCGGCGGGCGCCGCGGGTCTTTAGACGAACGGGTGGGGCGGCGCGCCGCGCAGGCGGCGCGCCGCGCTCACCGACCCCAGTCGAAGTCGGGCGCGCGCTTGGTCTTCCAGTCGGCCGGCACGTTCTCGTCGTCGGTGCGCTGCCCTTTCATCGATTTCGAGATGATCACGCCGCGCGTGACGCCGGTCGTCGCCGGGTCGCCGGAGCCCGAGCCGCCCTCGCGCGGCGCCGGCGGCTTGACGCGCGTGGGCGCGAGCTGCACTGTGCCGTCGTTGCGGGCGCTCGCGTTGGGCCGCAGGTCGACGCGCTCGTCGTAGCCGCGATCGGCCAGCGTGATGCGCCCGGCCCCCTCGAGCTCGACGCGGAACTGATACCAGCCCATCGACCACATGAACGTGACCAGCAGCGTGCTCTCGTTCTCGGAGCCCACGTGCACCTGGGGGATGCCGAGGTGCTCGTCGGTCTCGACGATGCGCTTGGGCACACCGCTCACGTTGAGCAGATCGACCCCGCGCTGCAGGATGGTGAGGGGCACGAGCTCGTCGTCGGCCGCGGGTGCGAGCGCCGGTTGGTCGGACTCGCCGTTGCCGCCGGCGGCCAGGGCGGCCGCCTCGGCCACGTGGCCGATCTCGCCGGTCGCCTCGCCGTCGAACGGCGAGACCGCCGGCGCCGCCGCGGCGGCCGGATGGTCGCCGGCCTGCCGGCCCAGGGCGGCCACGTCGAAGACCGCGATCTCGTCCGCCTCGGCGCCGGCGTTGGACGCCGCCTCTGTGACGGCGGCGGCGTCGCCGCCCCAGGTCTGGCCGGCGCGCAGGGCCTCGCCCAGCCGCGGGTCGGTGTGCTCGGCGGGCGCCGGTACGGCGGCCTCCGGCACCTCGTCGATCGCGCCCATCTCGGCGAGGTCGGCGGGGGTGTACTCGACCGTCTGCGCGCCGATCTCGGCGGCCGGCTCGGCCGCGTCTGGCGCGGTCATGGGGCGGCGCTCGGCGGGGCTCTCGCCACGCAGCCGGGCGAGCTGCGCGACGAGCTCCTGGTTCTCGGCTCCGGCGCGCGCAAGCTGGGCCTGCAGGCGCTCGATCTCGGCGTCCTTGTCTTTGAGCGCGCGCCAGAAGGCGTCGGAGTCGGCGCGCGCCGGCTTGACGCGCGCGGGTGTCACGGTCGCGATGTCGTCGGCCGGCTCGATGACGGGAGACGACGAAAAGCCCGGCGCGGCCGCTGCACGGGCGCAGAGCGCGCAGATGTAGCGCTCGGAGCCGTCGTCGTCGACCACCCGCTGCGTCCACTCACCGGCGAGCAGGTGACGGCCGCAGGCGCTGCAGACCGTGTCGTCGCGATCGTCCTTCGTGCGTCCGAAAAGGCGTCCTAGCATGATCGACTCCACGGGTCCTGGGGCTGGTTCTCACTCGATGGGGCGTGCCCCGCAAAGACCCCATGGTACCAGACTTGGACGGCGCCGGTCGGGCGCCCACCGGTGTGCCTACCGGTCCTCGTCGTCGTCGGCGCCGAACTCGAGGCCGACCGTGTCGGCTCGCGCGATGACGTCCTGGGCGAGCGCGAGGTCACCCTCGCTCACGAGCACGTCGATCGCGCCGAGCCCGGACGTGCCGGGGTAGGCGTCGTGAAGGCCGCCGCGAAGGGTGGCGGCGATCCCCGCCTCGTTCAGGGCGTTCGAGATCGCCTCCGCCTGGTCGAGATCGTTCGCGGTGGTCGCCCGTTGCAGCTCCATCGTGACACCTCGCTTTCGCGTTGGTTCGACTTGCGGCCGGGCCACGATACCCCCGGTCTGTATACCCCTTCGCCCCCCGCAGGCATCCTCACTCTCCCGGCGTCTCGGGATCGTCGACGACACGCCCGGCCTGGATGTCGGCGAGCAAGCGGCCGGCCTCTTCGTAGTCCTCGTCGGCTACGATGAGCTCGACGTCGCCGATCACCGGCACGAAGCCGTACACGCTGTTCATGGCGCGGCCGGTGAGCTCGGTCCTGATGCCGGCCGACACGAGCAGGTCACGCCACACGGTGGCGAGGATCGGGTCGCTTACCCTGGCGAGCACCTTGGTCATGTCGTCTCCGACCTCCTCGACGGCTCTGCCGTCGCCGCGCCGCCCGCCGCGTGCGCCGCGGCGCCGCGCCCTACCGCCTGCTCGCGGGCGGCTGTCCGGCCTCGCGTTCGAGCTCTTCGGCGAGGCGGCGCGCCTCGTCGTAGCTCTCGGCCGGCACCAGGACGGCATAGCCGCCCATCTGCGGCATGCCGGGGAACGCGCTCGCCCGAGCGCCGATCACCTCGGCGCTCACGCCGCTCGCCTCGAGCAGGTCCCTGAGACTGGTCGCGGTGATCAGGTCGAGCTCGTCGGCCACGACTTTCGTCTCCACGTCACTCCTCTCCAGTCACGAGCTCGCGCAGCGAGTCGAGGTTCGCGCGGTCGGGGCCGCGGCCGTCGTAGCCGGGGACCTCGAGGATGCCGGGGACCCCGGAGAACGCAGGGTGATTGACGATCAGGCGCATGCCCTGGCGGCCGATCTCGCCGTCGCCGATGTTCTCGTGCCGGTCGCGGTTGGAGCCCAGCGCCGCCTTCGAGTCGTTCAGGTGTACGAGGACGAGACGCTCGCGGCCTACGGTGCGATCGAAGGCCGCGAGCGTCTCGTCGAGCGCGGCCGCCACGCGCAGCTCGTGGCCCGAGGCCAGCAGGTGCGCGGTGTCGAGGCACACGCCGACGCGCTCGTCGCCGCCGGTCGCGTCGATCATGGCGCGCAGGTGTTCGAAGGTGACGCCCATGGTGCCGCCGGCGCCGGCCGTGTTCTCGAGCAGGAGGCGCACCCTCGAGTCGCCGACCTGGTCGAGCGCCCGGCAGAGCGCGACCCGCACGCGCTCGAGGCCCGCCTCGAAGCCGGCGCCCTGGTGCGAGCCGACGTGCGTGACGATCGCCTCGACACCCAGCTGCTCGGCCGCCTTCACGGCGCCGACGAGGGCGACGACCGACTTCTCGTAGAAGTCCTCGCTGGTGGTCGCGAGGTTGATCAGGTAGATGGTGTGGATGACCGCGAAACGCACGCCCGAGTCCGCCCGGGCCTCGCGAAAGCGGGCAGCGTCGGCAGCGCGGTAGAGCTGGGGTTTCCAGGTCCGCGGGCTGCCGGCGAAGAACTGGATGGCGGCCACGTCGAGCTCGCGGGCGTGGTCGATCGCGGTCCAGACGCCGCCGCTCGCCCTCACATGCGCTCCGAAGTACATGGCCGCCTCCGGTCCGTCGCCCGAACGCCTGTGGTTCTTCCGCCGCGCGCTTCAGCCTACACGTTGCCGGCGGCGCGCGACACGTCCGTCCCTCTAGACGAGATCGCGCGGGATGCGGTGCTTGCGCGCCGCCTCGTGGATGAGCTCGCCGTGGTCGTAGGCGCGCTGCTCGTCGGTCAGCACGAACTCGTCGGCGCTCGCGCGCAGCTCGCCCAGCGTGTCGACGCGCACCTCGAGCTCGGTGCCGCGCCGCAGGTCGCTGTGGCCCTCGAAGCGCGCGACCGCGGACAGGGGGTCGCCCTCGCGCAGCTCGTAGGTGTACACGCAGTGGTCCTCGGTCACGATGCCGGTCGTGGCGTCGCGGTAGCGGCCACCGTCGATCCAGCGGTACTCGTAGCGCATCGTGTCCGTGTCGATGTCCCAGTCGACACGCCGCCCGCGTGAACCCGGCTCGACCAGCGTCTCGGTCTCGAGCGGTGCCGACCGTTCGGGCTCGCCGAACGGCGCGAGCGCGGCGTCGGCGGGCCGCGCCGGGCGGACCGGCAGGACGAGCCGGCCGGCGCCGCCGGCGAAGAGGGTGAGCTCGACCGCCTCGGGCGAGGGCCAGACCCACGGCCAGTAGGTCGTCGAGACGGCGACGCGCAGGCGATGGCCGGCGGCGAAGGCGTGGGCGATCGTGTCGAGCGCCACGGTCACGGTGAACGGCGCGGCCGGCGTGAGCGGCGTCGGGTGCTCGTGGCCGGCGCGATGCGTGAGGTTGAGCACGTGGCGGGTGACGAGCTTGGAGCAGCCGTCGGGTGCCACGTCGCAGAGCCGTACGCAGACCAGGGCGCGCCGCCGGTCGACGGCGAGCCGCAGCGTGACCTCGGGCGCCCCGAGGATCTCGAGCGGCGCGGCCAGCGGCGCCGAGGTGAAAGTCAGCGAGCGGCCGTCCTCGGCGCGCTGGTCGAGCGGCCAGTCGCCGGGCGTGCCCTCTGCGCACCAGGCGCCGGCGTCCATGCCGGTGAGCTGCAGGCCGCGGTGCACGAGGCGCGCGGCGCCACTCGAGCCGCCGGCGTCGTGCGAGCCGCCGGCGTCCGCACCGTCGCAGCCGGCCTCGCCGAGCGTGCCGTCGCCCAGCGTCCAGACGCGGCGCTCGATGCGCGGCGACGGCCAGATGTCCTCGGCCACCCAGCGGCCCGGGTGATCGGCGATGAGCGGCGCCGGCGCGACCCAGTCCTCCATCCACACACGCAGCATGGGCTCGTCCATGACGCCGGTGTCGATGCCCTTCAGCCAGTGGTCCCAGAAGCGCAGCGCCTCCTGCAGGTAGCCGATGGCCGGGCCGGGCACGACCTGGTTCGGGAAGCTGTGCGACCACGGCCCGATCAACCCCTTGCGGGGCCCGGGCAGACCGGCCAGCAGGCGCATGACGGCGTTGTGGTAGCCGTCGGTCCAGCCGCCGATCGCGTACACCGCGGCCTCGATCGCGGCGTAGTCCTCGCAGACCGAGCCGCGCTTCCAGTAAGCGTCGCGGCGCTGGTGGGCAAGCCAGGTCGCGGCCCAGTCGGCGTTGTGCCGCAGGCGCTCGAGCCAGCGCTCGCGCCAGCCGTCGCCGCCGACCACCTGGGGATGCGACGGCAGGGCGTTGTAGTGCAGCATCGTGGCGCCCCAGGCCTGCATGTCGAGGCCCGACACGCAGCCGCCCTTGTAGTGCACGTCGTCGGCGTAGCGGTCGTCGGTCGACATCAGCGTGATGATCGCCTTGAGCGCGGGCGGCCGCAAGGCCGCCACCTGGAGGCTGTTGAAGCCCGTCCACGAGATGCCGGTCATGCCGACGTTGCCGCTGCACCAGGGCCGGGCGGCGAGCCAGGCGATGACCTCGCAGACGTCGCGCTGCTCCAGGGCCGTGTACTCGTCGTCGATCAGGCCCTCCGAGTCGCCGGTGCCGCGCAGGTCGACGCGCGCGCAGGCGTAGCCGTGGCCGGCCCAGTACGGGTAGACCTCCCAGTCGCGCTGGCCGGCGTCGGTCAGGCGGTAGGGGCTCGCCTCGAGGATCGCCGGCACCGGGTCGGTGTCGGCGTCGGCCGGCAGCCAGATGCGGGCGTGCAGGCGGACGCCGTCGGACAGGGTGATCCACTGGTGGTCGAGCACGTCCACGCGGCGTGGGAACTCGTCGCGCACCTTCATCGGGGCCACCTCACCGGTAGGGGTTGACGCTGCGACTCTACCGAGGCCGTCGCGGGGGCGGCAAGCACATGCCTCCGCAAGCGCGTCGCGCACCCGGCCGGGCGCCGGCCTGTCGCCTACCTGACGAGCAGGAGCAGCAGGACGGCGACCAGGAAGACGATGAGGACGATGGCCAGCGTGTACATAGGTCCTCGCGCGGCTCCAGGACGTGGTCTGTCGGTGTCGTTCCCGCGGCGGCGGCGAGGCAAGCCGCTCGGGCGGCGTGGCGGGCTCAGCCGCTTGCCGCTGCCCGACGGCGCGACGGCTTCAGGTGCCGACCGGCAGGTGCTCCCGGAACCAGGCGAGGAGCAGGGCGATGACCTGATCGAGGTGCCCGACGAGGTTGTGGGGACAGCCCGGCACGACCTCGATGCGCGAGCCGGACGGCAGCAGCGACAGACCGCGCCGGGCGAGCGCGAGGTACTCGAGCTCTTCCTCGTCGCCGTCGCCGTCGATCAGCAGCACGGGGCAGGGCACCCGGGCGAAGAGCGCCTCCTGGTCGCAGCCGACGAGCTCCTCGAGCAGCGAGACGTCACTCACCACGGCGGCCCGGGGGTGGTCGCCGTCCTGCGGGATCGTCACCCGCCCGGTCCGGGCCAGCTCGTCCATCTGCTCGGCTGTGAAGTAGTCGTGCCAGTCGTAGCCGACGGGACCGGTAGGCGCGCCGGCCGTCGCGATCGTCGTCACGTCGGCGGGCGAGGCCTGCAGGCAGACCCGGCCGCCGAGGCTGTGGCCGATCAGGCCGAGCCGCTCGTGGCCGAGCGAGCGGGCGTAGGCGATCGCCGCCAGCAGGTCCTCGACCTCGTGCTCGACGGTGAGGACGTCGTCGTCGCTCTCGCCCGACCCGGCGAAGTCGAAGGCGAGCGTGGCGTAGCCGGCGGTGGCGAAGGCCTGCGCCATCGTCGGGAATCGGTCACGGGCGCGGCGCTGGCTGCCGAAGCCGTGGGCCAGCACGACCAGCGGCGTCTCGGTCGGCGGCCGCGAGAGCGCCGCACCTGCGCCGCCGCTGGTGGGGGCTCGGTCAACGTCTTGTGCCCGGCCGGGGGCGGGCGCCACGTAGTCGGCGACGAGTCGCAGTCCACGAGCGTTGCGAAAGGTCACGCGAGGCATGATGTAAAGCATACGCGACCGCGGGACGACCGTACGGGCGAGGGTGTTTGGTGCAACGGGTAAACGAAGGCCGGGAGAGCATGCGCCTCTGGGGCGTGGCGCTGCGCGACTGGCCGTCCGCGTTGCGCGACGCCGGTCTTGCCCTGCTGCACGACGACGTCACGGGCAAGGCGGCCGGCCTCACCTACTTCATGGTCATCACGGTGTTCCCGGCGCTCATCGCGTTCGTGTCGTTCCTCGTGCTGATCGGCCGCGCCGGCGCGGTGTCCTCGTTGCTCAGCGTGGTGAGCGACCTGGGGCCGGTCAGCGGCAGAGTGGTGGGCTCGCCCGTGCGCCACGCGCTCACGAGCGGCGGCTCGGTCGGCGCCCTCGTGTCGATCGCGGTGTTCGCGTTCTTCGCGGCGTCGGCCTACGTCGGGGCGTTCGACGGTCAGGAGCGCCGTCTGCGCGACGAGCCTGCCGCCACCTCGTTCTGGGCGGCGCGGCGCCGCCAGTCGCTGATCGCCCTGGCCGTGCTCGGCCTGCTCGGCTTGATCTCGCTCGCCCTCGTGCTCAGCCCGGCGCTGTTCGTGCGCGCCGGCGGGGTGCTCGGCAGCGGTACGACCGGCCTCGTGCTCTACAAGGTGTTCCGCTGGCCGGGGCTGTTCGTCGCGGCGCTCGTGCTGTTCAACGTCCTCTACCTGTCATCGCCGGCGCCGGCGCACCGCGCCGGACGCTTCTGGATCACCGGCGGCAGCGTCATGAGCATGCTGGCCTGGCTGCTCGCCACCTGGATCTACGACCTCTATGCGCGCCATGTGAGTCACTACCAGTCGCTGTACGGCGCGTTCGGCGACCTGATCGCGTTCTTCTTGTGGCTGTGGATGTTGAACATCGCCGTGCTCGGTGGCGTCGAGCTCAACATCCAGCTCGAGCGCCGGCGCGGCGACCTGCCGATCCCGGTCGACGACGAGCCTCGCGAGGGGCTCGCACCCGCCCCCGCCGCGCGCGCCGCACGCGCGCAGGGGAGGGGCGAGGAGACGCACAGAGCGGCGTGACTGCGGCCGGGCGGTGGGGGCGGCGCCTCGTACGAGGCGCCGCCCCCACCGCCCTCGTGCCCCTCCGGCGGCCCCTTGACACCCGCGACAGGACTGTTAGATTCGCACGAAGTTCGCTTAAGCGAACGAATTCCGCGAGGAGCCGTCGGGTCGCGACGGCAAGGGGGAAACAGCAAGTCCGCGGGCGCTCCGCCCGCCGGCCCACTCCTCCCGCTCGCTCGGCCGAAGGAGGGTCACCACACAAGGACGCGCAGGTTCCACCCCGCAGCACGACAACGTCTACGTCTCGGAGGGATGCGATGGGTCTGACCCGACACACAGGGCGCGGCAGGTGGCTGCTGTTGGCGGTCGCCGCCTTCCTCGCCATCGGCCTGATCTGGGGGATCGCGGCGGCCTTTGCCGACAGCTCGAGCCCCGCACCAGCGAGCGACGCCAACGTGCTGCGAGTCGGCTGGGGGTCTGAGCCGCAGACGCTCAACCCCTTCAAGCAGAACCTGATCGCCGAGTTCGAGGTCAACCACCTGAACTACGACTACCTGGTGGGCGTCGACGCGGCCACCTACCAGCCCAAGGCCGAGCTGGCGACCGCCTGGACGCAGAGCGCCGACGGGCTGACCTGGACCTTCACCATCCGCAGTGGCGTGAAGTGGCAGGACGGCGTGCCGTTCACGGCCGCCGACGTGGCCTTCACCTACAACTACATCATCAAGAACAACATGACGAACTTCACGATGTTCACGGCCGGCATCAAGGACGTGACGGCGCCCAACGCCACCACGGCCGTGTTCCATCTGCTCAAGCCGTGGGCCCTCATGCTGCGCATGTACGTACCCATCCTGCCCGAGCACATCTGGTCGAAGATCCCGGCCGCCAAGGCGCAGAGCACCTACCTGAACTCCAACCCGGTCGGCACCGGCCCGTTCCAGGTGACGAGCTTCACCCCCGGCCAGACCGTCGTGATGAAGGCCAACCCGGACTACTGGCGCGGCGCCCCGAAGGTGAGCGAGGTCGTCTTCGAGTCCTACGTGAACGCCAACACCATGGCTCAGGATCTCAAGTCGGGCGCGATCGGCGTGGCCGCCGGCCTGCCCGAGGCCTCGTTCAAGCAGCTCCAGACGACCGCCGGCGTCAAGACGATCGTCGGCTTGAGCAAGGGCTTCGAGGAGCTCGGCATCGACAGCTACGTGCCGCCGGCTGGCGGCAAGAGCGGCGGCAACCCCGTGCTGCGCGACTGGAAGTTCCGCCAGGCGCTGAACTACGCCGTCGACAAGAGCGCCGTCCTGACCACGGCCTATGACGGCTACGGCACGGTGGCGACGTCGGTCATCCAGCCGGGCTACTTCCCGGCCTCGGCCGACTACCACTGGACGCCGCCGACGCCTTACACCTTCGACATCGCCAAGGCCAATCAGATGCTGACGGCCGCCGGTTATCCCCTGAAGAACGGCGTACGCCTGAACAAGCAGGGCAAGCCGATCGTCCTCAGCCTGATCGCGCGCTCGGACAGCCCCGAGAGCCAGCGCGCCGGCAAGCTGATCGCGAGCTGGTTCACGCAGCTCGGCCTGAAGATCGACTACCAGGTGCTCGAGACCTCGGCCCTCCTGGCCAAGCAGTACAACTTCGTGGGCAAGACCTACGATCCCCAGTACGACCTGTTCCTCTGGGACTGGGTGGGCTCGGGCAGCGACCCCAACTACATCCTGAGCGTCTTCACGACCGGCCAGATCGCCAACCTGAGCGACTGCCAGTACTCGAACCCGACCTACGACAAGCTGTTCGCCGAGCAGCAGACCACGATGGACCCCACCCAGCGGATCGACATCGTCCATCAGATGCAGCAGATCCTGTACGAGCAGTCGCCGTACATCACGCTCGTCTACCATCGCAACCTCGAGGCCTACAACTCGGCCAAGTGGACCGGCTTCGTGCAGTCCCCGGCTGACGGCGGCAGCATCGTCTACAACGCCGACAACATCGACAGCTACCTCTACGCCCACGCCGTGACGGCGAGCGTCTCGAGCTCGAGCTCGGGCTCGAGCAACACCGGCCTGATCGTCGTGATCGTGGTGATCGTCGCGGTCGTCGTGATCGCCGTCGTGGTCGTTACTGCGCGGCGTCGCGGACGCGCCGTCGAGCAGTGACCCGAGCGGTCGGTATGAGCCTGCTCCGATAGGGGGTCTGGGGGCGCCGGTCCGGTGGGACCGGACCGGCGCCCCCACTCGACATGGACAAGCGCAGCTACTTTCTGAAGAAGATCCTGAACGCGGTGCTGATCATCGTGCTGGTCGCCTCGTTCAACTTCGTGCTGTTCCGCATTCTGCCGGGCAACCCCGCCCGTCTGCTGCTGCCGCACGGCGCCTGGAGCCCGGCGGCGATCGCCAGGCAGCGGAGTGTGTTTCGGCTCGATCGCCCGCTCTGGCAGCAGTTCGGCTACTACTGGTACGACCTCGCCCACGGCAAGCTGGGCAACTCCTTCGTGTACTCCCGGCCGGCCATGTCGGTGGTCTGGGCGCGCGTGCCGTCGACCCTCTTGCTGGTCGGCACCGGCACCGTCGTCGCCATCGTCGTCGGGCTGATCACCGGCACCTACGCCGGCTGGCGACGGGACGGCTGGTACGACACCTCCTCGACCACGGTCGGCATGGTGCTGTACTCGACGCCGACCCTGTGGGTCGGGCTCGTGCTCATCATGCTGTTCTCGGCCAAGCTGGGCTGGTTCCCGTCGGGTCGCATGGGCGAGCCGGGAGCCGTGTACAGCGGCTGGTTCGACCACGGCAAGGCAATCCTCAACCACCTCGTGTTGCCGGCGGCGACGTTCGCTCTCGTCTACATCGGCCAGTACCACACCATCATGCGCACCTCGCTGTCGGGTGTGCGCAACGAAGACTTCGTGCTCACGGCGCGCGCCAAGGGTCTCTCTGACTCGGGCGTGCTGTGGGGCCACGTCGTGCCCAACGCCATGCTGCCGACGACGACTGTGATCATGATGAACCTGGGCTTCATCATGTCGGGCGCCATCCTCACCGAGACGGTGTTCAACTGGCCCGGCATCGGCCTGCTCTCGTATCAGTCGATGATGAACCTCGACTACCCGGTGCTGCAGGCCGTGTTCCTGGTGGCGAGCGTCGCCGTCGTGCTGGCGAACCTCGTCGCGGACATCCTCTACTACTATCTCGACCCGAGGGTACGGGCATGAGCTGGCGACGCGTTAGACTCTGGCTGCTGGTCTGGACACCGCTGCTCTGGCTGACGCTGGAGCTCGTCACCTATCCCAAGGATCGGCCCCTCTCGAGCGGCCTCGGCCGCGTGCTGGCCGGCTTCGTAAGCGGGCGGGTCGCCTCGTACCCGGCCTGGCTGCCCGGTGTCCTTGCGCTGCTCGCGCTGGCCGCCGCCATCCTCGCGGCCGTGCGCGGCGAGAAGGATCGCCGCCTGACGCTCGCCCTGGTCGCCCTGGCCGTGGTGCTCGGCGCCTGGGCGCTCGCCCAGATGGGCTGGACGCACGTCGCCCTGGGCGCACAGCGCTCGCATCTGTCGTGGCTGTTCCAGACCGTGGCGCTCGCGCTGGCGGCGCTCGCGATCTGGCAGTGGGCAGTCGGGCGCCAGGAACGCGTCAGCCTCTCGGTCGAGGCGCTGCAGCGCGTCTGGCGGCTGTACAAGACCAACCGGCAGGGCATGCTCGGCCTCGCCACGCTGGTCGTGTTCGTGGCGATCGCGCTGCTCGCGCCGTTCCTCGCCAACCACAGGTACCTGAATGCCGGGTATCCGGTCGGAGCGCCGTTCGCCCATCCGAGCCTGTCGTGGCCGCGACTCTTCGGCACCGACGAGCAGGGCATGTCGGTGCTCGCCGAGTTCATCTGGAGCGCCCGGATCTCGCTCGTCGTGGGCCTCACCGCGTCGGCCATCTCGGCCGTGATCGGCGCCCTGGTGGGCATCGCCGCCGGCTTCTACGGCGGCTGGAAGGGCGAGCTGTCGATGCGCGCCACCGACTTCTTCCTCGTGCTGCCCTGGCTGCCGCTCGCCATGGTGCTGGCGGCCGCCTGGGGACGCAACTACGGCATGATCATCCTGATCATCGGCATCACGAGCTGGCCGAGCACGGCGCGCCTGATCCGCTCCGAGACGCTGCGCGTGCGCGAGCTGCAGTTCATCGAGCGCTCGCGGGCGATCGGCTCGACCGACACCCACACCATGCGCAACCATGTGCTGCCCAACGTGCTGCCCCTGATCTTCGCCAACACGGTGCTCGTCGTCGCCATCGCCATCCTGTCCGAGACGACGCTGTCGTTCCTCGGCCTCGGCGACCCGCTCAATTTCAGCTGGGGCACGATGCTACGCAACGCCTGGACGTCGGGCGGCGCCAGCCTGCCGGCCTGGTGGTACGTGGTGCCGCCCGGCGCGGCGATCGTGCTCGTGGTGCTGGGCTTCACGTTCGTGGGCCGCGCCTTCGACGCGATCCTCGACCCGAAGCTGCGCAAGCGCGAGTCGGCCGGCGCCGAGCGCGTCGGACAGGGAGAGACCCGGCGCGCCCGCGGCTCGGCCCTCGAGGAGGAGTCATGAGGCGCGCCGTTACGACAGACCCAAGACCCGGCGCAGCCAACGGCGCCGTCGCTGGGAAGGGCGTCCCCTGCCGGACCAGCCCCCCAAGCACCCGAGGGGGCGCCCTTCCCGTTCCGACCACCGGCGAGTCGGGAGGCCAGCCATGAGCGCCGCCCAGACCAAGCCCGCCGCCCCCGCCAAGGAGGCCGCGGCCCGCATCGACCACGAGGGCATCCTCGACGTGCGCGACCTGAAGGCCTACTTCAAGCTGCGCGAGGGCGACGTCAAAGCCGTCGACGGCGTGAGCTTCATGTTGGAGAGCGGCCACAGCCTGGGCCTGGCCGGCGAGAGCGGCTGCGGCAAGACCACGGCCGCCCTGGCGATCCTCAAGCTCTTACCCGAAAACGGCCGCATCGTCAGTGGCGAGGTGCTCTTCGACGGTCGCAACCTGGCCAAGCGCACCGAGTACGGCATGTCCAAGATCCGCTGGAAGGAGGTCTCGATCATCTTCCAGGGGGCGATGAACGCCCTGAACCCGGTGCAGCAGGTGGGCCGCCAGATCGCCGAGCCGATCATCCTCCACGAGGGCCTAAGCGAGGCCAAGGCGATGGTCCGCGCCCGCGAGCTCTTCGATCTGGTCGGCATCAACCCCAAGCGCGTGACTGAGTTCCCCCACGAGATGAGCGGCGGCATGCGCCAGCGCGCGATGATCGCCATGGCCCTGGCCTGCAACCCCAAGCTGGTGATCGGCGACGAGCCCACCACCGCCTTGGACGTCATGGTCCAGGCCCAGATCCTCGAGCTGATCGAGCGCTTACGCCACGAGCTGGCGCTCTCCTTCATCCTCATCAGCCACGATCTTTCGGTCATGGCCGAGACCTGCGACAAGGGCGTCATCATGTACGCCGGCAAGGTGGTCGAGGCCGGCTCGACGACCGACATCTTCACGGCCCCCTCGCACCCCTACACACGGCAGCTCATCAAGGCCTTCCCCAACATCCACGAGACCCGCGAGATGGTGAGCTCGATCGCCGGCGACCCGCCCAACCTGCTAGACCCGCCGCCCGGCTGTCGCTTCTACCCGCGCTGCGCCCTAGCCGAGCCGGCCTGCACTGAAAGCGACCAGGAGATGGTGGCGGTCTCGCCCGGACACTACGCGCGCTGCTGGAAGGTGGCCTAGATGGCGACAGTGACTGACAACCCCTCGGCCGCCGCCAAGGAGGGCGGGGCGATCGGCCGCAAGGAGCTGCGCGGCGCTGCGGTGCGCGACGGCGTGCTCTATGACATCCGCGGCCTGGAGGTCTTCTTCCCGGTGCGCCAGAGCTTCCTGCGTTCCATGGTGGCCACCGAGAAGCACTGGGTGCGGGCCGTCGATGGCATCTCCTTTACGATCGGGGCCGGCGAGATCCTGGCCTTAGTGGGCGAGAGCGGCTGCGGCAAGACCACGACCGGGCGCACCCTGCTGGGCTTGGAGCGCCAGACCGGCGGCCAGATCTTCTACAAGGGCCTCGAGGTGGGGCGCTTCAGCCCCCAGGCGATCCGCGACTACCGGAGAAACTGCCAGATCATCTTCCAGGACCCCTACAACGCGATCAACCCCAAGCACACGATCTTCGACATCGTGGCCGAGCCGCTTGTGGTCAACCACCTGGTGGTAAGCGAGCGCGACAAGGAGGAGCGCGTCGTGCGCGCCTTAGAGGAGGCCGGCCTGCGGCCCGCCCGCGACTACCTCTACCGCTACCCGCACGAGCTCTCCGGCGGCCAGCGCCAGCGCGTCTGCATCGCCGGGGCGATCGTGCTCGAGCCCGACATGATCGTCGCCGACGAGCCCGTGGCGAGCCTCGACGTCTCGATCCGCAACGACATCCTGAAGCTCATGGTGGCCCACAAGCGCGAGCTCGGCGTCACCTATCTGTTCATCACCCACGACCTCTCGCTGGCCTGGGTGATCTCCGATCGCATCGCCGTCATGTACCTCGGCAAGATCGTCGAGATCGGCGAGACCGAAGAGGTCGTGGCCAACCCCCAGCACCCCTACACCAAGGCCCTGATCAGCGTGATCCCGGTGCCCGACCCGACCGCCCGCCGCGAGCACCTGGTGCTCACCGGCGAGACGCCCAACCCGGCCGCCATCCCGAGCGGCTGTCGCTTTCATCCGCGCTGCCCCGAGGTGATGGACATCTGCTCACAGCAGGACCCCTCGGACGTGCAGGTGCGGGGCAGCCACCACGCGGCCTGCCTGCGGCTGGGAGGCCTGCAGTGACGGCCAACGACGAGACATACGTTCCGGCGGGACGGCCGCAGGCCGCCCGTGTGCGCGAAGGACAGTGAGGGGCGCGATGACCGTGCAGACGTACAGGTACGAGCAGATGACCTGGCCGGAGATCCGTGAGATCGCCGCGCAGGATCGCGTGGTCGTGGTGCCCATCGGCACGCTCGAGGATCACGGCCCCCACCTGCCCATCGACACCGACGTGCGCATCATCAGCGAGATCTGCGAGCGCGCCTGCGCCAGGGTGGCCGACCAGATCGTCCTGCTCCCCGTGGTGACCCACGGCTACTCGCCGCACCACGGCGACTTCCCCGGCGGCATCACGATCGCCTGGGACACGTTCGTGCACCATCTCACCGACATCACCGGCAGCCTCGTGCGCCACGGCTTCAAGCGCATCGTCCTGGCCAACGGCCACGGCTCGAACATGCCGCTCGTCGACATGGCGGCGCGCCTGACGATCGTCGACCACCCCGACACGCTGTGCTGCAACTACTTCTACCTGTACACCCCGCAGGGGCAGGACGCGGTGCGCAAGGTGCGCGAGTCGCACTTCCCCGGCGGCATGGCCCACGCCTGCGAGCTCGAGACGTCGATCTACCTGGCGATCGACCCCTCGCTCGTACAGATGGACAAGGCCGTGCCCGACCTGAACCAGCCGGCGAGCGACTACTTCTACATGGACTGGTTCGACGGCCCCGGCTCGATGATGGAATGGTGGTCGACGCTGTCCAAGACGGGCACGATGGGCGACCCGACTCTGGCGACGGCCGAGAAGGGCGAGGCGCTCTTGAGCGCCGCCGCCGACGAGCTGCTCTGGGTGATCGACGAGATGAAGACCCGCGAGATCAGGCCGCGAGTCGACCACCACTGACCGGGTCGCCGCGGGCAGGGACGGATCCAGGGGGGCGGGAGCAGGTGGCCGAAGACGAGAAACAAACGACGCGCGGCCGGCGCGCGGCGAACGGCCGGCAGGCAGGCTCGCCGGCACGCGGCGCCGCGCGTGACGGCACGAGCGAGCGCGCGCGGCTCAAGAGGCCCGTGCGAAGCGGCAATAGCGGATCGTCGAAAAGCGGCAACTCGAGCGGCAAGACAGCGACGAGCGGCAAGGACGCGCGCGGCGAGCGCACCTACCAGCGCGCGCTCGCCGGCAGCCCCATCACCGACCTGCCGCCCAAGGCGCAGGAGATCATCCGCGCCGCGCGCCGCATCGTCCAGCGCGACGGCTTCGACAAGCTCTCGTTCGAGGCGATCGCCGCCGAGGCCGGCGTGTACACGTCGGCGATCCGTTACTACTTCGGCAGCAAGAGCGGCCTGGTCGAGGCGCTGGTCGACGTCTCCACGCACGACGCCAGCCTGCGCGTGTACGAACGCTCGCGCAGTGAGTCGAGCCGGCAGATGCGGGTCCGTCGAGCCGTGCTCGAGAGCATCGACCTGACCAGACCCGGGGTCTACCAGACCACCTGGGAGATGTTGCCGCACATCCTGCGGTCCAAGTCGCTGCGCAGCCGCGTAGCCAGACTCTACGATCTGCACCGCCGCCACTACGACGAGGTCTTCGCGGGCCCCGACGGCGAGCTCGATCCCGAAGCGGTGCGCTCGTACGCGAGCCTGCTGATCGCCGTGCTGGACGGCATCGCCATGCAGAAAGCCCTCGATCCTGCCGGCGTCGACGCCGAGGCGATCTTCGCGCTGTGGGCCGATATCCTGACGGGGTCGCTGGCGGCGCGCGATGCCGTGAGCGCGGGCGACGGCGCGACGCCGTAGCCCAGGTCCAGGTCCGCCAGCCGGCGCCTGCCGCAGCCGGCGTCCGGCAGCCAGGCAGTCGGGTCGGCGGTCCCTAAGCCTCAGGCAGCTCGGGCACGAGCACGGCGAAGCGCGGGTCGGAGCGGACCGGGTCCAGGTCGGAGTCGGCGTGGGCGTCGGCGGCCAGCGAGGGCCGCTCCTGCAAGGCGGCGGCGAGGTGCTGCAGCGCCGAAGCGGTCTCGCCGAGCTGCGCCTCGGCGCAAGCGAGGTTGTAGTGCACGTTGGCGCGGTCCTGGTAGCGGCCGAGCGCCGCCGTCAGGAGGGTGCGCGCCTTCGCGTACTCGCCGCCGTCGAAGAGCGGCAACACCTCGGCGTTGATCTCCCAGGAGCGCGGCGCGAAGGCCCCACCGGCCGTGCCGCCGACGACCACCACAGTCGTGCCGGGTTCGAGTGAGATCGCCTCACGCCGTGCCGCCGGGTCGCGCACGAACACGACGGTGCCGGCCGGCGCGTCGATCCGCTCGCCGCTCACCGTGAAGCCGGCCTTGCCGGCGGTGACCAGGTAGAGCTCCTCGTGGCCCGACGCCAGCTCGTCGTGCGGCACGATCACGTGCTCGCCGATCTCGCCCGCCGTCCAGGCGTTGATGCCGAAGGCGCGCACGTCGAGCGTGCGGCGGATCGGCGCCCAGCCGCGGTCGTTGGTCAAGTCGGCGAGGTGCGCCTTCTCGTAGGGTCGTTGGCTCGGTTCGTCCGTCACGACTGCCTCCCTCGCTGGCTCGGGTCGTCGGTCACGATCGTATTCTACGGTCGCGCGTGGCGGCCGTTCTGGCCGCGAACGCGGCGACCAGCGCAGCCCAGGTCGCGAGGACCGGCCCGGGGTCGAGGGCATCGCGGTCGATGAGGAGCTGGATCGGGAGACCGTAGGCGACCGCCAGCGTCAGGTCTACGAGAGCCGGGCTGAACGGCGCGCCGCGCGTGCGGCACGACGCCGCGACGGCGGCTCGCAGCCACGCGACATACTGTGCGTGGCGCGCGAGCAGCTCGTCATCCCTGACGATCGCCGGCAACATCTCGTAGAGGCCACGCATCGAGCGCAGCACGCCGGCGTCGGCGAGCGGGAGGTCGGCGAGCGGATGGTCGTCGCTCTTCATGGCCAGCCTGAGGTGCCGCACCGCAGTGCGCTGCGCGCGGGCGAGCAGCGTCGCGTTCATGGCGATGATGAGGTTGCGTTTCTCGCCGAAGTAGTACGTCGTGGCCGAGCTCGGTTCGCCGGACTGCCGCGCAATCGCGTCGAAGGTCACGGCCGTCAGCCCCCGCGACCGGAAGACGAACAGCGCGGCGTCGAGCAGGCGGCGCGCGACGGGCGGCAAGCCGGCGGCCGGATCGGCGAAGCTGGGAGCAGTGTCGCCCGTTGCTGGCAGTCTCCCCACCGCGAGCGGTGAATCGTTCTCCCATGGTCCGGGCCGCGGCGACACCCCGCTCTGCACGGCGGCGAGTGGCTGCAGCAGGGCGAACGCGCCCTCGTGGTCGAATCCGGCGCGGTCGAGTTGAAGCAGTATCGCCGCGCCCTCGTCGACGGCGAGCAGGAGGCTGGCCAGCGCGAGCTGGCCGTCGGGGTCGAGCTCCTTGACGGGCATGGCCATGACGCCGAGCGTGCGGTACGTCTGGTTGAGCTCGGCGTGACGCCGGCGGGTGCCGGCGTGGCGCAGCAGCCGCGGCAGCAGGTCGAAGTACATGCGGTACTCGCGCGTCTCGAGCGCCAGGGCGTGGTGTGCCTCGATGAGGGCGCGCAAGCGGTCGGCCGGCGAGTCCGGGAGGCACGCGAGGCGGTGCACGAGGTCCATGTCCTCGTCGTGCCAGAGCGAGTCGACGAGGGCGGCGAGCAAGCCGTCCTTGTCGCCGAAGTGGTAGATGATCAGGGACTTGGTCTCGCCCGCCTCGGCGGCGATCCGCCGCAGGGTGAGGCCTGAGAAGCCGTCGCGCTCGAGCACGCGCAGGGCTGCCGCGAGGATCGTGCGGGCCGTCGGCCCGAGCTCACGCAGCGCGTAGCCGGCGGGTCCGGCAGCCGGCTCACCACGGCCGCCGGCGCGCTCGTCGATCGGGCGCGATGTGGAACCGCTCGCCGGCGATAAGCCCGCGTTCGGTCTGACTCCGCCCCTGCTCGTATGAGCCGGTGGTCCGGCCGTTCCGCCCCCCCTCGATTGACATGCCGCAGCCTGACTATATCATTCAGGCGTGAGTTGACCGGTCACCCAAACGTCACCGGTCGGGGAGGGGGTCAGCGCAAGCGCGACTGGGGAGCGCGCCACGCGCACAGGTCGGCGCCGGACAGGCGACGGAGTCCCGTGATCCGGGGCGCCGGTCCCGCCCGCCGGCATCGCCGGCCGTGTTCCCGCGGACAGCGGCTGCACGCTTCACCGAAGACTGATCGGCGATTCGCAGACAGGGGGCGGTATGTCCGAAGAACTCGCGTATGCACGCAAAGCCAGTGGCCTGGTGCGTGGCCTTTCCTTGTGGGACGCGTTCGGTATCGGCTTGGCCGTCATCCAGCCGATCTACGCCATCTGGTACACGGTGCAGGTCGGCGTCGGCCTGTTCCCCGGCGGCAACCTGCTGATCGCGACCGCCATCTCGGCCGTGACTTGCGGCCTGTGCGCGCCGGTCGTGTGGGGCATCCTGGGCGCCTCGATGCCGCGCTCCGGCGGTGAGTACATCTACAACTCACGCATCATCCACCCGGTGATCGCCATGGGGGCTAGCTTCGCCAACGTGATCGCGATCACGTACTGGAACATCTTCATCTCGACCTGGATCGCGAGCCCGGCGCTGGCCATCCTCGGCCAGTACATGGGCTGGACGGGCCTGAGCAACTTCGTCGCCAGCAAGGGCGGCATCGTGACGCTGACGACCGCCTGCTTTGCGATGTCGTTCGTGGCGGTCGTCTTCGGCATCAACGTCTTCCGCAAGATCCAGCGGCCGTTCATCGCGGTCGGCATCGGCGGTCCCATCGTGCTTGCCATTGCGCTCTCGCTGTGCTCCAAGGCGAGCTTCATCGCGCACTGGAACGCGGCCGCCGTCAAGTACCACTCCTTGAACTACAACGCCTTCGTCACCGCGGTCGGCACCGCCGCCGGCCACGCCATGCCCCGCACCTGGAACTGGGGCGACACGCTCGGCGTCACGAGCGGCGTGTTCTTCCTGTTCATCTACGCGTACGCGCTCGTCTACCTGAGCGGCGAGGTCAAGCGCCCCGACAAGACCGTCCTCAAGGCGAGCTGGATGGCTGTGCTCGTGCCGGCCATCATCGGCTTCTGGACGTTCTTCGCGCTCTACCACATCGCCGACTTCCGCTTCATCAGCGCGTCGGCCTACAACGACCTGTTCGGCGGCGTGAAGGGCTACAACTTCCCGTTCTCGACGAGCTACATGACGCTGTCGTGGCTGGCCTCGGGGCGCAGCTGGCTGATCGCGATCATCGCCTCATTTACCTTCCTGCTCACGAGCTACTGGCTGATCACGGTCGACCTCATGCTCGTGCCGCGCGCCATGTTCGCCTGGGGCATGGACCGCATGGGCCCCAAGTGGTTTACGGACATCAGCCCGCGCTGGGCCTCTCCGGTCAAGCTCTACGCGCTCATCACCGTCATCCAGATCGTGCTCACGGCAGCCTACGTGCTCTGGTTCTCGAGCGAACTCACCGGACTCGTGGCCGGCGGCCTGCAGCTCGTCTCGGTATTCTTGATAACCGGCATCTCGGGCCTGCTGTTCGCCTATCGCAAGAAGGTCAGGCACATCTGGGACTCGTCGCCCTACAAGGGCTGGCGGATCGCCGGCGTGCCGATCATCACGCTGGCCTCGATCGTCTACGTCTGCTACATCGTGGCGCTGCTCTACTTCGCCTTCTTCGACTCGAAGACGAAGGACATCACGGGCAAGAAGGCGATCATCTTCGTGATCGTGTGGGCGGTCGGCATCGCCTGGTACTACTTCTGGAAGCGGCGCAGCGCGAAGGTCGGCGTCGATGTGGCGCTGACCTACGGCGAGCTGCCGCCTGAGTGACGCTGCCGGCCCGTCGCTTGTGACGGGCCTGCGCGGGCCGGCCGAAGACTGCCGTCTTCGGCCGGCCCGCGCTCCCGCCTTGCGGCGCGTGAGCGCGGCGGTTGCGACCGTCCACGTACGGGGGCGGTGATCGGCCGGCGCCGGAAGGGTGCGACCAGTGTGAAGCCCGAAGAGGAGGCCTGCCTTGAGCGTTGACCTACGCCTGCAGTCCGGCGCGGAGGAGCGCGTCGTCGAAGCCGTGCGGGAGGGCGCGGACGAGCTCGTCGGCATCGTCGCCGACCTGGTCGCCTTCGACACCACGGCCCGGCTCCCCGGCGAGCCGGCGCGCGAGGAGCGGGCGCTGCAGGAGTACCTGCGCGGCGTCCTGGTCGAGCTCGGCGCCGAGGCCGACGTGTGGGAGCCCGAGCCGGTGCCGGCGGGGCATCCGGTCCTGCCCAACGGCCTCGACTTTCGCGGGCGGCCGCAGCTTGCCGCGCACCTGTCCGGAGCGGGCGGCGGTCGCAGCCTGCTGCTGAACGGCCACATCGACGCCGTGTCGGCCGAGCCCGTGGCGCAGTGGGCGAGCGACCCCTTCACGGCGCGGGTGCGCGACGGCGTGCTCTACGGCCGCGGCACCTGCGACATGAAGGGCGGGATCGCCGACCAGCTCTTCGCCCTGATCGTCCTGCGCCGGCTCGGCGTCAGGCTGGCCGGGGACGCCGTCTTCTGCACGAACACCGACGAGGAATCGAGCGGGGCCGGGTCGTACGCCTGCGTCGAGCACGGCGTGCGCGCCGATGCCGGTGTCAGCGGCGAGCCGACCGCCTTCGACGCCTGGGTCGCCTGCCGCGGGGCCGTGAACGCGACGATCACGGTCGAGGGGCGTCCCGGTCACGCCGAGGTGCGCCAGCCCGACTGGCGCCTGGGCGGGGCGGTCAACGCGATCGACAAGATGGCGCTCGTCCTGCAGGGCATCCACACGCTGCGCGAAGACTGGCGGACGCGTGGCGACCACGCTCACCCGTTGCTCAGCCCCGGCGACATCGTGCCGACCATCGTACGGGGCGGCGAGTGGATCGTGACCTTCCCCTCGTCGTGCGAGCTCACCCTCGACCTGCAGTACCTGCCCGGCCAGGTCGGCGCCGACGGCACGGGCAGGGATGTCTTCCGCGAGGTCGAGACGTTCGTGAACTCGGCGGCGGCGTCGGACCCCTGGCTCGCCGCGCACCCGCCGCGCTGGGAGTGGCCCTGCGACATCATCCCGGCCGAGATCCCGACCGACCACCCCATCGTGCTCGCCGCGCTCCAGGCGGGGGCCGACCTGGGCCGTGCCGGCGTGGCGGGGGGCATGGACTCCTGGCACGATCCCGCCGTCTTCATCCGCCGCGGCGGCATCCCCACGATCTCGTTCGGCCCGGGCGGTTTCGACGTGGCTCACAGGATCGACGAGTGTGTGCCGGTGGCCGACCTGGTCGACCACGCCAGCGCCGTGGCGTTGCTCCTCATGCGGTGGTGCGGGGTAGCGGGCGGCTGAGGCGGGCAGGTGTCGGGTGGCTGAGCGGCAAGTCGCGGGCGGTCGAGGCGGGCCGGGGCCGCGTGGCGCGCCTGCCCGCGCGTCGTCACGTCTACCGGTGTGTCACGAGGAAGGTCTCGTCGTCATAGAGGATCGCCGACGGGCGCGCCCCAGGCGGCGATGACGTCACGGTCCGGGTCAGGTGCCAGTGGCTCAGGGGACGGCCGTTGACCCGGCAGTCCATGAAGCGGACGGGCCCGAGCGACGCGACGCCGTGGCCGTCGTCGCGTGTCTCGACGATGATCTCGGCGCTCGCGCAGGCCGCGGCCGGCGCCCGCCGGTCGCGACGTACCCGGCCCAGTTGGTCGAGACGCGGACGGTCGGCTTGGGCGTGGAGAGGGCACCTGCGGTCGTACCGGTGCGCGAGGTCGCCCCGCCGATCGAAGGCGTGTGGAGCCTGAAGACGCCCGCCACGAGCAGGATCGCGACGACCAGTGCGACGATGCTCAGAGCAGCGGCGATGGAGCGACCGCGGCCTGCGCTGAGTCGGCGGCCTTGTGGCGCGCCGGTGGGACCGGGGGCCGTCAGAGCGAGCTCTGGGTCGGAGGCGGACGGGGCGAGCTCCCGGGCGGTGGTGAGCTCCCGCTCGGCAGAGAGCTCGCGCGCCGCGGCCTGCTCGACCAGGGAGTACGTGTCGGGCGACGCCCAGAGCAGGAACCCCTGCCGGCCATACTCCTGCACCGCCCGGGCTTCGAGCCGCCCGTCCTGCTCGAGGGTGAACACGGCGCCGTCGTAGGTGATCGTGCGGCCGTCCCACTTGGTGATGGGACTGAAGGTGGCGATCAGCCAGCGCGCCGGCGGATGCGAACCGCACTCGTGCTGCCGGTCTTCTGGATCCAAGGTCCCCCCAGGTCCTGGACGCCGCGGCGTGCGTTGGCGGCGGCGAGCTCGCAGGTCAGGCGTGAGCGTAGGCGCTGCCGCCGGTCGGCCTGACCGCCTTGGCCCGCTCGCGGTCGAGCGACAGGAACGCCTCGACGCAGTGAGCGTCGAACTGCGTCCCGGCGCCGTTCGCAAGCTCGGCGATGGCGACCTCGTGCGAGAGCGCCGCGCGGTACGGACGGTCCGACGTCATGGCGTCGTAGACGTCGGCCACCGCGATGATGCGGGAACCGAGTGGGATGTCCTCACCCGAGAGCCCCTCGGGATAGCCGGTGCCGTCCCAGCGCTCGTGGTGGTGCATGATGATGTCGGCGCCGGCGCCGAACAGGTTGAACTGCCCGGCCAAGGCCGCACCGGCCGCCGGGTGCTTGTTGATCTGGCGCCGCTCCTCCTCGGTCAGCTTGCCTTCCTTGAAGAGGATGCGGTTGTCGATCGAGATCTTGCCGAGGTCGTGGATATGCGCCGCTGAGACGACCAACTCGACCATGTTGCTCGGCAGACCGAGCGCAACCGCAATGCGCTCTGCGTGGTCGGCGACTCGCTTGGAGTGCTCGTAGGTGTACCGGTCGCGCTTGTCGAGGGTGTCGGCGAGCAGGACAAGGGCCTTCTCGGTGTCCGTCTTCAAGTGTGCGTAGAGCACGAAGCCCTTATACAGGACCCATATCAGCAGCGGGAAGTACAAGAGCGTCCACGGACTCTGTGCGTATGCGTTCGCGACGACGGCGCCGAGTGGGGCCATCGCCAGATAGAAGACTCCGCCCTCTCGCATCGACAGCAGCCAGCAGCGCCAGAAGGGCCGTCCGTGCAGGGCGAATACTCCACTCACCAGCATCCCGTTGACTGAGATGAAGACAAGTGCCGCGACGGCGTAGGCTGCGGCGTTCGACGTTAGACTCACGCTCGGGACAGCTCGCAAGGCTAGGAAGCTCAACCCGGCAAGTCCGCCGATTAGCGTCGACTGGCCACATTCGAAGGCCACCTTCAGCGCGCCTTTGCGGCGGAGAACTCCCTCCCCGACGAGCGCCCCGATGCACGCCGCCAAGGCACCAAAGGCCGGGCCGAAGAGCACGGCAGCCGCAAACGTGGGCGTGAAACACAGGGAGATCGCACCGTGATCGGACATGTGGACCGTCCACGAATCGCTCAACGCGATGACTCCCGCGAACAAGGCGAGCGCCGCCCATTGGTGCTTCGGAAGTGTCGAGAGTGTCGCGAGGACCAGCGTCAGTGCAGCTACGTCGACCGCCGCGACGTAGGCGGGTATCCGGCGTGCTCGTCGACCTATGGTAGGGAAGTTAGGACGCCGCTCAGCGCCTTCGCTGCGAGCATCTATCGCGGCTGACCGCGTCCTTGGCGACCAGAGCGTCATCATTGGTGCAGTGTCTCCTGTGCCCGACACCGGCCGCGAACGGCCCGACTCATGGGTGCACGGTGCACGCCCGCCGGTACTTCATTCTCGGTCAGACGTGCGGTTCCCTTGAGTTGACCACGGCAGATTGTGCCGCCCCGGTCCCGCGGGGACCTTCCCCTATAATGCGGCGAAGCGACTCGAGGGGGCCAGGTGAGCGAAGAATCCGCGGACAGGGTTGAGTACCACAGCGTGAAGGCTTTCGCTCGCGAGGAGCCCCGAATTGAGCTCATCGAGACCATGCTCAGGTCGGTTCTCGCGGCGGTTGACCTTGAGTATCAGGGCAAGCCCGTGCGGATCGACGGCTTTCGACTCCGCGACGCCGAGGATTGGCGCACGGTGCGCGAGACGTCGCTCCAACAAAACCTCGGCTCGTTCTCCACGGCCTGCAATTGCCACTGCGAATTCTGCTATGAGGACGGGAACCCAGAAGGCCTGTTCGTCAGGGAGCCCCGCTTCGTGAGCCTTGCTGAGGCCAAGACGCGGTCGCGGCACGTACACGACGGCCAAGGGATGATGCGCGAGACAAAGTGCTTCTTCGAGCCCTTGGCCAATCCGCAGTTCCTCTCCCTGCTCGAGGTCGTTCGTGAGCGCCATCCCGACCAGGTGATTGACGTCACGACGAACGGGAGTCTGCTCACGAGCGACGTTGTCGCTCGCCTTGCGGACCTCAAGCCCGTCTACGTGAACCTTTCGCTGATTTCCGCGAACGGACCGGTTCGTCGGCGCATCATGCGGGACCGCAGGGCACAAACTGCCATCGACGCAATTCGGCACCTTCGAGCCCGCGAGGTCCCCTTCATGGGGACGCTCGTGCCTCTGCCCGATCAGGGGCTCCAGGATGTCACCGAAACGCTGGAGTACCTCGACGCATACGACGCCCGACTGGTGCGCGTGGCTCCCCCCGGGCTGAGCCGCTACCATCCAAGCTACAGGCCCGGGATCTTCGAGACGTGGGTGCCCGACCTCGTTGAGCATCTCTTAGCTGAGCGCCAGCGTCTCGCGACCCCTGTGATCGTCAGCCCCTTCGGCTTCGCCTCGGTGTCGATCGAGCCCATAGTCGAGGGGGTTATTCGCAGCTCCCCTGCGGCGAGCGCAGGAGTGCGCCTAGGGGACAAGGTGACTGTCGTCGACGGCACCAAGGTCGTGTCGCGCTCGCACGCTGCCAGCCTGCTGCGGCGGGCAATGAGAGTAGGAGTCGTCGACGTCGAGATCGCGCGCGGCTCGAAAACCAGACGTTTGCACCTGCAAGAGCCCGCCTTCGACGCTGACGCATACCCGCACAAGCCACGCGGCTACAAGCCGCTCGATTTTGCCGGCATGAGCTTCGGGTTGGTCCTGCCCGGTTCGTTCAAACTGCAATACGTCAAGCAGATACACAGCAAGATTCAGGAGCGCAGCGCGAGGCACACGTTGATCGTGGCCTCGTCGTTCTATCGAGAGCTCGTTGAGAACCTGGTTCGCGACTTGCCGCTGCCCGACGGTTCCTCGCTTGCCTTGGTCGTGCCGACCAACGGCTATTTCGGCGGGACCGTAAATGTCGGCGACCTGTGGGTGCTCGACGACATCGGTGACGCCGTCCGGGCCTACGTGCGCTCCCATGGCAAGCCCGACCTGCTGCTAATCCCAAGCTCGTGCCTCTCGCGGTGGGGACGAGACTTGCGTGGCGTGGCATACACGGAGCTCGAGGCGAGCCTCGGCATCGACATCGCGCTCATCCATTGCGAGCGCATCATTCTGTGAGGTCATCATGAACGAGATTGCCGGTGAAGCCGAGTATGTCTGGCACTTCAAGCTGTCTGCAGACACGGGCGGGATCGGAGCCGGGGACGGCCTGACCGGGATGGTGAGAGAACAGCTCCAGGCGCTCCTGCGTTGCGTCATCCTCACCGATCACGGCGCGAACCTGAAGGTGACCGGCTTTCGCTTCCTCGACGAACCGGGCGTAGTGCACAGCCTCCACGCGAATTCCCAAGAGGCTCCCTCACACGAGGGCCATTGACAGCTCGGGCAGGGAGTCTTAGGGTCCGACCGGGGTCAATCCGGCCAGTGGGAGCGTGAGATCGGAGGTCACATGAACCAGGCGTTGGATGTCCTTGCGTTGGCCGACGTGGAAGAGGCCGACGAGATCGTCGACACGGTGATCGCCGATCCGCTGCAATTCAAATGGGACTCGCCACTCGCCTAGCGAGCTAGCAGCCAAAACGCAAGCCTGAGGCGGCGGGCGGGAGGCGCAAAAGCGCCTCCCGCCCGCCGCCTTTCTCCATCCCTCACCCGCTCACGCGCACGGCGAGGATCTGCACGTCGTCGCGCAGCCCGTCGGCGTAGCGCTCCACCGCTGCGCCGACGCCCTGCGCCACGGCCTGCACATCGCCGTCGCGCAGCTCGTCCATGACGTCGAGCAGACGCCGTTCGCCGAACATCTCGCGGCGGCGGCGCGCCTCGGTCACGCCGTCGGTGTACAGCAGCAGGGTGTCGCCGGCGAGCAATGGGAGCTGGCGCACCGAGAAGCTCGCCGGAAAGGCGCCGAGCGGCGGGTGGAACGGCAGCTCGAGCAGCTCGGCGCGCGCCCCCCTGCGGACGAGGACCGGTGGCGGATGGCCGGCGCTTGCCAGCACGGCCTGTCCGCGTGCGACGTCGACCGCGAGGAGCAAGGCGGTCACGAGCTGGCCGTGGCCCGGCTCGTGCAGCAGCAGGTCGTTGACGTGTCGAAGCACGTACTCGGGCGACGGGGTGATGAGCGTCAGCACACGCATGGCGCTGCGCACCGTCTCGGTCATGCCGGCGGCGCCGATGCCCTTGCCTGTGACGTCGCCGATCAGCAGGGCCACAAGGCCTTTCCGGGCGACAAGCACGTCGTGAAAGTCGCCGCCCACGAGGTCGGGACGGTTGGCGGGGCGCGAGACAGCGGCCAGCTCGAGCCCCTCCACCCGGGGCATGGGGTGGATGAGGTGCGCCTGCAGCACGGTCGCGATATCGCGTTGGGTCTCGAAGAGACGGGCGTTCTCGAGGCCGGTCGTGGCCGCGGCCGCGATCGCTTCGAGCAGAGTGAGCTCGTCGGGCGCCACGTCGTGGACCCGCTTCCAGGCGGCGAACAGCGTGCCGATCGCGTTGCCGCCGGCCCGGAGCGGCAGGATGGCGAAGGCGCGCACGCCGGTCGCCTGCGCAGCGCGCCGCGAGGTCCTGGTCACCTCTTGGACCTGCGCGTCGGCGCCGACGCGCGGCTGGCCTGTCCTGAAGCAGATCGCCGTCTCGCGGTCGGCGCCGACCGGCATCGACCCCTCGACCTGGAGTCGACCGGAAGGGTCGAACGTGGCGACAGGCTCGAGCGACCTGCCGTTCGCGTCGGCCAGGCGGATCTGCACCTGATCGGCGTCGAGCAGGCGGCGGACCTCGTCGACCACCGCGCCGGCGGCTGTGGCGACGTCGAGCGACGCCGACGCCGACTCGGCCACCCTGCGCAGCACCTGGAGTTGCCTGCTGCGCCGTTCCTCGGCCTCGCGTGACGCGACCTCCGCCTCGAGCAGGCGGGCGTTGTCGAGGGCGAGCGAGACGGTGGCGCCGAGCTTGCGCCCGAAGTCCGTCTCGGCGGGGCTGAACGCACGCGGGGTCTTGCCGTAGGCGAGCAGGCAGCCGGTCACCTGTTCGCGGACCAGCAGCGGCACGCCGAGGACCGACCGCAGTCGGTGTTCGCGGACGAAGCCAACGTCGAAGGCGGAATCGTGCATGTCGGCGATCGCGAGGAGGCTCCTGGTCTCCTCGGCGCGCACGGCGATGGGTGCCACCTCGTCGGGCAGGAGCGCGCCGGTGGCCGACGGATCGAGGCCATACTGGTAACGGACCAGCCAGCCGCCGGCGGCGCGGATCTCGATGGCGCCGGCGTCGAGGCGCAGCGCACGCACGCCGGCGTCGAGGGCGCGCTGCATGATCTCGTCGGCGGTGAACGTGGCATGGACGAGCCGGTTGATCCCGTTGAGCGCCTCGCTCAGCCGCACCCGCTCGGCGAGCTCCGGGGTCTGCGAGCGCAGCTCATCGGCCTGGAGTCGCAGCTCCTCGCCCTGCGCCCGCTCGGCCGTGACGTCGGTGTGCAGCGCGAGGTTGGCGACGTGTGTGCCGGATTTGTCGTGCAGCGGGCTTGCGTTGAAGCGCGTCCAGAGAGTGCCGCCGTCGCTGCGGAGAAAGGCGAACTCGCCGGTCGCGATCTCGCCGCCGCCGAGCTTGTGGCGGAGCGCGTCGACGTCGCCGCGCCACTCCGGCGAGGCGAAGTCGGTGCTCGACTTGCCGAGGATCTCCTCGACGGGGTAGCCGAGCATCTCGGCCATGCGTGGATTGACGTAGGTGTACGCACCGTCGAGCCGGGCGATGGCGACGCCCTCGGCGGCCGTCTCGACGATCGTGCGGTATCGCTCCTCGCTATCCTGCAGGCGCCCGAGAAGCTCGTCGCGGTCGGCCTCACGCCGCTTGCGCGCACCGATCTCGATGCTGAACTGGTTGATGCCGTGGACGGTCGGATAGAGGCGCTGCTCGAACCAGGTCTCGAGCGGCGGGAACCAGAACTCGTAGCGGCTCGCGATACCGAGGTGCATGGCGTCGAGCAGGCGCCGCTCGACGTCGGTCCCCACTATGTCGGGGAACAGGTCCCACAACGAGTGGCCCAGCAACTCGGCGGGCGTCAGGCCGGTCATCTCGCAGAAGCTGCGATTGACGTACAGGTGGTGGAACTCCCAATCGAGCGCCGCGAAGAGCTCGTCGATGTCCTCGAGGAACGTGGGTTGGCCCGACGGGTCGAACGCGGGGATGGCGCTCGGCGCGGCGTCCGGCGCCGCGACCGCGTCGCGCTTGACCAGCCGCACCTGGAGGCCGCAGTCGCTGGACAGGGCGACCTCGTCGCAAAGCCGCGAGATCAGGAACAAGCCGCGGCCGTGGTCGAGGCTGGGGTCGGGCACTCGGTCGGGCGTGAAGGCAGCCACGTCGAAACCGTGGCCCGCATCCTTCACCGTGGCGATCACATGGCCGTCGTCGAAGCTCAGGGAGATCTCGATCTCGGCGCGAGAGCCGCTGTGGCGGATGGCGTTGGTGCAGGCTTCCTCGATGGCGAGCACGAGGTCGTGAACGGTGGCGGCCTCGGCGCAGTGCCCGCTCAGATACTCGCGCAGCCGTTCGCGGGCGCGCGCCAGATGGGCCGGGTCGGGAGCCAGGCGAAAGCGCAGCCGCGGCCCAACGTTCGTTCGTCTGGAGAAGCTGTCGGTCACGCCTTGCCCGCTCGAGTGACGACCTTCGCGGTCAGCCTACTGCCGTCGGCGGAGAGTGACGACCGTTCGTCGTCGGCGGGGAGTCAGGCGTCGTCGGCGGGGAGTCAGGCGCCGGCGGCGCCTGACGTCAGCCGGCCGGCGCCGCTCGACCGGCGGGCGGTCTCGAGCTGCGCCAGCGTGGGGATGCCCGTGTTGCCGAGCCGGGTGGCCTTCAGCGCCGCCGCCCAGGCGGCGAGGTCGAAGCACTCGGGCACCGGCAGGCCGCGCGCCAGCGCCCAGGCGTAGGCGCCGTGGAAGGTGTCGCCGGCTCCGTTCGAGTCGACGGCGGCGACCGGCGCGGCATCCCAGCGCCCCCTGCACTCGGGTGCGTCGCCTGTGGCAAAGACTCCGCCCCTGGCGCCCTGGGTCACGCCGAACACCTTCCGGCAGGAGGTGCCCCACGACTCGGCCGCCGCCCGCTCCGCGGGGTGTCCCGTCAGCTTCAGCACGTACTTCTCGGGCGCTATCACATGGTCGGAGCGGCCCATCAGCCCTTCGGTCCACGGCCGCCCCGATCCGGTGTCCAGCACCGTGGTCACCCCACGTCGCCGGCATTCGTCGAGCGCCGCGTTCGCCAGGACGCCGTCGGTCGCGTCGAGCAGGGCGACGTCGACGCCGTCGAGGAACTCGGGAAGGCGCCGGGTCATGCGCTCGTCGGCCATCGGCTGGGGCAGCCAGATGATCGTCCGCGTCGCCTCTGCTCGCGCGACGATCACGGCCGAGTGCTGCGAGGGCTGGTCGTAGGCGACCCAGGTACACTCGACGCCCTCGGCCTCGAGCCCGGACTTGAGGACCTGAGCGTGGAGGTCGCTCCCGCAGGCAGCCAGCAGCCTGGCCGTGCCGCCGAGCCGGCGCGCGGCGACCGCGCCGCGGCCGGCCACGCCGCCCACGACGGTCTGGTGGTCGAGCGCGCGGGTGACCGAGTCGGCCTGCGGATGGTCTTCGAGGACGTAGAGGTAGTCCACCGTCGCCATGCCGATCATCGCGACAACGGGTGCGCGATCCAGTCGCGGTCCAGCCACTCGCTACCTCCCTGCGTACCCGACGCCGCGGGCCTTTCGGGCTTCCTCTCTGCGCATCGGAGCTCGCCCCCCATCAGGATATCGCGGACGGCCCCGTCCTTGGTCTTGACCTTTGCGGCGGCTAGGCCGACTCTCACTCGGTGGTCGTCAGCACCGCATACTGGCGCAAGACGCTGGCGGGCTGGAAGGACGTCTTTGCGAAGTGTCTGGACGGCAGGGACCTCGAACACGTGGTCCACGCCAGCGTCTGCTTCGACTACCGCCAGGCGGCCGGCGGACTGTACGTGACCCAGGCGCTGACCGACATCATGCGCGAGGCGCCGGCTCACCCCCGGTTTCTGCAGTGGCTCGCGCGCCTGGGCTCGGACATCGCCGCGTCCGTCGGGGGTTCCGGCACAAGCTCGACGCCGTCGTCGACATCAAGGACGGCGGCCTGCTGCCCATCCAGAACATGGCCCGCTACCACGCGCTGGCGCGCGGCGTCACCATCCAGGCGACGCTCGAGCGCCTGGCCGCCGTCTGCGGTTTGGACGCCGAGGGCGCCGAGTGCGACCGCACCCTGCGCGAGGCCTCTCTCACCATCAAGCAGCTCCAGCTCGGCCCCACGGTGAGGCTGTACGCGCGGGACGCGCGCCCGACAACACGCTCGACACGCGCGGGCTGCGACCGCTCGTCGGCGCGAACCTGCAGGAGGCGCTGCGCGCGCTCGCAGCGGCGCAGGCCCACGTGCAGCGCGCCTCCGGAGGGCGGCGCGGGGTCTGATCGGCGTGCCGGCCGACCCGTGTTTCGACTGCTTGCGCCTACTTCTTGCGGACGACCACGCTCACGCCCGGGCTCGTGAACCTGTAGCCGGCGGCCGTGTAGGTGGCGACGAAGCGCCACAAGCGGCCCCCATGAGACCGCCAGGTCCATCGGAAGGTGCCGGGGCTCGTCAGCCTCAGGCGGCGCAGCACGGTGAGCCAGCCGTGGAGACGACGGCTGAGGCAGACGGTCCGGGTCGCGGTCAGCGAGTTCGTGACCGCTCCGCCGATGACGACGGTCTTGCCCGCGACCACGCTGCTGCGTGAGACCCGCAGGCTGAGCGATGGTGCCGCCGGCGAACGGCGGCTCGATTGCGAGGCTCGAGCGTAGGCTCGCCTCAGGTTCAGCTGCCTCGATGGCCACACCCCCACCGACGGCCGGAGGCGGCCCTCGGTCGTTGCTATCGGGACGGCGGCGCTTCGAATCTCGTCGTCAACGACGTCCCCGCCATGCCCTCGAGGAGCCTGTCGTAGTCGTAGGGCACACGCACGAATTCGGCCAACGTCTCGCCGGTTTCAAGCCTCTCGGGTTGGACGATGGCGTAACACACACGCCAATCGCCGTCTTTGGGGCGCCCGCCGCTGCCGACGTTGATGAAGGCCGTGCCGCCGACCTCGCGGACGTAGGGGATGTGGGTGTGGCCAAAGATGATCGCCCGGTAGGGGTCTGCCTCGGCGAGACGGGCAAGGCTCGTCTCGGGGCGGTCCTCGAAAAGGTACTCATTGATACGCCGCGGACTGCCGTGCACGGCGAGCAGCTCGCCGGCGGGCGTCTCGAGCACGAAACGATCTTCGAGCGTACGCAGGTAGGCGCGCGTCTCGGGGCTCGTCGCTTGCTCTGTCCAGGCCAGAGAGGCGGCGCCTTCGGCGCGCTGCTCGTCGGTCTTGTAGGCGCAGCCACAGTCGCCGGTCTCAAATCCGACCCCCTGGTCGTAGTTGCCCATCACGGTGGGGATGGCGCGCTCGCGCAGAAGCTGGGAGACCTCGTTGGGGAAGGGACCGTAGCCTACGAGGTCACCCAGGCAGAGCACATCGGGCACACCTCGTTGCTGGACATCGTCGAGGATGGCCTCGAGGGCGGGGAGGTTGCCGTGCACGTCTGAGAACACCGCGATCGGCCCGTTCATCGTGAGGCGCTTCACGGCGTACTCACCGCGCGGCAAGCTCGTCGAGCCATTCGCGGATACGCATCTCGATGGCGTCGCGGACCTCTCGATAGACCGGCAGGCGCTCATCGGGGTCGCCCTGGACGGCGTCCGGGTCGGGAAACGGCCAGTGCAGCCTCGTGCCCATACCGGGGAACGTCTTGGGACACTCGCGGTTCGCTCGCTCGCAGACCGTGATCACAAAGCCGAAGTGGACTTTGCCGAGGAACTCGGAGAGGTCCTTGGCGCGCGCGCCGCTGATGTCGATGCCGCGCTCAGCCATGGCCTCGATGGCAAGGGGGTCGACGGTGGTGGCCTCCAGGCCGGCACTGAACGCCTCGAAGCGATCCGGCGCCAGCTCACGCAGGAACGCCTCGGCCATCTGACTGCGGCAACTGTTGTGGACGCACATGAACAGCACCCTGGTCTTGTTGTCCAAACCGACTCCTCCTCGGCGAGTTGATATCGCAGGCTACCCGGCCTGTGTCAGGAAACGATGAACTCGCCAATCATAAACACACGTTGACCATAAATGGAAGTGTATGTGATAATCGGGGAGGTCAAACCGCTTGGATCTCAGGAGAAGACACCGCATGGCGACCATGCCTAGGAAGCGCCTCTCGTTCCTCGATCGCTATCTCACCGCCTGGATCTTCCTGGCGATGGCGCTCGGCGTGTTTTTGGGCTGGACCTTTGCCGGCGTGCCCGCCTTCATCGATCGCTTCAAAGCGGGCACGACCAACATCCCCATCGCCTTCGGCCTGATCGTGATGATGTATCCGCCGCTTGCCAGGGTGCGCTACGAGGAGCTCGGCGACGTCTTTCGCGATTACAAGGTCCTCGGTCTCTCGCTCGTGCAGAACTGGGTGATTGGCCCGTTCCTCATGTTCTTCCTGGCGATCATCTTCCTGCACAACTACCCGCAGTTCATGGTGGGCCTCATCATGATCGGCCTGGCGCGCTGCATCGCCATGGTGATCGTCTGGAACCAGCTCGCCGACGGTGACACCGAGTACGCAGCCGGGCTGGTGGCTTTCAACGCGGTCTTCCAGGTGCTCTTCTACAGCCTCTTCGCCTGGGTCTTCGTGACCAGGCTGCCGCCGCTGTTCGGCCTGCACGGAGCCGCAGTCAACGTCTCGATCGGTCAGATCGCGAAGAGCGTCTTCATCTACCTCGGCATCCCGTTCCTGGCCGGCATGCTCACCCGCTACCTCGGGCTCAAGTACAAGGGCCGCCGCTGGTACGAGGAGACGTTCATACCGCGCATCAGCCCGCTGACACTGATCGCTCTGCTGTTCACGATCGTCGTCATGTTCAGCCTCAAGGGCCATCTCATCGTCAAGCTGCCGCTCGACGTCGTGCGCATCGCCATCCCGCTGCTCATCTACTTCGTCGTCATGTTCTTCGTGAGCTTCTACCTGGGCCGCAAGATCGGCGCCGACTACTCGAAGACCGCGACCCTGTCGTTCACGGCGGCCAGCAACAACTTCGAGCTCGCCATCGCCGTGAGCATCGCCGTGTTCGGGATCGGTTCGGGGGTGGCGTTTGCCGCCGTGATCGGGCCGCTTGTCGAAGTGCCGGTCATGATCGGCCTGGTCAACGTCGCCCTCTGGATGGGGCGCCGCTACTGGGCCCTGAGCGACGAACCCGTGCCGGCTGCGGTGGTCGCCGGCGTCGAGGAGGTCGCCTGCGACCCACCGAAGGAGCATGATCGCCCTGCCGTTCAGGCGTCCACAGATCCGCCCGCACAGCCTCGGCCCACAGCCAACCCGGAGGCGAGATGAAAGTCGTCAGAGAGCCCGTGGCGCCCGACAGCCTTGTCGATGTGGTGCCGTTCTTCAAAGTGTTCTGTAACTCGACCCGTGCCCAGATCATCGACTTTCTGCTGAGAGGCGAACGCTGTGTCTGCGAGATGACCGGGCCGCTCGACCAGAGTCAGCCCCTGGTCTCCCATCACCTCGCCCTGCTGCGTGACGCCGGCATTGTGCGCATGCGCAGCGAGGGTGCGCGCACCTACTACTCCATCGACTGGGAGCGGTTCGACGGCGAGCTCAAGGGCTTCCTCGATTACGTCGGTCAGCGGCGCAGCGCACCGCACGACGCCGACGCCACGCGCAGCGCCTGTGCGGTAGCCGCCAAGCCGGCGAAGAAGCGCAACGCCTCATGACGACAAAAGGAGAGCGGGGCGTGGCAGACGACGCGACAGGCGTGGGGGAGACGGACGAGCAGGGTCTGGCCGGCAGCGACTGCTGCGCTTCGTTGCCGGCATCCGGCGGCTCATGCTGCGATAGCACCGTGGAGTCCGCCGTTCCGACTCCGCAGAGCGCGTGCTGTGGCGCGTCCGCCAAGCAGCCGCAAAAGGAGCCCCAGCAGAGCTCCTGCTGCGGCGCCGCGACGGCGCGGCCGGCCGAGTACAGCTACGGTCCCGCCGCCTACATCACGGGCACGATCGAGACGCCCGCCGGGGATATCCCGCGAGTGTCCCGCGAGATCGAACGCAGCGATCGCCTGGGCGCCTGGCGGGTGCGCTGGGGCTTCGGTCGCAATGACTACCGCGTAAAGCCCGGTCTGTACGGGCTGGGCACGCCCGACGCAGCTGCGCCCGTACTGGTCACCGCAAACTACAAGCTCACCTTCGACGCGCTGCGCTCGTCGCTCGCCGATCTCGATGCCTGGCTGCTTGTCGCAGACACGCGCGGCGTCAACGTCTGGTGCGCGGCCGGCAAGGGCAGCTTCTGCGCCGAGGAGATCGCTCGCGTGGTTCACGAGACGCGTCTTGCCGAGATCGTCGATCACCGGCGGCTGGTGCTGCCGCAACTCTCGGCGCCGGGAGTCGCCGCCCACAAGGTCAAGGAAGCCTGCGGCTTTCGTGCCGTCTTCGGGCCGGTGCGCGCCGTCGACCTGCCCGCCTTTGTGGCCGCCGGCATGAAGGCCGACCCGCAGATGCGCGCCGTCACCTTCGACGCGCGCGAGCGCGCCGTCCTCACACCGGCCGAGCTGCAGGTGGCCTGGGGCCGCCGCATGATGTTGGCCTACGCCGGCATTCTGGCCGTCTCGGCGATCGGCCACGACGGCGTATCCCTCAGGCGGGCCGCGCGTCGCGGTGGGCCCGTCATCGCGGGCACCTGGTTTGCCCTGCTCGCGGGTGGCGCCGCAACGCCGCTCGCCCTGCCCTGGCTGCCGGGCCGCGCCTTCTCGGCGAAAGGTGCTGTGGCGGGAGGAGTTGCGGCAGTGGCCGCTGCGGCGGTGTTTCGCCGCCGGCTCTCGCCGGCCGCAAAGCTCGCTCTGCTGGCGGGCGTGCCTGCCGTCTCCTCCTATGCCGCCATGAACTTCACCGGCTCGTCGCCGATCACCTCGCCCTCCGGTGTCGAGCTCGAGATGCGCCGCGCGCTGCCCTGGCAGGCCGCGGCATCGGTCGTGGCCGTCGGCGCCTGGCTTGCCCACAGAATGGGAAGGTGAGCGCGATGCCGCAACTGCGCTACATCGACCAAGCCGTCACATTGGAGCTCGACGTAGGACGCTGCAACGGCTGCGGTCTCTGCCTGGCAGTCTGCCCGCGCGCCGTCTTTGCCCTCGCCGACGGTCGCGCCTCACTGGTGGATCGAGGCGCCTGCATCGAGTGCGGCGCCTGCGCCCTCAACTGCGTGTCTGGCGCTATCAGCGTCGATTCCGGTGTGGGCTGCGCACAGGCGATAATCCACGGCTGGCTGACGGGCGGCGAGCCCAGCTGCGACTGCTAAGACGCGTACTACAACGGCGGAGGGGAGAGCATGGGGCCCGAATGGAACCTCTACGAGCGGCTGCTCGCTGAACTACCCAGCGACGAGCACGTGCGCGCCTGCCTCGTGGGCAGTGCCTGGACGCTAGTCGAGGCTGTCGGGGTGGGCATGGCGATGTCGTTCCACGACGACACCTGGCTGTCGTGCACCACGTCGCCAATCGCGGGTCGACCACTTGCCGAAGTGGCCACACAAATGACGAGCTGGAACCTGACCGAGGCCGCGATCGGCCTGGCCGCCCTAAACGCGCACTACAACTCCAGGGAGCGCGTCGAGCAATGGCTCGGTCGGCGCATCGGCGACAGCGAGGACAGCCCCGTCTTTCGCTCGCTGGAAGACGAGCTCGCCGGCACGAAGGTGGGCGTGATCGGTCACTTCCCCGGTCTCGAGCGACTGGCCGCCCGTTGCACGCTCACGGTCTTCGAGCGGCGGCCACGACCCGGTGACCTGCCCGACTACGCCGAGGACTACCTGCTGCCCTCCATGGACTGGGTCCTGATCAGCGGCACGGCGCTCACCAACAAGACCCTGCCGCACCTCCTCGACATCACGCACAAGGCCCGCGTCGTGCTGGTCGGTCCGAGCGTGCCGCTCACGCCGCTGTGGTTCGAGCTCGGTGTCCACATGCTGGCCGGCAGCGTGGTGATCGACCGGGAGCGGCTGTGGCCCGTCGTGCAGGAGGGCTCCTGCTTCGAGGTGTTCAGGAACGGGGCCGCAAGGATTCAGGTCACCGTGGACGATCTGCCGGGCGGTCGGAGGGCGTAGCTCGGCGAGGGCCGACTTCCAAGGTCCGAGGTAGTGAGCATCGGTCGTTGCCGCCATTCGCATGGGGTGGAGTCGGGGGCTATCTGTACTCGATTGGTACTCCCAACTTGAGCTGACGAGGTCTCGTTGGGCAATGCAGAGCGCCTCGGTGACGTAGTGGTCCTTTGGCGTATCCCCACAGGGGACAGACGAGTCAAGACGGAGGAAGTACGACCGGCACCTTGTGCCTAGAAGCAAGGGGGAATCTAGAAGAAGAAAGTGGTGCCCCCAACGGAATTCGAATCCGTGCTGCCGGCTTGAAAGGCCGGTGTCCTAGGCCGCTAGACGATGGGGGCACGCCTGGGTTCAGCGCAGGTAGTATATCCGCTCGCATCGGGGGTTCCGTCGCGTGTCGCTCATCCCCTCACGCCGTTTGCCCCCGCCGCCGATGACGCACAACCTGGGGTAGAGTCTTCTCTGAACGCATCCAAGGAGTCGGCAAGTGAGCAAGGACACGGCGGCACGCACCAGGTCTCGCGTCGCGGGGCGCGAGAAGACGGACGGCAAACCGAAGGACGGGGCGAAGGCAAGCGGTAGGGAGAAGGCGAGCGGCAAGGCGCGCGGCAACGGCAAAGCTGCCGTCGCTGCGACGGCAGCGACCGTGCGCGGGACGGCCAGGGAGGCGGCCGCGGGGGCGCGCGGCGACGGCGCCAACGGCGCCGGTGGCGGTCTCAAGCGGGCGGCCATCGAGCGCTTCGACCAGGTCTTCGTCGGCGAGCCGCGTAACCGTCTGGCGCTGAACGCCGTCACCGCCGGCAAGATCCAGGTCGTGGCGCGCAACCGCGAGGCGGTCGTGCGCTCCGGGGAGCGCACCTTCTCTCACCTGATCAAGACCCCCGACATCACAAACCAGAAGCAGAGCGGGCGCTGCTGGATGTTCGCCGGCCTGAACGTGCTGCGAGTCGAGGCGATGAAGCGCCTCAAGCTCGACCAGTTCGAGCTCTCCCAGACCTACCTGCAGTTCTACGACAAGCTCGAGAAGGCGAACTGGTTCCTCGAGACGATGATCGCCACGGCTGACGAGCCCACCGAAGGGCGCCTGATCAGCTTCCTGCTGGAGGACCCGATCCAGGACGGCGGCCAGTGGGACATGTTCGCCGACCTCGTGCGTAAGTACGGCGTCGTGCCCAAGAGCGTCATGCCCGAGGCCGAGTCGAGCGGCGAGTCGGCGCCCATGAACGGCGTGCTGCGGACCAAGCTGCGCGAGTACGCGGCCGAGCTGCGACGGCGGAAGGCCGGCGGCGCAGCCGCCGGCGCTCTCCGACGCCGCAAGGACGCGATGCTCGAGACGATCTACCGCATGCTGGCCATCCACCTCGGCCGGCCGCCACGCGCGTTCGAGTGGCAGTGGCGCGACTCCGGCGACGAGTTCCACCGCGACGGCGAGCTCACCCCGCACGAGTTCTACGAGCGCTACGTGGGCCTCGACCTCGACGACTTCGTGAGCCTCATCAACTGCCCGACGCCGGACAAGCCGTTCGGCCGCCTCTACACGGTGCAGTACCTGGGCAACGTGGTGGGCGGCACGCCGGTGCGCTACGTCAACGTCGACATCGACGCCTTCAAGAAGGCCGCCGTGGCGCAGATCGCCGCCGGCGAGCCGGTCTGGTTCGGCTGCGACGTCGGCAAGATGTCGGAGCGCGAGCAGGGCGCCCTCGACCGCGAGATCTACGACCTCGAGCTGCTCTACGAGACGAGCTTCACGGCCGACAAGGCCGAGCGCGTCGAGTACGGCCACAGCGTCATGACCCACGCCATGGTGCTCACCGGCGTCGACCTGGACGACAAGGGCCGGCCGCGCAAGTGGAAGGTCGAGAACAGCTGGGGCGACAAGGTCGGCGACAAGGGCTACTTCGTGATGAGCGACTCGTGGTTCGACGACTACATGTTCGAGGTCGTGGTCGCCCGCCGGCACCTGCCCAGGAAGCTCCTGAAGGCGCTCGAGACCGAGCCGGTGGTCCTGCCGCCGTGGGACCCGATGGGCTCGCTCGCCCGCGACTGCTGACGACGCGCTACGGCGTCGTGCTCTGCGTCGAGCCGTATGTGGCGCCGACGCCGGCGGGGCTCGGCGCCGGGCTCGGCGACCACGACGGAACGCCGCCCGGCGTCGACCGCGCCACGGCGACGGCGATGGCGTCCTGCGCCTCGTGGGCGGCGGTCACGTCGATCCAGTACGGCGCGGTGTCCATGAGCACCGAGAACAGCAGCCAGTGGCCGTTGGCGCTCGTCGCGAAGCCCGACAGATTGCTCGCCACCGACAGGGTGCCGGTCTTGGCGTGGACGTTGTCGTAGGCGGCGGTGTGCCGCATGCGGTCGGAGAGCGTGCCGTCGACGCCGGCCACCGCGAGTGAGTCGTAGAAGGTCTGCCAGTCGCTGCGCAGCATCATGGCGCGCAGCAGGGCCGTGAAGTCGAGCGCGCTGAGGCGGTCCTTGTAGCTCAGACCGGAGCCGTCGGCCAGCGTGAAGCTCTTGGTCGGGATGCCGGCCGACACCAGGAAGGCGCGGTCGACCTTGAGGCCGCGGGCGGTCGTGCCGCCGCCGCCGAAGGCGGCGCCCAGGCCCTTCGTAAGCTCCTCGGCGAGGAAGTTGTCGCTCGGCTTGTCCATGGCGGCCAGGATGCGCCAGAGCGGCGCCGAGAGCTCGGTGTACGACAGCTTGGCCTTGGCCGGCGTCGGCCACACGGTGGGCTTGCCGCTTACGGGCACGCCGTTCCTGATCAGGGCGTTGGTGAGCTGCTGGGCGAAGGTGCGGGCCGGATCGGCGAGCCGGCCGCCGCTCGCCGACAGGTCGCCGTTCAGGCAGAGCGCCGACAGCGGCGCGCAGTCGTCGACCTCGTCCGAGTGCCACGAACCCACCGTGCGCAGGCCGTCGAAGTAGGTGCCGTCGCCGACCACGCGGCCCACGATGCGTTTGACGCCGGCCTTCCTGAGGGCGGTGACGAAGTCGCCCAGGCGTGAGGTGGTGAAGTGGTAGACGTTGCGCTGGTAGGCGCCGGTCGACAGGGTCGGATCGCCGAACCCCTTGATGAAGATCATGCCGGTGTAGGTGCCGTCGGCCGCGATCGTGCCGGTCGTGAACATCTCGGTCTTGAAGCGGTGCGCGGCACCCCACTCGGCGAGCGCGGTCGCCGTGGTGACGAGCTTCTCGTTCGAGGCCGGCATGAGCTTCGTCGCGATGTTGTGCGCATAGAGGCCGGCGCCGGTCGACAGGTCGTAGACGCGGACGTCGCTCGTGGACCCGGCGAAGCCGTGGGCCTTGAGCGCCGCGGTGATGCGCGACTGGAGGGTGGTCGCCGTGGCGGCGGCCGGCGCCGCCAGCGCCAGACCGACGAGCGCGACCAGCGTCAGCTTGAGGACGAGACGACGGATCGGCATGGCTCCCTCCGGGTCTGCGCTGGCGAACGGGCCCGACCACGGCCGGACCGGCGGTCGCCTTCGAGACTACCCGCCGCGGCTCGCCAGGACAAGCACGGCGCGGCGCACCGGCAGCGGCGGCGCGAGGTCGGGCGTCCGAGGGGCGCCGGGTGCCGGCCGGGCTCAGCCGGCGATGCGCAGCCGGGCGCTCACGACCGCACCGCGATCGCGCTCGATGCGCACGTCGTCCATGAGGTAGTGGAGCAGGAACAGGCCGCGGCCGTGCTGCTCGAACGGGTCGGGCGTGCGCGAGACATCGATGTACCCCGGTTCGAAGCCGGCCCCGTGGTCGCGGATGACGAGGAGGACGTCGGTGGCCGAGACACCGAGGGTCACGTCGATGTCGCGGTCGGTGCCGCTGAAGCGGATGGCGTTCTTGCAGGCTTCTTCCATGCACAGCACGACGTCGAAGACGGTGCGTTCGGGCACCGAGGACTCGCGCAGGAACACGCGGGCCTGGTCGCGGGCGCCCGGCAGGGCCGACGCCACGGCGGCGACCGTGAGGCTGAGCGAGCACCCGACGGCGGCGCAGGGCACGCAGCGCGAGACGCCGCGAGGGCCACCTGTGGGGCCGGGGACCGGTTCGAGGGGCGGCCGAGCCTCTGATCCGGGCTCATAGACGGGTTCGGGAAGCGCTGCTGCGGTCACTTGGTGCTCATCATCGGGTCTCGCCTGTCTCATGCCCGCTCGCCGGCAATCGTGCACCTGGTCGACCGTGAGGTGGACGGCAGGGGGGTCGGCCGCCGGACCCGGCGGGGCGTGTCCGGGCAGGGCCTCATGGTCGCCAGGCAGCCGCGCCGGCGCCGTCGTGCGAGATCACGGCCGCGAGCGCGGCGACGATGGCCGCCCGCGACGTGACGAGGCCGAGCTCGCGGTTGTAGAGCAGCGAGGCCACCGAGAAGTTCTGGGAGCCGACGAAGGCGCGCGCGCGGGCGCTGCCGGGGTCGACGACGATCGCCTTGGCGTGGATGTAGAGGGGTGCGGACGCGGCGTAGGTGCGCACGTTGACGCCGGCCCGGGCGAGCGCGGAGAAGGCCGCCGCCCACGAGCTCTCGCGGGTCATGACCACCTCGACCTTCACGCCGCGCCGGGCGGCGGCCCGCAGTGCGCTCGTCACGGCGTCGTCGTCCATCTCTTCGTTTTCGACGAGCAGCCGGTGCCGGGCCGAGTCGATGAGCGCGACCAGCGCGTCCTGGGCTCCGGGGCTCCAGACGAGACCCGCCGGCGAGCTCGCCGGCAGGCCGCCGTTCGTCCAGTCGTCGGCGAAGGTGGTGGCGACGGCGGCCACGTCGGCGCGCACACCGTCGAGCAGCACGAAGTCGCGCGTGCTCGAGTAGTAGCGGGCGGTGAGGTTCATGGTCATGATGGCGGCGCGTTGGCCGTCGACGACAATCGCCTTCTCGTGGGTGAGGTCGAACCGTGAGGGCGCCCAGCGCACGGCGACCCCGTGGGACCGCAGGTAGGCGAAGGCCGGCTGGTTGTAGCGGCCGACGTAGTGGTCGTTCAGGAGCACCCGCACGCGCACGCCGCGCGCGGCGTCGGCGGCGAGGATGGTGTCGGCCTGGTCGTCTTCGAGCTCGTAGATCTCGACGTCGACGCTGTGCCGCGCCGAGCGGAGCAGGGCGTAGACCGGCCCGAGCCCGGCGTCGGGTTCGACCACGAGCGAAAGCGCCCCGCTTTGGGCGCGCTGATGGACGGCGCCGCCGGAGCGGGCGTGCTTGTGCTTGTGGTGAGAGGCCTTCGTGGCGCTCGCCCGCGGCGACGGTGAGGAAGACCCGGGTGTGGCCGGCGTCTGGTGCAGGGCGGCGAGCGCCGCCGCCACGACGATCACGAGGATCAGCAGGGCGCCGCCCCCGGCCGCGCGCCGGCCGCGCCGCCTAGCCACGGCGCCGGCCCCCGCTGCGGACCACGGTCACCCGCGATCGGCGCCGGCCCATGTGTCGCTCACCACTCCTTGTGCGTCGGCTGCCCATCTCTGCCTGCAGCGTAGCGTTCGACGCGGGGTGGCGAAGCCCCCCGCGGCCCGCCGTTGGGTTGGCGATGGAGCCCGCGCGAGGGTGGCGAATCGCGCAGACTCTACGGCGCGACGTCGAGCTCGGCGAGCAGCGGCCGCGCGAGCTGCTCCCACAGGCGGATGGCGCCGGTCACGTCGGCCCCATCGGGGTCGAGGCCGTGCTGGATCGCGAGGCCGTCGACGATGGCGATCATCAGCACCGCGAACGGCCGCAGCCGCTGCGCCTGCGCCGTGTCGGCGTCGTCGAGGCAGCGCCACACGGTCTCGCGGTAGCCGTCGTAGAGGGTCGCCACGCGCCGGCGCAGCGCCGGGTCGCGTAACGCATGGGGCAACACCTCGAAGAAGGCCTGGAACGACTCGGCGTCGGCCACGATGCGCGACTCGCCGTCCACCAGGGCGCGCACCCGGGCGCCGGCCGACGGCTGGGCCTCGCACTCCCTGATCAGGGCGCGGTTCGCGTCGTGGACGAGCGAGTCGACGAGCGCCGCCATCAGGCCGTCCTTGTTGGCGAAGTGGTAGCCGATGCTGCCCTTGGCCTCGCCGGCCTCTTCGGCGATCGCCGCGAAGGTGAGGGCGCCGTAGCCGTCGCGGATCAGGAGCCGGCGGGCCGCGGCGAGCAGGTGCCGCGCGGTCGGCGGCAGGGCCGCCATGGGGTCGTCGAGCAGCAACCGCTCTGCGTCGCGACGCTGCCGATCGGGTCGTGTCTGCTGTTCGCCCATGCCGTCCTTCGCGGTTGTGGGGACACCGCCGTCATGGTAGCATGCGTTTGTCCGTCCGGACAAATAAACGGCAGAGGCCGCAAGGCTCCGGGCCCAGCAGCCCCGGGCGAGGCCAAGTGCCGCAACCGCCGGCCGCCCCGCGGGGGTAGCGCCGATCGTCGCAGGAGGAACAGGTGATGGAGAAGACGCTTCCCAAGATGCGCCGTCTGCGCGGTCGCTCGTTCCTGACCGACCTCGATTTCAGCCGCGATGACCTCGAGGACCTGCTCGCTCTGGCCGTCGCCCTCAAGGGGCTGCGTGCGAGCGGCCCGCTCATGCCGTTCCTGCCTGGGCAGCACCTCGCCATGATCTTCGAGGCCGCTTCCACGCGCACCCGCGTGAGCTTCGAGAACGGTTTCTGTGAGCTCGGCGGCAACGCCGTGTATCTGCGGCCCGGCGAGATCCACCTGCCGGGGCGCGAGACCATCGCCGACACCGCCCGCACACTGTCGCAGTACGATTCCGCGATCGTGATCCGGTCCAAGGCGAACGAGACGGTCAACGAGCTCGCCGCCTGGTCGACGGTGCCCGTGATCAACGCGATGGACCACGACCGTCACCCCTGCCAGAGCATGAGCGACGCGCTCACCATCCTCGAGCACGCCGGCAAGCTCGCCGGCACGACGTTCGCCTACATCGGCGACGCCGCGCACCCCTGCAACTCGCTGTCGACGACGCTCACCAAGCTCGGCCTGCACGTGCGCGTCGGCAACGCCCCCGGCTACGAGATCGGTGACGAGGTGCGGCGCAACGCCGAGCGCTTCGCGGCCGAGAGCGGCGGCTCGTTCCTGCTCACGCACGATCCGCTCGAAGCGATCGACGGGGCCGACTTCATCTACACCGACTGCTGGTGGTGGACCGGCCAGGAAGAGGAGTACGCCGACCGCATCGCGGCCTTCAAGCCCTTCCAGGTCAACGCCGAGTTGTGGAGCCACACCAAGCCGGGCGCCCGCTTCATGCACTGTCTGCCGGCCATGCGCGGCGAGGAGGTCACCGACGAGATCGCCGACAGCGCGGCGTCGATCATCTTCCCGCAGGCGCAGAACCGCCTGCACTTCCAGAAGGGCCTCATGCTGGCGCTGATCGGCATCGACGAGCTGCCGGCCGACCCGCGGCTGCGCGACGTCGGCGCGGCCCTGCTCGCCTGATCGCAGGGCCGGCGACCATGGCAGCAGCCCGCCGCAGCACGATGTCCAGCGGCTCGAGGCGCGTCTCATGACGCCGCCGGTCGGAGCCGCAGCGCAGCGCGCCCGCAAAGGCGCCGGCAAGACCGTGGTGGTGGCCCTCGGCGGCAACGCCATCCTGCAGCCCGGCCAGCTCGGCACCTTCGAGGAGCAGCTCGTCAACGTCGACGCCGCGATGCGCCGCATCGCCGAGCTCGTCGAAGCGGGCTGGGAGGTCGTGCTGACGCACGGCAACGGGCCGCAGGTGGGCAACCTGCTCATCCAGAACGCCCTGGCCGCCTCGACCGTGGCGCCCATGCCCATGGACGTCTGCGGGGCCGAGAGCCAGGGCCAGATCGGCTACATGCTCGAGCAGGCGCTCTGCAACCACCTGGCGCGGCGCCGGCTCGCCGCGCCGGTCGCCACGGTGCTCACGCAGGTGGCGGTCGACGCCGCCGACCCGGCCTTCGCCGACCCGTCAAAGCCGGTCGGGCCGTTCTACACCGCCGCCGAGGCCCAGAAGATGATGATCGAAGAGGGCCTGGCCATGCGCGAGGACGCCGGCCGCGGCTGGCGTCGTGTGGTGCCCAGCCCCGAGCCCCGCGAGATCGTACCGGGTCCGGCGATCGCAGCCCTCATCGCGGCCGGCAGCCTCGTGATCTGCTCGGGCGGCGGCGGCATACCGGTCGTGCGCCAGCGGGGCGGCCAGCTCCACGGCATCGCGGCGGTCATCGACAAGGATCTCGCCGCCGCCCTGCTCGCGCGCCAGGTCGGCGCCGACGTGCTGCTCATCCTGACCGACGTGCCCAAGGTCTACCTCGGGTACAACACGCCCGAGCAGCGTGCCCTCGACCAGGTCACGGTCGCCGAGATGGAAGAGTACGCCGCCGCCGGCCACTTCAAGGCCGGCTCGATGGGGCCCAAGGTCAACGCCTGCCTGCGCTTCGCCCGCGAGGGCGGCACCTCGATCATCGCCGGCCTGACCGAGGTCGTGCCGGCCATGGACGGGCGCTCGGGCACCCGCATCGTGCCCGGCGCGGCGCCGTCGCGGCCAAAGGCACGCGCCCGGAAGCAGTGATGACGGCAGTGACCGCGGCGCCTGGTCGAACGGCGCCGACGGCGAGCGGCGCGTCGCGCAGATCGAGTGTCGAGGAGGCCGGACGATGACCAGGATGATCGCAAGCACGCCGAGGGCCGATGGTTTTCGCATGCCCGGCGAGTTCGAGCCGCACACACGCATCTGGATGCTGTGGCCGCAGCGCCCCGACAACTGGCGCCTGGGCGCCAAGCCGGCGCAGCATGCCTGGGTGAGGGTCGCGACGGCGATTGCGCAGTTCGAGCCGCTCACCGTGGGCGTGAACCACGACCAGTTCGAGAACGCTCGCGACCTGCTGCCCGAGCAGGTGCGCGTCGTCGAGATCGCCAGCGACGACGCCTGGATCCGCGACTGCGGTCCCACGTTCGTCGTGAACGACAAGGGCGACGTGCGCATCGTTGACTGGATCTTCAACGCGTGGGGCGGGCTCTACGACGGTCTCTACTTCCCCTGGGACAAAGACCAGCTCGTGCCGCGCAAGATCGCCGAGCTCGAGCAGGTCGAGCGGTATCGCGCGCCGCTCGTCATGGAGGGCGGCTCGATCCACGTCGACGGTGAGGGCACCGTCGTGACGACCGAGGAGTGCCTGCTGTCGCCGGGCCGCAATCCGGAGCTCTCCCGCGAGCAGATCGAGGACCATCTGCGCGACTACCTGAACGTCGAGAAGGTCATCTGGCTCGCCCGCGGTATCGATCCCGACGAGACCAACGGCCACGTCGACGACGTCGCCTGCTTCGTGCGGCCCGGCGTAGTGCTCGCTGCGACCACCGACGACCGCGACGACTGGCGCTACGAGCTCCTGCAGGACAACCTGCGGGTGCTGCAGACGGCCACCGACGCCAGGGGCCGCGCGCTCGAGATCCACACCGTGCCCATGCCCGCCATCATGGAGATCACCGCGGAAGAGGCCTGGGGCGTCGACGCCGCCGAGGGCTCGATCCCGCGGCGGCCGGGCGACAAGACGGCCGCCTCGTACCTCAACTTCCTGATCGTGAACGGCGGCATCGTGCTGCCGGTGTTCGACGACCCGAACGACGAGGTGGTGAAGGCCACGATCGCGGCGCTCTTCCCCGAGCGCCGCGTGGTGACCGTCCCCGGTCGCGAGATCGTGCTTGGCGGCGGCAACGTGCACTGCATCACGCAGCAGCAGCCGGCGCCGCTGCGCGCGTAGGGCTGCCCGTCCCGGCGCTCCCGCCGTGCGCACGGGCCGTCAGCCGATGTGCGTGGGCAGCCTGTTGCCGCGCGACGCCGCGTCGAGCGTCCAGAGCGCGCGGCCCTGGTCTGCCGCCGGGCTGCCCGACAGCGTCGAGGTCGACAGGTCGTTCAACGAGCACGACCGCCAGTAGCCGGCGTTCCAGGCGTCGCCGAGCACGAACCGGCAGTGCTGCCAGAGCGACCCGTTCATGCCGCCGGCCAGTATGAGCCAGGCGGAGCGGGCGTCGACCGGCACGTGCTGCGCCACATGCGAGAAGTCGACGACGTCGTCGCGAAACACCCAGCCGCAGTCCGCCGCGGTGCAGTTCAGGTCGAAGCCGCTGTCGCGGCAGGCCCAGATGGTCGTGTCGGCGACGGTGAAGCCGACCGGGCCGTTGATCTCGAGGCCGGCGCCGTAGGGTCGGCGCGAGTCGCCTGCGCCCTGGATCAGGCAGCCGCTGATCGTGCAGTCGCGGCAGGCGCCGCCGCCGTCGTAGCTGATCGCCTCGCTGCCCTGGGGTGCGAAGGTGCAGTCGGTCAGGTCGATAGCGTGGTAGCCGACGACGTCGGACACCGGCCGCTGCGTGCACTCGAAGCCCATGCGGCCCTGGCCGGCGATCCGGCAACCCACGAAGGTGAGTCGAAGATGTCGCCGTTCGAGACGTTGACGCTGATGCCGTTCCAACCCCCGCCCGCCTCGACGACACAATCGCGGAACGTGAGGTCGTGGCAGGGCCTGTCCAGCGTGAGCACGGCGGTGGGCGCCGTGCCGCCGCGGAAGGTGCAGTGGTCGAAGACCACGCCGAAGCTGCCGGCCGGCACCTCGTAGGTGGTGAACGTCTTGTCCCTGAGGGTCACGTCGACCAGCGCCGATGAGCTCTGCGCCGGGGTAGACACCGGGGTCGACGCGGGCGCGCCGCCGCCCGAGCCGCAGCCCGCTAGGACCACGAGCCCCGCCGCGAGGAGCGCGATCCGCCCGGCGATGGTCGTCGCCGGGCTGCGCCGCGGCAACGGATCTCGCCCCCGCGGTTTGCCGCCGCGTGCCGCCGTCAGAAGGTCACCACCTGCCAGGTGGCGCCGCCGTCCGAGCTCAGCAGGAGCCGGCCGGGACGGCCGTAGGTGTTCCCTGCGGTGTCGACCGGACCCAAGACGACCACGGCGTGGGTCGGCGAACTGAAGCCGAGGTCGGCCCAGGTCACGCCACCGTCAAGTGGGTTCAGCGCCGTCGTCCAGGCGTGGCCGCCGTCGGCTGAGCGGTAGATCTCGCTCCCGCCGCTGGCGGCGCCCACGAGGAGCGTTGCGGGTGATCCGCCGGCGATCGTGACCGGATCGCCGCCTCGACTCGGTGCGCCGACCTTGGTCCAAGTGGCGCCGCCGTTCGCGCTCACGTACACGAGCTTCGCCACGCTGCCGGCTGCGGCGCCGCCGCCGTCGAGGAGCGCGAGCGACTTCGCCGAGGTGACCGCCACATCCGCCGGCGAGTAGCCCGGCAAGCTCGGCACAGGATAGGTATGCACCGTCAGGCCGCCGTTCTTCGTGACGAGCACGCCACCGCTGGCGAGGAGAGCGGCGGTGCCGGCCTGCGTCGAGATCAAGTCGGTGGGATCGGGGAAGTCGTACTCCTTGACGGTGGCGATCTTCGTCCATGAGCCGCCCGCAAGCGGCCGGCGCAGCAGCGTGGCGCTCTGGCTCGACGGGCTGGGCTGCACGAGGGCCAGCGCCTGGCCGTCGATCGTGGCGAGCGACAGGATCGCGCCACTCGGCGCCGCGGCAGGCGTCCACTGGCCGCCGCCGTCGGTCGTCTCCCAAAGGCCCTTGCCGAAGACGAAGCCGTGCGAGGGCGTGGCGAAGCGGATCCCCCAGACGCCGGCAGCACCGCCGCTCTGCGACTGCGGCCAGCCGATCTCGACGGGCGGCGCCGCGCGTCGGGTCCAGGTCGTCCCCCTGTCGCGGCTGCGCACGACCACAGCGCCGCGGCCGGGCGCCGTGCCGAGCACGAAGGCCTCGTTCAGCGAGACGAACGTGACGGAGGTGGCCCTGAAGCCGGCCGGCACGGTCGCGACGGCCGGCGCGCTCGACGTGGGCGAGGTCGTGGGCGAGGCGGTGGTCGGCGCGGCGCGTGGGCTCTGCGACGCCGGTGAGCTCGAGCTCACCGGCGTCGCAGAGCCCGAGCCTTTCGAGCCGCAGGCCGCGAGGGCGGTGGACAGAACGACGACCGCGACCAGACAGGCCGTGGCGGACAGGGGGCGCGAGCGTGACATGGCCTACTGACCTCGCTTTCGCTGGCGACGAGAGCCGGGCGGCGCCGGGCGACGTGCCGTCATCCGGGGTGGCGAGTAGATTCCGTGCACGTGCAGTTTCTCCTACATCCTGCCGTGTTAAGGAAATCGATGGTCCTGTGCCTGCTTTGGACCGTGTGGCGCGCGGACTTCTTCACTGAAGATGTCCACGCGGCCGGCCGCGTCGGTCACTCGCCCTCGGTCGCGGCGCGGGCGCGTGCGATGATCTCCTCGATCACGGCGCCTTTCGCCTCGGCGTAGTGCGACATGGTCGACCATTCTCGGGCGGCGAGCTCGCGTTTCGTCTGCGCGTAGAGCTCGCGCTCGTGCGGCTCGCCGCGCAGGCGGTCGCGCAGCAGGAGGTAGCGTTCGATCTCCGGCGAGCCGGCGGAGAAGACGTGGAGATGCAGAGCGCGGTCCGGCGTGCGCAGCATGCGGTGCTCGTGGAACTCGGGCTCACGGATGCGCAGCTCGTAGCCGGCGATCTCGAGGGCGGGCAGGTAGGCGGGCTCGTCGGCCGAGTCGGCGACCACGAGCAGGACATCGACGATGGGCTTGGCCGCGAGGCCCGGCACCGCCGTCGAGCCGATGTGCTCGACGAGCAGGGCGCGCTCGCCGAGCGCCGCGCGGATCGTGGCCGTGTGCTCGGCGAAGCGCGCCGCCCACGCCGGGTCGTGCTCGACGAGCACGATCGGCGTCTGCTCGATGGCGCCGACCGTCACCTGGCGGAGGTAGTCGGTGAGCTCGTCGGCCGGCGCCGCGCCGGCCGGTGTCACCGGCAGCTCGACCTCCATGTACCACGACAGCGGGTCGGGCGCCCGCCCCGCGGGCAGCTCGGCAGGCCGGAAGCCCAGGCTGCGGTAGAGGGCGACGGCGCCGAGGTTCTCGCGGTAGACGTTGAGGCTCGCGCGGGCGCAGCCGGCGGCGCGCGCGCTGCGCAGCAGCTCCGCGACGAGCGACCGTCCGACGCCGCGCCGGCGGGCGTCGGGCCGGACGATGACGCGGCAGAGGTGGCACCGGTCTGCGGCCCCGGGGAGCCACTGCCCGAAGGCCACCGGGCCATCCGCGTCGGCGGCCGCCACGTTGGTCGCGCCGTCGAGGTCGACCTGCTGCGCCAGACGGTCGACGTCGAGCGGCCACGTCACCCCGGGCCCCGCCCAGATGCGCGCGCCGTAGGCGTCGTCGATCCACGACGCCGCGGCGACCAGGTCGTCCCTTGTCCCGTCCCTGAAGACCACGGTCCGATGATACGACGAAGGACCGTGCGCTGAACGGTGACCGTCGGCGGAGCGCGGGAACATGCCGACGGGGGTCGACTCCGTCGCCTGTGTCGGAGCGGCGCCCGCATGCGCAGGGTACGGGGGTTTTGCGCAAGGAGGCGGAGATGACGATGACAAGTCAGGCGATCGCGGGCCTCGCGAGCGCCATCAGAGGGGCCGTTATCGGCCCCGAGGGCCCAAGCTACGACGAGGCTCGGGCCGTCTACAACGGCATGATCGACCGGTACCCCGCACTCGTCGTGCGGTGCGCCGACACGGCGGATGTGATCGCCGCGGTCAGGTTCGCTCGCGAGAACGACCTCGCGGTCGCGGTGCGCGGCGGCGGGCACAACGGCGCCGGTCTCGGCACGGTCGACGACGGCCTCGTCATCGACCTCGGAGCGCTGCGCTCGGTGCACGTGGACCCGCTCGGGCGGGTCGTGGACGTGGAGGGCGGCGCTACGCTGGGTGACGCCGACCATGCGGCTCATGCCTTCGGCCTGGCGGTGCCCGGCGGCATCATCTCGACCACCGGCGTCGGCGGCCTGACGCTGGGCGGCGGCATCGGTCACCTCACCCGCGGTCTGGGTCTGACCATCGACAGCCTGCTCGGTGTCGACATGGTGCTCGCCGACGGCAGCTTCGTGAGGGCCGACGCCGACCACCACGAGGACCTCTTCTGGGCCGTCCGCGGGGGCGGCGGGAACTTCGGCGTCGTCACCCGCTTCACGTTCCGCGGGCATCGGGTGAGCACGGTCATAGCCGGGCCGATGCTGTGGGGCCTCGACGACGCCCCCGACGTGATGCGGTTCTACCGCGAGTTCATCGGTGGCGCGCCCCGCGAGCTGGGCGGCTTCTTCGCCTTCCTGACGGTCCCGCCCGGGCCGCCGTTCCCCGAGGAGCTCCACCTCAAGAAGGTGTGCGCCATCGTGTGGACCCACACCGGCTCGCCCGAAGCGGCGGCACGCGACCTGAAGCCCGCCCGCGACTTCAAGAAGCCGCTCCTCGACGGCGTCATGCCGTTGCCGCTGCCCGCCTGGCAGAGCGCCTTCGACACCCTCTATCCGCGCGGCCAGCAGCAGTACTGGCGCGCCGACTTCGTGAACGAGCTGCCCGATCAAGCGATCGCCGCGCACGTCGAGCACGCCGCCGAGCTACCGAGCTGGCAGTCGACCGTGCACCTCTACCCGATCGACGGCGCGGCGGCCGAGCCGGGCAACGCGGACACCGCCTGGGCGAACCGCGACGCCAGATGGGCGGAGGTGATCTTCGCCGTCGACCCGGACCCGGCCAGGGCCGACGCGATCAGGCGCTGGACGATCGGCTACTACGACGCGGTGCATCCCTTCGCGACCGGCGGGGCTTACGTCAACTTCATGATGGACGAGGGGCAGGAGCGGGTGCGCGCCACCTACCGCGACAACTACGCGCGGCTGGCCGCGGTCAAGAGCGCCTACGACCCGACGAACTTCTTCCACGTCAACCAGAACATCCGCCCGGAGCAGGAGGCCGGCCGGCGGGTCGCCTGACGAGCAGGGAGAGGCCGCCGGGCGCCCGGCGGCCTCTCCCTGCGGTGTTGTCAGGTCGTGACGGGCTCTGGTGGAGAGGATCTGGCGCGCGCCGCCAGGGCGGCGCGCGCGACGCCGGCCGGGCGAAAGGGTGTGGCCAGGACCCCGTCCTCGGACCGGGTAGTCCTGCGGCTGCGGCAGTAGGCGCAGGTGCAGCCGGGGTCGTGATGCCAGCCCCTGCGCGGCACGCGGTGGGTGGTGCCGACGGCGCCCTCGCCGGCCGGCGGTATGTGGACGGCGACGTCGCCGAACAGCGGGCGGTACTCGTACCCGACGTAGGCGAGCTCGATGCGGGCGGGCATGCCGGCGTCGAGGACCTCGGCGAAGCTCAGCTCTCTCATGGTGGTTCCCTCCTTCGCTTCCGACACCGAGAGTCTGGGCCGTCCGCCTTGCGAGTCGCTGCGGGGTCGCTGAGAACGCGCTCTGAGTTTTCGGCTTGCGCGCTGCGCCGTGGCGCGGCAACATCGGAGTGACGGACCCATCACGACCCACCTGGAGGCGGACCATGCCGTTCACCGCGCTCTTCATCGCCCACGCCCCCGACGCCGACCCCGTCGCGCACCGCAGCTTCGTCGACACTGGCCTCTACCGGCTCTTCAGCGTCGTCGTGCGCGACACCGACCAGGCCATCGCGGTGGCCCGCGAGCTGATCGAGAAGGAGGGTGTGCAGTCCGTCCTGCTGTGCCCCGGCAACACGCACGACGACGTCGGGCGCGTGGCCGCCGCGCTCGGCGACGACATCTCGGTCTCGGTGGCGCGGGGCGACAGCCGCGGCATGCGCGTGGCGGCCAAGGCGATGCAGGAGGCGGGCTGGTTCGCTCAGGCGCCGGCCTGAGCGCGGAAGGGTCGCGCCCGGCCGCTACCGGGTCGCGCCCGGCCGCTACCGGGTCGCGCCCGGCCGCTACCGGGTCGCGCCCGGCCTACACCCAGATGAGGTCGACTCTGCGCATCGCCTGCACGTAGGGGTGCTCGGCGACGTCGACCGAGACGAGGCGATGCCACAGGTCGAGGTCGGCGTACTCGGCGTGGCCCGACTGGATCAGCAGGCGCTTGGCGCGCCGGTCGTAGTAGGGCTCGTCGGGCGCCACCCTGATGTCGCCGCCGGCCTCGCGCCAGGGCTCGATGCTGGTCGCCCTGCGCAGGCCGTGCCCGTGGCCGAGCCGGTCGGCGCGCGGGGCGTAGGTCCACTTGCCCTCGGCCCTCTCGGTCACCTCGAGGTAGACCGTGTACCCGTCGACGAAGACCATGTGGGTCTGGCGCCGGGCGTACTTGGGGCGCGGGTCGCTGTAACGCCGGCAGACGGTGAGCGCGTTGATCCTGCGGTTGTCGAAGATGTGGGTGCGCCCGACCTTGGACAGGATGCCCTGGATCAGCTTGCGGTCCCAGTCGGGCCTGGTCTCGAGGCTGGCGTAGACCAGCAGCTCGTCGACCAGGTCGAGCGCGATGAACTCCTCGCCGTTGGGGAGCAGCCCGCAGACGAGCTCGGTGATCGGGCACCAGTCGTCGCCGATCAGGCGCAGCACCTCGTCGTACCAGTGCACGAGATGGGCCTCGTCGCGTGAGGGGGCCTGGTCCCGGCGCGCTTCGACGTCGGCGGCGAGCCGCCGACGCAGGTCGGGCGGCAGGTCGCCCATCTGCAGGTTCGAGCGCATCATCGTTCGTCCTCGGTCCGTTCGCTTCCCGACCGGGCCATCGCGTACGCCGTCCGCGCAGGGCGCGCCCGTCGGCCGGCGTCGACGCCTCGCGTGCCGCCAAGCGCCGTCGGCGCGCCGCATGCGAAGGATAGAGGACCCCACCCCGGCTGTACACCGAGCGCCTCGAGTGGCCCGCGGTGCGCGGTGCCCTGCGGGTCCCGGGCGGCGGAGGCAGGCGTCGCTCGGTCGCCGGGCACGGTGCCGACACGGCGTGGGCCGGCGGCGGCTGCCTGCAAGGGCAGCCGCCGCCGGCCCGGTCGTGCGCCCGGTCGCCGGGATCACACGGCCCGGCGGCGCGTCTCGCTTACCGCACCGTCAGGCGCGACCGCAGGGTCTTGCTCTGCACGTTGCCGGCGCGGTCGGTGGCCCGCACGAAGAAGCGGTAGTGGCCGCTTGCCAGGCGCTTCTTCACCGTCCAGGTGATCGTCTTGTTGGTCTTGAACCAGTGCCGCAAGCGGTAGCGCGCCATCACCTTGCCGCGGGCGTTGGTCACGACGATCGTGACACGCGCGGCGCCGCAGCTCGGCTTGGCGTCGTAGATGCGGAAGCGCAGCCGCAGGCTGGCGCCGTGGCGCCCGGTCGAGGCCAGCGCCCTGGTCCAGGGCCGCGACGTGTCGATGTGCACCGTGGCAAGACCGACGTCGGAGACGTTGCCGGCGTCGTCGACCGCGCGGTAGAGCACCGCGGTCGCGCCCTTCTGCGCCACCGTGAGATCGCTGCGCGCCGTCCACGAGTTGCCGCCGTTCGTCGAGTACTCGATGCGGGCGATGCCCGAGGAGGGCGCGGGGTCACTAGCGGTGAAGGTCAGACTGAGCGGTGTCCGGCGCCAGGCCGTGCTGGCGCCATCGACGGCGGCCGTGGGCTGGCGTGTGTCGATCCCGACCACGGCGATGCGTGTCGGCTCGACCGTGTCGGCCTTGTCGATCGAGCGGTAGCAGAGCAGGTGGGCGCCGTCGTTCGAGTGGTCGGCGGGAGCGTCGATCGAGAGGCTCGTGCCGGGCGTCCAGGTCTGGCCGTCGTCGAGCGAGTACTCGGTGTGGTCGATGCCCGGGCCGGCCGGGTCCTCGTAGGCGTGCAGCGACAGATCGGCATCGGTGTTGCGCCACATGCCGTTGAGACCCAGGAGGGCGGTCTGCGGCGTGTAGGTAGGCGTGCCACCACCGCCGCCCGTGCCGGCGGTGAGGTAGACGATCACGGTGCGGTTCAGCTCGACATGGCCGAGCGCGTCGGTCGAGCAGTAGGTCACGGTGTGCTGGCCGTCGTTGCTGCCGTCGGTCAGCGGCCGTAACACGAGCTGCGTGCCCGTCTGCCAGTCGCCGCCGTCGACCGCGTACTGCGTCTCGGCGTCGCCGCCGGTCATGCCGCAGCCGAGGTCGTCGGGCAGGAAGGTGAGGGTCAGGTCGCCGCTCGCATCGTCACGTTGCACGTCGACGTTGGTGATCGGCGGCTGCGTGTCGATGCGCACGGTGCAGGTGCCCTGCGTGACGTTGCCGGCGTTGTCGGTCGCCTGATACTCGTAGGTGTAGACGCCGTCGTTCGAACCGTCGGCCGGAGCCGACACCGTGAACGAGCCGCTGCTCCCGTCGAGCCAGGTGGTCGTGCCGTTGAGCCGGTACTGGACGTCGTCGAGCTGAGAGCCGCCGCCGTCGGAGCTCGTCAGGGTGACCGTCACGTCGTGGTCGTGCCAGCCGGTGTCGCCGTCCGCGCTGCTCGTGATGGTCGGCACGGTGGTGTCGATCTTGACCGTGCAGCTACCGGTCGTCGAGGCGTTGCCGGCCACGTCGAACGCGCGGTACTGGTAAGTGTGCGAGCCGTCGTTGGAGCCGTTCGTGCCGGCCGGCACCGTGAACTGGTCGTCGCTCGCCGTCTGCCAGGTGGTGCCGCCGTCGGTCGAGTATTCGGTGTGGTCGACGCCCGAGCCGCCCGTGTCGGCCGGGTCCAGGGTGACCGTGACGTCGTGGTCGTGCCAGCTCGTGTCGCCGTCCGCGCTGCTCGTGATGGTCGGATCGGTCGTGTCGAAGTTGAGCGTGAAGCTGCCGGTCGCCGAGGCGTTGCCGGCGTTGTCGAGGGCGCGATAGTCGTAGACCACGGCGCCGTTGTTGCTGCCGGCCGGCGCCGTGAAGCTGTCGCCGGTGGCGTCGAGCCAGGTGCCCGAGCTGTGCAGCTTGTACTGCGTCTTCTGCACGCCCGAGCCGCCCGTGTCGGCCGCGCTCAGGGTGACCGCGACGTCCTGGTCGTGCCAGGCACTATCGCTGTCCTCGCTGCTGGTGATGGTCGGATCGGTCGTGTCGAAGTTGAGCGTGAAGCTGCCGACGCTCGAGTCGTTGCCGGCCTTGTCGACGGCCCGGTAATCGTAGGTCACGGTGCCGTTCGTGCTGCCCGCCGGCACGACCACCTGGTTGCCGCTCGCCGTCTGCCAGGTGGTGCCGCCGTCGGTCGAGTACTCGGTGTGGTCGATCCCCGAGCCGCCCGTGTCGGCCGGGTTCAGGGTGACCGTCACGTCGTGGCTGTGCCAGCTCGAGTCGCTGTCGGCGCTGCTCGTGACGGACGGGTCGGTAAGGTCGATATTGACGTAGCGCTGCTCGTGGGTCTCGACGTTGCCCGCCGCATCGACGGACCAGAACACGAGGGGATGCGACCCCTGGGTGCTCACCGGGATCGGACCTGTGTAGAGGGTCGGGCTGCTCGCGCCATCGAGCTCGTAGTACGTGGTGCAGCCGTCCGTGCTGTTGTCGCTGGGCGTCAGCGTCACGAGGACGCCTTGGTCCACCCAGCCACTGGTCGCCGTGGCCGCCGTGTTGCTCGCGGACGTGGTCGGGGCGGTCCCGTCGACGTAGAGACTCGTCGCGCCTCGAACGCTGCCGTAGTTGGTCGCGGTGATCGTCGCGGTGCCGTCGGTCGAGCCCGCCGTGAAGGTCGTGGTGGCATGTCCGCTGGCGTCGGTGAGCGCGCTCGTCGGGCTCACGGTCCCATCGGTCGCGCTGAAGGTGATCAGCTCGCCGGCGAGCGGGTTGCCCGAGCCATCGGTCGCCGTGGCCGTCACGGTCGTCGTCGCGCCCGGCTTGAGGTCGGAGGCCCCCGCCGTGGCGGTGACCGTGGTGGCGCCGATGACGTCGGCCTGAGTCGTGGCCGTGTTCGAGTCGAGGATGTACTTGTCGGCGTCGGTGCCGCTCAGAGCCAGGCCCTGGACCGTCACGGTCTTGCCGGTGCCGGGCGCGGCCGTGTCGAACGTGGCCGTCGCGCCCGAGGTGTTCAGGGTGACGTCGTCGCTGCCCTGTACGCCGGCCACGGAGCTGCCGGTGATGGTCGCCGCGGTCGTGCCGTCGTACGGCTTGTTGGCGACCGTGACGGTCGGCGTGAGGGGCTGGAACGAGCCGAAGTGGTCGACGTAGACGTAGCCCCAGTGACCGCCCTGGCTGCAGCCGGCAGCCGTGACGTCGAGCTCGATCGAGTCACCGACCGAGATGGTCCCGGGGGCCAGGTCGATCGTCTGCCAGTTGGTGTACTGAACGGGCGTGGGGCTGGTCTGGTAGGTGTTCCAGATCGAGCCCGAGCCGGAGAAGATGAACGACGAGTAGAGGTCGGTGCTCGTCGTCGTGTCGCGCACGTGGACGTAGACGTATGGCTGCTCGTTAGCCGGGTGGCTGGGGTTCTGCACCACCGCCGCCCAGGCGAACTGGACGTGCACCTTGCCGTCGGCCTTGATGTCACTCGATCCCACCGTCGCGGTCTGCGTGAGCGTGTTGCCGTTGTTGCTGGCGCCCTGGTAGTTGACGACGGCGCAGTACTGGCCGGACAAGGGGAAGTGCAGGACGCCGCCCGTGTTGGCGTCGGTCTGGCTCATCTCGGCGTACGGCCCGCGGATGTACGTGTAGTTGTAGCCGCCCGCGTTCTTCTGGATGCTCGCGCCCGTGAACGGCTGCGAGCCGCTCAAGCCGGGGTTGAGGAAGGTGGTGGTGGTCCAGCCGGTGAAGTCACCGTTCTCGAAGCCGCCGTTGGTGAACAGCGCGAAGGCGCTGCTCGGGAAGAACAGCAGCAGGCACAACGCAAGCAGCGCGAGCGGTAAGGCCCTGGCCGCAAGACGTGTCGACCTGCACGTCCTCGATGGTGACTGCATGATGATCCCTCCCTGTCGCGACGGCGGCGCCCAGCCGCCTTGGTGCCTGGGATGCGTGGGCCGCGCCGCCATGCTCCCTCGAGCGCTGCGCGCATCGTGCGCGCCAGCCCATCCCCAGCCGTCACTTCTGGCTGGGAGCCCGCAATCCCTTTACGACGGCTATCGACCGGGGCGGTTCCCGACGTCGATAGGGAAGCCGGCCTATTCTTGCCCGGCGGGCGCGGGTGTGGTCAGGCCGGCGGGTGCGTCCTGGTCGGGTGAGGCCGTCCGCACGGCGCTGTGCCGGTTCCGGCCGAGTCCCGGCATGAAGGCCAGCGCCAGCGCCACGCCCAGAAGGGCGAAGACGGCCGACGCCAGCAACGAGGCATCGACCCCGGCGACGAAGGCGTGGCGCACGGAATGCGCGAGCGCCGGCGCCTTGAGCTCGTCGGCGACGGCCAGGCCGGCGAAGACGCTGCCGCGCACGGCGTCGGCGGCCGGGCCGGGCACGCCGGTCAGGTCGAGGTGGCCGCGGTAGACGGAGCTCAGCACGCTGCCCAGCACGGCGACGCCGAACGGCGCGCCGACGTTCTTGAGCGCCTGGAGCACGCCCGAGCCGATGCCGGCTCGGTCGGCCGACAGCTCCGACAAGGCCGCCGACGCTGTGGTCAGCAGCGTGATGCCGACGCCGGCCCCGGCGATTGCCATCCAGAGCGCGACGAAGCCGTCGTGCGAGCCCAGGGATGTGCGGCTGCCGAGGCCGAGGCCACAGGCCAGTACCACGAAGCCGGTGGCGGCGGTGAGCTTGGCGCCGACGCGACGCGTCAGGCGGGCGGCCGGCACGGCGCCGACGAGCAGGCCGGCCACGAGGCTCAGCAGGCGCAGGCCGGAGCCCTGTGCCGTGAGGCCGAGGACGGCCCGGAAGTACTGCGGCATGGTGAACATGATGCCGATCATGGCCAGCGTCATGATGGTCATGAGGATCACGCCCCAGGTGAACGACGCCGACGAGAAGAGCGCCGGGTCGACGAGCGGCTGACCGCCGGGGCGGGTCGCGAGCCGGCGCTCCCAAACGAAGAAGCCGGCGAGCACGACCAGGCCGGCGGCGATGGCAACGAGGGCCGTGAGGTCACTCCAGCCGGCCTGGCCGGCCTCGATCAGCCCATAGGTCACGACGGCCAGGCCGCCGCTCGACGTGAGCACGCCCAGCCAGTCGATGCCGGGGCGCGTCTGCGCGCGCGTCTCGGGGACGAGGGCGACCACGGCGCAAGAGCCGACGGCGGCGACCGGCACGTTCAGCAGGAACACCCAGCCCCACCAGAAATGCGTGAGCAGCCAGCCACCGAGGATCGGGCCGATGGGGAAAGCGAGGAAGTTGGCGGCGCCCCAGACGGCGACCGCGCGGGGGCGCTCCTCCTCGCTGAAGAGGACGGCGAGCGCCGAGATGGCCATGACGATGACACCGGCGCCGGCGAGGCCCAGGGCGAGGCGCGCGATCAGGAACTCCGTGGCGGTGCGCGACTCGGCACAGGCGAGCGAGCCGACGGCGAAGAGGGCCAGCGAAACGAGCAGCACCTTCTTGCGGCCGTACCGGTCGCCGAGGAGACCGGCCGGCAGCATGGCGGCGGCGAGCACCAGGGCATAGCCGGAGGAGAACCACTGCAGGTCGGACTCGGTCGCCTTGAGCGCAGCGGCGAGCGTCGGCAGGGCGAGGCTGAGGACGGTCACGTCGAGACCGACGGCGAGGACCGCGAGGGTGATCGCGCCGAGGGCCCACCAGCGACGGGCACCAAGGAATGACATAGCAGCTACCTCCTTTCGGCATCGTCTAAGTTATGACAGTGTCTACCGAAAGAGGTTGGCTGTCAATCCGTGTTGGTCTTCCTCGCGCGCGTCGCTTTGCGGGACTGGGCGGGACCGTCGTCGGCGCAGACCAGGTTCTTGCCGCGCTTCTTGGCCTCGTACATGCGCCGATCGGCGACCCGGACGAGTTTCTCGGCGGCGTCGGCGTCGCATCCCAGGTTCGCCACGCCGACCGACGCGGTCACGCTGCGCCGGATACGGCTGTCGGCGAACGTGGAGCAGAGGTCCTCGACCGTCGAGCGGATACGTTCCGCCAGCCTGACCGCGTCGTCGAACCCGCAGCTCACCACCACCACGAACTCCTCGCCGCCGTACCTGGCCGCCACGTCTTCGCCGCGCAGCGCCGTCTTGATCGCCTCACCGACCTTGCGCAGCACGTAGTCGCCCTCCTGGTGGCCGAAGGCGTCGTTGTAGGCCTTGAAGTCGTCGATGTCGAGGAACAGCAGCGACAGCTCCTCGCAGCGGCCTGCCCTCGCGTGCCGCACCTGCGTGAGCAGGTAGCTCCTCAGGAATGCGTGGTTGTAGAGGGTGGTCATCTCGTCGACGATCGAGCGCCGCTCGAGCTCGCGGTCGCGGGTGAGGTCGCGCATGATGCCGCGGATCACCCGGCCGTCGGCGGGCCCCCCGTGCTCCATGCTCGCGTTGATCGAGGTGATCACGATCGTGCCGTCGGGTCGCCTGAACGAGACCTCGTGGTCGACCACGCGACCCCGCGTCTTCAGGGCGTCGATGAACGGCCCCCAATCCGAGTCGATCACGCTGAGATCGTCGAGGAGGTTGAGGCGGAGCATCTCGTCGCGCGAGCGGATCTGCAGAAGCTCGAGGCCGGCCGGGTTCAGGTCCTGCAGAAGGCCGTCGGGCGACATGACAAAGACGGCGTCCTCGAGCTGGTCGAACAGACGCCGGTACCTGGTCTCGCTCGCTTCGAGCGCCACCCGGGCTTCCTTCTGCGCGGTGATGTCGCGCGTGGTGTGGAAGTAGAGGTCGAGGCCCTCCGCCGTCTTCGCCCCCGTCGGGTACGCCGTCGTGAGCAGCCAGCGGCCGTGCTCCTCCGCGAAGAACTCCTTCTCGGTCGGACCGCCCTTGATGGCGTCCTCGACCGGGCAGCCGGGGTAGTTGTGGCTCAGCCCGTGCACGAACTTGGGGCAGTACTTGCCCTCGAGCTCCTGGAGCGTGACCCCATGCATCTGACGGAAGGCGAGATTGGCAAACTGGATCGTGTGGCGGGTATCGATGAGCAGCACGTAGAACGGCAGGGCGTCGAGGATCTTCTCGAACTGCGCGCTGATCACCCGGCTCTGCCCGGTGCGCTCCGACGGCGCGCCGCTCAGGTCGAGCAGATCGACGTCGCCGTCCAGGAAGTAGTCTTCGTGGCGCTCCAGCCGCCCCATCGTCGCTCCGTCCGTGTCTTGGTACGGCAATTGTCGGAACAGACGATGCGATCCTTGACCTGCGCGCCTGTCGAACCACCATGCGCGCCGTCGTCTCCTGCCTACTTCACCTCGGTCGGCACGTCCTTGTCGACCCAGTTGCCGATCCCCAGCGAGCCGAACAAGCCGTCGCCCCAGGCCCACAGCGTGCCGTCGCTCCTGATCGCCAGGGTCTGCTCGAGACCGCACGAGACCGACTTCCAGGTCGTGGCGCCGCCGACCTGGGCAGGCGTCTCGGCCTCGCTCGCCGTGCCGAGCCCCAGCTCGCCCGCGGAGGCGGACCCCCAGGCCCACAGCGTGCCGTCGGCGCGCACGCCCAGGGTGAAGTTGTAGCCGCACGAGCTCGCCGTCCAGGTGCCGGCGCTGCCTATCTGGGTCAGCGTGTGGGGGTCGCTGGCGTCGTTGCCCAGGCCGAGCTGGTACTCGTCGTTGTGGCCGCAGCCCCACAGCGTGCCGTCGCTGCGCACCGCCGTCGTGTACCAGTCGGTGCCCGACGTCGAGACACCCTTCCAGGTCTGCCCTGTGGCGATGGCCGTGAAGGTGTCGACTTCGTCGGTCGCGCCGAGCCCGAGCTCGCCGTCCATGTTGTCACCGGCGCCCCAGAGGCTCCCGTCCGTCTGGAGCGCCATGGTGTAGCCGTAACCGCACGAGACCGCGGCCCAGGCGGCGTCCGTGCCGATCTGGGTCGGGCTGTCCTTCAGCGAGGTGCCGCCCAGGCCGAGCTCGCCGTCGGAGTCGCCGCCCCAGCCCCACAGCGTGCCGTCGCTGCGCACGGCCACCGTGTCGTCGTAGCCGCACGAGACCGCCTGCCAGGTGGTGCCGGGCTCGACCTCGGTCGGGCTGTCCTTCTGGGTCTCGTCGCCCAGGCCGAGCTCGCCGGTGTCGTTGTCGCCCCAGGCCCACAGGGTGCCGTCCGACCTGATGGCCACGGTGAAGTCGTAGCCGCACGAGACCGCCTGCCAGGTGGTGCCGGCGTCGACCTCGGCAGGGCTGTCGCGGTCGGCCGTGATCGCGCCGAGGCCGAGCTGGCCCCGGTCATGGTCGCCCCAGGCCCACAAGCTGCCGTCGCTGCGCAGCGCGACGGTGTGCGCCCAGCCGCAGGCGACGTGCGTCCAGGTGCGCACGTACAGCTTGACCCCCTTGCTCGTCACTTTGGTCGACCCCACGCGGTACTCGGCTTCGAGGCGCCACGTGCCGGCGCCGAGCGTCACGGACACGCTGAAGCGGTGCGACGACGACAGCTTGGCGGTCGTCAGCTTGCGCCACGAGCCGCCGACGTTCTTGAGGATCACGACGGACTTCGACCTGGAGCTCGCATGAGAGACGCTGCCCGACAGGTGGATCGAGCCGCCGATCGCCACGGTGTGCGGGCTGGCGGTGAGGCTGACGTGGGGGCGCGTTGTGGCGAGGGCTGCCGTGGGAAGAGCGAGCCACGACGCCGCGACGGCGAGGATGGCGAGCGCGATGTAGCGGTGTCTCATGTCGGTCTCCTCGAGTCGGTCACATACGGGGCAGGGCGTCGGTCGCGAGCCGCTTCTCGGCGCCCAGCACGTTCTTCACGCCGATCACGGCGATTCTCAGGTACTCGTCGCCCTCGAGCACGCTGAGCGACGCGTAGCCGTCCCAGTAGGCCTTGTCGCCGAGGCCGCCGATCGCCTGCGCCTTCACCTTGCCGCGGTAGTCCTGGAAGAACTTGAGCGCGTCGGGGCCGGTGACCAGGACGACCCGGACGCTGTCGTTGACCGGCACGTCGGCGCTTGCGCCCGAGGGCGCATGGGGTCCGTAGAAGACGGCGGCGACGCCGCCTTCGACGGTCGCGTGGCCGAGGACCGGTGGCTTGACCGTCTGGCCCAGCGCGGCACCCGCCTCGGCGCGTGTGACGACGGTCATCGACGTCGCAAGAGCCTTGGTCGGGCTGCTTGAGGCCGTGGGTGTGGCGCCGCCGGAACCGCTCGGCGCCGGTGTGGTCGACGTACCTCCGGCGCTCGAGGACCCGGAACCGCAGGCCGCGAAGGCGCAGGCGGCGACGGCGCAGGCCGCCAGCGCGGCGACGGCACGGTGGATGGGTGAGACGTGGCGCATGGGCACTCCTGCATCGGGGCCGGTCCGCGGGCCATACTACACCGCTAAGAATCGTGGCGGCGAGCGAGGCGATGCGGCCCCGGGTCCCACTCGCCGCGCCGTGTCTTGCCTTGGCGGGAGTCAGGTGCGGTCCACGGCGGTGTGCGAGCGTGTCGCACACGGGCACAAAGGAAGGCGTGGAGGCGTCGACGGCGAACCCCGGAGCAGTCCACGCGGTCGATCTGAGACGGCAGGTGCATCCTTGAGGCCACTCGCTGCGCAGCGCAAGCCCCTGTCCGGGGAGGCGGCCTTTCTGGCCGTGATCATGGCGTGCGGCCTGCTGGCCGTCGCCCTGCTCGCCGGCTGCAGCGGCGCCGCGGCCGGTGGCCCGGCGTCGCCGAGCCCGAGCCCGGTGCCCAGCGCCAGCGTCGTCATCAGACCGACCCTCGGTGCGCGCCGCGTCGCGCCCGGCCGGCCGATCACCGTGCGCGTGCGCCACGGCCACATCGTGCGCGTGGTGGCGACGACCGGTGGCGCACCGGTCAGCGGCACCCTGAACGCCGCCGGCACGCTCTGGCGTAGCAGCACCCCGCTCCATATCGACGCGCGCTACGCCGTGTGGGCGAGGGCCGTCGACGCCGCCGGTCGGACGGTCACGCAGCGCACCTGGTTCCGCACACTCGTGCCGTCACAGACCGCCTCGGCCGAGATCTTCGAGGCCGCCGGCGGCACGTACGGGGTCGGGATGCCGATCATGCTGACCTTCGACCGGCCCATCACGGACCGGCAGGCGGTGGAGCGCTCACTCGAGCTACGCACGTCGCGGCGAGTGGTGGGCGCCTGGTACTGGGACGGGGACGCCACGCTCTACTTCCGTCCGCGCGACTACTGGCCGGCGGGCACGGCGGTGCGTCTCACCGCCCGGCTGAACGGCGTCGAGGTCTCGCCGGGCGTCTACGGGGCGCACGACCTGACCCAGAGCTTTCGGGTCGGCGAAGCGCTGATCGTCGTGGCGAACACGCAGACCCACCGCTGCCGGGTCTACCGCGGGCATCGTCTCTTCGCCGACTGGGCGATGAGCTCGGGTCGGCCCGGCGACGACACCCCGAACGGCACCTATCTGACGATCGACAAGGGCAACCCGGTCGAGATGAAGGGTCCGGGCTACGACATGCTGGTGCCCTGGTCGGTGCGCTTCACGTGGAGCGGCGACTACCTGCACGACGCCTACTGGTCGGTCGGTGAGCAGGGCTTCACCAACGTGAGCCACGGCTGCGTCAACCTGTCACCTCAGGCCGCCCAGACGTACTACGAGCTCGAGGTGCCGGGCGACCCGGTCACGGTCCAGGGCAGCCCGCGGGGCGGCGTCTGGGACAACGGCTGGACGGTCTGGTTCCTGTCGTTCAAGCAGCTCTGCGCCGGCAGCGCGTTGCACAAGGCGGTGGTCGCCGGGCGCCACGGCAGCGTGTTCATGCGGCCGGGATCGCTCAGGCCTTCGCACGCCAAGGCTCCTTTGCGCAGGCCCCTGGCGAACAACGCGACGCCGGCGTAGGCGCGGGCGGCCGCCAGGGCTCAGGCGGGCGGCCCCGCGGCGAACTGGACGACGCTCGAGTGCTGTGTCCCCGACTCGTCGTCCCAGACCATCTGCACGGCGTCGCCCGGCACGTGGCGGCAGAGCACGGCGCTCAGGGCCTCGGGCGAGTCGAGCGTCCGGCCGTCGAGCGCGACGATGAGGTCGCCGGACGTGATGCCCGCCTGCGCGGCCGGCGTGTCATCGAGGACGCCCTTGACGGCGAGGCCGTGGCCGCGGGCGGCGCCGACCTGGATGCCCAGGAACGCGGTCTGGCCGACGTGGACCGTGTCGGAGCCGTGCCCCGCCTGGATGAGCCTGACCTCCGCCATGGCGGCGTCGATGGGGATAGCGAAGCCCCTCTTCTTCAGGAAGCTCAACGATTTCCGCGAGCCGGCGGTGTCGATGCCGATGACGCGCCCGTGCCGGTCCACGAGTGGGCCGCCGGAGTCGCCCGGCTCGATGTCGGCATCGGTCGCGATCATGTGGTCCAGCCGCTCCGACGTGTTGTCGTAGACGTCGGTCGACTCGATGCGCTCCTCGAGTGCCACCACGGTCCCGGCGGCGGCGCTCGGGGTGCCGCCCTTGCCGCCGGCGTTGCCGATGGCCACGACCGCGTCGCTGAGCCTGAGCTTGGACGAGTCGCCGAGCCGGGCCGCGGGCAGGCCGGCCGCTCCCTCGAGCTGCAGCAGCGCCAGGTCGTGGCTGCGGTCGTAGCCGACCACGGTGGCCGTGAACTGCTGTCCGGTGCCGACGTCGAGCGCGTGGATGGTCCCGGCGCCGGCGATCACGTGGTTGTTGGTCAGCACGAGGCCGTCCGGGCTCAGCACGATGCCGGTTCCCTCGGCCTCGGTGTCCGCCTGATAGGCCAGCGTGGCCGTGATGTCGACGACCGTGGGGTCGACCATGCTCGTGACCAGGCCGGTGCTGTCGGCGGAGAGGGTGCCGGCCCCGGTCTGCGTCCGGCCGACCGCGTCGGCCCACCAGTGCGCCCCGAGGCCGAGCGTGGCGACGGCCGCCGTGACGCAGATCGCGGCGAGCAACCAGGCCGGGCTGCGCGCCGGGCGTCGCTGGATCGGGACCCGGACGGCGACCGGCCGCCAGTCGGCGGCCCAGGGCGGGGCGCTGGGCGAGCCGGGCTCGCGCCACTGCGAGGTGTCGGTGGCGGGCGCGGGCCATGCGGGGCCGGGCCGGCTGGCCGGGTCGGGCTGCTGCCGGGCGAGACCGTCGCCCGGCCCGGGCGGTGATGGCTCTGGCACTGCGGCTCCTGCCACGGGTTCGGGCTCGCGGGCCGGGGATCTCACGCCGCCGCTGCGGCGGACGATCTCCCGGAAGCACAAGAGCGAGCCGGTCCTCCCGTCTGTATCGACACGGGCGCGCCCAGGCTCAAGGAAAGAGCGAAGAAGCGGTGGGGCGGGCGGCGCGTGAGCGCCGCCCGCCCCACCGCTTCGTGGGGCGGAACGGTCGGAGGGTCAGACGGCCGAGGCGGCCTCGACGCGTGCCTCGCGCTGGGTCAGCACGGCGCCGGCGGTCGCTACCGCGGCCGCGACACGGCGGGCGTGGACGAAGCCCAGTCCCGCGAGGACCAGCAGGATGGCCGCTCCGACGAACATCACGTAGGACGCGATGCCGGCGATCTGGGCCACCTTGGAGAAGGCGTAGGCGTTCAGCAACATGCCGCGCAGGGTCGTGCCCTGGAAGAGGGTCGCCTCTTGGGTCTTGAGCGTGGTGTTGGTCGGATCGGCCAACGCCGCGCTGCTGACCTGCGAGTAGGTCTTGCCGCCGGCGACCTCGGAGAGATGCACGGCGATGAAGTGGTCGGCGTAGGTCTCCGCCTGGGCGCCCGTGACGAGCTGCTGGCCGGCGTACCGCCGCATGGCGGCGAACTGCGGGCCCGCGGTCGCGGAGCTGCCCTTCGGCGGGAAGTAGATCTTCTGCATCGCGAGCTGGTTGTGGACCTGGTTGCCGATGAAGCTGTGGCCCCACACGAGCAGCCCGCCGGCCGCGAGGAGAACGATGGCGACGACCAGTCCGGCCGAGCTCACGACGTTGTCGATTGTCCTACGGGTCATCTCGATCCCTCCTCTTGTGACCGCGGCGCGGCCTCAGGTTCACTGCTCGGCTTTGAGCCTAGGACGGCGTGGGGGTCCTTGAGAATCGGAGGGCGTCTCGTTGTTGTGTAGGACGCGCGACGCCGGACGGTCGGCGTCTGTCCTACAGGCGCAGCGCGCACACCTCGCCACCGCGCCGAGCTACTCGAGGAGACGGTTGTCGGCGGCGTAGCGCATGAGCTCGGCGTTGTTGCGCAGCTGCAGCTTGTCGAGGACGCGGGCGCGATACGTGCTCACCGTCTTGACGCTGAGCGCGAGCTCGCGGGCGATCTCGGACACCGTCTCGCCCGAGGCGAGCAGGCACATGACCTGGTACTCGCGGTCCGAGAGCGTGTCGTGGGCCGGCTGCTCGTCCTCGCGCAGCACGAGCGAGGCGAGGTGCTCGGCGAGCGACGCGCTCACGTACCTGCCGCCCCGCGAGACCTTGCGGATGGCGGCGACCAGCTCCTCGGGCGCGCTGTCCTTGGCGAGGTAACCGGACGCCCCCGCGCGCAGGGCGCGCACGGCGTACTGCTCCTCGGGGTGCATGCTCAGCATGAGCACGGGCAGCCGGGGCCGCTCGCGCTTGAGCTGGGTGAGCGCGTCGATGCCGCTCTTCACCGGCATCGTGATGTCGAGCAGGACGACGTCGAACGCGTCGCTGCGGGCCCTGGCGAGGGCTTCGACGCCGTCGCCGGCCTCGCCGGCCACGACCAGGTCGGGCGCCTCCTCGATGATCTGCTTGAGCCCGCGACGCACGATCGGGTGGTCGTCGGCGATCAGGATCCTCAGCATGCCGGCGCCTCGGGCGGGTCGAGCGGGATGGTGACGGTGACCACCGTCCCCTTGCCCGCGACGCCGCTGATCTCGACCGTGCCGCCCCACGGGCGGGCGCGCTCGCGCATGCCCAGCAGCCCGAGCGCGTACGAGTCGGCGGCCTGGTCTGCGCCGATGCCGACGCCGTCGTCTTCGACCCTCAGGGAGACGGTGTCCGCGCGCCTCGTCAGCCGGACGCTGACCCTGGTGGCGTGGGCGTGGCGGATGACGTTGGTCAGCGCCTCCTGGCAGATGCGAAAGACGGCCGTGGAGCGCTCTCGCTCCAGGGTCAGCGGCCGCGGACGGGCGCTGAAGCTGAAGGCGAGGTCGGCGTGCCGGGCGACCTCCTGCGTCTGCCATTCGAGAGCGTCGGCCAGGCCCAGGTCGTCGAGCACCGCGGGCCGCAGCTCGGTGGCGATGCGCTTCACCGTCTGGAGGGCGCCGTCGACCAGCTCGGTCAGGGCCGCGGTCTTGTCGAGCAGCGCGCGCTCGTCGGCGTCCAGACGCTTCGCGATCCACGAAAGGTCGATCTTGAGCGCGGTGAGGCTCTGGCCGAGCTCGTCGTGGATCTCGCGCGCCAGCCTCGTCCTCTCGGTCTCACGGACCGACTCGAGAAAGCGGGAGAGCTCACGGAGCTGCTCCTGTGAGGCCCGCAGCTGCTCCTCGGTCTCCTTCGCCGCGGTGATGTCGGAGACGGCGTGAAAGTAGACACGGTGCCCGTCGGCGGTCAGCCTGCCGGTCGGGTAGATCGCCGATCGGACCCAGCGGCCCGTGGCGTGGTCGCGGACCTCGCGCTCGACCGCCTCGTCCGTGGCGGTGGCCTCTTCGAGCGGGCACCCGTACCAGGGCCCGTCGCAGCCGTGGATGGCGCGCGGACAGTACTGGCCGACGACCTCCTCCGGCGTCAGCCCGAGCTGGCCCCGCACGGCGGCGTTCGCCTGCACGATGCGGTGCCGGTCGTCGACGAGCATCACGTAGAAGGGAAAGGCCTCGAGGACGTCCGCGGCGCTGAGGTCGTTCGCGAGCTGTCCGGCCGTGCTGTGTGCGCCGTCCGGCCGGTCTGCGTCTCTGTCGGCGGTAAGGGACGTGCCGCTGCCCTCCGGGTCCGCGCCGGGGCGACCGCGCTGGCCCTCCCGGCTTCGTGGCGTCTTCACATGATAGGACGTCGGCCTTCTCTGTCGAGGCCGGGGGAGCGGCTTGCGCGCTTCCCAGTAGTCGAGGCGCTGCTCCTCGCCGACGTCGATGGAGCGCTCCTCCACGACCTCGTAGCCGAGCGTCTCGTAGAAGCGTCGCGAGGGCAACGAGACGCTCAGGCTCACCTCGCCGTGACCGTCCGCCCGGGCCAGGCCCTCGAGCTCGGCCATGATGGCCCTGCCCCAGCCGCGTCCCTGGCTGGCAGGCAGCACGAACACCCCGAGGATCTCGTGGCCGACGATGCTGCCGGTGGCGATCGCCCGATCGCCCTCCTCGGCGAGCAGCGTCGCGCCGGACCGCAGCCGCTCGACGATCTGTTCCTCGCGGTGGAAGGTCTTGAAGAACTCGACGGCGCGGGGTGGGTAGGCGGCGGTGTAGCAGGCGTCGATCGTCTCGTGGATCAGACGCTGCAAGGCGGGCGCGTCGCGCTCCTCGGCCCGGCGGACGACCACTGTCTGCGATCCGTCCACGACCCCTTTCTCCTTGCTGCCCCTTCGTCTCGAACGGCGGCCCCGACCGAGGGGCCGCAGGCTCGGGGCCCGAAGCCTGACACACCACGTCCCGGCCGGCCAGCGTGGCCGCGTCACGCCCAGTGAGAACCGGGAGACCCCCGATGGATGGAACCGGTGGCCTCCCGGCGTCTAACCGATGACCGCGATCGACCGATACGTATCGTAGGAGGTGCGGTGAGTCGGGCGTCTTTCATCGGGGATGGGCTCGCAGGCGTGACGAACGCATACCCTGCGCGCGCCCTGACGCCGCTTGCCCTCACGGGACGGCGCGGCCGGGCTCGTGACGGCGCCTCAAAGGCGACGCGAGGAGACGACCGGGAGCGCGCCGACGTGTCGCGCGCGGCGATGCCGGTCGCCACCGAGGTCGACGACCGGACCGTGGCCGCCGCCCAGCGTCGCGACCGTGAGGCGTTCGCCGCCATCGTCGCCTGCTATCAGGACCGGCTCCGCATGCTCGCCTACCACCAGCTCCACGACCGGCACCTGGCCCAGGATGCCGTCCAGGACACCTTCATCAAGGCCTGGCGCGCGTTGCCGGGTTTTCGCCGTGGGGCCTCGGTGGGCACCTGGCTCTACCGCATCGCTTACACGACCTGTGTCGACTACGAGCGCCGGCGTGCACGGCGACCCGAGATCACCGGCGACGCCGACCTCCGAGCGTCGGTGTCACGTGCGCCCGACGACGAGGCGCTCAGGCGCACCGAGCTCGCGCGGCTCCTGGCGGCGCTGCCTGCGGCCCAGCGGCTCACGGTGCTTCTGATCGACCGCGAAGGGCTCGACTACCGCACGGTCGCCCGGATCATGGCAGTCTCGCCGGGCACGGTCTGCTCGCGTTTGAGCCGGGCCCGCGGAGCCTTGCGACGCGCGCTCGGCGACGAGGTCGAGCGCTGCGGCGGCGTCGAGCGCTGCGGTGGGGTCGAGAGCATCGGCGACGAGGCCGAGCGTGACCACGGCGTGAGAGGGCAGGGGGTGACGGAACGATGAAGGTCGAGCGCGACCCGAGACTGGCCGAGGCCCTGCGCCGCGATGTCGGCGCGCCGCCCTTCGATGACGGCTTCGCCGAGGGACTGTGGCGCCGCATCGACGAAGACGCCGCCGGCCGGCGGAAGGCCGGGCTGGCGGCGGTCCTCTCCGGGGTGCTGCGCGTTGGGTCGCGCCGCCGCTACCTGCTTGCGACAGCCGCCGCCGCGGCGGCGCTCGTCGTCGCCCTGGCGCTGACCGGCGTGCCGGGACTGGGCGGGACGCAGCCCGCGCCGGCGACGGCGGCGATGCGCGTCGTCGCCGCGATGGACGCGGGACTCGCGCGCGTGCAGACCTTCCAGGGTACGATCGTCTTCGACGGTACGCCCGCCCAGCGGTCGCTCGGCGCCGGCTATCAGGCCGTCGCGCCCTTGCAAACGGCGAGCATCGTGCTCCGCGCGAACGGCGACAGCTACCTCGACGTGCGCTACGGGCCGGTCGGCGCGGCCGAGGTCGCGCAGATCCGCCACGAATACCGGCTGAAGCTGGCCTATTGGCGCCGCGTGCTGCCGGCCCACCCGAAGGGCTTGACCGCGGCCCAGATCACCCAAAAGAAGGCGCAGCGTCGCGACGACCTGTTGCTGCAGCGCTCGGTTACGGAGCGTTGCGTGTGCGTCAGCGATGAGACGGCGCACCGCCTGCAGATCAAGGAGTGGATGTACGACGTCTTCACCGGTCGCTTCCTCGGCATCCGCTACAAGTCCTGGCACGGGTTCGCCGGTGTGCGCGACCTTGGGCAAGCGGAGATCGGCATCGTGCTCTCGCTGGCGACGCAGGTGCGCTCGGCCCTGGCCGATCGCAGCCCCGACGTCGCGGTCAGCGACACGAGCTACGCGGGGCGGCCGGCCCAGCTCGTCGTCATGCGCCTGGGCGGCGGAGCCGTCTGGCGCGCCGTGGTCGACCGGACGTATGGCGTCGTGCTGTCCTTCCAGCGGGCCGCGGGATCGCCGGCGGGCGGCCCGCGGTTCGTCGCCTTCCACATCGTCGGCGCCGCGGTCAACGGGCCGGTCGCCGCCGCGCGGTTCGTGCTGCGGCCGGACTACCGCTACACGCCCGACGGCACCGCTACGGCGACCGGCGCGCCGGATCTGACCAAGTACAACGTCGACATCACGGACATCTCCTATATCGCGCCGTCCGAGCTGCGCCGGCGCGCTGAAGACGGGGCTCTGGCGCCCGCCTGGGCGCCGAGCGGCTACCGTCTGGCTGAGGTCGGCGTGAGCCCCTCGGAGGGGCCCGGCTGGACGACGCTCATCTACCGCCGGGGCCTGAGCATGTTCAGCGTCGAGAGCGACGCCGGCACGGACTCGCGCTTCGACGTCTTCCACTGGGCCCAGCTACAGGGCCCGGTGCTTCAACTCCACGGCGGCGCGCTCTCAGGCTGGCCGGCCGAGACCACGACCCTGGGCCTGGCAGATGCCACGACCGCCTGGCCCGGCGACTGGGGCGAGGGGCTGCAGGCCGAGTACTGGGGGCGGTCGGTCGTGGTCGAGGGCGACCTGAGCCACGGCGAGCTGCTGCAGGTGGCGGACTCGCTGCGGCCGGTGAACGGCAGGTCGCCTCACGCCGGGGGGCGCCTGACGGCACTGGCGGCGCTGATGGGATTCCTCGCCCTCGCGATCGCGACCGTCGCCATCCGGGCCATCCGTCGCCGCGTTCGGCCCGACCGGCACCTGTTGCTCGCCGTCGCCGGCTGCCTCGGCGTCGCCGCGGGCCTGGGCCTCGACTGGCACGCCATGGCCGGGGCGGGATCGCGCTTCGCCACGAGCGGCTGGAGTGAGACCCCCGGCCTGCTGTCGCTTGCCTGCGCTCTTGCGGCGCTGTGCGCAGCGGCCTGGCAGCCGGCCGCGAAGGGGCGGGTCAGGGAGGTTCTCGCCGGCCTGGTCGCGCCGCTCGCGACGCTCGCGCTTTGTGCCGTCGGCGGGGCGCTCGTCTACCTGCCCGCCAGCGCGCGCTTCACGACAGACACGGCGGGCCTGTCGGTGGTGCAGCAGTACGTGCTGGGCCGCTCGAGCGTGCCGACGCCGGGGCTGGGCATGCTGGTGTCGGCGGCCGGCGCCGTGCTGCTGCTGGCGAGCGCGCTGACCCTGCGCCGGCGGGCGGCGAGGGAGCGGGTCGGCATGCCGGACGGCGCGGCGAGCTGAGCGCGCCTGCGGCGCGCGGCTCGCCGCCTAGAAGGCGAGCCGCCCCTCGTCGACCGCCAGACGTCCGTTGGCGATGATGCAGCGGATGTTGGCGGCGTCGTAGAGGACGTCGGCGTCGGCCGTCGGGTCCTTTGTGACGATCAGCAGGTCGGCGGCCTTGCCCGGCTCGATCGTGCCGATGCGGTGCGCCATGCCGAGGGCCTGCGAGCCGACGCTCGTGGCGGCCGTGATCGCCTCGAGCGGCGTCATGCCGCCCTTGACCATCGCCCTGAGCTCACGCGCGCTGTACTCGCCGTGCGGGGTGAGCGGCGAGTAGACAGAGTCGGAGCCGAGCGCGATCTTCACGCCGAGCTCACGGGCCATCCTGAAGTTGTCGAACACGGCGCGCGCATAACCCGCGGCGGCGTCGGCGCTGAGCACCTCGTCGACGTCACGGTGCAGGAAGACCTCGGGCCGGACGTGCTCGACCGCGCCGTCGGCCGGCATGAAGTCGGTGTACCAGGTGGTGAGCAGCTCGAGGGTGGGCACGAGGATTGTGCCCCGCCGCACCATCTCGCGGCACAGCTCCTCGTCTAAGTCCTCGCCGTGCTCGATGGTGTCGACGCCGGCGCTGACGGAGTCGCGGATGGCGTCGCGGTTCTCGGCGTGCGACAGCACCAGCGTGCCGCGCTGCATGTGGGCCTCGTTCACGGCCGTGGTGATCTCCTCGAAAGTGTAGTGCTGGTCGCAGTTGCGGTCGTTTGCCCAGTTACCGCCGCCGCTCGCCCAGATCTTGATCTCGTCGGCGCCCTCGCGCAGCAGACGCCGCACCCACTTGCGGATCTCGTCGGGGCCATCGGCCAGCACGGCCCAGAAGTGATTGCGCACGACGTACTCCTCGTCGTACTGATAGGCGTCGCCGTGGCCGCCGGTGCGGCAGAGACCGGGCCCGCAGGCGATCACGCGCGGGCCCGGCAGTGAGCCGTCGCGAAAGACACGCTTGAGGTAGAGGCCGTTCCAGGAGATGTCGCGCACCGACGTGAAGCCGCGCTTGAGGACGGCCTGCGCTTCGGCGACGGAGCGGATGGCGCGCACCAGCTTGGGCTCCATGAGGACGCCGAGCTCCTGCTCTTCGATGTCGCCGCGCCCGCCCGGCAGGTGGACGTGGGCGTCGATCAGGCCGGGCAACACGAAATGGCCGCTGCAATCGAGCTGCTGGAGGTCGCCCTCCGCACGGAACTCGCGCATGCCGGCGACGGTGACGATGTCGCCGCCATCGACCAGCACGGCCATGTCGTCGCGTGGGGCGCCGCCGAGCCCGTCGATGACGGTGGCGTGCAGCAGGGCGTATCGATGCTCGAGGTTCATCGGCGCTCCCTCCTTTCCCAGGGGGCTCCCTGGATCAAAGCCGGGCGTGTCTCACCGCGCCCGCCGAGACGGTGAGACACACCGGCATGTCCTTGATGGCAGCGGGTTCGAGCCAGGGGTCGCCGTCGAGCACGACGACGTCGGCCGCCTTGCCTACGGCCAGGCTCCCCCGGACGTGCTCCTCGCGGCCGGCCCAGGCGCCGTTTACCGTGAACATCCTGACGGCCTCGTCCACGCTCACGCGGCGGCACGGGTTCGGGTTGTTGACCGCGCTGTGGATGCCGAGCAGCGGGTCGATCGGCGACACCGGGCTGTCCGACCCGCCGGCGACGACGATCCCCAGGGCGCAGAGGCGGGGGAAGGGCTCGGCCCGGCGGGCCCGCTCGGGGCCCCACAAGGTCTCGTAGAGGCTGTCGCCGGCGACGTCGCAGGTCCACGAGAAGGCGGGCTGCATGGACAGCGCGAGGCCGAGCTCGACGGCCTGGTCGACGGCCCAATCGGTCGGCACGAGGAAGTGCTCGACGCGGTGCCGGCAGTCGGCGCGCGGGTTGGCGGCCATGGCCCTGGCGTAGGCCGCGACCAGGGTGTCGACGGCCCGGTCGCCGATCGCGTGCATGGCGACCTGGAGCCCGGCGTCGTGCGCCTCGCGCACGAAGGCGTCGACCCGCTCCTCGGGGATGTACAGCTCGCCGGAGACGCTCGGCATGTCGCTGTACGGTTCGTAGAACAGGGCCGTGCGCTCGGGCCCGGCGCCGTCGATCGTCAGACAACCGCCGATCCTTGGAAGGCCGAGGTGCACGACGCGCTCGACGTCCATCGTTTGGTACATGACGAGGGTGTGCAGCGGGAGCGTCGGGCCGACGCCGAGGAGGGCTTGCACGTCGCGGTCGTCGTCCATGAACTGGCCGTCGAGGCAGTGCAGCGTGGTGACCCCCTTCTCGAGGGCGTGCTCGGCAGCCGCGCGATACTGTCGCTCGAGGCGGGCCTTCGTCAGCGCGCCGTAGGCCTTGCGCGCCGTCCAGAAGTGGGCCGTGTCGGTCACGAAGTGGCCGGTCGGTCGACCCGTCAGCGGGTCGGTCTCGACGCCGTCGAGACCGGCGGGCGGCGCCAGCAGCGCCAGCCCTCTCGAGTTCGCCGCACTCGAGTGGAAGGTGTCGGCGGCGATGTAGACCGGATGGTCTCCGGACACCGCGTCGAGCTCCTCGGCGCAGGGCAGCCGGCCGACCGTCCAGGTCGGGTAGTTGAAACCGTAGACCCACTCGCCGGCCGTGGTGCGCGCCGCCTGCTCGGCGATGCGGCGGCACGCCTCGCCGACGGTCCGCACGTCGTCGAGCTGGGCGCTCCGGTACGACGTGGCCGTCAGGAAGAAGTGGACGTGCGCGTCGACAAAGCCGGGCAGCACAGTGCGTCCGGCGAGATCGATCACCTCGGTCCGGGGGCCGCGCAGACGCTCGATCTCCGCGCCCGAGCCGATCGCCGCGATCACACCGTCCCTGGCGGCCAGAGCGTGGGCGCGTTCGCCGGGGATCGCCGCCGAGACGATCGCGCCGTTCAGCAGGATGAGGTCCGCCGGCGCGGCAGAGCCGGCTCCGGCGCTCGCAGTCCGGTTCGCCTCGTCGTCGCCCGTCGAGCGGCTCACCGGTCGTCGGCGGCGGCGCGCCGGGCGGCCGCCGCCTGGTCGGACCAGCGCTGGACGACGGGCGTGAGCACCTCGCGCCAGAGCTCGAAGCGGGCTGCGAGATCGAAGCCGCGCGGCCCCATCAGCTCGCGCTGCAGGGCGAAGCCCTCGAGCGCGCTGAGCATGAGCGACGCGATGACATCGGCCTCGTCGGCCGGCAGGCCCTCGAGGTCGAGGATGCGCAGGACCTCGCCGTAGTAGGAGTGCATGAGGGCGGCGAAGCGGGCGTGCAGCCGACGGTCCCTGACGAAGTGCGGGATGAGGTCGAACAGGGTGCGCCAGTACTCGGAGTCGCGCGCGGCCTTCACGTGGAAGTCGAGCAGGAAGCGCAAGCGCTCCTCGGACCCTGCGTGCGCCCCCAGGGAGGGGATGACCTCGGGCCGCAGGTCGAACAGCATCGCGTCGGTCAGCGCCGTGATCAGGCCGGCCTTGTCGCCGAAGTGGTAGATGACGGTCGACTTGTGCTCGCCCGCCATCGTGGCGACGGCGCCCACCGACAGCGCCTCGAAGCCATCGCGCCGCAGGAGCTTGCGCGCCGCCTCGAGGATGGAGCGCGCCGTGTCGCTCATGTGTTCGACGGGGTTGATGAGAGGCGAGCCGGCGGCCCCGGGGGACTGCGGCCCGTCGTCTTTGGCGGGGCCGCGCCTGCCGGCCGGGGCTCCGTCGCGTCGTGCCCTGGGTGCCACGGTCATCTCCGATCGCCGGTCGCAAGCAGCGTCATCGCTGACGGAGTATATACCGAACGTTCGATAGGACAATCCTTGACATCCCCCCCGACCAGCATAGGATTCGCGGCGAGTCACCCTACCGAACGTTCGAAAGAACGAAGGCGGCTCCGTCGTGGCACGTAGGCGGGCCGCAACCACCGAATCAGGGGGAAGGGGACATGGGCACATGGAGTTGGGGGGGCCATGTTGCCCCCGGCGCGCGTCGTCGCGCGTCCGGCCTCGTCCTTGTGATCGCGATCGTGCTCCTGGCGGTCGCCCTCGCCGCTTGCGGCGCGAAGTCGTCGACCACCTCGGGCTCGACGAGCGGCGCCGGCGCCGGTCTGACGATACAGAGCACCACGCCGCCCGGCACCCACACCGTCGCGCAGATCACCTGGGACCTGCCCAACGGCGAGCCGACCACGCTCGATCCGCTCAAGGCAGGCGACTACGGCCCCTGTTTCGTGAGCTCTCAGCTCCATGACACACTCGTGCGCTACTCGCCCGACTGGCAGACGCTCGGCCCCGGGATCGCGGAGTCGTGGAAGTACGTGACGCCCCTGAAGCTGGTCTACCAGATCCGCAACGACGCGACGTTCTGGGACGGCAAGCCGGTGACCCCCGCCGACGTCGTCTTCAGCCTGCAGCGCAACATGGACCCGAAGAACGCCTCCATCTGGATGTCGTTCTACATCAATGTGAAGTCCATCAAGCAGACGGGGCCGTGGCAGGTGACCGTCACGTTCAGCAAGCCCGACGAGCTCTTCAACAAGGAGATGAGCACGAGCGGCGGCGGTATCGTCGAGAAGGCCTACGTGCAGAAGGTCGGCGAGAGCAAGTACGGCTCGGGCATGAACGTCATGGGCAGCGGCCCGTACGAGCTGACGAGCTGGAAGTCGGGCAGCGACATCGTGCTCACGGCCAACCCCCACTACTGGGACGCGAGCCTGCAGCCCAAGGTGCAGAAGGTCACGCTGAAGTTCATCACCGACACGAGCACGCTGACCAGCGCCCTCCTGTCCGGTGAGATCGACGGCGCCTACGAGGTCCCGCCGACCAGCATCCCGGCGCTCAAGTCCGCCTCCGACGGCAAGGTCTACTTCGGCCCGAGCCTCTCGCTGTCGGAGATCGCCATCTCGAACCCGAAGGGCCCCATGGGGAACCCGACGATCCGCGGGGCGCTCTCGATGGCGATCGACCGGGCGGCCATCGCGACCAAGGTCTACAACGGCGCCGCCATCGCCAACCTCACGGTCACGCCGCCCGCCGCCTGGGACCCCGCCGCGACCGCCGTCTACAAGCAGGCCTACGACGCCCTGCCGCGGGGCGGGACCGCAAGCGACATCGCCGCCGCCAAGAAGATCGTGGCCGGCGTGCCCGGCGCGAGCACACCGATGGTGCTCGCCGTGATGGCGTCCGACCAGCGCGAGCTCGAGCTGGGGAGCATCGTGCAGCAGGCGGCCAGCGAGATCGGTCTGAAGGTCACGCTCAAGCCCATGCAGCCGATGGACATCTCGAACTTCTTCTACATCGCCTCGTATCGCAAGGGCATCGACATGGCGGTGACCCTCGGGTTCCTCGACGTGCCCGACCCCCTCGACTACACGTCCCTGTTCCTGGGCCCCACGGCGCTGTTCAACTGGATCGGCTACAGCAACCCCGCGGTCCTGAAGGACCTGGACCTGGCGCGCCAGACGTTCGACCCGACCAAGCGGGCGCAGCTCATCGTGGCCGCACAGAAGATCTACACCGCCGACACGCTCGTCGTACCGTTGACGAGCGACGACGAGATCCTCTTCATGAACAACCGCCTGAGCGGGGCGCCGGCGTCCTTTGCCTACATCTACCTGCCGAGCCTCGCCATGATCGGCGGGACGCAGTGACGGGCCGGAGGGTGGCTCGACAGGCGGTGGTGTGAGGCTCGCGGCGGGTCGATCGGCGTGACCCACTTCATCACCCAGCGCGTCATCGCGCTCGTCGTGACGCTGTTCGTCGCGAGCTTCCTCATCTTCGGTGCGCTCTACCTCGCCCCCGGCGATCCGGCGACCCTGCTCGCCGGCGGGCACGCCACGCCGGCCGTCCTGCAGCAGATCCGCGTCGAGAACCACCTGAACGACCCCGTCTGGACGCGCTACGGCCGCTGGCTGGCCGGGGTCGTGCACGGCAACCTGGGGCAGTCGTTCGTGTACCGGCAGAGCGTGACGAGCCTGCTCGCGCCGCGCATCGGCAACACCGTGTTCCTCGTCGTCTACGCGTCGATCCTCATCCTGGGCATCGGCGTCACGCTCGGGCTCGTCTCGGCGCTGCGGCGCCGGCTCGGCGGCGTGGTGACGGTGGTCACCGCGATCGGCATGGCGACGCCGGCCTTCGTGGCCGCCATCGTCCTGATCCTCGTCTTCGCCGTCGACCTGGGCTGGTTCCCGGTGTTCGGCGCCGGCAGCGGCTTCGTCGGCCGGTTCTGGCACCTGACGCTGCCGGCCGTCGCGCTCGCCTTCTCGTGGGTCGCCTACGTGACCCAGATCACCAAGGCCTCGGTCCGCGAGGAGCTCGGCCGCGACCACGTCGAGACGGCGCGCAGCCGCGGCATCCCCTGGCCGCTCGTCGTGCGCCGCCACGTGTTTCGCAACGCGCTCATCCCGGTCACGACGGTCGCCGGCCTGACGGTCGCCGGCCTGATCGCCGGGGCGGTCGTCGTCGAAGAGGCGTTCGGTCTGAACGGCATCGGCTCGCTGCTCGTCCAGTCCGCCTCGCAGAAGGACTTCGCCGTCGTCCAGGCCATCGCCCTGCTGCTCGTGGCCACGTTCGTCATCGCCAACGCGGTGGTCGACCTCGTGAACGGCCTGCTCGACCCGCGGTTGCGCCTCTCAGGATCGGGTGGTCGTGGCAAGTGACGTCGCGATAGCCCCGCCCGTGGCACAGACGCGCCGCCGCCGCCGGCTCGACCTGATCATGGTCGTCTGCGCCGCCTTCATCGTGATCGTCGTGGGGGTGGCGCTGCTCGCCCCCTGGATCTCGCCCCACAGCCCCGACCAGCTGAACATCCTGCATTCGAACGAAGGTCCGACGGCGCAGCATCTGCTCGGCACCGACGAGCTCGGCCGCGACCTCCTCTCGCGCCTCATCTGGGGCGCGCGGCTGAGCCTGCTCGGGCCCGCCCTCATCGTCCTGATCGAGACAGTCGTGGGCACGACGCTGGCGATCGCCTCGGCCTGGCTGGGCGGCTGGTTCGACACCATCACCTCGCGCATCCTCGACATCCTCTTCGCCTTCCCGGGCCTCATCTTCGCGATCCTCGCCGTCGCCATCTTCGGTCCCGGGCTCGTGGCGCCGGTGATCGCCCTATCGATCGCTTACGTGCCCTACGACGCCCGCGTGCTGCGCAGCGTAGCCCTGCGCGAGCGCAACCTGCCTTACATCCAGGCGTGCTACGTCGAAGGTCTGCCGACCAGGGCGATCACGCTGCGCCACCTGCTGCCCAACATCATGCCGTTCGTGCTGGTGCAGGCCACGCTGGGCTTCGGCTACGCGCTGATCGACCTCGCGGCGATCTCGTACCTCGGCCTCGGCGTCGCACCGCCTGCCCCGGAGTGGGGCCTGATGGTCTCGAACGGGCAGGCGTCGATCCTGACCGGTCATCCCGCGGAGTCGCTCTACGCCGGTCTGATGATCGTGGCGACGGTGATCGCCTTCAACCTGCTGGGCGACCGGCTGGCCACCCGCTTCTCGGTGCGCGCGTCGTGAACGGTCCGCGCCGGCCACCCGGCGGACCGCCGTTGCCCGGGAGCTGTCTCACGTGAGCGCGCTGCTGGAGATGAAGGAGCTCCACGTCGAGCTGCCGGTCGGCGAGTCGCTGCGGCCCGTGATCCACGACACGACGGTCGCCCTCGACGCGGGCGAGGCGCTCGGTCTGGTGGGCGAGTCGGGCGCCGGCAAGTCGATGACCGTGCGGGCCATCCTGCGGCTGCTGCCGCGCGGGTCGACCGTGCGCGGCGAGATCCTCTACGAGGGTCGTGACGTGCTCGCCTTCGACCGTGAGGCCCAGCGCCGGTTCCAGGCATCGGATGCGGCGATGATCTTCCAGGACCCGACGACCCACATCAATCCGGTGCGCAAGATCGGCGACTTCCTCACCGAGGCCCTGGTGACCAACGACAAGATGCGGCCGGCCGAGGCGCGCGCCCTCGTCGCCGGCATCCTGCGCGACGTCGGCATCGGCGACGCCGAGCGGCGGCTGTCTCAGTATCCCCACGAGCTGTCCGGCGGCCTGCTGCAGCGCGTGATGATCGCCGCCGCCCTCGCGATCAAGCCGCGCCTGCTGCTCGCCGACGAGCCGACGACCTCGCTCGATGTGACGACGCAGGCCGAGGTGATGGCGATCCTCGACGAGCAGCGTCGCCAGCGCGGCCTCGGCATGATCTTCGTGACGCACGACCTGGAGCTGGCGGCCGCGGTCTGCGATCGCATCGCCGTGATGTACGCCGGCTTCCTCGTCGAGGACCGCCGCGCCGGCAGCCTGCACGAGGAGGCCCGCCACCCCTACACCGCCGGCCTGATGGCCTCACGGCCCAGCCCGACGCAGCGCACGCAGCGCCTGTGGGCGATCCCCGGACGGCCGCTCTCGGCCTTCGAGGTCGAGGATGGCTGCGCCTTCGCCTCGCGCTGCACGTTCGTCGAGGAGCGCTGCCGGGTCGAGGCGCCGGCGCTGCGTGGGCTCGACGGCGGACGGGTCCGCTGCCATCGGGCCGAGGAGCTGCGTGGTCGCTTGACCGAGGCCCGCGGGGACGGCGATGCCTGAGCCGGGCGGACAGGTGGGCGGCGAGGCGCGCGGCGTCGCGCCCGACGAAGAGCATGCCGTCCGTGTCGAAGGGCTGACCAAGGTCTTCCGCGGAGCGCACGGCGACGACGTCGTGGCGGTGAGCGACGTGTCGTTTGCCGTCGCGCCGGGCGGCGCGCTTGCGATCGTCGGCGAGTCGGGGTCGGGCAAGACGACGACGGCGCGCATGATCATCGGCCTCGAGCAGCCCAGTGCCGGCCACATCTTCGTCGGCGGGCAGGAGCGCGGCGCCCGCCGGCCGGGCTCGCGCGAGCGGCGGCGCCTCGGTCGCGAGGTGCAGATCGTCTTTCAGGACCCCTTCTCGTCGCTCGACCGGCGCCAGCGCATCCACGACTGCCTCGACGAGGTCGTGCGGCTGCACTTCCGGCTCGACCGCGCGCAGCGCGCGGCGCGCGTCGACGAGCTGCTTCTGCAGGTGGGGCTCGACGAACGCCACGCCGGCGTGCTGCCCCACGAGCTCTCGGGCGGGCAGCAGCAGCGCGTCGCCATCGCCCGGGCGCTCGCGTCGCAGCCGCGCGTGCTGATCCTGGACGAGGCCGTGGCCTCGCTCGACGTCTCGGTCCAGGCGCAGGTGCTCAACCTGCTGGCCGAGATCCGCGAGCAGACCGGCGTCACCTATCTCTTCATCTCGCACGATCTCGCCGTCGTGCGACAGGTGAGCGACGACGTGGTCGTCATGCGTCACGGTGAGATCGTCGAGCGCGGCCCCACCCACCGGGTGCTCGACGACCCCCAGCACCCCTACACCAGGGCGCTCCTGCGCGCCGTCCCGCGGCGTGGCTGGAAGCCGGTCCGCACGCGCTTTGCCGACACGCCCGACAGCGCCGCCGAGGAGCCGTCTGCTCGAACAAAGGAGACGTCATGACCGTCCTGCTGGAGACCTTGCGGCCCGCGCCGCTCGACCCGGCCGCCGAGCAGACCATGGTGCCCATGCGCGACGGGGTGCGCCTGGCCACCGACGTCTACCTGCCGGCCCGGCCGGGGCGGCTGCCCGCCGTGCTCGTGCGCCTGCCCTACGACAAGTGCGGGCGCTACACGTTCATGCCGCAGTGCGCGCCCTTCTTCACCGAGCGGGGCTACGCCTTCGTGGTCCAGGACGTGCGCGGCAAGTTCCGCTCCGAGGGCGAGACCATGCCCTTCACACACGAGGTCGACGACGGCTACGACACGCTCGAGTGGCTGGCCGGCCAGAGCTGGTGCGACGGCCGCGTCGGCATGTTCGGCGACTCCTACTACGGCTACACGCAGTGGGCGGCCGTCGCCAGCGGTCACCCCGCCCTCAAGGCGATCGTCCCACGCGTGACGAGCTCCGACCTGAAGGTGCTCTCGTCGTGGTACGGCGACAGCGTCGTCCAGCTCTACGGCGCCGACTACCTTGCGCACTACTGGGCCGACCCGCTGATCTACCTCTTCGAGGTCGACTGGAGCCAGAGACCGCTGGCCGCGGCGTTCGACGACGGCTTCGCCGCGATCGGCAAGCGGTCCGCCGGGCTCGACGCGATGGTGAAGCTGAACGGCCCCGAGGGGATCGCGCAGTATCCGGGCGGCCACCCCTTCGACAAGCTCCGTATCCCGGCGCTGCACTCCTTCGGCTGGTTCGACAACATCGCGCCCGACCAGTTCAAGGACTACACGGCACTGCTGGCCCGTCCGAAGCTGGCCCACCTCCAGTACCTGGTGGCCGACGCCACCGACCACGAGAACTACCACCTGCGGCAGGTGCCGGTGACGGCCCAGGACGACCACGACAGCAACGAGGAGGCGCTCGCCCGCATGCTGCCCGTCTACCTGGGACCGGGCCTTGCCTTCTTCGACGCCTTCCTCAAGGGCGAGAGCGACCCGTCCACCATCCCCGTGGCTGAGTGGTACCTCGGCAACGACGAGTGGCGCCGGTCGCGGACGTGGCCGCCGCCGGGAACGCGCGAGCTGCGTCTCTATCTCGACGCCGCGGGCAGGGCGACGGCGGGCGCCGAAGGCGGCGCGCTGACGCGCTCGGCGCCGGGAGCGGCCGGCGCCGCGCGCTGGGTCCACGACCCCGCCGACCTCGTGCCCTCGACCGTCATGAACCCGTTCGCGTTCCTGGCCGAATGGCCCGACGAGCGTGACGTCGAGGGGCGTGGCGACGTGCTCACCTTCACGAGCGAGCCCGTCGCCGAACCGCTCGACCTGGCGGGGCCGGTGAGCGCCGCGCTCACGGTTGCCTCCAGCGGCCCGTCGCTGCATGTGTTCGCCAAGCTGTGCGACGTTGCGCCCGACGGCGCCGCGCATATGCTGGTGCGCGGCGAGCGGCTCGTGCAGGCGTCCGAGCTCGATCGACCGATCACCGTCGCCATGAGTCACACCGGCTACCGCCTGCTGCCCGGCCACAGCCTTCGGCTTCACGTCGCGTCGAGCGACTTCCCTCTGTACATGTGGCACCCGGGCACCAGCGAAGACCCGTGGCTTGCCACGAGGGGCGAGGCCAACCAGCAGACCCTGACCACGGGCGGCACGGACCCGTCGCGGCTCACGCTGTCTGTGCTGGACTGAGAGAGATGCGGCGAGCGGGACCGGCAGCCGGTCCCGCTCGCCGCGCCCGAGGTCTCCTCACTTCGTACCGGGGCCGGCGTCTTGCGTGCCCGGGCCGTGAGACGGGTGGTAGGCTGCCCGCGAGCGACCCGCTCCGAGCCGCCGGCGCGGCGCTCGCGAGACACGCCCCTTCGTCCCGCGCAGAGCCCCAGCGAAAGGAGACGCCGACATGCTGCACCAGCGAGACTCCGTGCGATCCCGGCTGCTGGACGAGGTCTACGCCTCCAACGACCTGAGCGTCGCTCTGCCGAAGTTCAGGTTGCCGCCCGCCGAGCAGGAGCCCGAGCACGCCTTCCAGGTGGTCGCCGACGAGCTCATGCTCGACGGCAACTCGCGGCAGAACCTGGCGACCTTCTGTCAGACCTGGCTTGAGCCGCAGGTCCACGACCTCATGGACCTGACGATCGACAAGAACATGATCGACCGCGACGAGTATCCGCAGACGGCCGTCCTCGAGGAGCGCTGCGTCCACATGGTGGCCGACCTGTGGAACGCGCCGCAGGCCGAGAACACGGTGGGCACCTCGACGACCGGCTCGAGCGAGGCGGCCATGCTCGGCGGCATGGCGCTGCTGTGGCAGTGGCGGGCACGGCGGCGCGCCGCCGGCAAGCCCGCCGACCGACCCAACCTGGTCACGGGTCCGGTCCAGATCTGCTGGCACAAGTTCGCGCGCTACTGGGACGTCGAGCTGCGCGAGATCCCCATGCAGGGTGACCGCCTCATCATGACGTCCGACGAGGTCGTCCCACGGGTCGACGAGCACACGATCGGCGTCGTGCCCACGCTGGGCGTGACCTTCACCGGCGACTACGAGCCGGTGAAGGCCGTGAGCGACGCGCTCGACGCGCTCCAGCGCGAGAAGGGGTTCGACGTGCCCCTGCACGTCGACGCCGCCAGCGGCGGCTTTCTCGCGCCGTTCACGGCGCCCGACCTTCTCTGGGACTTCCGCCTGCCACGAGTGAAGTCGATCAACTCCTCGGGGCACAAGTTCGGCCTCGCGCCGCTCGGCGTGGGCTGGGTCGTCTGGCGCGACGCCGCCGATCTGCCCTCCGACCTCATCTTCTCGGTGAACTACCTGGGCGGCGAGATGCCGACCTTCGCCCTGAACTTCTCGCGGCCGGGCGGTCAGGTCGCCGCCCAGTACTACACGTTCCTGCGCCTCGGCCGTGAGGGGTATCGCAAGATCCACGAGGCCTGCCACGACACCGCGATGTGGCTGGCGGAGCAGATCGCCGCGCTCGGACCCTTCGCGATCATCTTCAACGGCGACCCCGCCCGTGGCATCCCGGCCGTGTCGTGGAAGCTCCGCGAGGGCGTCGAGCACGGCTTCACGCTGTTCGACCTCGCCGACCGCCTGCGCATCCGGGGCTGGCTCGTGCCGGCCTACACCATGCCGGCCGAACGGCATGACCTCGCCGTCCAGCGCATCCTGGTACGTCACGGCTTCAGCCGCGACCTGGCCGAGCTGCTGATGCAGGACGTCGTGAGAGCCCTGGAACACTTCGCCAAGCACCCCGTGAGCGTCCCGCTCGGCGAGCGCGAAGCCGGAGGCTTCGCGCACAGCTGACGCATGCCGACGAGGCACCGCCGTCCGCCGCCCGCGACGCTAGGGCGTCTTCGCGGTCTCGTCGATGGCGGGCGACACCTCTCCAGACCCGCGGCCGGTGAGGTGGCGGTGGATGTCGTGCAACAGGTCGGTGTTGGCCTTGACCTGGCGGGTCAGCTCGGTGTTCTCGTCCATGAGCCGTCTGAGGTCGTCGGTGTTCTTCTCGGTGTGGAGCGCGACCTCGGAGGAGATCGCGTCGGCACGCTTGGCGGCGATCAGCAGGGCGGCGGCCTGGACCCCGGCCAGCATCGAGAGGAAGAGGTTGAGCAGGATGAAGGGGTAGGGGTCGAAGGCCTTGTGGTGCGTGACGTGGCGCAGGACGTAGACATTGACCACCGCCCAGACGATCATCACCGCGAAGAACGAGAAGACGAAGCGCCACGACCCCATGACGTTGCGCATGCGGTCGGCGGCGCGCTCGCCCAGCGTCAGCTCGTCGCCTGAGCGCACCCCGGGGTGTCGATGCCAGTGACTCTCCCAGCCGGTCTTGGCCATGCGCTGAGGTTGCCCCAGCCGCACGAGCGCGTCAAGAGGAGTCCTCCACGCCGGCCGGCCTCAGTAACCTTCCGGCGCGTGTGGCACGTAGTGCTCCTCGAGGCGCGCTCGCTCGGCGTCTTCAAGGCGCAGATCGACGGCCGCGAGGGCGTCGGCAAGGTGTTCGGGTTTCGTCGCGCCGACGATCGGCGCGGTGACCGCGGGCTGGTGCAGCAGCCAGGCGAGGGCGACCTGCGCCCGGGACACGCCGCGCTTGCCGGCGATCTCGCCGACCGCATCGACGATGAGCCGGTCCGAGTCCTCGGTCTGGCGGTACATCTTCTGACCGAACGGGTCGCTCTGGCTGCGGCTCGTGGTCGTTCCCCAGTCTCGCGTCAGATACCCGCGGGCGAGCGGGCTCCACGGCAGCACGCCGATCCCCTGATCGACACAGAAGGGCAGCATCTCGCGTTCCTCTTCGCGCATCAGCAGGTTGTACTGGTCCTGCATCGAGGCGAAGCGGGTCCAGCCGTGCAGGTCGGCGAGGAACTGCGCCTGGGCAAACCGCCACGTCGGCATCGACGAGGCGCCGATGAAGCGCACCTTGCCGGCGCGCACGAGATCGTCCAGCGCCGCGAGCGTCTCCTCGATCGGTGTCTCCGGATCGGAGCGATGGATCTGGTAGAGGTCGACGTAGTCGGTCTTCAGACGGCGCAGGCTCTGGTCGATCTGGGTGAGGATGGCGCCGCGCGACAGCCCGCCGCCGTTGGGTCCCGGCCCCATCCGCCCCCAGACCTTGGTGGCGATCACCACCTCGTCGCGCCGGGCAAGCTCGCCGAGCAGGGAACCGACGATCTCCTCGCTCGAGCCGCGCGAGTACACGTTGGCGGTGTCGAAGGTGGTGATGCCGGCTTCGAGCGCCTGCCGCACGATCAGGCGCGCGTCGTCGAGGCCGATCGTCCATCCCTGCCAGCCGCTGCTCGGGTCGCCGAAGCCCATGCAGCCGAGCACGATGCGCGATACCTGCAGACCCGACCGCCCCAACCGCGTGTAGTCCATCAGTCCTCCCGAGGTAGATACTCGCTTGCGCTCCGCGGGCCCCGCTCAGGCCGCCTGCTCCGCCGAGGTCTGCCCCCGAGGCGGCGCGCCCTCCTCGTCGACCGTCGGATCGTTGGCCCAGGCGTCGACCCCGGCGCTCACGCTCGAGACGTGCCCGCGGAGGTGGTCGAGCAGCCGGGCCACGTCGTCGCGGTCATGGCGCTCGCACTGCCGGAAGATTGCGACACAGGCGGCGCACGACTCCGCCTCGGCGTTTTCGACGTACAGCCCGTAGCGCGTCGCGGCATCGATCTTTTCGTTCAGGGTCTGGAGCAGGTCGTGCACGACGTTGCTCACCGGGCCTTCGGCACGCAGCTTCTCGTCCATCTCTTCTCCCGCGAGTGAGTGGTCTGCCATGCGGGTTGCCTTGCCGGTTGCGGCAGCGCCGAAACGCAGGTAGACGACCGGCGGCGCCTGCCCACGCCGTGCCGACCGATCAGCGCGCTGAGCCGCGGCTTCTGCGACGAGCGTAGAAGGTGGCGACGCTGACCGCCTCGAGCGGCACGAGCTCGCTGCGGCCGGCACTGTGCTGGAGCAGCACCTCGTGGTGGATGAGGTCGACATCGACACCGAGCGTGCCGTTGCCGACCCAGAGCGGTCCCGTGGTCGGGCCCTCCAGGCTCAGTCGCAGGGGGGGCATGCGCCCACTGGGCAAGCGGCGGCGTCAAGGCCAGCCGCAGCTTGCCGACGGTCCCGACAAGACCGCGTGAGGGCGCCGACACGGGTGACGCGGATCGGCCCCTTGTGCGACCTCCACGGGCCGTGGAGACGTCAGTGCCCGGCGGCTTGGCCGCCGTCGATATGCAAGCTCTCGCCGGTGACGAACGTCGCCCGTTCGAGGTACATGATCCCGTCGACGACATCGCCGATCTCGCCCATCCTGCCCAGGGGGTGCACGGCGGCCAGGCTCCTGTACGAGGCGGGGTCGGCGTGCATCTGCGTCCTGATCACTCCGAGGGATACGGCGTTCACCCTCACGCCGTGCGCGGCGTATTCGATGGCGAGCGAGCGGGTGACGGCGTCGAGCCCGCCTTTGGTCAACGATGCGAGAGCGGCGGGGTCGGCGCTCCTGGCGTGATCGACGAGGCTGGTCGTGACATTGACGATGTGTCCGTGCCGCTGGTCGACCATCTGTCGTATGACGCGCTGCGTGATATGGAAGAACCCGGTCAGATTGACGGCGATCATCGCGGCATAGTCGTCCTGGGTGTACTCGGTGAACGGCTTGCCGATGAAGATCCCGGCGTTGTTCACCAGGGTGTCGATCCGTCCGAACCGATCGAGAGCCAGCCCGACCACCCGCTGCGCGGTCTCGGCATCAGCGATGTCCCCCGAGACCGTAAGCAGGTCGTGATCGTCGGGGCTGGGCATCGAGCGCGCCGTGCCGACCACCGCATAGCCGGCTGCGCGGAACGCGGCCGCGACGCCGGCCCCGATCCCCTGCGAAGCGCCGGTGACGATCGCGACGCCCGGCGACCTGGTGCGCTGCTCGGTCAATCGAGCCGGATGCCTGGTCGGAAGGCAGGCATCAGGCCGCCCTCTTCGCCCCGGGCTCGGTCTGGGGGCTTGCGGCCTGCTTGTCCCAGCCGTGGAAGCGCGAGCGGTCGCCCGCCTCCCAGGCCTTGCGCAGCCCCGAGGTGCTCAAGTCCCAGTCGGGGCGGACCTCGCGGGTGACGGCCCGCAGGTCGCGGCGGAGGTCCTCGACCGAGGGGCGTCCCCAGAACCAGTAGCCGTTGTAGACGCTGGAGATGACGAGCCCGGGCTTGAGCACGAGCGTGTGCGGGATCATCGGGTCGTGCTCGGGGTCGGTGTACTCCTGGATGTCGAGGTCCTTCTGCACGATGCGCCCGGGGTCGGAGAGGAAGGGCCACTGGGCGCCGACCGAAGCGCGGAACTCCTGCAGGGTGTGGTGGTCGTCGGTCGCGATCGTGACGATCCGCGTGTACGCCACGGCGATCTGCGGATAGAAGGCGGCAAGTTGCAGGTGCTGCTGGTGCTCCTTCGGGCAGAAGTGACCGCGCGCGAGTGTGAGGATCAAGGGATCGTCGCCCTGCAGCTCGCTGAGCTTGCGGGGGACGTTCTCGTGATCGGGCAGCTCGTAGTCGGGGAACGTGCCGCCGGGTGCGATATCGGAGCGCATGGGAGGACCGCCTTTCAGGTTGCGGCGCGGGCTACGACGAACTGCTGGCCGCCTTCCAGGTCAATGGCCGCGCCTGTGAGCGCCGTGCTGGGCATGATGTGCACCGGCGGCCATCGGCGGCCGCGCGCCAAGCGCCGCCCCCGATGCCGCCCCAATCGCGCGACGGAGCGCCTTCAACGCCTCGACGTAGATCTCCGAGAAGGTCGGGAACGGCTGGATCGTGTCGGCCAGGACGGTGAGCGGGACGTGGGCGCGGATCGCCAGCGTGGCCTGTTGCAGCCACTCACCTGCCTCGGGGCCGAGGGCGTAGGCGCCGGTCAGTCGGTCGCCGTCGCTGAGGAGCGTCAGAAAGCCGTTCTCGTTCGCGTAGGCGTGCGTGTACGTGGCCGTCTTGGCGAGCTCCGACACAGGGACGGTGGCGCTGAAGCGGCCGGCGGTCGCGCCCACAGCAGCGGCCTGCGGGTCGGTGTAGACCACGCGCGGCACCGCCTCGTAGTTGGCCTTGCGCGGCTCGCCGAGGATGTTGGCGGCGACCACCTCGCCCTCGTACTTGCCGACGTGGGTCAGCGGCCAGATGCCGGTGACGTCGCCGATCGCCCACAGCTTCTCTGCCGCCCGCAGGTGCTCGTCGACCGGGACCCCATGCGGGTCGGGCTCGACGCCGACGGTCTCGAGGCCGAGATCGCGCACCCGCGGACGCCGGCCCGTGGCGACGAGCAGCCGGTCGCCGCGCAGCTCGCGCCCGTCGTCGAGCGCGAGGACGTACTCCCCGCCCGCGCGCCGCGCGGCGGCCGCGCTGGCCGACAGGACCAGCTCGACGCTCTCGCGGCGGAGGGCCTCGCCGAGTGCCTCGCCCAGCGGCGCCGGCTCCCGGGCGAGCACGTGCGTGCCCCTGTCGACGACGACCGCCTCGCCGCCGAACCGGCGCACGACCTGGGCCATCTCCGCTCCGACCGGCCCGCCGCCGAGGATGAGGAGGCGCTGCGGCACGGCCTTCATCGAGGTCGCCTCGCGGCTCGTCCAGACACCGTCGAGCTCGCGCAGGCCCGGCACCTGCGGCATCACGGGATCGGCGCCGTTGGCGAGGACCACGTGGTCGGCGGTGTGGCGCACGCCGTCGACCTCGACGACGCCCGGACCGGCGAGCCGGCCGTTGCCGCGCAGCAGGTCGATGCCATGGTCGGCCAGCCAGCGCTCCTGGCCGGCGTCGGACCAGTCGGAGACCATGAAGTCGCGCCAGGCGAGCGCGGCCGCGACGTCGACCTCGGCGCTGGCCGCGGCGTCGCGCGCCCCCTGGACGGCCTCGCCCGGACGCAGCAGCGTCTTCGACGGGATGCAGGCCCAGTACGAGCACTCGCCACCCACGAGCTCGCGTTCCACGACGGCCACGTGCAGGCCACCCTCCGCCAGAGCACCGGCGCAATGCTCGCCCGGCGAGCCGGCGCCGAGCACGATCACGTCGTAGTCGCTGCTCATGCCGACCTCCTTCGGTGCTCCTCTGCGGGCTCCGGCCCGAGCATCATCGACCCGCGTCTGCCGCGCTGCTCGCACTACCCATGACCAGCTACCTTGCCAGTTTCTCGCTGCAAATAACCGCAGTCTCGGGGAAGCTCGCGACCGCGACGTGAGTGACGTGCGACCCCTTGCCACTGCAGTGTCGCCCGCGCCGCCGCCGGGTAGCCTACGAGGGCACACATCGTCGCGCGGCAAAGGAGTCGTCGTGCCAAACCCTGTCGAGCACGTCGCGATACCGGAGCAGACGATCGCCTACCTTGGGGTACACGGCTCGGTGAGAGAGACGCGGGAGCCGTTTGCGCGATTGTTCGCCGCGCTCGCCGCGGCCGGCGTGTCGCCGGCCGGCCCGCCGATGGTGCGTTTCGACCTGGACCTCTCCGACCCCGACGACGCCGACTACGAGGTGGCCGTACCGATTGCCCTCGGTCCCAACGGAACGCTGCCCGACAACCCCGACGACGTGCGCTGCGGCACCGTGCCGGCCCATTACGCCCTCGTGACCACTCACAGAGGTCCCTACGAAGAGATCGGCGCGGGCTACGTGGCGCTCACCGAGGAGCTCGACTCCCTGGGCCACGCAGTCGCCGGTCCGGCCAGCGAGGTCTACCTGGTCGGTAGCGACAGCGGCGCGGCGCCGGCCGATCTCGTCACGGAAGTGCGGCTGCCGGTCGACGCCGGCTAGGGGTTGCTGGTCGAGCGGGGTGAGATGCTCCTGCCGCTCGCCCCGTCGCAGGCTGACGGCAAGTACGTCGGAGCACCCGAAGCGCGAGGTGTGCCGGCGGCTCCGCTTATCGCCACGCTCTTAACACGGTCGTAAAGAAGCGGCCGAAACAACGCGCCCGCGACGGCGTCCAACGCCGTGCAGAGAAGCTCCTGCGACGACGGCTCCGACGCCCACTCGGGAGTGCGAGGTGAACAGGTCTTCTGCAGGCGTGGCGCTCGTCGTGTGCCGACGGGCGGGCGTGCCACCACTCCTATGACGGCACCCGGCGCCCGCGGCCGGCGCCCCCTGCTTGTCGCTCTCACCCTCGCTGTCGCCCTCGCCCTGGGCTGCTCGCTGCGCATCGACACCATCGAGCACAAGCACGGCTTGCACGTCGACGAGGCGTGGGATTACGTCACGGCGACCGGCCATCTGCGGGCCTTTCAGACCGGCGTCGGTGAACCTCGCGGCCACTGGACGACAGCCGCCACCTGGCAGGCGCTCTGGCACCCACAGGCTGTCTGGGACTTTCGTCAGATCTCGCTCGACCTCGCCCGCTTCGACGTGCACCCGGCGCTCTACTTCTGGCTGCTGCACGTCTGGGTGCTGCTGTTCGGCGTGACGTTCTGGTCGGGGCCGTTGCTCAATATCCTTGTGGATGTCGCCACCGGGACGGCGCTGTTCTTTCTGGCCCGACGCCTGCTGCGCGACCCGCTGGCGGCCGCGCTGGTCGTGCTGTGGTGGTCTGTGAGTCCGCCCGTGCGGCTCACCTCGTCCATCGCGCGCATGTATCCGCTGCTCGCCCTCTTTGCCGTGCTCTTTGTCTGGGTGCTGCTCGTGGCGATCGACTGCCGCGCCGCGGCTCGGCGGCCCATGCTCACCCTTATTGCGCTGGCGCTGGCCACCGCCGGCGGCCTGCTCACGCAGTACCAGTTCGCGCTCATCGTGATCGGCGGCGCGCTGCTCGCCGTGGTCGCGCTGGCTCGTGGCGCAGGACGTCGCTGTCTGCAGGTCCTGGGCGCCCTCGCGGCTGGCGTGCTCATCACGCTCGCGGTCCAGCCCGGGGTGTACGGCCAGTTCCGTCGCGAGCAGGTCAAGGCTCGGGCGCAGTATGTCTCGCTGGGCGCGTTCGTCACCAAGGTCGACGGTGCAGCCAGTAGCTTCTTCAGCTTCTTCGGGCTGGCCAGGCCCTGGTTTGGCCGGGCGGTCGGCGGCCTGGTCAGCATCGACGGCCTCATGCCGGGGCGCCGTCTCAGCGTCTATGCTCTGCTGGCCTTCTGGCTCGTCCTTGCCGCTCTCATCGTCGCCGTCATCGCCCTCTTGGTGCCGGCCCTCAGGCGCTGGTTCTGGCACCGCGACAGGACGGGCTGGCTCGCTCTGGTCCTGCTGGCCTGGGTCGCGGGTACGATCATCGCGCAGAACTTCGCCTTCTTGAGCGAGCCCAGGGTGCTGACCCCCCGCTACCTGGCCGTGGCCTTTCCCTTTCTCGCCTTCGTCCCGTTCCTGGTCGCCCGTTTTGTGACGCCGCGCTACGCCCATGCCGTGGTCGCCGCCTACTGCCTGGCCGTGGTCGCGGCCCTCACCTGGGGGCCCACCAACTACGCGCCCGGGCTGGGCACCTTCAAGGACCTGCGCTCCGCCCGTCGCGTCATGGTCGACACGGTCAGCCCCTACGAGCTGCCCTCCATCCTCTGGGACGTGCCGGCAGGCGCGCAGGTCGACATCGGCCCTCCGGGTGGACTGCGCAACGACCCGGTGCCCTGGCTCGGTGTGCTCGGGCCGGGCGACTTCTACGTGCACTGGGCCAACGGAAAGCCAGGCCCGCTGTCACTGCTGCTGGCTCGCCACAAGCTCGTCGCGCTCGGCAGGTCGCAGCGCAAGATCGTGGTCTTTCGCTTGAAGTAGGCGCAGAGGCGGCCGGGCACGGCCACGCGTCACGCGCCGCAGCCGCGCCACGAGCACGACCGCGGCGCCCGCGGCCCGACAGCGCACCGACGCCGGGTATCAGCCGGAGCGGAGGGCCGCGAGCACCTCGGTGCTCGTCGAGACGCGCCCGATCCGCGGGAAGATCCGCGTCAGGGCGAACTCGTGATCGGCCGCACCGCGTGCGCTCATCGCGTCCTCGGCGAAGACGAGCGCATAACCGCGCTCGTAGGCGTCGCGGGCCGTGGACTCCACGCCGTAGTTGGTCGAGATGCCGGCCAGCACGATGGTGGCGATGCCGCGCCGGCGCAGCTGCAGGTCGAGGTCGGTGCCGTAGAAGGCGCCCCACTGTCGCTTGGCCACGACGAGGTCGCCCTCTTTGGGCCCGAGCTCGGGCACGATCTCGGCGAAGTCGGGCGAGGCCGGGCGGGGCGGCGCCGGCTCGTCGACCGGCACCCGAAGGCGATCACCGCCATCGGGTCGCAGGGCGACGTGGACGAGGACGACCGGGGCATGTGCGACGCGGAACGCATCGGCCAGCCGGGCCGCGGCGGCGATCACGTCAGCGGTCGAGTGAGGCGCGGCGGGGAAAGCGGTGATCCCGCGCTGCAGGTCGATCAGTACGAGTGCGGTGTCGTTCGGCTCGAGACGCGAGATCGGCATGGGCTCTCCCTTCGGTCGACTCCTCATGGCTTCAGCGCCCGGCGCCGCGTCGGGCGGACGCTGAAGCCCGGGCTCTGCGTGTCGGCCACAGCTCCACGATGCACGGGCTCGGGCTCACGGACGTAGCGCCCGCCACGGCTCCACGACGCCGCGGCCGCGACGAGGCAGGCGCCGATCGCGAAGTCGAAGGCGGCGTGCAGGCCCGACGAGAACGGGGGCGCGATGAGGTGGGGGAAGAAGCGTCGGCCGGTGAGCGTCGCGGCCTGCGCGGGCGAGACGTGAGCGAGCGTCGCGGCGCCGAGCAGATGCTGCATCGGGTTGTAGCCCAGGAAGGCGGCAAAGAGGGTTGAGACCGGCGGCAGATCGGCGACGCGAGTCGCGACGGCCGCCGGCACTCCCTGCCGCACCAGGCCTTGGAACAGGCTCGTCGGCAGGGCCGAGGCAAGGCCGATGATCATGAGGCTGAAGAAGACGCCGACCGACAGCACCTGGGCCGAGTTCTGGAACGTCTGGTTCATGCCGCCGCCCGCGCCGCGGTGCTCGGCCGGCAGGCTGTTCATGACGCCGGCCCGGTTCGGCGAGGCAAAGCAGCCCATGGCGAGGCCGGCGAGCAGCAGGATCGCGGCGAACGCCCAGTAGGAGAAGTCGATGGGCAGGGCTTCGAGGAGCGCGAAGGCAGCCGCCATGGCGAGCATCCCGCCGGTCGCGAAGGGCCGCGCTCCGAAGCGGTCCGAGAGCACGCCCGACAGCGGCCCGGCGACGAGGATGCCGGCCGTCAGCGGCAGCATGTAGATGCCGGCCCACAGCGGCGTGCGCTCGAAGCTGTAGCCGTGCTGCGGCAGCCAGATCCCCTGCAGCCAGATGACGAGGATGAACATGAGCCCGCCGCGGCCCACAGCGGCAAGAAAGCTCGACAGCACGCCGGCGGTGAAGGCGCGGATGCGAAAGAGGGGCAGGCGGAACATGGGCGCCGCCACCTTGCTCTCGATGACGGCGAAGAGCATCAGGAGCGCCACCCCGGCGCTGAGCTCGGCGATGACGGCCGGGCTGGTCCAGCCCATGGCATGGCCGCCGTAGGGCTCGATGCCGTACGTGATGCCGACCATGACCGCGACCAGGCCGGCGGCGAAGGTGAGGTTGCCGGCCCAGTCGTTGGGGGCGCGGTGGCGCACGCCGCGCTCCTGCAGGCGCAGGTAGGCCCAGACGGTGCCGAACAGCCCGACGGGCACCGAGATCAGAAAGATCAGGCGCCAGTCGATCGGTCCGAGGATGCCGCCCAGCACGAGACCGATGAACATGCCGGCGATGCCGGCCGCCTGGTTGATGCCCAGGGCCATGCCGCGCTGGTCGGGCGGGAAGGCGTCGGTCAGGATGGCCGCGGAGTTGGCCAGCAGGAAGGCCGCGCCGACGCCCTGGAAGACGCGCATGACGACGAGCCAGGTAGCCCCTGCGCTGCCGTGCATCCAGGTGACGGTGAGCAGCAGCGAGAAGAAGGTGTAGAGAGCGAAGCCGAGGTTGTACATGCGCACGCGACCGAAGATGTCGCCGAGGCGGCCGAGGCTCACGACCAGCACGGCGGTCACCACCTGGAAGCTGAGGATCAGCCACAGCAGATAGAAGCTGTTGCCCGGCTGCAGCGGGTCGAGGCGGATGCCGCGAAAGACGTCGGGCAAGGCGATCAGCATGATCGAGATGTCGATGGTCGACATGAGCATGCCGAGGGTGGTGTTGGAGAGGGCGACCCACTTGTAGCGGTCGCCGTGTTGCGAAGAAGGGCTCACGACAAGGGCCTACAATGCCGAGGAACGCGTCGCTCCCAACGTACCACAGGTCCCCGTCGCTCTGGTGAGGGGGGACTCGAGACACCTGCCCGCGGTTCGCGCCCCTGTCTGCCTGCAGGGCCGGCGTCGCTTCTCAGCCGGAGCCGGCGGCCCCCCACTGCTCGAGCTCCTCTTTGCCCCAGGGAGTCGGCGTCCACGGCGATTCCGGCAGGCCGGTGGTCTCGGTCAGAAGGATCGTACGTTCACTTGCCGGCTCCACCTTCAGCCCGTAGGGGCCGTGCCAGAGAAAGCGCGTGCCGTCCGCGGCGATGCAGGTCGCCTCGAAGCCGATGCCCAGCACGTCGGTCAGCGTGTATGTCGTCTGATGGCCCACCCCGGCTGCTCCGATGTCCGCCATGCATGCCACTAGGAGTGTTCGGCAGCCCGGCGCGCCGTTGTGATGGGCAATGCTCCTCATTTGGACTGGGCAGTTGACGTTCAGTCACCAGACGCCCGTCGGCTGCAGCTAAGTCCAACAGGCCAGCGCCATCACGACACACTCCCCACGTGTGACAGCACCCTCTCCAGGGCCTCGACCACGAGCGGGTCGAACCGGCCGCCGGCACAGCGTCGCATCTCTTCGAGGGCCGATTCTTGCGATTGCTCGAGGCGATACGGTCTGCGGTTCACGAGCGCCTGGAAGGTCGCGGCGACTGCCGCGATGCGGGCCCCCAAAGGGATCTCCTCCCCCTTCAGGCGCGACGGATAACCGGCTCCGTCGAACCGTTCGTGGTGATGAGCAACAGCGTCGGCCACTGACACCGACGATGTCGCCGTTGCGCCGTCGGATCGGCGCCATCGCGCTGTTCCACACGCCGAACTCGTCGGCCGCGATGACGCAGAGGTCGGGGCGCTCGCCGGCCAGAGTGTGGGCGATCTCCTCGTCGTTGACGATGTCGTCGCCGAGATGTGAGCGATAGCCTTCATCCGTTTCTGTGTCGCACACGAAGACGTAGCGCCCGTCGCGCTCGGCCATCGTCGTGATGAACCGCACATCGGGATTGGCGCTCAGCACGGCACGCAAGCCGGCGACGATGCGGCGATACGCACTGTCGCCCTCCGCACCCTTCTCGGCCAGCTCGCGGTGCAGATCGCCGTCGATCTGCGCGGCGGCCAGCTCGGCGATGGCCAGCGCGCGGGACCGCGTCGCTGCGATCCTGTCGAGGACCCGCAGAAAGGCATCGACCATGAGCGGATCGAACTGTGAGCCCTTGCAGCGCTCAAGCTCGTCTCTGCACTGCGAGTAGCTCAGGGCGCGGTGGTAGGGCCGCTCGAACGACATGGCATCGTAGGAGTCGACGACACACATCGCGCGGGCGATCGCCGGAATGTCCTCTCCAGCAAGCCCGTCCGGGTAGCCGCGTCCGTCGTGGCGCTCGTGATGGTGGCGCACCCCGAGCACGATATCGTCGCCATACAGGGGCCGGACGATCTCTGCGCTCAGGACCGGATGCTGACGCATGAGCGCCCCCTCACGATCGTTGAGCTTGCCCGCCTTGGTGAGTATCCGGTCGGAGATCGCGATCTTGCCGATATCGTGCAGATAGGCGGCCTCGCCGATAGAGCGGATGATCTCGTCGGGCCAGCCCAGCTCGCGGCAAAGCAGCATGAGATAGGCCGCCACTCGTGCCGTGTGCCCCAGCGTGTAGTAGTCCTTGGCATTGAGCGCCGTGCAGAGAGTGCGCAGGTTGTTGGTGTGCACGTGCCTGATGTTCTCGTACTGGCGCGCGTTCTGAATGGCGATCGCCGCGAGGTTGGCAAAGAGCATCGCGGGCTCCACCTCGTCGGTGCCGAAGACCCGACCGCCCGTGCGATCGAGGGCCAGCACGCCGATGACGTCGTCGCCGAACGGTGAGCGGCGCAATGATCGACGCCTGGGGCTCCGGCTCGGTGCCGGCCACGAGCACGCCGCGAGGGTCGGTCAGCATGTCGTTGACGAGCTGTGCCTCGTTGTGGCGTATGACCCAGCCGCTCACGCCCTCGTCGAGGCGAATGCTCCCGCGGCCGATAGGGCGCGCCCCCAATCGCTCATGGATGAACGAACAAGCAGTGGTGACGGCCACGGCCTCGGCCTGTCGATCCTGCGCGCCATCGTAGACGTACACGGAGCAGTCGTGAACGCTGAACCCCAGCAGGAAGGGGGACTCAGGGTGGCGGTCGTCTTTCCGCCGCGCGCAACCTGACCGCTCTGCCGCTCAGGCGCTGCTTCGGTGCAACTGTGGCGCTGGTCTTGGCGATTGCCGCCTGAAGGTAGCTGCGCGCACGAGGTCGGGTGCTTGACTTTGCCCTTGGGGCAGGGGCCACAGTGCAAGCGGAGAACCGAGGAGGATGTCTGTGGACCGGCTCAGTATCGGTGAGTTCAGCGCCCGCTCGCGACTTTCGCCCAAGGCCCTGCGCCTCTATCAGGAACTCGGTCTGCTCGAGCCGGCCGCAGTCGACCCCGACACCGGCTATCGCTCCTACGAGCTCGCCCAGCTCAAGCAGGCGCATCTCATCGCCCTGCTGCGCCGGATCGCCCTGCCCCTGGCCGAGATCAAGGCGATCCTCGCCCTCGATCCGGCGGCTGCGGCACACCGGATCGCGGCCTACTGGGAAGGCGTCGAGGCCGAGCACGACGCCCGTCGCGATCTCGCCGGCTACGTCGTCGATCTACTCCTGGGAAGGGAGCGTGTCATGTACGAGGTCGCTACGCGCACGTTGCCCGAGCGCAGCTTGCTCTGCCAGTTGCGCCACGTAGCAGACGAGCAGGAGACCTACGCCTTGGGCAAGGCGTTTCTCGCCATCTTCAAGGAGCGACCGCAGCCTCTCGTCGCGGGCACGCCCTTCCTCATCCTCATCTACCACGGCGAGGTGAGCCCCGACAGCGACGGGCCCGTGGAGTTCTGCCGTCCCGTGCCGGTCGAGCAAGCCGAGGAACTCGCCGCGCTCTATCCCGAGCTCACCCTGCGCAGCGAGCCGGCCCACGAGGAGGCCTTCGTCCATATCGGCGAAGCGCAGCTCAGCGGCGCGCAGTGGCAGCTCGTCTCGGCGAGCCTGCGCACCTGGAGCGCAGCCGAGCGACGGACGCCGAGTGACCTGGGTGTGCGGCTCACCTACCTCGCCGAGCCACCAATCACCCCCGACAGCCGGCCCGAGATCGACTTCGCGGTGCCGCTGAGCTAGAGACAGGGCGGGCACCAGGAAAGGAGCCCGGGGCGCTGGTCGGCTTGCACATCACCCCGTAACCGGGTACCCCGTCTCCGCTCGTGTCCGTGGTCTGCCCGGCCTCGATCATGTAGCCGTCCGGATCGCGGATGAAGCAACGGGTCTCGTATTGGTGCTGTTTCGGCGGCGTCAGGAATTGCGCACCGCGGGCGCTCCATTCGCTGTGGACCGCCTGGATGTCCGCGACGCGGATGTTCAAGAAGCTGCTGACCCGGTCGGGGTCAGGCGGCGCCTCCAGCGTGACCGTGGGCTTGTCGTCGGTGGGGCCACCGCCGACGTTGATGATGATCCAGCTGTTTGAGGGTCAGGTCCGAGACGGCGCGGCGCAGGCGCCGGTTCTCGCGCTCGGCCGCAGGGCGGTGCCCTGACTACGAAACCGGTCAGGCTGTCTTAGTCGCTGCGCTTGGGCACTCTTGCCGACGGCGAGCCGACTCCGGGCCTGGTCAGAGATTCGCGCGCATCCCAGACGGGCCGTTGATGACATAGCGCCACAGAGCATCTCGGGTTCTCGCGGACGTTCATACTACTCCCAGCGAAAATACCGAACGGCGACAAACGCAAAGACGAACGTGTACGCGACCAGCGCGGCGAGAGTCGAGAGCGGCGGTGTCGCATGGAACGCCGAGTAGAGAACAGCCCGCACTGCGGCGCCACCCGGCGAGTACCACATGATCGCCCGCAGTGGCTCACCGACTTGCACCGGCTGGACCCACAACCCCGACAGGAAGAGGAGGGCAAAGAAGAGCACCCCGCCGACGATGCTGGAAAGGGTCTGCGTCGGGACCAGGGCCACGACGACCAGTCCCAGCGAGAAGATCTCGGCGATGGCGAGCACGAGCGAGAGGATGAAGAACGGGATGTCGACGCGGAGTGGTGCACCGAAGATCACCGTACCGCCGACGGTGGTGATGACGATCGCCGCCGCGGCGAGTGCGAGGTTGAAGATCAGCTGCGCGGCGAGCAGTCGTGACGGGTGTACTGGCGTCGTGGAGATGCGCCGGAGCCAGCCGATCTCGCGGTCCCTCACCAGCGTGTTGGGCAAGGAGATCGCGATGGCGATGAACGAGATGACCATGATCGTCGGGATGTAGAGGTCGATCACGGTCAGGCCGCTGCCGCCCACGTTCCCCGGTGTGTACCTGCTGATGACCCCGAAGAGCACCAGCAGAACCACGGGGAACCCGACGCCGAGACCTACCCCGTAAGGCTCGCGCAGTGAGAGCCTGGCCTGCACCTTGAGCAGCGCCCCAAGCTGCGCACGCGAGCGATGGCTGAGCACTGCGTCTGGATGCGGCCTCATGCCTGAGCCTCTTCCGATACTGCCGAGGCGGCGTTCCTGGTGAGGCGGATGAATGCGTCGTCGAGGTTCCCGCGTCGTGCCTCAAGCTCCGCCACCCGGACTCCCCCGGCAGCAAGCGCGTTGATCAGCGATGCCGCCAGATCCCCCGTGCCCGTGACCGTCAGGTAGCGGTCCTTGCGCTCCACCGTCTGCACACCGGGGATGGCGTACAGGGCCTCGTCGTCCACGGCTCGTGAGGGGACGAAGCGCACGCGGTTTCCGCCGGCTGCGGTGGCGATTGCCTCCGGGGTGTCGAGGACACGTAGGCGTGCCCTATCGATCAGTGCCACGCGGTCGCACAGGGTCTCAGCCTCGTCCATGAAGTGCGTGACCAAGAGCACGGTGACGCCGCGCTCCCTCATGTGTTCGATGACCGCCCAGATATTGCGTCGCGCCTCGGGATCGAGCCCGGTGGTGAGCTCATCGAGGATCGCGATCTTGGGATTGCCCACCAGGGCAAGCGCTATGGACACGCGCTGCTTCTGGCCGCCCGACAGCTTCTTGAAGGCGACGCGCTCGATGTCTTTGACACCAAGGGACTGAAGCACTTCCTGCGGGTCCAGCGGGTCCGAGTAGAACGAGGCGAAGAGCTCGAGGGCCTCGCCCACCTTCAACCGTGGCGGCAGGGCACTCTCCTGAAGCTGGACGCCGACGAACTCGTTGATCCTGTCCCTGTCGCATTGCGGAGAGAGTCCGTAGACGCTGATCGCGCCTGAATCCGGAACACGAAGGCCGGAGATGCATTCAACCGTGGTCGTCTTGCCGGCGCCGTTGGGGCCGATGATCCCGAAGATCTCCCCTTCCTGAATGGCAAAAGACACGTCGTCGACGACGGCGAGACTGCCGTACCGCTTGACGAGGTTCTCGACTCTGACGACGGGTTGTTTGTCGCACCGGTCGTGGGGTGTCCTTGCGGCTGCTGTCATGGCACCAGGAGGGGCACTGCAAGCGGCGTTGCTTGAGCGACATCTCGTTCGCGCCGCACTTAGCTCACCGAGTTCCTCAGGAAACGAAAATAGAAGGCTGCAACCACCAAGACAATGCCGATATTGGCTAATAGCCGTGCCAAGAAGTGGTGCCTAAAGAACAGCACATCCACGGTGACGATACCCGCTGTCAATATCAAGATACAAAGCACCACGAGCATCATGTAGGTAGTCCTTCGCATTTCAGTCACCCCCTTACATGAAAGGTCGGCTTCTGAGGTGCCCGCTTGGCATTGGCGTGCCCGAACTACGTGGAAGAGTTCACCTACCGTGCCCGAGTGGCCTTGAGCGTGAGCGCCAGGCTGGGAACGACGAATGATGCAAGGAAGATCGGCAAGAGCCTCTTGCCCTGGCTGTTGAAGCTGATGACCTGGCCATCGCTCACCTGGAACGCGAGCTCTCGGCTCGAGTAGCGGCCTTCTCGGACCTGCAGGGTGTGACTTCCGGGTTCGATCGCTCTCTCAAAGGTGTCGTGCAACGCGAACGAGCCGACGTCCTTGCCGTCCATCAGGACCTCGAACGGGCGGCGATGGACCTCGGCACCGATCGTCTCTCGCGTCAGCTTCAGAGTCGCCGACATCTTCGCTCTCCTTGTCTGCTCGGGCTTGGGCTGCCTTCCGTTGCTGGCTGGCCGGCTCTCGCGCTGCTGACGATCGACCCCACCATACGGCGGAGTGCTTCTACGACCTACCTCGGCGTTTCTGCAGACAGGCCGAGTATAATCTGATATCAGTTTACTGTGCCGATGACCGGGGAGACAAACCATCGTCGATGCCGGTCGCGAGTGCCGGTCCGATCTTGAGGAGAGGGGCGCGGCGATGCCCGAGAGAAAGAGTCTGCTCATCCGCATGGACCCGGCCGTCTACGACGCTCTTGCCCGCTGGGCGAGCGACGAGCTGCGCAGCACGAACGCGCACATCGAGCTTCTCCTGCGAAGCGCCCTCTTTCGCGCCGGCCGCCTGCCACAGGGGGTAGGCGAGCTGCCGCGGCGAGGGCGACCGCCGAAGGTGGAGCCCGAGCGGGTCAGGTAAGGTTCCGGCCCGCCGGCGGAGGGATAATCGACGGCACCTGAACGCAAGGCAGCCGCGCCCAAGCGGCTGTTGCTCGGCCAACACAGTGGCACTCGCCGGTATGAGCAGCTCCACCGGCCACACTTGATCCTAGACAAGCGCCGCTACTGACGCCCAGGGTCATGCGGATACCCAACCCGCGCATCAGGCTGACCTCGCGTCGCCACCGGCCCGCCACGCTCACCGGTCGTCTCAAATCCCTATTGAGATCCCTTCAGCTCGTCAGAGACTGCCAGGCACGGCCATTTGACAGAATGCGCTCCCTAACAGCTGGCGACAGAATGGACCGGGATTCTACTGATGCAGTCCCATCCGAAGGAGAGTCTGCCACGGTCCAGGCCGCAGGGCCCGCAGCCGCAGCAGACGTCGCACCTCGAGGTTACTCTTCAAGAGCCTGGCAAAGCCGGTGGAGCTCGCTGAAAGGCCGGCCGGCCAGCCCGGGTTGCGAAAACGCGGGGCTCCCTTCCTGACCACCCTTAGAATGCCCCGACCCGTCACCGCCTGAGCATTGCCGGCCAGGTCTGTTGCCTGCACCTCGACGTGGTAGGTCCCGGGCTTGAGCGCGCAGTGGAAGCGCAGGTAGAAGTAAGGTACGGGACCGTAGCCCCACGCGTCGGGCAGCTCGACGAACCTGCGAAGCGTCTGTCCATGGCGGCCGACGATACTCACCGTGGCCCGGGCCACGTCGCTGGTCGCGTCCTCGGCCATGAAGTAAAGCGTGCCGGTCTTGCCGGTACCGACCACGGCCTTGCGCGGCACCGAGCAAGCCGGTCCTAGTGTGTCGATACCCACCATCAGACGCTCGGTCTGTTCCTGGTTACCGGCCGTATCGGTGGAGCGGTACAGGACCGTGTGCTCGCCGTCGTTGCCGTGATCGGCGGGCGCGTCGATCGAGACCGTCGTCCCGTTCTCCCAGCTCGCACCGCCGCCGGTGCTGAACTGGGTCGACTGCGGGGCCCCGCCGCCGACGTCGTTGGGAGCAAGGGCGATCGTGGCGGGCTTGTTGTACCAGGCTTCGAAGTCATTCACGAGGGTCACGGGAGCCGCCGTGTCGCCGCTAACATCCAACGGTGAGACAAGGAAACCATCGCCGAAGGCCCAGACGTGGCTGGCATCGGTGGCCGCGATCGCGGTGACCCCTTCACCACCGGCCACCTGCTGCCAGCTTGCGCCGCCGTCGGTGGTTGCCCAGACGCCGTTGAGGCCACCGATCCAGCCGTCCGAGGCGTCGCTGAAGTGGACCGTGCTCGCCAGCACGTCGCTGAGGCTCGTCAGGCGGTCCCAGGTGTGGCCGCCGTCGGTGGTGTGCAGCACCCAGCCCTGCTCTGGGTCATCGTTTTGGCCGTAGCTCGTGCCGACGGCCCAGCCATCGGAGGCATCGAGGAACTGCAGGTCGGTGATCTCCTGGGCCGCGGCCGGTACCTTCTCCTTGGCCCAGGTCAGGCCGCCGTTGGTGCTCGCAAAGATCCCGGGCAGTCCGTCGCTGTTCTCGGAGGGCTGGTAGGAGCCGCACGCCCAGCCGTTGGTCGCGCTCACGAAGTCGACGGCGTCGAGGCTGGCGTTGTCGTACACGTACTGCGGGACCCAGGTCTGCCCGCCGTCGGTTGAGTGCTCCATGGTGAGCGGCGCCGTCATGCCCATGCCCATGTTGTCGTAGCTGATCGCCCAACCGGTCGATGCGTCGATGAAATCGACACCATCGAGCTCGCCCGAGAGGTTGGACTGCTGCGGCTGCCACGTGGTGCCACCATCGCTTGTATGGAGGATCACGCTCGAGCCATTGCCCTCTGCATCGGTGCCCACGACCCAGCCATCGTTCGCGTCGGGGAAGCTCACGCCATCGAGGGAGCTCACCCAGCGCAACGGGCTGGCCTGCTCGGTCCAGTGCATGCCGTCCGAGCTGTGCAGCAGTGCGCCAGCGGCGTCGGTCGCCCAGATGTCGCTGGCCGAAAGCGCTTGGGCCGCCGTGAAGTAGTACTCCTGGCCCGAGGTCGCCGACTCCCATGTCGAGGCATCGTCGTGGGAGACGAGGATGCCGTCGCCCGCGGCGCAGACGCTCGGACCGTCGGCCGCGATCGCGCCAGCCGAGTAGGGTGAGGCCAGCGACGAGCTCGTCCAGCGCTCACCGCCGTCGGTGGAGTGCTGTACGGTCACGGTGCCGCCGCCCTCGAAGCCCTCGTACAACTCGTCCGCGCCGTAGAACGTCCCGTAGCCGCTCTCCAGCAACCAGATGCTGGAAGGCCCCGTCGCATCCAGGGCGCTCACCCAGACGTCGCCGATGGCGACCTTCCGCCAGAGAAAGCCACCGTCGCTCGTGGCGAGGACGGTGCTGGCCCCAGTGTCCTGCGAGTAGGCGAGAATCCAGCCGTGCAGTGGATCGCTGAAGTCGACCTGCGTGGCGACCATGTCGCGCGTCAGTCCGCCGGGCACGGCCAGCCAGCCGTGTCCGCCGGTCGTCGTCAGGAAGAGCTGGTTGTTGACCGCCGCCCAGCCCTGCCTGGCGCTGACGAGATCGACCAGGACGTCGCTCGCAGAGATGCCGCCGTAGGGCGAGGAGACCGGCTCGACGTTCAGCCGCTCGGTGGTCCAGTTGCCACCGCCGTTTCCCGTGATGAGCACCTCGCCGTTGCTGGTGCCGACCAACCCGTGGGTGGCGTCGACGAAGCTGACGTCGGCGAGCGAGGTCTTCAGACCGGCCGGCGTGACGTCTTGCCACGTGGTGCCGCTATCCGTGGTCGCAACGACGACACCGCCTCCGGAGGTCAACGGTCCGCCACAGGCCCAGCCGTGCCGCGCATCGGGGAAGCTCACCGACCAGAGGTCGTCATTGGTCGGGGTGGGCTGCACCGCCCAGCTGCTGCCGGCGTCGCTGCTGTGCAGGACGAGGCCGCCGGCACCGACCGACCAGACATCGCCGGCGTCGGGGAAGGCAAGAGCGCTCAGTCCGGCGATACCGCCTGCCGGCTGCGGCATCTGCCAGTACCAGCCATTGTTGCCGTCGGGCTGCAGCGCCCACGCCGGTGAGGCCATCAAGGCCCCGAGGGCAAGCGTCGTCGCGAGGCACATCACAAGCCAACCGCGCTTCATCGATGATCCCCTCCAGATACTCTCGCGCATGGGCGAGCATGCGCCGAATCGAGCCGACCCAGCGACCCGGGGCGCCATCAGCGCACCACCAGGGTGTTGACGGCGACGGTCGAGCCGCGGTTGCCGGCGGCATCGATCGCCGAGACCGTGAAGCGATAGTGTCCCTTCGGCAACGTGCAACGGAAGACGAAGTCGTGGGTGTGATTGACCGTGACCGGCAGCACGACCCGCTTTGCCAGGCGACCGTGGGCGTTCACGATCTCGATCGTCACGGCCGCGTCAGGACCACCCGGCGGAGGGTCGCTGATCAGGTAGCGCAGGGCCGCACGTGCTCTGCGCTTGACGCTCGCGGGCCAGTTTGCGATCGGTGTCGGCGCCGTCGTGTCGATGCGCACCAGGCAGATGCGGCGCGCCTCGACGTTGCCGACGTTGTCGACCGAGCGGTAGACGACCTTGTGGATGCCGTCGTTGCTGTGGTCGGCGGGCGCGGGGATGGTGGCCGAGTCGGCCTTGACCCAGGTGACGCCGTCGTTGAGCGAGTACTCGGTGTAGGCGACGCCGCTGCCGCCGGGGTTGTCGGTGACGAGGAAGCGCAGCGTCACCGGCTTGTGGTGCCAGCGTGAGTCGGCGCCAAGGACGATCGTGTGCGGCGCCGTGACGTCGGTCGTCACCGAGAAACTCGTGCCGTCTGGACTGAGCGGCAGGGCCTGATCGATCAGGGCTTGAGTGACCGTCCCGGAGTACTCGTCGTAGTCTTCGGAGATCATGTCGATCCGGTTCCAGTCGTAGGCGCTGATCGGCTGGCCGTCGAAGGCGCAGCCGGTGAATGCCATGGTGCCGAAGTCCGCGATGGGCACGATGCCCTCGTCGCTGCTGGGCGCCTCGGCGATCACTTCGGCCGAGGCGAGGGCCGGCGGGACATTCATCGTCTGCATGGCCTGGTAGGAGACGGCCGTCGTGCGGTCCACCAGGCTCAGGGTGAAGATCGCCCCCGATTCGCTGACACTGGCGGTGATCGAATCGCCGGGACGGATCGACATGTCGAGCGGCACGGGCGCGGCGGGATACATCTCGTACCAGGCGTCGTAGCCCACCACACCCTCGCTGTAGCCCTCGGTGCCGATCTGTTCGACGGTATCGGAGTTGTCGCCGTCGAGACCGACCCAGAAGGCGGCGTCAGTGAAGGTGGCACCGGCATTGCGGATGGCCGGCTGCACCCAGCTGGCAGTGACGCTCGTGAAGGGACCGTCAGTCGAGTCGTCGTAGCCCGACCAGTTGGACGAGGTGGTCGTCGTGCCCATCAAAGGATGTGTGCCGACTGCCGGCCGCGTTTGGAGGCCTATCAGGGGATGGGTGCGGGTGGCAGGCCGGTTGGCCCCCCACGCCACGGCAGGGAAGCAGATCAGCGCAACGATCGCCAGGCACGAACATGCCAGTAGTACCCATGAGCGCCTCATTGATGCCCCCCTATCTTCACGATGCGAAGCAGTGCCGGCCTGTCGCGCTGGGAGCCTAGCAGCGATTTGTTAGGGCACGGTGAGCATCCTGGGGGCCTATGAACCGGGATTCGGCTCCACTTTCAAGGTTCGTGCTGCCACCTGGATGAAGCTGTACCTGACTCCGTAACCGGTGAGGCAGCCTTTCTTGCTGCCCATAGGCGTGTTGCCGACAGCCGGCCGACGGGTCATCGTGGTCCGGGCCGAAGAAGCTGAAGCTTGGCCAGACCACCCGAATACCTAGCCTCGACTACTGTCGCGTCACCGTGAAGCTCGTACCTTCGTCCCTCACCGGCGAGATGAAGGACTCCATCGAGCCGTCGTCGCCCTGTACGTCGAATGTGGTGAGAGGGAATGCGTCGATCGGGTGTCCCTCGAAGGCGCAGCGTGTGAAGCGGACGGGCGCGAAGTCAGCGAGGTCGGTGTCGCCGTAGTTGGACTCCTCGATGACGATGGCTGCGTGAGTGTTGCCGACCCGGACGAGCTGCACCGTGGAGAACTTCCGGCCGCTCGTGTGGTTCAGCAGGCTGAGCCGGAAGTGGTCGTCGCCCATTCGCTCGACCGTCGCGGTGAGCAGGTCCCCTGGCTTCACGGCAAGGCCGGCCTCCACTGTGGCAGCAGGGAACAGCTCATACCACGCGTAGTAGGTTGCCGGCGTGTGGCGCTGGCACCGGGCAGAGATGCCAACCTGCTCGAGGTGGCCCTCGGCGTCTCGCAGACCGACCCAGAACGACGCCTCGTTGGCTCGAGAGCCCAGCGCACGGACCGACGGCTGCACCCAGCTGGCCGTGACTGAACTGATGCCGTCGCGGCTCGTGCCATAGCCGGCCCACGTCTGGGCGTCCGCAGGTCGAGTCGCTGGCGTCCCAGGATAGTCGGCCGCGAGCACCGCGATCGGCCCTGCGAGGAAGATCGCGCAGCTTGCGATGAGCAGGGGACGGGGAGCCTTCTTCGTGTGACCGATGCGTCTCATCAAGTAGACGACAAGGTTCCAGAGAGCAGCGGCGCACGTAGCGGCGGCGCCGGCGAGGGTGAGCAAGAAACAGAGACCGCGGAACCAGCCGGTGTCGCTGGACAGCCCCATGATGCGGCCGACACCGTAGGATGCTGCCACACCGAGAGCGGATAAGCCAAGGCCGAACGCGAGGTACGTCAGTCGGCGGTGCAGCCATCCGGAGTTCGCCGCCGGCAACTCCACCGCAACGTCGTCTGTCATCGCCGACGCCTCGTTATGCTGTGCAGAGCCTATCAGCGGGTGCGAGGTTCGGGCACTCCGATTAGGGACATGACGTGAAGCCCTCGAGCCTGGCTTTCCCGGCTGCCTGTCCTGCGCGGTTCTTACCAAGACGGGCTGGACGTCATGGTGGTGATGGCGCCTGACACGCGAACAGGTGATGCGTCAGAAAGAGCTGCATCTTGGCGTAGACGCCGACGGCGCGCCGACGCCCTGAGTCGTCGAGCTTCTCCCTGATGCCGCCCTCTTTCCCGAGCTACTTGACCTTGAACGTGTGCCAGGTCGTCGTCGCGGCCGAGCGAGTAGCTGTCTTGGCGATCGAGACGCGCACTCGGTAGGTGCCTTTCCGAGCCGGCTTGTACGACCAGCTCAAGGTGCCGCTGGAACGGACGGTGCAATGCACCGTCCTGGCAGCGACCCAATGGCGCACCAGGCGCTGCACCTGAACGGCGACCGCGCTGCCCGCAAGCGCGGTGGGCTTCGCCACAACCTCGACCCCGACGTGCCTGCCGAGTCGGAGGATGCCGTGCGAAAGGCCCGCTATCGTCAACGTCAGCTTGGGAGTGAGCAGGACGTAGCGATAGACGCCGGCGTCGATCATGCCGTTCGGTAGAGGTGCGGCTCGTAGGCCGGTGGCTGCCGCACCGCTGTTCGTGCCGGCCTGACCGCCATTGGTGGCCGCATACAGGACGATGCGGCCGTCTGCGGTCTTGCCGTACGCCAAGCCGATGATCTGCAGGCTGCCGAAGGTCCCCGACGCCGCCGTCCAGGTCGACCCTGCGTCGGCGGAGTAGTAGAGGCCGGCGAAGCTCGCGGCGTAGAGGCGCGTCGAGTCTGAGTCGGCGAACATGTAGGCAGTGCTGCCACCCACCCTGTTGTCGGCGGTGTTTGCCTGCTGCCAGGTCGTCCCTTCGTCGAAGGAGCGGTAGACGTAGAAGTTGCCATCGACGCCGATCAGCACGTGCTGTGGGTGGGTGGCGATGGCGAGCGTGGAGATGTTCGCCATGCCCGGCAGATGCGGATCGTCGATGGCGGTCCAGGTCGAGCCGTGGTCGATGCTGCGGTAGACGCCGGTGCCGGGCGAGCCGCTGCCTGCACCGCCGGTGGCGAGATAGACCAGGCCGGCGGTCTCGGGATCGAAGCGGATGTCGGTGATGCGGGCCACGGCCTGGGGCAGGGTGACCGGCTGCCAGGAGACGCCGTAGTCATCGCTCGAGTAGAGGTAGCCCGGGCCGGTCAGATAGGGGCCCGTATCGAGGGCGGCCAGCAGATGACCCGCCTCGAAGGGGTCTGGGCGCAGGACCCAGAGCAATCCGGACGGCGGTGTCGGCGTGGCGTTGAAGCCCAGATCGTCCCAGGACGTGCCGCCATCGGTGCTTGTGAAGATGTCGCTGTGACTGGCCGCATAGATGCGGTTGGGATCGGTCGGATCGCAGCGCACCGAGTCCATCTCGGCGGCTCCCGAGCCCGGCGCCGCCACGTAGCTCCAATCTGCGGCGGCGTCTGAGCTACGGTAGGCGCCCGACCAGTTGCCGAAGGTGGCGAAGAGTTCCAGAGGGTTGGCCGGCGAGACGTCCAGGGAACTGCAGGTCATGCCGCACAGGCCCTGGTCTGCGGGGCTCCAGTCGGCGCCGCCGTCGCTGCTTTTCTGCACGCCGTAGGTGCCGTCGGGCACGTAGGCCACCGTCGGGTCGGTCGGATCGGGAAAGACCGGCGCAGTGTTGGTCGTGTTGGGGCTGAATCGCTGCCAGGTCGTGCCCCCGTCGGTCGAGCGCTGATTGCCGATGTAGACGGAGCCATCGCTCGTGAAGCTGAGGCCCGAGCCTCCCGAGCCGCCCTGGTTGGCGCTCAGATCCGTCCAGCCGTCGAGGGCGGCGTCGGTGCTCTTGACCGCAGCGTTGGGATCGGTGGAGACGATCCAAACCTCGCCTGCGACGTAGGGGTTAAAGGCAAGGGCGTGCTGGAAGCCGATACTGCTCACGGGCAGCGTCCCCCCGGTCAAGCTCCAGTCGGCGCCGGCGTCGGTCGAGAGGTAGACCTTGGCGTCCTGAGTGACGGCCACCATGTTCGACGGGTCCTGAGGCTCGAAGGCGACGTCCTCGACGCTCTGGCCGGCAAGGTCAGACAAGATCGTCCAGGTGGCGCCGTCGTCGGTCGAGCGGATCAGTCCCTGGGCGTCGCTCGAGGAACCGCTCTCGAGCGGCTCATAGTAGGAGCTCAGAAACAGGATGTCGGGGTCGCTTGGCGAGGGATAGACCTGGCCCTGGTCTATGGCCTTGCCATCAGGCCAGGCGTTTGGCATCACGACACTCCAGGTGTCGCCCTCGTCGGTCGAGCGCAGCAGACCGTTGGCGCAGTAGGCGTAGAGCCAGTCGGGGTGCTCGGGCGTGACGGCCAACTCGCCGTTGTTGAGGGTCAGGCTCGCACCGGTGTAGTTCCAGGTCGTGCCTGAGTCGCTGCTGCGAAACAGGCCGGTGAGTCCGTAGGCGGGGGCGTAGAGCGTGCTCGGATCGTCGGGCTTGATCAGGAGCTGGCGCACGTCGCCGCCCTTGAGCTGGCCGCCGTTCCAGTTGCCGATACCGGCTCCCACGGTGAAGGCGCCGGCCAGCGTCGAGCTGCCGCCGTCGGGGTTGGTCACGGTGAGCGGATAGACGGCGGGGTTCATGCCCCAGGGCACGGTGGCGGTCAGGGTGGTGGCATTCACGAGGGTGACGTTCGTCAGAGTACTGCTACCGAGCTTGGCCGTCGGCGGGAGCGTGCCGGTTGCGTCGGTGGCGAAGTTCGTGCCACTGATCGTCACGGTCGTGCTGATGTCGTTGTCAGCGCTTTGCGGGGTGACACTGGCTACGGTGGGAGGCAGGGTGACGGTGAAGGCGCCTGGCAGGGTGGCGGTACCGCCATCGGGGTTCGTGACAGTGAGATCGTAGAGCCCCGGGGCCATGCCCTGCGGAACGGTAGCGGTCAGGGTCGTCGAGCTCTGCACGACGACAGCCCCGAGCGGCGTTGTGCCGAGGGTGACCGTCGGCTGGACGGTGCCCGTCGTGGCGGTGGCAAAGCCACTGCCCGAGATGACGACGGCCGTGTCCCGATCGTTGGGGGCCATGATCGGCAGGATGGCGCTCACGGTGGACGTCGAGGTCCCGACTGGTGTGGCGATCGGCGACTGGGCGAGCGCCGGGACGGCCAAGGCGAGAGTCAGCAGGCAGGCCAAGGTGGCAAGGACCAGGGACCGCTTCATGAGACACGCACCCTTCGCGACAATCTGCGCCCCGTCGCCCCCCGGCGGCGCGGTGGACCCCTGGCAGAGGTCATACGGAAGTATACGCGCGGTGAGTGAGGCCGACGGCGGCAAGCGCGGGAAGTGCTGCCCCGCGAGGCGACACCAGCTGGCACTGTGATCTCGACAATCAAGGTTGGCCGGGGTGCCTCGGCAAACCGGCAGTACAGGTCTGCCGTGCGGCCCGAGAACCTCCTGCACAAGGACGTTCCCGCCGACGGTGCGCCGGCGCTCCGGCGGGGCCTTTCTCACCTGCCGCGGCGCCCTCGAGTGCCGGGAAAGCAGGGTGGCCGTGTTCCAGTTCTTCCGCGGGCTGCCGTTGATCGCGATGATCGTCATCTCTTCCTACCTGCCCTTGCGGGTCGTGAAGGTCCGCCAGACAGTCTATGCGCCAGACCTGCTGCAACGCAGGGCGTGGGATGCCCGTGCGACGATGCTGCCCACGCCCCGCTACCTCGAGGTCGACCGCCTCGACGAGGTCCAGAGCGAACTTCAGTTACCTCCAGAGGCGCTCGAAGAGTTTCTCGCCTGTCTTGTCGAGTGCGACATCGAGCTTGTCGGTGCCGAGGAAGCTGCCGCCTTTGAGCCCGGCGACAGGGCGGACGAGGCGCCGCAACACGACCTCGCCCTGGGCACGCCGGCAAGCGACCTCGTGCGCTCCTACCTGCGTGAGATCGGCCGCGTGGCGCTGCTCACAGGCGAGCAGGAGGTCTCACCGGCCCGGCGCATCGAGCGTCGCGACATGGCGGCCAAGCGCCAGCTCGTCGAGGCCAACCTGCGTCTCGCGGTGGCCATCGCCAAGCGCCACAGCGGTCGCGGCTTGGCTCTGCTCGACTCGATCCAGGAGGGCAACCTTGGCCTCATCCGCGCGGTCGAGAAGTTCGACTACCGCAAGGGCAACAGGTTCTCGACCTACGCCACCTGGTGGATTCGCCGGGCGATCAGCCGGGCGACCGCCGACCAGGGCCGCACCATCCGCCTTCCGGTCCACATCTCCGACCAGCTCAGCAGCCTCTGGCGCACGCAGCGCTACCTGAGCCCGGAGCTCGGTCGTGAACCGAGCCCCGAGGAGATCGCCGCCGAGATGGGCACGACGACGCAGAACGTTCAGCAGGTGCTCGGGCTTGGCAAGGAACCAGTCAGCCTCGAGACGCCGCTCGGCGAGGCGGAAGACTCACGGCTCGGCGAGTTCATTTCGACGGGCAGGCCGCCGAGCCGCTCGAGGCGGTCAGCCAGGCGGTGACCAGAGAGGCTTTGGCCGAGGTCCTGGACGGCCTCACCGGCCGCGAGCGCGAGATCATTCGCTGCGCTTCCGTCTGGGGGCGACCGTCCACTCACCTTAGAAGAGGTCGGCCAGCGCTTCGGTGTCACCCGCGCGCGCATCCGCCAGATCGAGCAGAAGACCCTGGCCAAGCTGCGCTGCTACCGGCGCTGCCGCGCGCTGCAGGAGTCGCCTGACTGACCGGGCGCCGGGTCTTCGGTCTCGGTTCCGTGCCCCTGAGCCTCTCCTCGCCGGGCAGTGGCGCATCGAGCTCGACGGCCTGCATCGGTTAAGCGACTATGTACGGCTCACGCGCCGCTGCACATGGTCTCTTGCCGACCGACAGCCGACGCCGGACATGGCGACCGGCGTCTGCGGCCTCAACCTGATCTCCACGCATGCTGAGCGCGCGACTCGCGGGCTTCTCCGCTAGGATGGTCCTGTCACGTCGCTAGGAGGCGAGGTCGAGTCATGGGCCTCCGAATCAGCCTGCAGGGCCGCTCGGCGGCCTTCCCGCGACCCTTCTGGCTGCTCATCGCCGGCACCTTCATCTACTTGGTCGGCTACGACGTCGGCTACCCCTACGAGACCATCTACCTGCACCACACGCTCGGTCTTTCACTGACCACGATCGGCCTCATGCTCGGCCTGCCGCTCTACGCAGGCCTGCCCATGATGGTCGTCGGCGGGGCGCTCGCCGACCGTTACGGCCGCCTGCCGGTGCTGCGCCTCGGCATCTGCGCAAGCGCCACGCTGTTTGCCGGTCTTGCCCTGGTCGGCCAGCTCTGGCAGGTCGTGGCACTGATCGCTTTCGAGGCCGCCTGTGGCTGGACCATGTTTCAGACGGCCAACAGCGCCATGGTCGCCGATCTCACCCCACCGCAGCAGCGCGCCCGGGCCTACTCCGTGAGTCGCGTCGCGGTGAGCTGTGGCATGGTCCTCGGGCCTCTGGGCGGTAGCCTCCTGTTGCGCCTCGGTATCGGCTTTCGCACGCTGTTTGCCTGCGGCTCGGCCCTCTGTATGGTCTTTCTTCTCTTCAGCCTGCTTGCGTTCACCGAGTCGAAGCCTGCCCCGATCGCTGGCGCTGCGACCGGGTCAGCCTGGGCCGGCTATCGCCTTGTGCTCGCCGACCGGCGCTTCCTCTCGCTCTGCGCCGTCACGGCGCTGCCGCTCTACGGCTTCGGCCAGCTCTGGGTGACCTTCCCGATCGCCCTCCACGAGCGCCTCGGCATCTCGGCCGCAAGCTGGGGGCTCTTGATCACCATCTATGCGCTCGCCATCGTGGTCTTGCAGTATCCGCTCGTGCGACGCCTCGAGCGCTACGACAAGACGATCCTGATGGCCGCCGGTAGCGCCTGCGTGGGGCTCGGCATGGGCGGTGCCACCCTGCTTATGCGCAGCTGGCCGATCGTGTGTTTCATGCTGCTCTGCAGCCTCGGCGTCATTCTGCTCATCCCGATCTCGGCGACGGTGGTCTCGGAGATGGCCCCGGTCTCTCTGCGCGGCCGCTACATGGGCGCCTGGACGCTGGCCTGGACGGCCGGCACAGCCCTCGGCCCGACAGTCGGTGGTCCCGTCATGGATCTGCTCGGTGTGCGCGGCGCCTACCTACTCGTGCTGGCCTGCGGCCTTGCCGGCAGTGGCCTGTTCCTTGTGCGGGGTCGCCGGCTGGCGGCGACGGCGGTGACGCGTCTCTCAGGCTGAGACGTCTCGAGTCAGATCACGCGCCCCGCTCGCGACACCGCGGGCGTGCATGACTGTCGGACCGGTGCTGCCCGAAGACGACCTGCACGTCACGGTACCGCCGCCCAGATGGCGACAGGAGTGCTCGCTACCCAGGTACGGAGACGGTGAGGCGGCGAATCGCTTCGGGCACCCTGCCTTCGTCGGGAGCACCGCCCACCGGATGCTCTGACCGTGGCCTCTTGGCTGACCTGCCGCAAGTCGCCCAGCGGGGCGGGGATACTTGCTCGTGGTAGGCTGGCGTGGTTCGCCATGGGCCCGCTCATGACCCCTTCGGCGCAGTGCATGGTGCGGCCGCAGACGATGCTCGTGCGGAGAAAGGCGGGCCCGCAGCACCACCGTCTGCGCGCCAGTGACGCGAGGTGACGACGTCGGTGGACATCGTCGAGCTGCTGAGTCGCGGGTACCGCGCACTCGGTCTTGGCGCCAACGCCGACGTGCTGCGCGTCTTCGACCAGCGCATCGAAGGCGACAGCGTGCGCTGGGTGGTGGTCGACTACGTCTCCGGCGGTCGCGAGACGGCCACGCGCGAGGTCGTCGCTCACGACCTGCTGGGCAGCATCCCCTCACACTGGGAGACCATCGGCGTGGACACGCAGGCGTGGCACCGTGAGGGCGACACGATTGTCGTGACCGGGCACATCCACGTGCGGCCGAAGGGCGGCTGGGACGTGGAGTCGTTGCCGTTTGCCCACATCTGGAAGGTTTCCGGGGACAAGGTCGTGAGCGTGCGCAGCTACCTCGATGGCATCGAAGTGCGGCGGCCGCGACCACGGCGCTGAGCGCAGCGAGGGCACCACGGTATCCGTGGATGACGAGGGGGCTTCTGCGGCATGGTCTGCCTCCTTCATCGGTCCGAATCCATACTTCAACTTGGATCGATGTCGGGGGGTATCGTCTCGAGGAGGTCATCGCCAAGCGGTGCCAGGCTGGGAGCACTGGACTACGGGAACGAGGTCAGGTTCTCGAGCATACAGATCGACCTCACCGATACGCTTGCTGATCACCCTGCGGGCTCGAGTCGACCCGACCATGTGTGCCTTCGTAGGCTACCCGCCGGCGATCGGCGAGCAGTAGCGCGGTCGTTTGCGGCGCTGTTCTTGCCAGTCAGGTTCCCCATGCACATCAGCGCCCGCGCTTTCTCAGAACTTCCTGCATAGCGCATCTCTTGCCGACCGTCGGCCGAGGTGACGCGACGCCGATCTTCGCTGCCACGTCCGATACAAGGTGGTTGCTATCCGCAGCTAGGGCCTGTTGCCGAGGCTACTGTGCAGGCTGCTGAACACTCGCGGGCACATCACACGTCAACATGTGCCGCCTCCTCTTCTGGCTGCAGGCGAGCGCCTTGACCGGCGCAAAGCCGACACCGGCGACGCACCGAGTAGCTGCACTGCTTGGCCGCCGGCGGGACGCCGATCGCCGACAGTCGCCCGGCCGCGGGGTCCCTGAGCCCTGAACGCGGGTGGTCGGTCCGCGCGAGACACGAAGACGGCCGGGGCCTGCCCATCGTCTCGGCCGGGTAGACTGCCATGGGTAGTTGCAGGTCGGAGAGGCTTCTTGCCTCCTCTTCTTCCACCCCGCAGCCGCGCGCGTCGCGGCAATGGAGCCAATCGGCTCGATGGCAAGTGGAAGAAGATGGCCTCAGTGCGGGAAGCGGTCTTGTGGCTCAGCGTGCCTGCCGATGCCTCGATGCTCTCAAGCCACGTGGAACGCGCGCGGGCCTTTCTGCTTGCCCACAAGCTGGACGACGACACGGTTCGCGACATCCACCTCTGCCTCTATGAGTGCTGCAGTAACGCCATCAGACACAGCGGCAGCCTCGCCGACATCGTCGTACGTCTGAGCGTGGCCGATGACCGGGTCGCCGTGCTGGTCAGCGACAGCGGTTGCGGTATCGACCTTAGACGCTGCGATCCGGGCCGCTTCCCTGACCCGCAGAGCACCTGTGGGCGCGGACTCTATCTTGTAGCCCGACTCATGGACGAGTTGGCCATCAGCGTCGATGGCGGAACCGAGATTTCGATGACAAGACTGGTGGCCACCCAGAGGGCCTAGCGGCCCCCGCCTAAGACAGAGCGGAGCCAGGTCCTTTGGGCCGCAGGGCGCCGGGTGCACTCCGAGTGTTGGCTGGGGCCGACTGGGCATTGGCGCCTCTCGAATCTGCCGCGGCCTCCACGGTCGACGGGACTGACCGTCGGCAGGTCTGCGAGACGGCGCCGCCCGCAACGGTATGGCGCCATCGGGCGCCGGGTAACCAGCTCAAGAATCCGTCCTCCCGGACCACCCTGACAGGCCCAAAACCAGCATATGCGTCGGGCCTGGCGATCGGGCCGTCAGCTTGCTTTGCTGGCGGCCCGGTCTATGCACAGGGCTCCGCCACCGGCCGACGCCGACGGGCGCTCCAAGCAGGTGCGCCGCGCCCCTTGTGCCGGTGGGCGCTCCAGACAGACGCGCGTCAAGGGGGACAGCATGCGCGGACACATCGGCAGGCGGGGCGAGCACAGCTACGAGTACATCGTCGATGTCGGCATGGCCTCAGCTCAACGCTGCCAGGCCTGCGGCCGGCGCTTCTGGGTGGAGCGCAAGCTCCGGGAGTCCTGCCCGAAGTGCGGTGGCAAGCTGCTCGAGACCGAGGAGCGTCGCCGCGCGATCAAGGGCGGATTTGCCACGCGCCGCGAGTGCGAAGCGGCCCTGGCCAAGTGCTGGCCGCCGTAGAGACGCAGAGCTTCACAGCGCCCACCAAGGTCGCGGTCAAGCAGTTCCTTCTTGCGGAGTGGCTACCGACGGTCAAGGGCAGCCTGCGACCGACGACCTACTCTTCCTACGTGATGCTCACCCGCGAGCACATCCTGCCGCGTCTGGGCGCCCTGCAGCTGCAGAAGCTCACGCCCGGGGCGATCAACGCGCTCTACGCCGATCTTCTGGAGAGGGGCCGGGTTCAGGGCAAGGGCGGCCTCTCGGCCTCCTCGGTACGCCGCGTGCACGGCGTGTTGCACAAGGCCTGTCGCGACGCCGTGCGCTGGGGCAGGCTCTCGTCTAACCCGGTGGCCTGCGCCGATCCGCCCAGGCAAAGCACCCCGCACCGCGACAGGCTGCGCGTCTGGAACGCCGAGCAGCTCAGTGCCCTCCTCGCCCACGTTGCCGACGACCGCCTCTTCGCCCTCTGGGGGCTGCTGGCCATGACCGGCATGCGCAGGGGAGAGGCCCTCGGCCTTTCCTGGGAGGACCTCGATATGGAAGCGGGAGCCGTCGCCATCCGCCGCGCCTGGATCCCGGTGGACGGCGTGGCTCAGTTCTCGGAGCCCAAGAGCAGGCGCAGCCGGCGCACGATCGCACTGGATCCCGTGACCTTGGAGGCCATGAAGACCCACGCTGCCCGTCAGGCCGACGAGCAGTCTGGTTGGCAGGTGGGCCTGGCGGAGGCTGGCTTGGTCTTCACCCGGCCCGACGGTCGCCCCCTGGTGCCCTGGGTGGTGAGCAAGGCCTTTGGCGATCACGGCCGCGCGGCCCTGCTGCCGCGCATCCCGCTCCATGGCCTGCGCCACACCTACGCCGCCCCGGCCTTGGCCAGCGGGGTCAACCCGCGGATCGTCTCGGCGTGCCTGGGCCATGCCACCGTGGCCCTCACCCTAAATGTCTGCTCGCACGTCTTACCGCAGGCCGACCGCGAGGCGGCCGAGAAGATCGCGGCGCTGCTGTCTGACTCGGTCTAGTCCGCGGCTCGGCGCCCCTTTCATCGCAGAGAGTGAGCAGATACCTCGGTCTCCATGGAGCAGGCGCGGACAGCGGTCACAGGCGGGGCAGACAGCCATTACGCGCGCCCGGCGTCCTCTCGGCCGTCCGTCGGCGAAGGACCTCGGCGAAGCCGCGGCGCTCAGCTCGTGGGCTTCGGTTGCACCCCAGACGAAAGCCCCGCATCGCACCCGATTCGCCCCGAAACGCGACCGATCGGCGTCACTTGGCGTCCAAGAGGGCCGTTATGCTTCAACAAATCGCCCCTTCTGCGCCCCTTCGGCGAGGCACAAGCCCTGCGTAGTGACCACTTCCGCAGCCGCCAGCAGGGTCGATTTCTTGCAGCACATTGCAGCATAGCCGTCGGTATCGCGTCGGCAGGCCAGCGTCTGAGCTTCGCGGAAGCAGCAAGAAGCGCTGCGTAGAGGCACTTTCTGGTGGGCCGCCTGGGACTCGAACCCAGGACTCCCTGATTAGAAGTGCGGATCACCAAGCCTGCTAGCAAACTCGTTTGTTAGAGGATGTTAGCCGGTTCGTTTGCCTCTCCGACCAACGATAGTAACTCTTTGCAGGTCTTTTGCCTCGCGAAAAGGCGAAAAGGACAGCAAATCGGTCAATGAAACGGGGGGTAGGGAGCGCCACGGGCGCGACGGTGCGTCGTTCGGGTGTTGTCGGCGAACATGTCGGCACGTGACTCGCGGATGCGCGCCATGACTGGGACCTGGCTCAAATCAAGGATCTGAGTCGTCCTCGCGCGCGTCCGTGCGGTCCCTGGGCCGATCAGTGGAAGCGTCTCCTCTGCAGTATGTCGCCAGACGCCCGGTCTCAGGCTGCGCTCTCCTCGCACATTGGGCTGCCGGCCCCGTGGGCTGCCAAGGTTGCGAGCTCTGCCTGCGTCAGGTCCAGACGCAGCTTGCTGCCCGCCCAGTCGATCGCGCTGACGTGTCCGACCCCGACAGCGACATCGCCTCTAGCGCCTGCGACCACAAGGCATCCGATCTGCCACGTCTCGTCGTCGAGCACGAAGTCGCGCAGCACTCCGAGGCTCTCGTTTGAACCCTCGACCGGGTAGCCGCTCATGATGGCGATGCTGCGCAGGTGGGGGTCGCTGCTCTGGCCGGTACGGGTGCGCGGTGCAAGGACGCAGGCTTGTTCGGCAGAGGTCGCCGAAGCCTCCGTGGTCCTGGGCTCGCTCAGGTAGTAGCGCCAGCCCACTGTGTCGTAGTGGAGTTGCTGCTGCTGCACGGCGATTGGCGGATCGTACTCGATATCGGGAGCCGCCGAGACCTCCCACAGCTCAAGCGAGAACTCGACCCTCTGACGGTCCCGGTTCAGTCGCCGCACGGCCTGCGGCGAGACGAGGGCGTGACGCACACGCGACAGCGACAGAGTCTCGACGATCAGATGCCGCACGCGCCAGGTGCGGTCATCGACAAGCAGGTCGCGCACGACCCCCGCCGGTCCGCCGCGGGCCACCACTTTCCAACCGATGATCTCTCTCGCGCTCCTCAGCATGGCGATCTCCTTGCTTCAGTCGATGCTGTTGTCCCCAGCCTTTGGACTCCGAAGATCATCGCTGACTGCAGCCGGTCTGCCCCATTCGTCTTGCCCACCACCGAAACGCCATCGACTTGCCGGTCGAGACGATGCCCTGCCGAGCTGGCAGGAGCCGTGGTTCCACGTCAGGATGGGAACAAGAGGACAAGAGACGAATGACGAGGGGTGTCCCTTTGCGCACAGGGTCGTGTTCATGAAGTGGAGATGCACGGTCTGTCCGTACATCTACGATTCCAAGTTCGGCGATCCGGAGCAGGGGATCGCCCCAGGAACGACCTTTGAGGAGCTGCCCGACGCCTGGCTCTGCCCGGACTGTGTGGTCGGCAAGGAGTTCTTCGAGCCACTCGACTGACGGGGGCTGGAAGCGCGCGACGCCAGTGGCAGGGGAAGGCTGCACTACGCCAGCCTGGGTGCCGACCAGCTGGCCGAGAGCTACTGTCAAGCGGGCTCGCCCGAGCGCTGGGCCGACGAGCTCGTGGCGTGGCGGGCACCGGACTTCAGGGTGGCGGCCATCCCGCGAGTGAGCGACACCGTTGAGCGGGTGCGCCAACTCGGCTGACCCCTGCGTCGGTCCTGCTCGCCCACTTCGGTCTTGGACGCCTCGAGTTTGTTGAGCAGGCGGGTGAGTTCGCGCACCTCGCCCGCGTTCCACTCCGAGACGAAGGTCGCAAAGCGGGCGAGCCCGATTGTGCGCAGGCGCTCTGCCTCGGCGCGTCCCTCCTGAGTGAGGCTGACGAGACAGGAGCGGCGGTCAGCCTCGTTTGCCTGCTCCGCGACAAGGCCGTCTTCTGCGAGCTCCTGGACCTGACGCGTGACCTGAGAGGGGTGGACCTGCAGGGCGCTTGCGATCTGCGATGGACGCAGACCGGCGCGCTCCTCGAGCAGCTGCAGCACGGTCAGCGCGCTGGCGCCCTTGCTGCGGCGTGCGGCGCGATCGGGGCTCGCCTTGACGGTGAAGAGGGCCAGAGCCACGGAGGCGACGTCGGCTTCGGTGGGTTTGGTCATGGGGGTAGTGCAGGCCAGTTGATTGTGTCAAGCAACGTCAAGCCGACAAAGTCGCTGCTCCGAGGGCGATGACACCTCACACTACGACCGATAGGGCTCCAGAAACCGCTGCACCAAGTGGAGAAGCCGACGCGGAGCCGACGGCGAATACTGCACATGGTGTCTGCTCGATGTCTGACGAGTCGCAGGGCTGTGTGCGACCTCCGTCGAACAAGGCACGATGAATACGCTGGACCTGCTCGGCAAGCGCGTGCGCTACAACGGTGAGACGGGGGTCGTGGTGAGCCGCTCCGAGCCGAGCCCCCTGCGCCCCGACGGACTAGCCGCGACGCGCGGCCGATCGGTCACGATCCGCGTTGAGGGACCGCTCGCGCCCCACTTCGTCGAGGTCACAGAAGCCGATCTGGAAGGCATCGAGGTCCTAGGCGACTAGGCATGCCTGGCAGTCTCTCCCGGTCTTGCCTGCGGCCCGACCTCGGCAGCCGAGCTAGAGACCGACATGTCCCCCGACGCTATCGGCGGCCGCCTCGGTGCGCGGGGAGGCGCGCAGTCCCTGGCCGAACACGGCCGGCGGTTCGCCACCCGTAGACCACGACGCGCCGCAGGGCAAAGAGCTCCCTGGGTCGAGCAAGGCCGTACTCGACCGAGGTGGCCGCCAGATAGCCGGCGCGGCGCACGGCCGCCTCGACCGTCGCGTCGTAGGCGCCACCCGGGTAGCAGAAGAAGTCGACCGGCACATGGAAGTAGCGCCGCAACAGGTCGCACGATCCTTTGAGTTCATAGGCCACAACGGATGGTCGCAAGCGCGTCAGGTCGCGGTGCGTGATGGTGTGGGAGTCGATCTCCCAGCCCCAGTCGGCCATGCGCGAGATCATGGTGAGGGTGAGAGCCCTTCCGAGGTTGTGGACGATCAGGTTGAGCACGGCGGGATCGCCGTAGGAGCGCAGCAGCGGTGCCGCGTAACGGTATTGGTCAAGGTAGCCATCGTCAAAGCTCAGCACCACGGGACGGGTGGGCAACCGACGGCCCTGCGTCCAGCAGCAGCAAGAAGCGCTGCGTAGAGGAACTTTCTGGTGGGCCGCCTGGGACTCGAACCCAGGACTCCCTGACTAAAAGTGGTGAGTCGGGTGTGTCGGGCCGGGCGCTCTCGTGCGTGATTGTGCTGCACTGTCCGGGTTTCTCTGGCGCCGTGGTGCGCCCCCGTGCCCAGGTGTGCCGAGCTGTGCGTGGGCATCTGGGCGGCAAAATGTCGGCAGGGAAGCGAGCTACCCTTGTGCGAGCTACCCTGGCCGACCGCGCCTCCAGCTTCGGACGTGCCACCTGCGCGGACCTGCCACAGGACAACAGCGCGCCGGCCCGCGGTCCTCGCCTACGGTCTTCGGCCCGGGGGCCATGTCGCGGTTCGCTTCGGGAAGAGGCTAAGAGGCTTCCGCCTTGGTCAGCGTCCAGTTGACGAACTCCTCCCAGAGCTTCATCGCAGAGGCGACGTCGACGCTGGCTGGGTCGGCCAGGAGCTGTATCGCAAGACCGTCGGTCATCGCAACGGTCAGTGCGGCGATCGTTCTCAGCTCGGTCGATAGCGAGGAACGGTCATCGGAGGCCAACGCCGACACATTCGACGTCGTGTAGGAGTCGTACAGCTGTGCCAATTGGCTGCGGGTCTTGGGATCGTCGAGCACGTGGGGCAGAAGCTCGTAGAAGAGGCCGTACCCGGTGGTGTCCGAGAGAAGGCCGGCCGGGTCCTGCATGAACACCGTGACCCGGTTCTCGCCTTCGGGAAGCTTGGCAAGCTGCTGACCGACCTCCCAGAGCGTGTCGTACATGAGCCAGTCGAGGAGCGCGACGCACAGACCCGCTTTGTTGCCGAAGTGGTAGCTGACCAGGTTCGGGCTCAGGGCAGCCTCGCGCCCGATGGCCTTGTAGGAGAGGGCCTTGTAGCCGGATCTTTGGACCAGCCGTCTCGCAGCTTCGAGCAGCTGGCGAGCGGTGGGGGAGAGACTGGCTCGGGAGCTTGGCACAGGAAAGGCGCTGCGCGGAGAGGACGGCCCGCGAGCCGTCCTGGAAGTCGAGCCTGATCCGTTTCCGCGCGCCTTTCCCGCCACCTCGACGATCACCTCCACGCTCCTCAGGCTTCCACCCTACCACAGTCAACACCACCCCCCGGCCCGATGTTGTGCACCGCACAGTGTCCCGCTCAGCTCAGAGCCTGGGAGATTGGCCCCCTTCGCCTTCGCGCACGCGAAGCCTAATAGCAGTCACCGACGAACGCGTTACACCAGCAAAAACGCTATTTTCTGGGACAGCAGAGCCTTCAGACATCGGCACAGCCACTCAATGTTGTCCGCGGCGCGACCGCGACTATCATTTGACACCTGACGCGCCGCGATGTACAAGACGTTTGTGCGTCGCACAAAACTGCGAAGGACCGTTTCGCGGACTTCGTACATCGGGAGATCCGGCGGACTGCGCAAGGCAGACACCGGCGGCCTTGTGGAAGGGTGGCTCAATGAAGAGAGGTTTCGGTGCGGGCGGCACGCGTCATGGGGGGGTGGGGCTTACCCTATTGACGGAGAGCGAGCTCGCGGAGATTCAGCGCTCCACCCTGGAGCTCCTGGAGCACACGGGGGTGTGGGTCGAAGACGACGAGGCTCTCTCGATCCTGGTGGACGGAGGCTGTCGCGCAGATCGGAAGACGCACATCGTCAAGTTCCCGGGCTACCTCGTCGAGGCGGCGATCGAGTCGGCTCCGCGGACCTTCCGGCTCTGCGGGCGCGACGAGAGCAAGGACGTGGTGCTTGGCGGCAACCTCGTTCACTTCATGAACTTCGGCATCGGCATCAACCTCAACGACATCAACACAGGTGAGCATCGGCCGAGCGTGAAGAGCGACGTGGCCGATGCCGCAAGGATGGTCGACTACTGCAGCGATATCGACGTCCTACTCGAGCCCCTCGTTCCGCACGACGTCGCTCACCCCGCTCTGCACATCCTGCAGGTGGAACTCAACAACTGCACGAAGCCGGCGATCTCCGGTCCGGGCTCAGCCGAAGAAGCGGTCGCCTGCATCGAGCTGGCCGCCGCGGTCGCCGGCGGACGCGAGGCGCTGCGTGAACGGCCTCTGATCGGCATGGGTGGTTGCACCGTCAGCCCCCTTGAGCTGACGCGCGAGGCGAGCTGCGCTTGGCTGACGGGCGCTCGCGCCGGCGTCCCCGTCTCGATAACGTCGATGACGATGGCCGGCGGCAGCGGGCCTCAGACGCTGGCAGGCACGCTCGTGGTCGCCAACGCCGAGGTGCTCGCCGCGACCACGCTGGTGCAGCTGGCAGCCAGGGGCAACCCGGTCATCTTCTCGTCATCGACCTTGGCAATGGACCTGCGGTACGGCGCCGCGGTGCTCGGCACGCCTGAGGGGGCGCTCCTGAACTCGGGGTTCGCGCAGCTCGCGCAAATGCATGGCATCCCTTCGTGGGTCCAGGGGTTGTAGGCAGACTCGAAGATCGGTGACGCCCAGACGGGACACGAGAAGACCCTCACCGGACTTGCGGCAGCGTTGGCAGGGGCCAACCTGATCTACGGTGCGGGGATGTTCGAGTCGGGCATCACTTTCGACTACGGCCAGCTCCTGGTCGACAACGAGATCGCTGGTCTGATCAAGCGCTTCGTCCAGGGGATTCCGGTGACCGAGGAGACCCTGGCGCTCGACGTCATCCACGAGGTCGGACCCAAGGGTGACTACCTGAGCTGCTCACACACCATGCGTCACATGCGTGAGACGGCCACGCCTCTCCTCCTCGACCGGCGAGTGCGTGTGGAGTGGGCGGCGGACGGTGCCACCGACCTCTACACACGCGGTGTCCAGGAGGCTCGTCGCGTCCTCGCCGAGCACGCCGTGGAGCCTCTGCCTGACGACGTCCAGGTCGAGATGGCCGGGATCGTCGAGCAGGCAGAAGCGGCGATGGCGATCGCCTGAGCAAACACGCGATCCGGTACTCGGAGACAAGGACGTGAAAATGACAGATTTCGAGACCCTCAAGCAGATCGTCATCTCGGGAGACGACCAGGCCATCGCCGAGACGCAGAAGCTTGCCGATGGCGGCGCGAGCGCTCGCGACATTCTCGACAACGCTCTGCTGCCGGCCATGGACGTCGTGGGCGAGCGGATGAAGACCGGCGCCATGTTCATCCCAGAGGTGCTGCTCAGCGCGCGCACGATGCAGAGCTGCCTCGACCTCATCAAGCCGCTGCTCGCCGCGGGCGACTCCGGAAGCCTGGGGACGGTCGTGATCGGGACCGTGGAAGGCGACGTCCACGACATAGGCAAGAACCTGGTCGCCATGCTCATGTCGGGTGCCGGCTTCGAGGTGATCAACCTCGGCAAGGGCGTGACCGCCGCCGATTTCGTCGCCGCGGTGCGCGAGCACAAGCCCGAGATCCTCGGCATGAGCGGCCTGCTCACCACCACGATCCCGAAGATGCCCGAGGTCCTCAACGCCCTCAAGGCGGCGGGTCTTCGCGACCAGGTCAAGGTTATCGTTGGCGGGGCCCCCGTGAGCGAGGCCTGGGCTCAGGAGATCGGAGCGGACGCGTACGGGGCGAACGCTTCGCTCGCCGTCGAGAAGTCCAAGGAGCTGCTGCGCGTCAACGTGTGACGGGCGTGGTTGCCGGCCTCCGGTCCCTGCTGCCGTGGGACCGGAGGCCGGATGGCCCGAAAGGAGACCCGAGCCGATTCTCGATCGGGGCCAGCTAAGACGGCAAATCACCTGTCTGTCACTGCTAGGGGGACCCATGGAGCAGAATGTGAATCTGGTCACCGAGGAGCAGCACCTGCATCGCAGCCTCGGGACCGCGGGCAACGTCATGCTCACCCTGTCCGCATGCGGTCTGGCGATGACCGTGTTCATCTACGTCCCGGTGGTCTACTTCGTCGCCGGCACATGGTCGTTCCTTGCTACAGCGATCGGGGCGGTCGTCGCGTTCGCGGTCGCGCTAGTCTACGCGGAGGTGGGAACCGCCTTTCCGATTGCCGGCGGCGAGTACTCGATGATCTCACGAGTACTGGGGCCAGGTGTCGGCTTCATCGTCTTTGTGATTCAGCTCTCGTTCTACGTCCTGATGCTCGCCACGTTCTCGCTAGGCGCGGGTATCCAGCTTCAAAGCGTATGGCACTCAGTCGATCCCAAAGTCATTGGCCTCGCCGTGTTCGCCATCGCCGCGGCCATGGCCGTCCCCGATATCAAGATCGGCCGGAGCGTGACCGCCGTGCTGTTCGTCCTGCAGCTCGCGGCCATCGCCGTGGTCAGCTTCCTCGGGATTGCCCACGCGCACTCACCGGCGACCAGGCTCTTTCATCTGCAAGGACTGGCACCGAGCGGCACAGCCATGGCGTTTACCTGGTCGGTGATTCTGGTGGGGCTGACGCTGGGGTTCTTCAACCTGACTGGATTCAATCTCGTGATCGTCTTCTCGGAAGAGACCAAGGAGCCCAAGAAGCGAGTCCCGCGCGCTTTGCTGTGGGCCGTCGGGATTATCGTCGTGATCATCCTCGTGCCGACCGGGGCGGCGTTGCTCGGAGCTCCCTCGCTCAAAGGTCTTCTCTCGAGTCCTGCGCCGATGAGCTACATCATGAGCAGCTTCGGGGCGGGCTCGCTCGGGACATTCGTCAACCTCGTCGTCTTCGTAGCCATCGTCAACATGCAGCTTGCCAACGTCATCGCATTCGGGCGTTTTCTCTACTCGGGCTCGCGTGACCGTGCCTTCCCGGCTCCGGTCAATCGGCTCTTCTCCGTGCTTCACCCACGCTTCGGGACTCCATGGATCGCCAGCCTGTTCATGGCGGCGCTGGGCGCGGCGGCGATGTTCTCGTCGGCCATCACCGGACTGGTCACGCTCACGGGGTTCATCACCCTGGTGTTCATGAGCCTGATGTGCATCTCGGCCATCCGCATCCGCTCGCTACGTGACGCACCGGACCACTATCGCATGCCGGCTTGGCCAGTGATCCCTGTGGCAGTGATTGCCTTCTTCGTGGTCCTGGCTACCGGTCAGACCAAACACGACCTCATCATCACGGCATGCATCGCGGCAGCAGGTGTCGTCTACTACTTCGCTTACTTGTGGCCGCGGCGCGATCGGCGGTGGCAGCTGTGGAGGCCGGAGGAGTCTACGATCGTGTCTTCGGAATCCACTCCGGGTGTGCCGACCGTCTGAGAAGCGAGGATTCGCCATGAGCGTCAAGGCCGAAGACCCCGTCGGCGAGAGGCATTACGAGCAGGAGCTCAACCGCTCTCTCGGGACGCTGGGCAACGCCATGCTGACGCTGTCGGCGATGTCGCCGGCGACGACCGTCTTCGTCTATGTGCCCGTCATCTACTTCGTGGCGGGTTCGTGGTCGTTCCTTGCGACGGTCGTCGCCGGTGTCGTCGCCCTCGGGATGGCCTTGGTCTACGCGGAGCTTGGCACAGCCTTCCCATTCGCCGGAGGCGAGTATGCGATGATCGGCCGCATCCTGGGACCTGCTGTCGGCTTTCTCGTCTTCGTCATACAGCTCGTCATCTACGTTCTGCTGCTGGCCGTCTACGCGGTTGGCGCCGGGCAGCAGTTGCAGGTCGTCTGGCCCAGCCTCGACGTAAGGCTGATCGGGCTGGTCACGCTGGTCGTCGCCGGCGCATTGAGCGTGCTGAACGTGAAGGTCAGCTGGATCGTGACGAGCGCGATGCTTTTCGTGGAGCTGCTGGCGGTCGGTTCGCTGACCGTTCTCGGCATCGTCCACGCCCATGCCCCGGCGCACCGCCTGCTCGCGATCCACGTCTTCGCTCCGAGCGGTGCACCGGGACCGATCACATGGTCCGTGATCCTCATGGGCGTGACACTCGGCTTCTTCAACCTGACGGGCTTCAACTGCGCGGTCGTCTTCTCAGAGGAGACCCAGGACGCACGGCGCAAAGTGGCTCCGGCATTGATCTCAACCGTGCTCGCGGTCCTGGTGTTGGTCGGCATACCTACGGCCGCGGGTCTGGTAGGCGCCCCCTCACTGAAGGGTCTCGTCACGAGTGCCAACCCGATGAACTACCTGCTCAAGAGCTACGGAGCAGGGCGGATCGGCACCTTCATCGACCTCGCCGTCTTCGTGGCGATCTTCAACGCGCTGATTGCCAACGTCATGATCTTCGGGCGGGTCCTGTGGTCCAGTGCCCGCGACCGGGCAATGCCTGATCCTCTGAACCGCTGGCTCAACGCCGTGCATCCGACGCTGAAGACGCCCTGGGTCGCGTCACTCGTCATGGCGGCGATGGGAGCGGTTTGCATCTTCTCGTCGGCCTTGACCGGATTGGTCACGCTGTCGAGCATCGTCACGCTCGTCTTCATGGGCCTCATGTGTCTGGCTGCGCTGCGAGTCCGCCGTTTCGCTGACCTCCCCGCGCACTACGTCATGCCGGCGTGGCCGCTCATCCCGCTCGCCGTGCTCGCCGCGTTCGTCCTCATGGCGACGGGCCAGAGAATCCATGACCTGCTCATCACGCTCGGCATCGCGGCGGTGGCGCTTGCCTACTACCTCCTCTACCTCAGGCCACGACCGACGTCCCGCTGGGTTCTGCTTGGAGCTGTCGAGGAGACCGCCAAGCGAAGAACGTCCGACGATTCGTAGCCCTGAGAGAGGACGGAAGCTACCACCCGCTGACCAACACCTGGGCGGTGCGCAAACGACCTCCCGCACCAAAGGAGCAACGCCGGCAAGTCGCCGGAAGGGGAGTGCCGAGAATGGCGAGTTTCACAGTGTCAGCGCTGAACGGGGCCGAGCGCGAGTTCCTGCATGACTGCACGCTGAAGGTGCTCGAGCGCACAGGCGTGCGCTTCGACAGCGCTGCGGCGCGTTCGGCGTTGGCCGAGGCGAGCTGCCGCATCGATGAGGATACGTCTGTCGTTCGGTTTCCGCGCGACCTCGTGGAGTGGGCCCTGGCGAAGCTGCGCAGCGACGTTCTCCTTGCGGCACGTGACCCCGTAAAGGACGCCGTGCTGGACGGATCTCACACCGTTGTCGTGCCGGCTGGCATCTGCCCTTATGTAAGGGACGAGGCGTCGGGCGAACGCAGGGACGCCTCGCTCGAGGACCTCGCAGCGTTCGGGCGCGTCTGCGACGAGCTCGACGAGATCGGCGCTCTGTGGTTTCCGGTCGTGCCGGATGCCGCCACTTGTGGGACGGCGGTCGACCTTGTCAGTCTGGCGACCCTCCTGGCAACGACCTCAAAACACATTCAGGGCCAGTTGGTGAGGCCCGCCGACGTGCCGGTGGCACAGGAGCTGCTCGCGGCCGCTTGTCCTGACGAGGACCTGCGGAAGCGGCCCATCTTCTCGAGCCTCTACTGCCCCGTCTCGCCAATGGTTCACGAAGCCGAGCCCATCGAAGCGGCCCTGGCCATGGTGGCGGCCGGCATCCCGCTTCTGGTGATCACCCTCCCACTGGCGGGCGGGACGGCGCCTGTCACACTCGCAGGCGCCATGGTCCAGAACATGGCCGAGACGCTCAGCGCCGTGGTCCTGTTCAAGCTGGCCAACGAGGACTGTCCGTTGATCCTGGCAGGGACGACCGCGCTGATGGACCTCGCCAGTGGGGCCTTTGCTACGTCGGTCCCCGAGATTGCGCTGCTCAACGCGGCGCATGTCGAATGGCTCCACTCGTACGGCGCGCCCGCCATGAGCGTGGGCTATCCCACCGACTCCTTTGGGTTCAGTCACAGGGCCGGCGTTGAATCAATGGGCTACGGCACCCTAACCCGCCTCGCGAGGCCAGACATGATGCTCGGACCCGGCAACATGGCAGCGGGCACCGTCATGTCTCTGACTAAGCTCGTCTTCGACTGCGACCTGCTCTCCTACAGCGCCAGGTTGCTGGCCGGCATCCAGATCGATGAGGAGCACGCTCTTCTTGATGCCATCGACCAGGTAGGCCCAGGGGGCAATCATCTAGAGCGAGAGGAGACCTTGGCGTTCCTGCGCCGCCGGGAACACTGGCGCCCGCGGCTGCTGGCCCGTACGACCTACGAAGACTGGCTACGCGGGCCGCCCGATGAGATGCGCCACGCCGCGGATCGAGTCAAGGAGCTCCTCGGCAGGCGCGCGTCCCAACCCCTACCCGAGGGGGCGCTTGGGAGGATGAAGCAGGTTCTGTTGGACGCTCGACCCGAGGCGCGCGCTGTCGTCGAGCGTCTCTGATCGACGATGAACCCGGCTTTCGCGACTGATCTCTGTTCAGGGGTCTTGCAGGGCAGGCTTCCGTGCGTCGACGAGGTCGAGGCTCTCCTAAGCCTGCACGATGCCGATGCTGCGGAGCCCCTCTTTGCTGCCGCCCGCGAGCAGCGTCGCCGCCACTTCGGCAACGCGGTCTTCCTCTACGGCTTCGTCTACTGGTCGACTCACTGCCGCAACAGCTGCAGCTTCTGCTTCTACCGCTCAGCCAATCGCCAAAGTCCGCGCTATCGAAAGGGCCGCGACGAGGTCGTGGAGCTTTGCCGCGCCCTGGCGGAGTCGGGCGTCAACCTGCTCGACCTTACCCTCGGCGAGGATCCCCTGCTCTTCGGCCGACGCGACTTCGCGCCGCTGGTCGACTTGGTCGGCGCCGTGCGGCGGGCCACCGATCTGCCGATCATGGTCTCGCCGGGAGTTGTCGATCGCTCCACGCTGGCTGCTCTCTCGAGCGCCGGCTGCGACTTCTACGCCGTCTATCAGGAGACACATACGCCCAGACTGTTCGCCCGCCTGCGCTGCGGCCAGGACTTCGACGAGCGTGTCTGGGCGCGGCGGGACGCACACGAGATCGGTCTGCTCGTTGAGGACGGTCTACTGACCGGCGTCGGCGACGGCGTCTCAGACCGGGCTCGCGCCGTGCTTGCCATGCGCGCCGCAGGCGACCAGCAGGTGCGCGCCATGACCTTCGTGCCGCAGCCCCAGACACCGCTCGGCTACCTGCGCCAACAGAGTAACTGGCACGAGCTTCTCGTGATCGCCGTCATGCGTCTACTCATGCCGGATCGCCTCATCCCAGCGTCGCTCGACGTCGAAGGCATCGAGGGCCTGAAGAGTCGCCTCGACGCTGGCGCCAACGTGGTCACCTCTCTCGTGCCGCCGCGCAGCGGGTTGTGCGGCGTAGCGAGGGCCGACTACGAGATCGACGACGGCCTGCGCACAGCTGAGGCGGTCCGCCCTCACCTGATGGAGCTCGGCCTGCGACAGGGCACACGGTCGGAGTTCGATTCGTGGCTCGAGGCTGCCCGCTCGCGTTACCTGATTCATAGCCTCGCGCACCAGCCGAAGAGCCACCTCGTTACCAGGAGTTCGCGATGAGAGCTGGCGACGCAACCTTGTCGGCGAGCTCCATCTCCTCATGCGGGGCGCGATGAACTTCGACGAAGCGGTCTGTGCCGGGAGACCTGCCTTCAACTGGCTGGAGAGCGGGCAGGTGCTCGGCTACGAGCCCAAAGACCGGACGGTGCGCATGCTCCCCTACCCTGCGACGCCTGGCGCCTGGCGCACGGCTCCCCTTTACGGTGTCCTGCTCCCTGAGGAGGGCTGGGGCCATCACTGCGGCTGCAGCTGTTGGCACTGCCGAAACGAAGCGACCCTCACCGGACTGGAGGAGTAACCGTGTCAAGCGATGTCGGTTGCCCGTATCAGGCAGCTAGGAAGATGGCGGTCTGGGAACGCCGCGCGCGGATTCTAGGGATCCTCGAACAGCGGCTCTCGGTGCGGACCTCCTCGCTTGCCCGTCAGTTCGGGGTCACAGAGGCGACCATCCGCAGGGACTTGGAGCGTCTCGAGCAGGGCGGTCTCGTGGAGCGGTCTCATGGCGGGGCGTTGGCACTTCGAGCCCGGCGCATCTACGACCCGGCTGCTTTGCCGGGACGTCACATGTTGCTGGACCACGGCCTTGGTGAACGGCCGTGGGGCGGCCGGCAGTGACTCGTCTTACCGAACACGACGTGCGCGATCTGGCCTGTCGCCTCGGGGGATTCGAGTGTGACCTGCGCGCCGTCAGCGGCCTCGACCTGCGTGATCTTGCCGCTAGGTCGTGCGGCCTCGACCCTCACTGGCTGCAGTTCGGCAAGGTCCGCACGGCGGCGGTGCCGGTCTCCTCGGGACAAGGCGCCATACCGTTCTTCTCGCAATGCATTGAGGTCATCCTCCGTCACCTCGGTTGTGATGCCTTCGTCACCCAGCAGCCCGACGTCAAGGGCATCCAGGAGGCGGCCAGCCGCGGCGCCGAGATCGTCTTTCTGGCAGATGACGACCGCTTCGTCGCACTGAATATCAGAAGCGGCGCCTGCGCCGACGACGACCCCTGCACCGCCAACGGCTACGTCACCGCCCTCGAGGCGGCGGCGGGCGGCCTCAGCCTGCGCAGCGTCGCCGTGCTTGGTCTGGGGCCGGTCGGGCGAGCGGCCACCCGACGGCTTATCCAGCTCGGCGCCACAGTGGTGGCGGTCGAGCCGGATGTGCTCCGGGCCACCTCCGCCGCCAGCGACTACACACTGCGGATCGTCTCGCTGCCCGAGGCTCTGGAGGTCACAGACTATCTCTTCGACGCGACGCCGGCGGCCGACCTGATCGACCACGCTGCCGTTGGCCCCTGCACCGTTGCGGCCGTGCCGGCCGTGCCGAGCAGCTTCACAGCGGCCGCCCAGGCCGTGCTGGGCATGCGCCACATCCACGAGCCGTTGGCCATCGGCGTCGCCGTCATGGCAGTGGAAGCGTTGACCGGTCGGACGAGCCCTGGAGCGTGAGGTAGAGGTTGGTTCCCAAGCCTCAACATCGGCGCCTCGGCGGGCGTGAGCTCATCCGCCCAGGCCGCCGCCCCGACGTTCTGCACCTGTGACGCTCGTCGAGTCGCTGGAACTGCGGGTCGGTGCATCCGACCAAGCGGACACAAGCGTCGTCGAGAAGATTGGCTCGAGCTGCGGCGAGTTTGCCGGCGACGACGGACCTCTCCTCGAAAGCCTGGACGCCGCGGAGGGTGAGGGCGTAGAGGCGTTCGGTCTTCTGTCGCTCATGTCCGAACCTGTGATCGTCGATTCGGCAGAGGAAGCTCGTCTCGGCAGCGAAGAGCGGCTTGCTGGAGCTCCGGAGCGGGGTCCGGCCTTGGCCGTCGATGGCCTGCGCCATTACCTGCGACAGATCAGTCGGATACCGTTGCTCAGCGCCGTGCAGGAGGCTTCGCTCGCCGGGCGCATCGAGCGCGGCGACTCGATTGCTAGACGCCGCATGATCGAGTCGAACCTGCGACTCGTGGTACCAATCGCCAGGCGCTACGCGCGCGAGTCGCTGCCGCTGCTCGACCTCATCCAGGAGGGCAACATCGGCCTCATGCGGGCGGTCGAGAAGTTTGACTACCACAAGGGATACCGCTTCTCGACCTACGCCACATGGTGGATACGTCAGGCGGTCGCTCGCGCCGCATCCGAGCTCTCGCGCCCGTGCTGTGTCTCGAAGAACACGGCCGTGCAGTTGGACAGTCTGGGCCGCGTCCGCGGGTTCCTGTCGTCGGAGCTGGGTCGAGAGCCCACGGTCGGGGAGATCGCCGCCGACATGGGCATCACCCCGCAGAAGGTGCGCGAGCTGCAGGGGTGTCGGCTCACGCCGCTCAGCCTCGACACGCCGGTCGGCGAGTCGGGCGACTCGCGCCTGAGCGACATGATCGAAGACCGCGAGCTACCGGCGCCACTCGAGGTAGCCAGCCAGACTTTGCTGAGGGGGGATGTGGCGGAGCTGCTGTCGCTGCTCACCCTCCGTGAACGGACAGTGATGGAGGCTCGATTCGGCATCAATCGCTCGGAGGCGGCATCCCTCAGGGAGGTTGGCGAGACGATCGGCCTTACGCGCGAGAGGATCCGTCAGATCGAGGCCAAGACCTTGGTCAAGTTGCGCAGCTATCGAGGGACTCTCCGTCTACGTGACAGCATCTCCTAGCGATACCGGCGTTGCGCGGGGTGGTCGCTGCCAACCGCGGGAATGGCCCCGCGCCTGCGCGTAGAGAGGCGCACCTGACTACTGATGCGGTAACGCGCGCCTTTCGCCGCACATGGCCCCGGTGCCGACCTTAAGCCGCCCGGATACGGGCGACGATCGGAGCCTGCCGGATGGGTGCCGCGCGGGCCGCAGGAGCTGCCCTCACCCACCCCGCAGGTCGGCCGCGAGACCGGCGACACCCTGGCCGCCCTCGATCTCGAAACGCGGCAGCTGGTAAGGATCGTCTCTGGTCGCATAGCCGAAGTTCTCGGTCGTGGCGTTCGAATACCCGGCGGCCCGCACGGCGGCGATCACGGCTGGGTCATACTTGCTCGAGGGGTAGCAGAAGCTGTTGACGGGGATGTGCAGCAGGCGCTGCAAGTAGCGACGGCTGGCGACCACCTGATAGCGCAGCTCAGCTGGGCTCAGCGTGGTGAGGTCGGGGTGGCTCACCGAGTGCGAGTCGATCTCCCAGCCCAGAGCGGCGAGACGGCGCAGCTGGACAGGATGAAGGTGACCTGCAGTGATCTCGTTCAGGACTCCCGGCCAGCCGTAGCGGCTCAGCACCGCGGGGGCGAAGCTGGCCTGTTCGGGGTAGCCGTTGTCGAAGGTGATGACGATCGGCTTGGCCGGCAGCATGCCTGAGTGGTACCAGGCCCGCATGACCTCATCCAGGGTGACCGCCTGGTAGCCGTGGTCGGCAAGCCAGCGCATCTGGGCGACGAAGACGGCCTTGGCCACGTAAAGGCCGGGGTAGGGTTCGCCGGGCGGTGGGGCACCGAGGGCGTGGTAGACGAGGATGGGTACCGATCCGGTGTGGCGTCGCCAGCTGAGCTGGGGGCGGGCGTTGCGGACCAGGCGGCTGACCGCTTGAGCCGTCGGCGACGGCGAAGCCAGCCGAGTCGAGCTCGAGCGAGGTGAGGGGGTCGGGCTGGGAGCCGGAGTGCTGTGAGCGCATGCGCCAGCCAGGGCGAGTGTGGCGAGAGTGACGCCTGCTGCGAGGACACGGAGCGCGTGGGGGCGACGGCGCCGGATCTGCCGGCGGCACTGTGCAGTATCCGATAGGGCGCGATCTGCCGGCATCCCAGGACGTCCGCCTAGCGGTCGCCGGCGGCGCGGAAGAGCTGCGGCAGCGTGACGAGCGAGTAGCCTCGAGCTCGCAAGTCGGCGATCAGGTTCGGCAACGCGGCCGCCGTCTGGGGTAACAGGTGCAGCTCGACGATCGCGCCGGGACGCACCGCGGCGAGCACGCGGGCGACGATCACCCCCGCACCGGGCTGTGTGTAATCTGAGGGATCGACGCTCCAGAGCATGACGCGGGCAAAGCCGAGCGAGCCCGCCACCGCCAGGGTCGTTGAGTCGTAGCCGCCGTAGGGCGGACGGAAGTAGGGTACCGGCGTCGCACGCGCCACTCGCCACCAGGCATCGACGTCGCCCTCGATCTGCGCCTTGATCTGGGCTGGCGTCTCGGTCGTTGTCAGGATGTGCGACCAGGTGTGCGAGCCGACCACCTCGCCCCAAGCGATGGTGCGCCGCGCCAGCGTTGGATAGCCGACCACGTAGCGGCCGTTGACGAAGAGCGTGGCGTGGACGTGCGCGGCGTGCAAGGCCGCCAGCACCGCCGCCCAGCCGGCCTTGTCGTAGCCGTCGTCGAAGGTCAGGGCCACGCGGCGCCCGGCGTGGGCGACGCTGCGCCAGACGACAGCCCGTACGGGGTGGAAGTCGCGGAAGGAGCGCGCTCCGGAGAGCGCCCTGTTGCCGGCCGCGTCGCCTAGGGCAAGCCGCACCCGATACAGACCGGGCAGCAGGGCAGCGCCGTCGCCGTAGCGCGGCCACAGCCTAAGCTCACAGGCACCACTGGCCAGCACCGTGGCCGGGCGGCGCGCGACGAGCACCCCGTAGGCGTCGTAGAGGCAGGCCGCGACCTTCGCGGTGCTGGTCTCGTCATGCAGCGCGAAGCGCAACCTGAGGGGCGCGGTGCGCCGCAAGAGCGCCGGCGTCAGAGCCTGCCAGACCACTCGCGGGGGCTGCGTGGCGATGCGGACCTGCAGGCTCTGCGGCGTCTCGACGTTACCGGCGAGGTCGGTGGCGTAGTAGGCCAGGGCATGGACGCCGTCGCCTGCGTGATCGACGGGAGCGGCGAAGGCGACTTGAGCCGTGGTGCCAGGCAGGGTCACGAGGGCGCCGCCATCGACGCTGTAGCTGATCGAGGCGACACCCGCACCGTCGGCGTTGTCGCTGGCCGTCAAGGTCACCGTCACAGGCTTGTTGGTCCAGCCCTCGGGCGCACCGCTTGCCACGGTGACCGGCGGCGTCGTGTCGCTCGGAGAGGGCGAGGGCGAGATGCCCGCGGAGCTCAGCAACGGAGCGGGGCCCGCCTGCGAAGGGCCGTGAGCGCCGGCCAGGTCACTGCCGAAGGAGAGCAAGGCCGCGGCCACGAGAAGCAAGGCAAAGAGAGCTCCTCGTGCATACGATGCTGCTCGACGCACGTCCGACGACCGCATCACGACAACCCCCGATCTCCACGGCCCGCTCGCAGTCTACCTCGCGCCGAAGCGAGCGCTGTCGCGCCGGCCGCGTCCAGCGACAGCCTGCATTGCTCGCGGCCCATGGCCACCTGCCGTCACTCCCCGGTTCCGGTCCCCACGCCCGTCTGCAGAGAGAGCGCAAACGCGGCGAGGCTCTCGCCGCCCTCCACGCCGATGCGGTCCTCGTCGAAGGCCATGACGGGGGTGGCAAGCCCCGCGTCGCAGGTGCTCGCGCCCAGAAAGCCGGCGCGTCGCACCGCCGCGACGGCGGCGTCGTCGAACAGGCCGCGCGGGTAGCAGAAGAAGTCGACCGGCACGCCGAACAGGCGGCGCAGGGCCTCTCGCGAGCCGGTCACCTCGAAGCGAAGCTGCGCGGGCGAGGCGCGACACAGGTCGGGGTGGGTCATGGTGTGCGCGTCGATCTCCCAGCCCGAGCGGATGAGCATCCTGATCTCGGGCACAGTCAGGGCGCCGTTGGCGGCCGGCCCGTACGAGTAGGGTGGCGGCAGGTCGGGTCCTAAGAAGCGCAGGCACTGGTAGAGCACAGCGGGCCAGCGCAGTTCAGCCAGCAGCGGCGCGACCGTGGTGAAATCGCAGCGGTAGCCGTCGTCGAAGGTGAGCACGATCGGGCGTGCCGGCAGGCGGCCTTGTCCGTGCCAGTACCTGTAGAGCTGCCGCAGCGTGATCGCCTCATAGCCCTGTGCGACCAGGTAGCGCAGCTGGGCGACGAAGGCCTGCGGTCTCACGAACAGATAGGGATACTGCTGGCCGACGCGAGGGGCCCCGATTACGTGGTAGCGCAGGATCGGCACGGCCAGGTCACGCGGCGCGGCGATCAGAAACGGTCAGCGGGGCGCCTGAAGGCAGGCGACAGGAGGGGGTAGCGCCGGCAGGTGCGGTGAGCGCCTCGTGTGTCGCATCCCCGTCGGGCGCACGTCAGCTGCTGGTGTCGGGCTGACGCGGCCGGCCGTTCGTCGATGACCTCTCGCAGCCGAGGACAGGCCGAGATCAGCGAGGGCAAGTGCGACGCCGAGCAGGCCGATAACGGCCAACTCGCGCAAGCGACGGTGGCGGCGAGCGCTGGGCAAGGCCTCGAAGCTGGGTGATCGGCCGGACATCTCCGACCATGATAGCAGGCAGGTCGATCACGCGCCGGACATCGAGCGACCAAGGTTTGCGGCGTCGGGAAGCACTCCTCGTACGTGATGTCAGAAGTCCGCTCAGGCGCACCTGACACTACGTGCGGTGAGTCCGCCATCTCGGCTGCAGTTCGCGTCGCCGCCGCCCCTGACCAACGCCTCACATACTCCTTGTGGCCTCCTTGGCGACAGATGGCACGGTGCACCCTGTCTTTCTGGCGTCGCAGCTGTACTATCTGCATCAGCATCTAAGCCAGTGAGGGGGGCATCATGAAGCGATCCTGGTCGGCCGTCTGCGTCGCGATCGTCGTCGCCTGCTTAGGGGCTGTGGTAGCTCCCTCGGCCCGCGCCTACGCACCCGACGGCAACCAGGGCTGGTGCTGGCAGATGCCCCAGCCGGCCGACACGTTATACGGCGTTGCCTTTGGCGGCCCGAGCGACGCCTGGGCGGTGGGCGCGGGTGGCGTCATCCTGCACAGCAGCGATGCCGGCCTGACCTGGTCGGCACAGCAGTCCGGCACCTTTGCCGACCTCGACAACGTGGCCTTCCCCGACGCCGAGCACGGCTGGGCTTGCGGCGGGATGTCGGATTCGATCAACGTCCTGGTCGCCACAACGGATGGCGGCACGACCTGGATGCCCGAGACACCGTCGGTACTCAAAGGCGACCCCGTCTCGTTGAGCTTCCCCGACGACCAGCACGGCTGGCTCGGCACCGACGACGGCCACATCCTGCGGACCACAGACGGCGGTCTGAGCTGGAGCACGACACGTCTCGGCGGCAATGGCGCCGAGCTGCTTGTCGACTTCGTCGATGCCACTCACGGCTGGGCCATATCTGACGAAGGTGGCACGCTGTGGTCGACAAGTAACGGCGGGACGTCCTGGAAGCCGGTCTACGGCTTCCTGGGCGTGAACATCGAGCAGATGGGCATCGACTTCGTGAGCCGCAGCCGTGGCTGGGCCTACGTCTTCTCCGAGCCCACCAACGCGCAGTACTCGACCATCCTCACCACCAGCGACGGTGGCCGGGTCTGGCACACCGCCCGTCGCCTCGAGGGGCAGATGGTCCCGGCCCTGCAGGCCACCAGCGCTTCAGACGCCGGCTTCATCGACGTCGGCGGAGGCGACCTCGCCGCACTCTCCGGTGTTGATGGCGACTCGAACAGGATGTGGCGCACGACCAACGGCGGTGCGAGCTGGTCTGTCCAGGGCGTCGGTGCGATGGTCGACCCCTGGGCGCTGGGCGGCAGCGGCCAGTCGTTCTGCGCGGTCGGGCAAGGCATCCTCGCTGCCCCGCAGGGTGGAGCCTGGCAGGCGTCAAACTCAGGACAGCTCTACTGGCTGCAGGACGGCGTCGCCGTCAGCGACTCCGATCTGTGGGCGGTCGATCAGGGCGGCGCGCTACTGCACAGTACCGATGGCGGCACTTGGGCCGAGCAAGCGACACCGACGCGCTGGTCGTTGGACCTGACCGGCGCAAGCTTCCCTGACTCGGCCGATGGCTGGCTCGCCGGCGCCACGAACCAGTTCAACGGATCGAGCGTCATCCTGCACACCTCTGACGGCGGCGCCAGCTGGACGCCGCAGTCCTCCGTGTTGGGCTCGGGCCTCTCCCGTATCCAGTTCGTCGACGATAACGACGGCTGGGCGATCAGCAACAATTCGTTTGGCTTCGGCTCGGGTGCCAACACCGCGATCGAGCACACCACCGACGGCGGGGCGACTTGGCTTGCCCAGTACGTGACAGACAACCCCGGCCTGGACGCGCTGAGTTTCATCGATGCGACCACCGGCTGGGTCGCCGGGTACAGCTTCCCGCCTTCGGGCGGCGGAGGAGTGCCGTTCCTGGCCAAGACGAGCGATGGTGGCAGCACCTGGTCGGTGGAGAGTCTACCCAAGGGAGCGCCCGTACCCAGCGGCCTGCAGTTCGTCGATGCAAACGACGGCTGGGCCGTTGGCACAAATGACGACGACGTGTCCTTGCTGCTGCAGACCACAAACGGCGGGACGACCTGGACCAAAGTGACGTCGTTCCCTGCAGGCACGGGGGCCACGTGCGTCCACTTCGTCAGCGAGGATCAGGGCTGGGTCGGCGGCGACGGCGTCTGGGCGACAACCGACGGCGGCCAGAGCTGGAGCGAGGTCGCCGGGAACGCTGGCGTTGACGCACTCGCAGCCACCGACGCACATCACGTCTGGGCCTTCGGCGACGGCATCGTCTCGACCGTCGACGGACCGAGCGGCGACAGCGCCCCGCCGCAGACCCTAGACGATGCCGACTGGGGTTGGCACCACACGCCCGTCACGATCACCCTGAGCCCGAGCGACACGGGCGGCTCCGGCCTTGCGACCACGCAGTACTCGACCGACGGCGGCACGACCTGGCAGACCGGTACGAGCATCGCGGTGCCGGCCGCGGCCGACCACGCAAACGACGGTCTGCACACCTTCCTCTACCGCTCGACCGACCAGGCTGGCAACACGGAGGCGACCGAGATCTGCGGAGAGGGCATCGACACGCTGGGGCCGGCCTGTGGCGCCCCCAAGGAGCCGGTGGCCGGCACCGACAAGAGCGCCATCGTGCGCTTCAAAGCCAGCGACGCCACAAGCGGCGTCGCCGTGGCCACGATCAAGATCGAGACGCGCAGCGGGCGCGTGCTGGAGACCCTCGTGACCCGTCCCGGCAACTGGTCCTACGAGCCGGCCCCGCCCTACTACTGGCTGCGTTTCACCTGCAAACTGAGGCCCGGCCTCTACCGGGTCGTGGTCGATGCTCGGGACTTCGCCGGCAACAGCCAGGTGACCATCGGCCGCAGCTGGCTGCGGGTGCGCAAGACCGCGCCCAAGGCCAAGGCGCCCGATTGGCCGTCGGGCCTGCCGAGCAGCGATCAGGGAGACGACGCTCCGGCCACCGCCGGGCTGCGTCATGCTCCCACCATCCTGCAGGAACTCCGCCGGGAGCCCTGGGAGACATGGCGGGCGGCGGCTGCGAAGCGCTGACAGCAGGGGCTTCGCGTCGGCACTTCCACGACTTGCACTAGACGTGATGAAGACGCCGGCTCGCACCTGACAACGAACGACATTGCTTTGCTGAAGCGGCGCGACACGCAGGCGTCTTGCAAGGACGGCCGACCTCAGACCGACCTCCTGGCGCTGGTCCGAAGGCGTTGACGATCGGACCCGTCGTCGGCCCTTGCAGGCACCGCCGCCACTTGACCTGCTGATTCACCCGCTCAGGTCGTCTCGGACTCGAGCGCGTCCACCACGGATCGACGTACGTCAGCGAGGACCGACACGCTGGTGAACACGGCGATGATCAGCATCAACGCGATGCCTATGGCGCCAAGCCAGAGCAGTGGTGGAACCTGTGTCGACCCGGCTTGCTTGGCGACGTGGTGCAGTCCGACGCCGCCCGGGATGCCGAGCAGCACTCCGAGAAGGGCCGGCAGCAGCAGGGCCGCCGAGAGCCCCGCCGCGATCTGCCGCGAAGTGGCTCCCAGGGAGCGTGCCACCGCGGCCGGACGTCGCGTCTCGAGCGCACTGGTCCAGGCGATAAACACCGCGTTCACGGCGGCCAGGACAACCAGCATGAGCGAGATGGTGGTCGCCGCCTGGCTCACCACTGGCCCCAGGATCCCGCTCACCGTCATGCGCAGGATGAGCACCGCGACGAGGCCACTCATCGTGACCGCGACGCTGAAGACGCTGAGCGCAAGACGCCCCGGCCGCCGGAAGGCAAGCCGCACACCGAACATCAGCGGTGCAGGCAGGTGGGCCGAGAGCGCCATCACCCGCGCCCGGCGACGTGGCGTCCAGGCTCTGTCTCCAAGTGAGGCGATCGTGCTCTGACGGGCGGCACGGGCGGCTGGAACCATCGTCGCCATGAGCGCTACTCCCACTGCGAGCGCCACCGCCAGCGCGATTGTGGGGACCGTCAGCGACGGGGCACTCGGGGCGCCGAGCAGCCCGGCGCCCGGCTTGTCGATGAGTGGCGCGGCGAGCCAGCCCGCCAGCAGCCCCACAGCGGCTGCGCAGAGCCCGATGAGCGCGTTCTCGAAAAGCAGTACGACAGCGATGAGCAGCGGTGTGCCTCCGACCGCCTTCAGCAGGCCCACGCGCCGCGTCTGTTCGGCCATGCGGCCGCCGACCAGCACAGCGACGCTCGCCACCGCAAGGAGCACGAGCAGCCAGCTCCCCGTGAAGAGGACGAGCTGCGCCCGCTGCGTGACGATCGTCTCCTTGCTCTCGATGCCCTGCCAGGAGTAGAGCTCGAGAGCGCCGCTTGAGCTCCCGGCGTCGTGGCGGGCCACGAACGTCCGGGCGCCGGCCGGGTCGGCGAGCTTGAGGTTGATGTCGTAGACGACCGGCTCCGAGCCGGTGGCGGCAAGGTGCGCGACGTCGGCCGTCGGCACCCAGACGAGCCCGATGCTGTTGGAGCCGAGGTTGCCGACCAGGAAGGCGCCGAGGGCGCCGGCCACCGGATAGCTGGGGAAGGCGGCCGTTGCGGCCACCCCCACGAGCCGGAAGGACCTGCCGCCGAGACGCAGCCGCTCGCCGAGGCGCAGGCCGAGCGCTTGCGCGAAGGTCGCCTCGACGACGACTCCGCCGGGTCGCACCCACGTGCCCTGGAGCAGCTTCGGCTGATCGACTGCAGAGGGCGCAGGGTCGCGCCCCTCGACCTCGGCGGTCGCCCTGACCCGCCCCGTCCGCAGCAGCGCCCAGGTCAAGGGGAAGGGCCCGCTATAGGCGACGACTCCCGAGGCGTGCTCGAGGGGCGCAAGGTCACTGGGCTGTGCGCTCCCGCCGATGGAGACGGACCTCGAGCTCCCCGTGCCCTGCGCCTGGGACCGAGCATAGCCGTTGATGTCGCTCGCCACGACGTCCGGTCCGTTGGCCGCCTCGCGGGTCCGTAGGTAGGGGTTGTCCGTCGTGCCGCGCAGCGCGAGGCCGAGGGTCAGCGTGGCTACTCCCGTGGCGATCGCAAGGAGCAGGAGAATCGTCAGCGCCGGCCGATGGCGGATGTCCTTCGCGGCGATGCGCCAGATCAGGAGGGCCTTTCCCATGACTCATCCCTCCAGAGCGCTGAGGCCGCCGGCGGCTCCGGGCAGAGGTCCGGTCAGCGATGTGTCGCCGACGAAGGTGCCGTCGCGCATCGAGACCAGCCGGTCGGCACGGGCTGCGATCTGCTCGTCGTGGGTCACGACGACGAGCGTCAGGCCATCCTCGTGCAGGGCCTCGAAGAGCCGCAGTACTTCCAGAGTGGCCGCGCTGTCGAGGTTGCCGGTGGGCTCGTCGGCAAGCACGATGCTCGGCTCGTTGACTAGCGCACGGGCGATGGCCGTTCGCTGCCGCTCGCCGCCGGACAGCGCCGAAGGCAGATGACCGGCCCGCTCGGCAAGCCCCACGCGCTCGAGGAGCAGGGCGGCCCGCCGTCGCGCCTCCGCAGGAGAGCGGCCGGCAAGAAGCGCGGGAAGCTCGACGTTCTCCTGGGCGCTGAGCTCGTCCATGAGGTGGAACGCCTGGAAGACGAAGCCGATCTCGCGACGCCGCAGGCCGGCCAGGGCGCGCTCGGAGAGCCGGTCGATGCGCCGTCCGTTCAACCAGGTCTCGCCGGCCGTCGGGCGGTCGAGCCCGCCGAGCAGGTGGAGCAGCGTCGATTTGCCACAGCCGCTCGGTCCCCTCACGGCCAGGGCTTCGCCGCGAGAGATCTCCAGGTCGACGTGGTCCACCGCGCGGATGAGCCCCGCACCGCTGCCGTACTCCTTGCTCAGGCCGCGGGCACGCACGAACACTTCGGCAGGTCGGTCCATCGCTTCCTCCTTCCGCCCGTCCTTGGTTGGCACCGGCAGGCACCACGCAAAAACGATGCCCCGCGGGCGGTTACACCGCGGGAACAGGAGCTGTGACCCCGCTGTAACCTCGGGTCGGGTATGGTCAGTCTGACCGGTCGGCAAAGTGAGTCCGTCGGGAGGACGAGCGGGACGCGACGCGCTATGCGAGTGCTCATCGTTGAAGACCACAGGGAGCTTGCCGGCGCTATCGCGCACGGACTGCGCCGCGAGGGCATGGCGGTCGACATCGTCTTCGACGGCGAGGCGGCGCTGGCCCACCTCGAACGCGACGATTACGAGGTCGTGGTCCTCGACCGCGACCTCCCCAAGGTGCACGGCGACGACGTCTGTCGGGCGGTCGTCGCCAGCAGATCCCGCACCCGCGTCCTCATGCTGACGGCCGCCGATACCATCGAGGAGCGCGTCGAGGGACTCGATCTTGGGGCCGACGACTATCTGCCCAAGCCCTTCGCCTTCGCCGAGCTCGTGGCGCGCATCCGTGCCCTGGGGCGCCGCAGCGCCCGTGCCCTCGCCCCCCTCCTTGCCTCGGGCGATATCCACCTCGACCCCGCGCGGCGCACGGCGAGCCGCGCCGGTCGCCGACTCGAGCTGAGTCCCAGAGAGTTCACCCTCCTTGAGACGCTGCTTGCGGCCGACGGCGCATCCCTTACTGCGGAGGAACTGCTCCGGCGTGTCTGGGACGAGTACGCCGACCCCTTCAGCAACGTCGTCAAAGTCACCGTCGCCCGGCTGCGGCGCAAACTGGGCGACCCGCCCGCGATCGAGACCGTTCCGGGCGCCGGCTACCGGCTGCGCCAGTGAGCCCTTCGCACGTCATCGAGCGGCTCGGCGCACACCTTCGCCATCCCACCATCCGGCTGCGGTTCACGCTGCTTTACAGCGGGCTCTTCCTGGCGTGCGGGCTCGGCCTGCTCGCTATCACCTATGTGCTCCTTGCCCAGAAGTACGGGGGGAACTTCTTCGCCGTCCCGGTGCACGCCGGGTCGAGTGGCGCCGGACAGAACCCCTCGGTGGGCCAGGCGACGGCCCAGGCCCAGGCGCAGAAGGCACTGGGTCAGCTGCCCGTGCAGTTCGGCATCGCCCTGGCGATCATGACGGCGCTCTCCGTCGTCCTCGCCTGGCGCCTCGCCGGACGTGCCCTGCGCCCTTTGCACCTGATGACGCAGACCGCCGGTGAGATCTCGGCGAGCAGTCTCGACAGGCGACTGGCGATCGAGGGCCCCGATGACGAGGTGAGGCGCCTCAGCGAGGCGTTCGACGGCCTCCTCGCCCGCCTCGAAGCGTCCTTTGAGGCGCAACGGCGTTTCGTCGCCAATGCTTCACATGAGTTGCGTACCCCGCTCACCTACGAGCGCACGCTGCTCGAAGTGGCGCTGGCCGACCCCGACCCCAGCGCCGATGCGCTGCGCGAGGTCTGCGAGCAGCTGCTCGTCTCGGAAGCGCACCAGGAGCGTCTGATCGAGGCGCTTCTCATCTTGGCGCGCGGGCAGGCCGGCCTGCAAAGGAGGGAACCCTTCGATCTGGCCGCGCTAACTGAGACGGTCCTGTCCGCTCGATATGAGGAGGCAGCCAGCCGCGGCCTTGAGGTCGGTTGGGCGCTGACGCCGGCACAGGCCACCGGCGATCCGCGCCTCGTCGAGCGCCTGATCACGAATCTCATCGATAACGCCCTCCGACACAACGTCGACCATGGCAGCGTCAGGGTGACGACTGGCGCCCTCGCGGGACAGGCGACGTTCTCCGTCACAAACAGCGGACCCGAGGTCTCCGCCGCAGAGGTCGAGCGGCTCTTCGAGCCGTTTCGCACGGCAGATGCCGACCGCACCCAGCTGGAGAACGGACACGGCCTTGGCCTCTCGATCGTGCGCGCGATTGCAAGCGCACACGGAGCCGCTGTGAACGCCGAGCCCCAGCCGGAGGGGGGGCTGAAGGTAACGGTCGCCTTCCCGGCAGGCGCATCCTGACTGCGAGACACGTGCCGCCAGAGAAGGAGCCGCACCGGGCGGGCGGTGCTGACGCGAAGCCGACGAGGTGGTGGTCGCAGCGGCCCCCGAGCGCCCGCTCGGTCGCGCACCTCCGTTAGAATCGGGTCCATGCTGCGGGCGGTCACCCTCGACTTCTGGGACACGCTGTTTGGCTGGGACCTTGGTCCCGGCTACGAAGGCCGCCAGGTGAAGCGCCTCGCGGCCGAGCTTGCCGTGTTGGGCCGGCCGCAAGAAGAGGTCGCGATCCGCGCTGCCCTTCAGCACGCCTACGATTGGTTCGACCGCATCTGGACCGGCGAGCACCGCACTCCGGGAGCCGCCGAGACGCTCGGCGTCGTCCTTGCGACCCTGGGAGTGAGCGAGCCGGACGAGGCCCTGGGCCGCCTTGCGAGCTTCTTCGAAGAGCTGGTGCTCGAGGTCGAGCCCGCGCTCCTGCCCGGGGTGAGGCAGGCGCTGCCGCAGCTCGCCGCACATTACAAGCTCGCCCTCATCGTCGACACGGGCTATGCGCCCGGCCGGGTGCTGCGCGAGCTGCTGCGCCGCCATCGTCTGCTCGACCTGTTCGCCTTCGCTTACTTCTCGAACGAGGGCGCCTGGAGCAAGCCCGACCGCCGTGTCTTTGCCGTCGCCCTCGAGAAGCTCGCGGTCGACCCCGGCGAAGCGGTGCACGTGGGCGACTCGGCGCGCACCGACATCGCCGGCGCCAAAGAGGCCGGCATGCTAGCGATCCAGGTCCTAAGGGACGCTCGAGCGCGGGCCGCGCCCACCGTCGATGCCGTCGTCCGGCGCTTCGATGAGCTGCCGACGGTCGTGACCGAAATGGCGGCGCTTCAGAGTCCGCACAAGTCAAGCTGAGCGGACGCTCGACCGCTCGCGAGCTCGGTGCGCTGCGCATGCCCGCGTCGCGGCATACAGGACGAGTGTCACCGCGAAGCCGAGCAGAAAGCCGAGCGAGGAGCCCCGAAAAACGCCGACCGCCAAAGGCCCGCTGAACACGCCCGTCGAAGTGAAGCAGAGCGCGACGACGACGCCGACCAGCCAGGCTGCGCAGGCAGACCAGCGGAACGCCACCGTTCCTTGAGTGCGCCCAGGCGTCCCGTCTCCGACGCTCCCGAGCTCGAGCACAAAGACGGCGCTCCAGGGGGCAAGCACACAGGCCAGGACGCCCAGGAACGCCTCGAATGTGCCGACCACGTTGTGGGCGACCAGCAGGACGCAGAGGCTGGCGCTCACCGAGAGGGCGGCGTCGATGAAGACCGTACGTGAGCGCGGCAGACGCAGCCGGGCGGCGAGCAGGCTCAGGCCCGCCGAGTAGATGTCGAGGATGTCGCCGGTCACCATGCCGCCCACCGCCGTGAGCAGGTAGAGCACCCTGACCCAGGCGGGCAGCGCTCCCTCAAGCTCGCCGATCGGGTTGGCCGACGATGCCAGCGAGGGCAGCCCCGCAGCGAGCAGGACGCCGAGCGCCATGAGTGCAAAGACGGGGACCGCTCCGCCCGCAGCGGTCGCCCAGACCAGTCGGCCCGGAGGGGTGTCGGTCGGCAGGTAGCGCGAGTAGTCGGAGGCCATGTTGACCCAGGAGAGGCCACTGGCGGCGACCACGATCGAGAAGGCCGGCAGCACTCCGGTCAGCCAGGAGGCACCGTGGGCGCTGGCGAGCGTCTGCCAGTGGACGTGCGGCAGCAGCAGGCCGCAGACCACCAGGGTGAGAGCGCCGAACAGGCAGGCGAAGACCACCTGGAGGCGCACGATCGCCGCATGCCCGAGAAAGGCGATCGAGAAGGCAAGCACAGCGACAACGGCCAGGCAGCAGGCCAGCACGAGACTGCCCGCCTTGGCGTGGAAGGCCGCTTGATAGGCGGCCGCCAGCGCGTAGCTGGCTATCACCAGCACGACCGTCTCCCAGCCGACGAGGTTGAGCCAGGAGAGGGCGCTCGGGGCGAGGTTGCCCCAGGTGCCGAAGACCTCCTGCGAAAGTGCCATCGTCGGCCTGCCGCTGCGCATCCCTGGCACCGCGAAGTAACCAACCAGGAGAAACGAGGCCACACCGAGCAGGCCGACCAGGCTCTGGGCAAGCGAGAGCCCGTAGCTTGCCACCACGGCGCCGATCACGACCGAGGTGATCGCCAGGTTTCCGGCAAACCAGACGGCAAAGACGCCGCGCAGGCCGCCACGGCGCTCTTCGAGGGGCACGGCGTCTAGACCGCGGGTCTCCACCTGCCAGGCCGCAGGGGGCGCAGGACGTCTGCTCATCGTGTCCCTAGGTGGGTCGGCCCGCCAGCAGGGCGCGGGCGGTGAGCCTCGGGTCGGCCGCTGTGGTCAGGGCGGCGATTACCGCCAGACCGGCGACCCCGGTCGCCCAGACAGCGGCGGCGTTGTCGGCCCCGATGCCGCCGATCGCGACGATCGGACAGGAGCAACGCCGCACCGCCTCGGCGAGTTCCTCAAGACCCACGGGGGCCGAGGCGTCGGCTTTGGACGGGGTCGCATAGACCGGACCGTAGCCGACGTAGAGGGGCGCGAAGGACTGCGCCCAGGCAAGCTCGTCGAGGTTACGGGCCGAAAGCCCGAGGCCGAGCTGCGGCGCGACGCGGCGCACCGCCTCGGGCGGCAGGTCGTCGGGGCCGATGTGCACGAGATCGGCACCGAGCGCCAGGGCGAGATCGAGGCGGTCATCGACCGAGAACCAGAGGCCAAGCTCGCGGGCCAGTCGGGCGACGAGCTCACCATAGGCGTAGGCCGTGCGGCCGATGGCGCCCTTCTCGCGCAGCTGGACCCCCGCGACCCCTCCGGCCGCCACGGCGCCCAGCCAACCCTCGAGGCGCTCCGGCGGCACCCGCTGGCGGTCGACCAACGCCTGCAGGCTCAGGTCCATGGTTCCTGCCCCGCGGCGTGGCTAAGCGGACCCTGGCCCTGGCCCAGCCCGGGCGCCAGACGGATGGCGGTCTGGACGTAGCGGATGGCGTAGGCGACCGCCGCGGCGAGCGGCAGGCCCTGGGCGAGCTTGGTGGCGATCGCCGAGGAGAGCGTGCAGCCGGTGCCGTGCGTGTGGCGCGTCTGTAGCCGCTCACCTTCAAAGAGAGAGATCTGCGTACCGTCGAAGAGGAGATCCTCCACTATCGCCCCGGCGCCGTGGCCGCCCTTGATGAGGGCGGCGCCCGCGCCCATCGCGACGAGACCCTGGGCGGCGCGTTCACGCTCGACGCGGGTGGCGGTCGGCAGGCCGGTCAGCGTCTCGGCCTCGGACAGGTTGGGCGTCAGGAGCGTCGCCAGCTGCAGCAACTCGCGGCGCAGGGCGTCGAGGGCGTCTGATTCCAGGAGTCGGTCACCCCCCTTGGCCACCATGACCGGGTCGAGGATTACCGTCATTGGGCCGAGCCTGCGCAGGGTGGCGGCGACGGTACTCACGACCTCGGCCGAGCCGAGCATGCCGATCTTCACGGCATCGATGCCGATATCTGAGGCGACCACCTCGATCTGGCGCCCGACAGCCTCGGGGGGCAGCGGCCAGACGCCGTGCACGCCTTGGGTGTCCTGGGCCGTGACAGCGGTGACCGCGGCCATGCCGTAGCCCCCGAGGCGTTCGATCGTCTTAAGGTCGGCCTCGATGCCGGCGCCGCCGCCTGAGTCGCTGCCGGCGATCGTCAGGATGCGCACCGGTTTCGCAGATGTCTGCGGCGGGTTCACAGGCCGGACTCCATGGCCTTGCCGAAGGCCGCCCAGAAGGGGTCGGTGCCCGGGTGCTCCAGGGGTCGCTCACCCGCGGCGCTCAGGCGCACGAGGCCGAACTCGCGGCTCACCATCTCGCCGATGACGGCGGCATCGATGCCGGATCCGCGCAGGGCGGCGAGCACGCCGTCTGCGTGCTGTGGCCGCACCGTAGCCAGCAGTGTGCCCTCCGAGATCGCGGCCAACGGGTCGATGCCGACGAGCTGGCACACCGCCGCGGTCTCGGAGCGGATCGGCACGGCTCGCTCATCGAAGCGCACGCCCACCCCGGAAGCCTGGGCGATCTCGACGACGCCTCCGAGGACGCCGCCCTCGGTGGCGTCGTGCAGGCTCGTGACGCCGGCGTCTCTCACCCCGTAGGCGCAGGCCAGGCGGGCGTCCTCGACAACGGTCATCTGCTCGAAGAGAGCCCCGGCAGCTGTGGCGAGCTCGGGACCGATGCGGGCGGCGAGCTGCTCGGGGAAGGTGGCGGCAAAGAGGGCGGTCGCCTCGATCGCCGCTCCCTTGGTGCAGATCAGCAGGTCGCCGGAACGGGCCATGTTCGAGGCCACGTAGCGGTCGGAGGCGCCCACCGCCAGCACGGTGGCGCCGCCCACCATCGGGTAGGCGCAGCCCTCGTAGCGGGCGGTGTGGCCCGAGACGATGGCGACCCCGAGCTCTTCGCAGGTTTCGTGCACCCCGTCCCACAGCTCGACAAGCTCCGTCTCCGTGATCGAGAGCGGCAGGTTGAGGTCGATCGCCAGATAGGCCGGGGTCAGGCCCGACATGGCGGCGTCGGACGCCAGGATGTGCACGGCAAACCAAGCGGCGCGGCGAAAGCCGTACTGCGGCACGATGAAGACGGGGTCACAGGTCGCCGCTAGCACGGCCCCTCCGGGCAGCTTCACGATCGAGACGTCGACGCCCGACTGGGGCCCAACGAGCACGTCGTCGCGAGGGCGGCCTAACCGGGAGTAGATCAAGGATTCGAAGACCTCGGGCGAGATCTTGCCGATGCTCGGCAGCTGCGTCACGTGCTCACCTCCGACGAAGAAGGCCGCTACCGGCGTGGTAGCGGCCGTCGGAGGTCTGGCCTTGGGCGCTTTCCTACGCTGGTATGACCCAGATCAGGTGCGAGGGTTGGCCAAGACGACCTCTCAGCCTCTTGCGAGGCACCCCTAGCGGATGGCTCACAGTATACGTCACTGAGACATCGGTCGCTCTCTGAGGCTGCACCTGACTCCGTAACCGGTGGGCCCGGCGTTTCGGCTGCACGTGGAGTGCCTGCCGACGGGTAGCCGACCCGAGGCCGGGCGCCCGCCTCATCACGTTCTGAACTGGTGGTACGGAACCAGCCTCAGCCTGGAAGGTGCTCCACGAACATTCCAATGGGAGCTAGGGGCTCGTCCCAGCCCAGACCATGCCCTGCACGCGGTGATAGGCTGGCGACTACGCTAGGTATTTGTCATGACGACTATGCAGGTTCCGCGCCGCGGTCTATGACTCAGGGGGGCGACGTGTCGAGTCTAACCGGCATCGAAAAGCGGAAGCTCGAAAGGGCGTTCGGGATGGAGACAGGTTACGTCCTGAACTTCTCCAACTTCACGTTCTCGGACTTCTTCAACGACTTCTTTGGCATCGATATCTTCGGCGAGAAGTACGCCTTTAGGAGCGGGTCAAAGGCGAACCGAATGCGCGCATTTTGGAACACGGAGAGCGACTATCTAGTCGGACAGGTTCTCGGCGTCATCTTTGACAACTGGACGGAGTTCAAGGGCTACAACGACCCCCCGGAACGTTCCGACGAGTGCGTACAGATTGCCCGGCGACTCCGAGAGAGTGCGCCGCCGCCTGACCTGCTCGCCCTCGTCCCATCCGATGATGACAAGTCTTTCGAGACGCTTGCGCGGTCTGTCTCTGATTCCATCCAAAGGAACGAGCCAGAGTCGGGTCTGGACCGTCTTCACACCTTCACCTTGAAGTACTTCCGACGTCTCTGCGAGCAGCGCGGGATTGATACGCCGCGAGACAAGCCTCTTCACAGTTTGGTTGGCGAGTATGTGAAGGTGCTACGGACAGGACGCGAGATTGATTCCGTCATGACCGAACGCATCCTCAAGACGAGCATCTCCGTCTTCGACGCGTTCAACGCGGTGAGGAACGAGCGCAGCCTCGCCCACGACAACGAGATGCTCAGTCGAGAAGAGGCGCTTCTTATACTCAGCCACGTGACGAGTTCAATTCGCTTCGTTCAGTCAATTGAGGCGAAGGCGGCAGCTCGCATTCTCCGCATCGACGACTACGGTCCTGGCGACGTTCGCGTGGAGATTGACGATTCGGGAGGTATTCCGATTGTCCAGCACGGCGACACGCTGGAAGTCGCTCTGGAGCGGCTGCCGCAGGACGTAAGAGGGTCCGCCCGCACCTGTCTCAGGATGGACCGCGTGATTTGGAACGAAGAAGTAGGCGCACTTAGGTCCATGATTGCAGGGCAATCTCAGGAGCCATCACAAGAGACGCCGGTCCGCGACCCCTGAGCAGGGTAAGCGTCGTCTAGCCGTTGGCCGTGGACGGGGAAACGTCATGTCCCGTCCCATTTCCTTCGATGATGGGGTCAACTTTGGCTAGGTTCAAAGCCGCCTGCTTCCGCGAGGATTCCACCACGGCACGCGGTCCGCAGAGCCCCATGACGAGCAGTCGCCACC
>CAVYCN010000005.1:0-54150 GCA_963767005.1 uncultured Actinomycetes bacterium
TTACGTGTTACCACCCGTGGCTCGAGAGAGGCGGGGCTCGGCATCATCGGAAAGCGGACCAACGAGCAGGGCCAGGTCCAGAACGATGGCGTCGTTGCGTTGGATGGATTCAGAGTGGAAAGGTGTTCCTCTTGTTTCAAATAGATGATCAGAGTTCGGCATTCGGTCAAACGAGTACTGACCACCCGTCGCCTCAGAGAGAAGTGATCCCTGAAAGCCTGCAACCCGAAGGGGTAGAAGGTGTTGGGCCGTCGGTGAATCCATCCGAGGACGGCGGCCTGCCGACTTGCACCGCGCCAGCCTGGGGCCGACAAGCTCGACCAACAAGATGCGCGCGCGGGTTCTCGACGACCCCAGACCGAGCTTGCCGCCCGCTGCCGCCAGGATAGTCGACGCCGCACAACGAGTGCTCTTGAGAAAGGGCTTCGGGGGGCTGACCCTCAAGGCGATCGCCGAAGACTCCGGCGAGAACTCCGCTATGGTGCAGTACTACTTCGATAACAAAGCGGGCCTGGTGAAGGCGATGATCGACGCAAACTTTCGCGAGGAGCAAGAGGACGTCGCCTTGGCCATGAGCTCGGTCACTGGTGACGACCTCCTGCCCAAGTTCGTAGAGGGCCTGCGGACCATAAGTCTTTCGAGGTCGTATCGCGTCTTCTTCGACATTCTGCCCTACGTCCTGCGCCATGAGCGGTTCAAGAATCGCATGGCTGAGGTGCTCGAGTGGTATCGCCAGATCAAGCTGGACTGGTTAAGGGCTAGGGTCGGATTCGCCAGCTCAGACTGACGCTATGCTAGGTTTTGCCGAGCTAATGGTCGCGGTGGTGGATGGTCTTGCCATACAGAAGGCCGTCGACGACGAGTTCGACCTGGCGCGGCCCTACGCGGTGTTAGAGTCTATGCTGGATAAGTGTCTTCCGGAGCTGCTCGGCACCGATTCTGGTTCGGAGCTGAGAGCCGGTATCACCAAGTAGCGCCACTGCACGTCGCCCTTCGAGTCAGGGTTCACGAGAGCGTCCCCACGCAGGACTGGTATCGTTGCCGGGAAGACCGTGCCGCTGCCCGAGTCGGTGCAGGCCGACATCGACTACGATCAGCTCCTCGTGCCGATCGTGGGTTCGCGGATCACGGACGAGATGATGGTGCTCGCCTGCCAGCTCGCCACCGAGAAGCAGTCCGGTGGGCAGCTGACGGAAAGCTGCGGCTGATGGTTCGGCAAGTCGACCTCGTCTACGCGCGTTGGGTAGCCTACGCGAGCGGTGTCGAGACGTGGCCGAGTCAGGCCGGCTATGACGAGGGCGGCGAGGCACGGGGCCGCGTCCCGCCAAGTGGTGTGCGATTCTGACTGCAGGGCCGTCCTCGCAGCGTGATGCTCCTGCACCGCGGCTATCGCTACCTCCAAGGCGGCCTCTGGGCCGCTCGATGCCACGGTCCCGCGATAGCCTCGAGGCTGACGTGCCGGCGGTTCCGTCGGCCCACTCACCGTTCTTCCGGCCAGCAGCGCGCCAATCAGGCGTAGCACAGCCGTGCGGTTGGGGAAGATGCCGACGTCGCTACGCCGGCGGACCTCGCGAGGATGTCGGGACCGGCCTGCTCAAGGAGCTCGGTCGCGGCCGGGAGCGCTCGGAGTTGCTCGACGATGCGCGCGTGCTGCTCATGTACTGAAGGCGCGTCGGGCCGCGCGAAGATCGAGTGCACCATGCCGGCCACCGCCGGCTGAACGGGTTTGGGCACGCGGGCCAATAGGTTGCGCACAAAGTGCGTGCGACACCTCTGCCAGGACGCCCTGGGCGGGGTGGCCCCGAGGGCGTCGACGAGACCCTCGTGAGCGTCGCTTGTGACGGGCATCACCCGTGCGGACCGCGAGCCACCAGGCTGCACAGGAAGGCGGTCCAACCGGCGCCGTGCTCGGCGGTGACCCGGCGCCCGTGATCAGTCGTCCCGAGCGACCCCTGGCCAAGATGACGGCACTGGGCGCCTGCATGAACAAGCTCCTGCTCTACGCCTTTGCCGTGATAAAGCGCCAGCGAGCCTCGAGGCGCTCGGGAGCCTCGGTTTTCACTTCGTCCAAAAAGTATAGGTACACATCAATCTTCTGGACGTATTGACAAATAATCAATTAGTTGATTAGGTTGGCCCGTCGATCGCCAGGTCGGCGTTGGGACGGCCTATTGTCCTACAGGGGGGTAGTGCGTGCGGACGTTTAGCTTCTAGACGGCAACCAAGTTTGAGTTTGGCAGCGTCTCGGCGCATGAACGCGACGAGATGCGATTCTGAACAGCCTCTGCAGCCAACCAGAGAGGAGTCGCGCATGTCAGCACAAGGAAGTAGCCTCCCACCTCACGCCGGCTCAGTTCAGAGTGTTGATCGTCTGAAAGCCCACCAACTCGGCATTGTCGAACTGATGGTCACGAGCGCTTCGTATACGGCTCCAGCCATGAGCCTCTTCTTCGCCGTTTCCGTTATGGCTGGATCCGTCGGGCTTCACATCGGGGCCGCGTTCATCGTCGCTGCGATCGGCATCTTCTGCACGACCAGCGCAATCGTCCAATTCTCCAAGAAGATCCCAAGTGCGGGCAGTTTTCAGACATTCATCGCCCGTAGCCTCGGGCCGAACCAATCTTTCTGGATCGCCATCTGTCTAGTCGTCGGCTATATCCTCCTCCAAGCCGGCGTGATCACCATCTTCGGGTGGTGGATAACCAACATGATCAATCACTATGGGGAGTAAATATTCCTTGGCAGATTTTCGCCGTACTAGGTTCGGTTGGCTACGGTTATCTAATGATTCGTGGTGTCAGTATATCCACAAAGCTCACGGTCATTCTCTATGTGGTTGAGTTCGTTATCATCGCTGCATTGGGAGTGGTGATTCTAGTCGAGGGCGCTCCGACAGGCCACGGCGTTTCCGTTACTCCCCTTCTTCCAACGTCGTTCTCGTTTGGTGGACTCAAACCATTGTTTCTTGCAATTGTCTTCTCAGTCTACTGTTTCATCGGCTTTGAAGGTGCCGCCTCGTACGCTGAAGAAACATCGAATCCGCGCCGCAACATCCCTATAGGGCTTTGGTCGGCGGTAGCTATTATTGGTGCGCTCTACATCTTTTCGGGATGGACAACAGCGTTAGGATTTCGGTCTGGCGCTGACCTAGCTTCGTCAAGTTCTCCATATCTGGCACTAGGCCAGCACTATCTCGGCTTTCTTGTCATTATTATCTACATTTGTGGCTTTACGAGTACATCATCAAATATTATGTCGGCAGGAAATGCAAACATTCGCATTCTCTTCAACTGCGGTCGCGAAAGATTCCTGCCGAAATTCTTTGGTCATGTGCATGCCACACATCGTACGCCTGACTACGCTACTATATTCTTCCTTGGGGTGTGTCTGATACTTGCTCTCGGAGCGTCAATATGGTGGGGCGGCTTGACTATCTATGCTCTGTGGAGCGGACTTGGTGCGCTGCTCTGTATCATTGCGTACCTCGCATCGAATATAGGTGTGGGAGTCTACTATTACCAGAAATGGCGGTCAGAATTCTCCATTTTCACCATGCTATTGTGCCAATCATAGCAATTGCGGTGTGGGGATATACGCTTTACGACTCTTTGAAGCCGGCTCCTTTCCCAGCGAATGTGTACCCCTGGGGACTGGGTGCCGTCGTGGCGGGTTCGATTGTCTATCTCCTGTTCAAACGTCGGCGTGATCCTGAGGTTGTGCGGAATATTGGTAGCATCATTACGAATGTTGATATGGAAGGTGCGGTGTTCGAGGAAGTTGATAAGGAGGTTGGTGCGGAAGCCATTGCGCCTTCGAACTGAACAGCACTAATGATTGGAACGAACCGAAGTGAAGTCATGTGAGCGATTTGGAGGGCTGCAGGGATGGAATTCGCGTTCTTTGCTCCGCAAAAGACGAAGTTCGGGGCCGGTGTTGTCGCAGAAGTTGGAGACGAAGTCCGACGGCTGGGGGGAAGTCGCGTCTTGGTCGTGACTGATCCTGGGCTGAAGGCAAGCGGCGTCGCTGAACGTGTTGTTGCAATCATTGGAGAGCGCGTCGAGCACGTTGAGGTATTCGATGAAGTTGTGGCTAACCCAATGGACGATGATTGCGCTCGGGGCGCCTCCCTGGCCTCCGACATGAAGGCCGACTTGATTGTTGGCCTCGGCGGAGGCAGCTCGATGGACACCGCCAAGGCGATCGCAGTCATCATCACTCATGGCGGCAAGCCCAGTGACTACTTCGGCGCCGATACCCTGAGGAAGCCCATCGCTCCCCTCGTCTGCGTGCCAACGACCGCGGGCACCGGCAGCGAAGTGACTCCATTTGCGGTGATCACAGACTCGAAGACACGTGTCAAGATGAACATCCTTGACCCGGGCGTGGTCCCTACGTCGTCGTTCGTTGATCCCGAGCTCACCGTCTCCATGCCCGCCGGCCTAACGGCCTCGACAGGCATGGATGCCCTCACGCACGCCGTGGAAGCCTACACCTGCAAGCTCGCCAATCCCTTGACCGACGCGCTCGCGATCAAAGCTGTGGGGATCATCGCAGGAAGTCTGCGCCGGGCAGTTGCCGACGGGTCTGATGCCGACGCACGCAATGAGATGGCGCTCGGCAGCCTCATCGCCGGCTTCGCTTTCGGGAACGCCGACGTCGGCGGAGTGCACTGCATGGCTGAAGCCATCGGCGGCTTCTACGACACGCCTCACGGAGTGGCCAACTCCGTCTTCCTGCCGCTGGTAACCGAATTCAACGTGCCCTTCGCCGTGAAGAAGCACGCTGATGTTGCAGTCGCGTTGGGAGCCGACACGACTGGCATGGATGACGCCGAAGCCTCAGCCGCTGGTGTTGCGGCCATTCGGCAGTTGGCGGCAGACCTGGACATCCCGAAGTTCAGTGGCCTCAAGGGCGTCAAGGAATCCGACTTCGCAACCCTGGCGAAGCTAGCAGCAGCGAACGTCTCGGCTGACAGCAATGCTCGACCTGCCGGAGAAGCAGAGTATCTCGAGCTCTTCGGCAAGGCGTGGGCAGAGTGAGCAGAGCACTTGGCCAGTTTGAGGACTCTTCTGCCGCGGCTCTTCGGAAGGAAGTCATTCGGAAGGGGCCAGCTCGGATAGCCGGCGCCGTGAGCAGCGCTCTTGAGGGCAGACAAGTGCTGGCGAGGGCCTGAACGGCCGCGGCCTCGCTATGTGCCAGTCAGGAACAGTCAGCCAGGGGCGAGTGGCCTGGGGGGAAGCCCCGGCACGGAAGGAGAAACATGGATCAGTTAGTCGAGACAGGCCGCTTCAACCTTCTCGAACCCTTCAAGCAGAACTACGGCACGATCCGCAACTTCGTCGACGGCGAGTGGGTCGAGCCCAAGACCGACCGCTACCTCGACATCATCAACCCCGCCACGGCAGCGCCATCGGCAAGGTGCCGCTGACCACCAAGACCGAGACCGACAAGGCCATCAAGGCCGCCCACGACGCCTACTGGGACTGGCGCTCCACGCCGCCGATCGTGCGGGCGCGCTACATGTTCAAGATCAAGGCGCTCCTCGACAAGCACCACGAGGAGATCGCCCGCATCACCACGCAGGAGCACGGCAAGGCGATCGACGAAGCCCGCGGCGAGACCCTGCGCTCGATCGAGAACGTCGAGACGGCGGCCGGCATCACCAGCCTGATGATGGGCTACAACCTCGAGGACGGCGCCGCCAAGAACATCGACGAGACCGTCGTGCGCCAGCCGCTCGGCGTCTTTGCCTGCGTCAGCCCCTTCAACTTCCCCGGCATGGTGCCGTTCTGGTTCTGGCCCTACGCCGTGGCCAGCGGCAACACCTTCGTGATCAAGGTCTCCGAGCAGACCCCGCTCACCCTCACGCGCACCTTCGAGATCCTGCAGGACGCCGACCTGCCCGACGGCGTGCTCAACCTGGTGCACGGCGACAAGGAAGCCGTCGACGCCATCCTCGACAGCCCGCTGGTCAAGGGCGTCACGTTCGTCGGCTCGACGCCGGTCGGCAAGTACATCTACGCCCGCTGCGGCGCAGACCGGCAAGCGCGCCATCGTGCCAGGCCGGCGCCAAGAACTTCCTCACCGTCATGCCCGACGCCGAGATCGACCGCTCCACCGGCAACATGATGGCCTTCGTTCTTCGGCTGCACCGGCCAGCGCTGCCTGGCCGGCGCCAACCTCATGGCCGTGGGCGACATCTACGAGGAGCTCAAAGAGAAGTTCGTCGCCGCCGCCGAGCCGCTCAAGGTCGGCCCCGGCCTCGACGAGTCGGTCAACATGGGCCCGATCATCTCCCAGCAAGAGCCTCGAGCGCGTGCACGGCTACATCGAGCATGGCCGTCAAGCAGGGCGCCACGGTGCTGCTCGACGGCCGCGACGTCGTCGTGCCGGGCTTCGAGGGCGGCTACTACATCGGGCCGACCGTGCTCGACAACGTCACCCCCGACATGACCCACGCCCAGGAGGAGATCTTCGGGCCGGTCGCCTCGATCATCCGCGTCAAGGACTTGGACGAGGCGATCAAGATCACCAACGCCTCGCCCTTCGGCAACGCCGCCTAGCATCTACACCACGAGCGGCCGCAGCGCGCGCACGTTCTGGTACAAGGTCCAGGCCGGCAACATCGGCGTGAACCTGGGCATCGCCGCCGCCATGGCCTACTTCCCGTTCGCCGGCCAGAAGGACTCGTTCTTCGGCACGATGCACGGCCAGGGCAAAGACGCGGTGCAGTTCTTCACCGACTCGCAAGGTCGTCATCACCCGCTGGTAGGCGCGGGGCGACCGACAAAGGAGAGAGACGTGGCTCGACAGTTCCCCGAGATCGTGGCCTACGGCTCGGCCTTCCGCTTCGCCCTGGAGGCCGAGGAGGCGTGCGCCGACCTCGCCGCCGCCGCCGACGCCCTGGCGCCCGACGGCGCCTGGCAGGCCAAGCTCGAGGAGCTCGCCTGCGCGCCATCGCGACCGCGTCGAGAAGCTCACCGTGATCCGCCAAGAGGTCAACGAGATGATCCTCGAGCCGATCCACTCGCTCGACGGCGCGGCCTACCTCGGCGCCCTCGACGCAGGACCCGGCGACCACCTGGCCGGCCGTCGTCGAGCAGCTCATCGCCGCCGAAGAGCGACGCGGCGCGCTACCACGACGACTTCGTCGCGCAGTGCGAAGACGTGCTGGCCGCCAGCGCGCGCGCCTTCAAGAAGGCCGCCAAGCAGGACCGGGCGGCGGCCGACGAGCTGCGAGGGATGCTTTGACCTTGATGGCAAGTGAAGTGTCGCTTCGGATGGAAGGTATGGCGGTCATAGCCCCCATACGACCGCCCGCCCACGCCGAAGCGGCTAGGGGAGATTTGCCGTCTGGATCGTTGGATTCAGGATCTCCCTGCCTCCCAGGAAGCGGCCCCGGCCCGTCAGCCGCCCGGGGCCGCTTCTCTTTGAGTCAACCGAAGATCGCGGCGCGCATCGCGTACCGATGAGTGAAAGGCAGGCAGCATGGGTGTCCAGGACCAGTACCGCGACTACGTCATGACCGGCTTCGTCAAGCGCATCGAGCCGGTCGTGGTCGACCACGGCGAGGGCGCCAGGCTCTACGACGCCGACGGCAAGGAGTACGTCGACTGCTTCGCCGGCATCTCGGTGACCAACGCCGGCCACCACAACGCGGCCATCCTCGAGGCCGCCAAGGCCCAGGCCGACAAGATCGTCCACGCCTGCAGCTACGTCTACTACGTGCCCACCGTCGGCGAGCTGGCCGAGAAGCTCGCCGAGGTCACCCCCGGCAAGCTGCAGAAGACCTTCTTCTGCAACTCCGGCGCCGAGGCCAACGAAGGCGCCATGCGCCTCGCCAAGCGCTACTCGGGCCGCTGCGAGTTCGTGGCCCTCGAGTCGAGCTTCCACGGGCGCACCTACGCGACCCTCTCGATCACCGGCAACTCGGGCCGCAAGAAGGGCGGCGGCCCCTACATGCCGGGCGTCGCCTTCACCGTCACGCCGTACTGCTACCGCTGCCCGCTCGGCCTCGAAGAGGAGACCTGCGGTCTGGCCTGCGCCGAGCGCGTGCGCGAGGTCGTGCGCCTGCACCTGTCGGGCGAGTGCTGCGCCTTCATCGCCGAGCCGGTGATGGGCGAGGGCGGCATCATCGTGCCGCCGGCCGGCTACTTCAAGGCCGTCAAGAAGATCCTCGACGACGAGGGCATCCTCTTCATCGCCGACGAGGTGCAGAGCGGCTTCGGGCGCACCGGCAAGCTGTTTGCCATCGAGCACTACGGCGTGGAGCCCGACATCATCACCATGGCCAAGGGCATCGCCGACGGCTGGCCGCTGGGCGCCTTCATCGGCCCGCGCCGAGATCGCCGACTCCTTCCAGGTCGGCGACCACCTCTCGACCTTCGGCGGCAACCCGGTGAGCTGCGCCGCCTCGCTCGCCAACATCGACTTCATGCAGAAGACCGACCTGCCCGGCCAGGCGCGCGGCCAAGGGCGAGAAGCTCATGGCGCGCTTCCGCGAGCACGCCGCCCACGAGCCGCTGATCGGCGAGGTGCGCGGCAAGGGCCTCATGATCGGCATCGAGCTCGTCAAGGACCGCGAGACCAAGGCCTACGCCACGGCCGAGGCCGGCTTTGTGCGCAACTACTGCCTCGAGCACGGCGTGCTGATCGGCGTGGGCGGCAACTTCGGCAACGTGCTGCGCCTGCAGCCGCCGCTGGTGATCGACGACGCCGAGCTCGACACGGTGTTCGCCACCGTGGCCGAGGCCATCGAAGCGGCGCGCACGACCGTTCGGGCGTAGCAGCGAGGTTGAATGAGCCTCGACTGAGGTTGAGAGGTGCGGGAGTGCAGGCTCCACTACGTTGCCGTAGCCAGACTAACAGGCGATTTCCGCTCAGTGAATAGCGCTTTGATCAAGCCACCCCGGAGGGGCGCCTTGGACTTCTACAAGGGCAGCGTGCTCAGGGTCGACATGACCTCCAGGACGGCCGACGTCGAGCCGCTCAACATGGAGTGGGCACGCCTGTACGTCGGCGGGAAGGGCCTGATGCTCCGCTATCTGTGGGAGCTGACCGAGCCGGGCATGGACCCCTGGTCGCCCGAGAATCCGCTGATCGTCGTGCCGGGACCGTTCGCCGGCACCAACGTGAGCACCTGCTCGCGGGTGGTGCTGGGCGGCAAGAGCCCGTAACGGCATGATTCTCGACAGCTACTGCGGCGGCTCGTTGGTCATCTAAGTTCGCCGGCTACGACATGATCATCGTGCAGGGCTGCGCCGCCGAGCCACCACCAACGTGAGCACCTGCTCGCGCGTCGTGCTCGGCGGCAAGAGCCCCGCCAGCGGCACCATCCTCGACAGCTACTGCGGCGGTTCGTTCGGCTCGATCATCAAGTTCGCCGGCTACGACATGATCATCGTCCAGGGGTGCGCGCCCGAGCTCACGGCGGTGCTGATCAAAGACGACCAGGTCAGCTTCGTGCCGGCCGCCAAGTACGCCGGCATGCTGACCGCCGAGCATCGAAGCCACGCTGCGCGCCGACTTCGATCCGCGCATGACTCACTGTCGATCGGCCCCGCCGGCGAGTACAAGCTGCCCTGGGCCTGCGTGTCGAACGACCAGTACCACAAGGCCGGGCGCGGCGGCACCGGCGCCCTGATGGGCTCCAAGAACCTCAAGGCGATCGCCGTGGCCGGCACCGGCCGCGTCGAGGTCGGCGACGCCCGTGCGTTCCTCGAAGACGTCGAGCGCATCGACACCGACTACATCCTCACCGACGCCAACTACTGGGTCCACGAGGAGGGCACGCCCGGTGCTCGTCGACGCCACCAACGGCGCCGGCTGCCAGCCCACGCGCAACTACGCCGAGGGCACGTTCGAGGGCGCCGGCAAGATCGACTCCGAGGCGTTCCAGAAGATCCGCGTCAAGAAGCGCGCCTGCTACCAGTGCACGCTGGCCTGCCGCAACTTCCACCGCATCAACGACGTCGAGGGCGAGGGCCCCGAGTACGAGACGATCGCTCTGTGCGGCTCGAACTGCGGCATCGACGACATCGCCGCCCTCATGGAGTTCAACCACCTCTGCGACGAGTACGGCCTCGACACCATCTCGACCGGCAACGTGCTCGGTCTGGCCATGGACCTGACCGAGAAGGGCATCCACGATTTCGGCGTGCGCTTCGGCGACGTCGAGGCCTACCTCAAGATCCCCGAGCAGCTCGCGCACGCGCACCGGCATCGGCGCCGAGCTCGCCATGGGCACGCGCGCCCTGGCCGCGAAGTACGGCCACTCCGAGCTGGGCATGCAGGTCAAGGGCCTCGAGGCGCCCGGCTACGACCCGCGCGGCTCGTTCGGCATGAGCATCGCCTACGCCACCTCAGACCGCGGCGCCTGCCATATGCGCTCGTTCCCGATCGGCGTCGAGATCGTCGAGGGCACCATGCCGGCCGACACGCTCGACGAAAGCAAGGCCGAGTTCAACGTCAACTTCCAGAACCACTACGCCTTCAAGTTCTGCGGCATCTGGTGCGACTTCTGGGCGATCGACTACGAGCAGATGGGCATGCTGATGAAGCACCTCTGGAGGCGCGACGTCAGCGAAGAGGAGATGACCCAGCGTCGGTGAGCGCGTCTGGAACCTCGGGCGCCTGTTCAACCTGCGCGAGGGCTACAAGGGCCGACGACGAGCGTGCCCGAAGCCTGGCTCGAGAAGCCGTTCACCAAGGGCGTCTCGGCGGGCAAGACGATCGGCACGGCGCGCTTCAACGAGGTCCTGGCCGAGTACTACGCCCTGCGTGGCTGGGACGAGAACGGCGTACCCACCGAGGCCAAGCTCACCGAGCTCGGCATCGACGTGCGGCTCTAGGCCGTCGACCGACTACGTCGTCGCCGCTCGGCTGGCGTGACTACGTTGTGCGCCAGTGACTGACACGCGGCGAGAAAGGGACTGAAGATGCCTCACGTGATGATCAGCAGCAAGAAGTGCACCGGCTGCCACATGTGCGAGCTCGGTTGCTCGGCGTGGCACGAAGGCGGCTTTCAGCCGTCGCGCGCCCGGCTGTTCGCCGACGTCAACCCGACCACCGCGGTGATCAAGGGTCATACCTGCCTGCAGACCGGCTGCGCCAAGTGCGAGGCGGCCTGCACCAACGGCGCCATCGTACGACGCACCGTCGCCGTCACCCCGGCCGGCGCCTTCGCCAGCAAGGAGAAGGTCGGCGACTCGGTGACCGGCGTCGTGCTCGTCGTCGACGAGGACAAGTGCACGAACTGCGGTGACTGCTACGACGTGTGCCCCTACGGCGTGATCCACGAGCACCCCGAGCGCAAGGTGGCATTCAAGTGCGACCTGTGCGACGGTGACCCGCAGTGCATCGCGTTCTGCCAGAACCAGTACGTCCTGGCGGTCGACCTCAAGGTCGACAAGGCCGATCGCGCGCTCACGGTCGAGGTCTGAGGGTCGGCACGGCGAGAGCGGGGTGTCTCGTGGGCGCAGGCCTGGGTCCTGTGCGAGTGACGTGAGCGGGGCCGGCTCAGCGGCGCAGCAGAGTGGCGGCGGCCGGCCGGGCCACCATCGCGCGCGGCACAACCAGAGCAACCCGAGCCACCTGCGCGTGCCGGCGCCGGCCAGCGTGGCCACGCCGTCCGGCCTGCACCCCGAGGGGCGAATCTGGCTGCAGGAGCGCGGTCTGCGGGTCTTCGGACCGGGCGCCCAGGAGCTCCTGCGCCGCGTCGACGAGACCGGCTCGCTCAACCAGGCCGCCAAGGACATGAAGATGGCCTACAGCAAGGCATGGCGCATGGTCGGCGAGATCGAACAGGGGCTTGGCGTGAACCTGCTCGAGCGCCAGACCGGAGGGGCGGTCGGCGGCGGCTCCCGGCTGACCGCCGAAGGCAGGCTGGTGCTCGAGCGGTTCGATGCGTTCCTGCGCGACGTCGACGGCATGCTCGAGACGCTCTTTCGCCGGCACTTCTCCGATCTCTCCTACGGAGGGACGCCGGCCGACACGTCCGACGCCGAAGAGCGCCGAAGCGCTCCCAACGAACAACGGGGACCCTGGCGTGGGGTCTGACGTCCGGCGCCGTCCGTCCGCTTCCACTGCGGCGAATCGCTCGCCGCGGCGCCGGAGCGAGCGCGGTCCGGGGCGCCCTTCGCATAAGATGTCCGCGACGACGTGCTTCGGCACGCGCGGCTCGTGGCGCAGCGCGGCAAGGCCCGCTGTCGCCCGGACAGCGGACGCGTGATCGCGAGTCGGAAAGGAAGCGGCATGGCGAACCTGCTCAGGATCGATCTTACCGCCGGCACGGTCACCCAGGAGACCATCCCGCCCGATCTCATCCGTGAGTACATCGGCGGCAAGGGCCTGGGCACGCACTACCTCGCGGCCGAGGTCGCTCCCGACGTTGGCGGGCTCGAGCCGGCCAACAAGCTGATCTTCGTGAACGGCCCGATCACCGGCACGACCATGTTCGGCAGCAACCGCTACGGCGTGCACTTCGTATCGCCGCTGACCGGCGGCTACGGCGAGTGCACCTCGGGCGGTCACGTCGCACCGCAGTTCGCGCGCAGCGGCTTTCGCGTGATGATCGTCGAGGGCGCGGCCGCCGAGCCCGTCTACCTCGAGATCTCCGAGGAGGGCGCCGTCATCCATCCGGCCGGCGACGTCTGGGGTCTCGACACCTACCGCGCCGAAGAGGCCCTGGTCGCGCGCCACCGTGAGCGCTTCCCCAAGGCGCAGGCCTGCGTCATCGGCCCGGCTGGCGAGAAGCTCGTGCGCTTCGCCTGCGTCGAGAACAACAAGTGGCACAGCCTGGGGCGCGGCGGCAGCGGCGCGGTCATGGGCTCCAAGAAGCTCAAGGGCATCGTGTTCCACGGCGACCAGAAGGTCGAGGTGGCACGCCCCGACGAGTTCAAGGCGCTCGTCAGGGACATGGCCGGGCGCGCCAAGGACGACGCCGGCGTGGCCGCCTACCGGCGCGGCGGCACCGTCAACATGGTGCGCACAATCAACGGCGTCAACGCCTTTCCCACCCGCTACTGGCGCAAGGGTCACCTCGACGACTTCGAGCCGCTCACCACCGAGGCCATGATCGAAGGCTACCTCGAGCACAACGACGTCTGCCCACCCTGCCTGCTGCAATGCATCAAGCACAACGTGATCCGCGAGGGTCCGCACGCGGGCCTCGAGATCGACGGTCCCGAGTACGAGACGCTCTACGTCTTCGGCGGCCTGTGCGAGATCGTCGACTTCGGCCAGGTCATGCACCTGAACGACATCTGCGACCGCCTCGGCGTCGACACCATGACGGCCGGCAACCTCTGCGCTCTGGCCATCGAGGCGTCGCGCCGCGGCCTGATCGACGCCGGCCTCGACTTTGGCGACGCCGACGGCGTCGCCGCGTTCCTCGAGTCGATGTGCCTGCGCGACACCCCGCTCGGCGACCTGTTCGCCGACGGCGTGCTGCGCGTCGAGAAGGAGCTCGGGCTCGAGGGTGTGGCCGTGCACGTCAAGGGCATGGAACCGGCCGGCTACGACCCGCGTTCGCTGCGCGGCATGGGCCTGGGCTTCTGCGCCACGTCGCGCGGCGCCTGCCACCTGCGGGCCACCTTCTACAAGGCTGAGCTCGCCGGTTTCAGCGACACCAACGTGCTCGAGGGCAAGGCGGGCGTCTACGTCGACTGGGAAGACCGCCTCTGCATCATGGACACCCTGATCTTCTGCCGCTTCTACCGCGACCTCGTGCCGTGGCCGTACATCACCCAGGTCGTGAACGCCGCCATCGGCACCGACTACACTGAGGACGACCTGCACGCTTTGGCGGCCCGCATCATCACGGAATCGCATGCCTACAACGAGGCCCGCGGCTTCACGCCGCGCACCAAGGAACGGCTGCCCGCTTGGATCACTGAGCGCGCGACCGAGGACGAGCAGCACCTCACGGTGACCCAGGAGCAGATGGACTTCATGGTGAGCGACTACTACCGCGAGCGCGGCTGGGAGCCGCCGGAGCTGTAGCGGCGCGAGGGTCGCCGCGGCGCGTCGCCACGGCCGGCGAGGCGGCTGCTACAATCATCTGCGTCAAACCAGTCGCTCGCAGCACAAGGGGAGTCGTCGTGGCCAAGGTCCGCGTGAAGCTGCCGCTCGGGGTCACCTACCCCGACCCGCAGAAAGAGCTCGAATGCGAGGGCGGCACCGTCGAAGAGGCCCTCACCGCGGCGATCGCCGCCGAGCCTCGGCTCGAACCGCGCATCTACAAGGACGGCAGGCTCTACGTGGGCGTGTTCGTCAATGACCGCAACATCGCCCATCTGGGCGGTCTCACAGCGCCGCTCTCGGACGGAGATGTGATCCGCGTCCTGCCTCCCATCGCCGGAGGCTGATGCCCGGCTCCGGGCCTCCCCGGCCCCGGGCATGGCAGTCTACGCGTGCTCGGCGTGGTCGCCGGGGACGGGCGGCCAGTCGGCGAAGTGCTTCATGTACAGCTTCTCGAGGTCACGATCGACGTCGGCCCGCAGCGCGTGAAAGCGACGCAGGAGCTCCTCGCCCTCGGGACTGAGTCGCGAGCCGCCGCCGTGCTCGCCGCCGATGCGACGCTCGAGCAGCGGAAAGCCCAGGCGCTCCTCGGCCGCGTGCAGCGTGCGCCAGGCCTTGTTGTACGACATGCCCATATGAGCGGCGGCACGGCTGAGCGAGCCCTCGGTGCCCACCAGGTCGAGCAGCGCGGCCGGCCCCTCACCGAACGCGCGCCCCCCGGCGTCGAGCCACAGTCGATACGCGAGTCGCATGGCGCCCAGCCTACTCCTGCGCGAGCAGCCAGACGACCACTTCGCCCGGCCCGTGGACGCCGGTCACGTGGGTCGCCGCGATGTCCGACGTGCCGCTCGGCCCGCTGATCACGCTCACGCAGCTCGGGAGGGTGGCGGCAGGCGCGGCGGCGGCGGGCGGCGCAGCCGGCCCGCCGCCGCCCGACGGCGTTGCCCGTTCCGCGAGCGCGCGCAGCACGTCGCCGAGGCCGGCCACCAGCCGTGAAGCCGGCACGAAGAACGCGGCCACCGGCGGCAGCAGCGAGGTGCCGCGACGCACCGACGCACCGCTGCATACCACGACCCCGCCGGTCTCGGCGACGCCCCAGTCGGCCTCGCAGAGGCCGGCCTCAGCGTCGCGCGCCTCGTCGGTCCAGCGCCAGGGGGCGCCGTCCCAGCGCAGCGCCGGCGCGCCCGCCACTGCGCGCCAGCCGCGCTCGCCGGCGAGCCGCTCCAGGTCACGACGCGCCGCGGCCGTCGTGGCGACCACCGCGCCGGTGGCCCCGAGCTCGCCGAGGCGCTCGAGGAACAGGTCGACGAGCGCCGCCCGGTCGCGCCCGGTCGCTCTCGGCTCGACGGGAGAGCCAGCCGCAGGCGAGGGATCGACGGCCTGCCGTCACCCCCGGCTCCCGGCCGTGCGGTGTCGTCGGGCGCGCGGCCTCGTCCCAGGCCGCCCGGAAGCTGCGCCCCTCGCCGCGCGGGAAGTCGCGCGTCGCGGGTCCAGGGGCCGAGCGGGCCGCGGCCGCGCAGGCGCGGCCCCGAGAGCGGCGCGCGCCGCAGCAGCGGCAGCGCGAGCCGCTCGAGCGCGCGCCACAGCCGCGGGCGCCGCGTGACCTCGGCGTACGCCGCAAGACCGGTGCCCCACGCCGGCGAGACCAACCCCTGCGCGACCGCGTCCTCGCGCAGCTCGCGGATCATCTCGGCCAGCGGGATGCGCGCCGAGCAGACCTCGGTGCAGGCGCCGCAGAGGCTGCTCGCGAAGGGCAGGTCGGGGTGGCGGTCGAGGCCCTCGAGCAGCGGGCTCAGCACAGCGCCGATCGGTCCCGGTGTAGACCGCGTCGTAGGCATGGCCGCCGATCTTGCGGTAGACCGGACAGACGTCGAGGCAGGCGCCGCAACGGATGCACGACAGGACCTGCTCGTAGCGGCCGCCGAGCAGGCGCGAGCGGCCGTTGTCGACGATCACGACGTGCAGCTCCTCGGGACCGTCGGCCTCGCCCGGGCGCCGCGGCCCGGTGATCGCGGTCACGTAGGCGGTCGTGCGCAGGCCCACGCCGGCGCGCGGCAGCACGCGCGAGGATGGCCTCGAGGTCGGGCAGCGCCGGCACCAGCCGCTCGACGCCCATGACCACCACGTGCGTGCGCGGCAGCGTGGTCGTCATGCGGCCGTTGCCCTCGTTCGTCACGAGCACGATCGAGCCGCTCGCGGCGACCCCGAAGTTGGCGCCCGTGATGCCCATGTCGGCGGCCAGGAACTTGCCGCGCAGCACGTCGCGGGCGTAGCGCGTGAGCGAGGGCGGGTCGGCGCCGACGTCGCGGCCGGCGGCCGCCGAGAACAGCGCCCGGATGCGCTCGACCGACAGGTGGATCGCCGGCTTCAGAATGTGGAACGGGCGCTCGCCGGAGAGCTGCACGATGTACTCGCCGAGATCGGTCTCGACGACCTCGGCGCCGGCCGCCTCGAGCGCCGGGTTGAGGCCGATCTCCTCGGTCACCATCGACTTGGACTTCACGACGCGGCGCACGCCGCGCTCGCGGGCGAGGCCGACCACGTGCTCGCGCGCCTCGGCCGCGTCGGCGGCGAAGAACACGTGGCCGCCGGCCCGCTCGACGTTGTCGGCGAACTGCGCGACGTAGCGGTCGAGGTGGGCGAGCGTCTCGGCCCGCACGCGGGCGATCTCGTCGAGGGCCGCGTCCCACGCGGGCTCGGCTCGCGCCGGCGCGGCGAGCGCCTGCACGTAGTCCTGGCCGTCGCGCAGCACGGCGCTGCAGGGCGGCGTCGTCAAGCGCGCCTTCGACGCGCGCGTCAAAGCCGCGCCGCGACGCCGCCGCCCGCCGCCGGGCCTCGCCGCGCGTCGCCTTCAGATCGCGCGCGCCGCTCATGGCGCACCTTCACGTCGTGCAGCGGGCCGCTCACCCCGCCACCCCGCGGCCAGCACCTCGGCGAGGTGGCGCACCTCGATCGCGCTGCCCCGCCGGCGCAGCCGGCCCTCGATGTTCAGCAAGGCAGCTCGCATCGAGCCCGACGAGCAGGTCGGCGCCCGATGGCGAGCACGTCGTCGACCTTCTCGTCGACCATCGCCGCCGAGATGCGCGACATCTTCACGGCGAACGTGCCGCCGAAGCCGCAGCACAGCTCAGGGTGGACGAGCGGCACCAGCTTCGAGGCCGTCGACCATGCCGAGCAGGGCGAGCGGCTGCTCGGCCACGCCGAGCAGCCGCTGCGTGTGGCAGGAGTGGTGGAAGGTGGCGCGGCGGGCGCCCTGCGGGCGCCCGCCGCTCCGCCGGGCGCTCGCGGCGGCCAACGGTCGCGCCGGCCGGCCGCGGCCGTCACCGGCAGCTCCGTCACGCCGAGCACGTCGACCAGGAACTCGGAGAACTCGAACGTGCGGGCGGCAAGGTCGGCCGCGGCCTGCTCCTCGGGCCGGCCGGCGAACAGCCGCGGGTAGCCGTCGCGCACCATCGCCGTGCACGAGCCCGAGATCGAGACCACGTGCTCGCTGCCGTCGAAGGCGCGCAGGAAAGCGCGGGCGCTGATGCGTGCCGCGTCGGCGTAGCCGGCGTTGTAGGCCGGCTGGCCGCAGCAGGTCTGGCCGGCGGGAAAGTCGACGGCGACGCCGAGCCGGCGCAGCACCTCGACGGCGGCCGGCCCACCCGCGGGAACAGCGCGTCGCCCAGGCAGGTGATCATGAGCGACGCGCGCACGGGCTGCGGCCGGTCGCCGCAGTGCTCGACTCCGCCTGATGCATCGCCGGCGCGACGATCAGCCATGCCGCGCGCAACGAGCCTGTCCGCCGGGGTCGTGTACGGCCCCGATCTGCCCCCGCCGTCGGCCGCCCGACATTCGGTCGGGCGCCGATCATGTGATGCAGGCATGATGGCGCGCAGCACCGGGGCGGGGTGCCAGCATGATGGCACGAGAGTGATGGCATGATGGCAGCGCCAGATACCCAGGGACACGGGAGGGGACCATGCATCTGTTCGGCGGCGGCAGCGGACCATACCTCGCCTACTTCCACGCGCGCCGCGAGGGGACTCAGGCCTTCCTCGAGTGGGAGGTGCGCAACGCACCGGACCTCTCCTGGCGGGTCCTGCGCTCCGAGTCGGGCTTCGCCGACGAGGCCACCGCGCCTGCCCGGGGCGACCAGACGCTCGTATGGAGGGGACGCAGGACCATCTACTGAGGAAGGCCTGGCCGACGGCGTCACCTACTACTACACGGCTTCGCGGCCGGCCAGGACGGCACCTGGCATCGGCAGGTCAAGACGCAGGCTCGAGCCGCACCACGATCATCTTCACTGGCGTCACGGCGAGGCGGCGTTGGTCGACAAGGCGCACAACGGTCGAGCCGTGGCGCTCGAGCCTGTCCCTGGAGCTTCACTTGGCTCATTCGCGCGCCGAGGTCCCTCCGCACCGTGAGTCGCAGCTCAGCGACAGGACGCACCGAGACAGCAGCGATCCCGCGCGCGGGGAATGCAGGGTACACCCGGCGCCGGGCCGCCCTACCCCAGCGAGAACCAGCGCTCGCGGCGCTCGAACAGGTAGCGGTCGGTCAGCAGGTTGAGGATCAGGCGGGCGTGACGGAAGTGCTCGGCGACGTAGCCGAGCGCCGGCGACAGGCCGAGCTCGCCGCCGGTCGCCTCCCAGGCAAGACCATAGGCACGCCGCCCGGCCCACTCCAGCAGGCGCAGATCGCCCAGGTCGCCGGCGCCGCCGCTCGCCGCGCCACCTGCTCGAAGTCCGGCGCCATCCATCTCGTCGGCGCTCGACGGCGACGCGCCGCCGCCCACCGCGCGGCGCAGCCGGCCGGCGGCGATCGGGGTGAGCACACGGCCACCGGCGTGATCGGGGAACACGCCGGTCAGGAAGAGGGCGAGATCGCCCAGGCGCCGGTAGAGCGCGAGGCGCTCGTCAGGCGGCACCGACAGGATCAGCTCGGCGAACTGACGCCGGGTCGAGCTCGCTGAAACGCCGGTGGCGCCAGCCGCTGCGGCCCTTGACCCAGAGCGCGCCGCTGGCCACGTGCGTGTACGAGGCGAGCAGATCGGCCAGGAACAAGCGGCGCAGAGGCTCGGCGACGAACTCGCGCAAGGGGTCGATCTCGAACACCGGCACGACGCTGCGCCGGCCGACGCGCTCCGGCACGAAGCTCAGCCCGGCGAGCAGGGCCGGCGTGGCGGCGAGCAGCACGGCGAAGGCGAGGAAGGGACCGGCGGCGACGATCGGGTCGACGGCGGCCTGGCCCGCGACGGTCGGGTCCTCGCGAGCGCCGACGCCCTCGTAGAGCGCCGCGAAAACGTCGGGGCGGGCGAGCAGCTCCTCGATGTCGGCGGGCCGCTCGCGCAGGCGAGCGGCCCGCTCCTCGGCCGGGCCCGGCTCGCCGGCCAGCGCGGCGAGCAGCGCGAGGTCGCGATCGGAGAGCCGTTCGAGCAGGAGCAGATCGGCCAGCATGTCCCCGTTGTTCCCGGCTTGGCGAGGCTTACCGTATCGCGCGGGCCGGCCGCACGTTGCCGGCTCCACGGCAGCCGGGGCGCGGACTATCATAGGTGCGGCGCGAAGGGACTTGGCGTGGACGCGCAGGACGGCATTCGCATCGGACAATCGTGCGCCGGCGAGGCGCGGGCCGCCGTCTGCGAGTTCCACGAGGCCGTCGACCAGCCCGACCTGGCGCTCGTCCTCTTCTTCTGCAGCGATGAGTACGACCTCGACGCCGTCGCCGCCGAGATGGCGGCGCGCTTCGGCGACGTGCCGGTGGTCGGCTGCACCACGGCCGGCGAGATCGGCCCGGCCGGCTGCCGCGAGCACAGCATCGCCGGAGTGAGCCTGGCGCGCTCGGCGTGCACGGCCGAGAGCGGCGGCGTCGAGCGGCTCCGGCAGTTCACCGCCGCCGAGGGGCGCGCGCTCGCCCGCGAGCTGCTCGACCGTCTCGACCGGCGCGCGCCGGCGGCCGACAGCCGCGGCCGCTTCGCCTTCATGCTCGTCGATGGCGAGTCGGTGCGTGAGGAGCCGGTCGCAGCCGCCTTTCAGGACGCGCTGGGCGACGTCACGCTGATCGGCGGCTCGGCCGGCAGCGGCCTGCGCTTCACGAGCACCTTCGTCTACTTGGACGGCCGCTTCCGCTCAGACGCGGCGGTCCTGGTCGTGGCCGACACGCCGCTGCCCATCATGCCGTTCAAGACCCAGCATTTCGTGGCCACCGACGAGCGCCTCGTCGTGACCGAGGCCGACCCGCTGCGGCGCACCGTGAGCGAGATCAACGGCCTGCCGGCGGCGGCCGCGTACGCGCGCGCCCTCGGTGTGGCCGAGAGCGAGCTCGGCCCCAGCCGCTTCGCCTCGTCGCCGGTCGTCGTGCTGGTCGACGGCGGCAACTACGTGCGCTCGATCCAGCAGGCGAACCCCGACGGCAGCCTCACGTTCTTCTGCGCCATCGAGGCCGGCGTCGTGCTGCGCATGGCGCGCGGCGTCGACCTGGTCGCCAATCTCGAGGACGCCTTCGCCCAGGTACGGGCGCGCATCGGGGAGCCGCGCCTGGTGCTCACCTGCGACTGCATCCTGCGCCGGCTCGAGGTCGTCGAGGGCGGCCTGCAGGACCGCGTCGACGAGATCCTCACGGCCAACAACGCGGTCGGCTTCAACACCTACGGCGAGCAGTTCTGCGGCGTGCACATCAACCAGACGCTCACGGCGATCGCCTTCGGCGCCGCGGCCGGCGAACCCGGCGCAGGCCGGTGAGGCCGGTGGCTGGTGGAGGCCGCCACTCGACGGGCCCGGCGCCGGGCGCTCGACAGAGCGGGGCGTTCGCGCCGGGCGCGCGACGCAGCGGGGCACCCGCGCCCGGCGTCCGGAGTCGCAAGCCGAGGCCGACGCCCTGCGCGCCGAGGTCGCACGGCTCGAGGCCGAGGTCACGCGCCTGAACAAGGTGGTGCGCGTGCTCATGGACCGCGCCGAGTCGACGGCGAGCGCGCCGGCCACCGACTACGGCCTGTTCCAGACCACGATCATGCTGCAGAACCAGGTGCGCCTGCGCACCGAGGAGGCGCGCGCCGCGCTACGCGGCGGCGAGGGCGCGGCCCTGGGCCGCAGCGACTCGGCGGCACGCGACATGCACGCCCTGCGGCGCACGGCCGCCCTGCAGATCCAGCTCCTGGAGCTCGTCGTGCAGCAGCGCGACCTGGGCGAGCTGATCGACCGGGTCGCCGACATCGTCGACGTGCCGATCGTGCTGTTCGACGCGCGCGGCCACGCCCTGCACCGCTCGCCGGCGGCGCGGCCCGGGCTCGACGAGCGGCTGTGGCACGTCTACGCCGGCCTGCGCGGCGCACGCAGCATGCCCGACTTCGTCGCAGGACGGCGACGACTGGATCGCGTTTCGCGACGTCACCGTGATGGACCGCGTCGAGCGCGTGATCGCCGCCGTGGCCGCCCAGCCGCGCCGCACCGGCTTCACCGACGCCTCGCTGTCGTTCCTGCAGCAGCTCGCCATTCTCGACGCGCTGCATCACCGCACCGAGCTTGCCCAGGACCGGCGCGAGCGCGAGCGTCTGCTGCACGACCTGCTGACCGGCGCGCAGCCGGCCGCCGAGCTCGACGGCCGGCTGCACCAGCACGGCTTCGACGACGAGGCCGTCTGGCGAGTCGTGGTCGTCGAGACGGGCGCGGGGCGCGCCCGGTCGGGACCGGGCGCGCCCCGCGCCCCGCGCAATGCCGACGGCGGCGAGCCGCCCGCGCGCGAGCCCGTCGCCGCCCTGCAGCACGCCGTCGACGGCGTGCTCGGCCGGCGCCGCCTGTCGTTTCTCAGCGTGACGCTCGAGGGCCGTGCGGCGGCCCTGATCGCGCTGCCCGGCGAGAGCGGTGGCGCGGCGACCGGCACGCTGCTCGCCGAGCTGCGCGAGGCGGGCGCCCGCGCCGCCCCTGGCCCCGAGGTCGTCGCCGGCTGCTCGGCCCCGCTTGCCAGCGCGGCCGGCGGGCGGCGCGCCCTGCAGCAGGCGCTCGTCGCCTGCCTGGGCGCGCAACGCGACCCCGATAGCGGCGTCGCCGCCTTCGACGAGCTCGGCGGCCGGCTGCGCCTGCTCGACGGGCTCGACGCCGCGGCGCTGTCCGAGCTCGTGCGGCGCACGTTCGCGCCGCTGCTCGACTACGACGCCCACCACCGCACGCAGCTCTACGAGACGCTGCGCGTGCTCTTTGCCCGCCACCTCGCCGTGCAGGACACGGCGGGCGCGCTGCACGTCCACCGCAACACCCTGCAGCGCCGCCTGGCCCACGCCGAGCGGCTGCTCGGCATCGACCTCGACGACCTCGACGACGTGGTCGACGTGCGCCTGGCCTTCGACGCCGCCGAGCTGCTCGAGCGGCTGCCCTCCTAGCGCTTCCGGCCGGCGCGACCCCGGCCGGCGCGGCTCCCCCGGCCTGCGCGCTCCCGCCCGACGCCGTACCCGCCAGCGTCCAACCCCGTGCGCGCTAGCGTCCAACGCCGTGCGCGCTAGCGTCCGGCATGGTGCACGCGACCACACCAGCGCCCAAAGTGTGGTCGCGTGGTGCCTCCCGTCATGGTGCATTGTGCCTCATCGTTTGCGACAAGCCCGTCGCCGGCGGCGCACGTCTGGGGAGGCGCGAGCCCGACCGGCAATGGGCACAGGGGAGCCCCGCTCCACCCAAGCGAAGGAGAGAGCCATGGCTATGGTAGTCGACAAGGAGACGCAGGCGCCGAAGGTGACCGACGAGAGCTACGGCCTGTTCATCGACGGGACGTGGCGCCCGGCGTCGACCGGCAAGACCTTCAAGGCGTACAACCCCGGCAACGGCGAGCTCCTGGCCACCTGCGCCGACGCGAGCCGCGAGGACGTCGCGGTAGCCGTCAAGGCGGCCTGGAAGGCCTACGAGAGCTGGAAGAAGGTCAGCCCCCAGGAGCGCTCGCGCGCGCTGCTGCGCATCGCCGACCTGATCGACGCAAACGCCGCCAAGCTCGCCATGGTCGAGACCCTCGACAACGGCAAGCCGATCCGCGAGACCACGGCGATCGACGTGCCGCTCGCCTCGGACCACTTCCGCTACTTCGCGGGAGCGGTGCGCACCGAGGAAGGCCAGGCCGTCATGATCGACGACGACACGCTCAGCATCATCCTGCGCGAGCCGATCGGCGTCGTCGGCCAGATCATCCCCTGGAACTTCCCGTTCCTGATGGCCGCCTGGAAGATCGCCCCGGCCCTGGCCGCCGGCGACTGCGTGGTCATCAAGCCGTCGTCGACCACGTCGCTGTCGCTGCTCGAGCTGGCCAAGCTGCTGCAAGAGGTGCTGCCGGCCGGCGTCGTCAACGTGATCACCGGCACCGGCTCGGGCGCCGGCAACTTCATGCTCGAGAACGAGGGCTTCAGCAAGCTCGCCTTCACCGGCTCGACCGAGGTCGGCTACACGGTGTCCGACGCGGCCGCCAAGAAGCTGATCCCCGCCACCCTCGAGCTCGGCGGCAAGTCGGCCAACATCTTCTTCCCCGACGCGCCCTGGGAGAAGGCGATCGAGGGCCTGCAGCTCGGCATCCTGTTCAACCAGGGCCAGGTGTGCTGCGCCGGCTCGCGGGCCTTCGTCCACGAGGACATCTACGACAAGTTCATGGCCGCGGCCGTGAAGGCGTTCAAGCAGGTCACGGTCGACCTGCCCTGGAAGCAGGCCACGCAGATGGGCGCCCTGGTCAACGAGAGCCAGATGGAGAAGGTGCTGGGCTACGTCGAGGTCGGCCAGCGCGAGGGCGCGACCGTCGCCACCGGCGGCGTGCGCATCACCGACCGCGGCCTGGGCGCCGGCTGCTTCATCGAGCCGACCATCCTGTCCGACGTCGACAACGACATGCGGGTCGCCCAGGAGGAGATCTTCGGACCCGCCGTGTGCGTCATCAAGTTCCGCAGCGAGGACGAGGTCATCCGCCTGGCCAATCAGAGCGAGTACGGCCTGGGCGGCGCGGTCTGGACGAAGGACGTCAACCGCGCCTTCCGCGTGGCGCGCGGCGTCGAGACCGGCCGCATGTGGGTCAACAACTACAACAACCTGCCGGCCCACGCCCCCTTCGGCGGCTACAAGAAGTCGGGCATCGGCCGCGAGACCCACAAGATGATGCTCGAGCACTACTCGCAGAAGAAGAACATCTTCATGAGCTTCACCGAGACCAAGGTCGGGATGTACTGATCGCCCCCGCGAGCCGGGGCCTCACCCCCCACTCCCGGTTCGCAGTGACAGACGAGGCGGGCGGGCTGCACGCAGCCCGCCCGCCTCACGTCCGTTGCGGCCACGGATATCACCGTGCGGTCGTGACGGGCGACGAGCGGCCGGCCTACGGTCGCCCGGTCGTGGTCAGCACCGTGCCGCCGGCACCGACCACGCAGGCGCCGTGCGGCGGCAGCACGGCGATGGCGTGCAGCGCCTGGGCGCTCGACAGCTCGGTCTGCCAGTGAAGGCCGCCGTCGCGCGTGACGATGACGAAGAAGCGCCGCGTGCGCGCATCCTCGCCCACCGCCCAGCCGTGGCGAGCGTCGGCGAAGGCCAGTCCGGTGATGAGGGTCCGAGCGTCGCCCAGCGTCAGACGCCGCCAGTGCGCCCCGCCGTCGGTCGTGCCCAGCACGACGGCGCGACCGCTCAAGGGGCCGCGCACATAGGCGCCGGCCGCCCAGCCGTGGCGCCGGTCGCTGAAGGCGACCGCGTACAGGTCGATGGACGAGAGCAGCGGCTGCCGCGCCCACGTGGCGCCGCCGTTGCTCGTCGCCACGATCGCGTTCCCGCCGACGGCCCAGCCGTGCCGCGTGTCTACGAAGGCGACGTCGCGCAGCATCCTGACGTGCGGGATGCGCCGCTCGACCCAGGTGGCGCCGTTGCTCGTCGCCACGATCCGGGCGCCGGTGCGGCCGGGCTCCAGGCCGTAGCCGACCGCCCAGGCGTGAGCGCCGACCTGCGCGATCCCCCTGAGCCAGGCGGTGGACCGGGTCTGGGTCCACGTGGCGCCGCCGTTGGTCGTGCCTCTGATGACCGAACCGTGCGCGCCGCTGCCGAGCACCCAGCCGTGCGCGGCGTCGATGGACACGACCCGGGTCAGCCAGCGGTCGAAGGCCGCGCCGCGTGAGAACCAGGTCGCGCCGCCGTCGGTCGTGACGAACAGACGGGCGTGCGGGCCGCCGGTCGCCCAGCCGTCGGTCGGGCTCGAGAAGTGCACCGACACGAGCTCGACCGACGCGCCGACCCAGTGCCTCCGCCACTCGTCGCGCAAGGCGGCGGGGGCCGGTGGCCACGCCACGATCGACACAGTCGGCCGCGCGCTGGGCTTGGGGTTCGGCGACGGCCTCTTCGTCGCGGTAGCCGTCGGGGACGGGCTGGGCGGCGAGGAATGCGATGGCGCTGCCGACGGCGTCGGCGACAGACTCGACGCCGGCGACGCGACGTGGTGCGTCGGCCCGAGCAGGCGGAACCCCGAGCCGAACGGGTTGGGCAGGCCGACCCAGGCGCCGGCGCCGCTTGCCAGGAAGGCGAAGACGGCGACCGCGACGCAGGCGGCGACCAGCAGCCGCAGGCGCGCGCGCCGCAGCCGCGTGGGGCGCGCGCCCAACGCCGTGTGCAGCCGCTCCTCCCAGTCGGGCGCTGCGGGCGGTACCTGGCGCGCGTCGAGCGCGTCGAGGGCGAGCTTGAGATCGAGGTCGATGCTGCTCATCGCTCCTCCTCACCGGCGAGCGCCGTGCGCAGCACGGTGCGGGCGTGGTTCAGCCGCGAGCCGACCGTGCCGTACGGGATGCCGAGCACGCTCGCCGCCGTGCTCAGGTCGAGGTCCTGCTGGATGCACAGATAGACGACCGCGCGATGCTCGGGCGAGAGCTGGTCGAGGGCGCGCGAGAGGCGGTCGCCGGCGGCGACCGCCTCGGCCGGGTCGGGCTCCTGGCGCTCGACCTCGTCGCCGACGCGCTCGACCAAGTGGAGCTGGCGCTTGCGACCGGCGAGCTGGTCGAGGCAGGCGTTGTAGGTCACGCGGTACAGCCATGTGCCGAAGCGCGCCTCGTCGCGAAAGCCCGAGAGCGAGCGGAAGGCGCGCAGGAACGTGTCCTGCAGCGCGTCGGCCACGGTGTCGGGATCGCGCAACACGCGGTAGGCCAGCGCCCTCAGGCGCGGTTCGTAAAGACGAAGCAACGCGACGAAGGCGGCCTGGTCGCCGCCGCGCGCCGACTGCAGCAGCCGGCGCTCGTCGAGCAGTTCGGACAGGTCGATCGGCTGGGTGTCGGCCACGTCGGGCGGGGCGGTCTCGGTCGGACCGGCGTCGAGCGCCGGCCCACCGTACCCGGCGTCGCGCACGGGCGCGTCGGGCGCGCCGCCGGCGGCGGTCGTCTGCTCGCCGTCCGCCCGGTCGACCACTCCGATCGACCCATCTCCGTCTTCAGACTCCACTGCGCGTCGCCCCCATGGTCTCTTTGACCCCGCGACGCGCCGATTCTTTCATCGGTCGCCGACTCCTCAGGAGCTGCCCCGGGTCGTCGCTCGAGCCGCAGTCCTGACGGCTACGTTACGACGCAGGTCATCGTAGAGCAATCGGCGCAAAGGGGCGGGGCGGCGGGCGGCTATTGCCGCCCGCCGCCCCGCCCGACGGTCCGTCAGGCCCCAGCGGCGCCGGGGCCGGCGTTTTTGGCCTACCCGGTCGGCTCGCAGGTGCCGAGCACCTCGTCGCAGGGCTGCTCGCGGCCGGCGACCACCGCCGAGCGCAGGCGCAGGTGACCGGTCCACGTGCCGATGAAGGCGACGACGAAGGCGAGGAGCACGACCACGCCGGTCACCTCGAGCGCGGTCGAGAATCCCGCGGTCAGGGCCTGGTTGGCGATCGCCGTCGGCACGTGGCCGGTCAGGCCCGACGCGCCGCTCGACGGGCCGCTCGCGGCGGCACCGCTCGCCCCGGTCACAGCGCCCGCGACGAGTTGCGGCGCCGCCGCGAGCTGGCTCGTCACGCTGTGGGCCACACCGCCCCAGGCGATCGTGCCGATCGCCGCCAGGCCGATGGCGCCGCCGACCTGCTGGCCGATGTTGATGCCGCTCGACGCGACGCCGGCCTCTTGCGGTGCGACCTTCGACACGACGGTCAGGGTGATCGGCACGAACATGAGGCCCATGCCGCCGCTCACCAGGAGCATGCCGGGCAGCAGGTCGGACCAGTAGCTGCCCGTCTCGCTGAGCCGCGACAGCAGCAGGAACCCGACACCCGCGAGCAGCGGACCGAGCATCATGAGCGGCCGCACCCCGACACGCTGCACGAGCACGCGAGAGACGAGGATGCTCATCACGATGATCGTGATCGGGAACGGCACCCAGGCGATCCCGGTGCGCACCGCGCTGTAGTGATACACGGTCTGGATGTAGATCGTGAGGAAGAAGAACGCGCTGAACACGCCGGTGAAGAGCAGCAGCATCATCACGTAGGCGCCGGTGCGAGCACGCGAGCCGAGCAGCCGCAGCGGCAGCTCCGGGTGCGACACGCGGCGCTCGATCTGCACGAATGTGACGAACAGCACGGCCGACGCGGCGAGCGCCGTGATCGTCACCGGGCTGCCCCAATGCGACACGCCGTCCAGGCCGGCGGCCGCGTGCGTCAGGCCGTAGACGAGCAGGGCAAGGGCGCTGCTGCTCGTGACCACCCCGGGGATGTCGAGCCGCGAGCGCAGGCGCGGCGTGGCGACCAGCGCGATCGGCGCCAGGCTGACGACGACGATGCCGATCGGCACGTTCACGAAGAAGATCCAGCGCCACGAGGCGTAGGTCGTGAGCACGCCGCCGAGCAGCAGGCCCACGGCGCCGCCGGCGCCGCTCATGCCGGCGTACACGCCGAAGGCGCGGTTGCGCTCCGGCCCCGCCGGAAACGTGGTGGCGATCAGGGCGAGCGCGGTCGGCGCGGCGAGCGCGCCGCCCGCGCCCTGCACCGCGCGCGAGGTGATGATCCAGGCTTCGCTCGTGGCCAGGCCGCCGAGCAGCGAACCCACCGAGAAGATGACGATGCCGGCGATGAAGACGCGGCGCCTGCCGTAGATGTCGCCGAGCCGGCCGCCGAACAGCAGCAGGCTGCCGAAAGCGAGCGAGTAGGCGGTGACGACCCACTCCAGGCCGGAGCCGCTGAAGTGCAGGGCACGCTGGATGTGAGGCAGCGCCACGTTCACGATGGTGGCGTCGAGCACGATCATGAGCTGCGCCGCGGCGATCACCACGAGCGCGAGACCGAGGCGCCGAGGGACCTCGGGCCTGGCGACCTCGGGCCTGGGTCGTGCGGCGTGCTCTGCGGTCGGTTCTGCGGTCGGCACGGGTTCGAATGCCATTGGACTCGCTCCGCTTGTCAGTGGACCTGAACGACCTCTACCGCCGACGTTCACGCCGGCGACGGCCCGGGGACTGAGACCGCTGTCGCGCCCCACAGGTGCGCGCAGTTACGAGGTCCGGGATAGACGTTTCATGACAGGTTCCTCGCCGCGCGCCGGTCGAAACGCCCCACGCTCGGGGTGACTCACGCGGTCTCCGCGATGTCTCCCGGCCGCGTTCACAATCCCTCCACATTGCCGGGCCATCCTCAATCTCAGGCGACACGGTGACCGGGTCGCCACAGGGCTCGGTCCGGCGGGCGGTTCTTGCGAAGGCCCGCCGCGAGCAACGTCGAGAAGGAGGACAAGCGTGTTTCGAAGGGTCATCCTGGTGATCCTGGTCGTGCTCGCGGTGGTCGCGCTCGTCGGGGCCATCGGCGCCGGCTTTCACCACGCCGGCTACTGGGGCCCCGCGGGCGGCCACATGATGCGGTACGGACCGGGCTACTGGGGCTACGGCAGAGGCTTCTTCCCAGGTCTCTTCCTGTTCCCCGTGATCCTGCTGCTCATCCTGGCGGCCGTGCTCTGGCGGCCGTGGCACCACCACTGGCGGTACGGCTACGGCCCCGGTCCGTATGGCCCCGGCCCGTACGGTGGGCAAGGCGGTCCGCGCCAGATGTTCGAGGAGTGGCACCGTCAGGCGCACGCCGGCGGCCCGGCCGGTCAGGGCGGCACGCCAACGCCCCCGGGCGGCGGCGAGACGTGGCCCGGCTACGGTGCCGGCCGCCGACGCCCGGCCAGGGCGGCTTCGTGCCCGGCCAGGGCGGCTTCGTGCCCGGCCAGGGCGCGCCGACGCCGCCCAGCGGCGGCACCGCGAGCCCGCCGCCTGCCGAGCCGCCGACGCCCCCGCAGGCGCCCGGCGGCGGCGAGAGCGCGACCTGACGCGGGCAAGCGGCGGGCGGCGGCGGGGCAAGCGCCCCGCCGCCGCCCGCCGCGCCCACCCCACCGACCCGCGGCCACTCACTCTGCCCCGCCCCGACCCGCCCCGTCCCGGAAGGGGGATACTAGGGCCATGAAGACCATCCTCGTCGTCGAGGACGACACGCAGATCGCCCGCCTGGTGCGCGACTACCTCGAGCACGCCGGCTTTGCCGTGCACCTCGCAAGCGACGGCGAGAACGCCCTGCACCACGTGCGCGCGACCAAGCCCGACCTGATGGTGCTCGATCTCGGCCTGCCCGACATGGACGGCCTCGACGTCACCCGCGCCGTGCGCGCCTTCAGCGCGCTGCCGATCATCGTGCTCACCGCGCGCGACGACGAGGCCGACCGCATCGTCGGTCTCGAGCTCGGCGCCGACGACTACGTGGTCAAGCCCTTCAGCCCCAAGGAGCTCGTCGCCCGCGTGCGCGCCGTGCTGCGCCGCACCGAGGGCGCCCAGCGGGCCGACGAGGTGCTGCACGTCGCCGACCTCGAGATCGACGTGCCGGCGATGCGCGCGAGCGCCGCCGGCGCGCGGCTCGACCTCACGCCGACCGAGTTCCAGCTCCTGGTCGCGCTGGCCCGCCGGCCCGGCCGCGTGCTCACCCGCGGCCAGCTCCTGCAGGCGGTGCGCGGCGTCGCCTTCGACTCCTACGAGCGGGCGATCGACGCCCACGTCAAGAACATCCGCCGCAAGCTCGAGTCCCACGAGGGCGCGCCACGCTACATCGAGACGGTCTACGGCGTGGGTTACCGCTTCACCGACGGGTGATGAGCGACCCCCCGCCGCCGTACGGCCCGCCCTGGCATCGCCACGGCCGCTGGAGTGCGCCACCGCCCTGGTGGCCGCAGAACGAGCCCTGGCCGCCGGCCGGGGGCTGGCGCGGCGTGCGGCGCCGCTTCGTGCGCCGCTTCGCGCTGCTCCTGCTCGGCCTGCTCGTCGTCGTGATCGTCCTCAGCAGCCTGTGGAGCGCCTTCGGCCCCCGCACCTTCTACGGCCCCCACATGATGACGCAACGCGCCTATCACCCGTTCTTCCTGGTGGGGCCGCTGCTGGTCATCCTGCTGGTCGGCGGATACGTCGCCTGGCGCCTGCTGCAGCGTACGGCGGCGCCGATCGGCGACGTCATGGACGCCGCCGGCAGGGCCGCCGCCGGCGACTACTCCGCCCGGGTCCAGCCGCAGGGGGCCGACGAGGTGCGTCGCCTGGCCGACTCGTTCAACGAGATGGCGACGCGCCTGCAGTTGAACGAGGACCAGCGGCGCGCCCTGCTCGCCGACGTCGCCCACGAGCTGCGCACGCCGCTGTCGGTCGTGCGCGGCAACGTCGAGGGCATGCTCGACGGCGTCTACCCGCGCGACGACGAGCACATGGCCGAGCTGCTGGCGGCGACCCAGCGCATGACCCGCCTGCTCGAAGACCTGCAGACGCTGTCGACCGCGCAGGCCGGCGTGCTGCAGCTCCACCGCGAGCCGACCGACGCCCGCCGTCTGGCCGACGACGTGGCGCACGCCTTCGCGCCGCTCGCCGCCGAGCGTGGCGTGAGCCTGACCGCGCAGGTCGACGGCCTGCCCGAGCTCGACGCCGACCCGGTGCGCCTGCGCCAGGTGCTCGACAACCTGGTCGCCAACGCGGTGCGCTACACGCCGCGAGGTGGCTCGGTGGTCGTCGCGGCGCGGCGTGAGGCCGACCAGGCCGTCTTCGCGGTGGCCGACAACGGCCGCGGCATCGCTCCCGACGAGCTCGCCCACCTGTTCGATCGCTTTTCGAAGTCGGCCGACTCGAAGGGCAGCGGCCTGGGCCTCGCCATCGCCCGCGGCCTGGTCGAGCGCCACGGCGGCACGATCGCGGCCGCCAGCGAGCCGGGGCGCGGCACCACCATCACCTTCCGCATCCCGCTGACAGCGCCGGCCTGAGAGTTACGCTCGCGCCCTGCCCCGGGCCGAGCGCTGGTGGGCCTTGAACCACTCCTCGTGGGGCGGCGTCGGGCGGTCGACGGTCCACAGAAAGACGTAGGCGCCGTTGTCGCCGAGAAAGCGGAACTCGCGACGCAGCTCGGCGACCGTGGCCTCGAACGAGCCGAGGCCGTCCAGGTACCGGGCGAAGCCGCCATGCAGGCGGTCGAGCTCGAGCATGCGCTCGGCGTTCTGGATCGTCGCCTCGATCTTGCGGCGATTGCGGATGATGCGCGTGTCTTCGGTCAGCCGGTCGACGTCGTCCGGCGTCATGTCGGCGACCTTGCGCGGGTCGAAGCCGTGGAACGCGTCGCTGATGCCGTCCCACTTGGCCTCGACGACGCTCCAGCTCATGCCGGTCGAGAAGATCGGCCGGGTCAGTGCTTCGAGGTAGCCGGCCAGCGACGCCGGCTTTGCCGACTCCCAGCCCGGTGGCCTCATTACCATGTTCCCCCTCCGTGTCAGTCGGCCGCGCAGACCCGCCCGGCCGGCTCGTCCGTTTCGCATTCGTGTCCCCGCGAATCTTCCCCATCGGTACCCGTTCCGCCACCAACGGTGCCGCCGCCGAGGGACCGGGAACCTTCACCCCCGCAGTCGACAAGGGAGGGGCGATGAGCCGTTATCTTATATCGGGCACGTACGCGGCGGAGGGCGCCAAGGGCCTGCTGCGCGAGGGCGGCACCAAGCGCAAGGCGGCCATCGAGACGCTCATCGGTGAGGCCGGCGGGAAGCTCGAGTCGATCTACTGGGCGTTCGGCGACACCGACTTCTACATCATCGCCGAGCTGCCCGACTCGGCCACCACGGCCGCCATCGGCCTGACTACCTCGGGCTCCGGCCTGGTCCGCGTGCGAACGACGGTGCTGATCAGCGCCGAGGAGATCGACCAGGCGGCGGGCAAGAGCGTCACCTACCGCGGACCGGGGGCGTGAGGGCCCGGCCCACAGAAGCGCGGCCGGCACAGCGGACCACGCCCCAGCCCCGGCCGGCCGCGCCCCGGCCCCGGTCGGCATGACCCCGCAACCGGACACCGCCCTCTCGGTGATGCTGATCGTGCCCGACGCCGACGCGGCGGTCGCCTGGTACAAGGACGCCCTGGGGGCGACCGAGCTCTGGAACCTGGGCGGCGTCGCCGGCCTGGCCGTCGACGGCGCCCCCTTCTTCATCCACGAGGTCAACCCGAACAACCCGACCGAGCGCAGCCCCGACCAGACCGGCTTCACGGGCGTGCGGATCGAGCTCTTCGTCGCCGACCCCGACGCCCTGGTGGAACGCGCCCTTGCGGCGGGCGCGACGCCAGGGCTGCCGGTCGTGGACCACCAGATGCCGTGGGGCGTCCACCGCCAGGGCGGCTTTCGCGACCCGTTCGGTCACACCTGGTCCGTGGGCGACAGGTCGCCGCTGGGCAGCGGCCGGTAGCGCAGGCCGACCCGGCCGCTGGCGAACCGCCGTTCCTCGAGCAGCTCGAACCGCAGGTCGAGGCCGGCCGCGAAGGCCGGCGTGCCGCCGCCGATCACGACCGGGACAAGGAAGAGCAGGCATTCGTCGACGAGGCCGGCGGCAAGCGCCTGACCGGCGAGCTCCGACCCGCCGACGCTGAGGTCGCGAGGCGACTCGGCCTTGAGCCGTCGCACCGCTACGGGGTCGAACTCGCGCTCGACCGTCGCGCGCGGCGCGCTCGCCTCGGCCAGCGTCCGCGAGTAAACGATCTTGTCGGCGGCGCGCCAGATGCCGGCGAAGTCGTGCATCACTGCGGGCTCCCCCTCGAGCTCGAGCGTGTCCCAGACGGCGACCGTGTCGTACATGCGGCGCCCAAGCAGAAAGGTGCCGACCGGCCGGAGCAGGTCGTTGACCGCGGCGTGGACCTCGTCGTCGGGTGCGGACCAGCCGATACCGCCGCGCTCGTCGGCGATGTAGCCGTCAAGCGACACCGTCGCTAGGTAGATCAGTCTGGCCATGGTCGCCTCCCTCGGTGAGCACGCGCGCACGAACGTTCGGTTAGATACCCGAAGGCGCGGCGACCGCGGCGACCGCCCGTCGCCGGCTCGCGTCCGGCTCCCTCTTGAGTACCGTACGGGTGCGGACGTAGGGTGGCGGCGGCGCACGCGACATCGACTTGGGGGTCAATCGTGAAGAGAGCCTCGGCGGTCCTTTCGATCCTGGCGCTCCTGGCCTGCCTGCTCGCGGCGGCCTGCGGCGGCAACGCGGCGGCCCAGCAGTCCGGCTCGCCCACGGTCTCGGTGCGGGCCGCGACGGACACGGAGTTCGGCGACAGCGAAGTCTGGACGCTCACCCTCGCGCCGACCGGCAGGCCGAGCGGCATCATCGCGCTCGTCACCGTGCGTGACGGCAAGGTCGACACGCTCGAGTCCGTGCCCTTCCACGACATCACCGGCGGATCCGCGTCGGTGCTGGTCACCCCGCGTGGCATCGAGGCGGCCGTGAGCACAAGCCGCGGCGGGGTCACGAGCGGGAACGGCTCCGGCCCGTTTGCGTTCCCGAAGGGCTCGACCGACGAGGCCACGGCCTGGGGCGGCGCAGAGACCGGTTCGAGCCAGACCATCGTCCTCTGGACCCAGGACCGCTTCGTCGCGCCGCGGCCCTCAGCAGGCCCGCAGGAGACCGGCGGCGCCTTGGCGGACGTGGTCACCGCCAGCAAGGCGCAGCCGCGAGTGACCTCCTACTGCCTCACCCTGAAGGTCGACACGAAGTAGGCGGCGCAGAGATGGCAAAGGGCGGGCGGCGGGCTGCAAGGCCCGCCGCCCGCCCGGCCTTTCGAGGCGGCGGGTCAGCCCGCCGCCTCGTCGCGCTCCTCGACTCGCACCGGGATCATGGCCGGCTCGCCGAGGCGCGCCCGGCCGAGGGCAAGGCCCGCGCCCACGCCCTCCCCGTCTTCGCTGCCATCGTCGAGCAGGTACGAGACCGAGTCGACGACGTCCTGCCTGGGCGGGATCATGACGGCGGCGATGATGGCCACGCCCACCGCCGCGGCGCCGACCCAGAGGGCCGCCGTCAGGCCGTTCACGAACGACTGCGGCGTGAGGTAGCTGCCGGCCGCCGAGAACACGCTGGCCAGCACGGCCACGCCAAAGACGCCGCCGACCTCGCGCATGGTGTTGTTCACGCCCGATGCCTTGCCCTCTTCGGAGCGGCGCACGCTCGACAGCACCAGGTTGGCGACCGGCGCGAAGTACAGGCTCATGCCCACACCGGCCATGACGAACGCGGGCACCAGGTGCAGGTAGGCCACGGTCGGCGAGCTGATCAGCGCCATCCAGCCCAGGGCGGTAGCCATGAGCGCCATGCCGGCGATCAGCAGCGGCCGGCTGCCGATGCGGTCCGACAAGATGCCGGCGATCGGCGCGACCAGCATCGGCATGGCCGTCCAGGGCAGCGTGCGCAGGCCCGCCTGCAGCGGCGAGTAGTGCTGCACGATCTGGAAGAACTGGGCCAGCAGGAAGATCGAGCCGAACATGCCGAAGCTCATGAAGACCGAGGTCAGGTTGGCCGCCGAGAAGGCGCGCCGGCGAAAGAAGCGCATCGGCACCATGGGCTCGCGGGCGCGCAGCTCCCAGGCCACGAAGCCGACGACCAGCAGCGCGCCGACGATCATGGGCGGCAGCACGCCGAGGCTGGTCCAGCCGTGGGCGTTGCCGCGCACGAGGCCCCAGACCAGGCCGAACAGGCCGACGCTGACCAGGCTCAGGCCGGGCAGGTCGAGCGAGCGGTTCGGGCCCTTGCTCTCGGACAGGCGGAAGTACGCGACCGGCAGCAGGGCCAGGCCGATCGGCACGTTCACCCAGAAGATGAACTGCCAGGAGAAGCCGTCGACGATGGCGCCGCCGATCACTGGGCCGAGCGCCACGGCCAGGCCGGCGGTGCCGCTCCAGATGCCCAGGGCGAGGCCGCGGCGGGCCGGCGGCACGGCGGCCGAGAGGATGGTCAGGGTGAGCGGCGTGACGATGGCGCCGCCCACGCCCTGCGCGGCGCGCGCCGCGATCAGCCAGCCGATGCTGGGCGCCAGGGCCGCGGCGGCCGAGCCCAGCGTAAAGACGATGAGGCCGACCAGGAACATGCGCTTGCGACCGAAGCGGTCGCCCAGGGCGGCGCCTGTCAACAGCAGCACGGCGAAGGTCAGCGTGTAGGCGTTGACGGTCCATTCGAGACCCGAGAGGCCGGCCCCCAGGTCGTGCTTGATCACGGGCAGCGCGGTGGTCACGACGAGGTTGTCGAGCGACACCATGAACACGGCGACGGCCGTCACGACGAATGTCCAGATCGTCATGGCTCGTTTGCTCATCCCGCTCATCTCCTTTCGCTTGTCGTCAGGTCCCGGCTCGCGGCCTGCGGCCTCGCTTGGGCCGGGTCCTGTGGGTCATCGTGACCCCGATTTGCTTCCTGACTGTGCTTGTTAAGTTAGTAATCACTTAGTTTTGAAGGGAAAAAGAGAGACGACGCCCCACGCGCGAGCGCGTGCGGCGGCGTCTGAGGGAGCGCTTCGCTTGCTCAGCCGCCGCCCCCCTTCGCCTTGCCGTGGCCGTGGATGTCGCCGGCCTTGGCGTGGACGGCGTCCTTGAGCGCCACGCCCTTCTTGTGCAGCTCGGCGACGTGCTCAAGCAGCCAGCGGCCGGTGCACATGCGGGCCCAGTCCTCTTGCACCTCGACGAGGCCCAGGGCGGCCGCGACGGTCATGAGCATGCCCTCGGCCAGCCAGGGCCGGATGGCCTCGTCGGGCGCGCCCGAGGCCGACTGCACGAAGCGCACGAGGCGCAGGAACTCCTCGCGCACGGCCTCGCGCACCTCTTCGTCTTCGGAGGCTGCGTAGGCTTGGAGCTGCATGAGCAGGATCTCGCGATCGCTCTCGAGCAGGTTGGCGTAAGCGACGCCCATGGTCATGAGGATCTCGTCGGTGCTCGCCTCGGCGCCCGCCTCGGCCGCCGCCTGGCGGAACACGGCCACCGTGCGCTGAAAGCCGCGCCGCATGGCCGCGATGAAGAGGTCCTTCTTGGTGCCGAAGAGCTGGAACAGGTAGGGCTGCGAGACGCCGACCCGCTTGGCGATCGCCTCGACCGGCGTGCCGTACAGACCGTACACCGCGAACTCGCGCATGGCCGCCTCGACGATCTCGCGGCGGCGCTCCTCTTTGGTGGATCTCGTTGTGGCTCTCTCACTCATGGCGCGGAGTATACCATAAGTAAGTGGTCACTAAACAAGAGTCCCTCGCCCTCTTCGCTCATCCCGAACACGTGGACTACAATCCGATGTACGTGCCGGACCCGAGAGGCGACTGGGGGCTCCATGGATGCACCACGCGCTGGGCTGACGTACCGCAAGTTCGACCTCCACGTCCACACGCCGGTTTCCCCGTGTTTTGGTGACAAGTCGGTCACTGCCAAGGACATCGTTCAGAGGGCCCTTGCCGTAGGTCTCGACGGAGTGGCCATTACAGACCACAACTCCGGGACCATGGTTGACGACGTGAAGGCTGCCGCCCACGGCACGGCGCTGACGATCTTCCCTGGTGTCGAGATTCACGCCAGTGGCGGCCGCAGGGGGATTCACGTCATTGCGCTTCTCGATCCCTCCAAGGGCACCGCCGACGTGGAAGACCTGCTGAGCAAGGTCGGACTCTCGCCGCACCAGTTCGGTGATCCCGATGCAGTTGCGAAGCCAATCGAGGAAGTCGTTGCCACGATCGAATCGGTCGGCGGAGTAGCTGTGTGTGCTCACGCGAACTCCACGAAGGGTGCTACGGCCGACATGCAAGGTCGCCAGCGTACGAAGCTGTTCGAACTGCAAGCGCTACGAGCCGTCGAGGTCACCCCGAGCGATTTCGCGAAACCTGCGGGTCAACGCGTCACGGATTTCCTGTCGGGGACCGACCCCAACTACGGGTTCCGCCACATGGCCGTCTACGTTGCTTCTGACAATCAGGAACTCGATGCGCAGGGGCAGCCCACGGGAAGGCATTGCTGCGAGGGGATCGGGTCCTCGTACTGCTACTTCAAGACAGAGGAGAATCCCACCCTTGAAAGCCTTCGACAGTGCTTCATCGACCCCGAAGTGCGCATCCGCCTGCCCCGTGATATCGCAAGCGCGACTCCGGAAGACATCGAAGACTACCCGCGAATCGTCGACGTGTCGGTAAACGATGGGTTTCTCCGCAACCAGCTCTTCGAGTTCCATCCCGGACTCAACACGGTGGTGGGCCCGAAGGGGTCGGGGAAGTCGATGCTAGTCGAGGTGATGCGCTTTGCCTTAGATAGCCACTCTCTCGTCGAACACATTCAGCGCGACCACAACAGCAAGCTGGAGAAGCGGCTTGGGCTTCACGGCGGGGTCACACTCCGACTCTGCGACCGGACCGGCAGCGTCCAGGAGATCCAGCGGGAGTTCAATCCCCAATCGGACCATCCGTTCTCCTCGCCAACCATGTACGACGTGGCTCACGATTTCCCAATCCTCTTCTTGAGCCAAGGCGAGATGGTCAGAATCGCAGAGGACCGAGAGCAGCAGATGGCTTTTCTCGATCGGTTCTTCGACTTCCGATCCTTTGTTGAGCGCATCGCGGTAATCGAAGCTGATCTTGCAGTGCTCGACAAGCAGCTGGGCGACGCAATACGAAATCAACAAGCTACCTCCGCCACGAAGCGGCGGGTAGAGGCTCTGACGAAGCGCATCCAGCAGCTCGATAAGACGCTGAAGGATCCGGCATTCCGGGCCTACTATCACCAGAAGATGCGCTTGGACCTCGCCGATCGACTGGGGAAATCAATCGAAGAGCACCGGGATGCTCTCACGCTCCTGGTTTCGGAGACTCAGCCCTTCGTTCCGCCGAAGGTGCCGGAGTCGCTCGAGAAAGACCCTGGCCTCAGGCGGCTTGCAGATATCGCCTCGCAGTCACGGACCAAAGCAATCGGCTCCCTCAAGAAGGCTGCAGCGGCAGCAAACGAGGACCTGAAGCGTGCGCAAGATGAACAGGCCACCATCTTGGCAGACCACGAGGTGGCGAAGAAGGCCTATCTGACGCGCGCCCGTGAGCTTGGCGGAAATCAGCAGACCCTGTCAGCGGAACGGGAAACCAAGCAGACCGAGCTGGAGCGCGAGACGCGGAAACTGGATGTCCTAAACCAATCGCCGGGCGCCATTCAAACGGCGGCCAAAGCCCGGAACGCCAAGCTGTCCGAGCTAGAGGCCGTATACGCGGAGTACACGGCGGCGCGCAGGGAGTTGTGTGATCGAATCACCAGCGAGTCGAGCGACAGGGTGAGGGTGACGGTTGAGGAGCAGGGCAACAGAGCTATCTTCGGCGCGCGGCTCGCGTCGCTGAAGGTTGGGTCCTATGTGTCGGGGGCGGACGTTGACGCGATCGTCGCCGCGGTGACACCCCGTGAACTCGTGAGCGCCGTGCTCAACTACGAACTCAACAGAAAGGACTCCGCACTGGAGACCGTTGCCAAGAAGTCTTCCCTCGAGATTGACGTCGTCCGGAAGCTCGCGGAGCACATGTTGGGCTCGCATGAGTACGAGGACATACTCGCCTTCCAGTACAGTGTCACGCCCAGCGATTCGCCCCTGATTGAGGTCGAGGTCGGCGGCGGAAGATACGCGCCTATCGATGAGGTTTCCACAGGGCAGAAGTGCACCGGGTTAATCGTGATCGCCCTATCGGCGACGGACGGCCCCGTTGTGATTGACCAACCCGAGGACTCACTGGACATCACCGGCATATGGGATGACATGTGCAGGACACTGCGGCGTGGCAAGGATTACCAACAGTTCATCCTGACGAGCCATAGCTCGAACCTCGCGGTCGCCTCCGATACCGACTGCTACTCGGTTTTGGCGGCATCGGCCAGCGAGGCGCACCTCGTTAGGGCAGGTGCGCTGGATGGCAGTGACGTGCGCGAGGATGTGCTCAAGGTGTTGGAGGGCGGCAAGAAGGCGTATGGCCTGAAGTCCCGGAAATACGGAATTGAGCTGGCGGACGGCCGTTAACGCTCACCGTCCTTCACGCTGGCCGCCTTCGACGAGGCTCGCTGGACGAGAAGCCCCAACCCCGCCAAGCTCCCCGCCGTCGCCAATATGGCCTCCTCGTTCGACCGCGGCTCCCAGCCAAGCACCCGCCGGGCCTTCTCGTTGCTGGCCCGGCGCACCTTGCCCAGGTCACCCACGATCTCCCGCGCCTGCGGGCTGACCAGCGCCATCGCCCGGATCACGAAGTCCGGTACCTGACGGGTCGGCACGCGCGCGGCCGCCTCACCCAGGTGCGCCCGCAGCACGTCGCAGACCTCCTTGATCGACACCGGGCCGTCGGCCACGGCCAGGAACCGCTCGCCCGCGGCGGCCGGTGAGGTCATAGCACGCAGGTGCAGGTCGGCCACGTCGCGCACGTCGACCACGTTGAAGTACAGGCGCGGGGCGCCCGGCATGTCGCCGTCGAGCGCCTGCTTGACCAGGCGGATCGAGCTCGACAGGTCGGGACCGAGCACCGGGCCGAGCACGCCGACCGGGTTGACCACCGCGAGCTCCAGCGCGCCGCCTTCGCTCGCGGCGTAGTCCCAGGCGGCGCGCTCCGCGAGCGTCTTGGAGCACACGTAGGGGCTCGCGCTGTCGTCGAGCTCGGTCCAGTCCTGTTCGGTGAAGGTCCGCTCGGTCGGCGGGTGGCCGTAGCCGACGGCGGCAAACGACGAGGTCAGCACGACGCGCGCGACGCCGGCGTCGCGCGCCGCCCGCAGCACGCGCAGCGCGCCCTGACGCGCCGGCACGATCAGCTCGAAGGGGTTCTTCGGCTGGCGTGGGGGGAACGGCGAGGCGACGTGCAGCACGTAGCGGCAGCCGGACACCGCCTCGGGCCAGCCCTCGTAGGCCAGCAGGTCGGCCGCCACGACCTCGAGCGCCGCGCCCGGCTCGGAGCCGCCCTCGGCCAGCATGGCGCGCACGTCGGCCTCGCGGGCGAGCGAGCGCACCGTGGTGCGCACCCGGTAGCCCGACTCGAGCAGCCGCAGGATGCAGTGCACGCCGATGAACCCCGAGCCGCCGGTCACCAGCACCAGGTCGTCGCTCATGCCGTCCTCCCCGCTCGTCGCCGACCACGCCCGGTCTGCAAGATATATGCGGCCTAACGGCACTCCCCACATCACTCCTCGCCCGGTCGGGCATGCCCCTGAGACGGGCCGTCCACACGGCGACGGCCGACAGATAGCGCGCCGACGGCCGCCGACAGGCCCGGCCGTCAACGCCCCGACACGACAGCCGCAAGGAGGACACCCATGGCGACCTTCACGGCACACGAGCAGCAGCAGATCGAGCAGGCGAAGGCGAGCGGCCGCACCCCGGTCGTGTTCATCCACGGGCTCTGGCTCCTGCCCAGTAGCTGGGACCGCTGGGCCGAGCTCTTCGACAGCTCCGGCTACATCTCGCTCAACCCCGGCTGGCCCGACGACCCCGAGACGGTGGCCGAGGCCAACGAGCACCCCGAGGTCTTCGCCGGCAAGTCGATCGAGCAGGTCGCCGACCACTACTGCGACGTGATCGGCGAGCTCGGCCGCAAGCCGGCCGTGATCGGCCACTCGTTCGGCGGCCTGATCGCCCAGATCGTCGCCGGGCGCGGCGATGCGGCGGTCACCGTGGCGATCGACCCGGCGCCGTTTCGTGGCGTGCTGCCGCTGCCCGTGTCGGCGCTCAAGTCGGCCTCGCCGGTGCTCGACAACCCCTTCAACATCAGCCGCGCCGTGCCTCTCACCTACGACCAGTTCCGCTACGCCTTCGCCAACGCCGTGAGCGAAGACGAGGCCCACGAGCTCTACGACACCTACGCCGTGCCGACGTCGGGCAAGCCGCTCTTTCAGGCGGCCACGGCCAACCTCAACCCCTGGACCGAGGCCAAGGTCGACACCAAGAACCCCGACCGCGGCCCGCTGCTCATCATCGACGGCGAGCAGGACCACACGGTGCCCTGGGCGATCGCCAACGCCTCGTTCAAAAAGCAGAAGGCCAACGAAGGCGTCACCGAGATCGTGAAGCTGCCGAGCCGCGGCCACGCGCTCACCATCGACAGCTGCTGGCGCGAGGTGGCCGACACGGCCCTGCAGTTCGTGGAGCAGTACACCAAGGCGAAGGGGCGCGCGAAGCGCGCCGCATAGGGCGCACGCCGCCAGAACACCGCGTGCGCGGGGGTGTTTCCCCGCCACCTTGGCCTTGGCCGGTCACGGAATCTCGCCGGCGAGCATTGACGCTATAGAGAGGAATGCTGCCGCCGCGATCTAAGGGATGCCCGTGAACGGTGACACTCAGCGAGCCGAGGACCTGCTGGTCGCTTCTGCTGGGAAGGCCGGAGAATTCGTGGCCTTCTACGACCGCATGATGCCCGGGCTGCTGCGGTTCTTCGCGCGGTGCACGCTGGACGGACAGGTCGCCGCCGACCTTACTGCCGAGACGCTGGCAGATGCCTTTGCGGCGCGGCACCGATTTCGCGACCGTGGCGATGGCTCTGCTCGCGCCTGGCTCTACACCATCGCGCACCGCAAGTTCGCGCGGCTGGCCAAGCGCCGACGGGTAGAGACGAAGGCTCGGCGCCGTCTCGGGCTCGATCGCATCGAGCTCGCGCCAGACGACATCGCACGCGTCGAGGCGCTGGTCGACTTCGAGGAGGTCGGCCGTGCAGTCGCCACGGCATTCCGCGGCCTTGGCCCGACGCAACGTGAAGCCCTCCACCAGCGAGTGGTCGAGGGCAGGTCGTACCGCGAGATCGCGGCGGACCTCGGCTGCTCAGAGGACGTCGTGCGGGCCCGCGTGTGCCGCGGGCTCAGACAGCTGGCGACGCAGCTGGACAAGTGAGGTGTCGAACGTGGTAGCTCGAGACGACAGCGAGATCGCAGATATCGGCTTTGCCGATGAGTTGCGACGGCAGTTCGAGGCGCTGGACGACAAGACCGGCCGCAGGACGCGGCGCACCATCGTGACGGCGGTAGTCGCCATCATCGCCGCGGCAGCGGTTGCCGGTTCCCTCACGCTGGTGCTCGGGGGCTCGTCCTCGGCTCCGGACGCGGCGCAGATGGCGGCGATCCAGTCGGTGATCGGCGACTACCTGGCGGCGCGCGCACAAGCCCTGGCTCCTCAGGACGCCGCGTACCAGTCGGATGCCGCCTCCGTTCCGCAATCCGTGTACGACCAGGCGAACGCTCGCTTTCACGCCGCAGTCGCACGCGACGGCACGCCCGAGTTCGTCGACCGCCTGGCCGGTACCGATATCGCGTTCGCCCTGGCCGGTGAGCGCAAGAACGGCGACGTCATGCTGCGCTCCGACGCTCGCGTTCTGAGCCTCGACTACATGCGCAGGCTCGCCGGCGGCGACGTCGTCGTGTGGGCGAAGCTCTGGCTGGGCGACGTGCGCCGCCACTTCGCCTCGAACGAGGTCGGCGTCGGGACCGCCACGACGGCGTACGTCGACGAAACGCCGACGTATCAGTACCAGATGCGAAATGTCGGCGGAGAATGGAAGATCGTCTCTCAGGCCATGGTCTACGAGTCCGAAGACAGCGCGCTGGGTCCTGCGCAGTTCGGCCCGAACACGCCCCACTATGTCAGTTCAACGCCCCTGATCACCGGCGACCAGGGTCTTGTCGTTTCGCCGTAGGCGTTTCCCTGTCGGCCTCCCTGAGGACGGCTCACGGTCGTGACGCGCGCGACGCCGCGGGGTAGGCTCTCCCCACCATGACCGACCTGCTGTTCTACGGCGACACCCTGCGCTCGGCCGCCATGCGCCACGAGCTGCCCGTCGCGATCATGGACCCGTTCCTGCTCGCCGTCGTGGGCGACCGGCTGCACGTGACGGCCAGCAACCTCGAACGCGACCGGGTGGTGGCGGCCGCGCCCGACGCCGTCATCCACGACATCGCCGACCTGGGCTTCTACGAGCTGATCGGCAGCGGCATGACCGCCTACGAGATCGAGCGTGAGCTGGTCTCGCGCGCCGTCGCGGCGATGGGCCTGCGCGAGGCGACGGTCGACCCGGACATGCCGGTCGGGATCGCCGACCGGCTGCGCGCCGACGGCGTCGTGCTGCAGCCCGACAAGCAGGCGGTGGCGGCGCGGCGCCGGTGCAAGTCGCCGGCCGAGCTGGCCGGCATCCGCCGCGCCCAGGTGGCGGCGCACGCCGGCATGCGCGCCGCCGCCGAGCTGCTGCGCTACTCGGTGCCCCAGGGCGACGGCCTGGTGCGCGCCGGCGAGATCGTGACGGCCGAGGCCGTGCGCGACACGCTGCGCGAGGCCTGCCGGCGCCACGGCGCGCCGGCGACCCCCGACGTGATCGTCGCCTCGGTCTGGCAGGGCGTCGGCCACGACCCCGGCTCGGGCCCGCTGCCGGCCGGCCTGCCCATCGTGATCGACCTCTGGCCCCAGGACGAGGCCTCGGGCTGCTGGGCCGACATGACGCGCACCTTCGTGGTCGGCGAGGTCAGCGAGCCGGTGCGGGCGCTCGAGGACCTGGTGCGCACGGCGCTCGAGCGGGCCCGCGCGGCGGTGCGTCCGGGCGTGACCGGGCGCGAGCTGCACGACATGGCCTGCGAGGTGTTCGAGGCCGCCGGCCGCCGCACGCAGCGCACCGGCCCGGGCGACGACCCCAACGAAGGCTTTCAGTTCTCGCTGGGGCACGGCGTCGGCCTGGCGGTCCACGAGGCGCCGTCGCTCGGTCAGACCGGGCGCGACGAGCTGGTCGCCGGCGACGTCGTCGCCATCGAGCCCGGGCTGCGGCAGGCCGGCATCGGCGAGGTGCGCCTCGAGGACCTCCTGCTGGTGACCGACGAGGGCAGCGAGACCCTGACCGACTACCCCTACGATCTGACCCCCTGATAGATGCGCATCGTTCAGCCCTCCAGCCCCGAGCAGCTCGAGGCGTTCCGCGGCCTGCTGCGCGAGTGGTTCGACTACCTGGTGAACGATCGCGGCATCGACATGGGCTACCAGTCGATCGAGGCCGAGATGGCCGGCCTGCCGGGCTCCTACGGCCCGCCCGGGGGAGCGTGCTGGCTTGCCTACGACGACGCCGGCGCCGCGGTCGGCTGCGTCGCCCTGCGGCCCATGGCAGACGAGGGCGTCTGTGAACTCAAGCGGCTCTATGTCAGGCCGGCCCACCGCGGCGAGGGCATCGGCAGGGCGCTCACCGGCCGGGCGATCGCCGAGGCGCGCGCCATGGGCTACCGCCTCATGCGCCTCGACACGGGCACCTTCCTCGACGCTTCGCGCCGGCTCTACGCCTCGCTCGGCTTCGCCGAGCGCGGGCCGTACTACGACGTGCCGGACGACGTGCGGCGAGTCACCGTGTTCATGGAGCTTCCGCTGGCGTAGCGGCGCGACCGCCGGCCTGCGCGACCATCAGGACGACCTTGCCCTTCGCCAGCCCGGCGTGCGCGTAGCGCACCGCCTCGGCCGCGTGCGCGAGCGGCAGCACGCGGTCGACGACCGGTGTCACCTTGCCGGCCTCGATCAGCAGGCGCAGCGCCTGCAGATCGGCGCTCGTCACCTTGGCCATCACCGGGCGGAACCGCTGATCGCTGACCAGGGACAGGGCCGGCGCCCGCACCATCTGACGGTCGAAGCCGCCCAGCCAGCGATCGCCGCCCTCACCGCCGATGACGGCGAGCGTGCCCCGCGGCGCCAGCGCGCGACGCAGCAGCGTGAGGGGCCGCCGGCCGGCGATGTCGAGGATCAGGTCGTACTGTCGCGCGCCGCTCGTGATGTCCTCATCGGCGTAGTTGATCACGTGGTCGGCGCCGAGCGAGCGCACCAGCTCGACCTTGGCCCCGCCGCACACGCCGGTCACCTCGGCGGCGCCGAGCGCCTTGGCGATCTGCACGGCGAAGCTGCCCACGCCGCCGCCGGCGCCGGTGACGAGCACCGTCTGGCCGGGCTGCAGCGCGCCCGCGTCGCGCAGCGCCTGCAACGCGGTGACGCCCGACACCGGCACCGCCGCCGCCTGCTCGAAGCTCAGGTTGGCCGGCTTGGCCGCGAGGCGGCCCGCCTGCACCCGCGCGAGCTCGGCGAAGGCGCCGCCGGCCACCGGGTCGCACGAGCCGTAGACTTCGTCGCCCGGCTTGACCGTCGTCACGCACGCGCCCACCGCCTCGACGACGCCGGCGAGATCGGTGCCGCGGAACCGCGACTTGGGCGCGCGCAGCCCCAGGCCTATGGCGCGCACCAGGTACGGCAGGCCGGCCACCATGTGCCACACGCCGGCGTCGACGCCGGCCGCCACCACGCGCACCAGCACATCGTCGTCGCCGACCTGCGGCGGCTCGACCTCGGCCAGCCGCAGTACCTCGGGCGGACCGTATCTGTCCTGGACGATCGCCTTCATGCGGCCCCTCCCTTCGATTCTGCCGGTCCTGCTTATCGCCGTCCCTACCCTATCGCCGGGCGAACGCCGGCGATGGGGATGCCCGTCGCCCTCTGAAACACGGCCGGGTCGCGCCCGCGTCACGCACGTGCATCGTCACCGTCGAGAAGTGTCGTAGGCTTTGTCTTGTGGGGTGCGGCCGAGCGCCGAACGGGCAGCCGCCGCAAGCGGCAGAAGGGACCGGGCCATGACCATCCAGCTCGACCAGCAGGCCGAGGAGTACCTCCTTAAGTCGATCCGCCAGTTCTTCGCCGACGAGCTCGACGACGACATCGGCGACCTCAAGGCGCGCTCCGTGCTCGAATTCTGCGTGCGCGAGATCTGCCCCAGCGTTTACAATCGAGCCATCGCCGACGCACAAGAGACGCTGCAGATCGCCGTGCTCGACCTCTCGGGCGTGCGCTACGAGCCCGAGTTCGACTACTGGAAGAAGCGCTAGCGTCGCGGCGACCGCGGGGTCGCGCCGGTTCGGCGAACGAGGCGACGGGGGGCCGCCCATGAGGGTCACGATCGACGACATCGACGTCATGTACGTGGCCGCCGCGGGCGGCTCGAGCGGTGCGCCGGCCGCGTTCGCGGCGATCGAAGCGGCACTCGGCAGCCTGCGCGGCCGGCGTTTCTTCGGCATCTACGACGGCGACGAGTACCGCGCTTGCGTCGCCGTCCAGGACGGCGACGACCCCGACCTGCTCGGCCTCGCCGCCGGGCGCATCCCGGGCGGCGACTACGAGCGCACCAGGCTCGCCGACTGGCAGCAGCACGTCGACGAGATCGGCCCGACCTTCGACGCCATGGCGGCCGCCACCGAGCCCGACTGGTCGCGACCCTGCATCGAGTCCTACCGCAGCTCCAACGAGCTGCTGCTGCTGCTGCCGGTCGTGACCGAGGGCGCATGAACGGCAGGGGCGGCGCGTGAGCCGGCGCGACCCCCTCGCCGCGTCCGGCCCAGCGCTCGGCCCTGCGGCCGGCCGCTGGCTCTGGCTCTTTCCCGCCGTCTTTGCCGCTCACATCGCCGAGGAGAGCCTGGCGGGCGAACGCTTCTATCGCTGGATCCGCCGCGCCACTGGCCGCGAGATCGGCCCGGGCACCTTTGTCGCGGTCAACCTCGCGTTCGAGGCTGCCATGGTCTCGGCGGTGCGCCGCGCGACGCGGCCGGCGCGACCGGCGGGCGCCCCGGCCGACAGCGGCGTCGGCGCCTGGGTCGCGCCCGCGCTCGGCCTCATCGGCACGGCGAACGGCCTCGGCCACCTCGCCGGCAGCGTGGTCACGCGGAGCTACTCGCCGGGCGCCGTGTCGGGGGCCTGCCTGTGGGCGCCACTCGGTCTCGTCGCCCTGCGGCGCTCGCGGCGCGCGCTGCCACGGCACACGTGGCGCCGTGGCGTCGTGATCGGCGCGCTGGCCGGCGCCGGCGTCATGCCGCTCGCGCTGGCGCTCAGCCACCACTCGCCGGCCGCCGGCGAGTCCGCGGCCTTCTGACCTGCGAGAGCCCTACTCGATCCGCGCCGTCTGCGGCTGCGTCATGCGGTCGAGCAGAGGCATGACGACGCAGACGACGCCGAGCGCCGCGAGCAGGCCGCCGATCATCAGCTCGTAGTAGCCCAGGCCCGGTGCGGCCACCCCGTAGTCGTGGGCGGTCGCCAGCAGGATGAAGTCGGCGGCCAGAAAGCCGGCGCCGGCCGCGACGAGCGCGGCGACCACGAGGGGCACCGCCGCCTCGAGCACGACGACCCGCCGCAGGTGACCGATCGGCATGCCGCTCAGGCGCAGCAGCGTGAGCGGCCGCTTACGCTCGATCAGCCCGCCGGCCGAAGCCACAGCGAGGCTGCAGCCGGCGATCACCAGGGTGAGGATGATGCCCACGTCGACCATGCGCTGGAGCAGATCGATGAGCGCTGTGGACGAGCTCGAGAGCTGGCTCTCGGTGCTCGGTGGCGGGTACTGCGGCAGGGCGGTCTCGAGCGTGGTGCGCACGCGCTCCGTCGAGACGACGCTCCCGTCGGTGGTCACGAGCAGGGCGATCACGCGGTGTGAGGGCAGCGCCGCGGCGGCCACGCGGCTGGCCGGCCACGACGCCCGTCGCCCGAGGCCGCCGTAGAGGATCGAGCCCGGGTCGACCGCGACCGACCGGCCCGCCCCACCCGCGACCGGCCCGAAGACCGCGAGGCGGTCCCACACGGCGGCCGCCACCAGACCGGTCGAGTCGGTCACGTTCGGGCCGCTGTGGGCGCGCCACGCGTAGACGGGGACGACCGTCTGCACGCCGCGCAGGCCGCGCAGGCGCGCGAGCAGCGGCTGCGCCTGCGCCGGAGCAAGCGCTCCCTTGTCCTGCGTGAAGTAGGACTCCACGACCGTGCCCTTCGGCAGCGTCATGGTCGACAGGAAGCTGCCATGGGCGATCGCCGTGCCGACCACACCGACGAAGACGGTGCCGACGAACACGGCCAGCACGAGGCCGCCGATGGTGCGAAAGGCCTGGCCCGGCTGCTCGCTCAGGCGCCGCGCGGCGATGAGCGTCGAGTCGCCCCGGGCGAGCCGGGCCAGCAGCCTGGCCCCGACCATGGTAAACCAGGGCCCGGCGATGGTGAGACCGACGACGATCTCGACGAAGCCCGCGAGGATGAACCAGATGCCGACGCTGCCCTCGGGCAGCGGCAGCACCGGGGCTGCGGCGAGCACCCCGAGACCGAGCGCGGCCGGCAGCAGGCGCCAGACGCGCGGCGGCTTGTGCGTGACGCGACGGCTCACGCCCAGCGGCGAGATGCGCACGCGCCGCAGAGACCACACGGCGACGAGCATTGCGGCAAGCGGCACGCCGACGGCGACCGCGGCGCTGACCCGCCAGCTCGGGCTGAGGTCGCTCGTGAAGAACGGGTCGCCGGTGAACGGGATGCGCGCGACGAGCGGCCGCGACAGATAGAAGCCGGCGAAGCCCAGGCCCACCCCGGCGACCGCCGACAGCGCCGCCTCGACGGCGGCGATCTGGTTCACCTGACGTGGCGTGGCCCCGACCAGGCGCAGGGCGGCGAACCGCTCCTCACGGCGAGCGGCGGCCAGGCGCGTCGAGGTGGCGACGAACATGAGCACGGGTACGAGCAGGCCGGCCGCGCCCAGCGCCAGCACCGTCCTGAAGAAGCTCGTGTAGGAGTGCGGGTAGGGCAGCGTCTCGATGCTGCGCACCTGGTAGGTCCCGGACTCGTGACGCAGCTCGGCGGCCGAACGGCCCACGAAGGCCACCAGAGCATCGGGCGACGCGAGCGCCGCGCGGCCGACGGTGCCGGCACGCCGGCCGGGAAGCCGGTCGCCGAGAGCGTCGGCCGGCGTGGTCGCGAGCAGCCGGGCGAGGGCGGGCGACACGAAGACCTCGCCGGCGCGCGGCACCCGCGAGAGCCCCGGCGGCAGCGGGCTGCGCGGACCAGTCGCGGCCACCTCGACGATCGTCAACGAGCGGCTGCCGTAGGAGTCGTAGATCGGCCGCCAGAGCAGCGGGTCCGACGTCTTCTCGTTCACGCTCGGGCGCGTGTTGTGGGGGGACGTGTTCATCCAGCCCTCACGCGCGTCGCGCTGCTTCAGGCCGTGGAAGCCGCTCAGGGTGAACAGCAGCAGGGCCACGCCGACGGCGACCCCAAAGGCGGTCAGCGCAAGGCGGACGCCCGACTCGCGCCCGCCCCGCAGCGAGAGCCGCAGACCCAGTGAGATCATGAGGCCGTGGGCTCGGCGCCGTGTGGCCGGCGATTCGCGCCGCTTGCCGACGGAACGCCGGCGGCGCTTGCCGGCGGCGCTCCGTCGCTCGGGTCGGACACGCGGCCGTCGCGCACCATCACCTCGCGGTCGGCGTAGGCGGCCACGCGCGGCTCGTGGGTGACCATGACGACGGTCGTGCCGAGCTCGCGGGCACCGTCGACCAACAGGTCCATGACCTGCTCGCCGGTGAGCGAGTCGAGGGCGCCGGTCGGCTCGTCGGCAAAGAGTACACGCGGCTCGGCGACCAGGCCGCGCGCCAAGGCAACGCGCTGCGACTCGCCGCCCGAGAGCTCGCCGGAGCGGCGCCCTTGGAGGCCGTCGAGGCCGAGCGGCTCGAACCAGCGCTGCGCGGCGGCGAACGCCTGCGCGCGCCGCCGCCCGGCGAGCAGCAGCGGCAGGGCGATGTTCTCGAGCGCGCTGAGCTCGGGCACGAGCTGACCGAACTGAAAGACGAAGCCGAACGAGGCGCGGCGCAGCTCGCTGCGCCGCGCCTCGTTCAACGTGTCGAGGCGGCGGCCGTCGAAGGTGACCTGACCCTCGTCGGGCGTGAGGATACCGGCCAGGCAGTGCAGCAGCGTCGACTTGCCCGAGCCGCTCGGCCCCATGACGGCGACGATCTCGCCGGCCCGCACGCCGAAGTCGGCGCCGCGCAGCGCCGGCGTGGGGCCGAACCACTTCTGCAGGCCGCGGCAGGTCAGCAGGAAGCCGTTGGGGCCGCCGCTCGTCGGGTCGCCGCTCGTCGGGTCGCCGCTCGTCGGGTCGCCGCCCGTCGGGGCGCCGCCCGTCGGGGCGCCGCCGGCCCCCCGCGGGCGGCCGGTCTGTCCCGGCGTCGGGACGAGGTTCACCGCTGCGGCTCCCCGGCGAGTCGGTCGGTCGGGCCGGTCTGGTCCGTCCGGCCGCCGCGACTCAGCTCGGTTGTGAGCTGGTCGAGGCGCGCCGCAGTGAGCTCGATCCAGCGCAGGTCGGCTTCGAGGTGGAAGATCGCGTGGTCGGCGAGCAGCCCGTCGAGCAGCGGTCCCTCGCGGCGCACGGCGGTGAGCTCGCGCATGCGCACGAGGTGAGCGTGGCGTTGCGCGTCCAGGTAGGTGTCGGCGGGGCGCCCGAGCAGGATGGCGAGGATCGTCTTGACGGCGAGGACGGTCTGCAGGTGGGGCTCGGGCGGCTCGGGCCGGGCGAGCCAGGCCGCGAGGGCGACCTCGCCCTCTGGCGTGATCGCGTAGAGCTTGCGCTCGGGCCCTTCGCCGGGTGCGTTGCCTTCGGCCAGCACCCTGCCGTCGCGCGCCAGGCGCGAGAGCGTGGCGTAGACCTGCCCGAACGGCAGCGGCTTGTCGCGGCCGAAGTACTCGTCGTACTGGCGCTTGAGGTCGTAGCCGTGGCTCGGTCGCTGATCGAGAAGACCAAGAAGTGCGTAGCTCACGCTCATGGCGGCCACTATACTCTGAGTGTATACTTCGAGTCAATACCGGCCCGGCGAGGTGTCGGTTCGCAACACAAGTTGACAACTGCTTGGTCTGTCAACTATGGTTGCGTCATGTCGGATCCCGAGAACAGAGAGCCCCAGACGGCGACCGACGGCCTGGCTGCGGTCGTGGCCCTGCGCCGCCTCGCCGACCTGCTCGAGTCGGCCCAGGTCGACCGCGCCCTGCGCGAGGGCTGGAGCTGGACCGAGATCGCCGAGGCCCTCGGCGTCACACGCCAGGCGGTCCACAAGAAGCACGCCAGGCGCGTCGCCGTCGCCGGCCTCGACCTTGCGCCCGCGACCGACGCGACCGCCGGCGGACCCGAGCACGATGCCTGCGAGGAGGAGCTGTGAGCGACCGTCTCGACCTTCGCCGGGTCGTGCGCGAGGCCCGGGTCGAGGCCTCGGCCATGGGCAGCGCGCGGATCGAGGCCGAGCACCTGCTGCTCGCCCTGTCGGCGCGACCCGACACCGAAGCCGGCCGCCTGCTCATCGGCCAGGGGCTCGGCCACGAGACCCTGCGACGCGCCCTCGACCTGGAGTTTCAGCAGAGCCTCGCGGCCGCGGGCGTCCGGCTCGAGGCCTTCGATCTGCCCGACGTGCGCACGACCCTCGTCCGCGAGTCGCGCCTGCTGGGCCGCTCGGTGCAGCTCGCCATCCAGCGCGCCATGAAGGCGAAGGCCGGCCGGGGCCGCGCCCGCCACCAGCTCCGCTCCCTGCACCTGCTCATCGGCATCCTCACGCCCGAGCTCGGCACCGTGCCGCGCGCCCTGGCGGCGATCGGCGCCGACCGCGCCGCCCTGCTCGCCACCGCCCGCGCGCGCGCCGAGCAGGCGGCCTAGCCGAAGCGACGCGGCGCACGGAGCGACCCCGTGCCGACGCGACCTGGCGAGCGTACCGACCCCATGCCGACGGCAACGACCAGCCTGCCCATCATCACCACCTGGAACCCGTTCCTGCTGTCGGTCTTCGGCTGGTCGACCCAGACCGGCTCCCGCCTGTCTCCTTCTCCCGATCACTCCCCCGTTCCCGGCCGCTCTCCTGTTCCCGGCCGCTCTCCTGTTCCCGGCCGGTCTGTTTCTCGCGCACGCGAGGACGGCCGCGCCCGGCCTGCGGCCCGGCCCTGAAGGAAACCGCCGAACCGTCCGATACCTCGTGAGTGCCGGCGCGGCGCGCCGGCTCAGGGCGATCGCACGACAGAGGTCACATGGCGGACACGTTCGGCACAGAGACTGCGCAGAGCGGCGGTATCGACGGCGCGGCTCCCGTCGGCGTGCGCTCCGGCAGGGCGACTTTCGCCGGCGACGGCGACGACGGCGCGACGCTGACTGAGCGGCTGACGTACGAGACCGGGCGCTACCCGCTCGGCGCCTTCGCCGCGCTCGTGCTCGCCGCGCTCGCGCTCTACGTGGTGATCGTCCTTCTCGTGCCGGCCTCGCCCAGCGCCTTCAACCTGTGGAGCGCCGGCGTCGGCAGGCTCGCCGCCGCGGTCGCCGGCCTCGCGGCACTGTTCTGCTGCCGCGCGCTGGATCAGACCGCCGACGGGCCGGAGGCCTTCGCCGAGGGCGCGGTCCGCCGCCTCGTCGTGGCCCTCGTCCTCACGGCGGCGGTGCTGGCGCTGCTGTGCGTCCAGCGCGTGCTGCTCGCGCACTACCTCAACGACCCCACCGTCACGCTCGGGGCTGCGATCCGCGCCGTGCTGACCGACCCCACGAAGTGGGCCGGGGCGCTGGCCGCCGGCCTGGTGCTTACGGCGGTCGCGGCGCCGGCCGGCACGGCCCGCCGGCTCGCCCGCTCGCTGGTCGTGGTCCGGCGACGTCGCGTCCAGGTGCTCACCGCTGTCGCGCTGATCGTGCCGCTCGCGCTCACCCTGGGGGCCGTCGTCTTCGTGCGGGCCCTGCCGACGGCCTCTACTTCGGGCGTCACGTCGGGCACACCGCTCGTGGGCATCGGTGAGCCGCTCGGCAGCTCGGCTATCGGGAGTCCGCTGCCATACGCGATCGCGAGCCTCGCGTGTGTCTTCGTCATCGCGCTGCCGCTCGTCTTTGCCTGGTACGGCTACGCGGCCGAACGCCTCGAGCGACGGCTGTCGCCGCTCTACGTTGGTGTCGTGATCGGCGCGGCGACCGCCCTGCCGAGCCTCGCCGTCACCGAGGTCATCTACGGCCACTACGGCATCTCGGCAGCCGGCGGGATCGGCATCGGGCTCGCGCTTATCGGCGACGTCGCCCTGGCCGTGCTCGCCGTCAGGCTGCGCCAGCTCTCGCGGGGCAGCCTGCTGCCCAGCGCGGTGCTGCTCGCGACCGCCTCGGTCGCCTTCTCCGTCTTCGCCTGGTGGCCCCGCGCGGTGAGCGACCGCGGCATCATGGGCGAGAAGGTCTACACCTGGGCGATGGTCGGCGTCGCCGTCGTCGTCCTCTTTCAGGCGAGCATGTGGCGCAGGAGCGCGGCGACGGCCGACGGCACGACAGGGCTCGACGGTGCGGCGGGGTCGGACGGTGCGGCGGGACCGCCGCACCGTCCGACCCCGCCGCCGGCCGCCTACGAGGTCGTGGTCAAAGACCTCGGCATGCCGCGGTAGGCGCGGCGGTTCCCCTCCCGCGGCCCGCGGGTGTATGAAGGACGGGACGACGTCACGGAGGGAGGCTCACATGACGACCGACGCAAGCAGGACCGCCGAACGCATGCTCGACGTGCTGGGGGCCGACGGTCCGCACCCCGACCACGCCGACGCGCTCATGCTCTACGGACGGTTCGTGGGCGCCTGGGAGGGCCGGGTCGTCGTGACGCGCCGCGACGGCACCCGGCGCGAGGAGAGCTGCGAGGTGTTCTTTGGCTGGGTGCTCGAGGGGCGTGCCGTGCAGGACATCTGGATCGGCCCGGCACGTGGCGACCGGGATGACCCGTCCCGCGACGCCAGGCTCGACACCTACGGCACCACGATCCGCGTCTATGACCCCGAGCACGACGTCTGGCACATCACCTGGATCGAGCCGGGCTCGCAGTCCTGCCGGCACATGACCGGCGGCCCGCGCGGCGACGACATCGTGCAGGAGTACCGCGAGGCCGACGGCACGCTCTGGCAGTGGCTCTTCACCGACATCACGCCCGACGCGTTCCGCTGGGTCGCGCGCGAGTCGAGCGACGACGGCGCCTCGTGGCAGGTGCGCAACGAGTTCTCCTTGCGGCGACGCTCGTGAGCGGCGCGGTCGGCGAGAGCGGCGCGGTCGGCGGGAGCCGCGCGGCTGGCGAGGGCGGCGCGGCTGGCAAGCGGCATCGGCTCGCTGTGGAGCCTGGCCTCCACGATGA
>CAVYCN010000006.1:0-244512 GCA_963767005.1 uncultured Actinomycetes bacterium
GGCCGGCTGCACGGTGGCGAGGTCGGGGGTGAAGGCGCCGGCGGTCCAGCGCGGCGAGTCTGCGACGCGCCGCGCCGCGCCGGCGTCGAGCGCCCGCAGGCGCTCGCCCAGGCCGTGGCGTTCGAGCAGGGCGATCGCCTCGCGGTCGGGTCCGGCCTGCCACTCGCCGGCCTGGCCGTAGAGGATGCCCTCGTGGTGGAGCTCGATGTCGGCGCCGTGGCGCTCGCACCAGGCGCCGAGCTCGTCGACGGCGTCGCCGACGGCGGTCGCCCAGCGCAGCCCGGCCTCGTCGCCGAAGCGCCGGCAGATCTCGCCCACGCTCAGCCACGACGACGAGAAGAAGCCGCCGTTGGCGCCGCTGCCGCCGGCGCCGCAGACGGCGGCTTCGAGCAGCACGACGGAGAGGCTGGGCTCGCGCTCGGTGAGCTCGCAGGCGGTCCACAGACCGGCGAAGCCGCCACCGACGATGCACACGTCGGCATCGACCGTGCCCGTGAGCGGCGGGCAGGGCGCACCGGGGTCGGTTTCGAGCGCCCTGTCGAGCCACCAGCTCCGCGCCCCTACCGGCGGCGCCTGCACGCCGCCCCACCCGTCACCAGCCACCGTCGTCCTCCGTGCTCCGCTTGCCCCACATCCTACCAACCTGCGGCCGCCGACCGCCCGGCCCACGGCGTCCGGCAGGCCACTCCGACGTCACTTGCCCCCGTCGGGCACGCGCAGCTCGACCTTGCCGCAGGCGCGGCAGGCGAGCATCTCGAGCGGGATCATGTCTTCGCCGAGCTCGGCGAACTCGCCGAACATCATCTTCCAGCCGCCCGTGGTGCCGCCCACGCGGAACTCCTGCTGACCAAAGCTCCAGAGCGGCTGCTGGCAGCGCAGGCAGGTATCGGTGGTCTGCTGCGGCCCCTTGCTCACGAGTCCCCCAGTGTCGATGTCGGCGAAGGCCGCGCCCGCTGCGGACGCTTGACCGCGGCCTACAGGTCTGCGGCGATGCTGCCCTGCATGAGGCGGGCGAGCAGCGCGGCGTTCGCGGCGATCTCGCGCTCGACCGCAGCGACGTCGGTCTCGACGCCGCCGACCGCCGCCTGGCGGTACCCGAGCGGCCCGCTCGCCGAGAAGTCGTCCTCGGCGATCAGCACGCCGAAGGTCCGCTCGACCGGCGGCTCGACGACGTCGTCGAGCGGGTTGTGCTCGCGCTCGGCGGCGTCGATCGCCAGCAGCTGGCGCGCCTGCTCGGCCGACGCCTCGGTCAGGCCGATGACGATCACCTCGCGCGGGTCGGCCGCGTTCAGCACGGTGAGCATGCGGTTGGACACGCCGAAGCCGGTGGTGTGATACCAGGCTCTGCGGAAGTCGTCGTAGGTCTTGCCCTCGCGCAGCCTGCGCCTGAGGATCGCCGCCGTGATCACGCGATCACCCCTTTCGGCTCGCCGACCGCCGCCACTCACGGCCACGATACGGCGAAGCCCTCGGTTGCGGGGACAAGCCTACGGCTCACGAAGCAGTTGGTCGAGGAGCCATGCGCGAGGGTTCGCGCTGCGATGGGGCAGGTTTCGCTCGGCAGGCGACGGCGGCGCGGCGGTCAGGTACCGCTCACCTCGAAGCCCGGCAGCTCGGCGACCACGCCCTGACGCGCGCTCTGGCCATGTCTAGGGCACCGTGAAGATCGCCGCCCCGTTCGGGCCGTAGGCGGTGATGCTGAACTCGTTGCCCTGCAGCGTGTATTGGTACTGACCCGGCCCGGTGCCCGGCGTCATGGCCTTCCCCGTGTACGGGTCGGTCGGCCACTGCTCGACGTACTGCGCGACGTCGCCGCCCGGCACGACCATGTAGGGCGGCGGGTAGGCGTCCTCATGCTTGACGGCCCACGTCTGCACGGCGATCTGGATGTCGTGCACCCCCGCCATGATCTGGTCGGCGCAGGCGCTCGCGTCGGGCGTCGGCGTCGGCGCCGACGACGGGATCGGCTTCAGGGTCTCGACCACGTCGGGCGCCCCGGCAGTCGAGCTGGGAGCGGTGAGCACGACGTGGCCGTGCTCCAGTGAGAGGACACCGGTCCCGCCGGTCCCGGAGCTCGCCGCGACGAGCTTGCCGTTCGCCAGCAGGAACCGGGCAGACTCAATCGCGACCGGGATCGTTACAAGGAACTCGGAGCCGCTTCGCGTGATGTCGACCTCGTACCACGCGTTCATCTGCGGGCCGAAGGCTTTCCAGCGCCCGACGAAGGCGCCGCCTGGTCCGGCGTCGTGAACGCTCTGACCGCCCGGTGCCGGCCGGCTCGCCGGTCTGGCGGCAAAGGCCATGGCGACGGCGGCGATCGCCAGGCAGACGACCACGAGGATCAGCAGGTCTCGTTGCGACAGCCGCACCGTGCCCCCAAGTCGCATGGTATGACGTCCCACGTATCGTCACGGAGCCACGGCGACTTGAAGGGTCGGCTCGGAGGCTCAGACCCTGACCGGCGGCCGGGCCGCAGGCCCGGCCGCCCTCCGGCGCCTCAGACCCTCACGAGCGCCCGCGCCGCGGCGATCAGGTCGTCGCGGCCCTGCCAGTCGCCGGCGTCCTGCAGCCCGGTGGCGACGAGCTCGCCGGCCGGCTTCATGCCGAGCCAGCTCATGCCGTAGGCGATCGTCGAGTAGACCTGCAGGCCGAAGAAGACCGGGGTGTCGGCCTGCGTCGTGATCACGTAGAGCGGCTTGCCGGGGGCGATGCGCGGCACGGGCTGCTCGCCGGCGGGCACGCCCTCGAAGGGCATGAGCGCGTAGCAGCGGTCGACGATCGCCTTGATCTGGGCCGTGAGGCCGTAGAAGTAGACGGGGCTCGCCAGCAGCAGCGCGTCGCAGTCGCGGATGGCGGCGTAGACGGCGTGCATGTCGTCCTTTTGCACGCAGACCGCGTCGGCGGCGCGCTTGCACGATTCGCAGGCCAGACAGCCGGCGACCTTCAGGTCGCGCGCCGCCACGACCTCGGCGGTCGCGCCGCGCTCCTGGGCACCCTCGACGGCATGGCGCATGAGTGCCGTGCTGTTGCCGTTCCTGCGCGGGCTCCCCGCAATCGCCAAGAGCTTCACCGTCGCCTCCACTCCCCGTCGTTCACGAACGTTCGGCAGTGTATACCGGGCGACGAGATGGACGCGGACTCACACCCCGATGACGTCGAAGCCGAGCGCTGCGGCCGCGCCGGCGAGCTTCGTGTCGTGCGTGGCGAAGGCGAGCGAAGGCTCACGGTGTCCGCGCCACTCCAGGGCGGTCGCCAGGTGGATGGCGTCGAGCGTGGGCAGCGGCGCAGGCAACGGCCCCGCGGCGCGCTCGAGGATCTCGGGCGTGATCAGGACGCGTTCGGCCCGCCGCAGCTTGTCGTAGACGGCCCGGCGCCGAGCCAGGTACTCGTCGTGCCCCATGGGGCCGGTCAGTCGCAGGTTCTCGACGGCGCGCAGGCACTCAGCTTCGGCCAGGACCGACGTGACCAGCCCATCGCAGCGGTCGAGATCGGTGAGCTGGCCGGGCTGGTCGAGCACGAAGCGCAGAAACACCGACGAGTCGACATAGGCGATCACCCGGCGGCGTCGCTCGCGTCGCTGCGGTCTTCCCGCCCCTCGCGGATGAGCTCGACGGCGTCGGGTGCGTCGGCGTGCCCACCGTACACCGGTGCAGACAACGGGGGCGCCGCCGGGTCGGGCGGGATCGACTGGAGACCGTCATCGCCGGAGATGTCGTGCGGCCCGAGCGTGGCCACGGGGATGTCCCGACTCACGACCGTGAACGACCTGCCCGCGCGCACCTCGCGCAGGTAGTGACTGAGCCTGGACTTGAGCTGAGCGACGGTCACGCGTTCCATGGTCACAGTATGACCAGAAATGGTCAAGTTGACAACGAGCCGCGGGTCGCCGCGCCGCCCTGAGGCCGCCCTACCTCGCCACGATCACTCTGGCCGGCCGCAGCAGGCGGCCGTGCAGCAGATACCCCGCCTCGAGCACGGCCACGATCGCACCCTCCGAGTACTCGTCGGACTCCTGGGCGACGACCGCCTCGTGGACGTTGGGGTCGAACGGCAGGCCGGGGGCGGCCGGCACCTCATCGAGGCCGTGACCCTCGAGCACCGAGCGCAACTGCCCGGAGACGATCTCCACGCCCTTGATCAGTTGCCCTTCCTGGTGCTGCTCCGCCGCCTCGAGCGTGCGCGCCATGTTGTCGAGCACCGGCAGCAGCGACTCGATCACGCCCTCGCCGGCGCGCAGCACCAGGGCCTCGTTGTCGCGCTGCACGCGCTTGCGATAGTTCTCGAACTCGGCCTTGAGGCGCAGGAGCTGGTCGAGGTAGTCCGGGGTCGACCGGTCGGGCTGGACCGAGCAAGCGGGCTCAGCCGACCGGTCGAGCTCGACCTCTCGGACGGGGGGAGCGTCCGCGTCCTCGTCGCCTGCCTCGGCGGTGTCGTAACTGGCGAGCGCCTCCTCCAGGACCTGGCGCAACTCGCTCGTCGCCGCCCAGGGCTCGCACGAGGTCATCGCGCTACCTCGCCGCGGTCTTTGTCGCGGCGGTCGGCGACCCACGGAGCACGATGGACCGCCCCCGCGTCATGTCTGGGAGAAGCGCGCGAACACGGCGCGGGCCTGCTCGAAATCGGCGCGGGCCTCGGCGGTCCGGCCCAGGGTGGACAGCACCTTGGCCCGGCTCATGACGCAGCGGGCCGCCTCGACCTTCTGGTCGTGCTGCTCGTAGAGCGAGCGGGCCTCCTCGTAGGCGGACAGAGCCTCGGTGGAGCGGCCGAGGTTGCGCAGAGCGTCGGCGTTGCCCAGCTTGCAACGGGCCACTTCGAGGTCCTGGCTGAGACGCCGGTAGACGGCCTCGGCCTCCTCGAAGAGAGATGAGGCCTCGCCGAAACGCCCGAGACTGGCCAAGGTGCTCGCGCGCTGGACCGTGCAGCGGGCTTGCCCGCTATCGTGGCCGTGGCGCTCGTAGATCGCGCGCGCCTCTTCGTAGCCTGCCAGCGCGTCCTGATAATGTCCCAACGCCGCGTGAACGACGGCGCGATTGGCCAGACAGGCAGCCGCCTCGGCCTCGCAGCCGCAACGCTCGAGCACCGCCTGGGCGGCGTCGTACCCGGCCATCGCTTCGGAGAGACGTCCAAGATTCGCCAGCACGTTGGCCCGGTTGGCCGTGCAGCGCGCGGCGTCGACCTCGCCACCGAGGCGCACCAGAGCCTCCTCCGCCTTCTGGTAGGCGGCGAGCGCGTCGTCGAAGCGACCCAGATTGGCCAGTGCGACGGCGCGGTTCATGACGCAGCGCGCCGCGTCGACCTCGCAACCAAGGCGGGCAAGAACGCCCTGGGCGGCGTCGTAGCCGGCCAGGGCCTCCGCGAAGCGGCCCGCGGCCGCCAGCACGTTGGCCCGGTCGGCCGCGCAGCGCGCCGCCTCGATCTCGGCGCCGGCGCGCAGGTAAAGTGCTTGCGCGTTCTCGTAGGCGCCGAGGGCGTCCGCGTAGCGGCCCGCGGCCGCCAGGCGGTGTGCCAGCTTCCGGGCCGCCGTCGCGCCGTGGGGGTCGCTGTGCGGCTGGGCGGGGCTGCCGTCCTGGGCCGCCGCAGGCTCGGTCGTCTGTGTGCGGCCGCCGGGGGTGCCTCTGCCGTCGCGGTGGGCGGCGGCGCGACTGCGCCGGCGAAACGCAAAGACCACGTGCCGGCGCTGCCCGTCACGATCGTCGGGGACGCTCCTGAGCCTCTCACACTCACGTTCGGCGCTCAGTGGTCTGCAGTCGTCGACCATGGTCATTGTTCTGCTCCTTGCCACGACACTCTTGCTCTGTATTTCGGCACCTCGCGGCAGGCGCTCAATGGGCATCGCACCCAGTCGCTCTAGGTACTGCGCCCCGACTTTGGGCGCAATCGTCAACTTGGTCGAGACGGTTGCCGATTCTTCTTGGCATGAGCGACTTCTACCAGATCCTCGGCATCGCGCAGCAGGCGTCGGAGAGCGAGATCCGCACGGCGTATCGCAGGCTGGCGCGCCAGTATCATCCCGACCGCAACCCGGGCGACTCGACCTGCGAGGCGAAGTTCGTCGAGATCAACGAGGCCCACGCGACGCTCGCCGATCCCGAGAAACGCCGCAAGTACGACACGCTCCAGCGCCTGCACCTGCGCGACGCTCGCAGCGGCCGCCCGCAACCGCGCACCGCTACGACGCAGTTCGACCAGCGCCTCTTCCACCAGGGCAGCCGCGTCTTTCAGATGGGGAAGTTCGCCGACGTGCTCGCCGGTCTGAGCGAAGCGTAAGGGCGCGGGGGCGCGGCGGTCGCGAGCGACCGCCGCGCCCCCGCGCCACCGTCTCCTACTCGATCTTCGGCAACCGCCGCTCGGCGACCTCGGCGCTGATCTCGCTCACGAACTGCTCGACCGGTACCGAGCCGGTCTCCTCGCCGCGCGCCCTCACGGAGACGGCGCGGGCCTGCTCCTCGCGGTCGCCCACGACGAGCAGGTAGGGCACCTTCTGGAGCTGGCCGTCCCTGATCCTCTTCCCCACGCTCTCGGAGCGGTCGTCGAGCTCGGCGCGCAGACCGGCGACGCGCAGCGCCTCCATGACGCCGGTGGCGTAGCCGGCGTGGCGATCGCTCACCGGCAGCACCAGGGCCTGCACCGGCGCGAGCCAGGTCGGCAGGTTGCCGCCGTAGTGCTCGAGCAGGATGCCCATGAAGCGCTCGATCGAGCCCAGCATGGCGCGGTGGATCATGACCGGGCGGTGCTCCTCGTTGTCGGCGCCGGTATAGGTGATGTCGAGGGTCTCGGGCATGGCGAAGTCGACCTGGATGGTGCCGCACTGCCAGCTGCGGCCCATGACGTCGCGAATGTGAAAGTCAATCTTGGGGCCGTAGAAGGCGCCGTCGCCGGGGTTCAACTGGTAGGCCATCGGCACGACCATGCCGGCCGGGTCGCGCAGCGGCTCGCCGTCGGGCCCGCGCTCGGGCTCGGCTTCGAGCACGTGGCGCAGGGCGTCTTCGGCTGAGGCCCACATCTCGTCGGTGCCGATCGAGCCGTCGGGCCGGGTCGAGAGCTCGATGTGCACGTCGGAAAAGCCGAAGTCGGCGTAGATGTGCAGCATGAAGCGCAGCACGCCACGCACCTCGTCTTCGAGCTGCTCGGGGGTGCAGAAGATGTGGGCGTCGTCCTGGGTGAAGTAGCGCACGCGGAACAGACCGTGCAGCACGCCGCTCATCTCGTGGCGGTGCACCTGGCCGAGCTCGGCCCAGCGCATGGGCAGGTCGCGGTAGCTGCGCCGCCGGCTCTTGTAGACGAGCAGGCCGCCGGGGCAGTTCATGGGCTTCACGGCAAAGGGCGCGCCGTCGATCTCGGTGAAGTACATGTTGTCGCGGTAGTGGTCCCAGTGGCCCGAGCGCTCCCAGAGCTCGCGGCGCAGGATCTGCGGGGTGCGCAGCTCCTCGTAGCCGGCCTTCACGTGCTCCTCGCGCCAGTAGTCGATGATGGCGTTCCAGACGCGCATGCCCTTGGGGTGGAAGAAGGGGAATCCGGGACCCTCGTCGTGGAAGCTGAACAGGTCGAGGTCGCGGCCGATGCGGCGGTGGTCGCGCTGGCGCGCCATCTCCAAGGCCGCGAGGTGGGCGGCGAGCTCCTCCTTTTTGGCGAAGGCGGTGCCGTAGATGCGGGTGAGCTGGGCGTTCTTCTCGTCGCCGCGCCAGTAGGCGCCGGCCAGGCTGGTGAGCTTGAAGGTGCCCTTGCCGATGCGCCCGGTGCTGGGCAGGTGGGGCCCGCGGCAGAGATCGACGAACTCGCCCTGGGTGTAGACCGAGATGGTCGGCACCGGCTCGCCGGCCGCCTTGGCGGCCGCCACCAGATCCTGCACGAGCTCGACTTTGAAGGGCTGGTCGAGGCCGGTCCGCAGGCCCTGCTCGGAAGCGCCGACGTCGGCCGGGCCGAAGACGAGCATGGCCTCGTCGACCGGCAGCTCGTGGCGAGCCACCGGCAGGTTCTCGGCGACGACCTTGGCCATCTCCTCTTCGATGCGCGGAAAGTCGGCGTCGGAGACGGGCTGAGCGAACTGGAAGTCGTAGTAGAAGCCGTTCTCGATGGTCGGCCCGATCGAGTACCTGGTCTCGGGCCACAAGCGCATGACCGCCTGGGCCAGCACGTGCGAGCAGCTATGGCGCAGGATGTCGAGACCGTCCGGCGAGTCGAGGGTGATGATGGCGACCTGGTCGCCGTCGCGGAGTGGGTGGGTCAGGTCGACGAGGCGAGGGGCTTCTGAGTGCCCGTCGTGCGCCGCGACTGCGGCAGCTACCGCCGCCTTCGCCAGTCGCGGCCCGATCGCCTGCGCGGCGTCGAGCGCGGTTGCGCCGTCGGGGAGTTCGAGCGGGGAGCCGTCGGGCAGGGTGACGTGGAGGGGCATGCTGACACCGGTCCTTTCGTGCCTCGCGCCCGCGCACGTTGCGGGGGCTGTTGACCGGGTGAGTGTAGCAGAAGGCGGTTACTCAGAAGGAGGACGCGAGACCCACAGGAATGTAGTATCCATTGTCAACCGCCATGGTCTTCCAGCCCGACATCCGGCCCGGCAGCGAGCTCGACTCAAAGGACCTCAACAGCATCTTCAGAGGTCAACAGCAGGGCGGCATGCGGTACTCCAAGGCCACGAACAGCCTGGTGTTGGTCACCGACCGGAAGAAGCTGTCCGGCACATCGATCTACGGCGACGAGTGGATCGACAACGCCCTGCACTACCGCGGGACCGGTCAGCGCGGCGACCAGAGCCTCGAGTTCGCCGGCAACGCGAAGCTCATGCACGCACAGAGGGACGACACGGGCGTGTTCCTCGTTGAGCGAACCAGGCACGCTCACTATCGATACCTGGGTCGAGTGGAGCTTGCTGGCGATCCGTACCGGCGCAATGAGCCGGACGCCGACGACAGGATGAGGCTCGTCTGGGTCTTCCCGCTTCGCTCCGTCGACGCCGAACCGCCGGTGCTTGAGGAGGCCGCTGCCACCAACGTCGAGGTTGCGCCAGCGCTCTCGTTGCTGCCGTCTGATGAGGCGGTAGCGGTCGAGGTTCTGGCACAGGAATCCGGCACCACGCACGAGTCGATTCAGCTCGCGCTCCTCCAAATGGGGGCGGGCCTTGGCCTCGACGTCTGGGTGGCCAAGAACGACCGGGGCAAGATCGTCGACGGCCAGCCCTTCGCGTCTTTGCCGCGCATGCGGGACGCACTTCCTCACCAATTCGACCCCCAGGTCACGAAGATCATCGAGAACATCGATGTGATCTGGCTTCGCGGCAACGGCATTGAGGCTGCCTTCGAGATTGAGCACACAACGTCGATCTACTCGGGGCTGCTCAGAATGGCCGACCTGATTACGCTGCATCCCAACTTCTTCATCCGGCTCTACGTGGTAGCACCGGACATTCGGGAGAAGAAGGTGCTGCAGGAGATTGCCAGGCCTACCTTCGAGGGACTTCCCCGCCCACTCCGAGAGATCTGCGGGTGCATCACGTACTCGCGTCTGCTTGTGGAGGCCGAGGCGGTCAAGAAGTATGGCAGCCAGCTCAAGCCTGGTTTTCTTCAGGACATCGCTCGCTTCTCTGAGTCACCGGAAGCGTCAGCGACGATGGCCTAGCCTCGACCGGACGCTTCCAGGCGCGCTCAAGTCTGGCGCGCCGGATGGCCTTACTTCGCCGGCAGAGTGTCCACAAAGGCAAGGCCCAGCTCGATCCACTCCCGTAGTTGAGCCTCGCTCGCGATGCCGGGCGGGTCGACGTAGACGTACCCGCGCATCGGCCTCCCGCTGAAGTCCATGATGCGGGCGTGCGGCCGCGCCATGGCCTCGTCGTGGGCCTCCTTGCCGACGCGCACCATCAGCGTCTCGCCCTGGATGCCGGCGAACATGTTGCCGTGCGCCAGCAGGCAGAGGCCGCCGAACATCGGCTTCTCGTCGATGTCCTTGCGGCCCTCGACCAGCGCGCGTACGCGCTCGGCGAGCTGCTCGTCCCAGGCCATGCCGCCTCCTCTCCCCTTGCCACAGACTACCGGCGTCGTTCCCCGGGTACAGGGTGCAGCAGTCCGCCACCGGGTGTCGGGAGGCATCATGGCAGAGGTGCTGCTGTTCCACCACGCGCAGGGTCAGACGCCGGGCTTCCACGCCTTCGCCGACGAGCTGCGCCGCGCCGGCCACACCGTGCACACGCCCGACCTGCTCGACGTGCGCACCTTCGCCAGCATCGACGAGGGCATGGCCTACGTCGAGCAGCTCGGCTTCGGCACCATCATCGAACGCGGCGAGCAGGCCGCCCACGAGCTGCCGAGCGAGCTCGTCTACGCCGGCTTCTCGCTCGGCGTCGTGCCGGCGCAGAAGATGGCGCAGACCCGCGCCGGCGCCCGCGGCGCCCTGCTCTTTCACTCCTGCGTGCCGCTCTCGGGGTTCGGCGGGATCTGGCCACCGGAGGTGCCGGTGCAGGTCCACGGCATGGACCACGATCCCTGGTTTGTCGACGGCGGCGACATCGACGCCGCCCGCGAGCTGGTCGCCGCGGCCGAGCACGGCGAGCTCTTCCTCTACCCCGGCGATCAGCACTACTTCGCCGACTCGAGCCTGCCCTCGTACGAGCCGTCGGCCGCCGCCCTGCTCACGCGCCGTGTGCTCGCCTTTTTGCGGGCGGTCGACGCGGAGGCTCGCGCCGCCTGACGGTCCTCGTCGCACGCCGGCGTCGGTGCCGGCGCGTGCGACGCAGGAGCTCGCGGGCGTCCGGCCAGGTAGGGCGGTCCGCCGAGGTCTCGTCGCCATGCGCGGCGTCGCGCGATAGGCTTGGCTTAAGCGGGCGGCGGGGCGGCGCAGCCGCCCCGCCGCCGGATACACGCGGGAGGGGGGACCGTGTCCGATACCACGACGCGCGCCCGGAGCGGCGCGAGCTGGCCCTACCGACGCGTCTCGGGCGACGAGTGCCAGAGACTCCACGAGGCGGCCGTCTCGATCCTGCAACGCACGGGGGTGCGACTCGAGCTGCCGCGGGCCGTCGCGCTACTGCGCGCCGCCGACTGCGCGGTCGACGCGGACGGCATCGTCCACATCCCGCCGGCGCTCGTGGAGTGGGCGCTCGAACGGGCGCCGCGCTCGTTTACGATCCACGGCCGCGACGGCGCCCCGGCGATGGTCCTCGACGGCACCCGCACCTACTACGGACCCGGCTCCGACTGCCTCTCCATCGTCGACCACCGCAGCGGCGAGCGGCGGCGGCCCACCATGGCGGACGTCGGCGAGGGCGTCGGCCTGGCCGACGCCCTCGCCGACGTCGATTTCGTCATGTCGATGTTCCTGCCCGCCGACGTCGACGACCGCATCGCCGACCGGCACCAGCTCCGCGCGATGCTGACCGGCACGCGCAAGCCGCTCGTCTTCGTGACCTACGACGCCTCGGGCTGCCGCGACGCCGTCGCCATGGCCGAGGCGGTCGCCGGCGGCGCCGAGGCCCTCACGACCAGGCCCTTCCTCGCCTGCTACGTGAACTGCGCGAGCGGCCTGCTGCACAACGCCGACGCGCTCGAGAAGCTCATCCTGCTGGCCGAGCGCGGGCTGCCGGTGCTCTACGTCCCCGGTTCGCAGGCCGGCGTGACCGGCCCGGCGACGCCCGCCGGGGCGGTTGCCGTGTTCTGGGCCGGCGTGCTCGCCGGCCTCGTGATCGCCCAGCTCGTGCGCGAGGGCACGCCCTTCGTGGCCAAGGGCTGGGGCGGTGGCGGCCTCGACATGAAGACGATGGTCTACGGCTACGCCGGCCCCGACCAGCGCGCGACGGCGACCGCCCTGGCGCGTCACGTCGGCCTGCCGACCTTCTCGCTGGCCGGCGCGAGCGACGCCAAGACCGTCGACCAGCAGGCCGCCGCCGAGGCGGCCCTCACGCTCGCCGTCGAGACGCTCGCCGGTCCCGACCTCGTGCACGACCTCGGCTACCTCGAGTCCGGGCTCACGGGCTCGCTCGCCCAGCTTGCGATCTGCGACGAGATGGTCGGCTGGCTCCGTCACTTGAGAGCCCCGCTCGACACCGGCGATGAGGCCCTCGCGCTCGACGTCGTCGACGAGGTCGGCCCCGACGGCCAGTTCCTCGCCACGCGCCACACGGCGCGCCACTACCGCGAGCTGTACTACCCGACGCTCTTCGAGCGCGCCACGCGCGAGGCCTGGGTCACGGCGGGCTCGTCGACCTTGGCCGAGCGCGCCGGGCGGTGGGTCGAGGAGCTTCTCGCCGCGCGGCCCTCACCGGAGCCGCTCGCCTGTGACGACCGGCTCCGCGCGATCGTGGCCGCGGCCGAGCGAGGCGTGGCGACTGCCTAGGAGCGCGCGTCGGCGTCGCCCTGCGGCGCCCTCTCGCCTTACGCCGCCCGTTCGGCCCGCTCCGAGCCGCTCCCCGGCTCCATCTCGCCGTTCAAGAACGGCAGCACGGTCGGCACCAGCGCGGGTGACGCGAACACGTCGTAGTGCGTCCGGCCGGGCAGGATCGCCAGGCGGTTGCGCGACATGTTTTCGCCCGCCCAGCCGCCGTCGCGCAGGCCGCCGCCGAGCAGGTGGTAGAACTCGACCATGTGCTCCGGGCGGTACATGTCGCTGTCGCCGTAGACGAGCATGACCGGCATGCGCAGGCCCTTCGCGTCGTCTGAGTAGTCGAAGTCCTGGCGCATCATGTCCCCCATGCGGTCGAGCAGCCGCGGGAAGTCCTCGGGGTGCGGCGCGACCGCGACGTAGTGCTGGTACATGGGCGTGCCCTTCATCCTCTCGGCGGCGGCACTGCCCATCTGCGCCTGCTGGGAGCGCATCTCGGCGTAAAAGCCGTCGGGGCGAAAGCCGGCCGACACCAGCACCAGGCGCCGCACCATCGCGGGGTGCTGCGCGGCCAGGCGAAAGGCGACGCCGGCGCCCAGCGAGTAGCCGATCGCGTCGACCTGGCGGTAGCCGAGCCGTTCCAGCAGTATCGCCATGTCGTCGCCCATGTCGATCAGGCTGATCGGGCGGTCGCCGAGCGGCGTGCGGCCGTGACCGTGCAGGTCGACGGCGATCACCTGGCGGCCCGCGCCGAGCAGGGCATGGCTCGGTCCGAAGAGGTTGCTCGAGCCGAGTCCGCCGTGCAGCACGAGCAGCGGCTCGCCCTCGCCGTGGATCTCGTAGTAGTAGTCGATGCCGTTGGCGTTCACGCGCCCGGCTTCGACGGGCGTGGGGTTCGACAGGGATCCGGCTTCCATGATCACTGCCCTCCTTCTCGCGGGCGCGCGGCCGGCCTGATCGCCGGCCGCGCGTCGCGTCTCGTCCTTGTGAGTGCTGCCGAAGAGTGTTCCCGCGCGCCATCGGTTGCCTGCGGCCCGGCTCCGGGTACCCGCATGACGAACGGATTGTGGGCCGGCAGTGCCCGGCGGGGCGTTGTCTGCCCGTGGTTGACCAGCACGAGAGGGTGATCGACGTGAACGAGAGCACAAGCCAGGAGCTGTACCGGCGGGTGACCCAGGACGCGTTCAGCAAGGGCGACCTGAGCGTCCTCGACGAGACGATGACCCCCGACTTCCAGGAGCACGAGGGGCTCCCAGGGACCCGGTCCGGACGTGACGGGGTCAAGGACATCGTCACGATGATGCGGTCGGCCTTCCCCGACCTGAGCGTGCGGATCGAAGACACCTTCGAGGCCGGCGATCAGCTCTGCGCGCGGGCCACCTTCATGGGGACCAACACCGGGTCGTTCATGGGCAACCCCCCGACCGGCAAGCACGTCGAGTGGGAGGCGATCGACGTCATCCGGGTGCGCGACGGACGCTGCGCCGAGCACTGGGGTCAGATGGACATGGTCGGGCTCCTCACGCGGCTCGGCCTCGTCGATATGCCGATGGCAGCGTAGCAAGCGGCGCGCCGGGCGTTCGGGCGGCGGGCCGCAGGCCCGCCGGTCACTCCAGCTCGAAGGCGGTCTCCATGAGTTGGATGAGGCGTCGCAGGAACCGCGCGACCGGCACGCCGTCGACCACCTCGTGATCGAAGAGCACGGTCAGGCTCACGAACTCGCGCGGCTCGGCCGGCTCGTCGCTCAGGCCGGCACGACGCCCGATGGCGCCGATCGCGACCACGAGCGGATGGATCGCGATCGGGATCCCCCAGCCACCGCCGCCGGAGCGGCTGGCCACCGGCACCGAGGTGACCATGACGGTGCCCATCGTCGCCTTCACGCGCCGCGGGCTGCGCAGCAGCGGCTCCCAGTAGAGCCACCTGCGCAGAGCGAAAGGCGCCCTGAACGCCAGCGGCAGCACCCAGGCGGGCGGGCTGAAACCTCGCGCCTCGAGCACCTGCTCGCCGGGCGCGAGCGGCATCGTCTGCACACGGCGCACCTCGGCGCTGATCTCGGCGACGCTCCGCTGCTCGGCCTTGCGCAGCACGAAGGGCATCGGCAGGCGCTCGTCTGAGTCGTCGTCGGAGAGGCGCCGGTAGACCGCCAGGGCGGTGTCGACGTCTTCGAAGACGACCAGGTTGCGCCGGCCGCGCCGCAGACCGTGCACGCGGCGGTGCTCGGCGGCGGCCTGAGCGACGCACTTCACGACCCAGGCGGTGAACGACAGATCGAGGCCGGCGCGCTTGTGCTCGGCGAGCGCCGCCCGCGCGTCGGTGACGTCGACCTCGAGCAGGACCGGCACGTAGTGCTTGCCCTTGGCTATGCGGAAGAGGTCGAGGCCCGCGGTCCGCGCCAGCGGGTAGGGCAGCTCCTCGTAGCGACCGAGCAGGTCGTCCATGGGCGCATCGTACCCCATGGCCGGCGGGGCGCGGCGGCGAGCTTGCCAGCTCGCCGCCCCGCCCCGCCACGCGACCCGCCCCGCCCCGCCCAACGCGTTTTCTACCGGCCGTCGCGGGCAGCCCCTTTGGTACGCCCATCGTCCATACCGCTCGCTCAAGGAGGCACCCCATGAGCATGTTCACGACCAAAGACGGCACCCGCCTCTACTACAAGGACTGGGGCTCGGGGCAGCCGATCGTCTTCAGCCACGGCTGGCCGCTCAGCTCCGACGCCTTCGAGGACCAGATGTTCTTTCTGGTCAACCACGGTTACCGCTGCGTCGCCGCCGACCGGCGTGGGCACGGGCGCTCGAGTCAGCCGTGGCACGGCAACGACATGGACACCTACGCCGACGACCTCGGCGAGCTCATCGACTCACTCGACCTGCGGGACGCCATCCTCGTCGGTCACTCCACCGGCGGCGGTGAGGTCGCGCGCTACATCGGCCGTCACGGCACGGAGCGCGTGTCTGAGGCGGTGCTGATCGGCGCGGTGCCACCCATCATGGTGAAGTCGGCTGCGAACCCCGAGGGCACGCCGATCGAGGTCCTCGACGGCCAGCGCGAGAGCATCCTGGCCGACCGCTCGCAGTTCTGGAAGGACCTCTCGCTGCCGTTCTACGGCTTCAACCGGCCCGGCGCCAAGGTGTCGGAAGGCCTGCGCCAGTCGTTCTGGCTGCAGGGCATGATGGCGGGCATGCCGGCCTCGTACGACTGCGTCAAGCAGTTCTCCGAGACCGACTTCACCGGGGACCTCGAGCGCATCGACGTGCCCACCCTGATCATCCACGGCGACGACGACCAGATCGTGCCGATCGCCGACGCGGGCATGAAGTCGGCGAAGATCGTCAAGGACGCCGAGCTCAAGGTCTACGCCGGGGCGCCGCACGGCCTGTGCTCGACGCTCAAGGACCGCGTGAACCAGGACCTGCTCGAGTTCGCGCAGCGCGCCAGGATGCGGCGCGCGGCCTGAGCCGCGGCGCGGTCGGCGCGGCGGGGCGGCGACCTTGCAGCTCGCCGCCCCGCCGCGACGCGCTCAGTCGGCGGTCGCGCCCGTCTGGCTTGCCCGCTGCGAGGTCGAGTCAACCACGCCCGAGGCGAGGTAGACCGACCAGCCCATCACCGTGCCGGCCGGCACGTCGATCCTGGCCAGGGCCGGATCGACGACCACCGACTCCTCGCCGAGCAGAGCCGGCAGTACCAGAGGCTCGCCGCAGACCTAGGGTGTCCGCAAGACCGGGTCAACTCCAGCGCTCAGCCCAACTCCACTGACCGCACAACTCGCGTAGCAGCTCGACCAGCCGTAAGCAACAGCCGTATAGGATGCGATGAACTCAAGCTCGTCGCCCACTCTCACGGGAACCGCCGCGTCAGTCACGTCGAGGACCAGGTGGTCGGAGCTTGCTCCGACGATGAAGCTCCCGGCGAGGCTGGGCCGCATGAACTGAACGCCGGCGTCGAGCTCGCCCATCGACAGGACGGCGCGCCGCCGCACGCCCAGATCGGGCCACGTGTTGACGCGCATGAACGCGTCGGTCGCCACTTCGCCGTCGGGCGTCGAGGGCTTGTGCTTCACCTCGATGACCTCAGCGTAGATCGTGAACGTGTCCATGTGGGCGTCGGGAACCTCGATGTTCCTCACGCTGTCGATGCCGAAGAGGATGGCCTCTCCCAGGCGGAGGTGTGTGAAGCGCTTGGGCATCTCGCCGCTCATCAGGAACTGCAGATCGGCGGTGTTGCCGGCCGAGACCATAGGGAACCGATAGCCCAGCTCATCCTCGAGCTGCGCCACCTGCCGCGCGAAGGCCGCCTGGCTTTCGGCGGACGAGAGCACGCCGCACAGACAACCGAGGTTCGTCGCCACGCCTGCCAGAGAGAGCCCGGGAAGCTCCAGGACCAGGCGGCACAGGGCTGCGGCGTCTTCGGGCATCGTGCCCTCGCGACGGTCGCCGCTCTCCACGATCACGAGCACGCCGTGGCGACGCTCCGCGGCGACCGCGGCCCGCGAAAGGGCGCGCACGACGTCTGCCTCGGAGTTGAAGCTGTACTCGGCCAGCCAGACGACGTCATCGGCCTCGCTCAGCGCCGGCAGGCGCAGCAGCATGACCTCGCAGGGGATGCCGGCGTCCCTGATGCGGCGGATGTTGTCGAGGCGGGACTCGCCGACGATGCGCACACCACCGCTGACCATCGCCTCGACGATCTCGGGCTCGCCGCGCACGACCTTGCTGACGCCGATGACCGCGACATCGTGCGCGGCGCACAGTCGCACGACGGCGGCGGCGTTGACTGCGATCTTCGCCGCATCGGCGACTATGCGCACGGCTGAACCCGGCCGGTACCCGCGATAGGCCCGCCTACTGTCGCCATCAAGAGTGCAGGACAAGCAGGAGACACCTTGACCTCCCCAGCCTTCATCCGCTCCAACGCCCGTATGTTACTGGACCTGGGGGTGGAGTGAGTGGCGCGTTCATGGCATGCCCCCGCGACCATGGGCAGTCCGGGGGCCGGCATTCAACCAGGGAGGTCTGAATGCGCTACGAGTGTAACCCTGCGAGCCACCGGGTCAAGCGATTGCACCGGCGTCGCTGAACGTCGGCGATCGGTCGCCGGATGTCCCGGCGGAAACGGAGGGCGGCAGAGGGCTCGAAGCCTCTGCCGCCCCCCCATGCCGAGACGTGGTCCCGGTCAGAGACGCGCAGCGAGGATCGTCACTCCTGCTCGGTGACGACACCCTCGATGACAGCGTCCTCAGCGACCGCGCCCTGCGTACGACCGTAGGCCCAGAAGCCCACCGCGATGAGCGTAAGGACGGCGAACGTGCCGAGGTCCATGAGCTCGAACCGCAGCCGGGACATGCCCCAGCTGTCGGTGATCGAGTAGCTGTGGCCGAGCATGTTGTCGAGCAGCCCCGGCCAGAGCAGGGTAATGCAGGTGATGACGGACAGGATCCAGGTGATCGCCGCGCAGGCCCACAGGAAGGCGGCGCCGCCCGGCACGACATACGGCCGGTGGACGTGCGGGTGCGTGGTGCGCAGACGCACGATCGCCGGGACCAGGAGGACGTAGACGATCACCGTCAGCGAGGTGTCGAGGGCGATCATCACGCCGATGAACTCCTTGAGGCTGCCGCTCGTCACGAGGAAGACGATCACGCACATGATCGAGCTGACGACGCCCGAGATGATGGCCATCACCGCCGGCGTGCCCTGCTTGGAGAACATGCCGAGCACGCGCGGGGCGGAGCCGTCGAGGGCGGCTACGGCCTGGACGCGGCAGGCGCCCAGCAGCCAGATCGAGCCGGAGCTCACGTACTGCAGGATGAAGAGGACGCCGAGGAAGTAGCCGAGCGCCTTGGCGGTGCCGCTGCCCACCGCGTCGGCCATGACGGCCTGCACGGCGGACGGGATGCCCGACGCCGCGGTGAGGTCCTTTTCCTTGAGCACGAGCAGCATGCACAGCATGACGACGACGTACATGACCGTCGTGATGGCGCCGCTGGTGAAGATCGAGCGCGGCACGTCCTTCTGCGGGTCGACCATCTCTTCGCCGGCCGAGGACTGCAGCTCGAAGCCGAACCAGAGGAAGCAGATGACGCCGATGATCCCGAGGAAGCCGGTGACGGTGGGCTTGTACGAGCTCGCGGGGGCGATGCCCTTGGGCACGCCGTGGCGGGCCAGGAAGAGGATCGCGAGGATCGCCATCACGACCATGATGATGCCCTTGAAGATGGTGCCCAGGTTGCCCGTCCACTTGCCGTACCTGAGGTTGATGATGGACAGGACGATGACCACCCAGGTGTAGACCAGGCCGACCACGATCGAGGCCGCTGTGCCGAGCGGGTGGCTGGGCGTGAAGAAGACGTCGATGACGCCGATGGTCACGGCGGTGAGCGTGCCGCCGATCCAGACCGGGTTCGAGATCCAGTAGTAGAACGTGGTGATCTCGCCAAACAGCTTGCCGTAGGTCATGCGGCACCAGGCGTACACGCCGCCCTCGGCCGGGAAGGCGGCCGTGGCCTCGGACAGGAGGAGGCCCAGCGGGATGAGGAAGATGAAGAAGGTGATGATCAGCCAGGTGATCGCCTGGCCCAGGCCGACCGACGTGGTGTAGGCCAGCGAGTCGAACCCGATGATGGCGCAGGCGGTGAACAGGGCCATGTCCCACCGGCGCAGGGTCTTGGTGAGTTTGGCCTTCTCGGTTGCCATTTCGATGTCTGGCATGCGACCCCCCTTGCCTCGTCCCCCCGCCAATGCCCTCAGCGTCCACAAGGCACGGAGGGAACACTACAGTGACCCGACCATCGTACAGCAAGTCCTGGTGAGGCGGGAGGCACCCGGGAGGCCGGTCCTGCCGGCCGCTCACGGCGTTCAACCGGGCCCCAGCGGGCAGCCTGCCTTCGTCACACCACACGGACAGGCCGAGCCATCGCCTCGGCTCGTCCCGCGACCGCACCGCGAGCCCACGGAGGCGCCCATGAAGACCTACAAGGTCGGCTACCTGATCGGCAGCCTGTCGTCCACCTCGATCAACCGCGTCCTGTCCAAGGCGCTCGTCATGCTGGCGCCGGCCGACTTGGAGATGATCGAGATCCCGATCCGCGACCTCGGGCTCTACAGTCCCGACCACGACCCCGACTACCCGCCCGAGGCGCGGGCGCTCAAGGAGCGCCTCGCCGCGGTCGACGCGGTGCTCTTCATCACGCCCGAGTACAACCGCGGCCTGCCGGGGCCCCTGAAGAACGCGATCGACTGGGCGAGCCGCCCCTGGGGCCAGAACTCGTTCGCGCGCAAGCCGAGCGCCATGATCGGCGCCTCGATCGGCAAGATCGGCACCGCCGTCGCGCAGCAGAACCTGAAGAGCGTGCTGAGCTTCTGCAACGCCCCGCAGATGAGCGCGCCCGAGGCCTACATCCAGTTCACGCCCGGCCTGTTCACCGAGACCGGCGAGGTGACCGACCCGACCACGGCCCAGTTCCTGACCGACTACATGATGGCCTTCCGTGGCTTCATCTGCCGCGTGCTGGCGGTGGTGAAGGACAGCGGCGAGGTCGAGTCCGCCTGAGCGGCGTCCGGTCCGCCTGGGCGCCCACCCCCTACGTCACCACCGCCGCCTTCTCGTCGATCCCGCTCGCGCCCGACGGGAACGTGCCCTGCGGCGTCGTGATCTGCAGCGCTCCGGTGCCGTCGTAGGCGCGTACGGCAAAGACGTGCTCGCCGCGGCTGAACGGCCACAGGTAGCGCCAGATCACCCAGGTGAGGTGCGACAGCGGCGCGCGCAACTCGGCCGGCTGCCAGGGCCCGCCGTCGACCTGCACCTCGACCTTCGAGATGCCGCGGTCGCCGGCGTGGGCGATGCCGCCGACCGGCACGTAGGTGCGGCCGCCGCTGCGCACCAGGTCGTTCGTCGCCACGACGTCGACCACCGAGGTCGTCTTCATGATCGCCTGCGCGTCCCAGCCGCGTGAGACCCAGTAGCCCGGGGCCGCGTCGGGCAGGAGCACGATCTCGGTGATCCACTTGGGCTGCTTCATGCCGTAGTGGCCGGGCCGGTAAAGGCGCAGCGGGAAGCCGTGCGCCGTGGGCAGCGGCTGCCCGTTCCAGGTGTGACACAGGATGACGCGCGGGTCGCCGTCGACGGTCGCGAGGTCGACCGCCTCGCCGAAGCCGTCCTGCGACAGCAGGTGGGCGTAGGCCGCCTCTGGCTTGACGCCGACCGCGGCGAGCACGTCGCGGAAGGGCGGCCCCGTCCAGAGCGTGGTCGAGATCAGCGGACCGCCGACCGGGTTGGACACGCACGACAGGGTGGCGAACTCGTCGGTCGCGGCGAAGCGCGCCTTGAGCTCGTCGAGCGTGAGCGAGACGGGGCGCTCGACCAGGCCCGAGATCTTCAGGCGCCACGAGGTCGGGTCGATCGAGGGCGGCTCGAGGTCGATGTCGACGCGGTAGAAGTCGGCGACCGGCGTGTACTCGAGGCGGGTGCCCGGCACAGGCTTGACCGGCGAGTCCGCGTTGGGGAACGGGATCGGCGCCTTGATCGGCGCCGGCGTGGCGAGCCCGGCCTCGGCCATGAGGATGTCGCTCACCTCGGCGCCGAGCACGACGATCGTCGCCGCGGCGCCGCCGACGCGGATCAGGAAGTGACGGCGGTCGAGGGTGGCGGCCTCGGCAGCCGGCTCGAGGCGGCCGGGCCGCTCGAGCGGGATGTAGGCGCTCGGCGAGTCGGGCGTGGCCGGCACGGCGAGCGGCGCCGGCCCGCCGCGTCGCGCGACCGCCAGCCGCAGCCGGGCGAGCGCCCAGCCCCAGACGAAGACCGAGCCGACGATCCAGAGCGCCCAGACGGCGTGCGAGCCGAAGGTGGCCGGCGGCGACGCCGCGAGGGCGATCAGAAAGCAGGCGACGCCGAGCGCGACGCCGAGCAACTCGCCGGCGCGCGTCACCCACAGGCGATCCTCGCTGTCGACGAGCACGAAGAACAGCAGACCGACCACGGCGCCGGTGACGAGCAGGCCCGTGAGCGCGAGGGCGATCTCGGTCGCCTTGCCGGTGTCCTTGATGTTCAGGCCAAGCCCCTCGAGCACGCGCAGCGTGGTCTCGAGGCCGAAGATCACAAGGCGCCCCGGCAGCACGCGCGTGAGCCACTCGAAGATGGTGTACGGGATCGAGGGCGCGCCGTAGTGCGCGCCGATCACCGACACGGCGAGCAACGCCGCCGTGAGCAGCGCGCCGGCGGCGAGGCCGGTCAGCGCGCGGCGCAGGAGAGGGTGGCGCGGGTGGCCGGGGCGGGCCGGCCGGGCCGAGCGGCGCGGGCGACTGGAGCGACTCGCGCGGGCGGAGCGGCGCGACGCCGCGGCCCCGGCATCACCGTCCGGCGGACCGTCGCCGGTCGGCGGCCCGCCTGACCCCTGCTCTCCGGATGGTTCGTCGCTCATCGTTTCGTGAGCGAGTGTAGCGCCGGCCAAACGCCGGCCGCGGCGCCGTGAGGCGGTCGTTACAGTCCGAGTGGCTCAGCTTCATCCCTCAACTGGGCGAGGGCGTCGGCGACCCCGAGCGCCGCCGCCCACTGGTCGAGATAGGCGTGGTCGAGCACTGCGGCCTGCAACTCGTAGACGCGCAAGGCATCGGCGAGCTGCTTCTCGCTGCCGCCGTGGCGCCGTGCCCGACCGACGCGAGGGCGCCCTGCTCGTCGAAGAACACCCGCGGCTCGCCCGCGAGGCAGACCGACAGGCGCGGCACGTCGGCCGGCGAGATCTCGACCACGAGGTCGATGTCGTGACTCGCTCGAGGCTCGCCCCGCAGGCTCGAGGCGAGCGACCCCGAGACCATGAACGGGGCGACCCTCAGGCCGCGCTCGACCGTTCGGCCGCCGGGCCGAGGAACTCGATCAGCACGGGAGCGATCGCCGACGCCGCGACGGCGTGCCGTTGCCCGGGGATCGTGTGCCACGTCCCGCGCTCGACCGTCTCGGCGATCGTGCGCGCCGTGGCGCACATGTAGGCGGGGCTCTCACCGCCGCAGACGGCGAGCACCGGGACGGTGATGCCGGCGAGCCTGTCCGTCGGTACGGCGAGCGTCGAGCTCATGATCCCTGCGTGATCGTAGGCAAGCGTCGGCGCCAGCGTCTCGAGGGCGGGCCAGTACGGCGACTCGCGCAGCGCGTCGATCTGCTCGGCCGGCTGGCCGACGTAGCTCATGAAGAGCGTGACGGCATCGCCGCGGCGACCGTCCGCAAGCGCCTCGGCGAGTCGCCGCAGGTAGTCGCTCCAGCGCCCCTGCACCGCGGGGTCGTCGTTCCAGGGCGCCTCGTAGCTGCTTACCGCCGCGATCTGGTCGGCGCCGAGCCACGCGGCGGCCAGCAGCGCGAGGCAGCCGCCGGAGGAGTGCCCGAAAAGGTACGCCCGGCCGCCGGCCTCCTCGATCAGGGCCGCGATGTCCTCGATCTCGCGCTCGACCTTGTAGGGCTGCGTATCGCCGCTGGCGCCGCGGCCGCGGCGGTCGTAGCCGTACACGCTGAAGTAGGGGGCCAGAAGCGCCACGAGCTCTGGCCGCCACTGGCTCCTGCGTGTCGTCAGGGCGCCGTCGACGAGGATCAGCGGTGGGCCCACGCCCTCGACGTCGAAGGCGATCGTCGTGTCATCGTGCGAGGTGATGTTCATGGGACTACCCTCCCGTCGCGGTCGCCGCGGCATGTCCGCGCCGGCCACCCGTGTAATACCCACCTCGCCCGCGGACAGGAGCATGTAGAGTCCACCGCGACGAGGGGGCCATGAACGAGCACGCACAGGCGCGAGAGGAGCGTTTCACGCGACTCTTCGACGCCCACTACTCCGCGGTGCGCGCCTACGCCTGGCGACGCGACCCCGACGGGGCCGACGACGTCGTCGCCGAGACCTTCACGATCGCCTGGCAGCGGCTCGACGGCGTGCCCGACGAGGCCCTGCCCTGGCTGATCGGCGTAGCCCGCAACGTCCGGCTCAACCACGAGCGCGGCGAGCGCCGCCGGCGCGAGCGGGAACGGCAGTCGGCTCGAGACGACGCCGTCCCCTCGTTCCTCGAAGCGCTCGAGGCGCACTCCACCCTGGCCGACGCCCTCGGCCGCCTCTCCCCCGCCGACCGCGAGATCCTGCTGCTGGCCGCCTGGGAGCGGCTCGACCGCGCCGGCCTGGCCGCTGCGCTCGACTGCTCGAAGGCGGCCGCGGCCGTGCGCCTGTTCCGTGCCCGGCGGCGCCTGGCCGCCGCGCTCGCTGCGGCCGAGGAGCCGGACGACCACCCCCACACGGCGAGGCCGGCCGAGCAGCTCCCCACCCTGAGCCCCGAGCGAGGAGGTCTCCTCGATGAACAGCAGTGACGCAGTTCCGACGCCTGCGCCGCGCCGATCCGGCGGCCGCCATGCCGCGCGACGACGAGCACGATCGCGAGCGGCTGCGCCGCGCGATCGTCGCCACCCCGCTCGATCCCAAGGCGGCCACCCGCAGGCGCCGACTCCTGCGGCGCCCCGCCGCGCTCATCTTCGTCGGCGCCGCCGTGTGCTGCTCGGCGCCGGGGCCGTGTACGCCAGGACCTTGCTGCTGGCGCCGATCAACCCCGTGCCGAACCAGGTTGTCAGCTCCGCGCAGCTGCGTGCCGAGTACAACGACTGGGCCCGCCAGATCACGCTGCCCAGCGGGGTGCGCTGGCGCGGTTATCACTCTACCGGCATCGGGCCCAAGGGCGGCGGTCACTTTGCGGCCGCCCTCGAGTCGATCGGCGACTGGAGCGTCGCCTGGCTGCGGGCCGCGGCCGACGGTGATGCGGCAGGCGTGACCAGGGCGCGCACGTGGGCCCAGCGGCTCAGCGCCACCATCCCGACGATCACCCCGGCGGACGAGAGAAAGGCCTTCCACAGCGCGGGCGGCACCGAGGGGGGGGAGGTCGGGTACGGCGGCCTCGACCAGGCCATCGCGGCAGCCCGCCACGGCCACTTCGTCCTGCTCGTCGACAGGGCCGCGTGGGACGCGAACTGGGGGTTCAGTGGCGTCAAGCATGAGTACGTACGTGACCCGGGCGAGGCGCATGCGGTGACGTGGACGTGGACGCTCGACGGCGTGACCCCGAGCGATACCCCCGTGGGCCTGCAGCACAGCCCTGCGGTGAGCCGCGCCCGGGCGCGCGCCGAAGGCGACGCGGTGATCGACAAGGTCGGGCAACCCGCCGGCCTCGATCTGGCGAGCAGGCTCTTCGACGGTGTACCTCCGGGCGTGGACCCCACCCCCTTCCCGCCCGGCGCCCTGGCAGAGGACGGTCAACACGACCTGGGCGACGACTTCGAGGAGACCTTCTCAAACCTCTGGGTCGCCTGGTGGACAGAGTGGATCGCGGCCGCCGCGGCGGGCGACCGGCAGGGCGTGACGGCCGCGACTGCCGCAACGGCTCGCCTCGAGAGCCTGCTGCCGGCGACGCTCACGTTCGACGGGCACACCATGCTCATCGACCTCGCCGCCACGCCGACACGCCGCGACCTGCACGACATCGCGGCACAGGCGCGGGCCGGCGACTTGAGCGCGATGAAGTCATGGCTTGCCTTCCAGCACGCGTATTGGTCGGTCCGACTCGAGTGGCGTGCCGCCAACATCTGGCTGGATGCATGCGGCGACGTCCTCTGCCCCGTGAGCTGGTCGGCGCTGGATGGCTCGAGCGCCGTACCCAGCGCCGGGTTCGCCTTCGAGCGGACCAGCGAGCGCCGGTGGCTGGCCTGTTGGCGGGCCTGGTATGCGGCGATCGCCGCCGGCGACACGCAGAAGGCGGCCGCCGAGACGCGAGTCTCGAACACCCTGCGCGAGCGCATGGCGCGGGGCTGGCCCGCCGACCGCTCGGCCGGCAGCCCAGCTCAGGTCGCGCTCTCGCCGGCGACGCTGCGGCAGTTCGACCGCCTCGCCGCGCAGGCGCGGCGCGGCGACGCAAGCGGCCTGCAGGACTGGCTGATCTACCAGGTCCTCTACGAGACCGCGATCGGCAAGATGGCGCTCACCGGCATGACCGGCTGAACGGCCACCGGCTCCGCAAGGAGCACCCGGAGACAACCGGCCACCAAGGACCCTGGCCGGAGCTCCGGGCCGAAGCGGGCGGGGCGGCGAGCTTGCAGCTCGCCGCCCCGCCCCCTCTGCCGGCTCACGCTCGCGGCGCGCGGGGGGCACGCGCCGCCGCCGGTCAGTCGCCGCGCCCGGGGGGAGGTGCGGCGGACCGACTTCAGTGACCGTACGTGCGGCCGGCCTCGATGAAGGCCTTGTAGGCGGCCGGATCGCCCTCGTCGAGCACAACGCCGCTGCTCAGAATGAAGCCGCCGTCGCCGGCCGCCGTGGCCAGCAGGTCCTTGACGTAGGCGTCCATCTTCTCGGGCGTGCCCATGGTGAAGAGCGCCGCCGGCACGTTGCCGCCGATGCACTGGCGGGCCCCGACGATGGCCTTGGCCCGCGCCATGTCGGTGGCGTCGAACATCCAGACCATGCTGTGGGCCGGGATCTCGTCGTCGGCGATCACCTCGAGGCGCGTGTTGTACGAGCCCTCGACGAAGACCCAGGGCACGAGGCCTTCGGCGATCAGGCCGAGCAGCACGCCCTTGAAGCTCGGCCAGTAGAGCTCCCTGAAGTCGGCGTCGGACATGAAGCCGTCGGCGCCCTTGTGGATCGGGATGAACACGATCGGATTGCCGGTCATGTTGTTGGAGCGCACGGCCCAGTCGACGGCCTGCGGCACGAGCCGGTCCATGGCCGCCTTGACCTTCTCGGGCCGGCGGAACTTGTCGAGCATCAGGCCGCGCGTGCCGCGCATCGTGTCGCCCAGGATGTCGTAGGGCGCCTTGGTGGCGCCGCCCGCGGTCTGCGGGATGCCGAGCGTGGCCATGATCTTGCCGTCGACCGCCATGAACGCCTGCAGCCACTCCATGGCGGCGTCGCCGGCGTCCATCAGCTTCTGCAGCATCGCCTTGACCGGCGGCGCCGAGAAGCCCGCGAAGAACGGCGCCGAGAAGGGGATCTCGACGAGATCGGTCCAGGGCGGCAGCATGGCGAACGGCTCGAGCGCGCCGAACGTGCGCGGCAGGTAGACGCGCTGCCAGTAGTTGCTCGGGTCCTGGATGAGGAGGTCGTACTCGTCGTCCTTCATCCATTCCTTCTCGTTGTACTGGTAGCTCGTGTCTTCGGGCGTGCCGTGGCCGGGCCAGTCGTACAGCCGGTAGTCGAGGACGTCGAAGAGCTTGCCCGGCACGATGCCGAGGGTCAGGCCGATGGCGTCGGGCCGCGTGTCGACGTGGAAGCGGTACCAGTCTTCTTTGAACACGTCGTAGTCGTAGTAGGCGTCGTGGCCGGTGTGGCCGTAGAAGCGGAACGGCAGCAGGCCGATCCAGGGCGCGATCGGCACGGTGGCCGGCTCTTTCAGCTCGAGCACGTCGCGATAGAGCTGCACGCGGTCGCGGTAGGCCTGCGCCGTCTCGGGCGAGGCGAACTCGATGGGCACGTTCTGCCAGGCGTCGAGACGAAAGGCGAGGCGCTGCTCCCGCGAGAGCTCGTTCCAGTTGTCAGGCAGCATCGCGCGCACCTCCCACCCAGGTCCTGACCAGCTCGACCGCGCCGACCGCGTCCTTGGCCCAGCCGTCGGCGCCGGTGAACGCCTGCACCTCGTCGGTGACGGGCGCGCCGCCGACCATGATCTTGACGTCCTTGCGCAGGCCGGCCTGCTCGAGCGCGACGACCGACGCCTTCATCGAATCGAAGGCCACCGTGAGCAAGCCGGATAGACCGACGACCTGCGGCTGGACCTCGCGCACCTTGGCGACCAGCGTCTCGACCGGCACGTCGACGCCGAGGTCGACCACCTCGAAGCCGCCGATGTCGAGCATGGTGGCGACGATGTCCTTGCCGATGTCGTGGATGTCGCCCTTGACCGTGCAGAGCACGACCGTGCCGACCTTCTTCGAGCTGGTCGAGCCGGCCAGGTGCGGCTTCAGCCGGACGGTGATGCCCTGCATGATCTCGCCGGCCATGATCAGCTCGGGGATGAACGCCTCGCCACACGAGAAGCGCCGGCCGATCTCGTCCATCGCCTCCTTGCAGGTCTCGACGATGGCGAGCGGGTCGGTACCGCCGTCGAGCAGCCGCTCGGTGATCGCCAGCGCGTCCTGTTCACGCAGGCCGATCACCGCTTCCTTCAGTTCGTCCGTCATCGCTCCTCCTTGCCGGGTCCTCAGGCGATGCAGCCACCGCAGGCGGTGCGACCGCCGTCGCGCCGTCACAGGTGCAATGTCAATATATATAGATATATACTCTGCCATGCAAGACCTGCTCGCTGCGATTGGTAGGATGCGAAGGACCGTGGCTGCGTCGGAGACATTGGCCGGGCTGAAGCCCATCGACCGCTCGTCGTTCGAGCCCGCCTACATCCAGCTCGTCAACATCCTCAGCCACGCCATCGCCCGCGGCGACTACCGCGCCGGCGACCAGCTCCCCACCGAGGCCGAGCTCTGCGCCGCCTTCGACGTCAGCCCGATGACCGTGCGCCGCGCCGTCGGCGTGCTGCTCGATCGCGGCTTCGTGAGCACCACCCGCGGCCGCGGCACGTTCGTCAAGCCGCTGCACATCTCGGCCGCGAGCTTCGAGCTGAGCGAGTTCCACGACCTGCTCGCCGACCCCGCCGTCACCGCGCGCGTGCTCGAGGCGCGCGTCATGCCGGCCGGCGCGCGCGCCGCCGCCAACCTGGGTGTGTCCGAGGGCACGCGCGTGATCAGCATCCGCCGCCTGCTGCAACGCGGCGACGAGCCGCTCTTCTACCATCGCGAGTCGCTCGCCTACGATCCCGAGCGACCGACGGTCGAGGCCGAGCTCGGCGTGACGGCGCTGCGCGACCTCTTCGAGGGCGGCGGCGCGGCCGGGCCCAAGCGCGGCGAGCTCGTCGTGCACGCGTCGGTCCTCACCGGCGAGGAGGCCCGCTATGTCGGGCGCCCCGCCGGCAGCGCCGCGCTCGTCGTCGAGCACCTGTTCTTCGACTACGACGACAAGCCGATGAGCTGGGGCCGGTTCGTCTGCCGCGGCGACCTGCTGCAGCTCCGCGCCGTGATCGGTGCCCGGTGAAGCCCGGCGACCGACTCGATCCGTCGTCGCTGCCGGGGCTGATCGCCGCCCTCGACGAGCGGGCGTCGCTTGCCGAGGTACGCCGCCGCGTCGCGGCCGGTGAGACGCCGCTCGCCGTCATCGCCGACTGCCGCGTGGGCATGGACTACGTCGGCCGTCACTACGAGAGCGGCAAGTACTTCATCGGCGGGCTCATCATGGCCGGCGAGATCTTCCGCGAGGCGATGGAGATCCTCGAGCCGCTGATGCCGGGCGACGAGCCGGCGGCCGGCGCGGCGCCGGCGGGCGCGCCCGCCGGCGCCGCGCCGGCCGCCGGCGTCCTGGTGTGCACGGTGCGCGGCGACATCCACGACATCGGCAAGAGCATCCTCGTCATGCTGCTGCGCGCCCAGGGTCACGTCGTGCACGACCTCGGAGTCGACGTGCCGCCCGACGAGGTCGTGCGCCGCGCCTTGGAGCTGCGCCCCGACGTCGTCGGGCTGTCCGGTCTCCTCACGGGGGCGCACCCGAGCATGCGTGAGACGGTGGCCGAGCTGCGGCGCGTGGCGCCGCAGCTCGGCCACCGTCTCGTCGTCGCGGTCGGCGGCTCGTCGGTGAACGAGCAGGTCTGCGCCTGGACGGGCGCCGACCTGTGGGCCGACGAGGCGGTGCGCGGCGTCGAGCTCATCGCCGGCGCGCTCGCGCGGCGCTGAGTCGACCGACGCGGGCCGGCCGCAGGGGCGCGCCGAACGGCTTCCCTCCGTCCCCTCGGGCGAGTAGCCTTGGAGGGCATCGCCCGCTCGCGCCGGCACGTCGCGCCTGCCCCGCGAGCTCGCGCACCGATCGGGGGTAGCCCATGGCCGAACCGCGCTCCAATCCCTACGTCTGGGTGACCTGGCTCACCAAGCAGCTCGCCGGCGAAGACTCCTGCCGCTGGAAGCTCTGGTTTCGTGCCAACCACACCTACGGGCGCGTGCCCAGCGACTTCGACCTCGCGCGCTGGACGGCCGACCACACGCAGCTCCTGCACGCCCAGGCCGATGAGCTGCGCGACCAGGGCTACGCCGTCTACCTCGAAGGCCAGAACGACTTTCGCCTGAAGGGCGCGAACGGAGCCACGCTGGCCGGCAAGGCCGACATCGTGGCGATCGGCCCGCACGACGCCGTCGTGATCGACTGCAAGACCGGCAAGGAACGCAACTCCGACAAGCTCCAGGTCCTGCTCTACATGCTGGCGCTGCCGCTCACCGCCGCGCACTGCCGCGGCCGGCAACTGCGCGGCGAGGTGCGCTACCGCGAGACCGGCGTCGGCGTGGCTGCTTCGACGGTCGACGACGAGTTCCGCGCCATGGTCAAGGAGGCGATGGACCTCGCCGCCGCGCCGGTCGCTCCGCTCAAGACGCCGAGCGCCTCCGAATGCCGCTACTGTGACATCACGGCGGCCGACTGTCCCGATCGCGTCGACGAGCCCGCCGCGGTCACCGACACCGACCTGTTCTAGGCACGCCGCCCAACGCGGGCTGTTTCACGCCGCACGTTCGTCCGGCGGCCCATCGCGCCTTGCCGCGGCCGGCCGCCAAGACGGCCGGTCGGCATCGAACCCGCCCCGCCCCGGGAACACCTGCTCCGAACAGGACGACGCCGAAGTCGAGGAGGGGCGGCATGACCGAGCAAGAGGTGTTCGTGCTCGCCGACCGGGCGCTGCAGCGCGTGGTCGAGCAGGTGAGCGACGACCAGTGGGAGCGCCTGGTGCCCGACGAGATGACGCCGCGGCAACCGGGCTCGATACTGCGCCAGGTCGTCAGCTATCTCGCCTACGACGAGGCCTGGGTGCCCGACGTGCTCGCCGGCCGCACGATCGCCGAGGTCGGCGCGGCCCACGACGGCGACCTGCTGGGCGACGACCCGAAGGCCGCCTTCGCCCGCCTGATCGAGGTCGCCTGCGACGCGGTGAGCCGCTTCGACGAGCTCGACCGGCCGGTCCACCTGACCTACGGCGACTGGCCGGCGCGCGAGTACCTCAGCCACATCACGTTCTTCCGCGCGCGCCGCGTCTACGACATCGCGCGCTTCATCGGCGCCGACCCCACGCTGCCTTCGGCCCTCGTCCAGGGTCTGCTCGACGAGCTCGACCCGCGGGCCGAGCAGTGGCGCCAGTACCACGTGATCGGCGCGCCACTCGAGCCGCCGGCCGACGCGACGCCGCAAGAACGCTGGCTCGCGCTTACGGGGTACGAGCCGCGACCGTGAACCGGCGGACGGCCGCGCTGCCCGGTGCCGTCAGGCGGCGCGCCGCGACACGAAGTCGCGCGCCTCGTGAGCCAGGGCGAGCCACTGCGGCTCGGCGAGCTGCGGACCGACCGTCACCCATTCGCGCATAAGCCTGCCGCCGCCCGGATCGTAGCGCTCCCCCTCGCCCAGCGTGACCAGCGTGTCGACGCGGTGTTGGGGCAGCTTGACCACGAGCCAGCCCTTCACGAGCATCGCGAAGATCCGGTCGTCGACCTTGAGCGCCGCGGCACCGAAGCCGGTGCGGCGCGGACCGTCGTCGGTCTCCCTGCTGACTGCCGGGTCGGTGAGGAAGGTGCGGCAGAGGGTCTCGAAGCGTTCGTCGGAAGCAACGCGCGGGTCGGTCATGGGCGGACCACCTCTCTCAAAGCTCGCCGTGGAACCGTTCATCAGGACTCGTTCTTACCACGAACGGCGACTCCTCTGACAAGACGGTCCGCACGAGCGCCCCGACACCCGGTCCGTCTCCCTCTCGGCGCGCATGTTCGCGTCACACGCTCCGGCTGGTCGCAGCGGCCCCGCACGTCACGCGTCGCGGAGCGCACCCACTTCGGCCGCCGACCGCCTCAGGCGCAGCACGCCGGGCAGCATCACGACCGCCGCGACGGCGCCGGCGCCGGCGCCGAGCACGTAAACGCCCTGCGCTCCGATCGCGTCGATCAGATAGCCGGCGCCGGCGAAGGCGACCAGGCTCACCATGCAGCCCGCCGTGGTGGTCACGGCGAAGACCCGGCCGCGCACGGCGTCGGGGCTCAACCGCTGCACGACGTTGTCGCTCGCCACAAGACCGATGTTGTCGACGAGCGCCGAGACCGCTTGTCCGACCAGCACGAGGCCGAACGCCGTCGTGACGCCGACCAGCAGATAGCCGAGCGCGACGCCGACGATGCCCAGCAGGATCGCAGCCGCCTCGCGGCGGCGGGTGAGCCGGCGCGCGAGGAGCGCGCCGGCCACGGCGCCGGCGCCGAAGGTCGCGTCGATCAGGCCGAAGCCGATCGAGCCTACGCCGAAGTGCTGGGCGAGCGGCGGGTCGGCTGGGATGGCGATGTTCATCGCAAACCAGATGACGGTCGTGCCGCAGAACAGCGGTAGCAGCACATCGCTGTGCAGGATGTGGCGCAGGCCGGCGCCGAGGCCACGGAACTCGCCCGCGTCGGCGGCCCGCCCCGGCGCCGTGTAGTCGCCGGTCGCCGACCAGATCAGCGCCGCCGAGACGAGGAACGAGGCGGCGTTCAGCGCGAACGTCACGGGCCCGCCGGCGAAGGCCACGAGCAGGCCGCCGATCGCCGGCCCCATGGTCGCCCCCACGCTGCGGCCGAGCGAGATCTGGCTGTTGGCCCACGCCAGGTCCTCGGGTTGCGCCAGGTTGGGCACAGCCGCCGCCGAGGCCGCGTAAAACGGTGCGCCCGCGAACGAGCCGGCGAACGCGCACGCGACCATGAGCCAGGGGGCACGCACGAACACGAGCGCGGCCCACGCGGCCCCGTTCAGCAACTCGGAGACGATCATCAGGCGCCGGCGGTCGGACCTGTCGACCAGGGCGCCGGCGAACGGCTGCACGAAGCCCATGACGCCGAAGGTGAACAGGTAGAGGACCGACACCCAGACCGCCGAGCCCGTGCGCCGGTAGATAACGTAGGCGAGCGCGACGCCCGCCGCATTGCTGCCCGTGATGCTCACCAGGCGGCTGACGGCAAGACGCTTGATCGCGCGACGGTTGGTGGCACTGTCAGGCACTGGCCTCCCCCCGACGAAGCGACGATACTATCACCATGGCACAAAGCCCACAGCGGGCAGTCGTCGACCTCGTGAACGCGCGCTACTCGTGTCGCGCGTACCGCGACGAGCCGATCGCCGCCGACGCGCGAGCCAGCCTCGCCGCGCACCTGGCGACGCACACCGTGGGGCCGCTCGGCTCACGGGCGCGCTTCGCTCTGGTCGCCGCGGCTCCCGAAGACTCGGCCGCGCTGCGTCGCCTCGGCACCTACGGCTTCATCAAGGGCGCCCAGGGGTTCCTCGTCGGCGCCGTGCGGCGCGGCCCGCACGACCTCGAGGACTACGGCTACCTGGTCGAACAGGCCATCCTGCAGGCGACCGGTCTCGGCCTCGGCACCTGCTGGCTGGGCGGCACGTTCACCAGGGGCAGCTTCGCTCAGCGCCTCGGCGACCTCGAACGCGGCGAGATCATGCCGGCCGTAGTGTCGCTCGGCTACCCGGCCGGTGACGGCAGCGCGCGCATCCGCGAACGCGAGGCGGGCAGCCGCAGGCTGCCCGCCTCCTCCCTGTTCCTCGCCGAGCGCCTCGGCGAACCGCTCGAGCTCGCGGCCGGCGATCCCTGGACCACGGCGCTCGAGGCGGTGCGCATGGCGCCCTCGGCCAGCAACAAGCAGCCCTGGCGCGTGCTGCGGCGCGGCGCCGACTGGCACTTTCTGCTGGAGCGCACGAAGCGCTACGGCAAAGGCAGCGCGCTCTTTGCCGTGCTGCGCCTGGCCGACCTGCAGCGCGTCGACCTGGGCATCGCCCTCTGCCACTTCGAGCTCGTCGCGCGCGAACTCGGCCTGGGCGGCGGCTGGGTGCTCGACGAGTCGGCGGCCGCCGTGTCGGGCACCGGCCTCGAGTACGTCGCGACCTGGCGCGGCCACAGCGCCTGAGCGGCGCTACCCGGCCCGCTTCCCTTGCTCGCGGCGCAACGCCGCCTCGAGGCCGTCGAGCAGCACCGTCACGTGGAACTCGAAGGCCTCGTCCAGAGTGAGCAGCCAGGCCTGTGTGGGCACCGTGGCAAAGGCGCCGCCCGCCGCCTGGAGCGTGGCCTCGTCGACCTGCGCCTCGGGCACGTCGCGAAAGACCGCGGGATCGCCCGCGGCCAGCAGAAAGCCGTTCAGCGCGGTAAAGAACGACGACAGGGCCTGCGCGCTCGCGGCGGCGCCGAAGCCGGCGTTCTGGAGTCGCTCGATGAGCACGGCGCCACGCTCGAGCAGCGTGGCGCCGGCCGTCGAGCGGGTCGCCAGCAGCACGAAGGCGCCCGGATGTCGCCGGGCGAGATCGCGCCAGGCGTGCGCGGCCGCCGCGAGGCAGTCGCGCCAGCCGCCGGCCGGCGGCTCGGGCAGCTCGCGTGCCAGGGCGTCGGCCATGACGTCGAGCAGCGCCGCCTTGGACGGCACGTGATGGTAGAGCGACATCGCCTCGACGCCGAGCCCCTCGGCCAGGCGGCGCATGCTCAGGGCGTCGAGCCCGTCACGGTCGGCGATCGCGATGGCCTGGCGGGCGATGCGCTCGACCGACAGCGCCGGCCGCGCGGGACGCCCGACCCCGCGCTCCTTCTTCTCAGTCATGGTTGACACCTTACGCCGTAAGGACTAGTCTGGCAAGCGGACCTTACGCCGTAAGATATCGACCGGGGGGCACATGGCACAACGAGACGACATCAGAGACCTGCCGCAGGACGGCGTCGTCGAGCTCGGCGCCGCGCAGGCCGACGGCCGCATCCTGCGCTCTGTCCGCACCGACGCGCTCCAGGGCCGCGACGCTCGCTTCAACCGCCTCTACGACCGTCTGGCTCCGCTCTACGACTGGAACGAACAGATCGGTGGCCGTGTTTTCGGCGTCGACGCCGGGAGGGAGCGCGCGGCCATCGTCGAGCGTCTCGGGCTGCGGCCCGGGATGAGCGTGCTCGAGGTCTCCCCCGGTCCCGGTGTCTACCAGGGCCTCATCTCCGAGCGGCTCGGAGCCGCCGGGCGGCTGGTCGAGCTCGATCTCTCGATCGGCATGCTACGCGCCTGCGCCCGCCGCGCGCGGCGCGGCGGGCGTCACCCCCTGCTGGTCCAGGCCGACGCCGCCCGTCTACCCTTCGTCGACGACGCGTTCGACGTCGTGTTCCACTTCGGCGGCGTCAAGCTCTTCAATGAGCCGCAGCGCGCACTCGCCGAGTTCGTGCGAGTAGCGCGGCCCGGGGCGACCGTCGTGTGGGGCGACGAGGGCTTCGGGCAGGGGGCGCCGCGCGGCTGGCGCCGGCGCGCCCTGCAGCGCATGAACCCCGGCTTTCTCGAGCCCGTCCCGCCGTCGCCGGCGGGCCTTGCCGACGAGCGTCGGTACGAGATCATGAACGGCTGTGCCTGGCTGATCGTCGCGCGCAAGCAGGCCTGACGCCCGGTCAGCCGATCGACTTCGTCGTCGGCGCTCAGGCGGACGTGACTTCGCTGCGCGCCTAGCGCAACGCGGCCAGGCGCGGGAAGCGGCTCTGCACCGCGGCGACCTCGCGCATGGCCTCCTGCAGGGTGGCCCGCGTGAGCGGCCGCAGCGTGTTCACGTCGATCTCGTTGTCGATCTTGCGGCCGTTGCGGATGGCGAAGGCGTGGTGGCGTAGCTGCAGGTGCGCCATGCTCGTGTAGGCCTCGCGCAAGGAGCGCTCGGCCGCCGTCTCCTCGCCATCGGACTCGCGCACGGCGATCAGGCGCTCCACCGTCGAGTGGGCGCTGATGCCGCGCGCGAAGGCACGATAGCGGGCCATGTTCTGGATGGGCACGAGGCCGTGCTTTTTGATGTCGATCGTGCCCTCGACGCGCTGCCGGAAGCCGAGCGGCAGGCGCGTGCGCGCGGCGAGCTGAGCAAGCCCCTGCATGAAGCTCTTGTGGTGCGGTGCCTCGCGCATGATCTCGGTGAGGGCGAGGTCGATGTAGAGCTCGCCGGACACCTGGCGAAAGTCGAAAGCCACGCTGGCCCGCGCCAGGCGCTCGAGGTCGCGGCCCTCGAGGCAATCCTCGAAGACCCGCTGCCAGGCCGACAGCGACATGCGCCACTGCTGGTAGCGCGCCAGCACGCCGTGCGGGTCGGACTCGTAGCCGCAGAGCTCGAGGCCCTGGTTCACGTCGTCGGCGAGGGCCTTGAAGTACTGGTCGATGGCCGGGTCGTCGCTGTCGGCGTAGGCGAGGCCGTTGTCCTGGTCGGAGGCCAGGGTGAGCTCGCTGCGGGCGCTGCTGCCGAAGGCGAGCCAGGCGAAGGGAACCGGTGGATCGCCGTGGGCCGCGATCGAGAGCTCGAGCAGACGCGCGATCATGGCGTCGTTCAACACAGTGAGCACGCGCATGAGCTGCGGCGCGTCGAGATGAGCCTCGAGCAGGTCGACGAACAGGTGGGGCACGTCGGCCGCGAAGCGCACGAGGTCGTCGCGGGTCGCCGCCGTCTGCAGCGAGCGGCGCAGCGCGAACGGGCTGCGGGCGTCGAGCGTCATCAGGTTGCTGGCCGACAGGATGCCGAGCACCTCGCCCTCGGCGTCGAGCACCGGCAGGTGGTTCACGCCCGCGGTCATCATCGCGATGCTGGCCTCGGGGGCGAGCACCTCAGCGCCGATCGTGTGCACCGGCGTGGTCATGATGGCCGACACGGGCGCGTCGCGCGACACGCCCGCGAGCACCACCTTGTCGCGGAAGTCGAGGTCGGTGACGATGCCGAGGCCGTCGCGCAGGCGCACGAGCAGGGCGCTGCGCCCGGCATCGGACAGGATGCGGGCCGCCTCGTGGATCGGCGTGTCGGGCTCACAGAACAGCGGCGCGCTGCGCACGACCGAGGTCACTGCGCGGTTGCGCACGTCGGGCAGCGAGCGCATGGTCCGGGCCGCCTGGATCAGGCGCTCGCGCTGGTTGCCGGAAAGCCACGTGAGGCCCTCGGGGTGGCGCAGCAGATCGAAGGTCACGTCCTTGGGGATGCAGTACAGGATGGACTCGACGCTGGCTCGCACGGTGAACTCGGGCGACAGGCCGGTCAGCAGCGTGGTGTGGCCGAACACCTCGCCGCGCGTGACGATCGCCACGACGGCCTCTTTGTGCACGAGCTCGAGCGTGCCCTGGTAGACGACGTAGAGCTCGGTGCCCGGCACGCCGCTCTCGACGAGCACGGCCTCGCCGGCCGGCGCGCTGCGTTCGACGATCGAGCTCGCGACGCGCTCGAGCTCGAGCTTGCTGAGCCCGTTGAAGGGCTCGATGTCGGCCAGAAAGCGCATGCGCAGCTTGACCTGCTCGGCGCCGGGGGCCGGCTTGGTGGTGCGCGGCGTGCGGGGCGACATGGCGTTCCTTCGGTCGGATGCGAGGCTGACGGTGGGGTGTTCGGCCGGCGGGCGACCGCTCCTGCCGCCTAGTCTACGTGAGGAGCGATCGGCAGGAGCTCGTTGGCCCGCAGGTAGGCGAGACTGGCCAGCACGTCGGCCTCGCTGGTCATCTCGAGGGCGATGGTGGCCCCGGCCGCGCGCGCCGCGGTGAGCACAGGGCCGGCGTCGACCACACCGGTGCCGAGCGGCCGGTGGCTGTCGCCGTCGCCGCGCCCGAGGTTGTCGTGCAGGTGCACATGGACCACGTCGGCCTGCGGCTCCGACAACCACTCGGCGAGCGTGCCGGTGAGGGCGGCGTGACCGGCGTCGAGCACGACCCCGAGGCCCTGCAGGTCGAGGTCGCCGGGCCGCGTGAAGTGCGACTGGCGCTGGAACGGCATGTTCTCGACCGCCACGCGCACGCCGAGCTCGTCCTGCATCTCGCGCAGACGCGCGAACGAGCGCTGCAGAGCGAGGGCCACCCGGCGGCTCCAGGGCCGCGGCCGGCGCTGGATGTCGGGGTGAACGATGTACAGGAAGGCGCCGTGCTCGGCCGCCACCTCGAGGTGGCGCCGGTGCACCTCGAGGGCCGTCCGGTGGCGGCCGTTCGAGGCGCCGGCGAACTCGAAGTGCGTGAACGGCCCGTGCACGCTGAACGGCAGACCCGCGGCGGCGAGCGCCTGTCCGTTGCCGGGCTCGGTCAGCGAGTGCTGCCCGAACGAGAAGACCTCGGCCGCTGGTGCGATCTGGGCGATGCGGGCCAGGGCGTCGGCGAGCGGCAGTCCGGCGTAAGCGCCGGTCGACACGCCGATGTCGGAGTCGTGCTGCACGCGGCCTCCAGTATATGTGACCCGGAGTATGCCCCGCCGCGCGCGGCGACACGACACCACCGGCCGTCCTATCATGGGCGCAGGTGACGACAGCTTGACGAGGGTCGCCACCGGCTCGAAGCGACGAACGACGAAGGCGACGATGGAGCGCAGGTGCCCGCAACCAGCGACGACGCGCCCGGCAGGCGCGTCCTGCGCCTGCGCGACCTGAACCGGGCGACGCTCGCGTGGCAGCTCCTGCGGCCGCGCGTGGCGCTCGGCGACGAAGCCACGCGCGTCGCGGTGGTCATCGCCGGGTGAGGGCGCCTTCGGCCCCGCGCCGCCTCGCGCTCCGCCAAGACGTGGGTGCGAGGCCGGCTCGCGACGGCGGACAGTTTGCGCGGCACGTTTCTGGTGAAAGAATCGGTGAAACATCTGCCCGGGCAAAAGGAGACCACATGGCAAAGACAGGGCAAGCGCGGGACTATCTCAAGCCGAGAGACCCGGCGACGATCGCGCCACGTCGAGGGCGCAGGGCTTCCACATTCTATCCCGACCTCGTCGCCGCGTTCCTGGACGCCGGTGAGAAGGCCATGGACGTCGACGTGGCAAAGATCGGGCGCAAGCCCGAGACGGTGCGTTCCGCCCTGAGAAAAGCGATTACTACGATGGGCGTGCAGGGCAAGGTGCGCGTGTCGCTGCTGGGCGACGAGGTGGTGCTGATCGCGCGCTGACCGCGCAGGAGGGCGCCCGCAGAAGGCGCCGCCTCTCACGCGGGCCGGCGGTCAGAAGGCGCCGCCTCTCGCGCGGGCCGGCGGCGGCGCCTTCTGCCGCCGGCCGCCGGCTAGCCGGCGAACGACTCGTCGATCGAGCGGGCGGCGCGGCGGCCCGCGCCCATCGCGCTGATCACGGTGGCCGCCCCGGTCACGACGTCGCCGCCGGCCCATACCCCGGGCCGCGACGTGGCGCCGGTCTCTTCGCTTGCCACGATGTTGCCCTTGCGCCCCACCTCGAGGCCCGGCGTGGTCATGGGGATCAGCGGGTTGGGGCTGTTGCCGATCGCGCAGACCGACGCGTCCATCTCCATGATGAACTCCGAGCCGGGCACCTCGACCGGCCGGCGCCGGCCCGACTCGTCGGGCTCGCCGAGCTCCATGCGACGGCACTCGATGCTCGCCAGGCGCCCGGCCTCGTCGCCGATGAGCTGCACGGGCAGCGTGAGAAAGTCGAAGATCACGCCCTCTTCCTCGGCGTTCTCGGCCTCTTCGGCGCGCGCCGGCAGCTCGGCGCGCGAGCGCCGGTAGACGATGTGCACCTCGTCGGCGCCCAGGCGCAGCGCGGTGCGCGCCGAGTCCATCGCCACGTTGCCCCCGCCGAACACGGCGACCCGCGCCGGCCGCTTGAGCGGTGTGTCGTAGGCCGGAAAGCGAAAGCCGCGCATGAGGTTGCAGCGCGTGAGGTACTCGTTGGCCGAAAAGACGCCGTTCAGGTTCTCGCCGGGGATGTCGAGGAACCACGGCAGCCCGGCGCCGGCGCCCACGAAGACGGCGTCGAAGGTCTCGAGCAGGCGTTCGATCGTGCGCGTCTTGCCGACCACGAAGTCGAGCCGCAGCTCGACCCCGAGGCCGCGCACGTAGTCGACCTCGCGGCGCACGATCGCCTTGGGCAGGCGGAACTCGGGGATGCCGTAGGTGAGCACGCCGCCGGCCTCGTGCAGCGCCTCGTACATCGTCACCGCGTGACCGCGCAAGGCGAGGTCGGCGGCCACCGTGATGCCGGCCGGCCCCGAGCCCACGATCGCGACGTGGCGGCCGGTCGGCGGCGGGAGCGGCGCAGCCGCTCCCGCCGCCTCGCCGGCCGCCGCCTCCCAGTCGGCCACGAAGCGCTCGAGGCGGCCGATCGCCACCGGGTCGCCCTTCTTGCCGAGGATGCAGCGCGCTTCGCACTGCTCCTCCTGCGGGCAGACGCGCCCGCAGACCGCCGGCAGCGCGTTGGTCTGCTTGACGGCGCGCACGGCGGCGGCGAAGTCGCCCTCGGCCACGAGGCCCACGAAGCGCGGGATGTCGACGCTCACCGGACAGCCGTCGACGCAGCCCGGCTTCTTGCACGACAGGCAGCGCGCCGCCTCTTCGCGGGCAAGCTGCTCGGTGTAGCCCAGGGCGACCTCGTCGAAGTTGCGCACGCGCTCGGCCGGCGCCTGCTTGGGCATGGGCCGCCGCACCAGGTCGACCTTGGCCACTACGCCCTCCCCCGCCCGCTGCCGGCCGCCGCGCCCATCGTCAGAACCTCGCCGAGCAGCCGCTGCGGTGCAGCGGTTCGACCTCTTCCTGGTGGTAGCCCTCGCGCCGGGCGAGGAACTCGTCCCAGTCGACCTCGTGGCCGTCGAACTCGGGCCCGTCGACGCAGGCGAACTTCGTCTCGCCGCCGACGCTCAGGCGACACACGCCGCACATGCCGGTGCCGTCGATCATGATCGGGTTCATGCTGACGATCGTCTTGATGCCGAGCGGCCTGGTCGCGTTGGCGACCGTCATCATCTGAAAGGTGCAGCCGTGGGCGATCACCCGGTCGGGGACGATCTTCTCGTGGGTGAGGATCTCGGCGAGACGGGTGACGTGGCCGCGATAGCCTTTGCTGCCGTCGCGGGTCACGACGATGAGGCGCTCGACGACCGCCGCCATGCGGTCCTCCCAGTACAGCACGTACGAGCTGCGCGCCTCGATCAGGGCGAAGACCCGGTTGCCGGCCTCGCGCATGGCGCGGGCGATGGGCAGCAGGCTGCCCAGGCCGTAACAGCCGCCGACCAGCAGCACCGTGCCGAACTTGTCGATCTCGGTCTCGTTGCCGAGCGGCCCGGCGTACGAGGCGACCGTGTCGCCGGCCTTCAGCCGGGCGAGCTTGGCGGTCGAGGCGCCGACCTGCACGAACACCGAGGTGACGGTGCCGGCCTGCGCGTCCCAGTCGGCGATCGTGAGCGGGATGCGCTCGCCGCGCTCGTCGGGCCGCAGGATCACGAAGTTGCCCGCCCGCGCGCTCTCGGCGACGTCGGGCGCCTCGACGGTCAGCAGGTGCACGTTGGGCACCAGCATGCGGCGTTCAACGACCGGGACCATCTCCACCTCCTCTGGACCGGCGCCCCTTGCGGACGCGGTCACCGGCCAGCACGGCGCCGCGCGCCGGCCGCCACGAGCCCTGCCAGCTTTCGTCGCGCACGAGGTAGGCCGCGCCGCGCGGGCAGTCGGGGTCGGACCGGGCGGCGAGGACCAGGTCGGTGCCGTCCAGGCGGACCGTCAGCTCGCCGCCCGGCTCGACCCCGAGCCGGGCGAGATCGTCGGGATGCAGCCCGACGCCCGCTTCGAGGTGCAGCTCGGCCAAGCCCTCGACCACGCCGGCGAGATCGATGCCGCGGTGGCGGAACGACGCGTGCTCGAGCACGATCGTGAAGCGGCCGCTGTGGACCGGCACGATGGGTGCGGCCGGGCCGGCCGGCCCGGCCGCACCCATCGCACTCACCGCGACCGGGCTCAGGCGCCGCGGAGCCCGGTCGAGCTCGGCCGGGAATCCAGGCACCTCGGCGCGGATCGCGTCGCGCACGGCGCGGGCCGACTCGAAGCCGAGCCCTTTGCGGCCGAGGCGCGCCGCCAGGTCGCTCACGATGCGCCAGTCGGGCCGCGGCCCGAGCAGGGCGTCGCGCGGCGGCCGGTCGACCGGGCGCAGGTCCTGCACGCGCCCCTCGACGCTCGTCAGCGTGCCCTCGGCCTCGACCGCGGCGCACGCCGGCAGAAAGACGTCGACGGCGAAGGGCGGCGGGTACATGCTCTGGACGATCACGGTCTCGCAGGGCGGCCGCTCGGTGAGCGGCGTCTCGCCGATCAGGTAGAGGACGTGCGGCGGCCGGCCGGTCCACAGGCGCTCGAGCCCGTCCTCGGCGGGGCCCGGCCGCGGGCCGGGCAGCACGCCGGCGAGGACGCCGAGCTCGAGCGCGCCGCGCACGTTGGCCCCCTGGGCGAGCGGCAGCACCGAGGCGCCGGGCAGCGCGGCCACCGCCTCGAGCTCGGCCACGAGCTCGCCGGCGCCCTCGCAGTCGAAGACGCGCGGCCCGACGACCACCGACACGGCGCCGGCGGCCTCGCCGTCACCGGCGGCCTCGCCGGCGCTCGTGGGCGTTGATGCAGCGGCAGCCTCTCCACGGGCAGCGGCACCGTCGCCCGCACGCAGCTCGCGCAGCAGGGCGGCCAGGTCGTGCGCCTCGTCGCCCGGACGCGAGCGCAGCCAGCGGTCGGCCACCCGCGCCAGGTTCGACTCGCGCGCATCGACGACCAGCAGGCGCGCGCCGCGCCGCACGGCGCGGCGCACCTGCACCCCGGCGACCGAGAACGAGAAGCGCGTGTCGAGGCCGGCGACGACAACGGTGTCGGCCGCGGCCAGACGGGCGAGCGACACCGGCAGCGCGAAGAGGCGCGACCAGAGGGCGGCGCCGCCGGGCAGCGCCGAGCGGGCCGTGGAGTCGACGGCGGCCGCGAGCGCCTTGCGGGCGAAGCGCTGCGCCGCGTAGAGCGACTCGTTGGGCAGGTCGGGCGAGGCGAGCACGAGCACCTCGCCGGGTGGCGCGGTCGCGAGGGCCGCGCCGACGGCGTCGAGCGCCTCGTCCCAGTCGGTCACGCGCTCGTAAGGCCCCTTGCGCACGACCGGCCGGCGCCCGCGGTCGTAATGATGGGTGACCTCGGGCAGGCAGAAGCGGCCGCGCAGGCAGAGCTGGCCGTCGTTGACCTCGAGGTCGGGCGCGGCCCGCACGGCGGAGAGGGCGCCGTCCTTGTGAGCGAGCTCGACCCGGCAGCCCAGGCAGCAGAACGGGCAGGTGCTCGTCTCGGCGCCGTCGGCCTTGCCGTCCCACTTGGAGACCTTGTCGAAGAGCGCGCCGGTGGGGCACACCGACACGCAGGCGCCGCAGAACTCGCAGCCGGCGGCCACGTGCGAGACGCCGAACGCCGGACCCACCAGGGTGCGCGGCCCACGGTACTTGAAGGCGAGCACCGACGCGCCGCGCACCTCATGGCACATGCGCACGCAGCGCCCGCAAAGGATGCAGAGGTTGTAGTCGCGGTCGTAGAAGGGGTCGTCGTGCTCGGGCTCGAGACCCTTGTAGACGATCGGATAGCCGACGTCGGTGACCCCGAGCCGCTCGACGAGCGCCTGCAGCTCGCAGTCGCCGTCGTTGGGGCAGCTCCGGCAGCCAGTCGACACGCCCGACTTGCGGATGGTCGTCAGGCTGCGGCGGCAGTCGTCGCTCTCGCCGCACAGCAGGCAGCTACAGGGGTGCTCCGACAGGAGCAGGCGCAGGATCTCCTCGCGCATCTCGCGTAGCGCGACCGTGTCGGTCGTGACCGCCATGCCTTCGGTCGCGAGCGTGCTGCAGGCGAGCGGGTAGCCGCGCGCGCCCTCGATCTCGACCGAGCACAGCCGGCAGCCGCCGAAGGCGCTGAGCTCCTCGTGCCAGCAGAGCGAGGGCACGAACACGCCGGCGAGCTCGGCGGCGCGCAGCACCGTGCTGCCCTCGGGCACCGTGACCGGACGGTGGTCGATCTCGAGGTGCACGGCCGGCGCGTCGGGGCGCGGCAGGCGTTCGACCGTGCTCATGAGGTCGCCCCCGCCGACTCGATCACGATGGCGTCGCCGGCGATCGCGTCGAAGCGGCAGATCTCGTAGCACGAGCGGCACTTGATGCACTTGTCGAGGTCGAGGTTGTGGGGCTCGGAGCGCGGTCCCGTGATGGCGCCCGTCGGACACACCTGCACGCAGCGCTGGCAGCCCGTGCAGCGGCCGGGGATGATCGAGTAGACGACCAGGTCGCGGCACACGGCGGCACGGCAGCGATGCGCCGTGATGTGCTCGACGAACTCGTCGCGGAAGTACTTGAGCGACGAGAGCACGGGGTTCGGCGCCGTCTGCCCGAGGCCACAGAGCGAGGCCGCCTTGACCACGCGGGCGAGGCGCTCGAGCCGGTCGAGGTCGGCGAGCTCGCCGCGCCCGGCGCAGATGCCGTCGAGGATGCCGACCAGGTGGCCGGTGCCCACCCGGCAGGGCACGCACTTGCCGCACGACTCGTCCTGGGTAAAGCCCAGGAAGTAGCGCGCCGTGTCGACGATGCAGGTGTCGCGGTCGAGCACGATCAGGCCGCCCGAGCCGATGATCGAGCCGGCCGCCGCGAGGTTCTCGTAGTCGATCGGCGTGTCGAGGAACTCCTCGCCCAGGCAGCCGCCCGACGGCCCGCCGGTCTGCACCGCCTTGAAGTCCTTCGCGAGACCGCCGCCGATGTCGTAGATCACCGCGCGCAGGGTGGTGCCGAAGGGGATCTCGACCAGTCCCGTGCGCCGCACTTTGCCGACCAGGGCGAAGGTCTTGGTGCCGCGCGAGCCCTCGGTGCCGTGGGCGGCATACCAGGCCGCGCCGCGGCCGATGATGGCCGGCAGCGTGGCCAGCGTCTCGACGTTGTCGATGATCGTGGGCCGCCCCCACAGGCCGGACACGGCCGGGAACGGCGGCCGGCTGCGCGGCATGCCGCGCCGGCCCTCGATGCTCGCGATGAGCGCCGTCTCCTCGCCGCAGACGAAGGCGCCGGCGCCTTCCTTGAGGGTGATGTCGAACGAGAAGCCCGAACCGAGGATGTCGGCACCCAGGAGCCCCAACTTGCGGGCCGCGGCCATGGCCGAGCGCAGGCGGGCGATGGCGAGCGGGTACTCGGCGCGGATGTAGATGTAACCGTGATCGGCGCCGATCGCGTAGGCGGCGATCAGCATGCCCTCGAGGACGGCGTGCGGGTCGCCTTCGATCAGCGAGCGGTTCATGAAGGCGCCGGGGTCGCCTTCGTCGGCGTTGCAGACGAGGCGGCGCGGCCCCTCGTTCTCGCGGCAGGTCAGCCACTTGCGCCAGGTCGGAAAACCGGCGCCGCCGCGGCCCCGCAGGCCGGCGTCCTTGATGGTGTCGACGACCTCGCGCCAGCTCAGCTCGAGGCAGCGCTCGAAGGCGCGGTAGCCGCCGCGCGCCAGGTAGTGGTCGACCTGCTCGGGGTCGATCACGCCGCAGTTGCGCAGCACGATACGCACCTGGTCGCGCAGCATCGGGTGGTCGGCCAGGCGCGCCACGGCGGCGACGGCGTCGGCCGGCGTCGCGCCGTCGTTTGCGGGCGCGCCATCGCCGGCGGGGGCGCCGTCGTCGCCGCCGGCCGGCGCAAAGCCGCCGTCGAGACCCAGATCGGCGCCGGGTGCGTCGAAGCGCCCGACGAGGTGCGTGCGCGGCACCTCGCCGGCCAGCAGGCCGTCGAGCACGCGCGGCACGAGCTCTGGCGCCATGTTCGAGTAGCACACGCGCGGCCGGCCGGGGAGCTGCACGTCGAACAGCGGCTCGAGATAGCAGGGCCCGATGCAGCCGACCCCCACGACCGCGGCGTCGACGCCGCGCTCGGCCAGGTACTGGAGCACCGCGTCGTGCACGGCGCCGGCGCCGGCAGCCTTGCCGCACGAACCCATGCCGATGTAGACGACGGGGCGCGGGCTGGCCGCCAGTGCGGCCCAACGCGCCTCGGCCCGCTTGCGGCGGCGCTCAAGCGTGGCCGTCACCGAGCAGCTCCTGCAGCTTGAGGACGCTCATCTGACCGTAGATCGAGTCGTCGATCGTCACCACCGGCGCGAGAGCGCAGCAGCCCAGGCAGGCGACCCGCTCGAGACCGTACTCGCCGTCGGGCGTGGTCTCGCCGGGCCGCACGTCGAGGCGGCGCTCGAGCGTCTCGAGCATCTGCACGCCGCCCTTCACGTGGCAGGCGGTGCCCAGGCAGACGCGCAGGCGATGACGGCCCGGCGGCGTGAAGCGGAACTGGGCGTAGAAGGTGGCGACGCCGAAGACTTCGTTCTCGGACAGCTTGAGCCAGCGCGCGACACCCGCGATCGACTCGGGCGACAGGTAACCGAGGACCTCTTGCGTGCGCTGCAGCACCGGCACGAGGTCGGAGGGCGCACCGGAGAAGCCGCGCCTGATAGCGGGCCAGGGGTCGGAGGTCGGGGCGGGCGTCGCCACCGGCAGCCCCCCTGCCTTCAGCCGCGCCTGAAGAACGATCCGCAGGCCATATCCCGGAAGCTCCCCTCGTCAGTGTCGACCGACGACCGGATGGAGAAACGAGCACAGCGGTGATGCGGCCATGGTAGCACACGGCGGCAAGCTTCCGCCCGCGCCACCGGCGGCACAGCATGCGGCGGAACTGCGGCTTGACGTCTTCCGCCCCCGCGCGGCAGCGTGCTACGATGCAGGCACGTGGTCCGGCCACGAAGCTTCCGGGTCGCCTCGGGGGGCGGAGGAACTGACGGCATGACGTCACACCGGTTCCGTGTGGACAGCGTCGCACCTCGGCCACCGCGCGGCCCGCGAGCCGCAGCAGAGCTCCCGTCCGGACCTTCCCCCGTCCTTCCCCCTAGCCGCGCCGCCGCGGATCCGAGCGGACTGGAGGCCCGATGAGCACGTGCGCGCATAGCTGGTCCATGACCGACGTCCAGAACGGCTACCTCGTCGTCGAAGGCTGCTATCACTGCGGCGCGCGCAGCTCGTTCTTCTCGCTCGAGCCCGCGGTGCCGATCGACGAGTACCGCGAGGGTCCGCACTTCTGGGAGCACCTCGCCGGCTACCAGGCCGTCAGGTTCAACCTGCGCTGCGACCAGTGCGGCGAGAAGGTCGACCTGCACGACATGATGGGCCTGATGCTCTCCACCTGCGACGATCAGGACTGCCCGGTCGGCCGGCTCAGCACCGAGCTCGGCAAGAAGACGTCGGTCTACGTCGCGCTGTGCGCCGACTCGTCGCACACGGCGGGCCACTGTGTGAGCGACGCCGGCGTGAAGGCCCTCGAGCAGTACTTCAACCAGCGCCTGCGCACCGGGCGCCGGAAGATCGCGGTCGTGCCCTGCAGCATGTGCGACCGCATCGACCGCTGCCAGGGCATCGTCCTGGCCGACACCGGTCTGACCGAGTTCTATTGATGCCGCGGCCGCGGTCGCGCACAAAGGGGGTTGCATGAAGATCTCCGAGGTCGTCGAGAAGACTGGGCTCGAGGCGCTCAACGAGTGGGAAGACGTCGACGTGGCCGGCGTCTACATCTCGGACATGGTGTCCGACATCATCACCGGCGCGAGCGGCTGCGGCCTGCTGCTCACGCTGCAGACCCACAAGAGCCTGATCGCCGCCGCCAACCTGGTCGACGTCGAGGCCGTGGTGTTCGCCCACGGCAAGCGCCCGGCCGACGACGTACTCGAGCTCGCCGGCAAGGCCGGCATCGCCCTGTTCACGACGCCCGACCACACCTGGAAGTACGCCGTCAAGCTCTTCGAGCTCGGCATGCGCTAAATGGAGCTGGCCGACATCGCCGCCGCCCTCGACTGCGCGCCGCTGACCCCACAGGACGGTGTCGGCGACATCGACACCGTCGTGGCGTCCGACGGCATGAGCGAGATCCTCGCCTTCCACACGCCGGGCGCGGTCATGCTCACAGGGCTGACCAACATCCAGTCGGTGCGCACCGCGGTCGTCGCCGACGTGCACGCCATCATCTACGTGCGCGGCAAGCGCCCGGCCGAGACGGCCCTCACCCTCGCTCGCGAGAAGGGCATCCCGGTGCTGTCGACCAGGCTCGGCATGTTCGAGAGCTGCGGCATCCTCTACGAGCGCGGCCTCAAGGGGGCGATGTAGTGCCCGAGGAGCTCCTCTCGCGCTCGTTCGCGGTGCACGGCCGCGACTTCGAGAAGGCCGGCGAGGCGTCGACCGAGATCAAGTCGCTGCTCAAGGAGCTCGAGGTCGACCCGAACGTCATCCGCCGCACGGTGGTGATCGCCTTCGAGGCCGAGATGAACATCGTGATGTACGCCGACGAGGGCACCGTGAGCTTCACGCTCACCGACGAGGACATCGGCATCGAAGCCGCCGACCGCGGCCCCGGCATCCCCGACCTCGACCTTGCCCTGCAGGAGGGCTGGTCGACCGCCACCGACGAGATGCGCGAGATGGGCTTCGGCTTCGGCATGGGCCTGCCCAACATCCGGCGCAACGCCGACGCGTTCAAGGTCGACACGCGCGTGGGCCAGGGCACCACGGTGTCCACCCGCGTCAGCCTGGACGGCACCGCGTGAGCGAGGCCGGCATGATCGACTACGCCCACGGCTTTCGCGTGCACGACGACCTCTGCGACGGCTGCCTGGCCTGCATGCGCCTCTGCCCCACCCAGGCGATCAGGGTGCGCGACGGCAAGGCCAGGGTGCGGGCCGAGCTCTGCATCGACTGCGGCTCCTGCCTGAAGGCCTGCACCCGCGGGGCCATCACGGCCACCACGAGCACGCTCGACGAGTTCGCCGACTACGCCTTCAAGGTGGCGATCCCCTCGCCGGTGCTCTACGGCCAGTTCCCGCGCGAGGTGCGACCGGCGCACATCGTCCAGGGCCTGCTCAGGGCCGGCTTCGACGCCGTCTGGGACTACGGCATCGAGCTCGGCCTGACGACGCGCGCGATCGCCGACTACGTCGACGACTGGGAGGGCCCGCGCCCGCTCGTGAACATGAACTGCCCGGTGATCATCAGGCTCATCCAGGTCTCGTACCCGCGCATGGTCGACCAGCTCCTGCAGATGCAGCCGCCCCGCGAGCTCGCCGGCCGCGAGATCAAGGCGCGGTACTCGCGCGAGCTCGGCCTGCCGCCCGAGCGCATCGCGGCGATCTACGTGACGCCCTGCCAGGCGCGCACCATCTCGATCATCCAGCCGGCCGAGGGCGGCCGGAGCTCGCTCGACGGCACGGTCGGAATCCCGCAGGTCTACAACGCCATCCTCGAAGAGGCGCGGCGCCTGTCGGAGGCCGGCGAGCAGCCCGCCGAGACCTCACTCGTGCGCTCGTCGGGCATGCTGCGCTGGGCCACGCCGCGCGCCTTTCCCTACGCGCTGCGGCGCCACCGCTACCTGCCGGTCACCGGCCTGTCCAACGTGATCCGCGTGTTCGACGACGTCGAGCGCGGCAAGCTCAAGGACATCGACTTCCTCGAGTGCTACGCGTGCTGGGCGGGCTGCGGCAACGGCAACCTCACGGTCGACAACGTCTACGTCGGACAGGCCAAGCTGCAGACGATGATGGCCGAGCTGCCGACGACCGATCCTGTGACCCAGGCCGACATCGAGCGGCGCTACCCGCTCGAGGACTTCACGCTCGAGTTCCCCTTCGCGCCGCGCCAGCGCCCCGACTCGGGCTCGCTGCGCGACCGCGTGAGCCGGGTGAAGCAGGCCGAGGAGATCCTCGCCCTGCTGCCGGGCTACGACTGTGGCCTGTGCGGCTGCCCGTCGTGCCTGACCCTCGCCCGCGACGCGGCGGCCGGCGAGGCCGCCGCGACCGACTGCGCCGTGCTGTCGACGCAGCGCATGCGCGAGCTCCGCCGCCTCCGCCGGCGCGCCTCCTGACCTCACCGGCTTCTCGCCCGAGCCGGCGCGCCGCCTGACCCGCCGGCTTCTCGCCCTACACGCCTACACGGCGACGCCGACCTTTGTAGCGGCAACTCCTGGCCCGGCGGCGCGCCGCCCGCGCACACCGACGCCGCACCCGCCAACGACCGCCGACGTCCGACTTTCACAGCGGACTCTCAGCGATTCTTCATGCGGCCTTCATGCCGGCCGTCCATCTACAGACAAGCCGAACGCGCCGCCACAGGCGCACGACGAGAGAGGCTGGTCGCACACATGAGCAACGACTGGGACAGCGGCGCCCTGGAGGCTGTCGACGAGCACGTGATCGCGCGGGCGCGTCAACGCGCCCGCGCGACCGTCGCGCCGAAGCCCAACCGGATGTGGGGCACCGTCTTCCGCGTGCTCGCCTGGCTCGGCGGCATCGTCACGCTGGGTCTCGTCGCTCCGACCGTGTCGCCCCGGGACCTGTCCCTGCCGGGCGGCCTGGCCACCGACCTCGGCCGCGTGGCCGGCATGGTCGGCACCTACCTGCTCATGATCACGGTGCTGCTCATCGGCCGCATCCCGGCGGTCGAACGGGCGCTCGGTCAGGACACGCTCGTGCGCTGGCACCGGCGCCTGGGACCCTGGGTGATCGGCCTGCTCGTGGCCCACGGTCTGCTGATCACGCTGGGCTACGCCCAGGCGGTGCGCAGCGGCCTGCTGCACGAGGTCGCGACGCTGATCACCCACTTCCCCGGCATGCTGGGCGCGGTCGTCGGTCTCGGCCTCATCGTGACGGCCGGCGTCACCTCGTACCGCAACGTGCGCAAGCACCTGCGCTATGAGACCTGGTGGACCGTGCATCTCTACACGTATCTGGCCATGGCGGTCGCCTTCAGCCATCAGCTCGCCACAGGCGCGCCGTTCCTGGGCCACCCGCTGGCGCGCGCCTACTGGATCGCGCTGTGGCTGCTCACCGCCGGCGTCGTGCTCTCGTACCGGGTGCTGCTGCCGCTGGGCCGCAGCCTCTGGCACCGGCCGCGCGTGGCCCGCGTCGAGCAGCACGCGCCCGGCGTCGTGTCGGTCGTCGTGCGCGGGCGCCACCTGAACGACCTGCCGGTGAGCGGCGGTCAGTTCATGAACTTCCGCTTCGGACGCAGCGGCCTGTGGTGGCGCGGTCACCCGTACTCGGTCTCGGCCCTGCCGGCCGGCAACGAGATGCGGATCACGGTCAAGGCCTCGGGTGAGCACAGCGCGGCGCTGGCCGAGCTCGAGCCGGGCACGCCGGTGGCGATCGAGGGTCCCTATGGAGCCTTCACCCACCACGTGCGCGAGACCGACCGCGTAGTGCTGGTCGGCGCCGGGGTCGGCGCGACCCCGGTGCGGGCCCTGCTCGAGGACCTGCCACGGCGCGTCGACGTGGTCGTCATCCTGCGCGCCTCGAGCACCCGCGACCTCGTGCTGCGCGACGAGATCCGGCGCCTCGTCGAGCTGCGCGCCGGCCGCCTGTACCAGGTCGTCGGACCGCGCGAGCAGCGCCCGCTCGACGCCGGCCACCTGCGCCGCCTGGTGCCCGACATCGCCCAGCGCGACCTGTACGTCTGCGGTCCGCGGGGCTTCACGGCGCGGCTCATCGACCAGGCTCGGGTGCTGGGCGTGCCCGAGGGCCGCATCCATCACGAAGACTTCGCGTTCTAGGGGGACCCGATGGCGACGACTTCACACGCAATCACCGGGACCCCCGCCCGCCATGGTCATGACGAAGCGGAGGGACGGTCATGAAACGCAAAGCAGTGGCACCGGCGGCGGCCATCGTGGCCACGGCCGTGGGCCTGGGAATAGTGCTCGGGTACCAACCCAGCACCAAAGCGAGCGCGAGCCTGCCCGCGAACATCAAGGTGGGCTCGACCGCCGGCGTGGGCGCCGGCGCGACCGCCGTCGGCACCGACCAGGCGCTGAGCGGTGGTCTCGGCGACATCCAGGTCAGGGTGAGCGCCCTGAACGGCAAGATCACAAGCGTCGGCTTGGCCAAGCTCAACGTGCGTGGGCCGCAGTCGGCGCAGATCACCGGCAGCGTGATCCCGCAACTGATCAGCGAGACGATGGCGTCGAACGGCGGCTCGATCCAGGCCGTGTCCGGCGCGACCTATACGAGCCAGGCGTACGGGGCCTCGCTGCAGGCCGCGCTCGACAAGATCGCCGCCACAGGAGGGTCCAATGCAGCTCTCGGAACCGGTAATGGGAACGGTAGTGTCGTTGGCAATCCGGGAGGCGGAGGCGGCTTCGGCGACGACTGAGGGGCGCCGCGGCGCGGCGGCGATCGCCGCCGCGCCGTCCGGCGACCCGTCCGCCGCCTCGTCCGGCGACCCGTCCGTCGCCTCGTCCGCCGTCGCGGCCGCAGCGGCCCGGGCGATCGCCGTGCTGCACCACGTCGACGAGGTGTTCAGCACCTGGCAGCCCGACAGCCCCATGAGCCGCGTGCGGCGCGGCGAGATCGAGATCGCCGCCGCGCCGCCCGAGCTCGCCGCCGTGCTCGAGCTCTGCCGCACGGCGCGCGACGCCTCGGGCGGCTGGTTCGACCCCTGGTCGATGCCGGGCGGCGTCGACCCGACCGGCCTGGTCAAAGGCTGGGCCGCCGAGCTCGCCGTGGGCCGGGTGCGCAAGGCCGCCGGCGTCGCCGGCGCGCTGATCAACGCCGGTGGCGACGTCGCCGTCTGCGGCGAGCCCGCGCCCGGTCAGCCCTGGCGTGTCGGTATCCGCCACCCGCTGGCCGTCGACCGCCTGCTCACCGTGGTCACGCTCGGCGGGCACGACCGTGCCGTGGCCACCTCGGGCAGCTACGAGCGCGGCGACCACGTGCTCGACCCGCGCTCGGGCGCGCCCGCTGCCGGTCTGCTGTCGGCCACCGTCGTCGGTCCCGATCTGGCCTTCGTCGACGCCCTCGCCACCGGCCTGTTCGCCTCGGGCGGCCGCGCCCTGCCCCGCATCGCCGGGCTGCGCGGCTACAGCGCCCTGATCGTGCAAGCCGACGGCACGACGCGAGCCACGCTCGGCTTCCCCGCCACCGAGCTCGCCGAGGTACGAGCGGCGTAAGGGCCCACCGACGCGGTGCTCACAGGGCAGCGCCGGAGCGGCACGCAGCCGGGCCCTGAGACCGCCGCTAAAGGGACGGGGCTGCCCACGCCGATGTAGCCGGCGTGGACACGATCCGCGACACCGACGATCGGCCGGCGCCGCGACCCGACCTCGACGCCTGGGCCGAGGCGCTGCGCAGAGCCGAGGGCGAGCGCGCCGAGCGGCGCTCGGGGCGCGGCCTGTGGGAACACGCCCAGTGGCCGGTCGCCACAGCGGTCGTCGTCGCGCTCGCCGCGCTGACCTACACCCGCAACGGCTGGATCCCGTTGCTGTCGGGCGCCGACCTCGGCGCCCACGAGTTCGGCCACATGGTCTTCGTGTGGGCGCCCACGATCTGGTATCAGTTCGCCGGCTCGTTCATGCAGGTCGCGCTGCCGCTCGCGGTGTGCGCCTACTTCTGGCGTCGCGCCGACCGCTTCGCGGCGGTCCTCACGCTGGCCTGGGCGGCCGAGTCGCTCAACAACGTCTCGGTCTATATCTACGACGCCACGCGCATGGTGCTGCCGCTGTTCAACGACGACGGCTCCGGTTCCGGGCACGACTGGCACAACATCCTGAGCGAGCTCGGCCTGCTCGGCTGGACAGACCCGCTCGCCTATCTGGTGCGCGCCCTGTCGATCGCGCTCTTCGCCGTCGCCTTCGGTTTCGCCCTGCGCGCCCTCGTGCAGGCGCGACGCGCGGCCTGAACGCTCCCGGCGCGCGGCCTGAACGGCCGCGCGCCCCGTTTGCTCAGGGTCGCACGGCGGCCAGCTCGCCTTCGGCCTCGACGATGATCCGCCCGAGCTCGGCCGCGACCGGCGCCGGCAGCGGTGTCGGCACGTGCGTCTCGAGCAGCCGGACCGCCTCGCGCCGCGCGCGTTCGTAGACCGTCGTCGCACCGTCGGCGGCCCACTCCTCGCGGACCCGGCGATCGATCAACTGCGAGCGCGACTGGCCGCGCATGCCGCGGTAGGTGTCGTCGTGCGACAGAAAGTCGCGGAACGGCCCGACCTCGGCGATCACATCGACCGAGAGCGTCTCGTCTGAGACCGGGATCCCGGGCACGCAGAACTTGACCATGCGCGCGAACTCGGCGTCCATGACGAGCTGTGCGTAGTCGATCGTGACGCCCGATTCCAACATCCCCAGCCCGTAGATCAGGTTGGCCCCTGCCAACGCCGGCAGCAGGCTGGTGAGGGTCTTCTCGTGACCGGATTGGGCGTCGGCCACCTTGGCGTCGCCCTACGCACCGGCGACCCAGCTCGGCAGCAGGTAGAAGCGCGCCAGGCAGGCCACCCCGGCGCCGATCATGCCGCACTCGGGGCTGCCCACCGAGGCGCTCGCGAAGCGCAGGTCCATGGCCGTCGTCGAGGAGCCGTAGATGACGGGTGCGCCGCGCGTCGTGAGCTGCGCGAGCGTGATGCCGGCCAGCACCTCGGCGTTGTGGGTGACGAGCGTGCCGGCCAGGCTGACCGGCGACGAGCCGCCGGCCATGGCCATCGACAGCACGTTGACCGGCACGCCGGCGCGCGCCCCCTCGATGATGATGTGACAGGCGTCGGCGACCAGCTTGAGCGGGCTCACCGGGCAGGTCAGGAACGAAAGCAGCGGGCGCCGGCGTAGCGCTTCGCGGCCGCCGGCGATGGCCGCCGCCATGTCGATCATCGCGCGGGCGCAGAAGCCCGTGAGCGGACCGATCGTCGCGTGCTTCGTGGTGTTCGCGAAGATCGCCTCGGCGTTGTGCAGCGGCGCGGTGTCGGGCGGCACGTCGTGGGCGCCCAGGGGCCGCTCGACGACGTCGATCTCGGGCAGCGCGTCGATGATCCTCGTGCAGTCGGCGACGTCGCACTTACGCGACTCGTGCAGCTCGCCGGTCCGCGGGTCGACGACCTGGATGCCCTCGCCGAAGTTGGTGAAGCCGACGCGGCCGTCCTCGAGCACGACGTCGCGGGCCGGGTCGCGTCCGCAGAGCACGACCGAGGAAGGCGCCGAGCGGACCGCGTCTTCGACCAGGTGCGCCGGCAGGCGCACCACGCTCGAGTCGCGGTCGACCTCGGCGCCGGCCGCCGCGAAGATGTCGCGGGCTTCGCCGTCTTCGACGAACACGCCGGTGCGCGCCAGCACCTCGAGTGTCGCCGAGTGGATCTCGTGCAGCTCGTCGTCGGTGAAGACCTCGAGCCGAAAGCCGCCGCTCGCTCGCGCGCCGGCCCGCGGGTTGCGCCTCATGGCCGCCTCACCCCTCCCCGGTCACTGGTCGTGCCGCGTCCGATCCGCGCGCGCTCTAGCGCACGCGGCTCGTCGGGGCCGTGCGCTCGCGGAACCGCTCGACGCAGTTGATCGGCAGGTCGAGCACCCGGGCGATGTTCACCTTGGCCTCGATCATGTTCGCCTGCGCCGGCTGGCTGATCGCGTAGCTGTGGATGCGGCCGAAGCCGTGCTCGTTGCGCACGTCGGTCATGACGACCGGGTCGGACAGGTCGAACGACGTCACGCCGAGCCTGTCGGCCACGTACTGCTTGGCCTGCGCGAGACGCATGCCGCGGGTCATCTGCGCGCGAGCGACCAGATCTCCGGCCGCCCGCATGCCGCCCATGCCCGCCGCCTGCGCATGCGCGTTGTGCATGCCGTGCGGATCGCCCGAGCCCACCTACAAGCCGTCGAGGCGCAGCAGGTCGACGAACGACTTGGCGGCCCTGCAGACGGCGTCGCCCGGCGGATGCACGAACATCGGCACTGCGCCGACGCCCATGCCGGCGTTCATGTGCACGGGGATCGTGGCGACCGCCATGCAGGGCTTGACGATGGCGATCGCGCGCGCCACGTTCCAGGCGCAGCTCTTACCGGTGTTCACGTTGACGACCGGGCCGAACATGGTGGCGCCGGCCTGCTGGGCCAGCAGGAGCTGGTCTTTGGGCCACAGGCCGGCCAGGCGCACGCCCTCGTAGGTGAGCTCGCCGTGCATGCCGAGCACGAACTCGCCCGCCATGCCGAGCTGCACGCCGAGGTCGGGGTACTTCTGACGGATGATCGCGGTGGCGCGCAGCGCGGCCAGGAACTCGGGGTCGCCCGAGGCGCCGGTCGTGTCCCAGTCGATCGCGTCGGCGCCGGCCTCGTACTGCGAATCGGCGAGGTGCACCATGTCGAGGACAGCCATCTCGACCGCCTCTTCTTCGGCCGCCCGCGCCTCGGCGATCTTGCCCAGCGGCAGCAGCTCGTTCCAGTTGTCGCAGGGGCCGTCCGGTTTGGAGTACAGCCCGAGGTTGGGCATCACGCCGTACTGCAGGGGCGCCACCGTGGCGAGCAGCGCGTCGTGCATGCACTGCGCCTCGTAGGCGAGGATCGTGCGCACGACCTTGAGCGAGTAGTCGCCGACGCACAGCTCGAGCAGGTCGGCGCCCATCCACTGCTCGTAGGCCTGCAGATCCTGCAGGCGCGTGGCGTGGGTCTTCATGCCGGTGCCGTCGCAGGAGAGCACGACCTCGTCGCCCACGTCGACGCCGGTGAAGCGCGCCGGCGAGGCGTAGATGTCGAGCAGGTGGTCGATCTCGTCGGCCGCCAGCGGCGCCACCTTGGCGCGTTTGGCCGCCGCCTCGGACCCCGCCTCGAGGTCGGCCCTGATCTCGTCGCGGGTCATCCGCACGAACATGCCGTCGGCCATACGCGTCGGCACCCTGGGCTCGCCGCTCACCCTCGTCCTCCCTCCGCTTCGCCGCCGGCGGGCCATCCGCCACACGACCTGCGACCGCGACGGTCCACCCTGTCCGGCGACCGCGGGTCGTTAACCGACCGGTCAATCAGTGCGCGCCTATCATCGCGCCGGCCGGGTCCGTGTCAAGGGACATCCGCGCCGCGCGCCGGCTCGAGGCGCACGATGGCCTCGCCCTCCCACTCGAAGTTCACCTTGTCGACCCGCAGGATGTGCCAGGTCTCGGTGTCGGCGATGCCCTCGATCTTCTCGAGCTCCTCGTTCAGAAACCGGTAGAGGCCCTCGTTGTCGGGCAGGTGGGCCTCGATCAGGATGTCGAAGGAGCCTGTCGTGTAGCCCACGTATGAGACCGCCTCCATGGCCGCCAGGGCGGCCCCCACGCCCTTGGCAAAGCCGCGGTGCACACGGATGCCGACCATGGCATCGACGGGGTAGCCGATCGCGGCCGGGTTCACGCGGGCCATGGGCAGGATCGCCCCCTGGCTGATGAGGCGCTCCACCCGGTTGCGCGCGGTCGGCTCGGACACGCCCACGGCGCGCGCGATGCTCGCATACGAACGCCGCGAGTTGGCGCGCAGCAGGCGCACGATGTGGCGGTCGAGCTCGTCGAGCTCGACGACCCCGAACGGCGCCTCGCCCGCCCTGATCACGCCGCCCACCCCACTCCCGCGGCTCCGGTCGCCGGGGCACAGGTCAGGCCGTCGGCGTCGGGCATCGCGTCACCCTTTCGAAAGCTGCAGACATCATCGTCATTCCTTTACGATTCTGTGGACTATAGCAGCTCGACCACATGAAACAAACGGCAAGTCGAGAGCGTGCCACCGAAAGAAACGATTGTGTCTTGACAGCCGCCGGACGGGGTGCCATCGTCCCGAGTCGGTGGGCCCCGGCGCCTGCGACGCTTCGCTCGGACGCGCATCTCGCACGCGCCGGACGCCCACCGGACCGGTCGCGGCACCGGGCGACCACGCGACAGAGGGAGACCACCCGTGAAGGCGAGCACGACCTGGCTCAGCGACGCGGAGAAGAACGCCATCGCCGACCACGCCCTCGAGGTGCTCGCCACCACCGGCATGCGCTTCGCCGGCTCGCGGGTCCTGCCCCTGCTCGCCGAGCAGGGCGCCGCGGTCGACCGTGCGCGCGGCCTTGCTCGCTTGCCGCGCGAGCTCGTCGAGCGGTCGCTCGCCGCCTGCCCGCGCTCGTTCGTCATGGGCGGCGCCACGCCGGCCGACGACGTCGCGCTCGGCACCGGCGAGGCCTTTCACTTCACGCCCAGCGGCTGCGTGGCCAAGACGCTCGACCGGCAGAGCGGCCGGCGCCGCCCGAGCACGCTCCAGGACCTGCGCGACTGCACCGGCCTCATGGACGAGCTGCCCGAGATGGACGTCATGTCGACCCAGGTCAGCGCGACCGACGTCGGCCTTGAGCGCCGCGAGCTGCTCGAGTACTTCACCATGCTCACCGAGACCACCGAGCACGTCTCGTTCATCGACTGCCCGCACGAGGTCGACGCCGTGCTGCGCCTGTGCGACGTGCTCGGCGAGGCCGCCGGCTTTGCCGAGCGGCCGCGCTTCTCCACGGTGTGCACCATCGCCTCGCCGCTGCAGGTCGACGGCGGGGCGCTCGACGTGCACCTCGCCCTGGCGCCGCGCGGCGTGCCGGTCGAGGTCTACTCCATGACGATCGCCGGCGCGACCTCGCCGGTCACGCTGGCCGGCACCGTCGTCCAGGCGGTGGCCGAGTTCCTCGGCGTGGCCACCGCCTTTCAGGTGGCGGCCCCCGGCGCGCGCCTCGTGTTCTGCTTCGGCTCCGGCGTGCTCGACATGGTGCGCACGACCTTCTCGCTCGGCTGCGTCGAGAGCGGCCTCATGGCAGCCATGGCCACCGAGGTCGGCCACCACCTCGGCGTGCCCACCCTCAACCCCGCGCTGTCGACCGACGGCAAGCACCCCGGCGTGCAGGCCGGCTACGAGAAGGCGCTCAAGGCGGCCACCGTCTGCGCCGCCAACCCCGACCTCGTGTCGGGCTGGGGCCTGATCGACTCGCACAACACGATGTACCTGCCGCAGTCGGTCATCGACAACGAGATCGCCGCCATGGTGCGGCGCCTGTGCGCGCCGGTCGACGTGAGCGAGGCCAGCCTCGCCGGCGACTCGATCGCCCGCGTCGGGCCCGGCGGCGGCTTTCTGCGCGAGAAGGACACGGCGCGGCGCATCCGCGCCGGCGAGCACTTCCTGCCGACGGTCTCGAACCGGCTCTCCTACGACCAGTGGCTCGCCGAAGGTCGTACCGAGGTCGACGCCGCCGCCGCGCGAGTCGACGAGCTGCTCGCGCGGCACCACGCGCGCGGCCCGCTGCTGCCCGCCGACCAGCTCGACGAGATCGCCGCCATCTGCCGGGCGGACCCCGGCAGCGTCCTCTGGGCGCGGCGCGAGGAGCGCCGCGACCGCCCGCGTCCCACGCCAGGAACGGAGGCACCGTGAGCAGCACGATCGGCTACATCGGTCTCGGCAGTCTCGGCCGCCACCTCGCCGCCAGCCTGCTGCGGGCCGGCTTCGCGGTCACCGTCAACGACATCGACCGCGACGCGGCCGGCCCGCTGCTCGAGGCCGGCGCGGCCTGGGCCGACTCGCCGGCAGCCGTAGCGCGCGCCGCCGGCACGGTGATCACCTGCCTGCCGTCGCCCGCCGCCGTGGCGAGCGTGGTGGCCGGCCCCGCCGGCGTCCTCGACGACCTCGCCGCCGGCGGCACCTGGATCGACATGAGCACGAACGACGCCCACGAGCTGCAGCGTCTGGCCGCCCTCGCCGCCGAGCGCGGCGTGGCCACGCTCGAGGCGCCGGTCACGGGTGGCGTGCACCGCGCCGCGGCCGGCATGATCACCGTCCTGGTCGGCGGCGACGAGGCCGTCTATCACGCCCACCTGCCGGCCTTCGAGGCGATGGGCGGTCGCGTCTTCTACATCGGCGAGCTCGGCAAGGCATCGGTGATCAAGGTGATCACCAACATGCTGGCCTTCATCCACCTGGTGGCCGACGGCGAGGCGCTCATGCTGGCCAAGCGCGGCGGCGTCGACCTGAAGCTCGCCTGGGACGTGATCAAGGCGAGCTCGGGCAACAGCTTCGTGCACGAGACCGAGGGCCAGCTCATCCTGAGCGGCAGCTACAACATCAACTTCACCATGGACCTCGCCCGCAAGGACCTGCACTTCGCCCTGGGCATGGGCCACGAGTTCGGCGTGCCACTCGAGCTCGCCGGCTTGACCGAGCAGATCTTCGCCCGGGCGCGGGCCACCTACGGCGGCGACGCGCAGTCGCCCATGGTCGCCAAGCTGCTCGAAGACGCGGTGGGCACCGACCTGCGCGCGCCCGGCTTTCCGGCCGAGCTGGCCCCCGAGTGACGGCTCGCGGGCTCGATGCACGAAGGCCCCCTGGTGACGGCTCGCGGGTTCGTGCACAGGGGCCCGCGCAAGACGTAGAATGTCGTCGCGGCATCCTTCGACGGCAGAAGGTTCGCCGCGAGCGCACACACGACGAATTTTCGGCACATGGCCGGCACGGAAGGAGCGCTTCATGGAGATCACCGAGTTCGCGATGGATTTCTTCTCGCTCGCGGGCAGGAACGCCATCGTGACCGGCGGCAACACCGGCCTCGGCAAGGCCTTCGCCCTGGCCCTCGCCAAGGCCGGCGCCAACGTGCTCGTGCCGAGCATCGTCGACGACGACGGCAGCACCGGAGCGCTCATCGCGGCCGCCGGCGTGCGCTACGAGTTCATGAAGGCCGACATCACCGCGCCCGGCGTGCCGGCGCGCGTCGTCGACGCCTGCGTAGAGCGTTTCGGCCGCCTCGACGTCCTGGTCAACAGCGCCGGCGTCTGCCCGCTGGCCGCCGTGCTCGACTTCGGCCGCGAGCTCTGGGACCGCACGATCGCGGTCAACCTCACCGCCGCGTTCGAGATGAGCCACGAGGCCGCGCGCCACATGGTGCCCCAGCGCAGCGGCAAGATCATCAACGTCTGCTCGGTCTTCACCTTTTTGGGCGGGCAGTGGTCGCCGGCCTACGCGGCCTCCAAGCACGGCATCGCCGGCCTCACCAAGGCCTACTGCGACGAGCTCGCCCAGTACAACGTGCAGGTCAACGGGCTCGCCCCCGGGTACTACGCGACCGAGATCACCCGCCAGACGCGCAGCGACCCGGTGACCAACCAGCGAGTGCTCGACCACATCGCGACCGCACGCTGGGGCGACCCGGCCGACCTCATGGGCACCGTCGTGTTCCTCGCCAGCCGCGCGTCCGACTACGTGAACGGCCACGTGCTGCTGGTGGATGGCGGCTACCTCGTCCGCTAGGCTGGAACGCGATGGCAGGCACCAAGTACCTGGTCGGCGTCGACGGGGGCTCGCAGAGCTCCAAGGTCGTCGTCTTCGACATCGGCGGAACAGTGGTCTGCGAGGGCCGTCGCGGGCTGCAGCCCATGAGCCGGCCGCGCAACGGCATCGTCGAGCACCCCGACGACGACCTGTGGGACTCGATCTGTGCCGCCAGCCGCGAGGCCATGGCGGCCTTCCCCGGCGATCCGGCCGACATCGTCGGCATCGGCCTCTGCACGATCCGTTGCGAGCGTGCCTTCCTGAAAGCCGACGGCACGCTCGCTGCGCCGGGCATGAGCTGGATGGACGAGCGCGCCTACCAGCCCTGGACCTATCCGGTGCCGGGCACCGCCTGGGTGACGACCTCGTCGGGCTACATCACGCACCGCTTCACGGGGCGCTTCCGCGACACGGCCGCCAACAACATCGAGATCCAGTGGCCGATCGACAGCGACACCTGGCAGTGGAGCGACGACCCGGCCGTGCTCGACGCCTGGCAGATCCCGCGCGAGATGCTGGTGGAGCTGCAGCTCCCCGGCGAGGTGGCCGGCTACGTCACCCCCGCGGCGGCCGCCGCGAGCGGCCTGCCGGCCGGCGTACCGGTCGTGCAGACGGCCAACGACAAGGCGGTCGAGGCGCTCGGCGCGGGCTCGCTCGACGACCGCACCGCACTGGTGTCGCTCGGCACCTACATCGCGGCCATGCTGCACGGCAGCGAGAACCGCAAGACGCCGACCGAGTTCTGGACGAACTTCGCCTGCGTGCCGCACCGCTACCTCTACGAGAGCCACGGCATCCGCCGCGGCATGTGGACGCTCTCGTGGTTCCTCGACCTGCTCGGCGACGAGCTCGCCCGGGCGGCCGTCGCCGAGGGCGTGTCGCGCGAGGAGTACCTGGAGCGTGAGGCGCGCGCGGTGCCGCCCGGCAGCGACGGCCTGATGACCGTGCTCGACTGGCTCGCGCCCGCGGACCACCCCTTCCGCAAGGGCGTCATGCTGGGCTTCGACGCGCGCCACACGCGGGGGCACGTCTACCGTTCCATCCTCGAGGCCATCGCCGTGACCATGAAGAACCGGGTCGACGCGATGTGCGCCGAGCTCGGCGTCACGCTCGAGTCGATCGTCGTGTCGGGCGGCGGCTCGAGCAGCCCGCTCTTCATGCAGATCTTCGCCGACGTGTTCGGCATCCCGGCGGCGCGCACGGTCGGCGCCTCGGGCGCGAGCCTCGGGGCGGCCGTTTGCGCGGCCGTGGCGACCGGTGTCCACCCCGACTTCGGCACGGCCGCCGCCGCGATGAGCGGCGCGCGCGAGTCGTTCGCGCCGCGCGCCGACGCCACGGCCGTCTACCGCGCCCTGAACGACGCCGTCTACCGCGACATCCGGACGGCCACCGACCCGCTGCTCGAGCGGTCGTACCCCATCTTCCACTGACCAGATCCAGCCCCGAGCCACGGAAGGATCCATCATGCAGCTGAGCCGAGAAGCGATCGTCGAGGGCCTGCAGCGCATCGTCGGCGCCTCCGACGTGGTCACCGACGCGGCCGTCCTCGCCGAGAGCAGCGTCGACAACTTCCGTAAGCTCGAGAACATCTTCGGCGTGCACACCATGCCACAGCCAGCGGCCGTGGTCATGGTGCGCAGCACGGAGCAGGTCGCCGCCGTGCTGGCCTTCGCCGACGAGCACGGCGTGAACGTCGTGCCGCGCACCGGCCACACGGCCACCGAGGGCGGCCTCGAGACACCCGTGCCCGACTCGATCGTGCTCGACGGCTCGCCGATGAACCGCATCATCGACATCGACACCTACAACATGCAGGCGACCTGCCAGTGCGGCGTGCCGCTGCAGGCCCTCGAGGACCGCGCCCGCGAGCTCGGCCTGACGACCGGCCACTCGCCCCAGTCCAAGCCGGTCGCCCACCTCGGCGGCCTCACGGCGACGCGCAGCATCGGCCAGTTCTCGACCCTCTACGGCGGCATCGAGGACATGGTCGTGGGCGTCGAGGCGGTGTTCCCCGGCGGCCGCGTGGCGCGCATCAAGAACGTGCCGCGACGCGCGGCCGGCCCCGACATCCGCCACATCGTGATCGGCAACGAGGGCGCCCTCTGCTTCATCACCGAGGTGACGGTCAAGCTCTTCCCCTACTTCCCGCAGAACAACAGCTTCCTGGGGTACACGCATCGCGGCATGAAGGTCGGCTTCGAGGCGCTGCGCGAGGTCATGGTCGGCGGCTACAAGCCGTCGGTCGCGCGCATCTACGACCCCGGCGACGCCGACCTGCACTTCTCGCACTTCATCGCGCCCGGCGACTGCGTGCTGCTGTTCATGGCCGAGGGACCGGCCGGCATCGCGCAGGCCACGGTCGAGGGCATCGAGGCGATCGTCGCCCGTCACCCCGAGTGTCACCAGGTCGACGGCCGCTACATCGAGACCTGGTTCAACGACCTCTGCTGGGGGCCCGACAAGATCGCCGCCGAGGACGAGCGCATCAGGCAGACACGCAACGTCAACCGCACGACCGAGATCTCGGCCAACTGGAGCGCGATCAACGACATCTACGAGGCCGCCATCGGCCGCATCACGAACGAGATCCCCGACCTGACGAGGCTCGGCGGCCACTCGTCGCACAGCTACATCAACGGCACCAACATGTACTTCAACTACTTCTACAACCTGGTCGACTGTGGCCCCGAGGACGAGCCCACCAGGTACTACCTGCCGATCATCAGGATCATCTGCGAGGAGACGCTGCGCTGCGGCGGCTCGATCGTGCATCACCACGGCATCGGCAAGGCACGCGTGCCGTGGGTGAAAGACGAGTACGGCTCGTCGTACTTCATGCTCGAGACGCTCAAGCGGGGGTTCGACCCGCACGGCATCATGAACAAGGGCACGATCCTGCCGGCATAGAGCGCGACGCGAGGACGAACGTCGTGAGCGAGCTGCGCATCCTGGTGGCGTTCAAGGTGACGCCCGACTTCGAGGCGCTGCGCGACGCCGAGTGGGCCGCCCTGGCGGCCGGCGCCGGCGACACGCGGTTCGTCAGGCGCGTGCTCAACTGCTTCGACGAGAGCGCCCTCGAGCTGGCGCTGCGGCTGCGCCGCGACCTCGCGGCCGCCGGCGTCAGCGCCACCCTGGCCGCGCTGTCGGTCGGCGGCCGCGAGGTCGACCCCTTCCTCGCCACGCTACGGGCGCTCGGCTACGAACGCACGGCGCGGGTCGAACCCGGGCCGCACGCGGCCGCCCTCGACTTCGCGCCGGGCGCCGTGGCGGCGCTGATCGCCGCCTACGCCCGGCGCGTCGCGCGCAGCGACCTCGTCGTGCTCGGCAGCCGCAGCGGACCCGGCGACGGCGGCACGGTGCCCTTCCGCGTCGCCGAGGCGCTCGGCCTGCCCTGCCTGGCCCAGGTCACCGAGCTCGCGGCCCTGACAGACGGCCGGGTGCGCGTCGCGCGCGCGGCCGACGACGGCCTGCTGCGGCTCACCCTGAACGGCCCCTGCGTGCTCGGCGTGGGCAACGCCGTGGTCTCGTGCCTGAGCGCGCCGACCCTGAAGGAGCGCCTCGCCCACCACGACGAGCCGCCCGAGGTGCTGAGCGATGCCGAGCTCGGCGTCGACCTCGACGCCGAGCTCGGGCGCGCCGGCGTGGCGCTGACCGGCCTCGAGACGATCGACCGCTCGCGCGCCGGTGCGCTCGTCGGCGGCGCGACGCCGGCTGACGCGGCGCGCCGCCTCTACGACGGCTGGCTGCGCCCTCTGCTGGAGAAGTCGTGAGCGGGCGCCACGACCGGCGACTCGGCACTCGTGCGGAGAAGCCGTGAGCGGCACCGCGCTGCGCTTCGTCGCCCTGCTCGACGGCACGACCGCCGGCGCTGCCGGTCAGGCGCGCGCCCTGGGCGCCTTCATCGACGGCCTGTCGACGACCGCCGCGACGGTCTCGGGCGAGACCGTCGTCTTCTGCGCCGACCCGGTCGCCGGCCGCGAGCTCGCCGACCTCGCACCGACCAGCGACGTGCGGCTCGTCGCGACGCCGGCCCGCCGACCCGAGCTCATGGTCGAGCGCCTGCTCGCGTCCGGCGCCGCCGGCGCCGACCTCTACCTGGCCGGGCCGGGCTCGACCGGCGCCGAGCTCGCCACGCGCCTCGCCTGCCGTGCCGGCGGCGGCGCCTTGACGGGCGTCGTCGACCTCCGCCTTGCCGGCGAGACGGCGCGCTGCCACGCCGCCGTGTGCTCCGGCCACCTGACCGGAAGCTTCGACCTCACGCGGCGACCCTGGTGTCTGAGCCTCGACGCCGCCTGGGCCGACGAGCGGCCCGCAGCACCTGCCGAGCACCGCGTGCTGTCCGGCGGCCCGGACGGGGTCGCAGCCGGCGAGTCGAGCGACGCCGCGCCGGCGGCGGCGCGGAGCGCGGCCGCCTCTCTCGGCGACGAAGGTCCGCTCGTTGAGCCCTTCGCCGACGTCGAGCTCGTCGCGCCGGCGGCGGCCAGCGACCTCGCGGGAGCCCGCTTTCTCGTAGTCGCCGGCTACGGCGCCGGCCGCGACGGCGTCGCCCGCCTGGCCGCCGCGGCGCGCCGCATGGGGGCGGCCTTCGGCGTGAGCCGCCCGGTCGCGATGAACGCCTGGGCGCCGCTCGACCGACTGGTCGGCGCCTCGGGAGCACGCAGCGCGCCGCTCGTGTGCGTCGTGGCGGCCGCCTCGGGCGCACCGGCGCTGTACTGGGGGATCGAACGGGCCGGCTTCGTCGCGGCGGTCAACTCAGACGAGCATGCCCCCATCGCGCGCAAGGCCGACGCCGTCGTGGTCGACGACGCCGTCGCCGTGGTCGAGGCCCTCGCCGAGATCGTGGAGTCGCAGCCGCGCGGCGCTAGCGCGCCGCCCGCCGGCGGTCCGCGCCCGCAATCCGTTCGCTCGGGCTAGTTCCCTGCGTCGGCCTGCCGCTCGGCCGTCTGGGCGGCGAGCAGCTCGGCGGGCGCGATGTGGCACCGGTAGGTGTGGCCGTCGCTGGCCTGCTGCTGCGGCGGCTCCTGCTCGACACAGATGTCGCCCAGGAACCGGTGGCAGCGGGTGTGGAAGCGACAGCCGCTGGGCGGCTCGCTCAGGCTCGGCATGCTGCCGCGCAGCGGGATGCGCTGGCTTGGACTGTCGAAGTCGAGCTTGGGGATCGACGACAGCAGCGCCTCGGTGTAGGGGTGGTGCGGCGGGTTGAAGACCTCGTCGGCCGAGCCGACCTCGATGAGCTCGGCGAGGTACATCACGCCGATACGGTCGGAGATGTAGCGCACCACGGCGAGATCGTGCGAGATGAACACGTACGAGACCTGCTCGCGGGTCTGCAGCTCGACGAGCAGGTTGAGGATGCTCGCCTGGACCGATACGTCGAGCGCCGAGGCCGGCTCGTCGCACACCACCAGGGTGGGGTCGCCGGCGAAGGCGCGGGCGATCGCGACGCGCTGCTTCTGGCCGCCCGACAGGTCGTTCGGGCGCTGCAGCAGAAAGCGCGGCTCGACCCGTACGCCGGCCGACAGCGTGTCGACCTTGGCGCGCACCGACCCGCTCCTGGCGCCGCCGAGCTTGCGCACGGCGCGCGTCAGGATGCTGCGCGTGCTCCAGGCCGGGTTGAGCGTGGAGTCCGGGTTCTGGAAGACCATCTGGATGGCGCGCAGGGCTTCTTGTGAACGCCGCCCGGCGGTGGGCTTCAGCACCTTGCCCTCGAAGGCGACGCTGCCCGAGTCGGCCGGGATGAGGCCGGTGACGCACTTGGCCAGGGTCGTCTTGCCGCTGCCAGACTCGCCCACCAGACCGAACGTCTCGCCACGGCGCAGGCTGAGCGAGACGTCGTTCACTGCGGTGAGCTTGCGGGCGCCGTCGCGGAAGGTGCGGACCATCTTCTCGATGTCGAGCACGTCGCCCTCGTGTCCGCCGCGTTCTTCGAGGCTCGTCGCCAGCACCGGGGTCGTCGCCGGCATGTGCGGCACGTCGGCGGCGAAGTAGCAGCGTGCGTGGCGCGCGCCCTCGCCGAGCGGCTGGGCGTCGTGCGGCGAGAAGGCGGCGGGATCGGGCGGCATGGCCTCGGCGGCGGCACGGCCCTGCTCGCCCAGGTCACTCGGCCAGGCGAACAGGTCGGGCTCGCGACGGGTGCAGACCGGCTTGGCCATGGGGCAGCGGGCCGAGTAGACGCAGCCCTCGAGCGGCTCGCCCAGGGCCGGCAGCGTCCCAGGAATCGTCTGCAGGGCGGCGTCGGTCTTGTTCATGCCGAGGCGCGGCACGCAGCGCAGCAAGCCCATGGTGTAGGGGTGGCGCGGGTCGGTGAACACGTCGCGCGCCGGGCCTTCTTCGACGACGCGCCCGGCGTACAGCACGCCGACGCGGGTGCACAAGCGGCGCACGAGCCCCAGGTTGTGGGTGATCAGCAGGATGGCGGCGTTGATGCGGCCCTGCAGCTCCTCGATCAGGTCGAGGATCTCGGCTTCGACCGTGGCGTCGAGCCCGGTCGTGGGCTCGTCGAGGATGAGCAGCTTGGGATTGACCGAAAGCGCCATGGCGATCACGACGCGCTGCTGCTGGCCGCCCGAGAGCTCGAACGGATAGCGGCGCAGGGTCGCGGCAGGGTCGGGGATGGCCACGCGCCGCAGGCTCTCGAGCGAGTGTTCGAGCGCGGTCTTCTTGTCCATGCCCTCGTGGTAGCGGTAGACCTCGGCGAGCTGGTCGCCGATGCGCATGGCCGGGCTCAGGGCGGTGGCGGGGTCCTGGTAGACCATCGCGACCTTGCCGCCGCGCCACTTGCGCAACGCCTCGTCGGACAGGGTGCTCACGTCCTGGCCGTCGACCAGCACGTGGCCGTCGACCGTGCCGTTGGCGGCGAGGTATCGCATGGCCGCCATCGCCAGGGTGGTCTTGCCGCAGCCCGATTCGCCCACCAGGCCGTAGGCCTCGCCCGGCTCGATGCGCAACGTGATGCCCTTGAGCACCGGCAGGTCGCGGCCGCGGCGATGGAACGTGACCGTGAGGTCGCGCACGTCGAGCGCCGCCGGCAGCGACGCGACCGTGCCGCCCAGCGCGGGGGGCTGTGGCTCCACGACGCTCATTTCGAGAAGGCGGTCCGCACGCCGTCCGCGATGAGGTTGATGGCGATGACAAGCGACGCCAGCGCCAGGGCCGGGAACAGCACGACCCAGGGCGAGCTCTGCAGGACGCCGCGCTCGGTGGCCACGACGAGGCCCCAGTCGGACGACGGCGGCTCGAGGCCGAAGCCGAGGAACGAGAGCGTCGCCACCGTGAACACGGCGTAGCCGAGGCGCACGGTGCCCTCGACGACGATCGGCTGCGTGATGTTGGGCAGGATCTCGCGCGCCATGACGAAGGCCGAGCGCTCGCCGCGCAGACGGGCCGCCATGACGTACTCGCGCTCGCGCTCGCCGATCACCGCCGAGCGGATGGTACGCGACACGACCGGCGTGAAGAGCGCGCCGATCACAAGGATGAGGATGGCGTACGACCGGCCCAGCAGCGAGATCACGAGGATCGACGTGATGATGATCGGCAGCGCCAAGAAGGCGTCGACCACGCGCATGATGATGTCGTCGGTGAGGCCCCGGTAGAATCCGGCGACGAGGCCGACGATCCCGCCCCAGAGCAGGCACAGGACGGTGGCCAGCGGCGCGATGATGAGCACGCTGCGGGCGCCGGCCATGGTGCGGGCGAACACGTCGCGGCCGAGGTCGTCGGTGCCGAACCAGTGGCCGCCGCCGGGCGAGGCCAGGATCGCGCCGGTCGGCGTGGTCGGACTCTGCGTCACGTGGGTCGAGAAGATCGCCATGAAGACCCAGAAGCCGACGATGACGAGACCGACCAGGAACGTCGGACTGCGAAACAGGGTCCGCAGGACGTAGCGCCGCTGGCGGCGCTGCTCGGCCGCGGCGGCCGCGTTGGCCTGCGTCTCGAGCGCACCCCGGTCTGGTGTCGTGCCGGTCGTCGCCACGTCAGGTCGACTTGCGGATACGCGGGTTGAGCAGGGCCACGACGATGTCGGCGGTCAGGTTGGCGGCCATGTAGATCAGAGCGATCACGAGCACGCAGGCCTCGAGCAGCGGCTGGTCGTGAAAGAGGGCGGCGTTGACCGTGTAGTTGCCGATGCCCGGGTAGTTGAACAGCGTCTCGATCACGACGAGGCCGCCGATCAGCCAGCCGATCTGGCTGCCGATCACGGTGACGGTCGGCACCATCGCGTTGCGCAGCACGTGGCTGAACACGACACGTGCGCGCGGCATGCCCTTCAGCGTGGCCGTGCGGATGTAGGGCTGGTCGAGGACCTGGGCGGTGCCGGCCCGTGCCATGCGCGCGATGTAGCCGAGCTCGACGAGCATGAGCGGGATGGCCGGCAGGATCAGGTAGTAGAAACGGTCGATGAACGGACCCGGCGTCTGGGGCATCGCGTAGGACGGCAGCCAGCTCAGGACCACCGAGAAGATCACGATGAGGATGACGCCGCTCACGAACTCGGGCATGACCGTCATCGACAGCGAGAAGATCGTGATCGCCCGGTCGAGCGGGCTGTCGCGGTGCAGCCCGGCGAACACGCCCAAAGCGATCGAGGTGGGCACGATGATGATCAGCGCGAAGCCGCCGAGCAGTAGCGAGTTGCCGAGCGAGTGCCAGACGATCGAGGTGACCGACAGGTTGGTGTACTGCAGCGAGTTGCCGAGGTGGCCGGTCAGGAAGTGACCGGCCCACTCGAAGTAGCGCACGTAGATGGGCCGGTCGACGCCCAGCTTGTGGTCGAGCGCCTTGACGGCCGATTGAGTGGCGTAGGGACCCAGGCGGACCCGGCCGATGTCGCCGGGCAGCACCTCGGACAAAGCGAACACGAGGATCGACACCAGCACCAGCGTCGGCAGCATGAGCAGCAGCCGGCGCGCGATGTATCGTGCCATACCCGGGTCCCTACGCCTTTCTCAGCAAGAGACGGTGAAGCTCAGGGTCACTTCGTTACGTACGCCTGCGCGGCGTTGAAGTAGAACGAGCCGGGGCCCTGGACGCCGTAGACGTTCTTCCACTGCGTGCGCAGCTGCGAGATGAAGAACGCGACCAGGATCGGCGTCTCGTCCTGCTGGATCGACGACAGCTTGGTGGCCAGCGTCGTGCGGGTGGCCTCGTCGGTGGTCGACTCGTACTGGTTGAACGCAGTGACGAAGTCGGGGTTGTTCCAGTGCGACGAGCTCCAGGCGCTGGTCGGCAGGAGCATGGCCTGCGCGTAGACGCCCGGGGTGGGCCGGCTGCCCCACTCGACGATGACCATCGGCGCGTTCAGCCACGGCGTGGTGCTGTTGCTGCCGGAGTAGATCGCGTTGTAGCTGATCTCGTTGATCTTGACGTTGATGCCGGCCGGCTTGCACTGCGCCTGGATGAGCTGCGCGTAGGCCGGGTTCTCGAGGTAGTTGGCGACGGTCAGCGTGACGTCGAGGCCGTTCGGATGACCGGCCGCCGACAGCAGCGACTTGGCCTTGGCGATGTTGACGTTGCGCACCGCCGGGGTCGGGCTGCCCGGGAAGATCGTCGGCTCCCAGAAGGTGTCGTAGCCGAGGTTGCTGCGGCCGCCGTAGAGCGCCTTGTTGATGGCGTTGCGGTCGAGGCACCAGGCGACGGCCTGGCGGATGCGCTTGTCCTGCCACGGCGTCTTGTTGACGTTGAAGGCGACCTCGCGGATACCGCTCGACGGGTAGACGTCGACGCGCAGGTTGGTGTCGCTCAGGACCGACTGGCCGCCCTGGAAGACGGTCTGCGGCTGCACGTCGACGGCGTGGGACTGCAGCTGCAGGTTGGCCGCCGAGGCGTCGGTGACGAGGATGAAGTCGAGCTCGTCGAGGTACGGGAGCTGGCGGCCCTGGGCGTCCTTGCCCCAGTAGGACGGGTTCTTGACCATCGTGACGCGCTGGTTGGTCACGAAGCTCTTGATCATCCACGGGCCGGTGCCGACGGCCTTCTTCTGGAAGTTGCCGTCGTAGTTGCGCGGCAGGATGGCCGTGTTGTACGACGACGAGCTCACCAGGTACGGGAAGTCGGCGAAGGGCTTTTCGAGGTTGAACTGCACCGTGTGCGTGTCGACCGCCTTGGTGCCGCCCGGCGAGAGGATGCCGGCGAGGGCGGCGAGAGCGCCCGAACCGCTCTTGGGATTGATGACCCGCTCGATGCTCGCCACGACGTCGGCGGCCTCGAAGGGGCTGCCGTCGTTGAACGTGACGCCCTGGCGCAGGTCGAACGTCCAGACGTCGCCCTTCTGGTTGGGCGTCCACTTGACGGCCAGCTTGGGCACGAGGGCGTTGGTGTTGCTCAGGTCGATCAGGTACTCGGCGACCTGATAGACGAGCACGATGCCGCCCTGGTCGTAGATGGTGACCGGGTCGAGCGTCTTGAGCGGCGGCGGGATGATGGCCTTGAGGGTGCCGCCGGTGACGACCGCAGGCGCCGAGGCGCTCGCCGATGGCGTCGTGGCGGTGCTGCCGCCGGAGCTGCCGCAGGCGGCCAGGAGCTGGCCGACGACCGTGGCCGAAAGGCCGAACACCGACGCGCGCACCAAGAGCTGGCGCCGCGTCATCTTCCCCGTGAGCACCTGCTCGACGAGGTGCTGCCCGTATTCGCGTGCGTACTGCTCATCCGTCATGGCGTCACTCCCCCTGATACTGGACCCTTCCACACACTTGCGACGGGGCGAGAGCCACGGGCCGGCCGTGCCCCGATCAGTCTCCGCCACCATACACAGCGGCCTGCCTTCATGCAATACGAATCAACCACTCGATTAGCGGCGAGACGCCTGTAAGAGAATCATTGTTCGGCAAACCCCCGTCGGGACCGGCGATTCGCTTGCTTCACCGCGGCCCTGCCAACAGATGTGCGCTCGTCGAGTGCCGGTCACGGCTCCCCCGCCGCGCTGAGCTCACGCGCCGAGCCACACGCCCTGCCGACCAAGCTCCGCCTGCACGCGGCAGACGTCGACGGCGCTGGTGCCGCCGCCGCTCAGCGACACGGCGGCGGCGACCCCGGCGGCCTGGCCGGTCACCGCGCAGCACATCTGGTTGCGGGTCGCGGCGTGCGCGACGCGGTCGCCGGCGACGCAGCGCCCCGCGACCAGCAGGTTCTCGACACCCTCGGGCACGAGCACGCCGTAGGGCACCTGAAAGTAGCGGCCGGTCGTCGGCAGCACGAGCAGGCCGTAGCCGTCGATGAACTCGGGAAACACGCCGACCGCGTCGGCGAAGCGCGCCTCGCCCCGCACGTCGTTGCCGGTCAGCTCGTAACGCCCGACGATCTTGCGCGAGTCGCGCACGCCCAGGGTCATGCCGAAGGCACGCAGCCGGGCGCGCTCGAACCCGGGCGTGAAGCGGCGCAGGGCCTCGATTGCCAGCAGCGCCCGGCGCCGCCCCTCGATCTCGGCACGCGTCAGGTCGCGCACGTCGGTCGCGTCGTAGCCGCCCATCACCACGAGGTTGAGCGAGCTCACCTCGCCGTCGTCGCTGACGTGGCCCCAGGTGCCGCCGATGCCCTGCACGTCGGTGGGGATCACACCGGCCTTGCGCGCCAGGTCGAAGGGCTCCTGCAGATAGGGGCTGAAGAGGTCGTCCTCTTTGCCGGTCGTCTCGACGTGCCAGCCGCTCGTCCAGTCGCCGTAGGTGGGAGCGACGATCGCCACATGATCGAGGAACCGGCGCTTGTCGACGCCCGAGCACGAGAACATCACGGTGACGCCGAGCGACTCGCCGGGCGCGATCGTGCGGCAGGGCGCGCCGGCGCGGCAGGCCAGGTCGGCGTCGCCGGTCGCGTCGATCACCCGTGCGGCGAGCACGGCCTGACGCCCCGACTTGCTCTCGGTGATGACTCCCCTGACGCGGCCGCCCTCGACGAGCGGCTCGACGGCGAGGCAGTGCAGCAACGGCTCGACCCCCGCCTCTTCGACGACGCGGTCGGCCACCACCTTGAAGAGCTCGGGGTCGAGCGCCTGGCTGCACGACTGCGCGTCGGGCGTCGTGGCGCCCATCTCCGCGGCGCGTCGCTCGAGCTCGACACCGATGCCGCGCAGGTCGACCGTGCCCTCGTGGCGGTACCAGGCGATCGTGTCGACGCCGACCTGGGTGATCACGCCCCCCAGGCAGCCGTAGCGCTCGAGCAGCGTGGTGTGGGCGCCGGCGCGGGCGGCGGCCAGGGCGGCCGCCAGGCCGCCCGGGCCGCCGCCCACCACCAGGACCTCGGTCTCGCACAGGACGGGCGTACGACGAGCCGCCTCACGCACGTGACTCACGCGTTCACCGTCCAATAGAGCGTGGCGTATGGACCCATTCCCAGCCTCCAGACGGCGCTGTGGCGGCGCCGATCCGCCACGTTCGCGCGAGCGGCCGAAGCCTCGGTGGCACCGGTCCGCTGCCGTCGGCGAACGGTCGCAGCGGCCCTTCGCCGATTGACCGGTCTGGTAGGATGGCCCCCTGGCTAACCGACCGGTCAATCAGCCAGCCATTCCACCGCAGCGCGGAAGGAGTGTCAACCTGGGTCGGCCGGTGGGGGGCCGGCGGACGGTGGGGGGGCCGGCGGACGGCCACGGCGGCCGGACAGACTGCAGCGCGGAAACGAGCCACGGCACGGGGGGAAGGACGTGACGAGCGGCGACGAGAGCACGACCGCCAGGCCGGCAGGGCGGTCGACCGGGGGTCGGGCGGGTGCCGCAACAGGCCCGGCCGGGCGCGACCGTCGTGCGGCGACCACACGGCGCTACAAGGCCGACGTCCCGTCGGGCCGCCACTTCGACGACCCCCTCCCCACTCTGCCCGCGACGGCACGCAACCTGCTGCTGGCCGCCAAGCACATCATCGCGAGCCAGGGCTTTCACGCGCTCACGCTGAACAGCGTGGCGGCGGCGTCGGGCGAGAACAAGGCGATGATCGCCTACTACTTCGGCAACAAGGCCGGCCTCGTGGCGGCGGTGCTGGACTCGGTCATCCACGACGAGTACGTCGCCTCGCTGAACCGCATGAAGCACGTCGACCCGGCGCGCCGCTCCCATCAGCTCATCGAGGAGATGGGGCGCATGGCGAGCTCCACCGACGAGTTCTGCGTGTTCTTCGAGATGCTGCCCCACGTGCTGCGCGACGACGCCTTGCGGCTCCGGATCGCCCAGCTCTACCGCTGGTACTGGAGCATGAAGCTGCAGTGGCTCGGGGCGACCGACGGGGCGCTCGACGATCCCGAGCTGCTCGGCCTCACCCAGCTTCTCTCGGCCGTGATCGACGGCCTCGCCGTCCAGGTGGCCGTCGACCCGGCGATCGACCTCGCCAACCCGCTGGGCGTGCTCGCCGCGATGCTGCCGGACTCGCCGGGGCTGCCCCGGCCGACGGCGACCGGTCCTGCAGACGACGCCGGGCACACCCCGGCGCCGGCGCCCGAGCGACCGTAAGGGGGCGCGGCTTGAAACGCGCGGTCCACGGTACGCAGAACGTCAGCCGCATGTGTCTGGTCTGCGGAGTCGAGAACGAAGCCGGTCTGCACGGCAGCTTCCACGAGCTCGAGGGCGGCGAGCTGCTCGGCGTGTTCCGGCCGGGCCCCGAGCACCAGAGCTACCCCGGCCGCCTGCACGGCGGGATCTCCTCGGCCATGCTCGATGAGACCATCGGCCGCGCCGTCACGATCGCCCACCCCGGCACCTGGGGAGTGACGGCCGAGCTCACCGTGCGCTTCCGCAAACCCGTGCCGCTCGACGGCGAGATCAGGGTGGTCGGCCGCATCACGCGCGACACGAGCCGCCTGTTCGAGGGCAGCGGCGAGATCGTGCTCGGCGACGGCACCGTCGCCGTCGAGGCCCGCGGCAAGTACGTGAAGATGCCGCTCGACGCCATCACCGACGGCGACTTCGACGAGCGCGACTGGTTCACCGACCCGCGCACCCCGCCCGACACCGTCGAGCTGTAGCGGCCGGCGGCCCGCGCAGCGGCCCGCCGCACCGCCCGAGCAAGAGGACCCGCTCCTGTGCGGCGGGCCGACAGCCGGCGGATCGGACCCGACCATGACTCGGGCCGACCGCGCCGGCCATCGCCCCTCCGCGCCTCTCGAGCCAGCGGCACCCCTGCCTATTCCCCACCGCCACCTCGCCCCACCGTTGGTCGCCCGGCCCCGCCTCGCCCTACCGTCGGTCGCCCAGCCCGCCGTCTCGCCGCACCGTCGGTCGACCGAGCTGCCGCCTGGCCCCACCGTTGGTCGACCGGCCGGCCCGCCGCCTCGCCCCAGGCCTCTGCGCGCCGGTGCCGGCGATTGTTGAGGCAAACTCATAACAGGGTAGACTCACAGTCGTGCCGTGAGCGGCACGATGCTCTCGAGCGAACGGAGAGACCCATGACCACCCAGACGACCGCCGCGACGTCCAGCGGACCGGCGCGAGCCGGCGCCGACCTCGTCGGCCAGCTCGCCGAGCTGCTGGCCTGCGCGTCGTGGCGGTTGCGCCGCACCGCGCGCGCCGAGCTCGAGCCGTTCGGCCTGACCTTCGGCCAGGCCCGCGCCCTGCGCCTGCTGTCGCGCGCCGGCGAGCCCTTGCGCATCGGCGAGCTCGCCGCCCGCCTCGAGATCGTGCCGCGCTCGGCGACGACGATGGTCGACACGCTCGAGGCCGCCGCCCTCGTGTCGCGGCGGCCCGACCCGCTCGACCGCCGCTCGATCCTTGTCTGTCTCACCGCCACCGGCGACGAGCTCGTGGCGCGCCTCGGCCGGGCCCGCAGGGCCAGCGCCGAGGCGCTCTTCGCACGGCTCGAGCGGCCCCAGGCCGAGCAGCTTCGCGACCTGCTCGCCACGCTGCTCGAACGTGCGCCGGGGCCGCGAGGCGAGCCCGCCCCCGCGAGCCCGCGGGCGGCGCGGGGCAAGCCGGCGTCGCCGGACGGGGCCGCCTCATGATGGGGCCCGGCGGCTTTGGGGCGCTGCGTTCGATGCGCCGCGGCGGCAAGGCGGACAAGGACGCCACCGTCCCGAAGGGCACGACGCGTCGCATCCTGACCTTCGTAGCCCCGTACAAACGGCCCCTGGCGGTATTCCTCGTGCTTGTCGTGATCGACGCGATCGTGAGCGCGGCGAACCCGCTCATCTACCGCGAGATCATCAACCGCGGCATCCTGGGCCACGACGCCGGCCTGATCGTGGCGCTGGCCCTGCTGGTCGCCGGCATCTCGATCGCCGACGCCGGCCTGTCGCTCGTCGAGCGCTTCATCAGCGCCCGGGTCGGCGAGGGGCTCATCTACGACATGCGCACACGTGTGTTCGACCACGTGCAACGCATGCCGCTCGCCTTCTTCACGCGCACCCAGACCGGCGCCCTGGTGAGCCGCCTGAACAACGACGTGACCGGCGCCCAGGAGGCCTTCACCGACGTCCTGTCGAGCGTCATCGGCAACCTCATCAGCGTGGGCATCGTGCTCGTCATCATGTTCGTGCTGTCGTGGGAGCTCACGCTCGTCGCGCTGGCGCTGCTGCCGGTGTTCATGCTGCCGGCCCGCTGGCTCGGCCGCCGGCTGCAAGCGATCACCCGCGAACGCTACGAGCTCACGGCAGAGATGAACAACGGCATGGTCGAGCGCTTCAACGTGGCCGGTGCGCTGCTCGTCAAGCTCTTCGGCCACCCCGAGGCCGAGAGCGCGGCCTTCAGCGACAAGGCCGCCCGCGTGCGCGACATCGACGTGGTGCAGGCGATCTACGGGCGCTTCTTCTTCGTCGCCCTGCTGCTCACGGCGGCGCTTGCCACCGCGCTGGTCTACGGCTGGGGCGGCGTGCTCGCCGTGCACGGCGCGCTCGACGTCGGTACGGTCGTCGCCCTCGTCGCCTACCTCAACCGGCTGTACGGGCCGCTCACGGCGCTCTCCAACATCAACGTCGACCTCATGACCGCGCTCGTGTCGTTCGACCGGGTCTTCGAGGTGCTCGACCTGCCGCCGATGATCGCCGAGCGACCCGATGCCGCGACGCTGCCGCGCGGACCGGCCCGCGTCGAGTTCGATCACGTCGGCTTCGCCTACCCCACGAGCAGCGACGTCTCACTGGCCTCGCTCGAGTCGGTCGCCGTGCTGAACGACACGCCCGGCCAACAGGTGCTGCACGGCGTGAGCTTCACGGCCGAGCCGGGTCAGCTCGTCGCCCTCGTCGGACCGTCGGGCGCCGGCAAGACGACGATCAGCCAGCTCGTGCCTCGCCTCTACGACGTCGACGAGGGTGCGGTGCGCATCCACGACGTCGACGTGCGCGACGCGAGCTTCGCGTCGCTGCGCGGGGCGATCGGCATGGTCACCCAGGACGTCCACCTGTTCCACGACACGATCCGCGCCAACCTGCTCTACGCCAAGCCCGACGCGACCGACGCCGAGCTCGCCGAGGTGCTGGGCGCCGCCCAGATCATGCCGCTGATCGAGTCGCTGCCCGACGGCCTCGCCACCGTGGTCGGCGACCGCGGCTACCGTCTGTCGGGCGGCGAGAAGCAACGCATCGCGATCGCCCGCCTGCTGCTCAGGGCGCCCGACGTGGTCGTGCTCGACGAAGCCACGGCTCACCTCGACTCCGAGTCCGAGCTCGCTGTGCAGGGCGCCCTCAAGGTCGCGCTCGCCGGCCGCACCTCGCTCGTGATCGCCCACCGCCTCTCGACGGTGCGCGACGCCGACCAGATCCTCGTGCTCGACGACGGCCGCGTCGTCGAGCGGGGACGTCACGAGGAGCTGCTGGCCGGCGGCGGCCTGTACGCCGAGCTCTACCGCACTCAGTTCCTCGGTCGCAACGGGGACGGCGACGGCCGGGTCGCGCAGGGCGACGGCGACGAGGCGGGCGCTGAGCCCGATGGGGCGGGCGCTGAGCCCGGCGAGTACGGCGCGGCGCGCGACGAAGGGAACGTGGACCGCGACGCCGACGGCCGCCGCGCCGCGGAACTCGGCCTCGGCTAGATCGCCCAGCGCTCCCGTACGAGCACAGGCAGCTCGCCGGCGGCGGCGGTCACGCCGCTCACGGTCACGTCGGGAGCGCCGATCATGACGTCCTGGTGCACGTCCGATTCGTTCACGCCGCGCGCCTCGAGGGCGGCCGGGTCCTCAGGCAGACCGTCAGGGAACGAGTCGTGGATGGCGGCGCCCCAGGCGATGTGGCAGGCCGCGTTCTCGTCGAGCAGCGTCTCCTTGAACACGACGCCCAGGCGTCCGACCCGTGACGACGAGTCGACGAGCGCCACCTCGCCCAGCCGGCAGGCGCCCTGATCCTGGCTGATGCTGGCCTTCACGGCGTCGGCGTTGGTCCGCGCCTGCACATCGACGATGCGGCCGTCCTCGAAGCGCAGGACGAGCCCGGTGACGAGCTGGCCGTTCACTGTGACCGGCTTGGTCACGACCGCCGTGCCGCTCACCCCGCGAAAGTCGGGGGCGACGTAGATCTCCTCGCTCGGCAGATTGCAGAGGAACGTACGACCCCAGCTCGTCGTGAGCCAGGCGGGCTGCCAGTGGGCGTCGGCGTGCAGCGGGATGTGCAGGTCGGTGCCGCCGCCGCGGAAGCGCACGGCGACGAAGCCCGCCTCGTCGAGGCGGCGCGCCTGAGCCTGGAGCTCGTCGCGGCGCGCGCTCCAGGCGGCCACCGGGTCGGGCTCGTCGAGGCGGACCGCGGAGAGCAGGTCGCGCCAGAGGCGGGCGACGTCGGGCTCGCCGTAGATGCGCCGCGCCCAGGCGGGCGTCGGGCAGGCACAGAGGCTCCAGTTCACGCGCGCCTGGATGGTGCGGTAGGCGGGCAGCGCGACCGCCGTCTGAAGCGCGCTGGCGCGTCCGGCCGGGACGCCGGCGTAGGGGTCGTCGAAGGGGTCGCCGAGGGTGCGGATGCGCGCCCAGCGCTCGTCGACGACGTTCTGGTAGGCGGCTTCGAACCAGGCCGGCACACTCGTGGCGAGGGCATCGGTCGGCGCGCCGCCGGCCTTGGCGGCCAGCACCCGGTCGTCGAAGTAGATCGTCTCGGCGACGCTCGCGCCGCAGGCGTAGGCGCGCTCGGCGAGGGCGGCGATCAGGTAGCTGTGCGCCACGTCGCCGGTGATCAGGATCTTCTGGCCCTCTTCGAGGTTGACCGCGGCGCGTAGCATGAGGTCGGCGTACCGCCGCAGGTCGGCGGCGCTGATGCCGTACGCGCCAGAAGGGTCGATGCTGTCGCTCATGGATGGCTCCCCACTTCGAGCCGGCCGTGCCGGCCGCGGACCGTCGTACAGCTACGTTCTCCTGGCCCGCTACGATACACCTCGTGGCCGCTGCCCGCTCACGGCCCGGGGTCCCGGCCCGGCGGCGGCACCGGGCTCGTTGCGACCCCGCGCGGGTACAGTGCAGTCGCGCCGCGGCCCCCGGCGACCGAGGCGGTCCCTGGCTCACCGTCACGGAGGGCGCCATGAACATCGGCATCATCGGCTCGGGCATCGTAGCCCAGACCCTGGGTGAGCGTCTGCTCACCGTCGGCCAGCAGGTCATGATCAGCGCGCGCGACCCCGACGCGCCCAAGGACCTCGGCGAGCGCGGCGTCCTGGCGGCGGCCGGCGTGTGGGCGACCGCCCAGTACGACCAGGGCCGGCCGGCGGCGGCGGGCACGTTCGCCGAAGCGGCGGCCTTCGGCGAGCTTCTGATCAACGCCACGTCCGGCACGGGTTCGCTCGCCGCCCTGGCGGCCGCAGAGCAGGCCGACATCGACGGCAAGATCATCCTCGACCTGTCCAACCCGCTCGATTTCTCGCACGGCATGCCGCCGCGCCTGTCGATCTGCAACGACGACTCGCTGGCCGAGCAGATCCAGGCCGCCTATCCCGGAGCGCGCGTCGTCAAGGCCCTGAACACAGTGACCGTCGCCGTGATGGTCGATCCCGGACGGCTCGGCGAGGAGACCGACCTGTTCGTGGCCGGCAACGACCACGACGCCCGGACCTGGGTGGCCGACAACGTGCTCAGGGACTGGCTGGACTGGGCGCGCGTGGTCGACCTCGGCGACCTGACCGCGGCACGCGGCCTCGAGATGTACCTGCCGCTCTGGCTGCGCCTCTGGGGCGCGACGGGCACACCGCTGCTGAACGTGCGACTCGTAGTCGCGAGCTAGGCCCCGCCGTCCTGCGTCGGCTCCGCCGCGCTGCTCTGGCCGCGCAGGTAGGCGTCGATCGAGCGGGCCGCGGCCTTGCCGTCGCCCATCGCCAGGATCACGGTGGCGCCGCCGCGCACGATGTCGCCGCCGGCCCAGACGCCGGGCAGGCTGGTGGCGTGGTGCTCGTCGGTTGTGATGTTGCCCCAGCGGTTGGTGGCGATCTGCGGGGTGGCCTCGGTGAGCAGCGGGTTGGCCACCGTGCCCAGGGCCACGACCACGGCGTCGCAGGCCAGCTCGAACTCGGATCCGGGCAGCGGCACCGGCCGCCGCCGACCGGAGTCGTCGGGCTCGCCGAGCGCCATGCGCTGCAGGCGCACGGCGCGCACCCAGCCGCTCTGGTCGCCTTCGATGCCAAGCGGCGCCACGAGGAAGTGGAAGTCGATGCCCTCCTCTTCGGCGTGAGCGATCTCCTCGATGCGGGCCGGCATCTCGGCGCGCGTGCGCCGGTAGGCGCAGATCGCCGCCGCGGCGCCCAGGCGCTTGGCGGTGCGCACCGAGTCCATCGCCACGTTGCCGCCGCCGAAGACCACGACGCGGGCGGCGCGCATGATCGGCGTGCCGCCCTCGCGCTCCTGCCAGGCGCCCATGAGGTTGACCCGGGTCAGGTACTCGTTGGCCGAGTAGACGCCCTTCAGGTTCTCGCCGGGCACGTTTAAGAACATCGGCAGGCCGGCGCCGTTGGCCACAAAGACGGCGTCGAACTGGGCGGCGAGCTGGTCGACGGTGAGGGTGCGCCCGACGATCACGTCGCACTCGATCTCGACCCCCAGGCGGCGCAGGTTGGCGACCTCGGCATCGACGATCTTCTTGGGCAGGCGGAACTCGGGGATGCCGTAGCGCAGCACGCCGCCGGTGTCGTGCAAGGCCTCGAAGACGTGGACCTTGTGTCCGGCGCGGGCGAGCTCGCCGGCCACGGTCAGCCCACCGGGGCCGGCGCCCACCACGGCGACGTTCTTGCCGGAGGGCGTGACCTCGGGGACCTCGAAGGGCAGGTGCTCGGCGGCCCAGTCGGCCACGAAGCGCTCGAGCCAGCCGATCGCCACGGGCTCGCCCTTCTTGCCGCGCAGGCAGACGCCCTCGCACTGGGTCTCCTGGGGGCAGACCCGGCCGGTGGTGGCCGGCAGGGCGTTGTCGGTGAGCAGCAGCTGGGCGGCGGCGGCGAAGTCGGCGGCCGCCAGGGCGGTCAGGAAGGCGGGGATGCGCACCTCGACCGGGCAGCCGGCCACGCAGGGTGAGTTCTTGCAGGCCAGGCAGCGGTTGGCCTCGCGGATCGCGTCGGCGGCCGTCAGGCCGAGGTTGACCTCGCTGAAGTTGTGGGCGCGCCGGGCGGCGTCCTGGGCCGGCATGGCGACGCGGCCGATCGCCATGCGCTGCTTGGCCGTCAGGGGGGCGCCGGGGACCAGTTCGACCTCGGGGGTCGCGGGGGCGGGCTCGGGCGCGGCGGCGGGGGTCGCGGCTGCGGCTCTGGGAGTCGCGCCAGGGGCAGGCTCGGCGACCGCGGCGGACGGGGCCGGGGCGGTGGAAACAGGAGCGGCGTCGGCCTCGACCAGGGCGTCGGCGGCGGCCACCAGGCGGCAGCCGTGGCTGTCGAGCTCGTGGTAGGTGGCCTGGCGGCCGGCGAGCTCGTCGAAGTCGACGAGCAGGCCGTCGAACTCGGGGCCGTCGACGCAGGCGAAGCGGGTCTGGCCGCCGACCGTGACGCGACAGCCGCCGCACATGCCGGTGCCGTCGACCATGAGCGGGTTGAGGCTGACCACGGTCGCGGTCGCGGTCTTGGCGGTGAGGGCACAGACGGCCTTCATCATGGGCACCGGACCGACGGCATAGACGGCCGCCGGATGGCGCTCGCCGGTCTCGGCCAGCAGCCGCGCCAGCGGCGCCGTGACAAAGCCGGTCTCGCCCAGGGAGCCGTCTTCGGTCGTCAGATAGAGCTCTGATGAGAAGGCGCCGAGCTCGTCGGCCAGCACCACGTAGGGGGCGCTGCGCCCGCCGATGATCGTGATGAGCTCGTTGCCGGCGGCGGCCAGGGCCTTGGCCAGCGGGTAGAGCACGGCGGTGCCGGCCCCGCCGCCCACGCAGACCACCCGGCCGAGGCGGGCGATGTGGGTGGGCTGACCCAAAGGTCCGGCCACGTCGGCCAGCTCGCCGCCGGCGGCCACGGCGCAGATGCGCTCGGTGCTGATGCCGACGGCCTGGATGATGAGCGTGATGGTGCCCTCTTCGGGGTCGTCGTCGGCGATCGTCAGGGGGATGCGCTCGTCGCCCGGGGCGGCGCGCACGATGACGAACTGGCCGGGCTTGCGCGAGCGGGCCACGCGCGGCGCCGAGACGATCAGGCGGTGCAGGCGAGGAGCGATCTCCTCGTTGGAGAGGACTTCGAACATGCCGACCTCGCGTTCGCTGACCGGGCAGATGGCGGACGGCTGCCGCCGCGGCGACGAGCGCCGTGCGAACCTCGCGAGGGTGGACGAACCACCCCGGCCGCCCGGGTGCCAATGTTATCGTCGCGGCGCCGCCGGCGCGAGCGCGGCGTCCGCACCCGGACGGCTTCTCGCTGCAATCGACCGCGAACAGCGTCGGCTTCGAGCGCGCTCAACGGCTACCACAGGGCGAGCCGACGGAGTACCATCGAGGGGTGAACCGAGCCATGGAAGGGGGTCACTATGCCCGTCTGTTGCCCCTACTGCGGGTGCACGCTCGACGCTCCACCCAAGGCGCCCGAGGAGTGTCCGACCTGCCACGGGACGATGCACTTCGAGTGGGTCGCCGGCACGAGCGAACGATGCCTCATGACCGACGAGCAGTGCAACGACAACGAGAGAGCCTGGCAGAAGTGTGACGTGAGGGCGACGCGGCGCCTCGGCTAGCCCGGCGCCTGCCCTCGACAGCCTCCTCTTCGCCCCTCGTCCCAGACCGCGGCGGCCACCGTCCGGCCGTCCGGTAAAGACCTTCGCGCGGCGACCGATACATCAGGCATGGACCGGTCGAGGCGCAGGCGCACCCTCTCGACGGCGGCCGCCGTCGTGCTGGGCATCGCCGTGCTGTTCGGCACGGTCGCGATGTCGAGCGCGCGCGCCGACCAGGCGATCGTCGCCGTCCAGACGCCCAAGACCCTCGCCGGCCTCGAGACCGCGGCTCACGCCCAGCGCCTGCAGATGGCCCGGCTCGAGGCCCAGATGCAGGTCATCCACCGCGCGTACGAGGCGGCCGAGGCGCACCTGACCGCCATCGACGCCAGCCTGTCCCAGACGCGCCTCGAGTACTCCCAGACGCAGACCGACCTGCAGCAGGAGAGCGCCCTGCTCGGCGCCCGCCTGGCGGCCATGTACAAGATGGGGTCGTTCTCGTTCCTCGACGTGCTCGCCGGCTCGGCCAGCCTCGACCAGGTGCAGACCCAGATCACCTTCTACCGCAAGCTCACCGAGCAGGACGGCCGCACCGAGGCGACCGTGGCCGCCCTGAACGACCAGGTCGGCCACCTCGCCGCCGCGCTCACCACGAAGCGCGCGGGCGCCGAGGCCGCCCAGCAGGCGGTCGACGCCCAGCGCCTCGCCATGTCCGACAAGATCGCGCAGCGGCGCGCCATCCTCGAGAACCTCGTCGGTCAGATCGAGAAGATCATCGACCGCGGCCGGCCCAGCGGCGGCACCCTCTCCCCCGTGCCCCTGTCGAACAGCTACACGCCCATCACCTGGGCCAAGGCGCTGCTCGAGCAGCTCGGTATGCCGCTCACGAGCCAGAACGTGGCCGCGGTCACCGCCTGGGAGCTCGCCGAGGGCGGCCACTGGCACAACACCGCCCACTACAACCCGCTCGATACCACCATGCCCGAGCCTGGCGCCACCTCGATGAACTCAGTCGGGGTGAAGGCCTACGTGAGCTGGGCGCAGGGATTCGTGGCGACGATCGCCACTCTGCGCAACGGCTACTACGGGCAGATCCTCGCGGCGCTGCGGGCCGGCGACAACGCCTACGCGGTGGCCGACGCGGTGGCCGCCTCGCCCTGGGGCACAGGCAACTTCAGCGGCCTGCTCTAGGGAACGGGCAAACGCGCAGGCGGGAGCTCGAAGGAACGAGCGAACGTCGGAGCGGGACTGCGGGGAACGAGCGAACGCCGGGGCGGGAGCTCCCCCGCGCGCGAGGCGCGAGTGTGGAGCTTTCTCTGGAGGACGACCTCCCCACAGCGGTTTACGACCCGAAGGCCTTCGTCCCGCACACGCCCGGCGTCCACTCGTCCGCTTGATACCCGGCGCCCGGCGCTTTGCAGCGCCGGGCGCCGTTCGCCGCGGAGATGCCCGCCCGCCTACGTGGTGACCACGATCGTCCTGCGGCGGTAGACGGCCACCGACAGAAGGTACGAGACGACGAGGATGCCGAGGATCCACGCCAGCGCCGCCCAGACCCTGGGACCAGCCGTCCCGTCGACCAGCAGTGAACGCATCGTCTCGACCACCGGCGTCATCGGCTGGTGCTCGGCAAAGCCCCGCAGCCAGGGCCTCATGGAGCTCGTCGGCACGAACGCGGGGCTGATGAAGATGAACAGGAGCAGCACGTAGCTGAACGCGCCGGCCCCCTCCACCGTCTTGGCGAGCAGACCGAAGAAGATGGCCAGCCAGGTCGTCGCGAGCGTGAACAGCAGCAGAATCGCGGCAAAGACCAGCCACGCCACCACGCCGGCGTGTGACCGGAAGCCGATCGCGAACGCGACCGACAGGACCACCAGGGACGAGAAGAGGTTGGACAGGGTGGACGACGCCACCTGCCCTCCGAGGATCGACGACGGCGCGAGCGGCATCGTCCTGAAGCGATTGATGATGCCGCTCTGCACGTCCATGCTGAGGCGCACCGCGGCGTACGCAATGCCGCTCACGACCGTCATGACGACGATGCCCGGCACGATGAAGTCGACGTAACTGGCCGCGCCCGTCTGCCGTCCCACCGCCCCGCCCCACACGTAGACGAACAGCAGCATGAGTGCGATCGGCATCAGCAGCACGGTGATGATGGTGTCGGGACTGCGCGTGATATGGCGCAGGCTGCGCTTGGCCAGGGTCCAGGTGTCTGCGAGCGCGCGCGTCATCGCTCCTCCCCCCCGTCGGCGCCGGTCATCTTGAGGAACACGTCGTCGAGTGTGGCCACCTTCTGGGAGAACTCGGTCGGCTCGATCCGAGCGTCCTCGAGCGCCGCGAAGACGCGGGCGACCTGAGCCGCGGAGCCGTCCGTGGCGATCGTCAGCCGCGCGCCCTCGCGTCTGGCCGGCGCGTAGCCCTTGCCGAGCGCCGCACCGGCGGCGTCACGGGTCTCGTCGTCGGGGAACGTCAGCTCGATCAGCCCGCCCGGCACGAGCTTCTTCAGCTCGCCGGCCGTTCCGCGGGCGACGATCCCGCCCTGGTGCAGGACCGCGATGTCGTCGGCGAGCTCGTCGGCCTCGTCGAGATACTGTGTCGTCAGGAACACCGTGGTCCCGCCCGCGGCCAGCGTGCGGATCGTGCGCCACATCTCGTTGCGGGCCGCCGGGTCGAAGCCGCTGGTAGGCTCGTCCAGGAAGATGACGGCAGGACTGCCGATCAGGCTCATGGCGATGTCGAGGCGCCGGCGCATGCCACCCGAGAACGTCGACACAGCGCGATCGGCCGCCTCCTCCAGGCCGAACCGCCGCAGCAGGTCGGCGGCCGTCCCGGCGGAGTCGGCGACGTGGCGCAGGTCACCGATCAGCAGCAGGTTCTCGCGGCCGGTCAGACGGTTGTCGACGGCGGCGAACTGCCCCGTCAGACTGATCTCGCCGCGCACCTTGCCCGGCCGGGCGGCGACGTCGTAGCCGGCCACCGTGGCCGTGCCGCCGTCGGCTTTGATGAGGGTCGTCAGGATGTTGATCGTCGTCGTTTTGCCGGCGCCGTTGCTGCCCAGCAGGGCGAAGACCGTCCCTCTCTGCACGCTGAAGCTGAGGTCCTTCAGCACCGAGACGTTGTTGTACGACTTGCTGAGCGACCTGGCCTGGATGGCCGTCTCCGCGGCGAGCGAGGCGCTCAGGCTGCTCATACCGAGCGCTGGTAGGCGCGGAACGCGCGGGTGGCGATCCAGGTGCAGACCACGGAGAACACCAGCAGATACAGGGTATGGCTGAGCACGCCGCTCGACCCGGGGCCGTTCATGAGCGCCGTGCGGCCCGCCTGGATCGCCCAGTTGGCCGGGTTGTACCGGGCGATGTCCTGGATCCACTGGGGCGCCAGGTCCTGCTGCAGGAAGGCCGACGACAGGAAGATCAGCGGCAGCAGGAGCATGTTGACCGCCGCGATCACCGACTCCTCCTTGCGCAGCAGCAGGGCGACGCCGTTCGACAGCGAGGCGACGCCGATCGACAGCAGGGCCGAGACGACGATCAGCACGGCGACGCCGCCCCAGCCGCCGGCGAAGCGACCGCCCACGAGCAGCGCAAGGCCCACGATGATGGCGGTCTGGATGAGGATGGTCAGCACCTGCGGCGTGACCCGGCCCAGCATGATCGCGCCGCGGCTCGTCGGCGCCACGAGGAACCGGTCCATGACGCCGCGGTCGAGATCGTCGATCACGCCCATGCCGCTCCAGCCGCCGGCGAACATGGCGCTCATGACGACGATGCCCGGCGTGAGGAACGTGATGTAGGAGTGCGTGGCAAAGCCGGGGATCTCGACGACCTTCTTGAACAGGGCGCCGAAGAGCAGCAGGTAGATGATCGGTTGCGCCAGCGAGAGACCCACGAACCAGGGCTGGCGCAGGAAGTTGCGTACCTGGCGCGCGGTCAGGTAGAGCGTGTGGCGCAATGCTGTCATCGGACCACCTCCGCGGCCGTGTCGGCGTCGGCGAAGCGCCGACCGGTGTACTTCAGATAGACGTCGTCGAGCGAGGGCCGGGCGACCGTGACCGAGACCACCGGCACGCCCTGCGCCTCGAGGGCCTGGAGCATGACCGGCACCGCGCGAGCGCCGTCGTCGGCGCGGGCATGCACGATCCGGCCGTCCTCGATCGTCACGTCGCGGACGCTTTCGACGCGGCCCAGGGCCGCCGTCACGCGACCGTTGGCATCGGCGACGCCGAGCTCGACGTGCACGGCGTCGCCGCGCAGCTCGCTCTTCAGGGCGTCGGGCGTGCCCTCGGCCACGATGCGCCCCTGGTCGACGATCGCCACGTGACGCGCCAGGCGGTCGGCCTCCTCCAGGTAGTGCGTGGTGAGCAGGATCGTGAGACCCTCCTCGGCGGCGAGGCGCTCGATCTCGCGCCACATGTCGGCGCGGGCCGCGGGGTCGAGCCCGGTGGTGGGCTCGTCCAGGAACAGCACGGCGGGCCGGTGGATCAGGCCCATGGCCACGTCGAGCTTGCGCTGCATGCCGCCCGAGTAGGTACGGGTGACGCGCCGCGCGGCGTCGGCCAGGTCGAAGCGCTCGAGCATGGCGTCGACGCGCGCCTCGAGCTCGCGACCCGTCATGCCGTACAGGCGGCCCTGCAGGCGCAGGTTCTCGCGCCCGGTGGCCTGCACGTCGACGCCCGACTTCTGCGCCACGGAGCCGATCGCGCGACGCACGCGGTCGGGGTGGCGCAGCACGTCGATGCCGGCCACCTGAGCCGCGCCCTCGTCGGGCCGTGACAGCGTCGTCAGGATCCGCACCGTGGTCGACTTCCCCGCCCCGTTCGGGCCGACGAGGCCGAACACGCTGCCCGGCTGCGCCTCGAAGCTCACGCCGTCCAAGGCGCGCACCCCCTTGGGGTACGTCTTCACCAATCCTTTCGCTGCGATCGCGGTGTCACTCATGCGTCGTCATCCTTCGCTCGCCGGCCGGTCCCGCGAATGCTCGCGGACCAGGCCGGAACGTTTCCAGAACGGTCACAGTTTAGTTCCAAGATATTTTGAGTGTCAAACTTTTCTTCTGTGGTATATTCTCTCCATCTCTTCCCCGTTCTGGAGGCGACATTGGCAAGCAAGGCGGACAAGCTGATCGACGAGGTCGGGGGGGAGCTCGGCGAGCTGCGCCGGGCGGCCGACAGCCTCGACGAGGCGGTCGCCACCAAGTTCGGGCTCAACCGCACCGACCTGCGCTGCCTGGGGATCATCTACCGCCGCGGCAGGGTGACGGCCGGCGAGCTCGCCGAGGAGAGCGGACTGTCGCCGGGCGCGATCACGACCGTGCTCGACCGCATGGAGCGCGGCGGCTACGCGAACCGCGTGGCCGACCCCGCCGACCGCCGCCGCGTGCTCGTGACGTCGACCGCGGCGACCCGCGAGCTCGGCGCCCGCCTGTACGGCGAGGTCGAGCTCGCCGGACGCGCCCAGCTCGAGGGCGTCGCTCCCGACCACATCGAGGTGATCCGCGATTACCTGCGCGGCGTGCGGCTGTTCTACGAGGAGCTCGTGCGCAGCGTGCAGGGACCGGCGGACGCCGGCGGCGACGGCGCCGCCACCGTGACGGCGACCGACGCGAGCGCGCCGCTCGCCGGTGTCACTCTCGGCCGGCTGGTGATCGTCAAAGGCGCCGCGCGGGTGGACATCCGCGTCGACGACTCGCTGACCGATCTCTACCACGCGACCTTCGACGCGCCCCCGCAGATCACGGTCGACGGCGGCACAGTCACGATCGGCCAGAAACGCCGTTTCCTGCCGTTCGACTGGCGGGTGGCCAGGACCGACCTCCGACTCAACCCCGCCGTGCCCTGGGAGATCGCGCTCAAGGGCGGCATGTGGAAGCTGACGGCCGACCTCCGCGGCCTCGAGCTGCGCTCGCTCGACGTCGACGGCGGCGCGAGCGACGTCGAGATGTGGCTGCCGGCGCCGGCCGGCGTCGTGCCCGTGCGCATCTCCGGCGGTGCCAGCCACGTCCACCTCCACCGCCCCATGGGCTGCGCCCTGCGCGCCGACGTGAGCGGTGGCGCCAGTCAGATCGAGCTCGACAGCCGCGCGCAACACGCGATCGGCGGCCGCGGCCGCATCGAGACCCCGGACTTCGCCCAGGCGAGCGACGGTTACGAGCTGCGTTTCACCGGCGGTGCCAGCCACCTCGAGATCGACGTCGCCAGGTAGGAGCCCGCAAGCGACGAGGGCGGGGTACTCCGGCGCCCCCGTCGCTTCGCGCCTTCACCGACCGGCCGGCGGGTGCGCTCCGGCCGTCCGAGCCGACGCTACTTGCCGGCGACGTTGACCGTGCCGCCGAGCGTCCCGGGAGCCGGCCAGGGCTGGGGCCGGCCGTCGCCGGGCGGCGCGGCGACGCCGTCCGGCGCCGCCGCGCCACGCCCTTCGACGCTCACGTTCGGCAGCCACTCGAGCCAGCGCGGCAGGTACCAGTTCCAGTCGCCGAGCAGCTCCATGGCGGCCGGCACGATGATCGTGCGCACCACGGTGGCGTCGAGCAGCACGGCCACGGCAAGGCCGAAGCCTATCTGCTGGAACATGACCAGGCGGCCGCCGGCCATGCCGGCGAAGACACACACCATGATCGCCGCGGCGCCGGTGATGATGCTCGCTGTGCGGCCCACGCCCCAGGCCACCGCCTCGCGCGTGTCGCCGGTATGGTCGTAGCGCTCCTTGATGCGCGACAGCAGGAACACCTGGTAGTCCATCGAGAGACCGAACAGCAGGCTGAACAGGAACAGCGGCACCCAGGCCTCGATCGTGTCGACCCTGGTCAGGCCGAGCAGGTGGGCGCCCACGCCCTTCTGGAAGACCAGCACCAGCAGGCCGTACGAGGCGCCGACCGACAGCAGGTTCATGGCGATCGCCTTGGCCGGGATGACGATCGAGCGGAAGGCGACGAGCAGCAGCACGAACGAGAGCGACAGCACGACGGTCAGGGCGATCGGCAGCCAGCGGTGGAAGAAGGCGAGGTAGTCGACGACGAAGGCGGTGTTGCCCGACACATACACCTTGGCCGGCGCGTCGCCAAAGGCGGCCGGCACCATGTCCGCGCGTACGTGCTTGACGAGGGCCTGGGCGGCCTCGCCGGCCGGGTCGCCCGCCAGGGTGGTCGTGACCACCGTCAGGTCGCCGGCCTTGTCGACCACCGTCTGGGCGGAGCCGAAGCGGCCGTCGCGCTTCATGGCGGCGACGAGCGTCGCGACGCCGCGACGCACGGCCGGAGTGGCCGCCGGCCCGTCGACCACGATCTGCAAGGGGTCGACCTTGCCCAGGCTGAAGTCGCGCCCGAGGATGTCCCAGCCCTGCTTGGCGTACTGGTCGGCCGGCAGGTAGCGGGCCGTCATGTTGGTGTTGCCGGTCTTCATCGCGAGCACCGGAGCGGCCAGCACGAGCAGGCAGACGACCGCCGCGATGAGCCACACCGCGGGCCGCCGCATGATGCTGTGGGCGAGGCGTTCGAACAGGCCCGAGCGACCGCTCGCGCGGTCCATCGCGAGGCGGCCGACGAGCGGTAGGCGCAGGGCGTTCACGCGGTCGCCGAGCAGGCCGAGCAGGGCCGGCAGCAGCACCAGGGTCGTAGCGAGGGTCGTGAAGACCACGAGCATCACACCGAGGCCCATGCCGATCGTGATGTCGAGCGGCACGATGACCATGCCGAGCATGGCGAGCACGACGGTCATGCCGCTGAAGAAGATGGCGCGATTGGCCGTGGCGCCGGTCGCGGCGATGGCGTCGATCCGGTCCAGGCCGTGGGCGCGCTCCTCGCGATAGCGCGAGACCACGAACAGCGTGTAGTCGATGCCGACGGCGAGACCCATCATCGTGAGGACGTTCAGCACGAAGGTGTTGATCGGATAGACCTGGCCGATCAGGCCGGTCAGGGCCAAGGCCAGCACGATGCTCACGATGCTGAGCAGGAGCGGCATGCCGGCCGCGACCAGGGCGCCGAACACGACGACGAGGATGACGAGGGCCGCCGGTATGCCGAACACCTCGGCGTTCTCGAGGTCGCCCTTGGCCACCGTGTCGATCATCTTGTTGAGGCTGGCGTCGCCGGTCTGGGCGAGCGTGAAGCCGGGCTGCGCGCTCGCGACCACCGCGGCGTGCAGCCTGTCGACGTTCTTCTCGGCCTGGTCGAGGTCGCCGGCCATGACCACCGGGATCAGGGTGGCGTGACCGTCGCGCGAGCGCAGCGTCTGGTCGCGGCTCGTGTAGAGGGTCGAGACGTTCTGGACGACGCCGGCGCCGAGCTTGCCGATACGTCCGGCGACGCCCTCGACGTACGCCCGAAAGCGCGGGTCGCCGACCTTGTAGCTGGCCGAGCGCACGATCACGAAGTCGGTGTAGCGCTGCGGGCCGGTGAGCCGCTGCTGCACCAGGTTCTGGCCGATCACGCTGTCGGGCTCGCCGCCGCGGAACTTCATGTCCGAGGTAACGCCGCTGCCGAGCAGCGCTCCCATCGACACGACGGCCACGGCGACCAGCGCAAGCCAGGCCCCGGTCGCCCGCCACGGATGTGTCGCGCTCGCGCGCGCGAGCCGCTCGGTGAACGACACGCGGCCCGCCGCGGCCCCGGCCGCGCTCCCGTGCGCACCGTTCGTCGCTTCGCTCGCGGCCCTCGCGCCGCCGTCGGCCTCCGCCGTGCTTCGCCTGCGCGTCGTCTGCCTCATGACACCCCTCACCGTCGCCGTCGCCCTCGGGGCCTTAAGCTCGGCCCTCGCCAGAAGGCTACGCGGCGGCGAGCGCCGCGGCGTCGCTCCAGCGTGGCGCATCGGGGTCAACTGCGGGGGGAGATCGCGGTGCCGCGCGGGTCCGCCCGCGAGTGACGAGCGGCCCCCTCTACCCCGGCGGAGGTAGACGACGACCCTCCCGGGGAAGACCCGCCAGAAACCCGGGGCCTGTGGCGCAGCGGCCGCCGCGGCGGCCGGATGATAGGCTTTCGCGACTCGCGAGCAACGGAGGTCCCGCACGTGACGACCACCCACCCCACGCCACCGGCGGCCCCGCCGGCGCCGGGTCGCACCGGCGCCGTGCCGGACGTGGGCGAGACGCCCACGACCGGCACGGCGCCGCGCTACCACGCCCCGCTCAGCGGCGGCGTCGAGCAGATCGACACGCCGGCGCTGCTGCTCGACCGCGACCGGCTCGAACGCAACATCGCCGCCATGGCGGCCTTCGTCGCGGGCGGCCCGGCGCAGCTCCGGCCGCACAGCAAGACCCACAAGTGCGTCGAGATCGCCCGCCTGCAGCTCGCCGCCGGCGCGGTCGGCATCACCTGCGCCAAAGTCGGTGAGGCCGAGGCCCTGGCGGCCGGCGGCATCCTCGACATCCTGATCGCCAACCAGGTGGTCGGACCCATCAAGATCGCCCGCCTGGTCGCCCTGGCGCAGCGCTGCGCCCTGACGGTTGCGGTCGACGACGCCGGCAACGTGGCCGCCCTCTCGGCGGCCGCGGCGGCCGCCGGCGTCACGCTGCGCTGCTACGTCGAGGTCGACGTCGGCATGGCGCGCTGCGGCGTCGCCGACGGCGCCGCCGCGCTCGAGCTCGCCCTCCGGGTGGCCGCCGCGCCCGGCCTGGTCTTCGCCGGCCTGCAGACCTACGAAGGCCACCTCCAGGAGGTCGTGCCGCTTGCCGAGCGCGTCGCGCGCACCCGCCACGACATGGCCGCGGCGCTCGCGGCCCGGCAGGCCGTCGAGGCCGGCGGCCTGCCGGTCGGCCAGGTGAGCGGCGGTGGCACCGGCACGCACATGGTGACCGGGCGGCTGCCCTACATGACCGAGCTGCAGTGCGGCTCCTACGCCACGATGGACGCGCTGTACGCGGCGGTCGGCGGCGCCGACTTCGAGAACGCCCTCACGGTGCTCGCCACGGTGATCAGCCGGCCGCGACGCGATCGCGCCGTGCTCGACGCCGGCCTCAAGGCCGTGACGCCCGAGTTCGGCCCGCCGACGGTGCTCGTCGACGGAGCGACCTGGCTCGACTTCTCCGAGGAGCACGGCGAGCTCGCCCTCGAGGGCGCCGCGTGCGGGCTGCGCATCGGCGACAAGATCGCGCTCGTGCCGCGCCACGGCTGCACGACGATCAACCTCTACGACGAGATCCACGTGCTGCGCGACGGGCGCCTCGACGACGTGTGGCGCGTGACCGGTCGCGGCCGGAGCCAGTGATGGACGGCGGGCTCGCTTCGTTCGTCCGCGCCCTGCCCAAGGCCGAGCTCCACCTGCACATCGAGGGCACGCTCGAGCCCGAGCTCATGCTCGCCCTCGGCGAGCGCAACGGCGTGCACGTGCCCTACGCCGACGCCGACGAGGCGCGCGCCGCCTACCGGTTCTCCGACCTGCGCTCGTTCCTCAACCTCTACTACCGCGGCATGGAGGTGCTGCGCCACGAGGCCGACTTCTGCGAGCTCACGGCCGCCTATCTGCGCCGCGCTCACCGCGACGGCGCGCGCCACGTCGAAGTCTTCTTCGACCCGCAGAGCCACGTCGTGCGCGGCGTACCGTTCGACGAGGTCGTGGCCGGCATCGCGGCGGCGCTCGCCGACGCCGAGCGCGAGCTCGGCCTCTCGTCTCGCCTGATCATGTGCTTCCTGCGCGACGAGAGCCCGAGCAGCGCCCGCGAGGTCCTGCACCAGGCGCTGCGCTACCGCGACCTCATCGTCGGCGTGGGCCTCGACTCGGCCGAGGTCGGCCACCCGCCGCGCGACTTCGCGGCGATCTTCGCAGAGGCGCGCGCGGCCGGCTTTGTGACCGTCGCCCACGCCGGCGAGGAGGGCCCGGCCGGCTACGTGAGCGAGGCACTCGACGTGCTCGCGGTGCGGCGCATCGACCACGGCGTGCACGCGATCGACGACCCCGCACTCGTCGCGCGCCTGCGCCGCGACCACGTGACGCTCACCATGTGCCCGCTCTCGAACCTGCGCCTGCGCGTGGTCAACGACCTCGCCGAGCATCCGCTCGCGCGCCTGCTCCGGGCCGGCGTGCCGGTCACCATCAATTCCGACGACCCCGCCTACTTCGGCGGCTACCTGGTCGACAACTACCTGGCCGTCGCCGAGGCCCTGCGTCTCGAGCCGGCCGAGCTGGTCGCACTCGCCCGCAACTCGATCACCGGCTCGCTGCTGACCGACGAGCGCTGCGCCGCGCTGCTCGCCGAGCTCGACGAGCAGGCGACCCGCGCCTGACGGTTCCAGGCCTCTGCGACGAGCAGGCGGCCCGCGCCTGACGGTTCCAGACGCTTCCGCCGGCCCCGCCCCCGTCATATCCTTGCTCGCATGCCGCAGCTCGTCACACCGGCCGAGGAATACCGCGCCTCGTTTCTGGCGGCGCTCGTCGAGTACCACGAGGAGCACCGCCACCTCGAGCTCGGCCTCGAGACGCTGAACGCGCCCGACTCGTTCGCCCGCTACGTGGCCGCGCTGCGCGCCGAAGAGAACCTGCACACCGATGACCGCTCAGGGCGCGTGCCGCAGACGAACCTCTGGTGGGTCGACGGCTACGAGTACCTGGGACGCATCGCAATCCGCCACCGGTTGAACGCCGGCCTGCGCAGCGTCGGCGGCCACATCGGCTACGAGATCCGTCCGAGAGCGCGCCATCGCGGCCACGCCACCGCGATGCTCGCCGCGGCCCTGCCGCTCGCCCACGCCATGACGATCGACCCGGCGCTCATCACCTGCGACGTGAACAACACGATCTCGCGGCGGGTGATCGAGGCCAACGGCGGACGCTACGCCGGCCGTGACGGCGACGAGCTGCACTTCTGGGTGCCGACCTCACCGCCCGCCGCGCCCGACTGTTAGCCGGGCACCCGTTGCGGGCTACGCGCGGCGCTCCTCCTCGCGGTCGAGCATCTCGTGCAGCTCGCGGGCCGAAACCTGGCGCAGCCGCAGGGCGGTGGCGCCGGCACGCAGGAACCGGGGCACGTAGTCGTTGATGGCCTCTTCGGCCCCGCCGGCGCGCACGAACACGTAGCCGGTGTGGTTGCCGACGAAGCAGCCCCACTCGTAGGCCTCCTGAAAACCCGGGCCCTGGTTGAGGGTCGCGTCGATCGACTCGAGACAGCGCTCCGGATCGTGTGGCACGACGACGAGGAATCGCGCCCGGGCCATCGCCCCCTCCCTTGCTTGCGCGCCAGAGACTGACTGGCGGATGCCCGCCGCGAGAGGCGGCCAAACCGGCCCCGGCAGTGACGACCGGCAGCCGGCAGCCGTCGGCGTCGGCCGGCCGCTGGCGTATCATCCGTGCGAGCTTGGCTTTCCGACCGAAGGAGACGACGTGGGCAGGCTGGCACGCGGCGTCGCCTGGGGCGCCATCTTCTGGTGCGCCTTCCTGGCCTTCTGGACGCGCGCGGCGGGGCTTGCGTGGGTGCCGTTCGCCGTTCTCGCCGTCCTGTGCGTCGTCTTCCTCGTGCTCTCGGGTCGGCGTGAGCGGCGTGCCGGCAAGTCCCTGCCCCGGGGCGTCAAGCGACTCGCCTACCGCAGCGACGAGACCTACGTGGCGTTCTGCTGGCTCTGGCACCGCGGCCAGCCACGACGGATGCGCGTGCTGCGGTCCGACGAGCACGCCGCCGCGGCGGCGGACGAGGCCGAGGGCCAGACCTGCGTCTACGACGGCGGGGACGACCGGTTCGTCGACGACGGCGTCGCGCCGCGCCGGACCTACCACTACAGCCTCTTCGTGGCGAACGCGGCGGCAGGCTGGGCCGAGCCGGTCTGCCAGTCGGTGATGACGTACTCGCAAGCCGACCAGGTCTCGCTCGAGTCGCAGAGCCCGGCTCCGCCGCTCACACGAGAGCAGGCGAACGCGGCCGAGCTGATGATGGCCCTGCGGCGAGGCCCGGACTGCCTCCTGACCGACAGCGTGGCCGGCGTCGCCACCGACCTCATCTTCGCCGCGGCGTCGGTGTTCGCCGGCGACAAGGCCGCGGACGGCTGGCAGGAGATCACGTAGGTCGTCGGGCGGCCGCCGGCGACCCGGCCGGTCAGCTCCGGGCAGCCTGTCTGGACGGCGCGAAGTCGACCGCGTCGCTGCGCGCCACCTTCACATACGAGCCCAGCGTCGCGTTGTGATGAGCGATGATCTGGGGCGCGGTCAGCGCCTCGGTGTCGAAGGTGCTGTGAGCATCGCCGACCAGGATGACGCCGAGTCCGAGGGTCACGGCCTGGCGGACCGTCGAGTCGACACAGAACTCGGTCTGCAGGCCGCAGACCACGACCTCGTCCACGCCGAGCTGGGCCAGGGTCTCCGCGAGCCCGGTGTCGTGGAACGCGCTGCCGTGGGTCTTGCGCACGAAGCGGTCGCCGTCCCTGTGTACGTCGAGGCCGTCCACGAAGTCCCACAGGGCCGACTCCGCGACGATCTCCTCGTCCTCGTGCTGCACGAAGAAGACCGGGCTGCCGGCGGCGCGCGCCGCGGCGGTCAGGCCGTTGATGGTGGCGACCAGCGCGCCGCCTTCGTGGACCTCGTGGACCGCGCCGTCCTCCCAGGCGTACACGCCCTTCTGGACGTCGATCACGAGCAGTGCCTTCACGGGATCTCCTTTCTGGACCGGCCCGACGGACCCGCCCCTGGACGCATGCCGACCCGCCGCGCACCACGCGCGCGGCGCACGACATGCTATGCCCGAACAGACAACGTCCCATCCTCAAGGAACCGTGGCCCGGCACGATAACCGTCGTGAAGGGCGCCCATGTCGGCACGACCCACCGGCCCGAGGAGGGACATCATGCTCCACTGCAGCTCCTGCGGCCTGTCGCTGTCGCGGGGCGCTGCCATCTGTCCGGCCTGCGGCTCCTGGAGCGCCGCCGCCGCGGCACCGGCCGCCGACACCAGCCCCGTGCGCCGACCCGTCGCCGTCCAGAAGACGAGGCGACCCGCTCAGCCGGTCCGGCAGCCGGCCGTACGACCGAGGACCGTGAACGTCGCCTGGTCGGCACAGCCTGCGGCGGCCCGCAGAGCTCCGGTCGCGCTGCCGACCGCCGACCAGGGCCGGCCGCCATGGGCCGCGGCCCGAGCCGCCGGCGAGCCGGCGCTACTCGCCCAGACCGCCGTCGCCGAGCCGGCGCCGGCCGCGCGGACGGTCGTCGCCGAGCCGGCGGAGCCGGACACGCCGACCGACACGGCTCCGACGCGCTGGTCGGCCGTGCCGGTCGACACCCCGCCGCCCCCGTGGTCGGCCGATACCGGCGCGGAGCCTGTGCACCGCCCAACCGTCATCCGGTCGGCCTGGACGGTCGGTCCGGGGTTGGCGCGCACCGCCCTGATCGGCCTCGTCTGCCTCGCCGCCGTGATCGGCTGCGCGCGCGGTCTGACGATGGGCACGATGGTCCATCTGACGGTCGACGCCACACGACCCACGCTCAGCGAGTACCGGCAGCTCCGCGCGGGGCTCAGCTACGAGCAGGTCGACGCGGTCTTCGGCGACAGGCTCGGGCTCGACGAGTCCTCAGCCGACGCCCAGGTGCGCCGCACGTTCGGGAATGGCGCCCGGCTCGATCTGCGGTTCAGCGGGGGCGTCCTGCAGGGCTTCGCCGAGCACGGCCTGGGCGAAGGCCCCTCGCTGCGGGTGTTCAGGACGGCCGGCGCCGGCGCGCTGCTGTTCTCGCTCGCCGGCGGCCTTGCCGGCGCCACCGCCTGGTGGCTCCTGCTCTACCTCGTGGCGTCGTGGCGCGGCTGCCGTCTGGCCGCCGGCCGGCTCGCCGTCCTGGCCGCCGCCGGCCTCGCGGTCGGGCTCGTCGCGGCGCTGGCGCTGCCTGTGCTGCTGGGCTACGCGATCGCCTTTGCCGTGTTCCTCGGGCTGCTCGTCGGCTGGACCCGGCGCGATGTCGCCGAGGCGTTCATCATCGCGGCGGTCGCGGTCGCCGGCGGATCGCTCGCCGTGTGGCTGCCGACCCTGCTCGGCCTGCAGCTTTCGGCGCTGCTTGCTCGCTGAGCCTCTCCTGAGGGGCGCCTCCACCGGCGGTCTGGACCGACGCTAGCGCTCCGGCTCGGTCAGGTCGCGCCGGCCCTCGCGCAACAGCCACGCGATCCCTCCGCCGATGGCGACCGCCGCCAGCGCGACGGCGCCGAGCTGTACACCAAGCCCGCCGAGAGCCACGCCGGCGACGGCGAGCCCAGCCGTCTCGGCGATCGACTGGACCGCCGCATCCAGGGCGAAGACGCGACCGTGGGCCTCCTCGGCGGCCAGCCGCTGGGCGGTCGTCCAGGCGAGCACGCCGAAGACCATGCCGGCCACTCCCCAGAGGAACGCTCCCGCATACGCCGCCGCCACGTGGACGGTCCCGACGAACAGGCAAGCGGCGAGACCGTAGGCGACCGCCGCCAGACCGAGGCTCGGGCGGCGCTCGAGCAGGCGTGCAAACCGGGGCATGGCGACGCCCGCGACGATCGCGCCGACGCCGGCGGCCGCCTCGAAAAGGGCGAACTGCGACGGCGGCCGGTGAAGGACATGGCGGGCGTACAGCGGCTCGACCACGAGGAACGCGCCCGACGTGAACGACACGCCGGCCGCGACGAGGATCACGGCTCGCAGGCGAGTCTGCCCCCAGACGACCCGAAAACCCTGCGCGAGCTCCCCGAGCCAAGAAGCACGCTCCCCCGCCGGCGGACGCCTCGACGGCAGCGGGAACAGGACGCCGGCGCCGACCGCGAACGTCGCGGCATCGACCAGGAACGCCGCCCTGAACCCTGAAAGCGCCAGGGCGGCGCTCGCCACGAGCGGACCAAGGACCTGGCCGACCTGGCCGGCCGCGCTGAGCAGGGCGTTGGCGGTCAGCAGGTCGTCCGGTTCGACGATCTGGGGCGGCAGGGCGGCGGCGGCGGGCGCGGCCAGCGCCCGGGCGCTGCCCGCCGCGAGCGCGAGGACGTCGAGCGCCGGCAGCGAGCCCGCCGTCGCGAGGCCCAGCGCCGAGGCAGCGCCGCCGAGGTAGGCGACCACGAGCGCCCGCCTGGCGCCGAGCCGATCGACGAGGACGCCGAGCGGCGGGCTGAGGACGGCGAGCGGCATTGACCAGCAGATGATGAGGAGCGAGATCTCACCGGGTCCGGCGCCGAAGCGATAGGCGGCAAAGCCCCAGAGCGCGATCGCCGAGGCCCAGCTCCCGACGCCGTTGACGGCCTCGCCGATCGTCAGCGCGAGGAACCGGGGGTCGCGCAGCGACGGGCGTACCGGAGGTCCCCCGGCGCTCGCCCGCGAGACGCTCTCGTCGCCGCGACGCATCGACCCGCCCCCCGAGTCGCTCCCTGCGATCCTGCCGGGTCCTCGCTCCCCCTCCAGCGAAGTCCAACCGGGCAGCAACCTAACGCAAGCGTGCGGCCCGGTCCAGACAGGACCCGGCCAGCGCCACCCGCGCTGCGGCTGGACCCGCCGCGCCACGCAGCGCGAACGGGGCGTCAGGCGCGGCCTGCCGCCCCGGCGTCAGGCGCGGCGCTTGACCGCGGCGTCGGCGAGCACGTCGGCCGCCTCGTTCAGGCGCAGGCCGACGACGTCGAGCCGGCGCAGCAGCTCGCGGATCTTGATGACCTTCATCGAGAGCTTGCGCTGAAAGAGCCGGGCGAGCTCCTCGTCGTAGAGCCGGCGGATCTCGTTGGCCGACTTCTTCGTGGCGAGCGCCGTCCGGCTGGTCAGCTTCTTCGGGTCGCTCGCGATGATGCGCACGGCCTTGCGCAGGTCCTCGAGGCCGGCGGCGGTGGCGTCGAGCAGCCCGGCGTACGGGTCCTTGGTCGCCACGTCGAAGAGGTCCCACTCACGCGCGAAGTCGCGCAGGTTGTCGAGCACGTCGTCGATCGAGCGCGAGAGGCGAAAGAGGTCCTCACGGTCGATGGGGGCGACCAGCACGCCGGCGAGCTTGGCGACGAACTTGCCGCGCAGCAGGTCGCCGCGGTGCTCGATATCGGCCATGCGCTCCTGCGCCTCGGAGGGCGTCCGCTGACCCTCCGCTACCTCGCGGGCGAGCGTGCAGGCCGAGATCGTCTCGTTCAACTGCAGCTCGAGCGGCGCGATCAGGGTCTGCGACTCGTTCTGGGTCAAGACCTTCACGACGCGGCGGACCGTGCGGACCGGTCCCGCAGCACTATCACTCAACGCACTAACCTCCCCGCCGCGGCGAGCGCGGCTCCGAGACCGACCGACAGCGGCAGGGTGACGAGCCACGCCACCACGATCCGTGATACTTGATTCCACCTGATGCCGAAAGGAGACGTCGCGACGCCGCTGCCCACGGCGGCGCCGGTCGCCGCCTGCGTGGTGGAGACCGGCACGCCCAGGGCCGATGTCGCCAGCACGACGCACGACGAACCGATCGCGGTCGCGATGTAGTGCGGCGTGCGGATGTACATGACGCCTTCGCCCACCCCGGCCGCCATCGTGCGTACGGTCAGCAGGATGCCGGCGCCGAACAGGCCGGCGATGGCGAGCTGGCCCGGCACGGTGGCGGCCACCGGGTCGAGCCGCGCGGAGGTGCCGATCGCGATGATCGCCACCATCTTCTGGGCGTCGTTGGCCGCATAGGCCAGACACTGCAGCAGGTAGCCGACGTACTGCGCGCCGTTGATGAAGCGGCGGGCGATCAGGCGCCCGAGCGGACCGCTCAGGATGCGATAGACGAGCCAGCCCGCCGGCACGCTGAGCAGCGGCGCGGCGATGCCGATAGCGATCACCTTGAAGATCACCGACCACTGGACGGGCAGCCCCGCTCCCAGGCCGGCGCCGACGATACCGCCGGTGAGCGCCAGGGTCAGGCTGGTCGGCGTGCCCCGCCTGGTGAGGCCAAAGACGACGACGAGCGCGGTGACCACGGCCGCCAGCAGGGCGATCCTGCCGTTCTCACCCTGGAACGAGACGAGCCGGTGGGCCAGGGTGGTCGCGACCGCGGTGCCCACCAGCAGCGGACCGACGGCCACGAGGGCCATGAGGCACGCGACGGCGACGGCCGGGGTGATGCGGCGCGTGCGGGTCCCCATGACTGTCAGGGTCGCTCCGTCGTTGGCGCCGCTCACCAGCGCAAACCCGGCGGCCGATGCGAGAAGGAGCGCTCCGCTGACTGTCATAGGCGATGCTGCAAACAGACCTCCGAGTTGGCCGCGCCAAGGGGGAAGTGCTACCGGATACCCTTCGAGACGACCGACGGCGCACGATCAGCGCGAGCCGGTGTCGCAACAGGCACTCAGTATACGCCATGCGGCCCGGTCGTCTGACGTCTCGCCGATGACCGGCGGTCGCCCCGCCCGGGTCGTCAGCGGTCGCTGTGTCGGTCGGGCAGGCCTCGAGCCGTTACACAGCGGACAGATCGAGCGCGAACAGCCGCGTCACCCAGAGCAAGCCGACGAACGAGCAGGCGATCAGGGTCCAGGCCAGCACCGGCCGGCGTCGCGTGAGCAGGCCGAGCACCATGAAGAGCGGAAAGACGACGCCGACGAGGCGCGGAAACGAGTACAGGGCACGCTGATCCGAGGGAAACAGCAGCGGAACCAGGACGCTCCCTACAGTGAAGACCGTGTACGCCGGCGGCAGGCGCCGCCAGCCGGCCGCGATCAGTACGACGACCAGGACGAGCACCGCGAAGCCCAGCAGCGTGAGCAGGGGGTCGGGCACGCCGTTGACCGGCGCCAGCAGGCGCCCGAGTCCGGCGCTATGGACGTACAGCAGGCGCAGCGCCCCGAGCGCGGCGTGGAACCCGCGCCACGGATCGCGCCAGGGCCAGGCGAGCGCCCGACCCCAGTACGCGTGCTCGGCTGCGCCGAAGGCCAGGGGGTCGCCGCGGCGCCACCACAGGTAAGCCATGAAGGCGACCAGGCCGGCCGGCACGAGCAGCAGCCAAGCGAGCCTGAGGTCGCGGCGGCGCAGCGCGACGCTGTGAAGCGACCAGCCGCGCTGCTGCCCGTAGAGCACGAGCAGCGCCGGCAGCAGCACGAGGCCGCTGCTGCGCGTCGCGACGGCGAGCATACCGGCCAGACCGGCGAGCGCCCAGCTTCCGCGGCGAGCGAAGGCAAAGGCGGCGAGGCAAAGCAGCAGGAACAGCGACTCGCTGTAGACGAGGCCGAACGACACGGCGGTCGGAAACACGGAGATGAAGGCCACGGCCAGTGCCGCGGCGCGAGTGCCGAGCTCGGCCGCCGTGAGCCGGTACAGCAGGACCATGGCGGCCGCAAAGCAGGCCAGCGACAGGAGCACACCGGCCACCAGGTAGTCGCCGCCGGTGAGCAGCGTGGCGGCGCGCAGCGCCAGCGGATACGCCGGGAAGAACGAGGGGCTGTCCGGCCGCCGGTAGCCGCCCTGGGCGATGGCGATGAACCAGCCGCCGTCCTTGAAGGCCCACTCCCGTGTCAACCGCTGCACGACGCTCGCGTGGGCCGAGAGACCCGGAGCCCGGGCTGAGCCGGCGACGGCGTAGCCGACCGCGAACACCGCGAGGCGGCTCACGATCGCCACCGCAAGGGCCATGAGAGCGTCGACCGACAGCGCCGGCGCGCGACGCCGCACGGCGTCGGCCCGTCCGGTCGCCGTCACGGGCAGCACCGCGCCCCCCGGCCGGCCCCTTCGACTCGATCGGTCGGGCCTGCACCGGAGCGAATCCCGGAGCTCGCGCCCGTCCGTGCTGTGCCAAGCGGCATCACAACCTGACCCCCATCGGGCATCCGCCGGCGGCCGACATGCGCAGAGAGCCGCGCGACCCCGCCAGAGTCGCCCCGGGGTGGTTCGCAACCTGGGGCCGCCTGGCCAAGGGTGTGCGCGACGCGCCTTACGAGCGCGCCGACGGCGGCCGAGCTACCCCACCCGCACTCGTACGGCGCGGCTGTCGACCACGCCGAGCCAGCAGACGCGGTAATACGTGGTCGCCTTAGGGCGAAGACCGGCGACGAGCCACTGGCCGAGCGAGCTTGTGCGCAACGGCTTGACGTTGCTCCAGCCCTTGCCGACGAGGTGTTGCTGCAGCTCGAGCAGCACGTTGACGGTGGGGACGACACACGTGAGCGTGCCGCTGAGGCTGACGCGCGCGCCGCTCCTGACGGAGCTGGGCGCCGTGATCGTCAGCCTGTTGTGCCCGGCGAAGGCGTACCAGGCGCGCTTGGGCGCGCCGCCCGCCGTCTCGAGGCCGGTGTAGAAGCCGAGGTCGGGCGAGCCCGCCGGCCCGGGCACGTCCTTGACGAGATACCAGAGGAGCAGCTTCACCTGAGGGTACTTCCTGGCCACGAACGCGTAGGCGCGCTCGAGGTAGTCGGCCTGGGTGATCTGACTCACGTACTGGTTGCTGAAGGCTCGACAGGGGGCGGTCTGGTAGCCGTATTCGGTCAGCCAGAACTGCTTGTGGGGGAAGATCTTGAGCAGGCTCGAGAGGTTGCCGAGGGTGACGGTGATGTCGGGGAAGCTCGGCTGGCTCTCGGGAGCCAGGTTGCGGTTTCCGCCGGGCGAGTACGGGTGGTGCGAGTAGACCTTGAACAGGCTGCCCGCGCCGTGCTGCGCCAGCCACTTGGCAAAGGCCTGAGGCGGCGTGTTGGAGCCTTCGGCGGTCGGCGCGGTGGCGCCGGCCACGATGGTCGCCTTCGGGTCGGCCGCCTTTATGGCCGAGTGGAAGGCGGTCAATATGCTGAGGTAGTGCTCCTCGGCGAAGTGCGAGTCGCCGCTCACGCGCTGCGGGTAGAGGTAGAGCGTGAGGTTGGGCTCGTTCCAGCACTCATACGCCGCCACCTGGCCGGCGAACTGCGTCGCGAACTGCTGGCAGAACGCCCCGAAGTAGGCGAGGTCGGCGTTCTTCATCACCACATACGGTTGGTAGACGTTGTCGGGCCAGTACCGCGAGTCCGAGGCCCACTGCGGCACCTGGTAGAAGGTGACCATCACCTTGAGCCCATCGGCGTCCGCGTCCTGGATGGCTGCAGCGGCGTTCTGCATGTAGGGCGAGTTCGGGTCGAAGGCGGCTGGGTCGGTTTCAGTCGGCTGTGTCGCAGGGGCGGCCAGCGCCCACGACACGAAGATGCGGACGTAGCTCGCGCCGAGCTGTTTGATCTCGTCGACCGTGGCCTGCTGCGCCGTTGGGTCGGCGGGCAGGTCGGTGAGGGTCGGTTCCGCGATGCCGCGGGCGACTGCGGCCCTCGCGGCAGCCGGCGCGACAGCTCCGGCAGCGAGCACGCCGGCCAGGACGAGGAGGGCGACGAGGATGCCGGCGAGTGCCGGGATGGACCGTATCGGGACGTGCCCTGCGCACTTCATGGCTTTGAACATACCGGCGGGTCCGGCGAGGGTCAAGCGGCCGCGACCTACCGCTCGATAAGGACGGGGCTGCCGGTCGGCACCCAGCGGCTCACCCTGAGCACATCGGCGTTGTGCATGCGGATGCAGCCCTCGCTCACTGCCTGGCCGATCAGGGCGTCATCGTTCGTGCCGTGGATGGCGAGCGCGCCGCTACCCGGCAGTCGTGGCTGGTAGCCGCTCAGGCCGAGGGCGAGCACGCCGAACGGGCTGCCCGGCATGGGCGTCGTCTTCTCGGCCACGAAGAAGAGGCCGGTCGGCGTCGGGTACGCCGAGGAGCCGATGGCCACCGCGAACCGGCCCACGGCGCGACCGCTGCGATACACGGTCAGCCGGCGCGAGGAGAGGCTCACGACGATCCTGGCCGGCGTCGTGTAGGTCGCGATGCTGCTCGCCTGCACCCAGCCGGTACTGAAGTCGGGGCTTTGCGGCAGCCACACGTCGTACCAGGTCGCGTCGCCGATGCGCCTGGTGCTGCGCACGAGCATGACGGTGACGCAGCGGTGGGCGTTCACGCGCGGCAGCGTGGCGCGCACCGGCGCCGACGAGCTCGGCCGCTCGTAGGCGACCGTCGTCGCCCTCGCCTCGGCCACGAGCCAGAGTGTCCGACGCCCGTGCACGGGCGTCGACCCCACGCCGGGAGACGGGCTGGGTGAGCCTGCGGCGGCCGCGGGCGCGAGCGCGCCGGCCGCGCCGTGGCGCACATGGACGACGAGAAAGCCGGCGAGAGCGATCAGGACGAGCGCTCCCAGGGCGGCGATGACCCTCGTGCTGCGACCTCTCTGCGGTGACACAGGCGCTCCGGTAGGTGGCGGGGACTCGCATCCGCAGGATAGAGGACCCGGCGCTGCCTGTACACCGAGGGTACCGCCGGCCCCTTGCGGCGCGAGCCGCGCTCGATAGAATCAGGCGAGTGATGCGCGACGGAGGGGTGGTTTGGGGCATGAGGTGCTCCGCGTAGTGGGATCAGGCTTCGCCGTTCACGACGTCGTGCTCGATCGCGACGTCCGCGCGCCGGAGATGCTCTCGACGTCGACCGTACCGCACGGCTACATGGTCCGTCGCTTCGTGTCCATCTGCATCCTCGCCGCCATCGACGTCGGCTCGCTGTGCGTGGCGGTCGCGCTCGCCGCGCGCATCCTGTCCTATCTGCACGGATCCGTGCGCGTGTTCCTGCCCTGGCACTTCGTCGTGCTCGTGCTCGCGCTGCTCGCGGTGTTCGCCGTCAACCAGCTCTACGGTTTGCGAGCCCGGCGGCACAGCCGCACGCGCCGTCTGCGCGCGGCCGCGTGGGTGCTGGTCGTGGCCCTCGTGCTGAACGGCCTAGCCAACATCTGGGTGCCGTTCGACGTGATCGTCGCTTGGCTCATGGCGATGAGCCTGTCGACCGCGGGCCGCGAGCTCTACGACTTCACCCTCGGCGTCGTGTTCGGGGTCGACCTCGAGGCCAAGCGCACGATCCTGCTCGGCTCCGACGACGCCCTGCGTGCCTTCGCCGACCTGCGCCGTCGGGCGCCGCGCCTGCAGGTCGACGTGATCGGCATGGTGGGCGAGCGGTTGCCGGATCCGGCCTTGCAAAGCCAGGCGGGCCTGCCCTCGCTCGGGCTGCTGTCCGACCTCGAGCTGATCGTGCAACGCACGCGCCCCGACGAGCTGCTCGTGGTCGATCGCGAGATCGAGGTGCGCCACCTGGTCGAGCTTGCCGACCTGTGCCGGCGACACACCCTCACGCTCAAGCTGACCGACCTCGAGATGCGCTTTCGTGAGTCGGGCGTGTGCCTCGTTCCAGGCCTCGAAGAGCCCCTGTTCGTGTCGGCGCCGTCGCGGCACAGCGGCGCCGGCTGGCTGCTCAAACGCAGCTTCGACGTCGTGGCGGCGGGCGTCCTGCTCGTGCTTCTGTCGCCGCTGTTCGGGCTGGTGGCCCTGGCCATCAAGCTCACCTCGCCGGGACCGGTTTTCTACGTCGCGCCGCGGGTCGGCCTGGGACAGCGCCCGTTCCGCTGCTACAAGTTCCGCACGATGGCCGACGACGCCGATCGGCGGCAGGCGGGGCTCGAGGCCCGCAACGAAGCCGACGGCGCGATCTTCAAGATGAAGGACGATCCTCGCGTGACCCGGGTCGGCAGCACCCTGCGGAAGCTCAGCGTCGATGAGCTGCCCCAGCTCATCAACGTGCTCCGCGGCGAGATGAGCCTGGTCGGGCCGCGTCCCCTGCCTCTTCGCGACAACGAGCTCCTCGCCGCCTGGCACAAGCAACGCCACGTGGTGTTGCCCGGCATGACCGGGCTCTGGCAAGTGCGCGGCCGCAGCCAGACTTCGTTCGCCGACATGATCAGGCTCGATTTCGACTACATCGAGTCATGGTCCGTCTGGCTCGATCTCGTCGTCCTCACGCGCACGTTTGGCGTGGTCGCACACTCTCGCGGCGCGTACTAAAATCATCACGCCCGGCCGCTTCCGGCCGGGAGATTACCCGGTCGAAGGGAGTCACTGTGCCTACATCCGTCGTGACCGGAGGCGCCGGCTTCGTGGGTTCACACCTGTGCGAGCGTCTGCTCGCACAGGGCCACCGCGTGGTGTGTCTCGACAACCTCGACACGGGGTCGCTCCAGAACATCGAGCACCTCCGCGACGCGGCCTTCGAGTTCCAGAACGTCGACTGTACCGAGTTCATCGACGTGCGGGGGAGCGTCGACTTCGTCTACCATCTGGCGAGCCCCGCCAGCCCCATCGACTATCTCAGACTCCCGCTCAAGACGCTCAAGGTCGGCTCGTACGGCACGCACAACGCGCTCGGTCTCGCCAAGTTCAAGCGCGCGCGGTTCCTCCTGGCCTCGACGTCCGAGGTCTACGGCGATCCCCTGGTCCACCCGCAACCGGAGAGCTACTGGGGCAACGTCAACCCGATCGGCCCGAGGGGCGTCTACGACGAGTCCAAGCGCTACTCCGAAGCGATGACCATGGCCTACCATCGGCAGCAGGGCGTCGATACGGTGATCGCGCGCATCTTCAACACCTACGGCCCGCGGATGCGGCCCAACGACGGGCGGGTCGTGCCGACCTTCGTGCGTCAGGCCATCGCGGACAAGCCCCTGACGGTCTTCGGCGATGGCACGCAGACCCGGAGCTTCTGCTACGTCACAGACCTGGTCGAGGGCCTCTGTCGGCTAGCCGAAAGCGACGAGCATCTGCCGGTCAATCTCGGCAACCCGACGGAGAGGACCGTGCTTGACCTCGTCGACACGATCATCGCGGTCACCGGGAGCCGGAGCGAGCCGGTGTTCGCCGCCCTCCCGGTCGACGACCCGAAGGTCAGGCGGCCCGACATCTCGAGGGCGCGCAGTCTGCTCGGCTGGGAGCCTACCGTCTCTCTCGAGGACGGCCTCGCCAAGCTGGTCGCCTTCGAACGTGGCCATCATTCGCACACTCAGACCGCACTCTGACCCGGTCTGCGACGCCCCGACCGGCATCTGCCGGCGAGGATCGAGCTGACGCTGCCGTCGCAGAAGCGAAGGAGCGCACGCTGCTCGCGACGACGCGGCCGGTGTCGAGCGCGATGAAGACAGGCAGCGCGCGGGCCGGGCAGGCGAGCCGGGCGAAACGTACGCGATAGCGGATCGCGTTCGCGGACCTCGTGCTCCACAAAGAGCGCAGCAGCCAACCGACGTCGCGCCGCGGGCTGGTGTGCAACCCGCCGGTCTTCGCCGCGACGTCGAGCTCGGCGCCAGTCGCGACGAGCAGCCGCCAGCCGTGCCGCGCGGCTCTGAGTGAGAACTCGTAGTCGGCTCCGTATTGCGGCAGCGACGAAGCGTAAGGACCCAGCTCTCGCAGCGCGCGCATCGGCACGAGAGTGCCCTTTCCACTCAGGACCTGGCCGGGGAGCACGCAGGGCGCCTGCTCGCGCAGACGAGCCGGGTCGAGGCCTCTGCAGGGGTCGGAGAAGCGCGCCCTCCACCAGTCGATGGTGACCGCTGCCGACTCGATGCGTCCATCGGTCTCCGCGACGGCCACCGAACCGACCAGTGTCCGCGGGTGGGCGAGCGCCGCGCTGTGCAGCTCCTGCAGCCAGTCGGGCCGCGGCTCCGTGTCGTTGTTGAGAGTGACGAACGCGTCGTCGTCGGCGGCGCGTTCGAGCACCCAGGCCCGCGCCAGGTTGACGGCGCCGGTCCACCAGAGCTCGCCGCCTCCCGCGAGCGTCACTGCCTCGGGGAAGTCGGCGCGCAGCATGGCCGCCGTGCCGTCGGTCGATCCGTCGTCGACCACGACGACGGTCGAGCGCGGGTAGGCCTGGCGACGCAGCGCGAGCAGACAGCGGCGGGTCAGTTCGCGCCGATCGTGGACGGGTACCACGACGTAGAGCCGGGCCCCGGGATCCGCCGCCATATCGCGCTATGTCGCTCGCGAGCGGGAGCCGGACGGCAGGCCGGCAGCCGCTCCGAGCCCGAGGCCCGTCCAGAGCAGCGCGGTGTAGGTGAACGAATAGACGACCATGAAGAGGCTCGCCGAGACCAGCACCACGAGCCCCGCGGCAAGGACGACGATCGTGGTGGAGTCGCCCGTCCCGCGCGTCCGCCGCCAGGAGCGCACCAGGAAGACGATGGCGCCGGCGACACTCGCAAGGTAGAGGACAAGGCCGATCCCGCCGGTCTTCAACCAGGTCTGGAGGTAGACGTCGTGTGGTTGGACCGTGACCGGGATCGGGCTGATGGAGCGCGGCACGACGAAATGCCAGTAGCCACCGAATCCGTCGCCGACGACGGGGACCGCGCGGATCTGGCGCAGCGCGGAGCGCCAGACCGCTATGCGCCACGCGGAGTCGGCGTCGGCCGCCGGATCGACGAAAGCGGCGCTTCTGGTCTGCACATACCCGATCGCGCTCTCGCCTGTCGACGACGAGCTCGACGATGGGCTCGGCGATGGGCCGGAGGCTATGCTCGACGATGTGCTCGACGACGGGCTTGGCGACGGGCCGGTGGATGTGCTCGACGATGGGCTGGGCGATGGGCTCGACGAAGTGTCGGAGGCCGTGCTCGACGACGGGCTGGACGATGGCCTTGGTGATGGGCTCGGCGATACGTTGGCGGTGAGGGGCGCCGGGGTCGCTGACGGGACCGGCAGGGTCGTCAACGCGACCCATGAGACGGCGATCGAGACACAGAGCGCGGCGGCGACGGGTACGCCGACCGTGCGGACAGAACGGCGCGGGACGGCGCCGATGAGCAGCGCCCCAGCGACTGCTGCCGCCGCGGCCATCCAGACGGACCTGTGGCCGTCGAGGAAGACGAGCACGCCGGCCGCGCAGACGGCGGCGGCGATCGCCCAGAGCGGCACCGAGACGGCCCGGCGGGCCTTCGCGAGGATCAGGGCAGCGGTCGCATAGAAGATGCCGAGCGAGGCGCTCGCGGGGAAGAAGCGGCTGTACGGACCCACCGACCAGCCCTTGATCGCGCCGATCAGCGGCACGAGCGCAAGGGGGACGACGAGCGTACCGACGACCAGCGTCCAGAAGAGACGCCGCTGGACGGCGGCGTCGCGGGCGGCGACGCAGAGATAGGGGACCACGGCGAGCTGCAGGTACTGAAAGCGGAACTCGCCGGGAGCGGCGATGCCGTACCGTCCGACGTTGCGTGCCACCTCGGCGAGCAGCCACAGCCCGAACAGAGCGGCCGGCAGCCACACCGTGAGCGGCACGCCCCGCGAGCCGTCCGTGTGTCCCCAGCGTCGCCGCAACACGAGCAGGCACACGGCGGCGACCATGGCAAGCAGCACGATGTCGGAGATCTGCAGCCCGCCGAACGGCTGACCCCAGGTCCCGGAATTCTGGCCCTGGAGGACCCCGGTCGTGGGACGGGCGGCCGCGTTGATGAGCGCGTCGGGAAGATAGGCGGCCAGCAGGAAGGCGACGATGCTCACGGTGGGCCAGCGGAGGCACATCACGGTCGCTGCGGCGAACACCAGTACCCCGACGCCCGCCGCCCAGTGACCCATGAGCGCCAGACCGGCTGCCACAACGACGAGGCCCACCAGGATAGCGGCGACTGCCGCAGGATGCCCGATCGACGCCAATCGTTGCCGTAGCCGCATCCCGCTCACGGCGCCATTCTAGACCAGGCGCAGCCCAGGTGCGAGGCGGCGTGGGTGACACCAGACTCGGGCATCACTCCTCGATCCGTTCGCGCACGACCCGCCGGTCGCATCAGCCGGGTGTGTGGCTCGAGGTGGGCGCAGCCGACAGCCTGTCCAGGGTGGTCAGGACGCGACGGACGATCGGGGAAGCGCCGCCGGATGCCGCATCGATCAGCTCGCGCGCCTGCCTCCAGACTCGGCCCCGGAAGCCGCGCAGGAGGACGGCCGCCGTGACCAGGAGACCCGCGGCGACCTGCAGCGCGAGCGTGACGGCCACCCCCAGGGCGCCGGCACGTTGCGCAAACGAGAGCGACAGGCAGGTGGCGCCCACGAGGACGCCGGCCACGGCGCCCGGGGCCAGGACAGCGGCGAGCGCCGCGCGGTCGCAGGCCAAGAACCGGGCCACGGCGCGCAGGTACCAGACGAAGGCCCAGGTCTGGGAGATGGCGATCGCCGCCGCGACACCGACGATCGAGGAGTGGCCGAGCAGGACCAGGAGGACGACGAGCAGCACCACCTGCGAGCCGGAGATCCTGAGCTGGGTCGACAGCTGCGCCGTCGCCTGGCAGAGCATCGCCACCAGGCAGGCGATCAGCCATAACGGCGCGGCGAGCGCGAGAACGGCCAGAGGATCGGCGCTCGGCATCCAGCGCGCGCCCAGCAGCACCGTGACCAGCACGTGAGAGGCCCCCGCCAGCCCCCAGAGGGCGGGCCAGGCGAGCGCTGTGAAGACGGTGAGCACCGGCAGAAAGACGGCGCGGATCCGATCGCGCTCGGACTGGATGCGGCTGAACGACGAGGTGGCGACCCTGGCGAAGCTCGACCAGGCGTAGAACACCGGGACACTCACCAGGTTGAAGGCGCGGTTGTAGAAGCCGAGCTTCCTCGTGCCGAGGGTGTGTCCGGTCCACAGGGAGTCGAGGTTGCCCGCAAGGAACTCGAAGAAGCCGATGATCGAGACCTGAGATCCGAAGGAGTACAGGCGGCCGATGACGGAGCGGTCCCAGAGCGGTCGGATCGGATGACGGGTGACCGCGTAGTACGCGATCGCGGCCACGAAGCTCTGCGTCACATAGCCGGCGACCAGGCTCCATGCCCCCGCGCCCAGGGCTGCCAGGATCAGAGCGGGAGCCGCGTACCCGAACGCGAACGAGGCGACGTCGATGATCGTCATCGTGCGAATGCGCAGCTCGCGGCGCAGCAGCGCCGAGGAGGTGACAGAGAGGGCGCTGCCGATGAACACGAGCCCCAGCACGCGGAGCACGGGCACGATGCTCTCGTGATGGAACACGGTGGCCGCCGCAGGCGCGATCAGCCAGCACACGAGGTAGAAAGCCGCACCGAGCCCCAGCGCGGAGACGAAGGTGACGCGGACGTCGCGGTCGTCGATGCTCGGCCGCTGCACGAGAGCCTGGCCGAGGCCGAGCTGGGCGAAGTACTGGCCGAAGCCGATGACGACGTTCGCGGCGGCCACGAGCCCGAACTGGGCGGGGGTCAGGAGCCTGGCGAGCGTCACCGTGAGGACGAACACGAGCCCGATCTGGATCAGGATCGCCCCGTAGCTCCAGGTGAGGCCACGAGCCGTCCGGCTCGTGAGGGATCCCGTCTCACTCACCGGCGCGACGGACTCCTCACGTGACCCGTGCGTAGAGCGCGTCGTACTGAAGCAGGCTGCCGGTCAGCGGATCGGCGAAGCCCTCGTCGAGGCCGACGAGCGCGAAGCCGAGAGCAGCGACGTGCTCGGCCATGTCGCTTGCGAGCGTCTGCCCCTCGTAGAGCGGGACGAGAGACATCTCGAGCTCGAGCAGCCGGACGTGCGGCAGCACGTCGTGGGCGCCCCGCAGGACGTCCATCTCCCCGCCCTGGACGTCGATCTTGAGGTACAGGCGCTCGCCCTTCACGGTCCCGTCGGCGCAGACCGAGTCCAGGGTGGCGACGCGCGAGAGCTGGTCGCCGACGTAGGCCGACGTCGGAGCGGCGCTTCTGTGGGCCAGCGCCATGGGCAGATAGGAGCTGCTCGTCGAGTTCCCGGCGACGTGGATGGTCCGCTGCTCGTTGACGGCCCCCAGACCGAGCCGGTGAGCATGCCAGCCCCAGCGGTCGCCCGCGGCTCGCCTGGACAGCGCGAGGTAGGCGGTGTCGAGCGGTTCGAAGGAATGGATGCAGCCGCGATAGCCGTTCCGGCGCAGCTCCTGCGCCCATTGACCCTCGTTCGCGCCGACGTCGAGCACGGTGTCGATCGCGCCGCGCCGCGCCAGCAGGACCCTCCGGCTGACAAGGTCGGTCGGGTGACGTCGCCGCAGATCGAAGCCCGCCGTCCAGGCCGCGTCCTTGACGAGCGTCTTGATCACCCTTCCGGCGTCTATGGCGGGTCTCCCTCGCGGTACCGATCCCGCCGCGCTGTCGTCGCGCGCGCAGGCTGGCGCCTATGGTATCAGCGTTGCGACGCGGCATCTGCCCGGATGCACCCGCTCGGCTCCGCCGCCGCGCGGCTCTCGCGCCTCGGGCGACGCCGCGCGGCCCTGCTGGCCGCGACGTCCGCGCGCTCCTCCTGTACCATGGGGAGCGTGAAACCGCTCATGGTGCAGCCGTTCCCGACGCACTACACCCTGCCCCTGCTGCGCATCCTGCAGCGCGACCTCGGCGCGCAGGTCCTGTTCTTCTCTGAAGGCGAGGAGCGCTACTGGCAGACTCATCTCGTGGCCGAGACGGATGGCCTCGAATCGACACTCTGCCAGCGCAGGACAGTGGCGGGAGCCGTGACCGTCAACCCCAACCTCGTGAGAGAGCTGTCGACACGCGACTACGACGTTCTCTGCATGGCGATCGACGGCAAGTTCGAGCTGGCGAGCTGCGTCGCCGCCGCCCACGCCCGCCGCGTCCCGACCGTGCTGTGGACCGGCCTGTGGTGGCACCCGCAGACGCTCGTTCACCGGCTCACGTGGCCGGCTATGCGAGCGATCTACCTGAGCACGGACGCGTTCGTGGTCTACGGCAACCACGTCCGTTCGTTCCTTCTCCAGCTCGGCGTCCCGGCGCGACGCGTCTTCGTGGCCGAGCACAGCGTGAGCAACGACCTGTACGGGCGCCCGGTCGACGACGAGGCCCGGCGGCTGGCCCGCGAGCGCATGAGCGCCGCACCGGGCCGGCCGGTCGTGCTATGCGTCGGCAGGCTCGTGCCGGAGAAGGGCCTCGACGTGCTGATCCACGCGCTGCACGGCCTCGGCCCGGCCAGGCCACTGCTGGCCGTCGTCGGCACCGGGCCCGAAGGTCGCCGACTGCAGCAGCTCGCCCGCGAGCAGGACGTGGACCTCACGCTCGTCGGCGCCGTCGCGTCGGCCGAGATGCCGGCCTTCTACGCAGCGGCGGACGTCGTCGCCCTGCCGTCCGTGACGACGCCACTCTCCCGCGAGCTCTGGGGCCTCACCGTCAACGAGGCGATGTGCCAGGGAAGGGCGGTGGTGGTGAGCGACGCCGTGGGCGCGGCGGCCGGAGGTCTCGTCGTGGACGGCGTGACCGGCCTCGTGGTGCCCGAGCAGGACGTCAGCGGCCTCCGCCGCGCGCTCGAGCGCTCGCTCGGCTCGCCCGCCCTGCGCGCTCAGCTCGGGGCGGCGGCTCTCGATCGCGTCGCTCTCGACACGCACGAGCGCATGGCCGCCGTCTTCGCCGAGGCGTTCTCGTACGTCAGGTCTGGGGGCGGACCCGGTACGACTTGAGGTCGCCCAGCATCACGGCGAGCGCCAGCCGCGGCAGGGTGTTGCCGGCCCGGAGCGGCGCCGCCGGGCCGCTCTGCGGCGAAACGCCGGCGAGCTCCCGCTCGGTCGCGCGCAGCGCCTCGAGGTACGGCTGGTAGAGGATCTTCCTGACCGGACGGGGCATGCGGCCGTAGCGGGCGAGCCGGGCGTCGTACAGGCGCGAGCCGTATAGGCGCAGACCGTGGTAGTGATAGGCGATCAGCCTCTCGCCGTCGACCGTCGGCCCGTCGGGCGTCTGGGCGAAGGTGTAGTTCATCCAGTTCCACGGCGCCACGCCGATGCCCTTGCGCTCGAGCACATGGATCCCGTCGAAGAGCTCGACCGCGCGATCGAGGTACTTCTGATCGTTGTAGCGGTCTTCCTCGAGCTTGTCGTAACACCATTCGATGCACCGCTCGCGCCACCACTCGAGGACGTCCCGCGTGCGTTGCGCGTTGCGCAGCGCGATGATGCCGACGTTGTAGCGGCCGTAGGCCTCACGGCTGAGCAGGTGCGGCGGAAAGCGGTGGCCGATGATCCCGAGACAGGCGTCGCCCATCTCGTCCCAGATCGGGGCGGGATCGGCGAAGAAGAGGTAGTCGGCATCGACGTACGTAAGCTCCGCCATGCCGTGCTCGCGGAACAGGTAGAGCGGCCAGGACGGCGAGCACGTGAAGTAGTACTCGACCCGGCTGCGCCCGGTCTTGGCGGCGACCAGGCGATGGTCGCCTCGCTCGAAGTCAGGCGCCCGGACCGGGCGCAGGCTCGGGTCGCCGAGATCGTCGAGGAAGCTCGCCGACGCGTCGTCGAAGCAGAGCGCCCACAGGATCGCGTCGGTCGAGTGGGACAGCAGGGACCGGTGCATGGTGATGGCACGGCCGAGGTAGTTGACGTCGAAGTAGGTGCAGTAGTGCCGGGTCATGGCACTCCGGCCGTCGCCGCGGTGAGGGCCTCCGCCACCCGTTCCGCGCGCTCGCACCCGAGCTGGGGGAAGATCGGCAGGGACAAGACCGTCTCGGCCGTCCGGTCGGTCACCGGCAGGAGCGCGCCCTCGGCAAAGCGGGCGAAGGCGGGCTGCCTGTGCGCCGGTACGGGGTAGTGGATCGCGGTCGCGATCCCTGCTTCGGCGAGTGCGGCCGCAAGCTTGCCTCTGCGCTCGGTCCGGATCGCGTACTGGTGGTAGACGTGACGCGCTCCCGGTCGTTCGCTGGGCAGGACGAGACCCGCCGAAGCGAGCGCCCGGCGGTAGACGGCGGCGATCTCGCGGCGGGCGTTCAGGTCGTCGGGGAGGTGGCGGAGCATGACGTTGAGAACGGCGGCCTGGAGCTCGTCCATGCGACTGTTGGCGCCGTCTTCCGCGCTCACGAATCGCGTGCGCCAGCCGTACTGGCGCAGGCAGCGCACCCGTTCGGCCCGTTCTGCCGACGCCGTCACGGCGGCGCCGGCGTCGCCCATGGCGGCGAGGTTCTTGGTGGGGTAGAAGCTGAAAGCGGCGGCGTCGCCGAACGTGCCCACGCAGCGACCGCCGAGCATCGCGCCGTGCGCCTGGGCGCAGTCTTCGACCACGGCGACGCCGTGGCGTCGGGCGATGCCGAGGATCGCGGGCATGTCGCAGGGATGCCCGTACAGGTGGACCGGAACGACCGCCCGCGGTAGCCGGGACCCGGCAGGCCAGTCCTCGAGGAGCTTCTCGAGCTCGCCCGGGTCGAGGACCATCGTGTCGCGTTCGATGTCGACGAAGACGGGCGTGGCGCCACAGCGACGGATCGCGGCGACGGTGGCCGACGCGGTGTGGGACACCGTGGCGACGACATCGCCGTCGCCGACGTCGCACGCCCTCAGGCAGAGCTCGAGCGCATCGGTGCCGCTGGCCACGGCCACGCACTCGAGCGTTGGTACCGCCGCGCCGTCCGCGCCGAGGAATCGCGCGAAGCTCTGCTCGAACGCGCGCACCTGGGGGCCGAGCAGGTAGCAGCCGCTGCGCACGACGTCGGCGATCGCCGCCTCGATCTCGTCGCGGTGGGCGCGCACGCCGGCTCCGGGGTCCGCCTGCGGGATCGTCGGGGGCCGATCGCTCACAGGTACGCGTCGAGGTGAGCCCGGTAGTAGGCGATGGTCTCGGCCAAGCCGGTCTGCAGGTCGGTGCGCGGCCGCCATCCGGTGACCCGTCGCAGCTCGCTGTCGTCGGCGACGTAGTCGCCGATGTCGATGCGGCGACGGTCGGCCGGGAACTCCTTGACCACATACCGGCCCTGTCCGGCGAGCGCCACGACCAGGTCGGCCAGCGCGGCGAGCGTGACCGGGGGATCGAGTCCGCCGACGTTGAGCGCCCTGCCTTCGATCACCGCGGACAGACCGGCCGCGATCAGCGCCTCGACGGCGTCGTCGACGTAGGTGAAATCGCGCAGCTGCCCGCCGCCCCAGACCTCTATGGCGTCGTCTTCGAGCACGCGCCGTATCCAGATGCCGAGAAAGGTCTGGCGGGCGTCCTTGACCCTCATACGCGGCCCGTAGGTGTTGGTCAGCCTGAGGGCGCAGGTGCGTAAGCCGTAGGCGGCGTTGTAGACCAGGTGGTAGGACTCCCCGGCCGTCTTGTTGATGCCGTTGACGTCTACCGGCCGTACCAGGTGGCGCTCATCGACAGGCAGGTAGTCGGGGCGTCCGTAGATCTGGCGCGTGCTGGCGAAGACGATCTTGATCTCGGGCGAGCGTTTGCGGCAGGCCTCGAGGATCGACAGCTGGGCCCGCGAGTTGATCTCGAGATCGGTGTAGGGGTCGGCCATGGAGTCCATGTGGCTGGTCTGGCCGGCAAGGTTGAAGAGATAGTCCTGGCCCTGCACGAGGTAGAGCATGCTCTGCTCGTCGCGGACGTCGGAGATGTTCACCTTCACCTGGTCCTCGATGCCGGCGACGTTGGCAAGCAGGCCGCCGTACTCGGGGATGAGGCTGTCGACGATAGTGACGAAGGCTCCCTCGCGGACCAGTCTCGCCGCCAGCGTCGAGCCGATGAAGCCCAGCCCGCCGGTGATGAGCACCCGTCGACCGGCGTAGCCGCCCTGGTCGGGGCTCGGGAAGGCGCTCACGACTGTGGCCCTCCCGCCTGGAACGTCGCGTCTTCGCGCTCCGGCGGCGGCGAGGCCGCTGCCGGCCTGAACAGGAACCCCCGGTACCCGGCGCGCTCCGGCGCGCGTCTGACGTATGGTCGCTCCCCCTCGAGGAACTCGCGCTCGAGCGCCAGGCCGGCCGTCGCGGCCGCGCGCAGCAGCTCCTGTCGATTGAGGAACCAGCCCACATACCGCGTGTCGTACCCGTAGCGGCGCGGGTCCTGCACGACCGGGAAGCTCCGCGCCGCGAACGTGACCGGCGTGCGACCTATGTAGAGCCAGGGGTCCGCAGCGGTCGCGAGCGACGTCAGCAGGCCGCGCCAGTCCTCAGTGTACTGCAGGGAGCTCATCGCCATGACGAGATCGTAGCGTTCGACGAGGCAGTCGTCGCCGCTCGTGAACTCGACCTGCGGAAGGAGCTGGGTCCCCGCGCGGCAGATCGCGGGCAGGTCCCTGCACGTCCAGCGGAGCTCCACGTCGGGACGCAGGGCCTGGGCGAAGATGTAGTAGTGGCCAAGGCCGCCACCCCAGTCGAGGACGCGAAGGGGCTGCCGCCCTGCGCGGCCGAGCACGTAGGCGAACGACATGACCGTGTTGTGCACGGCGAGATCGTCGTTCTCGATCGCCGACGCCTCGTGGTTCACCCCGAGGGCGTTGGCGCCCGAGACGGCCGCAAGGAAGGCCGGCCACTTGGCGACCTGGGCGCGAGCGATGCTCGAGTCGTCCCAGCCGTCGCGCAACCCGGGTGTCGTCCAGGCGCCGGGCTCATACTGCCACTCGCGCCCGCCGAGCAACCCGACGGAACGAGCGGCGTCGAGCGCGGCGTCGGGCACCATGCGCCTGAGCGCGCGGCGCACTCTTGTGAGGGGTGGGGACGCCGACAGTTGCGTGCTCATATCGGGTCCCGCGCAGGGCGACCCGCGAAGCGGAACGGGGACCCGGGGCGGCTGCCGGCGAACACGTGCGGTCGCGCCGCGCCTCTGCGCCGGTGAGCTCTCATCGCCTGTGATTCTATCAGATAGAATCACAGGCGATGCTCAGGAGCGAATCGCTTGACTGCCGGGGTACGCACGCCCGCCCGCCCTGCAGACACGTGCTGGGCATGCGTGTCGACAACGTCGAACCACTCCAGGCCCTCGCCCACGTCCTCGACATGTGCGCGCCGACACCCCAAGGCAAGCGCGGCCGCTACGTGTGCGCCGCGAACGTCCACATGACGATGGAGGCCCACGACGATCGGGCTTTCCGCCGGGTCGTGAGCGAGGCCGACCTCGTTGTGCCGGACGGTCAGCCGATGGTGTGGGCGCTGCGGGCGCTGGGCTGCTCCCAGAGCCGCCGGGTCCGCATGACCCCCGACTTCCTCGTCGAGCTGCTCAGCGTCGCGGAGGCTCGTGGTCTGAAGGTCGGCCTCTACGGCGGGACGGGCGAGACGCTGCCCGCGATCGTCCGCCTCCTTAGCGAGGCCTACCCCGACCTGCGCGTGGTCTACGCGTGGAGCCCGCCCTTTCGTCCGCTCTCTCCGACCGAGGACCGCGACGTCACGGCGGGCATCACCGCCAGCGGCGTCGACCTTCTGCTCGTCGGCATCGGCTGCCCGAAGCAGGAGCGGTGGATGGCCGCCCACGCCGTCGCCGATACGGCGTCGGGTGCGCCGGGGCTGACGTGCACCATGCTCGGAGTGGGCGCCGCGTTCGACCTGTTCGCGGGCCTGACGACCGAAGCGCCGCGCTGGATGCAGACGAGCGGCCTCGAGTGGCTCCATCGACTCGCGCGCGAGCCACGCCGCCTGTGGCGCAGGGACATGCGCGCGAACCCTCGGTTCGTGACGCTGTTCCTGCGCCAGCTTCTCGCGGATGCCCCTCGCCGGAGTGGGCACCCCTTGTCGTGACGAGCTGCCGCAGGCGCTCCCTCGAGCACAGGCGGACCCAGACCGTCTCGTCGGTCTACGCGATCGCCGGTCGGTTCTTTCGCGCCAGGCGGATGAGGCGGTTCATGGACCTCTTCCAGCCCGACGCGGACACGACGGTCCTGGACGTCGGCGGCACGCCGGAGACCTGGCTCGACCAGCCGAACCAGCCGCGGGTGACCGTGCTCAACCTTGCCCCACCCACGACTCCACTCCCGACGTTCATGTCGTTCGAGACCGGCGACGCGACCCGCCTGGCGTACCGCGACGGCGCCTTCGACATCGCCTTCTCGAACTCGGTCATCGAGCACGTCGGCGATTTCGCCGTTCAGCAGAGAATGGCATCGGAGCTGCGCCGGGTCGCCCGCTCCTATTACCTGCAGACGCCCGCGCGCACGTTCCCGGTCGAGCCCCATTTCCTGGCGCCCTTCGTCCACTGGCTGCCCGCGTCGGTCGGCCGCCGGATCCTGCGAAACTTCTCTGTCTGGGGGTGGATCACACGGCCGTCCCGGACGGACGTCGATGCTGCAGTGACGTCGATCCGTCTGCTTTCGCTGCGGGAGCTGCGGGCGCTGTTCCCCGACGCGACCATCCTGCCCGAGCGTGTCTTCGGCGTGACGAAGTCGTGGACGGTCGTCCGAGTCCGCGGCGAACGGGCCTGTCGCCTACCTGCTTGCCGAGGCGAACCGCCGGACCGCGAAGCCGGCTAGGAGCAGGGCGCCGCCGACGGCAAAGACGACGAGCGGCCGGCCGCCCGTGTAGTCGAGCTGCAGCGGCGTGGACGAGGGCGTCGGTGTGGTCGTCGTTGCCGCGCTCGGCGTGGGCGTGGGGCCCGACTTGGCCGCGAGCAGGCTGGCGAGGTAGTACTCGAGCACCGACTGGACGTCGCTGTACTGGGAGTACACCGGGTCAGTCTCGACCGCCGTCAGCGCGGCTCGCACCTCGGCGACCGTGTAGTGGCCGTCGACCACGCCGTCCGCTGCGTCCTGGATGATCTGTGTCGTGATCGATCCCCAGGCTAACGGCGCGAACACGGCCGTCAGCACGAGGACGAGGATCGAGACGATGGCGATGCGCCGCAGCATGACGGCCTCCGCGAAGCCTGGCTCCAGAGGGCTGCCGAAGAGGACAGTGTCCGCGATTGTACCACCGCAACGGCCGGTCGCGGTGCCGGCGTGGCCGCGTGTCCCTCCTGGTCTATACTGGCGGCTCGAGCACTCCCGACCCTGATTTCCGCGCGTCGATCGAGCACGGAGGCGACTCGCACAGGTGCATGACTGAGACCCTGATCCCGAGCTCCCCGACGGCGGTGCCGGCGCGGGCTCGCAGTCACCCGACCCCACGCGTGGTGCGCACCGTCCTTGCCACCATCGCACTGCTCGCGACGATCGCCGCCTTCGGCGCGCGGTCCGGCGGCTACATCTTCACGCGTTCGGCGCCGGTCGTGTTCGTCGCCGCCGGTCTCGTGGTCGCCGGCGTGTGGATCGTGCGCCGGCCCGAGCGGCCCTCGCGGGCTCACGTGATCGGCCTGGCCGCCTTCGCCGCCCTGGTCGTCTGGACCGGCGTGTCGGTGCTCTGGTCGGTCGGTCCCGACCTGTCGTGGGTGGGCTTCGACGTCGCCGCCTTCTACCTGCTGGTCGCGCTGGTCTGCGGCGTGCTGCCGGGCGGCGCTCGGCAACTGCGCGCTGCCGCCTACGGCCTCGCCCTCGTGATGACGCTGCTCGCCGGCTACGCGCTGCTCGGCAAGATCGTGCCAGAGGTCGTCACGAACGCCCACGAGGTCGCCCGCCTGAGCGGCTCGATCGGCTACTGGAACGTGCTCGCGGCGCTCATCGCCATGACGGTCCCGATCTGTGTCGAGGCGGCGTCGCGCCCCGCGGCGCCGGCCTGGCTGCGCGGCCTCGTGTCGAGCGCGCTCATCGTGCTGCTCTTCACCTTCTTCTTCACGTTCTCGCGCGGCGGCTTTCTCGCCCTCGGCGTGGCGCTGCTCGCCTGGTTCGCACTCTCGCCGCGGCGCCTTGCGGGGTTCGCCTCGCTCGCGCTGCCCGCGCTGCTCGTGGCCGCCGTGCTCTGGCATGTGCGCCACCTTACGACCCTGTTCAACGCCACGAGCGACGACGCCCTGCGCACAGCCCAGGGCCACGCCCTGGCGCGTTGGGTGGTCGTGGCGGCACTCGTGGCCTTCGCGGCACAGCTGCTGCTCGCCTACTGGCAGCGCCGCCGGCCGCTGCCGCCAAGGGCCGCCCGGGCGCTGGGGGTCGCGCTGCTCGTCGTGCTCGTAGCCGTACCGATGGCCGGCGGCGCCGTCTACTTCCCGCATCACGGCGGTGTTGTGGCCTGGGCACGCACGCACGCCCACGACGCCCTGTCGGGGGCCGGACCGAGCAACAGCGCCTCGCGACTCACGTCGCTGGGCAGCAACGGGCGCGGGCCGTGGTACCACGAGGCCTTGCAGGGCTTCGCCGCACACCCCGTGACCGGTAGCGGTGCCGGCACGTTCCGTTTCACGAACTACCTGTACCGTCGTCAGCTCTCGGTCGTCATGCACAGCCACAGCGAGTGGCTCAACATGTTGAGCGAGCTCGGGCTCGTCGGCTTCGTCCTGTTCGCGACGGCCGTCGCCGGTCTGCTGGCGGCGGCCTTCGGGCGCCGCCGCGTCGGCCGCTCCGACCCGGAGCGCGCGCTGCTCGCCGCCTGCCAAGCCGGCGCGCTCGCCTTCGTCGTGCACATGTCGATCGATTGGGACTGGGACATGGCGGTGATCACGGTCAGCTTCTTGCTGCTCGCGGGCGCCGCCGCCGGGTACGTGCGGTCGTGCACGGCCGGCGCCACGACGCCCAAGCCGGTCACGGGCCGCGGCGAAGTCGCCGTAGCGCCGGCGGGGCCCACGCCGCTGCGGGACCCGGCAGGGCGCGTCCCGTTTGGGTCGTTCGACCGGGGGGGCCTAGGGTTGCGCGTGCTGGTCACGGGGCTCGTGTGCCTCGGCGTCGTCTCGTGGACCTTGCCGTACCTGGCACAGCGTGCCGACCTGCGGGCCGTCGACCAGGCCAGTCGCGGCCGGCTTGCGGCGGCCGCCGCGTCGGCGCGCCAGGCGAGCCGCTTCGACCCGCTGGCCGTCGATCCGCTCGTGACGCTGGCGCTCGTCCAGGCCGAGCAGCGCCGGCTCGCCGCCGCCAGGACAACGCTCATACGGGCCGCGCGGCTGCAACCGCGCAACTACCAGCCGTATTACCAGCTCGGCCTGCTCGAGCTGAGCGGCTTCGGCGATCGGACCGCCGCCGATGAGTGGTTCAGACGCGCCCTGACGCTGGACCCGCTCGACCCCGCCACCAACCGCCAGCTCGGTCTGACGTAGGCGCTATCGCGACGGACACCGGCGAGGGGCGGAGCCGGGAGCGAGAGCAGACAGAGCACTTCCGCGCGGTGCTCAGTCGCGAGGAGCCCGCCGTCTTCGGGCGATCGGTCGCTCGTTGACTCAGCGGTGGGAGTCGTCGATACCGAGGTCCAGGTCGCTCTTGCTCAGAAGCTCCTGGGCCGGCGCGAGCTGCTCGACCGGCACCATGATGCGGTAGGGCGCTTCGTCTGTCTCGAACAGCCCGAGGACACGGTGGCTGCGCGCCGGCCAGACCTGCACCGCGATGCCGCGGTCGGCGAAGAAGCGACGGAGCGCCAGGGCGTGCATCTGCAGGCCGCTCCGGGCGACCTCGCGCATCGACTCATCCACCGGGGCGGCGTCGGCTTGCGCCTGCTGCGCAAGACCGGCCGCGGTCAGGGTGTCGCGCGCCCTGCCCAGGTCGTGCTCGGCGACGCGCACGTGGAACGGGCCCAGCGCCCCGGCAACGACGGTCGGCGCGGCTGCCGGAGCCGGCCGGCCGCCCGTGTCCACGATCACGTCCTCGGGCCAGAACTCCGAGCAGGGGATGCCGGCCTGCTCGAGGGCTTTGACGATCCGCGTGGCCAGACGGCGGTCGCCCACGACGACCAGATCGATGTGCTCGTCACTCATCTTCCGGCCCTCCTTCGAACCACCCGGCCCAGCGCCCCGCGTGGCGCGGATGACGCCAGACTAACGCCGTCGTCCGAGAACGTCGAGAGGGCCGGCGGCCGGTCCGTCGCGGCGACCTTACAGTCCCATCAGGTGCAGCCAGTGAGGCAGCACGCCTCCGGTCAGGTCGACTGAGAAGCCGAGGCCAAGCTGTATCGCCGCCGCCGCGGCCACGAGGATCCGGGCCCAACGCCGCAACGTCCCCGGCAGGGTGACCAGACCGAAGACCGCCAGGACGGTCACACCGGTCTCGGGGGCGCCCAGACCGAGCAGACCGATCGCGGTGAGCGCGGGCATGACCTGCAGGTGAACGAGCACGAGCAGCGACCGCCGCCACGCAAGAAGGACGGCCGACAGCACGAACAGCGGGCTCACGGCGACGATCCGCCCCGTCCAGGACGCCGCCCGGCCGAGGCCCACCCAGATGTCTCCCGCAAGCGTGTGCGTGGAGTGGACCCCTGAGATCGGCCCAGGTTGAAGTATGGTTTTGGACCGATGAAGGAGGCTCAGCATGCCGCAGAAGCGCTACCGCCCCGAGGAGATCATCGCCACGCTGCGTAAGGCCGAGGTGCTGCTCGGTGAGGGCAAGAAGGTCCCCGAGGTCACCAAGGCCCTGGGCGTCACCGAGGTCACCGACTACCGCTGGCGCCGCGAGAACGGCGGTCTCTCGCTCTCCCAGGCCCGCCACATGAAGGAGCTCGAGCGCGAGAACCTGCGTCTGCGCCGGGCCGTCTCCGACCTGACCTTGGACAAGCTCATCCTGCAGGAGGCGGCCCGGGGAAACTTCTGAGCCCCTCGCGGCGCCGCAAGTGTGTCGATGCAGTGTGTGAGGGGCTGCACATCTCGCAACGCCGGGCCTGTCGCGCCTTGGGCCAGGCACGCTCGACGTGAGCGCCACCAGGTCCAGCTGCGCTCCGACGAGGACGCCCTGACCGCGGCGATCGTCGCCCTGGCCGGGCACTTCGGCCGTTACGGCTACGAGCGCATCACCGGGCTGCTGCAGACGGCTGGCTGGAGCGTGAACCAGAAGCGCGTGCAGCGCATCTGGCGGGCCTCAAGGTGCCCAAGCGCCAGCCGAAGCGGGGCAGGCTGTGGCTTGCCGATGGCTCCTGTATCTGCCTGCGGCCCGAGCATGCCAACCACGTCTGGGCCTACGACTTCGTGGCTGAGCGCACGCACGACGGCCGGCCCTTGAAGCTTGACGAGCTCGGCGGTGCGCGCCGGGGCAGCACAGCTGCGCACCTCGCCGGTGTCGGCGTCGAGCGCTGCCGCTGCGACCGATCGTGCGTGCACGTCGAGACCGATGAACGTAGGCTCACTCATGCGGCGCCTCCCCGTAAATGCGGCTCTGCTGCCACCGGCTGTGGCAGCAACCCGCGCCAACTTACGAGGCGGGGCGCCGCGCCGCTACATACGGTCTAACATACAAGGTGGACCGATGAAGGGGGTCTGGCCACCACCACCACCACGGGCCGCTTTGGTGGACGTTGCGATGCGTCGGTGGGCACTCCACCGACTTAATGTGATACGCGGGAGGACGGACCCGTAGCCGGGTCTCCCCCGTATCGAGTGCGCTATTCTTTCGATGGTGATCGAGGGGGGTGACAGATGGCCGAGTGTTCTATTTGCGGTGCGCCGATTGAGGGCGAGGGCAAGAACCCCGACCCGCTCGGCGACGCGTCGAAAGACCGGTGCTGCGACTGGTGTTACGAGCACCTCATCGTCCCAGCGCAGGAACGCCGCAAGGAGGTCGCGCGGTGGAAGGAGGAACTGAGGGGCTGACCGAGACCGAACTCGTGGCGCTCACCGGTCATGGGACGAGACGAGGCTGAAGCCAGGACTTCAGCATCAGCCCTGTCGCACTCGCTGCGTGACCGTCGTATCTGCCGCGCTGTGGTACCATCCTACGTCGGGGATGGAGTCCCCCATTGAACGCCCCGCCCGGGGCTGATGGCTCCTGTGGCATGCAAAGCGCCCCCACAGGGCCCGCAATGGAGGACTCTCCATGCAGCAACTCTTCACGATTGCCGCGCTCTGGCTCGCGCTCGCGGTCGTCGCCGCGATCCTCGCCTACCGCCTCAAGATCGCCATCGCCCTCGTCGAGATCTGCGTCGGCGTCGCGGTGGCTGCCATTGCCACGCACTTCGGCTTCTTCCATCGCCTCGGCTCCGACCAGCAGTGGCTACAGTTCCTGGCCTCGACCGGCGCAGTGCTGCTCACGTTCCTGGCCGGAGCGGAACTCGATCCAGCGGTCATCCGGGGCAAGCTGCCCGAGGTCACGATCGTCGGCTTGGTCGGCTTTGCCTCACCGTTCCTGGTGTGCGCCGCCGTGGCCCACTGGCTGCTCGGCTGGGACGGGCAAGCGAGCCTGCTCGCAGGCGTCGCCCTCTCGACGACCTCGATGGCCGTCGTCTACTCGGTCATGCTTGAGACCGGCTTCAACCGCACCGACTTCGGCAAGGGCATCCTCGGCGCGTGCTTCATCAACGACCTCGGCACGGTGATCGCCCTCGGCCTGCTGTTCGCGCCCTTCACGTACAAGACGGGAGTCTTCATGGCGGCCACGGTCGGTGCGGTCGCTGTCCTGCCGCTTGTCATCAACTACCTGACCCGCGTCTACGGCCACCGCACCGCCGCCATCCGCACCAAGCTCGTCATGGTCGTGCTGCTCGGTCTTGGGGCACTCGCCTACTGGGCCGGTAGCGAGGCGGTGCTGCCGGCCTACATCGTCGGCATCGTGCTGGCCGGCGGCGCCGCTCAGGACCACCACTGGATCAGGCGGCTGCGCACGCTCACCGTCGGCTTTCTCACGCCGTTCTACTTCCTGCGCGCCGGCATGCTGGTCAGTGTGAGCGCGGTCGTCGCCGCGCCGCTCATGGTGCTCGTCCTGTTCGGTGCCAAGGTCGGCGCCAAGATCTTCGGCCTCTCGCCCGTCATCGGCTGCTTCCGCAAGGAGCGCAACGAGCGCTGGTACTACACGCTCATGATGTCGACCGGGCTCACGTTCGGCACGATCTCCGCCCTTTACGGTCTGAGCCACGGCATCGTCACGCAGCGCCAGTACTCGTACCTCGTCGCGGTCGTAATCGGTACGGCAGTGATCCCAACGTTGGTTGCCAGCCTCGCTTTCGTCCCTCGGCACCTCCTAGTCACCCGGGAGCCGAGCGAAGTCGAGCCCGTCATCACCGAGGTGAATGAGAGGGCGACGACGGCTGCGGCCGCTTTGGGTGAGGCTGCTATGCGGGCCCTCCGGGACATCGAGGCTCCATTCGTGGACGACAAGCTTCTCACGGCGGCGCTCGACGAACTCGACCTCGAAGAGGAGGAAGGCGAGGAAGTCGCGGACGAGGGCTGAGGTCGGAACGACGGAGCCCATTGGAGGCAGGCCGGTCGCACAATCGAGAGGCAGCTTGAGCGACGGTAGTGGAGTGGTCACGCCCGGGTGCAGGGGGGGTCAGGGGTCGTCTGCGACCGGATGGCCAAGACGGCGCGGCCTCCTAATCCTCGCGCCTTCCGGTGTCGGCCGCCTCGAGGGCCTCCTGAGCCTCGCCCCTGATCCACCAGACCATGGCCAAGCCCGCGAGCGGGTCCGCCCACCACCATCCGAACAGCCTGTTGAGCAGCAGCCCGGCCAGCAACGTCGCCGACATGTAGACACAGACCAGCGAGCAGGCGCAGTCGCCACGCAGGGCTGGGCTGTCGAGCCTTCGCGCCAGAGTGAGACGCCAGCGCCGGAGCACCGGCATGACGCAAAGAACGGCAACGGCCAGAACAACGCCTGGCACGGAGGCGTCGGGCTTCACGTGGCCGATGAAGCTGGCCAGGGCAACGATCACGATGTAGACGATCAGACCATATAGCGCGAGGCCGATGAGCCGTGAGGCCTGACGTTCACGTTTATCGAGCTGCTCCTCATCCGCACCCTCGCCACGCAGCATGAGGGCGCGGAGCACGACGAGGCTCGTGAAGATCTCGATGCCACTGTCCAGGCCGAAGGTCGTGAGTGCCACTGACCTGGCCGAGATGCCGATGGCAAGGGAAGCGACGAGCTCGACGACCATCCAAGCAGCCGTCAGGGACTGTGCGACACGAGCTTGGCGAACCAGCCCGTACGGAGGCTCGACAGTCGAGTTCATGCATTCATGCTAACGCACATACCCGCACCGGAGGGTGAGGCCGGGGTCAGGATTGGTCTGCGGTCGGCCGGTCCCTATACCCCGACAGGGGTCGCAAGGGGTATTGCGATCTACGGTCCGGCGAACACTCTTGACCTGCCGTGGCCGCGTGCTAGTTCGCAGGTGTCAACGGAACTGGGGCAACTCCAACTCCAGTTCAAGCGGCTGACACCTCGGGTCTGGAGGTCGGCTGGTGGTAACGTGCGAACTCAGTGGGGAACCCGTCAACCTTCGCCGACCATCGACAGCGTCCAGTTCTGCATCGACTTCGTGGTCGAGTCTGCGCTTGTGCTCTCGGAGTTTGACTACTCGATCGAAGCGTGAGCCGTCTGCCTAGACCGGCCGACGGTATCTAAACGCGCCTCAGATCGTCCCGTAGGGTTGGCCAGTCGGTTCCTCGACTCACACAAGCGGACTCTTTGGAGGGGGTGTTCACTTCTGGGGCGGTCGCTATACCCCCGACAGGGGTCGAAAGAGGGGGGTGGTGGGCGACGTTGGAATTGAACCAACGACCTCCAGCTTGTCGAGCTGGCGCTCTACGCAACTGAGCTAGTCGCCCACGAGAGTAGCCGATTATAGCAGACCGTCCACGCCTGTCGCGCGGGCATTCGGACGGGCGTAAAGTGCGGCCATGAGCGGGGGTTGTCAACGGTTCGTGCTCATGCGTGCTCACGTCCCGCCTGTCCCCGTCGCGGCCGTGGCCGCACTCGCGATCCTTGCAGCATGCGCGCTGATGGCGGCATCTGGCTGCTCGACGTCGGCGGCTCCCGCACCCACTCCGGTGCCGGCCGCCTCGATCGCGCACTCGACGGCGCCACCGAGCGCGACGCCCTCGGCGACGACGGCCCCCGCGCCCTCGGCGACGCCTTCTGGCCCGTCGTCGTTCACGTTCACGGTGGCCGCGCTCGGCCCCTGGCGGCGCGCCCTGATGGTCAGGTCGGGATCGTGGTCGTCGCGCTGTCCGGTCTCGCTCGACGACCTGCGCCTCGTGTCGCTCACGTACTGGGGCTTCGACGGCCGGCGGCACACCGGCCTGCTCGTCGTGAACCGCGACGCCGTCGCGCCGATCGTCACGGCCCTGCACCGGCTCTACGAGATCCGCTTCCCCATCCGCCGCATGGTGCCGGTCGACGCCTACGGCGCGAGCGACGAGCGCTCGATGGAGGCCGACAACACTTCGGCCTTCAACGGGCGCTTCGTCGAAGACTCGACGGTCTGGTCGCAGCACGCCTACGGCCGCGCGATCGACATCGACCCGCTCGAGAACCCCGAGGTCAAGGACGGCAAGGTCTACCCCACGACCGCCGGCCGCTTCCTCGACCGCACGCTCGGCCTGCCCGGCATGGTCAGCCCCGGCGACCCGGTGGTCGAAGCCTTCGCCGCCGTCGGCTGGGGCTGGGGCGGCTCCTGGTACTCGCTCAAGGACTACCAGCACTTCTCGGCGACCGGCACCTGAGGAGCGCGGCGGCCGGGCGCGCCGCGGCCGGACGCGCGGCGGGGGGGGGGGGGTGTGTGAGGAGGGTGGAGGTGCTTTGGGTGGTGTTGAGGGTGCGGAGGGAGGGGGTAGGGTAGAGTGAGTGGTAGCTTGCGTAGGTGATATGGGATTGAGTGCTTTGGCGGTAGTGCTGACTCTTGGACTGCTGCAGGCGTATATGAGTGTTGTTGCCCTGGCGACGAGATAGAGTGGCTCATGGGCTTCGCCAGCAAGCAGGGCTCAAGATGACTTCTGCTCTGCGATTCGACCCCGAGAGTGCGCGAGGAGCGCGAGACGGCCAGGCGCGGCGGGCGAGGCGCGCACGGCACGCGCGCCACCGCGCATCGGGGCGCAGCGGCGCGCGACGGCACGCGCGGCCGCGCTCCGCCGGCGAGGCCCAGCCAGCGCGGCAGGAGAAGCGCGCGGGGGGCGGAGGGGTCAGGAGCGCGGGAGGCTGGGCGCGCGACGTCGGCACCCACTCCCCTTGACTGCGCCTGCCGGCCACTCCGCCCCGCCGGTCGACCGCCACCGGTTGCAAGCATTCGCCGGAAGTTTATACTGACTAGTCAGTAGATCGACTGACTAGTCAGTTCAGGCGTTCCGGGAGGGAGCCCATGACGAACGTCCCAACGACGACCGGCCCGCGGGTGGGCCGCGCGACCATCTCACCATCGGGCGCGCGCGGCGGCGCGGCGCCCGCGACACCCGGCGGCATCGTAGCGAGCGGGCTCGGGCTGGCCACCACCCGGGGCTGGGTGTACCGCGACGTCGATCTCGTCGTGCCGGCCGGCTCACTGGCCGTGATCACGGGGCCGGCGGGCTGTGGCAAGACGGCGCTGCTGCTCACGCTCGCGGCCCGCATGCGGCCGACGGCGGGCGCGCTGCGCGTGGGCGAGTGCGTCGCACTCGCCCACGCGCAGCGCGCCCGCCGCCTCGTCGGCCTGGGCGAGACCGCCGGCGTCAACAGCCTCGACGAGACGCTCACCGTGGCCGCCCAGATCGAGGGCGAGCTCGCGCTGCACAGCCGGCGCGTGCGCCGGGAGCTCCGCGGCCGGGCCAGCGCAGGGCAGCACGACGCCGGCGACGTCGCCGGCGTCCTCGCCGCCGTTGATCTCAACCTCGACCCGAGGGTGAAAGTCGGCGACCTGCTCGCCCCGGACCGCCTGCTGCTCGGCGTCGCGCTCGCCTACGTGGGCCGGCCGCCGTTCCTGGTGGTCGACGACCTGCACGAGGACCTCTCCCCCGCCGACCACGACGTCGTGCTGGCGCGCCTGCGGGCGCTCGCCGACGGCGGCGTCACCGTCGTCGCCGGTAGCCTCGATCCCGCGCTGGCCGTACACGCCGACGTCGCCCTGGAGCTCGGCCTCGACGGCCGCCCCGTCACCCCGGCCCTGGAGGTCGTCTCATGCACTCCATAAGAATGGCGCGCGGCGAGCTGCGGCGCCTGGTATCCGCCCGTCCCTTCCTGCTCGCGGCCGGCGTCGTGTGCGTCGTGCCGCTGCTCTACTGCGTCCTGTACCTGTGGGCGTTCTGGAACCCGTATGCCCGCCTCGACAAGCTGCCGGTCGCAGTCGTCAACCTCGATCAGCCGGTGCGCACGAGCGGCACGACCGTGCACATCGGCAACGACCTGGCCGCCCAGCTTCGCAAGGACAAGGAGCTCGACTGGCACTTCGTGTCGGCGGCCAAGGCCCAGAGCGGCCTCAAGTCGGGCGCCTACTACATGACCCTCACGATCCCCACCGACTTCAGCGCCGACGTCGCGTCGGCGAGCGGCTCGTCGCCGCACACGGCGACGCTCCAGCTCCGCCAGAACGAGTCGCGCAACCTGCTCGCCTCGCAGATCGGCGACCGCGCCTTCACCGAGCTGCGCGCGGCGCTGTCGGCGACCACGAGCCAGGGCTACCTGGCCAGGATCTTCAGCGGCGTCGCCCAGGTGAAGAGGGGCATGACGAGTGCGGGCAGCGGCGCGACCACCCTGTCGGTGGCGCTGCGCAGCGCGTCGAGCGGCTCGTCGACCCTCACCAGCGGCATCGCCACCGCGGCCAGCGGGTCGAAGACGCTCTCGTCGGGCCTCACGACGCTGGCGAGCGGCAGCACGACCCTCGCCGGCGGCGCGACCAGGCTCGCGACCGGGGCCGGCACGCTGGCGAGCGGACTCAGCAGCGCCGCGAGTGGGGCGAGTTCGGTGAGCGCCGGCAGCAGCAGCCTGGCGAGCGGCACGAGCACGCTGGCGAGCGGCCTCTCGAAGCTCGCCACGAACGCGTCGCAGCTTCACAGCGCGGCCGCCACCCTGGCCGGCGGGGCGTCGCAGGTGCACAGCGGCCTGCAGTCGGCGGTCGGCCAGACGACGAGCGCGGCGGCCTCGGCCGGCCAGCTCGCCGGCGGGGCGAGCCAGGTGCAGCAGCTCCTGGCCGCCTACATCGCCGCCCATCCCGACGCCGCCGACCTCGCCACGCTCGAGACGGCCGCCGGCGCAGCCGGCCAGGTCTCGTCGGGCCTGGCGAGCCTGCACGACGGCCTGGCGAGCGGCGCCACGCAGCTCGGTACGCTGGCAAGCGGCGCCGCGGAGCTCGACAGCGGCAGCTCAGAGCTCGCCGCCTCGCTCGCCACCTACAGCGTCGCCGTGACCCAGGCGAGCTCGGGCGCGGTGACGGTCGCAAGCGGCGCGAGCAGCCTCGCCGAGGGCGCGAGCAGCCTGCGCGCCGGCGTGAGCGCGACCAGCGCCGGAGCCGGCACCCTCGCCAGCAAGGCCCGTGAGCTCGCGAGCGGCGCCGGCGGCGTCGCCGCCGGCGCCGCTCAGGCGCGCGCCGGCAGCACCACCCTGGTGACCGGCATCGATCAGCTCCTGACCGGCAGCAGCACGCTCACCGGCGGCCTGCTCACCGCGCACTCCGGCGCGAGCCGCCTGGCGAGCAGCATCAGAAGCGGCGCCGCGTCGGTGCCCGCCTACAGCGGCCGCAGCGCCACCGCGCACGCCGCGACCATGAGCGACCCGGTCAAGCTGACCACCACGCGCGTCCACCCCGTGCCCAACTACGGCACCGGCTTCGCGCCCTACTTCATCCCTCTCGCACTCTGGGTCGGCGCGCTCATGACGTACTTCATCGTGCGCCCGCTGTCCGGCCGCGCCCTCGCCTCGACCCGCTCCGACTGGGACGTCGGGCTCGCCGGCCTGTGGCCCGGCGCGCTCGTCACGGCGCTGCAGGCCGTCGTGCTCGTGTTCGTGCTGCAGCTCGCCCTGGGCCTGCATCCGGTCGAGCCGGCGCTGCTCGTGCTGTTCGCCCTGGTGTCGGCCCTGTCGTTCACCGCCGTCCTGCAGTTCCTGTCGGCGGCCTTCGGCACGGCCGGCAAGTTCGTCGCCATCGTGCTGCTCATGCTGCAGCTCACCTCGTCGGGCGGCGCCTTTCCGCTGCAGACCAACCCGCGCTTCTTTCAGGTGATCAGCCCCTGCCTGCCCATGACCTACGTGGTCGCCGGCCTGCGCCAGGCGATCTCGGGCGGCGACCTGCACAAGCTGGCCTTCGACACCCTCGTCCTGCTGGGCTTCGCCGCCGCCGGCATCTGTGCGACGATAGTGACCGCACACCGCCGCCGGACCTGGACGATGGCCCGGCTCAAGCCGGTGGTGACGATGCAATGAGGCACGACGGCGCGACAGCCACGGCCCGGCGACCGAACGGCACGACGCAGGCGGCGGCGGGGCACGGCAGCCGCGCCGCGGCCCACGAGCGGAGGGCGATGGCCCAGACCGACGACACGCAGCACCCGCGCAGCGCGACGCTCGACCGCCTGTTCGAGGCGGCGGTCGAGCTGCTCGCCGACCGCGGCTACGCCGGCGCCACGATCGACGACATCGTCGAGCGCGCCGGCGTGGCCAAGGGCACTGTGTACTACCACTTCCGCAGCAAGGCGGAGCTGGTCTCGACCCTGCTCGACGACGGGCTCAAGCGCCTTGCGGCGTCGTTTCGCAGCGAGATCGAGGGCGCGCAGGGCGGCTGCGCCGCCCTGCGCGCCCTCGTCCACGCCGAGCTCACCTACATCGAACGTTACCAGGCCTTCTCGAAGCTCGTCATGTCCGAGATGTGGCGCGCCGACCGCGACTGGCGCGACAGCCTGAGCACCCTGCGCGAGGAGTACGGCGAGGTCTTCGCGGGCGTGCTGCGCGCCGGCGTCGCCGAGGGCGTCTTTCGCGCCGACTTAGACGTGCGCGCCGCCGCCTCGACCATCTTCGGCATGATCGCGACGGCCGCGCTCGACTGGCTCGTGTTCGAGCCGCAGGCGACGCTCGAGGTGGTCGAAGCTCGCCTCACGCCGCTCGTGCTCGGCGCCGTGCGCGCCTGAGCAAGGCCGGGCGGTTCAGTCGGGGCCGCGCGCCGGCGCGCGGCCCCGGCGCCTCTCCCCCACAGCCCGCGCGAGCGCTCAGACCCCGACGACGAGCTCCATGAGTAGCGCGTCGCGCCACGTGCCGTCGGCCGTGCGCTCGTAGGCGCGCATCACCCCGACGCGGCGAAAGCCGAGGCGCTCGTAGGCCCGCACAGCGCGCTCGTTGGCGGCGGAGGGATCGACCGTAAGGCGGTGATGGCCGCGCTCGCCCACCAGATGGCCGATCAGCACGCGCATCGCCTCGCTGCCCAGGCCGCGGTCCTGCCAGGCGTCGCCCATGAAGATGTCGATCGACGCGCTGTGATAGTCGGGGTCGGCCTCCTCATGGAACTGGATCGAGCCGGCCACCGCGCCGTCGACCAGCACGGCGAACACGACGGCGCCCTCCTCGTTGATCTGGTCCCAGCTCGCCCGCATCCACCAGGCGGCCACGCCGGGGTCGTGCAGCAGGGCCAGGAGCGCGGGGGCGTCGGCGTCGGTCAGCGGTCGCAGTACGACGCGCTCGCCGCGCAGGGTCGGGACAGGGGCCGGCGAGCCGGCGCCGGCCGGGCTCATCGCGTCTTCTGCTCGGTGCCGGCGCGCCACATGAGGAAGGCGTGCACGAACGGGTCGAGCTCGCCGTCGAGCACCGCCTGGGTGTTGCCGGTCTCCTGGTCGGTGCGCAGGTCCTTGACCATCTGGTAGGGGTGCAGCACGTAGTTGCGGATCTGCGAGCCGAAGTTGACGTCGAGCTGCTGGCCGCGCTCGCGGGCCATCTCCTCGGCGCGCTTGCGCTCCTCGAGCTCGACTAGGCGCGACTTGAGCATCCGCATGGCGGTCGCCCGGTTGGAGATCTGCGAGCGCTCGTTCTGGCACTGCACGACGATGCCGGTCGGGATGTGCGTGATGCGCACCGCCGAGCTCGTCTTGTTGACGTGCTGGCCGCCGGCGCCGCTCGAGCGGTAGGTGTCGATCCGCAGATCGTCCTCGTCGATGTCGATCTCGACGTCGTCGGACACGAGCGGACTCACTTCGACCGCAGCGAAGCTCGTGTGGCGGCGGTTGGCCGAGTCGAACGGGCTCAGGCGCACCAGGCGGTGCACCCCCTTCTCGGAAGCGAGCAGGCCGTAGGCGTTCTCGCCCTCGACCGTGATCGTGGCGCTCGTGATGCCGGCCTCGCCGCCCTCCTGCACGTCGTTGACCTCGGCCTTGAAGCCGCGATTCTCGAACCAGCGCAGGTACATGCGCAGCAGCATCTGGGCCCAGTCCTGGGACTCGGTGCCGCCGGCGCCGGGGTGGATCGTGACGATCGCGCCGCCCTCGTCGTAGCGGCCGCTGAAGAAGCGCTGCTCCTCGCGGCGGTCGAGCTCGCGCTCGAGGGCGCCGAGGCCGCGCGCCAGCTCGCCGAGGAGCTGCTCATCGACCTCGTCGCCGCCGAGCTCCTCGCGGGCGAGCTCCTCGGTGGCCTCGAGGTCGCCGTACTGGGCCTCGAGCGTGCCGAACTCCTCGAGGCGGCGCTTGAGGCGGCTGTACTGGGCCGAGGTGCGCTGCGCCGACTCGGCGTCGTCCCAGAAGTCGGCGGCCCGCATGCGCTCTTCGAGCGCGGCGATGTCGGCGGTCAGCTGAGGGGGGTCAAAGATAGCTCCGCAGCCAGCTCAGGCGCTCGGAGGCGCCATGGAGCCGCTCGCGGAGCGAGTCGAGACGTTCGTAGGCTTCGGGGACGGTGCTCATGACCTGGGGAGTATACCCTACCGGCGGAGGCCGGTTACGCCCCTTCGAGACGGAGCCCCAGAAGCGCGAGCGCCCGCTGCAGGTCGCCGTCCTGCGAGTCGATCGGGTCGGTGGCGATCCCGAACACCGGGCTTCTCCCCCCCATCGACTGCTGTTCGAACACGGCCCAGTTCTCGACGCCGTCGTCCAGTCTGGAACGGTAGTAGATGCCGGCGTAGGGCCGACCGTTCTCGTCGCGTTGCGTCGCTATGTAGCTGGATATCTCCTGCGTGAAGGCGCGCGGAGTCGACAGCCTGATTGTGGCTGCGTCCAAGTCGCGCAGGCCGTAGTGCACGACGCGGGCCGCCAGAGCAGTCCGCAGCTCAGACAGCGTCTCGGCGTCACCCACGACGACGAACCAGCCGCAGGCCTCGGTCATGACGCCCCTCGTGATGACTCGCCGGTGAAACCAGTCGCGTGGTACCACGCCGGGCGTCGCTGTAGTGCCAGAGGCCCTCGTGTCGGCCTCCTGGAGCGCGTACTCAGCCAGGATCCCCGGGTCGGGGCGGAAGTCGACGAGGGTCTCGAGAAAGCACCCGAGCCGTTGGCTGGACGCGTACAAGACACGGTAGCGCCCATTCGCATCGTCCCAGCGATGGTCGAAGGTGCCGTCGGCATAGGCCCAGTCAGGCCACGCCCAGGGGTCGGCAGCTCGGCCGACTCGATAGAGCTCCGCCTCGAGCGACTTCTTCGTGAGGCTCATCCCAGGACGAAGAACGCCCGAGCGGCTCCCCGCACCTGCGGGCCGACCTCATCCAGATCGCCCTCGCGCAGCATGCGAGCCGGAGAGCGGTCGTCCAGCCGCTCGTTCAACCCCTGGAACCAGGCCTGTACGACGGCCGGAGAGTCCTCTTGGCACAGCATGCGGGCGATGGCAAAAGCCTCTCTGAGGCGACGCTCAGTCTTGGGATGCGGCGTCTGCTTGCCCTCGGCCCACAGGCGAACCGCTCGCGTCTCTCTGACCGAGCCGAGGTAGGCCACAAGCTGAGTGCCGAGCATGTCCCGCAGCTCTTTCGCCAACTCCGGGAAGGGCAGGCTGACCGCTTCTTCGCTGGCGGAAAGGTCGGGGCGCTGTCGTGCGAGTGTCACCGAAAGTCACCTCCATACACAGTATCGGAAAGCATGCTTTATTACAGGAGAAAGTACAACCATACGTCCCCCCAGCCGCCTCCAGCGCAAACCTGCGCCGTCGACTCGATGAGAGCTCGTCACGGTTGCCGGCCCGATCGTCGAGCCGACCTGGGCGCCGTCACGGTGGAGGCCCTGGACTCGGCCGGCCACCTCGGCGGTCGTCAGGTTCTGAGCGAAGGGGGTAACCTCCGACGCTCGCCGCCAGCCAAGTGTCGACGGTCGACGGAGCTTGAACCGGGCAGGCTAGCTCGCCCGGTTCACGCTCCGTGACACTTCTTGTACTTCTTGCCGCTGCCGCACCAGCAGGGGTCGTTGCGGCCGAGCTTCTGCTCGACGTGGCGCTGCTGCACGGCGACCGTCTGCTGGCCGGCCTGCGTGGTCTGGCCCTGCCCCTGCGGGCGGGCGGCCACCGCCGGCGCGCCCTGGGCGGCCGGCGAGGCATCGTACTCGGCGCCGGTCGAGCTCACGGCCCCGACCGCCGTGGCGGCGCCGGCGAACGAGGTCTGGTAGGCGAGGTCGTCGCCGCTCGTGTAGTTGAGGGCGAGCATGGGCTGGTCGAGCGTCTGCGCGGCGAAGAAGGCGAGGTCCTCGGGGGTGTTCTTCATGAGCGTCATGACGACGCTCTGGCGCACGCCGCCCAGCATGTCCTCGAAGAAGTTGAAGCCCTCGGTCTTGTACTCGGCGAGCGGGTCGCGCTGGCCGAGGGCACGCAGGTGGATGCCCTCCTGCAGGTAGTCCATGTCGAGCAGGTGGTCCTTCCAGCGCACGTCGACGATCGACAGCATCACGGCGCGCTCGACGCCGCGCATCTGATCGGCGCCGATCAGGTTCTCGCGCTCGCCGTACTGGGCGAGGGCATCGTTCACGGCGAGCTCGACGGCCTCGTCGACGGCCTCGAGGCCCTCGAGCTCGACCTTCGAGAACGCGGGGTCGTAGACGGCCCGCAGGGCGACGAGCAGGGCCTCGAGGTCCCAGTCTTCGGCGTACTGGGTGTCGGCCAGCGCCGCGGTGACCGTGCCGGCGACGACCTGCTCGACCATCTCGCGGACCTGGTCGCCGAAGTCCTCGCCCTGGAGGATGCGGCCGCGCTGGTCGTAGATCACGCGGCGCTGCTCGTTCATGACCTCGTCGTACTGCAGCACGTTCTTGCGGCGCATGAAGTTGAGCTCTTCGACCTTCTTCTGGGCGCGCTCGACGACCCCGGAGAGCATGCGGTGCTCGAGGGCCTCGCCCTCGCCCGGACCGAGCCGGCTCAGCACCTTGTACATGCGATCGCCGGCGAACAGGCGGATGAGGTCGTCTTCGGCCGACAGGTAGAAGCGGCTCTCGCCGTTGTCGCCCTGGCGTCCGGAACGGCCGCGAAGCTGGTTGTCTATGCGCCGGCTCTCGTGGCGCTCGGTGCCGAGCACGTAGAGCCCGCCGAGATCGGGCACGCCCTCGCCGAGCTTGATGTCGACGCCGCGGCCGGCCATGTTGGTGGCGATCGTGACCGCGTTCTTCTGCCCGGCGTTCTTGATGATCTCGGCCTCGCGCTCGTGCTGCTTGGCGTTCAGCACGCTGTGCGGCACGCCGTGGCGCTCGAGCAGGGTCGCCAGCAGCTCGCTCACCTCGACCGACACGGTGCCGACCAGCACCGGCTGGCCCTTCTCGTAGCGCTCGACGATGTCGTTGACCACGGCGTCGTACTTCTCTTTGCGCGTGGTGAAGATGAAGTCGTTGCGGTCGAGCCGCACCATCGGCACGTTGGTCGGGATCTGCACCACGTCGAGCGCGTAGATCGTGCGGAACTCGTCTTCTTCGGTCTTGGCCGTGCCGGTCATGCCGGCGAGCTTGTCGTAGAGGCGGAAGTAGTTCTGCAGGGTGATCGTGGCGAGGGTCTGGTTCTCCTCGCGGATCGGCACGTTCTCTTTGGCCTCGATCGCCTGGTGCAGGCCCTCGGAGTAGCGCCGCCCGTCGAGGATGCGGCCGGTGAACTCGTCGACGATCAGCACCTCGCCGTCCTTGACCACATACTCGTTGTCGCGCTGGTAGAGCGACTGCGCCTTGAGGGCCTGGAGCAGGTGGTTGACCAGAGCGCCGTTGGCGTCCTTGTAGAGGTTCTCGATACCGAGCGCCTTCTCGACCTTGTCGACACCGACCTCGGTGACCGCCACCGTGCGCTGCTTCTCGTCGACCTCGTAGTCCTCGTCGACCCGCAGGCGCTTGACCACGCGCGCGAAGTCGCGGTAGGTCTTGGCGGCCGTCTCGGGCGCGCCCGAGATGATCAGCGGCGTGCGCGCCTCGTCGATCAGGATGGAGTCGACTTCGTCGACGATGCAGTAGACGTGGCCGCGTTGCACGCACTCGGGCAGGCGCATCGCCATGTTGTCGCGCAGGTAGTCGAAGCCGAACTCGCTGTTGGTGCCGTAGGTGATGTCGGCGTTGTAGGCGGCGCGGCGGTCCTCGGGCGTCATGTTCGTCTGGATGACCCCGACCTCGAGCCCGAGGAAGCGGTAGATGTTGCCCATCCACTCGGCGTCGCGCTTGGCCAGGTAGTCGTTGACGGTGACGAGGTGCGCGCCGTTGCCGGGCAGGGCGTTCAGGTACATCGGCATGACGGCGACGAGGGTCTTGCCCTCGCCGGTCTTCATCTCGGCGATGTCGCCGTCGTGCAGGACGATGCCGCCCATGACCTGCACGTCGAAGGGCCGCATGCCGAGCACCCTCCGGGACGCTTCGCGGGCCACGGCGAAGGCCTCGTAAAGCAGGTCGTCGAGCGACTCGCCGGCGGCCAGACGCTCGCGGAACTCGACCGTCTTGTCGCGGAGCTGGTCGTCGGTGAGCGGGCTGATCTCGGGCTCGAGCGCGGTGACCTCGGCCACCTGCTTCTCGAGCAGCTTCATGCGCTTGCCTTCGCCGGCGCGCAGGACCCGTTCGACGATGTTGGCCATGGGTTGCTCGACTCTCCTGATCGGTGATGCTCGCGCTCTGCTGTTCAGATTACCCTATCGCGCCGCGAGCGGCGCGAACGTGACCCCGGCGTCCCCCGGTGAGCTTCTGCGCCGCCCCCGCCGTCCCTTTTGCCCGGGCGCGCCTACTGCCGGGCCGGCTCGATCAGGCCGTAGTGACCGTCGTTGCGGCGGTAGACGACGTTGGTGTCGTTGGTCTCGGCGTTCGTGAAGACGAAGAAGCTGTGCCCGATGAGCTCGAGCTGCAGCGTGGCCTCGTCGACCGACATCGGCTTGAGGGCGAACTGCTTGCTCTTCACGACCCGCGGCTCGTCGTGGTTGTGGTCGCCGCCGGCGGCCGTCTCCGGTCCGCCGACCGCGGCCGGCTCGGTCGCGGCCGGCGCCTCGTCGTCGTCGCCGGCCGCGGCGGCCTCGGCCGCGACTGCGATCCCCCTGGGTGCCGCATGGCGCAGGGCCTTGTGCTGGATCTTGTCGTGGTACTTCTTGGCCTGTCGCTGAAGCTTCTCGGTCACGAGATCGATCGAGGCGTACATGTCGGGCGACGATTCCCGCGCCCGCATGACGGGACCGCGCGTGAAGACGGTCGCCTCGGCGATCTGCGAGTCGACGTTGGCGTGGCCCTTCTCGACGAGGAGCTCGAGCTCCACGCGCGTGACCTCGTCGATGTGACGCTCGCTGAGCACACGATGGAGCTTGGCGAGCTTCTCTTCGGCGTAGTCCCGCAGCGGTTCGCTGACGGCCACGTGACGACCTTTGACCTGGATCTTCATGAAGGCGGCTCCTTTGGTGCCGACGATCGACTGCGTCGTCGCCGCTCAGGCAGGGCGACTCCGCTACGCGCCTGGTCCGGCGATCCGAAGCGGTCTCCGAACGAAAAAGCGCGGGCTGCGCGCGCAAACGTGAACGCATGCGGCTCGCAACCCGCGTGTCTCAAAGCGGTGGCACACGCGTGCAGTGTCTCACCCGTCGTGTAGACGTCGTCAACCACTAACACGGCACTCACTGTACCCGCTTTATCGGCCGATTTCTCGCGCAACCTGAACGCGCCGCGCACGTTGTCGGCGCGCGCGGCCGCGGCCAGGCCGCTCTGCCGGCGCCCGCGCTGCGCGCGCTCGAGCAGCGGCACGAAGGGCAGGCCGGCGGCGGCCGCGAGGCGGCGCCCGAGCAGCGCTGCCTGGTCGAAGCCGCGCTCGAGGTCGCGTTCGCGATGCACCGGCACGCAGGTGACGAGGTCGACGCCGCCGACCCCGCCGAGCGCCGCCACCATCCCGACAAACGACGGTTCGGCGAGCGCCGCCATCTCGGCGGCGAGCGGCCGCAGCGCGCGGAACTTGCAGGCGGTGACCAGACGGCGCGCCGGACCTTCGTAGAAGAAGGCGGCGCGCGCCGACGCGAAGGCCAGCCGGCGGCCACGGCACTCGCGGCAATCGGGTCGCGACCGCGTGAGCGGCGCCCCGCACCGCTCGCAGACGGTGGCCGGGAGCGGCACGAGCGCGGCCCGGCAGGTGTCGCACAGCCAGCAGCCGGCGCGCCCGCAGCCCACGCAGCGCCGTGGCAGGAAGAGGTCGGCGGCCGCGTCGGCGACGCGGCCGAGGGTGGTCACGTGGGCGTGTCTGGGGCGGTCGCCGGGCCGACGATCGTCTGCGGCCCGAGACGCGCGTCGGCCTTGACCACGGCGCCCTCGGCGACGTCGCTGCCGTCGCCGATCACCGCGCCCTGGTGCACCACGGCGTCGTCGCCGATCGCGACGTCGCGCCCCACGATGCTGCCGGCCAGTGACGCCCGGCGGCCGGTCGCGGTGCCGTTCCAGTGGATCACGCCTTCGAGCACGGCGCCGTGGCCGATCGTGCAGCGGTCGCCGATCACGAGCGGGCCGACGAGACGCGCGCCCGCGGCCACTCGGCAGCCGTCGCCGATCAGTACGGGCGGCACGATCTCGACGTCGTCGGCCACCTCGCTGCCCTCGCCGACCCACACGCCGAGGCGCAGCTCGCGGCCCGGCACGGTGACGGCGACGCGCCCGGCCAGGGCATCGAAGTTGCCGCGCCGGTACTCGCGCAGGCTGCCGACGTCGTTCCAGTACGTCTCGAGCGGCCACACGAAGAACGGCAGCCCGGCGGCGAGCAGCGCCGGGAACACGTCTTTGGCGTAGTCGCAGAAGCGCCCCGCCGGGATGAAGTCGAAGATCGCCGGCTCGAACGCATAGATACCGCAGTTGCACAGATGCGAGAGGGCCTCGGCCTTGGACGGCTTCTCCTGGAAGCCCGTCACGCGGCGCTGCTCGTCGTGCACGACGACGCCGTAGTGCGACGGGTCGTCGACCTCTTTGACGGCGATCGTGGCGATGCCGCCGTGGGCGCGATGAGCCGCTACGAAGGCCGAGATGTCGACGTCGGTGAGGGCGTCGCCGCTCACCACGACGAAGGTGCCGTCGGCGAGCAGGCGGCGAAAGCCGCCGGTACCGCCGGCCGTGCCCATGAGCGTCTCTTCGAACCGGTAATGGGCCTTCAGGCCGAACGAACGCCCGTCGCCGAAGTAGCCGCGGATGTCGTCGGCGTAGTGGTGCAGGTTGACGCAGACCTCGGTCACGCCGTGGCGCGCCAGCAGGCGCAGGATGTGCTCGAGCACCGGCCGGTTGACGATCGGCGCCATCGGCTTGGCGGTGCGGTCGGTGAGCGGCGCCAGGCGCGTGCCCAGGCCGGCCGCCATGATGTGCGCGCGAGGCGCGCCGTCGCGCGTGGTCACTGTTCGCATACCCCCTCGAGACAGGCCAGCCGCAGCGCCCGGTCGTAGGGCGGGCGCAGCACGCCGACCTCGGTGACGATCGCCGTGATGTTGGCCTGAGGCGTGACGTCGAAGGCCGGATGACGGGCCACGGCGCCGGCCGGCGCGACCCGCACCGAGGCGACGTGCGTGACCTCGTCGGGGTCGCGCTCCTCGATCGGGATGCCGGCCCCGCTCGCGACGCCGAGGTCGACGGTCGACAGCGGCGCCGCCACGTAGAACGGCAGGCCGTGCTCCTTGGCGAGGACCGACAGAGTGTAGGTGCCGATCTTGTTGGCGGTGTCGCCGTTGGCGGCGATGCGGTCGGCTCCCACCACGACGCCGTCGACCTCGCCGCGCGCCATGAAATGGCCGGCCATGCCGTCGCTGATGAGGACGTAGTCGATGCCCTCGACCGCGAGCTCCCAGGCGGTGAGCCGGGCGCCTTGCAGCCAGGGCCGCGTCTCGTCGACGAACACGGACACCGCGCCGCCGTAGCGCTCGTGACAGGCGCGCACGACCCCGAGAGCGGTGCCGTAGCCGGCCGTCGCGAGCGCGCCGGCGTTGCAGTGCGTGAGGATCCGGGCGCCGGCGGCGAAGAGCGGCGCGCCGAAGGCGCCGATCGCGTAGCAGCGCCGGATGTCGTCGTCGTGGATCTCGCGCGCCCGGGCAAGCAGCGTGAGCCAGCATTCCCGCGGGGCGGCATCGCAGCGCTGCCAGAGGCCGCGCAGCTCGCCGATCGCCCACGTGAGGTTGACCGCGGTCGGCCGCGTGGCGGCGAGGCCGGCGGCCGCCTCGTTCAGCGCGGCGTCGAAGGCGGCGCGGTCGTCGGGCGCCGCGAAGACGGCCTCGCGGGCCGCCAGGGCGAGGCCGCCGGCCGCCGCCACGCCGATCGCCGGCGCGCCGCGCACGGTCATGTCGCGGATGCGCGCGGCGACGTCGCGCCAGGTCGCGCAGGTGACGTAGCGCTCGTCGTGGGGCAGCGCGAGCTGATCGATGAGCACGACCGCGTCGGGGCGGATCTCGACGGTCTCGACCCGCAGCTTGTGTCGCGGGCTGCTCAGGTGCCCTGGTCCCACGAGGCCAGGTACTTCGCCTGCTCGTCGGTCAGGGTGTCGATGGCGACGCCCATGGTGGCGAGCTTGACCCGGGCGATCTCGGCGTCGATCTCGGCCGGCACGACGTAGACCTTCTTCTGCAGCTCGGCGTGGTGGGCGACCATGTACTCGGCGGCGAGCGACTGGTTGGCGAAGCTCATGTCCATGACGGCGGCCGGGTGGCCTTCGGCGGCCGACAGGTTGACGAGACGGCCCTCGGCCAGCAGGTAGATGCGGCGGCCGTCGGCCAGCGTGTACTCGTCGACGTACTCGCGCACGCGGCGCTTGCGGGTGGCGAGCGCCTCGAGCGCGGGGATGTCGATCTCGACGTTGAAGTGGCCGGTGTTGGCCACGATCGCGCCGTCGGGCATGACCTCGAAGTGCTCCTTGCGGAGGACGTGGATGTCGCCGGTGGCCGTGACGAACAGGCGTGCCACCTTGGCGGCCTCGGCGATCGGCATGACGCGGAAGCCGTCCATGACGGCCTCGATCGCCTTGAGCGGGTCGACTTCGAGCACGACGACGTCGGCGCCGTGGCCCTTCATGCGCATCGCCAGGCCGCGACCGCACCAGCCGTAGCCGGCCACGCACACCGTGGTGCCGGCCAGCAGGATGTTGGTGGCGCGCACCACGCCGTCGAGCGTGGACTGACCGGTGCCGTAGCGGTTGTCGAACATGTGCTTGGTGTTGGCCTCGTTCACGGCGACGATCGGGAACATGAGGCGGCCCTCGGCTTCGAGCGCCTTGAGACGGATGACGCCGGTCGTGGTCTCCTCGGTGCCGCCGATGATGTCGGCGGCCATGTCGGGACGCTCGCCGTGCAGCACGCCGATGACGTCGGCGCCGTCGTCCATCGTGATGTTCGGCCGGTGGTCGACGGCGGCGTTGATGTGGGCGTAGTAGGTGGCGTCGTCCTCGCCCTTGATGGCGTAGGTGCGGATGCCGTACTCGGCCACGAGGGCGGCCGCCACGTCGTCTTGTGTGGAGAGCGGGTTGGAGGCGCAGAGCACGATGTCGGCGCCGCCGGCCTTGAGCGTGCGCATGAGGTTGGCCGTCTCGGTCGTGACGTGCAGGCAGGCGCCGACGCGCACGCCGGCCAGCGGCTTCTCGCGGGCGAAGCGCTCGCGGATGGAGGCCAGCACCGGCATGTGCATGTCGGCCCACTCGATGCGCAGCACTCCGGCCGGCGCGAGGGACAGGTCCTTGATGTCGTTCTGGGCGGTGGCGCTCACAGGCTTCTCCCGTGTCGGCTTACGTTCGTCGGCCGTCCGGCACGCCGCAGGCGGCGACCTTGAGACCGTGGAGGGCGGCGATCACGGCCGCGTCGACCAGGCAGTCGGACACGGCCGCACACCCGGCGGCGGCGACCGCCCGGCGTTCGAACGGCGTGAGATGGACGGTGCACGTGACCCCCGCCACGGCGACAACAGAGTATACACGGCGGCCCGCGACGCGACGAATCGTCTCCGGTTGATAAAGGCCGGCGAGCGAGGGGAACGGCTGCGGGCCGCGGCTGCGGGGGCCGCTCACGGGGCGCCGCCCCGTGAGCGGCCCCCGCAGCCGCGTGTTCACGTGGTCGGCCACGATCGCAAGCTCGGGCGCCGGCGCCGGCGCCACCCACACGACCGGCACAAGCAGACCGATCGCGGCGGCATCCGCCGCGGTGGCGGCTCCCGCGGCGGTGGCGGCTCCCGCGGCGGCCGCGCCCTCGATCAGGTCGAACAGTTCGCCGCGCCAGGGCTCGGTCACGCGCAGCGTCTCGGCTTCGACGACGGTGGCCGGCACGCCCGGGAAGAGGGCTTCGGCCAGCCCCGAGCCGGCGAGCGGCGCGGCGATCAGGAGCAGCCGCACCGCGGCCTGAGCGCGCCGCGCCGTCAGGACGCCGGCGCGCCGGCCGCGCCGGCGAGCCGCGCCTTGAAGTCTTCGATCGCCGTGACGGGCGCCGGGTCGACGCCGTAGAGCACGGCCAGGTACAGCGACGCGAAGTCGCCCACGTAGGCGCTCGACAGCACGCGCGCAAGCGGCAGCACGCCACGCGCGGCGACACGCACCACGCCGGCGACCGACCGCCCCGCGACCGCCGCGGTGAAGGTCAGGCGCCGCCGCAGGCGCTCGTCGCCGGCGGGGTCGTCGAGCAGCACCAGCACGACGCTGCCGGCGACCGCCTGGTTGGTGGCAAATCCGGCGATCTCGTTGTGGTCGAGCTCGGGCAGCTCGTTGAAGAAGGCGGGCGTCTTGGCGTTCTCGTTCAACTGGCCCTTCCAGCGGCGCGCCGCCGGCGCCGTGACGCCGGCGCCGTAGACCACCGGCAGGCGGCCGAGCAGGCGGCGCGCCACGCGCTTGGCCTCGTTGTCGGCCTCATCGACGTCGGGGACGAGGCCGGCCGCGAGGTCGGCCGTGACCTCGATCGCCTCGGCGACCTGCTCGTCGAAGCCCGGCGCGAGGCCGGCGGCCTCGAGGCAGGCCCCGACCGGCGTCGCCAGGTAGCCGATCGAGGCGCGCGGCTGCAGGCCGGCGGGCACGCTCACGAGCGGCAGGCCGTGCTGGGCCGCAAGCTCGGCGAGGCGGCCGCCGGCCGCCACGCAGACCGGGTGGCAGCCGCGCGGCAGCGCGCGCGCCACGCAGGCCAGGGTCTCCTCGGTGTTGCCGGAGTAGCTCACCGCGACGACGAGCGTGCGCTCGGTGACCCAGGCGGGCAGCTCGTAGCCGCGCACCACCTGGTAGGGCACCGGCAGGGTCAGACAGGCGCCGACCACGTCGGCGCCGATCGCCGAGCCGCCCATGCCGCAGACCACGACGCCGTCGGGCGTCGCGGCCGGCAGCTTGCCGGTGAGCGCCGCCACGGCCCGCGTGTAGCCGGCCTCGAGCTGCCGCGGCAGGCTCACGACGGCGGCGACCTGGTCGCCGACATCGACCGCGGCGACGCGCGCCAGGCTCAGCTCCAGGCCGTCCGCGCCGCCGTCGATGCCGGTGCTCACGCGGCCCCCTGCCTGATCACAGCGAGCACGAGGTCGCGCTTGTCCTCCATCTGCGCTTTGCTCGTCGCCCCCAGGTTGAGCCGCAGCAGCGGCTCGGTGTTCGAGGGCCGCACGTTGAAATGCCAGTCCGGATAGTCGACCGAGACGCCGTCGAGGTGACCGATCTCGCCGTCGGCGAAGCGCTGCTCGATGCGCGCCAGGGCGGCCGCTACGTCGTCGACCCGCGAGTTGATCTCGCCCGAGATGAAGTAGCGCGAGCGCAGCGGCTCGAGCAGCTCGGCCATGGTCGCCTGCTTGCGGGAGAGCAGGTCGAGGATCAGCAGCGCCGGGATGAAGCCGGAGTCGGCGTTGTGGTTGACCTGGAAGTAGTAGTGGCCCGAGACCTCGCCGCCGAAGAGCACGGTCTCGCGCCGCATGCGCTGCTTGAAGAAGGCGTGACCGACGCGGTTCAGGAGCGCGACGCCGCCGTTTGCGACGATCGTGTCGGGCACGGCCCGGCTGGCGCGCAGGTCGTAGAGGATCCGGGCACCGGGGTGGCTGACGAGGAGCGCCTCGGCGAGCAGCGCCGTGACGAAGTCGCCCGGCACGAAGGCGCCGGTCTCGTCGATGAAGAAGCAGCGGTCGGCATCGCCGTCCCAGGCGATCCCCAGGTCGGCCTTCTCGGCCGTCACCCGCTCGCGCAGCTCGCGGCTGTTCTCTTCGAGCAGGGGGTTGGGCTCGTGGTTGGGGAAGCTGCCGTCGACCTCGAAGTAGAGCTCGGTCCGCCTGATGTCGGTCTGGTCGAAGACGAGCGGGGCGAGCTTGCCGGCGGCACCGTTGGCCGCATCCATGACCACGCGGTAGGGCCGCAGGCTGCGCGCGTCGACCTGCGACAGCAGGTGGCGCACGTAGTCGGGATAGAGGTCGTCGGTGCTCACGTGCGGCATGCCGGCCGGCGGCACCGGATCGAGCTCGAGCGCGCGGCGCTTGAGCTCGGGGATGCCGGCGTCGCCCGACAGCGGCAGGGCACCCTCGCCGACCAGCTTCATGCCGTTGTACTGGGGCGGGTTGTGCGAGGCGGTGACGGCGGCGCCGCCGTCGAGGCCGCGGTCGGCCACGCCGAAGTAGAGCATCTCGGTCGGGGTCATGCCGAAGCTCGTAACGGCCGCGCCGGCCGACTCGGCGCCCACGGCGAAGGCCGCGGCCAGCTCGGGCGACGACAGCCGCGGGTCGTGGGCGACGGCCAGGCGGCGCGCGCCGAGCTGGGCGGCCAGGGCCGCCCCGATGCGGCGCGCGCCCTCGGCGTCGAGCTCCTGCGGATACAGGCCCCGTATGTCGTAGGCCTTGAACGCATCGGGCGAGACAGTCATCGGCCCTCCACCCCGTCGAATTCGCGGAACGTCACGGCGCCGTCGGCCAGCACCGTGTCGGGAAACAGGCTGCAGCCGTTGGCGATCACATTGTCGGCCCCGATGCGACAACCCTCACCGATCACGGCGTTCACGACGTGCGTGTCGGCGCCCAGCGAGGCGCCGCTCACTACGATGCTGCGCTCGACCGTGCAGCGCGCGCCGACCGCGACGCTGTCCTGCACGACCGACTCGCGCACCTCGGCGCCCGCAGCCAGCGTGCAGCCGGCGCCCACCACGGCGAGCGGCCCGACGCGGCTGCCGGGGGCGAGGGTCGTGCCGGCCCCGACGTGCGCCGGCGGCACGACCCTCGCCCCCGGCGCGACGACCGCGTCGGGCGCCACGTACAGATACGACGAGCCCACGTCGCTCGCCACGCTCGTCGCGATCGTGCTCTGCAGCAGGTCGAAGTGGGCCTGCAGGTAGCTGTCGGGCGTGCCGATGTCGCGCCAGTAGGCGTCGGACACGAAGGCGTAGAGCCGCCCTTCGGCAGCGAGCTGCGGGAACACGCCGCGCTCGATCGAGACCTGCTGTCCGGGCGGGATCAGGTCGAGGACGTCGGCCTCGAGCAGGTAGACGCCGGCGTTGATCAGCGCGCCGTGCGGCGGGATCCGGTAGTCGGCGCCGGGCTTTTCGACGAACGCCTCGACGCGACCCCGGTCGTCGATCTCGACGAGGCCGTACCGGCGCGGGTCGTCGACCCTGGTGAGCAGGATGGTGGCACGCGCGTCGCGCTCCCTGTGGAACGTCTGCATGGCGGTCAGGTCGACGTCGGTCAGGACGTCGCCGTTGAAGGCGAAGAGGCTGCCGCCGTCGAGCTCGGCCTCGGCGTTCTTGATGGCGCCGGCGGTGCCGAGCGGCTGCTGCTCGATGACGTAGCTCACGGCCAGGCCGTAGTGACGACCGTCGCCGATCGCGCCGCGCAGCGCGTCGGCGAGGTAGCCCGCCGAGAAGACCGCGCGACTCACGGAGTGGCGCGCGAGGTTCTCGAGGATGTAGCCCACGAACGGCCGCCCGACGAGCGGCACGACCGGCTTGGGCACGCGCGAGGTGATCGGCCGCAGCCGCGTGCCCTCACCGCCGACCAGGACCACCGCCTGAGCGCACGATGTGCCGGCCATCCGCCTACCTGACGTCGTCGGACGCGACGGGCTCGCCCGTGGCCTGATCGGCCGTGCCGATGCCCGTGAACACGAGACCGGCGGCGGCGACCCGCGCGGCGTCGAGCACGTTGCGGCCGTCGATCACGTGGCGGCCGCGCATGCGCTCGCGCACGGCCGGCCAGTCGAGCGCGACGAGCTCGGGCCACTCGGTCACGAGCACGGCGGCGTCGGCGCCCTCGAGCGCTTCGAGCGCCGTCGTTGCGATCTCGATGCCGGGGAACAGGTCGTCGTGCGTGCCGGGCGGCACCATGGGGTCGTAGGCCGACACGCGCGCGCCCTCGTCGCGCAGCCGCGCGGCCAGCACGATCGAGGCGGCCTCGCGCATGTCGTCGGTGTGCGGCTTGAAGGTGAGGCCGAGGAGGGCGATGTGGCGGCCGCGCAGCGCCCCGAGGCGCTCCTTGAGCTTGCCCACCACACGGCGCTTCTGCAGGTGGTTGACCTCGATCACGGCGTTCAGGAGCTGGAAGTGGTAACCCGAGTTGCCGGCGAGCTGCTTGAGCGCCTGCACGTCCTTGGGAAAGCACGAGCCGCCGTAGCCGATGCCGGCCTGCAGGAAGTGGGGTCCGATGCGGTGGTCGAGGCCCATGCCGTCGGCCACGGCGCGCACGTCGGCGCCGACCGCCTCGCAGACGTTGGCGATCTCGTTGATGAACGAGATCTTGGTGGCGAGGAACGCGTTCGAGGCGTACTTGATCATCTCGGCGGTGGGCACCGTGGTGCGCACCACCGTCGTCTCGATGGCAGAGAAGAGGGCGGCGACCTCGTCGCCGTCGGCCGCGCGGTAGGCGCCGATCACGATGCGGTCGGGGTGCAGCACGTCGTCGACCGCGGCGCCCTCGCGCAGGAACTCGGGGTTGGAGACATAGCCGACGCCGGCGGCGCCGGCGGCTTCGAGCTCGGCGGTGATGCGGTCGCCCGTGCCGACCGGCACCGTGCTCTTCATGACGAGCAGGCGCTCGCCGTCGTGACGGGCGATCTCGCGCACGACGCTCCGCACGCGCGACAGGTCGGCGTCGCCGCTCGGCGACGGCGGCGTGTCGACCGCGACGAACAGCACGCGCGCCTCGCGACAGAGCTCGTCGTAGGACGTCGTGAACGAGAGGCGCTCGGCGGCGCCGGCCATGAGCTGCTCGAGCCCGGGCTCGTAGATCGGCACACCGCCGCCCTTGAGCGCCGCGACCTTGGCCTCGTCGACGTCGAGACAGACGACGCGGTGGCCGAGGTGCGCGATGCACACGGCGGTCACCAGGCCGACGTACCCGACACCGATGACCCCGACGGGTCGCTCTGTCTGAGGCACGGTCCTCCCTGCTCGCTCGCGCTGGCGGGCGCCTACTCCACCGATCGACTCCGTCGTCGGCCCTCAGCCTGGCGCGCCTCCGGAGCGCGGCTAGTCTACCATAGGGCCCGGAGCCTGAAGCCATGCGGGCCAGGCGCGCCGGCCTACGGGTTGGCGGTCGGCGCGAGGGCCGTGTCGAGCGCGCTGCGCGAGTCGTCGTCGAAGCGGTCGAGGGCCAGGGCGCGGCGCAGCGAGACTGCGGCCTGGGCGCGCTGCCCGAACACGTTGAGCTGCATCACGCCGAGCTCGTACCAGGTGGCGTAGTTGCGCGGCTGCAGGTGGGCGGCGCGATCGAGCGTCGCCAGGGCCGCGCCCGCCCGGCCCTGCTGCTGCTCGACCTGGGCGAGCGTGAAGAGCGGGTCGACCGCCAGCGGGTCGAGGTGGTGGGCCCGGTCCGCCTGGGTCGCGGCCGCCGCCAGGCGGCCGCGACCGGCCAGCGCGACGGCCTGCGACAGGGCGCGCTGCGACAGCCAGGGCGCGAGAAAGCTGAGCCCGACGAGCACGACGACGCCGGTCGCGAAGGCGCGCGAGGCCGCGCCGAACGGCAAGCCGGCGCGGTCCGGGGCCGGCGGCCGCCGTCCCCGGACGTAGGCCGCGGCCACGCAGACGAACAGCAGGAACAGCAGGGCGGCGGCGGCCATGTCCCAGTCCCAGTCGATCGTCATGTGGACGACGAAGGCGAGCGCCGCCGCCTGCAGCGCGGCGAGCAGGCCGCGGTCTGCGTCGCGGGCGGCGCGGCCGACCGGCCGCAGGGCACCGAGCAGCAGGCCGCCCAGCGCGATCACGAAGAGCGCAAGCCCCACGGCCCCGAGCTCGCTCAGAACGTTGATCCACTGGTCGTGGGCGTGCTTGACGATGTACGAGGCGTCGGGCCGGTACAGGAAGTTCGTGAAGCGGAACGTGCCGGCGCCGGTGCCGGCCAGCGGGTGGTGGGTGAAGCTGCGCAGGCCCTCGCGCGCCATCGGGATGCGACCGTTGTTGCCCAGCGAGAGCAGCCGGCCGGCGCTGCTCGAGCCGAGACTCCCGCTCTCATCCGACGACGAGAACTGGCGGGCGACGCGGTGCCCGATGCCGCCGAAGCCACCGTTGCGGGCGGCGTAGGCGGACAGGCCGACGGCGCCGGCCGCGACCACCGCGACGAGCACGACGGCGCCCACCGCCAGGCGCCGGCGACCGGCGAGCCGGACGCGCCGGGTGAGCACGGCGGCGGCGGCCTGGGCGGCGATCGTCACGGCGACCGCGACGATCAGCGTGCGGCCGAAGGCGTGGCCCTGGGCGGTGCGCAGGGCGTCGTCGGTCGTCGCGTTGAAGAGCGTGTGCAGGTGCCGGGCATGCGCCAGGGCCGCCGCCACCGGCGCGGCCGCGAGCGCCAGGCTGAGGACGCCCTGCAAGCGTTCGTTGGTGAGCGCGAAGTACACGGCGAGGGCCAGGACCAGGGCCAGCGTGCCGCCCCGCGAGAACGTGAAGAAGAGGGTGCACAGGAAGAGGGCCAGAGCGCCGGCGCAGGCGCCTCGCGCCGCGGCCGGCAGGCCGCGGCGCGAGGCGCCCTCGAGCGCCGGCAGCGCGGCCATCATCATCATCACGGCGAGCACGTTCCAGTAGCCCACGGGAGCACTCAGGCGAGCGTAGAGGTGGGCGTGCGTAACCAGGTCGGGCAACACTTTTCCGAGGAGCGCGTAGACGGCCACAGGGGTCATCGCCGCCACCGCGCCGTAGCCGGCCAGGCGGAGCTGCGCGGGGCCCGCCGGCGTAGCGCCCAGCACGCAGGCGGCGATCAGGTAGAGCACGGTGACGTCGAAGGCCAGCCACGACAGGTCGGGCCCCACCGACCACGCGATCGACAGGCCCTCCCAGAGGGTGAACAGGGCGAAGGCCGAGAGGCCGGTCAGGACCGGTCCGCCCAGCCTGAGGCGGCGCGGCGCGAGCCAGACGCACACGACGATCATCGGCAAAACGACGAATACGACCGGCGCCGTTCGGGAAAACACATAGCCGCCTGAGAGGAACGACAGCGCGGCGACCACGACCAGGGCCACCGCGGCCGGCAGGCAGCGCAGCACCCGCGACCGAAGGCTTGACACGGCGGCGTCGCGGGGCTCGCGTACGGCCGCGGGCGGGCCGCTCGGGGTGGCTGCGGGAAGCTCCTCCACGGCTGCATTATACGGTCTCGAGTGATCGGCCGAACGGCGGGCGAAGGGCCGGCCGCCGTGGCAATCGTCCGAAGTGCATGGTATCGTGCTCGGACAAGCGCAGTGGACCGGCCCGCACTTTGGAGGGGGTCACATGAAGACCAGAGTCCTGACCGTCGCAGTCCTCACGGTCATCGCGATGCTCATGCTCGTCAGCGTCGCGCAGGCCGTGTCGTCTACGACCACGGCGATCATCAAGGATGCCCAGGACGGGCATCTCGACGGCAACTACACGGCGGCTCAGGTGCAGGCGGCTCTCAACTACCTGAAGAGCGACCCCTCGCTCCTGATGTACTCCAACGTCGAGGGCGTCCTCACCGACTTCCTGTCGAGCCAGGGCGCGCCGGCCGCGCAGAACGGCGGCCTCATGTTCACGGGCGGCTCGACCATCGTGGTCTTCGCCTGCGGCCTCGCGCTCATGGGCGGCGGATTGCTGTTACGCAGGCGACTCGCGGCGAGCGCCTCCTAGCGCGGCAAGCTCACATCACCGCAGTACCACGGGCGCCCCGGCAACGAGGCGCCCGTCGTCTGTCCGGGACCGTGTCAGCGACGACGGCCGCGCGAGGGCCCGCCGCTCAGCCGGGCAGCACGACCGTGAGGGGTCCCGAGCTGCTCGACGACCGCACGATCTGCGCCGGGTGCAAGCCGAGGTCGCCGGCCAGCGCGCGCGCCAGGATACGGTCCGTGCCGCCGTAGTGCACCGTGGTCTCCCCCGCCGATGTGCTCGAGGTCGAGCCGCGCCGGGCCGCCCAGCCGTCGACCTGCAGGCGCGCCGCGAGCCGGTCGGCAGCCGCGGCCGGTCCGACGATCACGACTCTGGTGAGCGTACGCCGGTAGTACGTCACCCCGAGTCCCGCGGCCGGCAGCCGCGGCGCGAAGAACTCAGGCTGCACGGCGCGCACGAACGTCGCGGCGTCGAGCCGCGCCCACGCCCTGACGACGCTCGCCGTGAGCGGCGCGATGGTCGTGGTCGGCGCCGGCGACGAGTGGCCGGACGGCGTCGTCGTGGGGCTCGCCGCCGCGGTCGTGCCCGGCGACGGTGCCGCGCTCGCGGCCGAGCTCGCGGTCGCGCCCGGCGAAGCGCCGGCGCCCGTCGCGACGGTGTCCGCCGCGATGGCGGTCGCGACCGGCGACAGGGGCAGACCGGCGACCGTGGTCTGAGCGGCGATCGCACCGTTGATCGCGGCGCCGGCGCCGGGCGCCTGCGACACCACCGCGGGGAGCTGCGCCGTGCGCACGGCCCCGAGCGCGGCGCCCAGCACCTCGGTGGTGCGCGAGACGGTCGGCACGCCGGTAGCCGTGCGGCCGACGGCCACGACGACCCCGAGCGAGGAGCGACGCGCGCCCGACAGGGCGCGCGTCGCCGCGCCCGGCGTGCCGCAGCGCACCATCTCGACGCTTACGCCCTTCGTGCCGTAGGAGCGCAGCGCGCGGGCGAAGGCGGCGCGGTAGACGGCCGCCCAGCGGCCGAGCGGCGAGGTCAGCACCTCGACCGTGGGCGACGGAGTGACGGTGCCCACGGTCGCCCCGAAGACCGGCGACATCGCGTCGGCGTCGAGCGCGAGGCGCAGCGACAGCAGGCTGCGGTCCTGGGCGAGCCAGCGCTCGTAGGCGCCGCGGCGCGCGACGGTGGCCGGCAGCGAGGTCGTGACCAGGTCGCCGGCATCGGCGAGGCCGAGGGCCGTCCCGACCGCCGACGCGGCCTGCAGCGTGAGCCCGGTCGACACGTCGCGCGCGCCCAGGATGTAGTTCACGAAGCCGACGAGGTTGACCTGGCCGGCCACGCCCTCGCGCAGCAGCTCGCGCAGGTAGGCGACCTGGCGGGTGAGGGCCAGGGTGGACGGCTGCGCCGTCGACCACACTCCGGCCAGCGGCAGCGCCCTGGCGTGGGTCGGCCGCGAGTACTGCGTGACAAAGCCGGGCAACGCCGTGCGCACCGACAGCGGGTCGATCTCGAGCCACGACCCGAACGACACCGACAGGGTCTTCGACAGGGCCTTCGTCGCCACCTTGGGGCCGGCGTCGTCGACGATCGTGGCGAGCGGCTGCAGGCCGGCGCCGGACTGGTAGCAGGCCAGGCGGGCCGGCACCACCACGGCTGTGAACTCCGGCAGGTCGTAGTCGATGTGCAGCCACACGGCGCCCGCGCACCCTTCGGCGCCGGGCCCCTTGAGGTAGATGGCGATGTCGCGCGGCGGCGGCGGCGGCGCGAGCGGCGGCCGCGACGCCACGGCCGGCACGACCCGGTGCCAGGGTCCGGGCGTGGCCAGCAGGATGATCACGCCCAGGGTGACGAGCACGCCGAGCAGGAGCACGGCCCAGGAGTCGAGGCGTCGGAACGCGGCCGGCCGCGGACTCACTTGACGCGCGTGAACGACGTGGCGAGCGCCATCATCGCAGCGTTGCTGATCTCGTCGGTGGCGGTGTTGTCGAGCGTGTTCGTCAACCAGCAGAGCGTGTTGCTCTTCACCCAGGCGACCATGTGGAGCTGGCCGCCGTTGTAGAACTGCAGGTACTTGACGCCCTTCACCGTCTTGGTCGCGTCGGGCGACGCGATCGCCGGCGGGTCGAGCCAGCGCATCTCCTCGATGTGCCAGTAGCCGCCGCTCGTCGTGGTGCCCACGACGACGAGCGCCCCCTTGTTGCCGTGCGGCGTGGGGATCGAGTAGGTGCGCGCCATCGCCCAGTCGTAGGAGTAACCCGGCACCCAGGACGTCGGCATGAACACCTTGAGGCGGGTCCGCGACGAAAGCTGCTTCCACGCGGCAGCGTCCTCGGAGACGTGCGCCTGGGCGACGGGGCCGGTCTGCTGGGTCGCAGCCTGGGGCAGCACGAGCGAACCCGTGTACGAGGAGCCCAGCACGACCGAGACGCCGGTCTGCACGCCGGCCGCGCGCGGCACCGTGACGACGTGGCTCGGTGGCAGCATGGCCGCGAGCACCCGGGCATTGCCGATGTAGCCCTCGGTCGCATAGACGGTGTTCGCCTGCGTGTCGCTCTGCACGACGTCGCCGGCGACGACCGCGTCGTAGCCCTGTCTGGTCAGCAGATGCGCGCAGGCGGCGGCGCTGCCGGCGGCGGCGCCGCCGTTGCTCACCGCGACCGTGAAGCTCGTCTTGGCCTGTGTCTCGACGCTGGGCTCCTGCACCGGCGGGCGCTCGGGGTGCATGAACTGGTCGACGACCGCCGCGACGTCGGCCGGCGAGGCCTCGAGCTCGTCGGCGCCGTTCACGACGATCGGGCTGCCCTGGAGGTGGACCTGGTAGATGTGCGACGTGTTCACCGACATCGCGAGCTGGACGAGCGTGAGGAGCTGGCGCAGCGAGGTGACGTCGGTGATGGTCGTCTTGGCGAGCATGTGGATGAGCTGCGGGAACTTGAGCACGTTCTGCCAGCGCAACGCCTGGCGCTTGAGCTCGCGCAGGAACATCTGCTGGCGCTGCATGCGGCCCCAGTCACCGAGCTGGTCGTGACGGTAGCGCACGAAGGAGAGGGCGTCGGCACCGTCGAGCCGCTGATAGCCGGCCTGGATGTCGATCGACGAGTACCCCGTGATCGCCGTGTTGTTGTAGTACTGACGGTCGACGTCCAGGTACACGCCGCCGAGGTAGTTGACCACGTCCTTGAAGCCGGTGAAGTTGACGTCCATGAAGTGGTTGACCGGCAGGCCGGTGAGCGCCTTGAAGGTCTTCACCGAGAGCTGCGCGCCGCCGTCGGAGTAGGCGGCGTTGATGCGGTCGAGGCCCCAGCCCGGGATCTCGACGCGCAGGTCACGCGGTATCGACAACATCGAGATGCTCCTGGTGCGCGGGTCGATGCGCACCAGCATGATGGTGTCGGAGCGGCCCTTGTCGCCGACGAGGTTCGAACGCCGGTCGCTGCCCAGCACCAGGATGTTGACCGGCGCGTGAGTGCCGTGCGTGACCGTGAGCTCGTGCTTGACCGACGAGATGATGTGCTTGACGGCCGGGCTCGACGACGGCGTCGAGATCGCGCTCTGCAGGTAGCCGGTCGCCATGCCGACCGTGGCAGCCGCGGCGACCACGATGACCAGGACGGTCCACTTGAGGACCCGGACCCAGATGGGTGCGACCGGCTTGCGGGGCGTCACGGTGTAGCGGCTGTACTGCGGCACGCTGGCAGGGCTCCGTCAGGTGACGTGGATGAGCTTCGTGGCTCGGTGCCACCGGGCGATTGTACCGCACGCGACGCCCACGCGGAGGACCGTCGGGTGCCGGCGCGCCGGCGGGCGGAGCCTGCCGGCGCGCCGGCGCGGCGCCGGTAAGCTCGCGTTCGTCAGGCCGGCGCGCCGGTACGCTCGACGTCGGCGCCGAGCGCGGTGAGCTTGGCGTCGAAATCCTCGTAGCCGCGGTCGATGTGATGCAGGCCGCGCACCTCTGTCGTGCCCTCGGCGGCAAGGCCGGCGATCGCGAGGGCCGCGCCGCCGCGCAGGTCGGGCGCCTCGACCACGCTGCCGGTGAGCTGGCGCGGGCCCGACACGACGGCGTGGTGGCCGCTCGTGGTGATGCCGGCTCCGAGACGGTTGAGCTCGTCGACCACCGCGAAGCGGTTCTCGAAGACGTTCTCGGTGACGATCGACGTGCCGTCGGCGAGCGACAGGGCGACCATGAACTGGGCCTGCAGGTCGGTGGCGAAGCCGGGGTGAGGCAGCGTCGAGACGTCGACCGGACGCAGGCCGCCGAGGACGTGCGCGCGGATCGTGCGAGCGCCCTCGTCGACCTGCACGCCCATGGCGCGCAGCTTGTTCAGGAACAGCTCGAGGCAGGCCGGGCTGAGGCCCTCGACGGCCACATCGCCGCCAGTCACGACGCCGGCCAGCAGGTAGGTGCCGGCCTCGATGCGGTCGGCGATCACCTCGTGGATCGCGCCGTGCAGCTCGTGGCCGCCCTCGATCGTGATCGAACTCGTGCCGGCGCCCTGGATCTGGGCGCCCATCGACATGAGGAACTTGGCGAGGTCGACGATCTCGGGCTCGCGCGCGGCGTTCTCGATGACGGTCGTGCCGCGCGCCGCGGTGGCCGCCATCAGCAGGTTCTCGGTGGCCCCCACGCTGGGATAGTCGAGCGGCACGGCCGCGCCGCGCAGGCCGTCGCAGGTGACCTCGATGAAGCCATGCTCGATCTCGATGTTCGCGCCCAGACGCTGCAGCCCGCGGATGTGGAAGTCGATGCGGCGCGGGCCGATGTTGCAGCCGCCCGGCATGGCGATCATCGCCCGCCCGAGGCGCGCGACCATCGGGCCCATCACGATGATGCTGGCCCGCATGCGGCGCACGAGCTCATACGGCGCGCGATCGTTGAGCTCGCCCGACGGATCGATGCGCAGCTCGCCGTCATCGAAGGTGACCTCGACGCCGAGGGCGCCGAGCATGTCGATCATGGTGAAGACGTCGGCGATGCGCGGCACGCGGCGGATGGTCGACGGCTCGGCGGCCAGCAAGCTGGCCGCCATGAGCTTGAGCGCCGAGTTCTTGGCGCCCGACAGCTCGATCGTGCCCTCGAGCCGGCGCCCGCCGCGCACGAGCAGCGAGCGGCCCTCCTGCGTGACGGCGGTCATGGCCGGATCACGACCTCGCATGCATGTCGCCTGCGTCGCCCCTCTTCCCCGGGCGACGCCCTGCATCATACACGGGCCGCGACCCTGAGCCGGTTCTCGGCCCGACGCAACGCCTGCTCGGCCTTGTAGAAGTCGACCTCGGCCTGGGCGCCGGGGTCGTCGCGGCGCGCGAGCCGGTCCTCGGCCCGCTTGCGGGCCGCCTCGGCTCGCGCGACGTCGATACGGTCGGCCTGCTCGGCCTGGTCGACGACGAGCAGCACCTTGTCGAAGAGGACCTGGATGTAACCGATGCCGGTGGCGAAGCGCTGCCAGGTGCCGCCGGGGAGCTGGACCCGCGTCTCGCCGATCGCCGCCAGCGTGACGAGCGGCTCGTGCTGCGGCAGAAAGCCGAGCTCGCCTTCGACGCCCGGTACGATGACCATGCTGGCCTCGCCGTTGTACACCGAGCCGTCGGGCGTGACCATCTCGACGGTGAGCCTGCGCTCGTCGGACACGGTCAGCTCGCGGCCTGCGGCGCCGGCACGGCCTCGGCCGGCTCGACCTCGGCCGGCTCAGCCGCGGCCGCGGCCTTCGCGGCGGCGCCCCGGCCGGCCAGCTTCTTGGCCTGCTCGACCGCCTCATCGATGCCGCCGACCATGAAGAAGGCCTGCTCGGGCAGGTCGTCGTGCTTGCCCTCGACGATCTCCTTGAAGCCGCGCACCGTCTCGGCGAGCGGCACGTACTTGCCGGGCACGCCGGTGAACTGCTCGGCCACGAAGTTCGGCTGCGACAGGAAGCGCTCGATGCGCCGCGCCCGCTGCACGGTGACCTTGTCTTCGTCGGTGAGCTCGTCCATGCCGAGGATGGCGATGATGTCCTGCAGGTCCTTGTAGCGCTGCAGGATCTCCTGCACGCGCGTGGCCACGGCGTAGTGCTCCTCGCCGACGCTCCCCGGGTTGAGGATGCGCGACGTCGAGTCGAGCGGGTCGACGGCCGGGTAGATGCCCTTCTGCGAGATCGCCCGCGACAGGGTGGTGGTGGCGTCGAGGTGGGCGAAGGTCGCCGCCGGGGCGGGGTCGGTGAGGTCGTCGGCCGGCACGTAGATGGCCTGCACCGACGTGATCGAGCCCTTCTTGGTCGAAGTGATGCGCTCCTGCAGCTCGCCCATCTCGTTGGCCAGGGTCGGCTGGTAGCCGACGGCGCTCGGCATGCGGCCGAGCAGCGCCGAGACCTCTGAGCCGGCCTGCACGAAGCGGAAGATGTTGTCGATGAAGAGCAGGACGTCCTGGCCGCCCTCCTCGCGGAAGTACTCGGCCACCGTGAGGCCGGCCAGGGCGACGCGCAGACGGGCGCCCGGCGGTTCGTTCATCTGGCCGAACACGAGCGCGGTCTTGTCGATGACGCCCGATTCGGTCATCTCGCCCCAGAGGTCGTTGCCCTCGCGGGTGCGCTCGCCTACGCCGCAGAACACCGACAGGCCGCCGTGCTGCGTCGCGATGTTGTGGATGAGCTCCTGGACGATGACCGTCTTGCCCACGCCGGCGCCGCCGAAGAGGCCGATCTTGCCGCCCTTCACGTAGGGCGCGAGCAGGTCGATCACCTTGATGCCGGTCTCGAAGAGCTCGTCGCTCGGGTCGAGCGACTCGAAGTCGGGGGCCGGCCGGTGGATCGGCCAGCGTACGGCCTCGTCGAGGCCGTCCTCGAGATGGTCGATGGGCTGGCCCATGACGTTCATGAGACGGCCGAGCGTGGCCTGCCCGACCGGCACCGTCATCTGCTCGCCGGTGTCCATCACCTCGGCGCCGCGCGCGAGGCCGTCGGTCGCGTCCATGGCGACGGCCCGCACCTTGTCGTCGCCCAGGTGCTGCTGCACCTCGGCGATCAGCTCCACGGGCTGGCCGTCGCGGTCGATCGTGATCTTGAGGGCGTTGTAGATGCCGGGCAACTCGTCGGGGAAGTGCACGTCGACCACGGCGCCGATGACCTGTACGATCCGTCCCTTGTTCATGATTCTGACTCCGCAGCCGTTTGTCGACTCACAGTGCTCCCTTGCTCGCTTGCCGGTCGCGGCGGCTAGCCGAGCGCCTCGGCGCCGGCCACGACCTCGAGGATCTCCTGGGTGATCGACGCCTGCCGCGCCCGGTTCATGGACAGCGTCAGGGTGTCGATCATGTCGTCGGCGCTGTCGCTGGCGTTGCGCATGGCCGTCATGCGCGCGCCCTGCTCGCTGGCGCTCGACTCGAGCAGCGCGCGAAAGATCGCGATCTCGACGTAGCGCGGCAGCAGCGAGCGGAAGATCTCGGCCTCCTCGGGCTCGTAGAGGTACGACACCATGGGCCGCTCGCGACCCTCGGTGTAGATCTCCTGGTGCTCGATGGGCAGGATCTGCACGTCCATGAGCTTCTGCTCGATGGGCGTCTTGAAGTGGTTGTAGATGAGACGCACGCGATCGACCTGCTCGGCCGTGTAGAGGTCGATCACGGCCTTGGCCATGGCCTCGGCGTCGGCGTAGGTCGGGCGGTCGCTCTTGCCCGACCACGACTGGTCGACCGTCATGCCGCGAAAGCGCAGCGTGCCGATACCCTTCTTGCCGACGACGAGCAGGCGGCGCTCGAGACCGCGGTCCGCGAGGTCGCGGTCGGCCGCAAAGCAGGCGCGCAACACGTTGGCGTTGAAGGCGCCGGCCAGGCCACGATCGCCGGTGATCACGAGCAGCGCCTCGGCCTTGGCCGTGTCGTGCTCACGCAGCAGCGCGAAGCTGCTCTTCTCGGTGGCGAAGGTGGCGAGGTCGCGCATCATCTCGACCATGGCGCCGGCGTACGGACGCAGCGCCTCCATGCGCGCCTGCGCGCGGCGCAGCTTCGCGGCCGACACGAGCTCCATGGCCTTGGTGACCTTGCGCATGTTCTGCGTCGAGCTGATGCGCCGCCGGATGTCCTGCAGGGTCGCCACGCGGACCTACCCCTCGGTCGCCTTGGCCAGCTCGGGCGCCGGCTCGCTCGCCGCGGCGGCCGGCGCCGCCGCGCTCGCCGCCGGACCGTGGCTGTCGACCGGCGCCACCGACTTGCGAAACTCGGCGATGTCGGCGCGCAGCGTCGCCTCGGTCTCGTCGTCGAGCTCCTTGCTGTCGCGCATCTTCTTGGCCACCTCGGGGTGCTGCGCCTTGACGTAGCTCACGAGGCCCTCGAGGAACGTGCGCACGTTCTCGACCGGGATGTCGTCGAGGAAGCCCTGCGTACCGGCGTAGATCTGGATGACCTGCTCCTCGACCGGCATGGGCACGTAGCGCCCCTGCTTGAGCACCTCGACCATGCGCGCACCGCGGCCCAGCGCCTGCAGTGTGGCGTCGTCGAGCTCGGAGCCGAACTGGGCGAAGGCCTCGAGCTCGCGGAACTGGGCGAGGTCGAGACGCAGGCGACCGGCGACCTGCTTCATGGCCTTGATCTGGGCGTTGCCGCCGACGCGCGACACCGAGATGCCGGCGTTGATGGCAGGCCGCACGCCCGAGTAGAACAGGTCGCTCTGCAGGAAGATCTGACCGTCGGTGATGGAGATCACGTTGGTCGGGATGTAGGCCGACACGTCGCCGGCCTGCGTCTCGATCACGGGGATCGCGGTGAGCGAGCCGCCGCCCAAGTCGTCGTTCAACTTGACGGCCCGCTCGAGCAGCCGCGAGTGCAGGTAGAAGACATCACCCGGGAAGGCTTCGCGGCCCGGCGGGCGACGCAGCAGCAGCGACATCTGGCGGTAGGCGTCGGCGTGCTTGGAAAGGTCGTCGTAGAAGCAGACGGCGTGATGGCCGCCGTAGAGGAAGTACTCGCCCATGGCCGCGCCGGCGTAGGGCGCCAGGTACTTGAGCGGCGCCGAGGCCGACGCCGTCGCCGCCACCACGATCGAGTACTCCATCGCGCCGTACTCTTCGAGCTTCTGCACGACCTGCATGACGGTCGAGGCCTTCTGGCCGATCGCCACGTAGATGCAGATCTCGTCCTGGCCCTTCTGGTTGATGATCGTGTCGACGATGAGCGAGGTCTTACCGGTCTGGCGGTCGCCGATGATGAGCTCGCGCTGGCCGCGGCCGATGGGGATCATCGAGTCGATCGCCTTGATGCCGGTCTGCAGCGGCTCCTTCACCGGCTGGCGCTCGACCACGCCCGGCGCCTTGAACTCCATGGGCCGAAACTCGGTGGTGTCGATCGGGCCCTTGTCGTCGAGCGGGTTGCCGAGCGGGTCGACCACGCGCCCGACCAGGGCCTGGCCGACCGGCACCTGGAGCACCTTGCCCGTGCGCTTGACGAGGTCGCCCTCTTTGATCAGCGTGTCGTTGCCGAGCAGCACAGCGCCCACGTTGTCCTCTTCGAGGTTGAGGGCAAGGCCGGTCACGCCGTGGGGCAGGTCGAGCATCTCCATGGCGAGCGCGTTGCGCAGCCCGTAGATGCGGGCGATGCCGTCGCCGACCTCGAGGACGGTGCCGACCTCTTCGACCTCGACCTCGGACTGGTAGTTCTCGATCTGCGTCCGGAGGACCGAAGCGATCTCTTCGGGACGAAGTTTCACGTGCTCCCACCTCTCACGTCCGCCGTCCGCAGACGGCCGTCGAGCTGCTGAAGGCGCGACCGCAGGCTGCCGTCGACCAGGAGGTCGTCGACGCGCAGCACGAGGCCGCCGAGGATGTCGGGGTCGACTCGCATGGTGAGCCGCGGCTCGCCGCCGGTCGAGCGCCGCACGCGGTCGGCGACGAGACGCTCGATGTCGGGGTCGACCGGCAGCGCCGTCGTGACCTGCACCTCGACGACGTGCTCGGCCTGGGCGACGTAGCGGTCGTACTGGTCGGCGACGTCGGCGACGAGCGTCAGGCGGCGCTTGGCGAGCATCACGCTGAGCACCCCGGCGGCCAGCTTGTCGGCGCCGCTCATGAGCTCGCCCACCACACGCGACTTGGCGTCGGGCTCGACCTGCGGGTTGAAGATCACGCCGGCCAGGGGCGCCGAGTCAGCCAGGGCCTGCACGAAGCCGCGCAGGTCCGCGCCGGTGCGGTCGATCGTGCCGGCCACGCTGGCCGCATCGAAGAGCGCCGTAGCATAGGCGCGCGCGATGGCGGCCTCGCTCACGCGCCGCTCCCGAGCTCGTCCAAGTTGGCGGCCTTGAGCGCCTCGTCGATCAGGCGGCGGTGGTCGTCGTCGTCGAGCGACTTGCCGACCACCTGCTGGGTGGCCAGCATGGTGAGGCTCGCGATCTCGCCCTTGAGCTCCTGCAGCGCGGCGCGCATGTCGCGTTCGAGCTGCTCCTGGGCCTTCTCGATCGTGCGCTGCGCCTGCTTGCGCGCCTCGTCGACGATCTCGGTCTTGGTCTCGTCGCCGGCCTTGCGCGAACGCTCGAGGATCTGCTCTGCCTCGGCGCGCACCGAGGCGAGCGTCTCGCGATACTCGGCGAGCAGCCGGGAGGCCTCGGCCCGGGTGCCCTCTGCCGCATCGAGCGTCTCGGCCACGTGGGCGCGACGCTGGTCGATGATCTTCTGGAGCGGGCCGAAGGCGAAGCGCCACAGGATGAACACCGAGACGCCGAAGCAGATGGCCGTCCAGATCATGAGGCCCGGGTTGATGGTCAGCATGACGTTCCGTCACTCCTCACGTTGCAACCTCAGGCAGGGACTACTTGACCACGAACAGAAGGATGAGGGCGACGACCAGGGCGTAGAGCGCGAGGGCCTCGATGATGCCGATGCCGATGAACATGTTGAGGCGGATCTCGCCGCGCAGCTCGGGCTGGCGCGCGATGCTCTCGATGGAGCTGCCGAAGAGCAGGCCCATGCCGACGCCCGGGCCGACCACGCCCAGGCCGGCGGCGAGGCCGGCGCCCAGCAGGCGGAGCCCCTGCTCGGTGGTCGCCGCGGCGGCGATCGTGGCGGCGCTTACGTCCATGTGATTCCCTCCTTGGTGACGAGCCGGTCACCCATTGTGGCGATGGGCGCCATCCCTCAGTGCTCCTCTTCGAGCGCCGAGCCGATGTAGACGGCCGAGAGGATGGCGAAGATGAAGGCCTGGATGGCCGCGACGAAGATCTCGAACATGAACACGGCGACCGAGCCGACCTGCAGCACGACGCCGATCAGGTAGCTCTGGAACACGAGCACCATGGCGAAGAACACCGCCAGGATGAAGTGCCCGGCGAGCATGTTGGCGAAGAGCCGGACCGACAGCGAGACCAGACGGAAGATCTGGCTGATGACGTCGGACAGGAAGATGAACTGCTTGAGAAACGGCGGCGCCGGGATCACCCAGCTCTTGAAGTAGCCCACCGGCCCCTTCGCACGGATGCCGGCGTAGTGCGTAAAGACGAAGGTGAACACGGCCAGCGTGATGGTCACGTTGATGTTGCCGGTGGCGGCGTAGAAGGCGAGCTGGTTGCCGGTGCCGAAGGGCAGCGGGATCAGGCCGACGAGGTTGCACGTGAGCACGAAGAAGAAGGCCCCGCCGATGTAGGGGAACCACGTGACGGCGCCCTGGCCCTTCATGACAGCCCCGGCGATGCCGTCGTGGGCGAGCTCGTAGAGGCTCTCCATGATGGTCTGGAAGCGGCCCGGCCGGGTGGTGAGTCCGCGGTGGATCAGCAGGGCGAAGAGACCGATGAAGCCGACCGCGATCCACTCGTAGATGACCGCCTTGGTGATCGACAGGTCGATCGGACCGAGCTTGGGCAGCTTGACGATCGGATGCAGGATGAACTCGCCGGCGACGTCGAAGGTCGCCTTGTGCTGGCCGGGGATGAAGAAGAGGGCGACGAGCAGGCCGAGCACGACGATCGCCCAGCTCCAGAGCGGGAGCCGCTTGAGCAGTTTCACGGAGCGCTCCTGTGACGCCCGGCCGGCGACACCACGGGGGCGTGCTCGGCGACCAGCAGCGGGTGGCGCCACAGGCGCACCCCGAGGTAGACGGTGTAGACGGCGACGAACGCGATGATCGCGTCGAGCAGGCCCGGCCGGTCGACCAGCGCGACGATCGTGAGGCCGCCGATGGCGAGCACCAGGCGCACCACCGTGCCGACGGCGCCGACGACCATGGCGCGCCCGAACGTGCCCGTGCTGCCGATCCGGGCGCAGAGCAGCTCGACGACGCAGTAGATCACGACGAGCAGCGCCCCGACGAACGCGGCGAGCGCATGGCGACCGGCGAGGGCCGCCACGACTGCCGCGAGCGCGGCGAGGATCAGCAGGAGCACGGGGACGGACTCACGGCGCAGGAGTTGTCGCAGATGTACGTTCATGACCCCATGTCCGGCTCGACGCCGGATTATGCCCCTCATTTCGTCTCGAAGAACACCACAGCGAGGGCAGCCGCGAACCCGATGAACACACCGGCGACGCTGAGCCACGGGACCGTGTGCAACAGCCGGTCGAGGCCGTAGCCCACCAGCACGCCGCCGCCGACGCCCGTCAGGATGGTGAACGCGACGGTCTGAGCGGCTCGCAGTCCGCGGTCACGATGGCCGTTGCGGCCGTGATCGCCCGATTCGCGCGGCATAGTATATCGGCCCCTTCGTACCCGGACAACCGACCCGGCACACCCCACCGGCCACCGGCGAGCGACCGCGCGGCGCCCCCTAGCGCACCGTCGTGCCGCCCGAGCGGCGGTGGTGGCGGCCGGCGCGAGGGCGGCGCCCCGGCCGCTCCGCCGGCGGACCCGTCCCGCCCGCGACCTCCGCACCACCGTCGACCTCGTTCTCGCGGTAGCGCAGCAGCAGCCGCGCCATCGCCGCCGTGGCGGCGAGGGCGGCGAGGCCGAGCACGACGACCGCGGGGATGTCGTGAAAGCGCATGGCCAGCGCCAGTCCGTTCAGCAGCAGGCACCAGCCGTACAGGAGCAGCACCGACGTGCGTTGCGAGAACCCGGCGGCGAGCACGAGGTCGTGGTGCACATGGTCGCGCCCGCTCGTGTAGACCGGCACGCCGCGCCGCAGGCGGCGGAAGACGACCAGGAACAGGTCGGCGAACGGCACGCCCAGCACGAGCAACGGAAAGATCAGGGCGACGGCCGCGGTGCTCTTGAGCACGCCCTGGATGCTGATCACGGCGAGCACGTAGCCGAGCAGCATGGCGCCGGCATCGCCCATGAAGATGCTGGCCGGGTAGAAGTTGAAGCGCAGGAAGGCAAAGCCGGCGCCGGCCAGCACGGCGGCGGCGATGCCGGTCGTGCCGCGGTCGAGCGACAGGGCGATCACGGCGAAGGTCAGGGCGGAGATCGCGCAGACGCCGGCGGCCAGGCCGTCGAGCCCGTCGATGAAGTTCACCATGTTGATGATGGTCGCCACCCAGAGCACCGTGAGCGGCACCGAGATGGCCGGCGCCAGCGTGAGGGTGAGGCTCGTGAGCGGCACCGACAGGTGGTCGATGCGCAGCCCGAAGGCGAGCATCGCGACGATCGCGGCGATCTGCCCCGCGAGCTTGAGCGCCCAGTTGATCTCGGCGTAGTCGTCGAGCACGCCGACGATGGCGACGATCGTGCCGCCCACGAGGATCGCCTTGGTGGCGGCGTCCTTCTGCACGAGCACGGCGGTGGGCACCATGACGCCCAGGTAGATGGCGAGGCCGCCGAGCAGCGGCGTGACCCGGCGGTGCATGCGGCGGGCGTCGACGGGGCGGTCGACCACGCCGGTGCGGCGCGCCAGCACCGCCATGGCCGGGGTCGCGAGGATGACGATGCTCGCCGCGAGCAGGAAGCCGAGGATGGCGAGCTGGACCGCGCTCGGCAGCTCGAGCAGCTCGGTTATGGCAGGTCCTCCTTGAGCACGACGACGCCCGCCTCGGCGAACATGCTCAGGGAGAGCTCGTCGGGGTAGCCCTCGACGTAGTGGATCTCGCGCACGCCGCAGTTGATCAGCATCTTGGCGCAGAGCACACAGGGCTGCAGCGTCGTGTACAGGATCGCACCGTCGATGGCGATGCCGTGCACGGCGGCCTGGATGATCGCGTTCTGCTCGGCGTGGATGGCGCGACAGAGCTCGGCGCGCTCGCCCGAGGGGATGCCGAGCTGCGCGCGCAGGCAGCCCACGTCGAGGCAGTGGGCCACGCCGCGCGGGGCGCCGTTGTAGCCGGTGGCCAGCACGCGCCGGTCGCGCACGAGCACGGCGCCGACCTGGCGGCGCAGGCAGGTCGAGCGGGTCGCGGCCTGGCGGGCGAGCTGCAGAAAGTACTCGTCCCAGCTCGGGCGCGCGGCCCGCGGGACGCCCGGGGCGGCGGGCTCAGCCACGGTCCGCCGCCGCTCGCCGGCGGCCGGGCTCAGTCGCGGGCGCGGACCGCACCGGCGTCGATCCCGGCGACGCGCTGCTCGTGGCGGCCGCCTTCGAAGGGCGTGGACAGCCACGCCGCGGTGATGGTCCAGGCCGCGGCCGGCTCGAGCAGCCGGGCGCCGAGGCACAGGACGTTGGCGTCGTTGTGGCGGCGCGAGAGCTCGGCCATCTCGACGGTGAGGCAGTCCGCGGCGCGCACGCCGGCGTGGCGGTTGGCCGCCATGCACATGCCGATGCCGCTGCCACACACGAGCAGCCCACGGTCGGCCTCGCCGCGGGCGACGCGGCCGGCGACGTCGTGGGCGAAGGTCGGGTAGTCGACCGACGCGTCGGAGCCAGTGCCGACGTCGACGACCTCGTACCCGGCGACCCGCAGCCGCTCGACCAGCTCGTCCTTGAGCACGAAACCGGCGTGGTCGGCGCCGGCGGCGATCTTCACAGCCATGATTCCCTTTCGTCGCTGTCGGTGCGGGCGCGGCGGGACGGTCGCGGACGGCGGCCGTCCCGCCGCGCCCGCACCCCCCGGCGATTCTACCAAACGGTCCGGCGGGCCGGCCCGAACCGGGCGCGCCGCTCGCGCAGTCCTTCGGCCGGCCGCGCCGACCGCCGTGCGCCGCGACGGGCCGGGCCGTCGCGGCCGGGGCGGCGCCTAGAACGACAGCTCGCCGGTCATGACCGGCACCACCCCGCCGCCGACCAGCACATCGACGATGTGGTTGCCCTCGGTCGTGACCGACAGCGTGAGCCGGCTGGGGCGGCGCGCGTGCTGGCCCTGGGCCAGCACGCGCGCCGCCCCCGGCCCGAGCAGGCCCTCGCGCGACAGGTAGGCGGCGAGCGGCCCGGCCGCGCTGCCCGTGGCCGGGTCTTCGACGATGCCGGCGAGCGGCACGAAGCAGCGCGCCTCGGCGAAGGGCTCCTCGTCGCCGGTGAGCGCGAACGGGTAGAGCGGTGCGTAGCGGCGCTCGAACTCGGGCAGCAGGTTGAAGTTGAACCAGGCGCTCGCCAGCGTGCGCTGGTTGCGCAGCGGGATGATCGCGTAGCCCAGGCCGGTCGACACGACGCGCGGCACGAGCTCCTCGTCCAGGTCGCTCTCCTGCAGGCAGAGCGCGGCGGCCGCCTCGGCCCGCGGGATCTCCTCACCGAAGCCCGGGACGCCCTGATGGACGACGCCGGCCACGGCCTGGCCGTCGCGCACGGTGACGTCGACGACGGTGGGGCCGGCCTTGAGCTCGAGCGTGACCTCGGTGAGCGGCTCCTGCGCCGCGACGCGGCCGGTCGAGACGAGCGTGCAGGCGGTGCCGATGCTCGGGTGGCCGGCGAAGGGCAGCTCGACGGCCGGCGTGAAGATGCGCACGCGGGCGTCGCCGCCCTCCGCCGGCGCCGTGACGAAGGTCGTCTCGGACAGGTTCATCTCGGTGGCGATGCGCTGCATCTCCTCGTCGGCCAGGCCCTCGGCCTCGGGGAAGATGGCGAGCGGGTTGCCGGCCAGCGGCCCCTCGCTGAACACGTCGACCTGGATCATGCGCAAGGTCTTCACGGGGCCATCCGTTCTTCGTCGCCGCCGAGCAGAGCCTCGATCTCGGCCGCCGCGACCGCCCCGGGGCGCAGGATGCGGTAGCCCAGGCCGGCCTCGTAGCCGCTGAGGTCGAGCACGCACGACGATACGCCAGCGGTCGGGCCCGCGTCGAGCAGCAGATCGCAGGCCGAGCGCAGCGCCGGCGCCACGCGCTCGAGGGCGGCCGGATCGTCGCCGCCGCTCGGGTTGGCCGACGAGGCGAGCAAAGGGAACGGCAGCCCGGCCAGCAGCCTCGCGCCTGTGGGCCAGGCGGGCACGCGCACGCCGAGCGTCGCCACGCGGCGCGGCGCGGCGCCCGAGGCGGCCGGCCACTCGGTCAGCGCCGGCGGCGGGCATCGGAGGCCCGGCGGGTAGGGCACGACCAGCGTGAACGGGCCGGGCAGCAGGCGGCCCAGGGCGGCGGCCAGGCGCGGGCCCGGCGCGAGCGCGGCCAGCAGCAGCTCGACGGTCGGGTAGACGACCTGGAGCGGCTTGTCGGCCGCCCTTCCCTTGACCCGGGCGATGACCGCCACCGTGGCCGCCGCGACCGCACCGCCGATGCCGTAGACGGTGTCGGTCGGAAAGCAGACGAGCTCGGCGGCGGCCACCGCCGCGACGAGCCCCGCCGTGCCGGCCTCGTCGAGCGCGCGCAGGTCGACCGTACGGGTCACGTGGCCGCGCTCCGCGTCAGGCGCACCGGCGCGCGCCGCGCCGAAGCGCGCCGCGCCGGTGCAGGGCACGCCGGCGCGGGCCACGCCGGCGCGGCCCGGGGTGCCCGGCGGCGCGGCGCCGGCTCACGGTGCGCCCCGCAGCTCGGCCGAGCGGGCGTGGGCGTGCAGGCCTTCGTCGCGGGCGATGGCCGCCACGGCCGGCGCCAGGGCCGCCGCCGCGGCCTGGTCGAGCTCGACCCAGCCCACCCGCTTGACGAAGTCGGCGACCGACAGCCCCTGGGAGAAGCGCGCCGTGCCGCCCGTCGGCAGCACGTGGTTGGTGCCGGCCGCGTAGTCGCCGAAGGCGGTGGCGGCGCGCGGGCCGACGAAGATCGCGCCCGCGCCCCGCACCTGGGGCACGAGCGCGGCCGCACCGGCCACATGGAGCTCGAGGTGCTCGGGCGCGAAGGCGTCGACCAGGCGCAGCGCCGCCGCGACGTCGGGACAGGCGACGAGCGCGATACGCGCGGTCGGCAGGTCGAGCTCGGCGGCCAGGCGCTCGACGGCCGCGGCCACGCGGTCGCCCAGCGAGCCGCCGGCGTCGAGCAGCGCGGCCATCGCGCCGGAGCCGTGCTCGGCCTGGGCGAGCAGGTCGGCCGCCAGCCAGTCGACGTGGGCGTCGGCGTCGGCCACGATCAGCACCTCGCTGGGCCCGGCCAGGCCGTCGATGCGCACCTCGCCCATGACCTGGCGCTTGGCCTCGGTCACGTAGGCGTTGCCGGGCCCCACGATCACGTCGCAGCGCGGCACGACGGCGGTGCCGTAGGCCATGGCGGCCACCGCCTGGGCGCCGCCGATCGGGTAGAGGTCGGTCACGCCGAGCAGCGCGCAGGCGGCGGCGACGCCCGCGGCGACGCCGCCGCCCGCGCGCGGCGGCGAGCACACCACGACACGGTCGACCCCGGCGACCTGTGCCGGGATCGCCGTCATGAGCACCGACGACGGGTAGTTCGCGAGGCCGCCCGGCACGTAGAGGCCGGCCACCGCCAGCGGCACGATCTCCTGCCCGACGATCTGGCCCTGGGCGAACGTCTCGCGCCAGGCGAGCGGTCGCTCGCGAGTATGGTAGGCGCGGATGTTGGCGGCGGCGAGCTCGAGGGCCGCGCGCAGCTCGGGAGCCGCGGCGTCGAGGGCGGCGCGCAGGTCGGCCGGCGCCACCCCGTAGCGAGCGGGCAGGTCGATGCCGTCGAGGCGCCGGGCGTGCTCGCGCACCGCCTCGTCACCGCGGGCACGCACGTCGGCGAGGATGCCGGCGACCGCCCGGGCGACGTCGGCCGCAAGCGCGGCGGGTGTGCGCAGCTCGGCCACGATCGCGGCCGGGTCGTCGTGCAGAGTCAGTCGCTTCACGTGTCTCCCTTCGGCGCGGGCGCGGGCAGGTCCGGCAGCGTCGCGCGCAGGCGCGCGACCAGGGCGGCGAGCTCGGCGGCGCGCAGCACCCGCGCCGCGCGGCCGGCCACCAGGCGGACCGAGCTCTCGGTCACGACACCCTCGACGACGAGCTCGCCCATCGTGGTGGGCGCGCCGCCGACCGCGGGCGGGGCGAGCGCCACGACGGCGTCGGCGAGGCCGTCGGCGACGGCCCGTTCGAGCTCGCCGGCGACCTCGACCACGTCGGCCTGCAACCCGCGACCGGCGAGGAACGAGCGCGCGAGACGCGGGTGCCGCGTCGCCACGCGCAGCCGGCCCAGCCGCGACAGGCGCAGCGGTGCGCCGGGCGCGACCGCGTAGAGCAGCAGCGCCGCGCCGAAGCGCAGGTCGAGCAGCTCGCACAGGCCGGGCGCGCGCTCGAGCAGGACGTCCTTCGTGACCAGGCCGGCATCGGCCGCGCCGGCGACGAGGTAGGCGCACACGTCGTCGGCCGCCATCGTCGTCAGCGCCACATCGAGGGCGCCGGATCGGTCCGCAAGGTCGCCGGCCTCGCCGCTGGCAGCGACGACGGCGGGCGACGGCGCAGCCGGAACTCCGGTCACGCCGGCGGCGCCGAGCAGGGCGAGCGACGGCGCGGCGAGCGCGCCGTCGGGCACGGCCAGCCGCAGGCTCATGGGCGTGACCGGCTCATCCCGCCCCCAGCGCGCGCAGCACGTCGCGCCACGAGCCACGGGTGACGCCGGCGGCCGTCTCGAGCACGAACTCGCCGTGCTCCTCGCGCAGCCGTGGCGCATCGGGACGCGCGTCGTCGGGCAGCGCGGCCACCGCCACCCCCAGGCGGCGCAGCTCGGCCACCCGGCGCGCGTCGTCGAGCCCGCCGGCGAAGGCGAGCGGTACCGGGAAGACCGGCGCGACGCCCTCGCCCTCGTCGACGAGCGCCTGGTGCAGCCGCTCGAGGTCGACGGCCACACCGACGGCGGGCAGCGGCCAGTCGAAGGCCGCGAGCAGGTCGTCGTAGCGGCCGCCACAGGCGACCGGGAAACCGACGCCGGGGGCGTAGGCCTCGAGCACCATGCCGGTGTAGTAGTCGATCTCGGGCAGCAGGCCGAAGTCAAAGCCGACGACGTCGCCGTAGCCGGCGTCGTCGGCGAGCTCCTGGATGGACACGAGGCGTTCGACGACGTCCTCCATGCCCTCACTGGCCGCCAGGCGGCGAGCGGCGGCCAGGGCGCCCTTGCCCGGCGACAGGTCGAGCGCGCGCTGCAGCATCTCGCGGCCGGCGGCGTCGACGCCGCGGTTGGCGACGATGCTCTCGAGCAGCGCGTAGTCGCGGTCGGCGAGGGCGTCGAAGAGGTCGTCGCCGTCGTCGGGCGTGAGGCCGAGGGCGGCCACGAGCTCGCGGTGAAAGGCGACGCTGCCGATCACCAGGCGAAAGCCGCGCAGGCCGGTGGCGGCGAGCGCGTCGCAGAGCAGCACGACGATCTCGGCGTCGGCGGCCGGCGCGGCCGAGCCGAGCAGCTCGGCGCCGAGCTGGACCGACTCGCCGGCGCGCCCGTTGCGGCTCGCCTCGGTGCGGTAGACCGGGCCTTCGTAGGCCAGGCGCAGCGGCAGCGACCGCTCGCGCAGGCGATCGGCGGCCACGCGCGCGACCGACGTGGTGAGGTCGGTACGCAGCACGAGCGCGCGGCCGCGCTCGTCGTAGAGGTGGAAGCCCGAGGCCAGCAGGTCGACGCCGGTCCGCTCGACGGTCTCGGGGTACTCGAGCGCCGGCGGGCGCACCTCGCCGTAGCCATAGGCGTTGAAGCGCGCGAGCACAGTCTGCTCGATCGCGCGCAGCTCGGCCGCCTCGGTCGGCAGCACATCGCGCATGCCCTCGGGGATCACGGCAGTCCGACCTCCGATCGTGTCGGCGCCGCCTTCGCGGCGCCCTTCGAGGACTCTTACCTGCCCACGCGCACGCAGCTCTCGCCGAGCAGGCTCTTGAGCTCGGCGTACAGGCCGCTCACCGGCTCGACCCGGTACCTGTTCCCCACCTTCAGGCGGTGCCGGCCCTGGGCCGTGGTCAACTGCAGCACCACCGGCACCTCGCCGGGGAAGGCGCCGAGGATCGACTTGAGCTCGTCGAGCAGCTCCATCTGCACCATCTCGGCGTTCAGCACGAGGGTGAGCGGCCGCGTCGCCGAGACACCGTCGAAGGGGCGGAGCTCGAGCGCGATCAGCTTGACGTCGTCTTCGCTCTTGCGGTCGAGGCGGCCGCGCACCAGCACGATCGCGTCTTCGACGAGCAGGTCCTGGTACTGCTCGCAGATGCTGCCGAAGGCCACGACCTCGATGCCGCCGTCGACGTCGTCCAGGCGGAACACCGCCATGGTCGAGCCGCTGCGCGTCTGGCGCCGGGTGAGGCCCGACACGACCCCGCCGGTCCACACCGTCTGGCCGTCGCGCAGGTCGGCGAGCTGGCTCACCGTGGCGTCGATCTGGTCGCGGAGCTGGGCCCGCATGCCCTGCAGCGGGTGCGACGACACGTAGAGCCCGAGCGCCTCTTTTTCGAAGCGCAGCAGGACGTCGGCGTCGAACTCATCGGCGCCGATCGGCGGATGGTCGTTGGCGTCGCCGCCGTCGCCGCCGCCGTCGCCGGCCAGCACGTCGAACAGGCCGCCCTGGCCCTGGGCGCGGTCGCGGCGGCGGCGCTCGCCCCAGGCGACCGCCGCCGGCAGCGCCTCGAGCATGCCGCGCCGGGTGTCGCCGGTCGAGTCGAAGGCGCCGCTCTTGATGAGCGCCTCGAGCGTGCGCCGGTTGACGAGGGCCGAGTCGACGCGCGCGCAGAAGTCGTAGATCGAGCCGAACGGACCGTCGCCGCGCGCCGCGATGATCGACTCGATGGCGCCGACCCCCACGCCCTTCACGGCGTTCAGGCCGAAGCGGATCTTGCCGCCCACCACGGTGAAGCCGACCTCGCTCTCGTTGACGCAAGGCGGTAGCACCTCGATGCCCATCTCGTGGCACTGGTTCACGTAGAACGGCACCTTGTCCTTGGTGTTCATGACGCTCGACACGACGGCCGCCATGTACTCGACCGGGTAGTTGGCCTTGAGGAACGCGGTGCGGTAGCTGATGAGGGCGTAGCAGGCGGCGTGGCTCTTGTTGAACGAGTAGTCGCCGGTCGCCTCGAAGTTGCTCCACAGCTTGTTGCAGACGTTCTGCGGCAGGCCGTGCGCCCGCAGGCCCTCCATGAGCGGCTCGCGCAGCGTGGCCATGAGCTTCTTGTTCTTCTTGCTGATCGCCTTGCGCAGGTCATCGGCCTGAGCCGGCGAGAAGCCGCCCACCCGGCGCGCGATCGCCATGTACTGCTCCTGGTAGATCGTCACGCCGTAGGTGGACTCGAGGATCGGCCTCAGGGCCTCGTGGTCGTAGACGATGCCGCCGGGATCGTGCTTGTTGCGGGCGTAGGTCGGGATGTACTGCATGGGCCCCGGCCGGTAGAGGGCGACGATGGCGACGAGGTCGTCGAACTGTGTGGGGCCGATCTCGCGCAGGGCCTCTTTCATGCCGCTGCTCTCGAACTGGAACGTGCCGGTCGAATCGCCGCGGGCCAGCATCTCGTAGGTCCTGGCGTCGTCGAGCGGCAACGTCGTCATGTCGATGCAGACACCCTGGCTGTGTTCGATCAGCTCGAGGGCGGCCTCGATGATGTCGAGGTTGCGCAGTCCCAGGAAGTCCATCTTGAGCAGGCCGAGCGAGGCGACGTCGTCCATGCCGAACTGCGTGACGACCTCGGCGTCGCCCTTCTGCTGGAGCGGGATATACTCGGTGAGCGGCTCGTCGGAGATGACGACACCGGCGGCGTGGATCGAGTCGTTGCGGATGAGGCCCTCGAGCGCCATCGCGAGGTCGACCACCTGGCGGGTCTGCTCGTCGGAGTCGTAGGCGGTCTTGAGCTCGCTGCCGGCCACCATGGCCTGCTTGAAGGTCGCCGGCGGCGCCTGCTCGGGGATCATCTTGGCGATGCGGTCGCCGATGGCGTAGGGCAGGCCGAGCACGCGCGCCGCGTCACGCGTGGCGGCGCGCGCCGCGAGCGTGCCGAACGTGATGATCTGGGCCACGTGGTCGCGGCCGTACTTGCGCGCCACGTACTCGATCACCTCGTTGCGCCGCTCGACCGAGAAGTCCATGTCGATGTCGGGCATCGACTTGCGACCCGGGTTCAGGAAGCGCTCGAACAGCAGGTCGAACTTGAGCGGGTCGATGTCGGTGATGCCGAGCGCGTACGACACGAGGCTGCCGGCCGCCGAGCCGCGCCCCGGACCCACCGCGATGCCGGAGTCCTTGGCGAACTTGACGAAGTCCCAGACGATCAGGAAGTAGGCGGAAAAGCCCATCTCGCGGATCGTCGAGAGCTCGAACTCGAGGCGCTCGCGCACCTCGGGTGAGTCGGCGGCCGTGCCGTAGCGGTGGCGCACGCCCGCTTCGCACAGGCGGCGCAGCTCGTCGTCTTCGGAGTGCCCGCCGTCGACCGGGTAGCGCGGCAGCAGCAGGCGGCCGAACTCGATCTCCAGGTCGCAGCGCTCGGCGATCTCGAGGGTGCTGTCGCAGGCCTCGGGGTAGTCGGCGAAGAGCTCACGCATCTCGTCGGCGGTCTTGAGATAGAACTCCTGGGTCGACATGCGCGGCGCCTGGCGCGGCTCGTCCAACTGGCACTGCGTCTGGATGCAGACGAGGGCGTCCTGGGCGCGGGCGTCTTCGTGGCGCAGGTAGTGGACGTCGTTGGTGGCCACCGTCTTCAGCCCCGCCTGGCGGGCCAGCAGGGCCAGGCGCGGCACGAGCTCGCGCTGCTCGGCGATGCCCTCGTCCTGGAGCTCGACGTAGACGTTGTCGCGGCCGAACAGGCCGGTGAGGCGCTCGACCTCGGCCAGGGCCTCGGCGTCGTTGCCCTCGCGTAGCAGCATCGAGGCGCGGCCGCTCATGCAGCCGGTCAGGCAGATCAGGCCCTCGCCCCAGCGCTCGAGCAGCTCCCAGTCGGCGCGCGGCTTGTAGTAGTAGCCCTCGAGGTAGGCGGCGGTGCCGATCTTGATGAGGTTGCTGTAGCCCCGGGCGTTGCGCGCCAGCATGGTGAGGTGGGCGTAGCGCTCCTTCATGCCGGCGCGCCCGTGGCGGTCGTTCACCACGTAGAGCTCAAGGCCGACGATCGGCTTGACGCCCGTCTCGCGGGCGGCCTTGTAGAACTGCACGGCGCCCGACAGCGAGCCGTGGTCGGTGAGCGCGACCGCGGGCATGCCGAGCTCTTTCACGCGCTCGACGAGCGGCCGCACGCGGCAGGCGCCGTCGAGGAGTGAGTACTCGCTGTGAACGTGGAGGTGGACGAAGTTCTGATCCATCGTGGCCGCCTGATTCTACCCGGCGGCGGCGGTGGTGGTCTATGTCGGCGGTCGCCGGCGCGGCCGGACGAGAGCGCTTTCGTCAGTCGTTGACCGGGCCGAGCGAGGACATCGCCCAGAGGAAGACGGGCCAGAGAATCACCACGAGCACGCAGGCGACCACCGTTGGGAGCTCTCTTCGCCGAAGGTCGGCCTGCCCCTCACGCGCCGGCCTTCGCGTCGGCGCGACGCCGCCGCCGGGCGAGGACGACGCTGATCCATCCAGGACCGATCAGGTAGAGTCCCGCGTACCCCGCCCACTCGATCGGCGTCGACCAGCGCTCGTTCGCGAATGCGCCGAGGATGACCCAGACGAGCGGGACCGCAACGAAGAGCTCGCACGTAACGCGGATCCACGTCAGCACTCCCGTCCTGTGGCGGAGCACGGCGATCATCGCGTCGAGGTACGCAACCGCGACCACCGTCCCCGCGACAGTTTCCGCGGTCGCCACGAACAGGCTGAGGAGATCATCGGGCGCGGTGCTCCAATCGTGGAGGCCCACCCGCACGAAAGCCAGGCCTGCAATCCCCACGAGCAGCGCCGGCGAGACGAGCCAAGTCGCCGGGTCGCGCACCCGAGCCCTGAGGTCGATCACCCGCTCCTCCGGTCAAGGTGAACCGCAACGCGTGGGGCACGTCCCATTCGTCGGCGGCGCACGTGGTTGAGCCCATACGAACATAGTGCGCGAATGTTAGCTGCGGATGAGCGGTTGTTCCGATGCGAGCGCAGGTTCGTTCGCTCAGCGGACGGAGGATAATGATGGTTGTCACTTGACAACCAGCGCTCCTCTGCCGATAGTCAGAGAGAGAGGAGCAGGACAAACGCGAAGGCGGCATCCCAGTGCACCGATCGAAGAGGCGCTCAGATACGCAGAGGAGCACGGCTGGCGCGTGGAGCCGGGCCGTCCGCGAGCGCACGCCTGGGGCAAGATGTTCTGTCCTCACAACGACCCCGAATGCCGCTGCCGGGAGTTCTGCATCACGTCCATCTGGGGCACGCCGAAGAGCCCCGAGAGCCACGCCCGGCAGATCGGACGGGTCGTCGACGGCTGCACCGGACGAGCGGCGTTCGACGATGAGGAGTAGGCCGTGAAGGAATACGAGTTCAGCCTGAAGTTCGCGCTCGACCCCGGGCACGTCGACATTGACGATTCGCTCGAGCTGCTCGCGCGCTGCGGCTGCGACGACACGATCGCCGGCATCGGCCAGAAGGGACGGCTGGCATTGAGCTTCCTGCGCGAGGCCGACTCACCCGAGCGCGCGGTCCTCAGCGGACTCACCGACGCCCGGTGCGCCCTCCCCCACGCCGAGCTCATCGAGGCTGCTCCGGACTTCGTGGGGCTCACCGACGTCGCCGATCTCCTGAACGTGTCCCGGCAGAACGTGCGCAAGCTGCTCTTCGGCGCCGATGCCCTGCCGCCGAAGCCGATCCACGAGGGCAGGCCGACCATCTGGCATCTGGCGAAGGTGCTGAAATGGCTGCGGCACGAGAAGCACTACCCGGTCGACGACGACCTTCTGGCGCTGGCCGAGACGACCATGCAGGTGAACCTCGTGGTCACGCAGCGAGACGTCGACGCGGCCTCCCAGAGGGAGATCCTGGCGCGCCTCGCGTAGCGACGACCGACGGGCCTACAGCGCTGTCTCGGCCTCGGCGCGCCCGAACACCGCTACCAGCAGGCCGGCGGCCATGATGAGCGCGCCGCCGAGCGCAGTGACCAGACCGACGCCCTGTCCGAGCAGCACCCAGGCGAACACCGGCGCCACGGCAGGCGTGAGAAAGCCGAGGATCGAGCTGTGCTGCACGCGGATGCGGGCCACGCCGTCGACCCACATGGCGTAGGCCAGGGCCGTGCAGAACAGGCCGAGGATGAGGGCGGCCGCCAGGTTGCGCCCGTCGAAGATCACGCCGGCTCCGATCCCCTGCCAGAGCGCAAAGGGCAGCACGAACAGGGCGTCGAGCGTGCACTCGCACGAGACGATCGTCGTGCTCGACACCTGCTCGGTGAGGCGCTTGACGATGAGCTGGAAGAACGCATAGCACCAGCCGCCGGCAAGGCCGGCCGCCAGGCCCAGAGCCGAGACGATCACACCGCCGCCGAGCAGCGTCGGCCCAAGGATGACCAGCAGGCCGGCCAGCGCCACCCCCAGCGCCGCGACCACGACCTTCTCGGTGGGCGTGCGCAGAAAGCGCGGCGCGAGCAGGGCGACCCAGACCGGCTGGATGAAGAGCAGGAACGTGGCGATCGCCACGCCGGTCGTGCGGATCGCGAAGAAGTAGCACAGCAGCGCGCCCGAGTCGAAGACGCTCATGAGGACCAGCCACGGCCACAGGTCACGGCGCGCCACGGCGCGCAGCGACGCGCGCCGCACGAAGAGCAGGTCGAGGGCCAGGGCAGCCACGGCGAGGCGCATGAAGAGCAGCACGGCGCTCGGCGCGGTCGCCCAGCTCACCAGGCTGCCGCTCACCCCGACGATGACGAACGAGGCCGCCACGAGCGCGTAGCCGAGCGGGTCGCGGGCGACCGCCGTGGTCGAGATCTCGGTCTGTGCCACGTACTCCTTCTCGCTTCGGGCGGGCCGCCCCGAGGGTGACGACGACCTCCCTCAGGCCTCAGCCGCCGGCGACGACCGGGTTCGCCAGCTCCCCCACGCCCTCGACCGCCACGCTCACGATCTGACCGGCCGCGAGCGGCCCGACCCCGGGCGGCGTGCCGGTCATGAGGCAGTCGCCGGGCTCGAGCGTCATGATGCCCGACACGAAGACGAGCAGGTCGAGCGGCGAGACGATCATGTCGCCCACCCTCCCCCGCTGCACGACGTGGCCGTCGAGGGCCGCCGTGACCGCGGCCGCGGCCGGCGGCGCGTCGCGCACCGCCCAGGGACCGAGCGGGCAGAAGGTGTCGAAGCTCTTGGCGCGGGTCCACTGGCCGTCGACCTTCTGCAGGTCGCGCGCCGTGACGTCGTTGCCGCAGGTGTAGCCGGCGACGGCGTCGGCGGCGGCCGCCGCCGTGAGTGAGCGGCTGCGCCGCCCGACGATCAGCACGAGCTCGGCCTCGTAGTCGACCTGGGCCGAGGCCGGCGGCATCACGATCGGCTCGCCGGGACCGATCACCGCCGTCGCCGGCTTCACGAAGATGATGGGTTCGGCCTTGGTCTCCATGGCGAGCTCGGCGGCGTGGGCGCGGTAGTTGAGGCCGACGGCGACGACCTTGGCGGGCGCGACCGGCGCCAGCCTGCACAGGCCGGCGAGCGGCACGACGGCCTGCTCGACGGCGCCGGGCTCGTAGGCCGGCCGGTCGAGCAGGCGGGCGTCCTCGCCGTCGACCACGCAGTGGCGCGGCACGCCGTCGACCAGCACGCGGCCGAAGGGCAGCCGGTCGAGGCCGCCGCTCATCGGCCCGGCTCGCCGGCCGGCTGCACGGGCGCTTGGCCGGCGCCGTGCCCGCCCGCGCCGGCCGCGCCGTGCAGCATGCCGTACTCGATCGAGTCGACGAGGGCCAGCCAGCTCGCCTCGATGATGTTCTCGGACACGCCGATGCTGCCCCAGGTGCGCTCGCCGTCGCTGGCGTCGAGCAGCACGCGGGTGATGGCGCCGGTGCCCTTGTCCTCGTCTAGGATGCGCACCTTGTAGTTGACGAGGTCGATCTCGCCGAGGTGCGGGTACTTGCGCACGATCGCCAGGCGCAGGGCGTTGTCGAGGGCGTTCACCGGGCCGTTGCCCTCGCCGGTGGCGACGACGCGCTCGCCGCCGGCGTGCACCTTGACCGTGGCCTCGGTGGCCACGCGGCCGTCCTCGCGCTTCTCGACGATCACGCGGAAGCTCTCGAGGCGGAACAGCGGGCGCCGGCCGCCGAGCTCGTCGTGCAGGAACAGGTCGAACGAGGCGTCGGCCGCCTCGTAGTGGTAGCCCTCGTGCTCCTTCTGCTTCAAGTGCCGCAACGCGCTTCCGACACGCTCGTCGTCGGGGTCGAGCGCAAAGCCGAGCTCGCGCGCCTTGCGCAGCACGGCGCCCTTGCCCGACAGCTCCGAGATGAGCACGCGCTGCTCGTTGCCGACGCGCGCCGGGTCGATGTGCTCGAAGGTCTGCGGCATGGCCTCGACCGCGGCGACGTGCAGGCCGCCCTTGTGGGCGAAGGCGCTGCGCCCCACGTAGGGCTGGTGGGCCGAGGGCGAGAGGTTGACGACCTCGGCCACGAAGTTGGCCGTCTCGGTGAGCCGCTCGAGCTGCTCGTCGCTCACCACCGGCAGGCCCATCTTGAGCACGAGCCCGGGGATGATCGAGGTGAGGTTGGCGTTGCCGCAGCGCTCGCCGTAGCCGTTCATCGTGCCCTGCACCTGCACGGCGCCGGCGGCTACGGCCACGAGCGAGTTGGCGACGGCGCAGTCGGCGTCGTTGTGGCAGTGCACTCCGAGCGGCGCGTCCAGGTCGCCGGCGACCTCGGTCACGACGCGCTGCAGCGTGGGCGGCAGGGTGGCGCCGCTCGTGTCGCACAGGCAGAGCAGCTCGGCGCCCGCCTCGTAGGCGGCGCGCAGCGTGCGCAACGCGTAAGCGGCGTCGTCGGCCCAGCCGTCGAAGAAGTGCTCGGCGTCGAAGATGACGCGTTTTCCCTGCGCCACGAGAAAACCGACCGAGTCGGCGATCATGCGCAGGTTCTCGTCGCGGCTCACGCGCAGCACGGCGCGCAGATGCAGGCCCCAGGTCTTGCCGACGATCGTCACGACCGGCGTGGCGGCGTCGGCCAGCACGCGCAGGCCGGGGTCGGCGTCGGCCCGCGCCCCTTTGCGTCGCGTGGTGCCGAAGGCGGCGAGCACGGCGTGGCGCAGGCGCTCGCGCTCCATGCGCTCGAAGAACTCCGTCTCCTTGGGGTTCGAGGCTGGGAAACCGCCCTCGATGAAGTGCAGGCCGAGCTCGTCGAGCCGCAGGGCGATGCGCACCTTCTCGTCGACCGAGACCGACAGGCCCTCCTGCTGCAGCCCGTCGCGCAGCGTGGTGTCGTAGATCGTGACGGCGCCGGCCACGGCGGGCCTCCTCTTCCCTGCTTCTTCGCCTAGGCCTTGACGGCCTCGTCGACGTACTCGAGGAAGTGACCGAACGCGGCGCTGCGGCCGGCCACGATCTCGTGGAAGACGCGCTGGATCTCGCGGGTGATGGGGCCCGGCTCACCGATCGGATGGTCGTCGATCTCGCGGATCGGCACGATCTCGGCGGCGGTGCCGCTGAAGAAGGCCTCGTCGGCGAACACCAGGTCGGCGCGGCTGAAGTCGCGCTCGAGCACCTCGTGACCGAGCGACGCCGCGATGCGGATGACGGTATCGCGCGTGATGCCCTCGAGCACGCCCGAGACGAGCGGCGGCGTGTAGATGTGACCGCCGCGCACCATGAAGACGTTCTCGCCGGTGCCCTGGGCGACGTAGCCGGCGTAGTTCAGCATGATCGCCTCTTCGTAGCCGCCCTTCACGACCTCGATCTTGGCGAGCTGGCTGTTCAGGTACTGGCCGCACGACTTGGCCGCCGGCGAGATCGCGTTGTGGTCGAGGCTCTTGATCGACGAGACCTTGACGCGCACGCCGTGGGCGACGCCCTCGTCGCCCAGGTAGGTGCCCCACGGCCAGACCGCGATCGACGCCTCGATCGGCGCGCCCAGCGGGTAGAGACCCATCTCGCCGTAGCCGCGGAACACGAGCGGCCTGATGTAGCAGTGCTCGAGGCCGTTGGCGTGGATCAGCTCCTTGGTGGCCTGGGCGAGCTCGGACACGCTGTAGGGCAGCTCCATGTAGTAGAGCTTGGCCGAACGGCCGAGGCGCTCGAGGTGGTCAGTCAGGCGAAAGACCGCGGGGCCACGCTCGGTCTTGTAGGCGCGGATGCCCTCGAAGACCCCGGAGCCGTAGTGCAGCGCGTGGCTGAGCACGTGGACCTTGGCGTCGCCCCAGTCCACGAGCTCGCCGTTCATCCAGATCTTGTCGACTGCGGGGATGGGCATGTACTCCTCCTTCTACAGCGCCGCGATCACGCGGTCGGTCATTTCGGCAGTGGTCAGCACGGGCTCGCCCGGGGCGGCGATGTCGGCCGTGCGCGCGCCGGCGGCGAGCGCCGTCTCGACGGCGCTCTCGACGGCGCGCGCCGCGTCGGGCAGGCCGAGCGAGAGCTCGAGCATCAGGGCCGCCGAGAGGATGGTGGCGCAGGGGTTCACGACGCCGCGCCCGGCGATGTCGGGCGCCGAGCCGTGGATGGGCTCGTAGAGCGACACGCCGCCGGCGCCCACGCTGGCGCTGGGCAGCATGCCGATGCTGCCGGTGAGCATGGCGGCTTCGTCGGACAGGATGTCGCCGAACAGGTTCTCGGTCGCGATCACGTCGAACTGGCGCGGGTCGCGGATGAGCTGCATGGCGCAGTTGTCGACGTACATGTGGCGCAGCTCGATGTCGGGGTGGCGCGCGGCGGCGCGCAGCGCCGCCGCGCGCCACAGCCGCGAGCTCTCGAGCACGTTGGCCTTGTCGACCGAGTGCACCAGGCCGCGCCGCCGGGCGGCGAGGCCGAAGGCGTAGTCGAGCAGGCGGTCGCACTCGGCCGCCGTGTAGAGCATGGTGTCGTAGGCCGAGTCGCCGACCCGCTCGCGCTTGCCGAAGTAGACGCCGCCGGTGAGCTCGCGCACCACGACCAGGTCGACGCCGGCGATGGTGCCGGCCTTGATCGTGCTGTTGCCGGCGAGGGCGGCGAAGCTGCGGACCGGGCGCAGGTTGGCGAACAGCTCGAGGCCCTTGCGCAGGCCGAGCAGGCCCTGCTCGGGGCGCGGTTTGTCGGGGTCGGTCGACTCCCACTTCGGGCCGCCGACGGCGCCGAGCAGCACCGCGTCGCAGGCCCGGCAGCGCTCGTAGAGGCCGTCCTCGGTGTGCGTGCCGAGGTCGTCGATCGCGGCGCCGCCGAGCAGGCCCCGCTCGTAGGCGAGCGAGAAGTCGAAGCGCTCGCCGGCCGCCGCGAGCACGCGCTGCGCGGCCGCCACGATCTCGGGGCCGACGCCGTCGCCGGCCAGCACCATCACCCGAAACGAGGCGGTCACGAGCGGCCTCCGCTGGTCACGGCCGGCACTCGGCCGGGCGTTTCGGGCGCGGGCCGCCGCGGGCCGGGGCTCATGCCCCGCCCTCGGCCAGGCGCGCCTTGACGTAGGGCAGCAGGCCGCCGCTGGCGATCAGCTCCTGCATGAACGGCGGGAACGCGTCGCCCTGGTGCCTGGTGCCGCGCGTCAGGTTTTCGACCAGGCCGGCGACCGCGTCGACCCGCAGGCGGTCGCCCGCCTGGGCCTCGGCCGCGGCGGCCGGACAGACTACGATCGGCAGGCCGATATTGAGCGCGTTGCGGTAGAAGATGCGGGCAAAGGAGGCGGCCACCACGCAGGAGACGCCGGCCGCCTTGATGGCGAGCGGGGCGTGCTCGCGCGAGCTGCCGCAGCCGAAGTTCTCGCGGGCGACGATCACGTCGCCCGGCTGCACGCGAGCCACGAAGCCGGCGTCGATGTCCTCCATGCAGTGCGCGCCGAGCTCGGCCGGGTCGCTCGAGTTGAGGTAGCGGGCCGGGATGATGACGTCGGTGTCGACGTCGCGCCCGTAGGCGTGGACCGTGCCCTCGAAGACCATGCCGGTCACGACGCACCTCCCGCGCTCACGCCACGAGCCACCGCGCCCACCATGTCGGGCGTGGCCACGTGCCCGGCGATCGCCGAGGCGGCCGCCACGTAGGGGCTCGCCAGATAGACCTCGCTGCCGGGATGGCCCATGCGGCCCACGAAGTTGCGGTTGGTGGTGGCCACGGCGCGCTCGCCCTCGGCGAGGACGCCCATGTGGCCGCCCAGGCAGGGCCCGCAGGTCGGCGTGCTGAAGGCGCCGCCGGCCTCGATCAGGGCCGCCATGGTGCCGTCGGCCAGGGCGTCGAGGCAGACCTGCTGGGTGCCCGGCAGGATGACGAGGCGCACGTCGGGATGGACCGTACGGCCGCGCAGCACCTCGACCGCCTGGTGCAAGTCCTCGAGGCGGCCGTTCGTGCACGAGCCGATCACGACCTGGTCGATGCGCACGTCGGCGAGGCTCGCCGCCGGCGCCGTGTTGGAGGGCAGGTGCGGCGCCGCCACGGTCGGCTCGACGGCCGCCGCGTCGATCTCGATCTCGCGCGCGTAGACCGCGTCGGGATCGCTGTTGCACTCGGCCCCGCCGGTGCGGCCGCGGCTGCCGGCCGGGCGCTCGCGCAGGTAGGCAGCGGTGGTCTCGTCGTAGCCGACGAGGCCGCACTTGGCGCCGGCCTCGATCGCCATGTTGCACATCGTGAAGCGCCCGTCGATGCTCATGCGCTTGATGGCCGGGCCGGTGAGCTCCATCGCCTGGTAGAGGGCGCCGTCGACGCCGATCAGGCCGATCGTGTGGAGCATGAGGTCCTTGCCGCCGACGTAGCGCTGCGGCAGGTTGTGGTAGACGAAGCGGATGCTCTCGGGCACCCGCAGCCAGACGCGGCCCCAGGCCATGGCGGCCGCGAAGTCGGTCGAGCCGATGCCGGTCGAGAAGGCGGCGAGGGCGCCGTACGTGCAGGTGTGCGAGTCGGCGCCGACCACGACGTCGCCGGGCGCCACGAGCCCCTGCTCGGGCAGCAGCACGTGCTCGATGCCGACGCGGCCGACCTCCCAGTAGTGCTCGAGGTGCTGCCTGCGGGCGAACTCGCGCATGAGCTTGGCCTGGCCGGCCGCCTTGATGTCCTTGTTGGGCGTGAAGTGGTCGGGCACGAGGACCACCTTCGCCGGGTCGAAGACGCGCTCGAAGCCGGCCCTCTCGAACTCGGCGATGCCGATCGGTGCCGTCACATCGTTGGCCAGGGCCAGGTCGACGCGGGCCTCGACGATGTCGCCGGGCCAGACCTCGTCGCGGCCCGACGCGCGCGCCAGGATCTTCTCTACGATCGTGTGTCCCATCAGCTCGTTCCCTTCGCCGTCCCGGCCGGCGGGGTCTCGCCCGCCGGGTCGGTCTCCTTCGCCGCAGCGGCGTTGTTCATGGCCCTGACGTACGCCTTGGCCGTCGACTCCATCACGTCGAAGCTCACGGCCTGACCCCGGTAGTGCTGCCCGTCGACCTCGACGGCCAGCTTGACCTCGGCCAGGGCGTCCTTGCCGGCCGTGACGGCCCGCACCTGGTAGTCGGCGAGGCTGCCCTTCATGCCGACGGCGTTGTCGACCGCCTTGAAGACCGACTCGACGATGCCGTTGCTGAAGCTCTTGCCGCGCCGCCGCCGGCCGCGCACGTCGACCTCGACCTGCGTGGTCGGCATGATCGACGAGCCCGCCTGTGCCACGTACGACAAGAGCGTGAAGGTGTCCTGCCGCTCGCGGATCTCCTCGCCGACCAGCGCCTCGAGGTCGAGCGCGGTGACGTCCTTCTTCTTGTCGGCCAGGTCCTTGAAGCGGTGGAAGGCCTCGTCGAGCTCGTGGTCGGTCAGGCGGTAGCCGAGCTCCTCGAGCCGGGCCCGCAGGGCGTGACGGCCGGAGTGCTTGCCGAGCACGAGGTCGCTGTCGGACACGCCGACGTCGGCCGGCTTCATGATCTCGAAGGTCGACGCCTCCGACAGCAGGCCGGCCTGGTGGATGCCCGACTCGTGGGCGAAGGCGTTGCGCCCGACGATCGCCTTGTTGGGCTGCACGACGTAGCCGGTGAGGTTGCTCACCATGGCGCTGCTGCGCGCGATCTCCTCGGTGACGATGCCGGTCGTCGCGCCGAAGTAGGCGCCGCGCGTGGCCAGGGCCATGACTACCTCTTCGAGCGAGGCGTTGCCGGCGCGCTCGCCGATGCCGTTCACAGCGCACTCGACCTGGCCGGCGCCGGCCCGCACCGCGGCCAGCGAGTTGGCCGTGGCCAGACCCAGGTCGTTGTGGCAGTGCACGCTCACCGTGACGTCGTGCAGCGCCGGGCAGAGACGGTACTGCTCGCCGATGAAGTCACCCCACTCGAGCGGCAGCGCGTAGCCAACGGTGTCGGGCACGTTGATGGTGGTCGCGCCGCACTCGACGGCGATGCCGAAGATCTCGGCCAGAAAGGCGGGCTCGGAGCGGCTCGCGTCCATGGCACTAAACTCGACGTCGGCGTCGGGGCGCTGGGCCGCCAGGCGGGCGGCCAGCGTGACCATCTCGCGGGTGATCGTCCGTACCTCGTCGCGCGTCTTTTTGATCTGGTACTTGAGGTGGATGTCGCTCGTCGAGATGAACGTGTGGATGCGCGCCCGTTCGGCGCCCTTGACGGCGTCCCAGCAGACGCGCACGTCCTGCTCGATCGCCCGCGCCAGGCCGGCGATGCGCGAGCCCGTGACCTCGCGGGCGATGAGCGCGACCGAGTCGAAGTCGCCCTTCGAGGCGACCGGGAAACCGGCCTCGATCACGTCGACGCCCAGGCGCGCGAGCTGTCGGGCGATCTCGAGCTTCTCGGTCTCGTTCATCGACGCGCCGGGCGCCTGCTCGCCATCGCGCAACGTGGTATCGAAGATGGTGACGCGGCGGGCGTCTACGACCGCCGGCGACACGCCCGCGGCGTGCCCGTCGGTCGTGGTCAGATCACTCATGGCTCACTCCTCTCCAGGCTCGGCGACACGCAAAAACGGCGCCCTGAGCGCTGGCGATGACGGTCCTGCAAGAACGAGAGTCGGATGGCCGAGCGGCCGCAGGTGTTAGGCATCCCCCCGCGGGGGGAGGAGGAGCGCGCCGAGGACGGACAGGGGCCGGACATGGATGGGGCCCTCCTGACGGGTGTCGCTTGTCGTCCTGCTGCGCATGGTCCGGCAATTGTATGCGGGCGGGCGAGGGCGGCGCAAGCGCGCCGCCCTCGCCCTTCTCCCCCGCGCCGCTACAGCCGCACGCGCTTGCCGTCGTGCAGGCCGGCCTCGCGGATCAGGCCCTGGAGGTCCTCCTGGGGGATCGGCGAGTCGAGCGTGAGCGCCATCACGGCCTTGCGGTCGGCCAGGGTGCGGCCCACCGACATCTGGGCGATGTTGATGCCCAGAGCGCCGAGCTTGGTGCCGATCTTGCCTATCATGCCGGGCACGTCGTCGTAGCGCAGAAAGACCATGTGCTCGGCCGGCTCGATGTCGACGTCCTGGCCGTAGATGCGCACCAGGCGCGGCTTGTGCTTGGGCCCGATCGCGGTCGCCGACAGCGCCAGGTCGCCGCCGCGGTCGCGGCTCGTCACGGTGATCAGGTTGAGGTAGTCGACCGCCTCGGGCTTGCGGACCTCCTTGAAGGTGATGCCGCGCTCCTCGGCCATGGCCGTCACGTTGACGAAGTTGACCTCGCCCTCGACCACGTTCGAGAGCACGCCGGAGAGCACGCTCAGCGCCAGGATGCGGGTGTCGTAGCGGCTGATCACGCCCTCGTAGGTGATCTCGAGGGCCTCGACTGGGCCTTCGGCGAGCTGCACCGTGGCCTTGCCGAGCAGCTCGCAGGCGCGCAGGTAGGGCAGCAGCTCGTCGGCCTCGTCGCCGAGGGTGAGCGGCACGTTCACGGCGTTGGGCGCGAACTGGCCCTTGAGCGCCAGGGCGACCTGCTCGGCGACCTGGGTGCCGGCCCGGAGCTGCGCCTCCTTGGTGGAGGCGCCCAGGTGCGGCGTGCTCACCACCTGGTCGTAGGCGAGCAGCGGGTCGTCGGTGGTGGGCTCGGTGGGCCACACGTCGATCGCGGCGCCGGCGACCTTGCCGCTCTCGAGGGCGCGCCCGAGCGCCGCCTCGTCGATGATCCCGCCGCGCGCCACGTTGATGACGCGCACGCCGTCCTTCATGGCGGCGAAAGCCGCATCGCCGATGAAGCCGATCGTCTCGGCGTTCTTGGGCAGGTGCACGGTGACGAAGTCGGCCACGGCGTAGACCGCCTCGGCCGTGTCGGCGCGCTGCAGGCCGAGCTCGCGGAAGCGCTCGGCCGGCACGAACGGGTCGAAGGCCACCACGTGCATGCCTAGACCGCGGGCTCGCTCGGCCACGAGAAAGCCGATGCGCCCCAGGCCGATGATGCCGAGGGTCTTGTCGGCGAGCTCGACACCGCCGTACTTGGAGCGGTCCCAGCGGCCCGCCTTGAGGGCGCCGTGGGCCTGCGGGATGTTGCGGGCGCAGGCCATCAGCATGGCGATCGTGTGCTCGGCCGCCGACAGCACGTTGCTGGCCGGCGCGTTCACCACGATGATGCCGCGCCTGGTGGCCGCCGGCACGTCGACGTTGTCGACACCCACGCCGGCGCGACCCACTACCTTGAGGTTGCGCGCCGCCTCGATCACCTCGGCCGTCACCTTGGTGGCCGAGCGCACGAGCAGGGCGTCGTAGTCGCCGATGCGCGCGAGGAACTCCTCGGGCGTCCAGTCGAGCCCGGTGTCGACGGCGAAGCCCTGCTCCTTCAGGTAGGCGATGCCCTCGGGGGCGAGCTTCTCCTTGACCAGGACCTTCTTGGGCTCGTCGCTCACAGCGCCACCTCGCTCTTCATGAAGACCTGCTCGGCGGCGCCCACGGAGGCGCCCCACCTGACGTCGTAGCCCAGCTCGGCGAGCACCATCTCGACGACCGACAGTCCGACCACGATGTCGGAGGCGCCGAAGTAGCCGCAGTGGCCGAAGCGGAAGATCTGACCCTTGAGGCGGCCCTGGCCGCCGGCCAGCCACACGCCGTAGCGGTCGCGCGCGAGCTTGCCGATCTTGCCGCCGTCGACGCCGGCCGGCACCTTGACGGCCGTGACCGAGTTGGCGGCCGGGTCGTCGGGGCCGAACAGCTCGAGGCCGAGCGCCTTGACGCCCTCTTTGCAACCCCGGCTGAGCACCGCGTGGCGGGTGAACACGTTGGGGAGGCCCTCGGCCCGGATCATCTCGATCGCCTTGTTCAGCATGACGAACAGCGAGACGGCCGGCGTGAACGGCGTCTGACCGTCCTTGGCCTTGTCGCGGTAGGACGGCCAGTCGAAGTAGAAGCGCGGCTGGATGGCCGCCGCGACGACCTTCCAGGCCTTCTCGCTCACGGCGACGCTGGCCAGGCCGGGCGGGATCATGAGCGCCTTCTGCGAACCGGCCACACAGACGTCGACCTGCCACTCGTCGGTCGGCAGGTCGGTCGCGCCCAGGCCGGAGATGGCGTCGACCACGAGGATCGCCGGGGTGCGGGCCACGATCTCGCCGATCGCCTTGATGTCGTTGACCACGCCGGTCGAGGTCTCGGAGAACTGCGTGTAGACGGCCTTGGCCTCGGGGTGGTCGGCCAGGGCCTGAGCGATGGCGGCCGGATCGGCCTTGGTGCCCCACTCGAAGTCGAGGGCGACGACGTTGGCGCCCCACTTCTTGTTGAGTTTCACCCAGCGCTCGCCGAAGTTGCCGACCGACGCGACGATCACGGTGTCGCCGGGGTTCACGACGTTGACCACGGCCGACTCCATGGCGCCCGTGCCGGAGGCGGCGAAGATCACGACGTCGTTGCTCGTCTGGTAGACGTACTGCAGGCCGGCGACGCACTCGTGGAAGATCTCGACGAAGCGCGGCGCGCGGTGGTGCACGATGGGCTCGGCGCCGGCGAGCAGGACCTCGGGCGGCACCGGCGTGGGGCCCGGGGTGATGAGAAAGCGCTTCAGCATGGTCGTCCTTTCAGGTTCTCGGTCGGGGCCCGCGCAAGGCGCGGGCGGCGGGCGAAAGACGTTGGCCGAGTGGTACCCGCGGGCGGCGAGTGCCGGACGGCCGGCGGGTCAGACAGGGCACGATCGGGCGATCGTGTCGCGCGGCAGGAGCAGGGCGCGGCGCAGGGCGTAGGGCGCGTGCAGCTCGCGACGCCGGAAGGGGCGGCGGCCGTGGCACGCGACGGCGTCGTCGCACGACGGCAGGGCACAAGAAGCAGAGTGAGGGTAAGGGTGGTGGGCGGAGTCCGGCTGGGACGGGCGGGGACCACAGCCCCCGCCCGTCCCAGCCGTCACGACGGGCGATGTGTCGAGTCTCGCATGGCCGGCAGCATAAACGACGGGCCGCGCGGGTGTCCAGTGGTGAGCGCGGGGGCCGTCACGCCGCGGCGAGCCACGTGCGCACAGGCCGTCACGCCGCGGCGGGCAACGTGCACACGCGCCTTAGCGGCGCGCGAACATGACGCTGGTGAGCACCTGCCCGATGATCGCCATCACGCTCAGGACCATGAAGAGCTGGTCGCGGGTCGCCAGGAACAGCATGAAGAACGTGGCCCAGATGAAGACGCCGACCACCCGCGCGATATTCCGAGTACTCATCCCCTCTCCTTGTATGTGCCCGATGGACCGGCGGCCTCGTGCCGGCGCCGACGGCAGCGTGAGTATCGGCAGCCCACCCTCCGCGCCTTGAGCACTTTATCCATCGCAATCGTACGAAGGATGGTTCCGGCGCGACGCCGGACGACCATCCGAGGTGAGTCCCACGGCGCGAGGATCAGGGCACGACGATGATGGATGCGTAGAAGGGGGCCGCCGAAAGCGCAAGCGGCCCCGGCGGCACACGCCGCCGGGGCCGCTGTTCCGACCGACCGTTGCGCGAAGTGCGCTCCGAGCGCTCAGGCGTCGAGGTCGAACCCGCGCTCGCCGATCCAGCTCATCATGCCGCGCAGCTTCTTGCCGACGATCTCGATCTGGTGCTCCTTGCCCTGCTGCTGGAGCGCGTTGAAGACCGGCCGGCCGGCCTGGTTCTCGAGGATCCACTCGCGGGCAAAGGCGCCCGAGCGGATGTCGGCCAGCATGCGCCGCATGCGGTCGCGCGTGTCCTCGTCGATCACGACCGGCCCGCGGGTGAGGTCGCCGTACTCGGCCGTGTCGCTGATCGAGTAGCGCATGCCGCTGATGCCCTGCTCCCAGATGAGGTCGACGATCAGCTTGAGCTCGTGCAGGCACTCGAAGTAGGCGATCTCGGGCTGGTAGCCCGCCTCGACCAGCGTGTCGAAGCCGGCCATGATGAGCTCGGTCACGCCGCCACAGAGCACGGCCTGCTCGCCGAACAGGTCGGTCTCGGTCTCCTCTTCGAAGCTGGTCTCGATCACACCGGCGCGCGTGGCGCCGATGCCCTTGGCGTAGGCCAGGGCGAGGTCCTTCGCCTTGCCGCTCGCGTCCTGGAACACGGCGATCAGCGAGGGCACGCCCTTGCCCTCTTCGTACTGGCGCCGCACCAGGTGGCCGGGGCCCTTGGGGGCGACCATGATGACGTCGACGTCCTTGGGCGGCACGATCTGGTTGAAGTGGATGTTGAAGCCGTGGGCGAACATGAGGACCTTGCCGGCCTTCAGCTTGGCGGCGACGTCGCTCTTGTAGAGGCGCGCCTGCACGTCGTCGGGCACGAGCATGATGATCATGTCGCCGCGCTCGGCCGCGGCGGCCGCCGAGAGGATCTCGAAGCCGGCCTTCTGGGCGCGCTCGGCATTGGGCGTGCCTGGCAGGTCGGACACGACCACGTTGACGCCCGAGTCGCGCAGGTTCTGGGCGTGGGCGTGACCCTGGCTGCCGAAGCCGATCACGGCGACGGTCTTGCCTTTGATCAGGCCGAGATCAGCGTCTGCGTCGTAGTACATCTGCACGTCTCCTTCTCGTGACGCCCCGCCGGGGCGACTGCACTCGGAACTTGGAACTTTACTTCGTCGGGCCGCGCGCGGCAACGCGACCGGGAGCGTCAGAACGTCGACGCGGCACCCATCAGGAGGGCCCGGGGGTGCGGGGAGGGTGGAGCATGGTGCAGGCTGCGTACCACGCGGCGAAGCCTACGCCGCTCGACGTACGGTGTCACGAAGGGGGCAGGACGCGCTCGATGCGCCGGTCGGGCACCAGCCAGAGCGCAGCGACGGCGATGTAGAGCGCGTTGCTTGCCACGGGCGACGCGAACGCGAGCGGGATCGCGGCGGCGTACATCAGCGGCGAGATCTTGCCCTTGAGGTCGCGGCCCACGGCGGCGGCCAGAAGCGAGCCGGGGCCCTGCCCGGCGATGATCGTGCGCTGCAGCACGTAGTAGGCGATCGCGGCGAGCAGCAGGACGGTCCCGTAGACGGCCGTCGGCAGGGCCGCGAAGTCGCTGCCGCCCATCCAGCCGGTCGCGAACGGAAACAGCGAGAGCCAGAACAGCAGCGCCAGGTTGGCCCAGAGCACGCCGCCCGTGACGCGCTCGGTCACGTGCAGCATGTGGTGGTGGTTGTTCCAGTAGATGCCGAGGTAGACGAAGCTCAGGACGTAGCTGAAGAAGATCGAGCGCTCGGACCACAGGGCACCGAGGTCGGTGCCGTGCGGCGGCCGCAGCTCGAGTACGCTGATCGTGATGATGATGGCGAGCACGCCGTCGCTGAACGCCTCGAGCCTGCCGGTCCCCACACAGCCTCCTGAAGAGCGCGGGCGGGGCGGGCGGCCGGCGCCGCCGGCCGCCCGCCCCGCCCGTCGTGTCTTTCAGGGCATGGTACCCACGGCGGCGAGGGCGGAGAGCTTGACCATCGTCGTCCAGTTGCGGCTCGTCACGCCGTCGCCCAGCGCGGCGTTCACCGCCGCCGAGACGCGGCTCGCGATGACCCCGTCGGGACACCACAGGTAGGTGACCCGGCGACCGAGGACGAGCGCCTCGGCGCCCCAGTCGAGCGCGGCGAGCGGCGCGAGCGCGGCCAGGCCGGCCGCGTCGGCCGGGACGGCGACGAGCAGGCGTGAGGGGTTGACCGCGACCCCCGCAAACGGGTCGACGGCGACCGCCGCGGCGAGCTCGGCGGCGGTGAGTACGACGACCCGGCACGACACGCCGAGCCGTTCGGCGAGCGCCGCCTCGATACACGCCGCGGCGACGGCCGGGGTCACGCCGGGCGCGCGGTACACCACGTTGCCGCTGTTCATGAGGGTGCGGACGTCGTGGTAGCCGAGGTCGCCGACGAGTGCCCGCAGGTCGGCCATGGCGACGCGCTTGGCCGGGCCGACGTTGACGCCACGCAGCAGGGCCGCCTGGATGTCGCCGGACGTCGCCACGGGGCCCTTCTAGAAGCGCAGCCTGGCCCCGGTCGCGGTGCCGCGGCCGCCGCTCGGGAGCGGCGCGCCCGCGGCGTCGAACGCCTCGTAGCTCACCGTCGACGCGTAGGTCTGGCCGTCGTCGGCGACCGTGATCGTCTCGAGGAACACGCCGCGCCCGGCGGGCAGCCAGCCGCCGCCGGCCGTGAGCTCGTCGACGGCCCCCGGCGCCGCGGTCGGGTAGAACTCGTACCTGGCCTCGAAGCGGCCCGGTCCCACCTGGCGCCAGATGCCGTAGGCGGGCGGCACCGGCGGCGCCGCGTCGTAGTTCGACGACTCGGTCATGGTGCCGCCGAGGTTGAAGACGTACATGAACTCGAGCCCCTCGACGGCGGCGAAGTCGCCGCTCTCGAAGGCCATGCGAGCCCGCCACTGGCCTACGAGCACTAGCCGCGCCCCCGCCCGATCGCCACCATGCCTGTGCGGGTGACCTCGACGATGCCCAGGGGCTGCAGCATCTCGAGCAGCGCCTCGAGCTTGTCGCTGGTGCCGACCACGCGCAGCACCACGCTGCGGCGTTCGACATCGACGATCTTGGCCTTGAAGATCTCAGCGATCTGCAGCGCGTCGGTGCGCTTGTCGCCCTCGGCCGCGACGCGCACCAGCATGAGCTCGGCGCTCACCGTGTTCGCCGGGTCCAGGTCGCGGATCTTCACGACGTTGATGAGCTTGTGGAGCTGCTTGGTGACCTGATCGATGGGATGCTCGGCGCCATCGATCGAGATCGTCATGCGCGACAGACGCGGGTCCTCGCTCTCGCCGACCGCCAGGCTCTCGATGTTGAAGCCACGCCGGGCGAACAGGCCGGCCACCCGCGTGAGCACGCCCGGCTTGTTCTCGACGAGCACCGACAGCGTGTGCTTCATGACTTCTTCTCCCGCGTGCGGCGGCCCGACTTGCCGCCGATCATCTCGGTGATGGCCTGGCCGGCCGGCACCATCGGAAAGACGTTCTCTTCGGGGGCCACCTTGAAGTCGATCACCGTGGGCCGCCCGCTCGCGATCGCCTCGCGTAGCGCGTCGCCCACGTCGCCTGCCTCGGTCACGCGCATGCCCTTGGCGCCGAAGGCCTCGGCGAGCAGGGCGAAGTCGGGCTGCACGGCGATGCAGGTGAACGCGTAGCGCTTGTTCCAGAACAGGTCCTGCCACTGGCGCACCATGCCGAGGTAGCCGTTGTTCAGGATGGCGACCACGACCGGAACGTCGTAGTTCACCGCCGTGGCGAGCTCCTGCATGGTCATCTGGAAGCCGCCGTCGCCGCTCACGTCGATCACCGTACGGTCGGGGCAGCCGATCTTGGCGCCGATCGCGGCCGGCAGGCCGAAGCCCATGGTGCCGAGGCCGCCGGAGCTGATCCACTGGCGCGGGTAGCTGAAGTGGTAGTAGAGCGTCGCCCACATCTGATGCTGGCCGACGTCGGTCACGACCACGGCCTCGCCGCCGGTGACGCGCTCGATCTCCTCGATCACGAACTCGGGCGCGATCGTGCCGTCGGTCGGCTCGTCGTAATGCAGCGGGTACTCGGCCTTCCAGCCGTCGATGCGCGCGAGCCAGGCGTCGGTGCGACCGGCCGCCAGCTCCATGTTCCGCAGGTCGGCGACGAGGGCGGCGAGCACGTGGCGAGCGTCGCCGACGATCGGGATGCTGGGCTCGACGTTCTTACCGATCTCGGCCGGGTCGACGTCGATGTGGACGATCGCCTTGGCCTGCGGCGCGAAGGCCGACAGCTTGCCGGTGACGCGGTCGTCGAAGCGCGCCCCCACGGCGACCAGCAGGTCGCACTCGTGCACGGCGTAGTTGGCCGTGACGGTGCCGTGCATGCCGAGCGTGCCCAGCGAGAGCGGGTGCCGGCTGGGGAAGCTGCCCAGGCCCATGTGGGTGGTCGTGACCGGCACCCGCAGCAGCTCGGCGAGCGCGCGCAGCTCGTCGGCGGCGCCGGCGCTGATCACGCCGCCGCCGACGTAGAGCACCGGGCGCTCGGCATCGACCAGGGCGCGGGCCGCCGCGCGGATCTGCTTGACGTGGCCCTTGAGCGTGGGCCGGTACCCGGGAAGCTGCGGCCCGTCGGGCCGCTTGTAGGCGACCTCGGCGAGCTCGGCCGTGACGGGGATGTCGATCACGACCGGCCCCGGCCGGCCGGTCGAGGCGATGTGGAAGGCCTCGTGGATGACCTGCGGGATGTCGGCCGGACGGTGGACCAGGTAGGAGTGCTTGACGATCGGCAGGGTGATGCCGGTGACGTCGGCCTCCTGGAAGGCGTCGGTGCCGATCAGGTCGTCCTTGACCTGGCCGGTGATCGCGACCAGCGGGATCGAGTCGAGGTAGGCGTTGGCGATGCCGGTCACCAGGTTGGTGGCGCCGGGGCCGCTCGTGGCCAGGCACACGCCGACCTTGCCGGTGGCGCGCGCGTAGCCGTCGGCGGCGTGCACCGCGCCTTGCTCGTGGCGCACAAGCACGTGGCGCAGGTGGCCGGCGTCGTACAGGGCGTCGTAGAGCGGGATCACCATCCCGCCGGGAAAGCCGAACAGCGTGTCGCAGCCCTCGGCCTCGAGCGAGGCGACGATGGCCTGCGCACCCTTCATCTTCGTGGTCTGTGGCGTCATCGAAGGACAGCCCCCTTCTCCGCACCGGAGACGAGTTTGACGTACCGGGCGAGGTAGCCCGTGAGCTCGGGGCGCGGCGGCGCGACCTTCGTGGCGCGCCGCCGCTCGAGTACGGCGACGTCGACGTCGAGCGTGAGGCTGCGGCCGGGGATGTCGATGACGATGGTGTCGCCGTCTTCGACCAGGCCGATCGCACCGCCGGCCTGGGCTTCGGGGGCGACGTGGCCGATCGCGGCGCCCCGCGTGGCGCCGCTGAAACGGCCGTCGGTGATGAGGGCGACGTCGTGGTCGCGGCCCTGGCCGGCCAGCATCGAGGTGGCGGCCAGCATCTCGGGCATGCCGGGCGCGCCCTTAGGGCCTTCGTTGCGCACCACCAGGACCGAGCCGCTCGCGATGTCGCCGGCGGCGATGGCCGCGACTGCGGCCTTCTCGCTTTCGAACACGCGCGCCGGACCGCTGTGGCGCAGCATCTCGTCGGCCACGGCGCCCTCCTTGACCACGGCGCCGGCCGGCGCCAGGTTGCCGAAGAGCACGGCCAGGCCGCCGGTGGCGTGGTAGGGCCGGTCGAGCGGCCGCACGACCTCGTCGTCGAGCACGCGGGCGCCGGCCACGGCGTCGGCCATGGTGCCGCCGGCCACCGTGCGCGCCGCGCCGTCGATGAGACCGGCGTCGAGCAGGCGCTTGAGGACGGCCTGGATGCCGCCCGCGTGGTAGAGGTCCTCCATGTGGTGCGGGCCGGCCGGCGCGAGCAGGCAGAGGTGCGGCACGCGGGCGGCGACCTCGTTGACGCGCTCGAGCGGGAACTCGAGGCCCGCCTCGGTGGCGATCGCCGCCAGGTGCAGCACGGTGTTGGTGCTGCAGCCCAGGCTGGCGTCGGCCGCCAGGGCGTTGCCCACGGCGGCGTCGGTCAGGATGTCGCGCGGCTTGAGGTCGGCGGCCAGCACGTCCATGACCTTGACGCCACTCTCCTTGGCGAAGCGCAGACGCTCGCTGTAGGGCGCCGGGATGGTGCCGTTGCCGGGCAGCGCCAGGCCGATCACCTCGGCGAGGCAGTTCATGGAGTTCGCCGTGAACATGCCGGAGCACGAGCCGCACGTGGGGCAGGCGCTGCATTCGACGGCGGCAAGACCCGCCTCGTCGAGCGTGCCGGCCTGCACGCGGCCGACGGCCTCGAACACGCTGTTCAGGTCGACCGTGCGCCCGTCGAGGCGGCCGGCGAGCATGGGACCGCCGCTCACCATGACGCACGGCACGTTCAGACGCATCGCGGCCATGAGCATGCCGGGGATGATCTTGTCGCAGCACGGCACGAGCACGAGGGCGTCGAAGGCCTGGGCCCGCGCCATCGACTCGACCGTGTCGGCCACGAGCTCGCGGCTGGGCAGCGAGTAGTGCATGCCGGGATGGTCCATGGCGATGCCGTCGCAGATGCCCATGACGCCGAACTCGAAGGGCACGCCGCCGGCCTGGCGCACGCCGGCCTTGACGGCCTCGACGATCTTGTCGAGGTGCATGTGACCGGGCACGACCTCGCTGAACGAGTTGGCGATGCCGATGAACGGGCGCTCCATCTCAGCGTCGGTCACGCCCAGGGCCCGCAGCAGCGAGCGATGCGGGGCGCGCGCCGCGCCGAGCTTGATCTCGTCGCTTCTCACGTCCTCAATCGCCTTTCGTCGGAGGTCGTCGCCGGAGGGGGTGGGGTGCCGGGCGCAAGGGCGGCCCGGGCTTGCCGCTCCAACCGGCCCGGCAGACCCATTATGATACCTGAATGCGTGCGGGCGGCCAGGGCAGGTTCGCCCGTCTCGACGACGGGGTATCTGCTCGGGCGGCGGGCGACCTCGCCAGCCGGGGTCGCGACCTCGCGGACTTGGCGGCGACATGGCAGATGTTTCAGAGGAGGGCAACGTGGCAGACGTGGTCAAGGAACTGACCGACGATACGTTCCAGCAGACCGTCGACGAGGCGACGAAGCCGGTCATCGTCGACTTCTGGGCGGCCTGGTGCGGTCCGTGCCGCACGGTGGGACCGATCGTCGAGGACCTCGCCGGCACGCACGCCGACAAGGTGATGGTCGGCAAGCTCAACGTCGACGACAACCAGGCGACGGCCGCCAAGTTCGGGATCATGAGCATCCCCACGCTCATCCTCTTCAAGGACGGCAAGCCCGTGAAGAAGATCATCGGCGTGCGCAGTAAGGGCGACCTGGAGCGCGAGTTCGAGCTCGTCTAGCGCGCCGGCGCCCGCGACGCCGACCGGCGCGAGCCGGGCGCGCGGGCGCCGACCGGTCCCTCGGACAGGCGACGGGGGCCGGGGCGATCCTCTCGGATCGCCCCGGCCCCCGTCGCGCACCGACGTGTTCGCCGTGACGGCGGCTGCTACCTGATGGCTGCCTCGCCACGCTCGCCCGTGCGCGTGCGCACCGCGTCCTCGACGGCGCTCACGAAGATCTTGCCCTGGCCGATCCGGCCCTTCTCGAGGGCCTTGCGCAGGCTCGCCACGACCCGCTCGACGTCCTCGTCGCCGACCACCATCTCGACCTTCATCTTGGGATGGAAGCGGTACTGATCCGGGGCGCCACTCTCACCGCGCGTGAAGCCCTTCTGCACGCCGAAGCCTTTGGCCTCGGTCACGGTCATGCCCACGACGCCCTCGACGGCCAGGTTCTCGGCTACGGTGTCGAGGTTGTAGGGCTGGATGATGCACTCAATCTTCTTCATCGACGGCCTCCAGGTTCTGCGCTCGACCGGCTCCTGCACGACGTCCTTCGGACGCAGGATCGCCCATTCATCCCCGAGGCCATGGGTGGGCAAACCGCGCTGCCGCAGCTTCGCCGAAAGAGACGAGCCGGCACGCGGCGGTGGCGGAAACGGCCACCAAGACAAGCGGCGGGGCGCGCTCCTTGCGGAGCCCACCCCGCCGCTGCCTGCGGGCGTCTCTCAGGCCGCTCCCGCGGCCGCCCCTGCGGGCCGGCCCCGGGACACGAGCGGTCGGATCAGACGAGACCCTGGTCGAGCATGCTGTCGGCGACCTTGACGAAACCGGCGATGTTCGCGCCGTTCACGTAGTTGCCGGGCGTGTCGTACTCGTTGGCCGCGTCGACGCACTGCTTGTGGATGGCCTTCATGATCCCGTGGAGACGGGTGTCGACCTCTTCGCGCGTCCAGGCCAGGCGCAGGCTGTTCTGGCTCATCTCGAGACCGGAGGTGGCCACGCCGCCGGCGTTGGCGGCCTTGCCGGGGCCGTAGAGGATGCCGGCCTTGACGAACTGCTCGACGCCTTCGGGGACCGTCGGCATGTTGGCGCCTTCGGAGACCACGTACACGCCGTTCTTCAGCAGGTTGGCGGCGTCCTTGGCGTTGATCTCGTTCTGGACGGCGCTCGGGAAGGCCGCGTCGGCCTTGATGTCCCACAGCGGGTTGTGGTCGGCGTTCCTGTCGATCGGGTAGAACTTGGCGCCGAACTTGTCGGCATACTCCTTGATGCGGCCGCGCTTGACGTTCTTGAGCTCGAGCAGGAAGGCGAGCTTCTCGCGATCGATGCCCTCGGCGTCATGAATGAAGCCGCTCGAGTCGGACAGCGTGACGGCCTTGCCGCCCAGGTCGAGGATCTTCTCGACGGTGTACTGGGCGACGTTGCCCGAACCGCTGACCAGGCAGGTCTTGCCCTCGAGGGTGTCGTCGCGCGTGTTCAGCATCTCCTCGGCGAAGTAGACCGCGCCGTAGCCGGTCGCCTCGGGACGGATCAGCGAGCCGCCCCAGTTGAGGCCCTTGCCCGTCAGCACGCCGACGAACTCGTTGCGGATGCGCTTGTACTGGCCGAACATGAAGCCGATCTCGCGACCGCCGACGCCGATGTCGCCGGCGGGGACATCGGTGAACTGGCCGATGTGCCGGCTGAGCTCGGTCATGAAGCTCTGGCAGAAGCGCATGACCTCGCCGTCGCTCTTGCCCTTGGGGTCGAAGTTCGAGCCGCCCTTGCCGCCGCCCATGGGGAGCGTGGTGAGAGCGTTCTTGAAGACCTGCTCGAAGGCGAGGAACTTGAGCATGCCGAGGTAGACGGTCGGATGGAAGCGCAGGCCGCCCTTGTAGGGGCCGATGGCGCTGTTCATCTCGATGCGGAAGCCCTTCTGGATCTGGATCTCGCCCTTGTCGTCGACCCAGGGGACACGGAACATGATGACGCGCTCGGGCTCGATGATGCGCTCGAGGATCTTGGCTTCGCGGTACTTGGGGTGGCGCGCGAGCACGGGCTCGAGCGACTCGGCGACTTCCTGGACGGCCTGGTGGAACTCGAGCTCGCCCTGGTTCTTGGCCACGACGTCGGCCATGAGCTTCTTCACGTACTCGGTCTTCGGTGCGGTAACCACGCTCACTTCAGAGCCCTCCCTATGGGAACGTTAGGACGGAAAAGACGAGACGGACGAGCCGCGCGACGCGTGCTGTGTGCGACGGCGTCCGGAGACGAGGTAGTGCGGTCTCTACCAACCTCCAAACGGGCCGGGCCGGTGGCGGCCCGCGGTCGAGGTGCAGGTCGCCCGCGAGTATACGACCGGCCCTTGCAGGCCATCGCGCCACCAAACTGCCAAGAGTTACAAACTTGGCGGGGGCGCGGTGGCCCAAGCGGCCAAGCAGTATGGCCACATGGGCCGACCGTTCATACAAACGGCGGGAACACCACGGCCCGTCGCGACCCGGCGAGCGCCCGCCGGAACGCGTACCGTCCCCGACGGGCCCGGCGCGCCATCAGGCTCGGCTTTTGTGCAGCCTGGCCAAGGACCACCCCCTCGTCGCGCCGCTTTTTCGGACGAAGCGACGAACGACCGCGCCTCCCGTCCCCTATAGTGGGTCGGGAAGCCACGATGCGCCGGTGAGAGACCCACGCGCGTCGCGCGCCCGCGTCCGGCGCCGCTCCGGCGGCCGCGACGCCCCACGGTCGTCTGACTCGCGCCGACAAGGCTCGTGCTAGGAAGGAGCAGGCTCGATGGCACGCACTGCAGAGGAATTCGTCCAGAGCATCGCCGACCTCGACCTCGAGATCTATCTGTTCGGTGAGCGGGTCCACGACTACGTGAACCACCCGGTCATCCGCCCGTCCCTCAACTGCATCGCGATGACCTACGAGCTCGCGGCCAAGCCGGAATACGAAGACCTGATGACGGCCACCAGCCACATCACCGGCAAGAAGGTCAACCGCTTCACCCACATCCACCAGTCGACCGACGACCTCGTCAAGAAGGTCAAGATGCAGCGCCTGCTGGGCCAGAAGACGGGCTCGTGCTTCCAGCGCTGCGTCGGCATGGACGCGATCAACGCCCTGTGGTCGGTCACCTGGGAGACCGATCAGGCCAGGGGCACGACCTATCACGAGAAGTTCCGCGACTACGTGCGGTTCCTGCAGGACGAGGACCTGGTCGCCGACGGCGCCATGACCGACGTCAAGGGCGACCGCGGCAAGTCGCCGTCGCAGCAGGCCGACCCCGACCTCTACCTGCACATCGTCGAGCGCCGCGACGACGGCATCGTCGTACGCGGCGCCAAAGCCCACCAGACCGGCGCCTGCAACTCGCACGAGATCCTCGTCATGCCGACCGTCGCCATGCGCGAGGGCGACGAGGACTACGCCGTGTCCTTCTCGACGCCGGCCAACGCGCCCGGCATCTTCTACGTGTACGGGCGCCAGTCGTGCGACACCCGCAAGCTCGAAGAGAACGAGCTCGACGTCGGCAACGCGCGCTTCGGCGGCCACGAGGCCCTCATGATCTTCGACGACGTGTTCGTGCCCTGGGAGCGCGTGTACATGGCCGGCGAGATCGAGTTCTCGGGCGCCCTCGTCGAGCGCTTCGCCGGCTTCCACCGCCAGAGCTACGGCGGCTGCAAGGTCGGCGTGGGCGACGTGCTGATCGGCGCGACGGCCCTGGCCGCCGAGTACAACGGCGCCGCCAAGGCGAGCCACGTCAAGGACAAGATCATCGAGATGACGCACCTGAACGAGACCCTGTTCTCGTGCGGTATCGCCTGCTCGGCCGAGGGCGTCAAGATGCCGGCCGGCAACTACCAGATCGACATGCTGCTGGCCAACGTCTGCAAGCAGAACGTCACGCGCTTCCCCTACGAGATCGCGCGCCTGGCCGAGGACATCGCCGGCGGCCTCATGGTGACCATGCCCTCGGCCCAGGACCTCTTCGCCGAGAAGACCGGCCCGTGGGTCGAGAAGCTCCTGGCCGCGCAGTGCGACACGCCGACGATCGACCGCATGCGCGTCATGCGCCTGATCGAGAACCTCACGCTGGGCACGGCGGCGGTGGGTTACCGCACCGAGTCGATGCACGGCGCCGGCTCGCCGCAGGCGCAGCGCATCATGATCGCGCGCCAGTCCAACGTGGAGCACAAGAAGCAGCTCGCCCGCGAGCTCGCCGGTGTCGGTACGCCGGTCGACGCCCAGAAGGCGAAGCTGCGCAAGCCCGTCGGAGTCAAGTGAGCGATCGGCGGCGAGCGGCGGAGCGACCGTGCGCATCGTGTTCTGCGGAGGCTGCAACCCGGTGATCGATCGCGTGGCCCTGGCCGACGCGCTGACGGCCGACCCCCGCCTGGCCGACCTCGACGTCGAGGTCGATGTCTCAGGTTGCTCGCGCTCGTGCGCGGCCGCCCAGGAGCTCACGAGCGACCGCCCCGACGTGCTCATCGTCGCAGGCCGTCATCTCGACGGCCGGCCGCTCGACGAGACCGAGCTCGCCGCGGCGATCACACGGCGGCTCACAGACGCCGACGCCGACGACCCCTCTTCCCCGACCGAGTGAGGAGACCGATGGACTGGAAGGCCGACTACGCCCGCAAGGTGACGACCGCCGACGAAGCTCTGAAGGTCGTCAAGTCGGGCGATCGGGTGGTGTTCGCGCACGCCTGCGGCGAGCCTCTGGAGCTGGTCGACGCCCTGGTGGCGCGCGCTCCCGAGCTGCGCGACGTCGAGATCGTGCACATGGTGGCGATGGGCAAGGGCGAGTATGCGAAGCCCGAGTACGCCGAGAGCTTCTACCACAACTCGCTGTTCGTGGGGGCCAGCACCCGCGACGCCGTGGCCAACGGGCGCGGCGATTACACGCCGGTCTTCTTTCACGAGATCCCGGGCCTGTTCACCGGCGGCTACCTGCCGCCCGACGTGGTGCTCGCCCAAGTCTCGCCGCCCGACAAGCACGGCTGGTGCTCGTTTGGCATCTCGGTCGACTACACCAAGCCGGCGGCCTCGGTCGCGGGGACGGTCATCGCCCTCGTCAACCCCAACATGCCGCGCACCCACGGCGACTCCTTCATCCACGTGAGCGACATCGATATCGCGGTCGAGACCGAGGCCCCGATCCTCGAACTCCAGCCGCCCACGATCGGCCCCGTCGAGGAGGCCATCGGCAAGAACATCGCGAGCCTCGTCGGCGACGGCTCCTGCCTGCAGCTCGGCATCGGCGGCATCCCCGACGCCGTGCTGCTCTTCCTGCACGGCAAGAGCGACCTCGGCATCCACACCGAGATGTTCAGTGAGGGCGTCGTCGACCTCTACGAGGAGGGCGTGATCACCAACCGCTGCAAAGTCCTGCAGCCCGACAAGATGGTCGCCAACTTCCTCATGGGCACCCGCCGCCTGTACGACTTCGTCGACGACAACCCGGCCGTCAACATGTTCCCGGTGAGCTACGTCAACGACCCGTACGTGATCGGCGAGAACCCCAACGTGGTCGCGATCAACTCGGCCATCCAGGTCGACCTCATGGGCCAGGTCGTGGCCGACTCGATGGGCGCCAAGCAGTTCACCGGCATCGGCGGCCAGGTCGACTTCGTGCGGGGCGCCGCGCGCAGCAAGGGCGGCAAGTCGATCATCGCCCTGCCGGCTACGGCCAAGGGCGGCGAGGTCTCGCGCATCGTGGCGCAGATCTCAGCCGGCGCCGCGGTGACCACCATGCGTGCCGACGTCGACTACGTCGTCACCGAGTTCGGCATCGCCAGCCTCAAGGGCCGCTCGCTGCGCGAACGCGCCTACGCCCTGCTCGACATCGCCGACCCGCGCTTCCGCGAACCGATCATCGACGAGCTCAGGACGCTCAAGGGCGAGGCCTGGCTGCGCCCCCGTCGCGCCGTGGCCGAGAAGGCCTGAAGGGAGCCGGCCGTCTGCCTGCTGTGAGAACGAGCCATTCGCCGAGCGCCGTCCGGCGTCACCGGGCCGGCGCGCGCGAGACCAGCCGACCGAAGGAGAGACCGACATGGACATGAAGATCCGGGTGCATCGCTCGCCCAAGACGCTGATCACCGGCGTCGACGCGATCACGCAGCTCGGCGCCGAGGTGTCGGCGCTGCGCGCCAAGAAGGCGCTCATCATGACCGATCCCGGCGTGGCCGAGAGCGGCATGGTCGAGACCGTCGAGCGGCCGCTGATCGACGCGGGCATCGAGGTCGGCGTCTACTCCAAGTGCGTGCCCGAGCCGCCGATGAGCAGCCTCGAAGACGGCGTGCGCTTCTGCGAGGAAGGCCACTACGACTGCATCGTCGGCTTCGGCGGCGGCTCGGCGATCGACGTCGCCAAGATCACCTCTGTGCTCGTCGGCCGCGACGAGTCGGTCGAGTCGATGGTGGGCATCGACAAGGTGCCGAAGAAGGGCCTGCCGATCGTCGCGGTGCCGACCACGGCCGGCACCGGCTCCGAGGTGACGGCCATCGCCATCTTCGCCAACGAGAAGCTGAACGTGAAGCAGGGCGTCGTGTCGGGCTTCCTCATCCCGAACATCGCCCTCGTCGACCCCATGCTCACCATCACCTGCCCGCCGCACGTCACGGCGGCCTCGGGCATGGACGCCCTCATCCACTGCATCGAGTCGTACACGTCGGTCAACGCCACGATGCACACCGACCCGCTCGCCCGTGAGGGCATCGAGCTGATCTCCAAGAGCATCCGCACAGCCGTGTTCGACGGCAGCAACGTCGAGGCGCGCTTCGGCATGGCGATGGGCTCGCTGCTCGGCGGCCTCGCCTTCGCGAACGCCGGCGTGACCGCGGTGCACGCCCTCTCGTACCCGATCGGCGGCACGTTCCACGTGCCCCACGGCGTCGCCAACACGCTCATGCTGCCGTGGGTCATGGAGTACAACATGCTCGCCTGCCTCGACTACTTCTCCGAGATCGCGGTAGCGATGGGCCAGAACATCCAGGGGCTGTCGGTGCGCGACGCAGCGGCGCAGTCGGTCGAGGCCATGAGGCAGCTCGCGATCGACATCCAGGTGCCGCAGTACCTGTCCGACGTCGACATCCCCGAGTCGGCCATCGAAGAGCTCGCCGACGGCGCCATGACCCAGGCCCGTCTGCTCGTCAACAACCCGCGGCGCCTCACGCGCGACGACATCGTGCAGATCTACCACAACGCCGCCGTGCGCCCCGGCGCCGCGCCGGTCGCCAGCAACGGCAAGGCCAAGACGGCCGTCAGGACGACGGCCAAGTCGGCCAAGTAGAAGGGCCGACGGCGCTCCCGCTTCACTGCGCCGGCGCCGGTACGCAAACGGGCCGGGCGGGCCGCTGCAGCGGCCCGCCCGGCCCGTTTGTTCGTCCGGCGGATCCCGCACCCAGGGCCGGCTGGAGCCGGCTCCAGCTGCCGACAGGACTCAGGCCCGCGCCACCACCTGCTCGATCACATCGACGACGATGTCGCCGGCCCGCTCGATCGCTTCGTCGTCGAGATCGAGGTGTGTGACGAAGCGCACCGACCACGGCGCCTCATCCAGGCCCCACACGCCGCGGGCGGAGAGCAGCTCGACGACGCGCGCCGCCGGCAGACCGGTGCCGTGCGTGTCGGCGAAGACCATGTTGGTCTGCAGCTTGCGCTCGTCGACGGCGAGGCCGGGCACCCGCGCGAGGCGCTCGCCCAGCGCTCGCGCGCGGCGGTGGTCGTCGGCCAGACGCTCGACGTTGTGCTGCAGCGCGTAGAGGCCACCGGCGGCGATGATGCCGGCCTGGCGCATGCCGCCGCCGAACAGCTTGCGGGCGCGCTGGGCGCGCGCGATCGTCGCCGCGCTCGCGAGCAGCACCGAGCCGACCGGCGCCCCGAGGCCCTTCGAGAGGCAGACGCTGACCGAGTCGTAAGGCGCGACGATGTCGGGCAGCGCCATGCCGGTCGCGACGGCGGCGTTGCAGACACGCGCGCCGTCCAGGTGCAGGAGCATGCCGCGACGGTCGCAAAAGGCGCGCAGCTCGGTGACCTTGGCGAACGGGTACACGACGCCGCCGCAGTAGTTGTGCGTGTTCTCGACGGCGACCAGCGTCGTGCGCGGGTGGTGCACGTCGTCGTCGACGTGGAAGTAGTGCTCGAGCAGATCGAGGTCGAGGGTGCCGTCGTCGGAGTCGAAGGTGCGCGTCTGCAGGCCCGACAGCACGGCGGCGCCGCCCTGCTCGTTCTCGACGATGTGCGCCTTGGCGTGCAGGAAGACCTCGTCGCCCGGGGTCGTCTGGGCGTGGAGCGCGATCTGGTTGGACATGGTGCCCGACGGCACGTAGAGCGCCGCCTCTTTGCCGAAGAGCTCGGCGGCGTAGTCCTGCAGGCGGATGACCGTGGGGTCATCGCCCAGCACGTCGTCGCCGACCTCGGCCTCGGCCATGGCCCGGCGCATCTCGGGCGACGGTCGCGTGACGGTGTCGCTGCGCAGGTCGATCGGGCGTTCCGGTTCACTCATCGCGTGTCCTCCGTGCTCGGCGGCCCCTCGGCCGGAGCGTCAATGATACGTCAGGAACCGCCCGGCACCGGGGGCGCCGCCGGGCGGCGCAGCCCGGCGACCGCCCGCCGCCCCAGGCGCACGATCACGTTGACCAGGGCGATCGCGGCGAGGCCGCCGAACAGCAGCAGCTTGCGGCCGAGCGGCATCGGGGTCCAGTAGTCGGCGACCTGGGCGTTCACCTCGGCGCCCAGGTGGAAGTCCTTGGGCCAGTGGAACACGTAGTGGCCGTGCTGCCGCACGGCGAGCTGCACGCCGGGGTTCTCGATGGCCGTGTTCACGTGGCCGGGGTAGTCGACCCAGATGTGGTCGAACGACATGCGCAGCTGATAGGGGATGTGCTTGTAAGCGAGGATACTCGCGAGCACGACGGCCCGGCTCTCGCAGTCGCCGCGACCCTGGGCGAGCGCCTCGCGCGTGGTGGGGAAGTACCAGGGCACCCCGGCCGTCTGCCAGTCGTAGGCGTAGGGCACGACGCGGGTGAGCACGGCCTGCTCGATCAGGCGGGGATCGTTGGGCAGCGTGCGGGCGATCGGCGCCACGGCGGCCGGGTCGATCACGGGATGCTCGATGTGCTCGATGCTGCGCACCAGCAGCAGCGGGTCCGGGTAGAGCACGAAGAAGAAGAACACGAGGCCTGCCGCCACGCGCAGCTTTCGCGAGACCTTCATGATCTTCAGTGTACCCGCCGCGCGGCGGCGCGTGCGACGTGGGTCGCGCGCCCGTGCCCTACAGGCGGGCGGTCACCCAGTGGACGGCGCTGTGCAGGTCGTAGCCGATCTTGCCGAGCAGCCCGACGCGGCCGAACGACGCGGCCGCGACCAGACGCACGGTGCCGATGCTGCGACCGTCGGCGAAGGCCTGGACCGTGCCGAGCGCCTGTCCCTGCGTGACCGGCAGCGAGACGCGGGCCGGCGCCACGACCTTCGTCGTGACCCTGGCGCCGATGCGCAGCGACGTCCGGAGGGCGGCGGCGGGGACCAGGTCGAGCTTGTCCGAGTGCCAGGGCACGTCGGCGTGTGCGAAGACCGTGCCCGACGGCCAGGCGCTGCGCATGCGGTACCGGCTCGCCGACCAGCGGAACAGTGCGAGGGCGTCGGCGACGCGGTGGGCGTCGTCGGGTTCGCCGAGGAGCGTGACGAAGATGTCGTGGCCGCGCACGTGGCCGGCCGCCACGATGCAGTAGCCGGCGCCGTCGGTCCAGCCGGTCTTCACCCCGTAGACCCAGTGGTCGTCCTCCATCAGCTCGTTGTGGCTGACGAGCACGCGGTCGTAGGGGTGGTGGGCCCAGGGGATCGTCGCCGTGTAGTGGTCGACGTAGCCGGCAAAACGCGGATCGCTCATGGCGATGCGGGCCAGGTGAGTGAGGTCGAGGGCGCTCGTGTAGTGACCGCGCTGATCGAGGCCGTGCGGGTTGGCGTAGTGCGTGTTGGTCAGGCCGAGCTCGTGCGCCTTCGCGTTCATGAGGGCGACGAACGCGGTCTGGCTGCCGGCCACCGCGTCGGCAAGGTCGGCGGCCGCGTCGTTTGCGCTCTGGATGAGCAGCGCCTGCAGGAGCTCGTCGACCGTGAGCCTCTCGCCGAGCTGCAGGTAGATCTCGTCCTCGCCGACGCCGACCGCGTCGCGCCGCGCCCTGACGACCGTGTCGAGGTTGCGAAAGTGCTCGAGCACGAGCAAGCCGGTCATGATCTTGGTGGTCGAGGCCATCGGCAGCCGCTCGTTGGCGCTCTGGGAGGCGAGCACCACGCCGGTCTGCTGGTCCATGACCACGTAAGCCTTGGCGCTGACGGCCGGCGGCGGGGCGGCCACCGCCAGCGGCGGCCGCCCCGCCGCCGCCGCCAGCACGGCGACGACGGCGATGAGCCCGACGGCAAGCGGACCGAGCCACCGTCGTCGTGGCGCCGAGGCACTGCGGGGGGAGCGGAGCATCCTGGAGGCTAGTGTATACTCCCCGGCCATGCAGATGAACGGACGCCTCGCGCTCCTTCAGCGCATCGGTCGGCTTCTGCGCGCCAAGGAATTCCTGGTCTTCTTCGCGATCGCCCTCGGCGTGCTCGACTTCTGCGCGCCGCTCGCGACCGGCTGGCTGTTCCGGCACCGCTCGCTGGCCACGCTGCTCGGCACCCAGAACACCGTGGTCGGCGACGCGGCGGCCGGCCGCCGCGCGGCCGTGGTCGGCGTCGCCCTCGTCTACCTGTTCGTCTCGGCGTTCTTCACGGCCGGGTACCTGCGCTCGCTGCTCGGCAGCTTCCACTGGGGGCCGCGCGACGGCCGCCAGTTCGGCCGGCTCCTCGGTCTGACCGCGCTGACCCAGGCGATCTGGTGGGGGCTCGCTGCTTTCTCGCAGGAGGCCGGCGGACTCGGCCAGGCGGAGCTGCCGCTGCTGTTCGTCGTGCAGCTCGCGGTCTACGTGCCGCTGCTATATGCCGACTACGCCATCGTGGCGAGCAACGTCGGTGTCTGGCGAGCGCTCGTGCGCTCGACGCAGACCTTCGTCGCGAACGCGTTCGTGTCGGTGTTCGTGCTGCTCGTCGTGTTCGAGGCCTCGATCGTGCTCTGGCAGCTCCTGCCGGGCACGTCGGGGTCGGCCCTCGACCTCTCCCCCACGGCGCTCATCCACGTGCTGGTCGCGGGCAGCATCAACTTCCTCTCCGACGTCGTGCTGCTCAGCGTGTACATCGACTCCATCGAGCGGGGAACAATCCCCCCCGAGTAGCAGGGAAGGTGACCATGGCGATCGTCAGGCAGGGCAGGGAGCTCGAGCGCGGCGTCGAGCGCCAGATCACGTTGCAGGTCGGACCGCTCGCAGGCGTCGACGTCCGACCCAGCCGCATCTTCGTGTGGTACGGCACCGAGCGCACCGAGAACGAGCGCATCGTGTCGCTCGAGCGCGCGCCGCGGGTGCTGCGCCGGCCTCACTCGCGCCGGTACCTGCAGTTGCCGGGGGTGCAGGTGTCGTACCTCGGCAACCCGGCGGTCACCCTCGCCCTCGCCTCGGGCGCCTGGTACCGTCGCCTGCGCGACGCCGTGGTGGGCCCGCCGTCCTGACCCCGGGTGCCGGGCCGTGAGACGCGCTTCCCACTCCGTCGCCGGTCGTCTCGCCCCCGCCGGCGGTCGCGGTGTTGTCCGGTCAGACAGCGGGAGCGACCGCCGTTGTGGCCGCTGCTGGAGTATCATCATGGTTCGAGCTGGTGAGGGCCCATGGGGCAGGTGGGGGGCAAGGTGATCGATCAGCCGCTGCGCGTCCCGAGTTCGCAGCTCTGGGAGCACGCCGAGCAGGTCGAACCGTACTGGGTATACGAGCGCCGCAGGCGCCGACGGCGCCTGCTCCTGTCGCTCTCGCTCACCCTCGCGCTCGTCGCCGCCTGCCTGGCCGGCTTCACGGTGCTGAACGCGCGCCAGAACTATGCCGCCGGCAAGCGCGCCCTGCTGGCCGGCGAGTACGACCTCGCCATCAGGCGCCTCGGCGCGGCCACCATCCTCGGCCGGCCCTGGGCTAATTCCCGCACGCTGCTCAGCGAGGCGCTGACACTTACGAACGGGCAGGTCCGCGAGCAGAGCACCCTGTTGAGCGACGAACCGCCCACGCCGGACACGCTCACGCTGCGCCAGGCGGCGGCGCTCTTTGCGACCGGGCACTACGCGGCCGCTCGCGACATGGTCGCCGACCTGCAGGTGCGGCTGCCGACGGCCGCCGCCGCGCGCCTCGCCCAGACGAGCAACACCGCCGTCTCGAGCCTGCTGCTGCTCGTCACCGCCGAGCGCCTGCTGGCCGCCGGCGACTGGCGCACCGCCGCGACCGACGCGACCCTCGTGCTCGCTCATTACCCGCGTTGCTCCCTCGCGTCGGCCCTGGCGACCGAGGCGGCGCACCGCGGCGCGGCCGCGCCGCTCTTCGCGCGCGCCACGAGCCTCGCCGACGGGCGCCGCTGGATCCTGGCGCGCAGAGCGCTGCGGCAAGCCCTCTCGGCCGACCCCGCGTACCCGGGCGCGGCGACGCTGCTGGCACGCATCGACAACGCTATCGCCGCCCGCAACGCGGCGCGGGCGGCGGCGACCTCGTCGTCATCGTCATCGTCGTCGAGCGGCAGCTCCACCACGACGAGCCCGCCGTCCACCACGACGCCGCCGCCGCCGTGACGCGGTCGCGCCTCACCTGCGCGCTCCGGGCGACCGCTGGGGCGTGCGCCGGCCTCGCCATAGCCGGGGCGCTGACCCTGTCCGGCGGAGCGCCGGCCGGCGCCGCACCGGCGGCTGCCGCGACGGCGCGTGTCGCCGCGGCGGTGAGCATCGCCGCCGCGCCCGGCTGGACCAGGCTGCCCGACCCGTTCGGCACGACGGCGACCGCCACGCGCATCGCCACGTTCGGCACCGCCGGCGTGGCCGTGACCGGCGCCGGTGGGACCATCGCGATCAGCACGGACGGTGGCGCTCACTGGAAGCTGCGCGCCCTGCCGGCCGGCGGCTCGCCGGTCACCGACGTCGCCTTCAGCGACGCCACGCACGGCTGGGCGATCGGGCCGGCCGACGTGGTCGATGAGACGACCAACGGCGGGGCTACCTGGACGAAGTCCGCCCAGACCGGCGCCTTCGACGCCATCGCCGCGGCGGCCGGCGCCTCGCTCGTCTGCGCGCTCGCGCCCTCGTCGGTCCTGACCGCCACCGTGCTCGATCCCCCGACCTTCACGGCCGAGGCGACCGGCCTGACCGCCTATCCCACGGCGCCGGCGGCGATCGTCGCCGGGCAGGGCGGCTTCGCCGCCGCGACCGGCGCGAACGGCGCCCTCATCGTGCGCGCGAGCGACGGCTCGTGGGCGGCCCAGGACTCGACCCAGGACGGCCTTACCACTCCGGTGGCCCTCGCGCTCGCGCCGGCGCAGGTGTGGGGCAACGGCACGCCCGACCTGTTCGCGGTGAGTGCGACCACGACCCAGGGCAGCGACGACGAGGGTGCGTCGTTCCAGGCGCTGCCGGCGCGCCCCTCGGCGGCCGGCGCGCACGAGCAGCGCTGCGCCGCCGTCCTGGGGGCGCCGAGCCCCCAGCTGCTCGTCGGCGGCCAGGACGGCCTGCTCGAGCGCTACGTGCTCGCGAGCGGCACGTGGAGCGTCGACAGCGGCCCCCTCAAGACCACGATCGTCTCGTGCGCCGCCGGCGCCGGCGGCGTGGCCTACGCGCTCACGTCCGACGGCCAGGTCGAGCGCACACTGTCGTACGGCGCGGCGCCCTTCACCCTGAGCGCCTCCGCGAGCAAGCTCACGGCGGGCAGCACGGTGACGCTCACCTGCGCCACGGCTGCACGTGCCCCCGGCACGCTGGCCCTGCAGGCGCGCGCCGGCAGCGGCGCCTGGAAGACCCGGCAGTCGTGGGCCTGGTCGTCGGACCCGCCCGGCGTCGGCGCCGTCACCCTGCGGCCGCTCGCCACCACACAGTACCGCCTGCGCTTCGTCTACGGGGGGCAGGCGGCGGTCACGAGCGCCGCGGTCACCGTGGGCGTGCGGCCGCGTCTCACCGTCTCCCCCGCCGCGGTGCACGTCTCGGTCGGCTCGACGTACCGCCTGCGCGGCACCATCTATCCCGCGCAGCCGGGCCGCAGCGTCACGATCTGGACCAACCGCGGCGGCTCCTGGCACCGGGTGTCCGTCGGCGGGGTCGTGGCTCTCGTGAACGGCACGACGTACCGGACGCGCCTGTTCGGCACGCCGGTCAGGGAGACCTACCACCTGCAGGTGCGACTGGCCGGCAACGCCTGGTTCCTGCCGGTGCTGTCCGCCGGCGTGAAGGTGACCGTCTCGTAGCAGACGCTCAGGGCACTGCCCGAGCCGCGCTGAACCTCATCCCCGCAGGTCCTCACCCAGGGCAGGGCTTCGCTTGGGCAGGCCCCCAGAGTGTTACGGCTGCACGATCACGTTGACCGTGGCGGTCAACTGCGAGGGGTTGGTGGCGCCGCCGCTGAGGCCGCTCAGCGTGCCGGCGAAGACGTAGGTGCCGGCCGTGCTGGCGTCGTAGGTCGGCGTGCCGCCGTCCCAGCTGACCTGCGCGGTCGCCGAGTCGCCGTTGTTGAGGCTGACGCCCACGCTGGTCGGCAGGGAGACGCTGCTCAGCGGCGTGCCGTTGACCACGGAGATGTCGGCGATGGCGTCGACCGCGGTCACGGTCGGCGCACCGACGATCACCTTCACGGAGGCGCTCAGATGCGAGGGGTTGGTGGCGCCGCCGCTGAGGCCGCTCAGCGTGCCGGCGAAGACGTAGGTGCCGGCCGTGCTGGCGTCGTAGGTCGGCGTGCCGCCGTCCCAGCTGACCTGCGCGGTCGCCGAGTCGCCGTTGTTGAGGCTGACGCCCACGCTGGTCGGCAGGGAGACGCTGCTCAGCGGCGTGCCGTTGACCACGGAGATGTCGGCGATGGCGTCGACCGCGGTCACGGTCGGCGCACCGACGATCACCTTCACGGAGGCGCTCAGATGCGAGGGGTTGGTGGCGCCGCCGCTGAGGCCGCTCAGCGTGCCGGCGAAGACGTAGGTGCCGGCCGTGCTGGCGTCGTAGGTCGGCGTGCCGCCGTCCCAGCTGACCTGCGCGGTCGCCGAGTCGCCGTTGTTGAGGCTGACGCCCACGCTGGTCGGCAGGGAGACGCTGCTCAGCGGCGTGCCGTTGACCACGGAGATGTCGGCGATGGCGTCGACCGCGGTCACGGTCGGCGCACCGACGATCACCTTCACGGAGGCGCTCAGATGCGAGGGGTTGGTGGCGCCGCCGCTGAGGCCGCTCAGCGTGCCGGCGAAGACGTAGGTGCCGGCCGTGCTGGCGTCGTAGGTCGGCGTGCCGCCGTCCCAGCTGACCTGCGCGGTCGCCGAGTCGCCGTTGTTGAGGCTGACGCCCACGCTGGTCGGCAGGGAGACGCTGCTCAGCGGCGTGCCGTTGACCACGGAGATGTCGGCGATGGCGTCGACCGCGGTCACGGTCGGCGCACCGACGATCACCTTCACGGAGGCGCTCAGATGCGAGGGGTTGGTGGCGCCGCCGCTGAGGCCGCTCAGCGTGCCGGCGAAGACGTAGGTGCCGGCCGTGCTGGCGTCGTAGGTCGGCGTGCCGCCGTCCCAGCTGACCTGCGCGGTCGCCGAGTCGCCGTTGTTGAGGCTGACGCCCACGCTGGTCGGCAGGGAGACGCTGCTCAGCGGCGTGCCGTTGACCACGGAGATGTCGGCGATGGCGTCGACCGCGGTCACGGTGAGGGTGGCCGTCGCAGTGAAGGTCACGGAGGCGGAGACACCGTCGGCCACCGCCTCCAGCGTGTTGCTTCCGGCGGCCGGACCCAGCGTCCAGGTGCCGACAGTGGCGACGCCCGAGGAACTGGTCGGGACCGGTGTCCCGCCGACCGAGCCGCCCCCCGAGGTCACAGTGAAGGTGACGCTCACGCCCGGCACCGGGTTGCCGTTCGCGTCCTCGACGACGACGCTCGGCGGTACGCCGACCGGAAGTCCCGCCGTACCGGACTGGTCGGTTGCGCTGTCGGCGGCGATCTGCGCCGCCGGCCCGACGGTGCCCTCGGCCGTGAACGTGACCGGCGAGCCGACGAGGCCTGTCGCCGTGGCCTTCAGGGTGTTGCTACCGGGCGTCGTCGCCAGCGTCCAGGAGCCGACGCTCGCGACGCCCGCGGTGTCGGTCAGCGCCGTGTCGTTGCCGACGTCACCGTTGCCGGAGGCCGCGAAGCTCACGCTAACGCCGGCGACCGGGTTGCCGTCGGCGTCGGTCACGAGCACGCTCGGTGCCGTGTGCACGGCGGTCCCGGCGTTCGCGGTCTGGCCGTCGCCACCCGATACGCCCGCGATCTGATCGGCGTTGCCCGCCAACGCGCTGGCGGTGAACGTGACCGGCGAGCCACTCAGTCCGGCGACAGTCGCGGTAACGGAGTCGTTGTCTATCCCGGCACTGGTACCCAGGGACCAGCTCGTCGCCGTCGCGATGCCGCTGACGTCGGTCGTGACCGTCGCCGGGCCCACGGTGCCGCCACCGGTCTGCACGGCGAAGGCGACGACGACGCCCGCCACGGGGTTGCCGAGGCCGTCGGTGACCTCCACGCTCGGCGGCGTGCCCACGGCGGCGCCCACGACCTGCGACTGATCGAGCTCGCTGCCCGGGGCGGCCGCGACGGTCGCCGCGTACGAGAACCGATCGGCCGACACGGTGGCGCTCGTGCCGCCGTAGGTCGTCACGGTCACGTCGACCGTGCCTGTGCCGGCCGGCGCGGTCGCTTTGATCGTCGTGTTCGAAGACTTGCTCCAGTCGACGGTCGCCGCGACACCCCCGAAGCTGACCGAGCCGCTGATGCTCCTCGCCGTGTACAGGTTGTTGCCCTGGATCGTGACCGCGGTGCCGCCTTGCTGTGGCCCGTTCACCGGGCTCACACTCGTGATGGTGGGTGCGGCGTAGTAGCTGAACCGGTCGGCCGTCAGCGCCGGGCTCGTGCCGAGCGGCGTCGTGACGGTCACGTCGTAAGGATCGAGAGCCGGGCTCTGGGCGGGCGCCGTCGCGGTGATGCTGTTATCGCTCACCACCGTGAAGGTCGTCGCCGCCTTGCCGCCGAGACCAAAGGTGACGGCCGTGGCGCCGGTGAAGCCGCTGCCGCTGATCGTCACCGCCGTGCCGCCGGACGCGGGGCCATAGGCCGGGCTCACGCCGGTGACCGCCGGCGGGCCGCCCTGGTAGGCGAAGTGGTCGGCCTTGCGGGCGGCGCTCTTGCCGGCCTTCGTCACGACCCGCACGTTGACCACCCCGACGCCGCGCGGCGCCCGGCAGGTGAGCTTGGTGGCCGACACGACGTGGACCTTCGTCGCCGCCCGCGCGCCGAACCGCACGGACTTGACCTGGTTCCTGCCGCCCGCCTTGAAGTTGCGGCCCCGTACGGTGACGACCGTGCCGCCGAGAGCGGCACCCTTGGCCGGGCTCACCGAGGTGACGACCGGACGCGCCGCGGCCGAGGCCGCGGCCGGCAGGGCCAGCAGGAGCGCCACGGCCAGCGCCAAGCCGCTCAAGGCGACGACGAGCCTACGAGATGCGCCTGCTGTCATGACCCCCCACCACGGTCGGTCGCGCACGCGGCGACCGGGCCATCATACTACGGCAGGCACAGAGCGGGGGCCGTCGGGCGTAGTCAGATCAGACAGCGCCGGACCGGCGCCGCGGGCGGCAGCGCCGCGGGCGGCGGCGCGGCGCCGCGACCGCCTACTCCCACTCGATCGTGCTCGGCGGCTTGCTGGAGACGTCGTAGACGACGCGGTTGACCTCGGGCACCTCGTTGATGATGCGGCTCGAGACCTTCTCGAGCAGCTCGTAGGGCAGGCGGGCCCAGTCGGCCGTCATGGCGTCGTCGCTGCGCACGGCGCGGATCGCGATCGGGTAGGCGTAGGTGCGCTCGTCGCCCTGCACGCCCACCGAGCGGATCACCGGCAGGATGCAGAAGCACTGCCAGAGCTCGCGGTACAGGCCGGCGTTCTTGACCTCTTCCTGCAGAATGGCGTCGGCGCGCTGCAGGATGTCGACATGCTCGGCCGTGACCTCGCCGATGATGCGGATGCCCAGGCCCGGTCCGGGGAACGGCTGACGCCAGACGATGCGCTCGGGCAGGCCCAGCTCCTCGCCCACGGCCCGCACCTCGTCCTTGAACAGCAGGCGCAGCGGCTCGACGAGCTCGAAGCCCATCTTCTCGGGCAGGCCGCCGACGTTGTGGTGGCTCTTGATCTTCGCGGCCTGACGCGTGCCGCTCTCGATCACGTCGCTGTAGAGCGTGCCCTGCACCAGGAAGCGCGCGTCGGTGAGCTTGCGCGACTCCTCTTCGAAGCAGCGGATGAACTCCTCGCCGATGATCTTGCGCTTGCGCTCGGGGTCGGTAACGGCAACGAGCTTGTCGAGGAACCGCCGCCGGGCGTCGACCGCGATCAGCGGGATCTTCAGGTTCTCGGTGAACATCTCGACGACGTGCTCGGCCTCGTTCCAACGCATCATGCCCTGGTCGATGAAGACGCAGGTGAGGCGGTCGCCGATCGCGCGGTGCACGAGCACGGCGGCCACCGTGCTGTCGACGCCGCCCGACAGGCCGAGCACGGCCTTGTCGCTGGGGCCGACCTGGGCGCGGATTCGCGCCACCTGCTCCTCGATGATCGAGGCCGGCGTCCAGGTCGGCTCGCAGCCGCAGGCGCCGTAGAGGAAGTTGCGCAGCACGTCCATGCCGCGCGGCGTGTGCACGACCTCGGGATGGAACTGCACGGCGTACATGCCGCGCGCGCGGTCTTCCATGGCGGCGACCGGCGCGCCCTCGCTCGTGGCGAGCGTGGCAAAGCCCGCGGGCGCCGCCGTGATGCAGTCGCGGTGGCTCATCCAGCACTGCTCGGAGTCGTCGAGGCCGGCGAGCACCTCGCCCCGGTCGGCGACGAGCAGGCGCGTCTTGCCGAACTCGCTCGTGCCGGTGCGCGTGACCGTGCCGCCGAGCTCGAGCGCCATGAGTTGGGCGCCGTAGCAGATGCCGAGCACCGGCACACCGAGCTCGAACAGGGCGGGGTCGGGGCGCGGCGCGTCGTCGACGTAGACGCTCATCGGGCCGCCCGACAGGATGAGGCCGCGCGGCTTACGCGCCCGGATCTCGTCGAGCGGCGTGTCGAAGGGGATGAGCTGCGAGTAGACGTGGCACTCCCGCACCCGGCGGGCGATGAGCTGGCCGTACTGGGCGCCGAAGTCGAGCACGAGGACCGTGTCGTAGCCCGGTGCCGCGCCGGCCAGGGTCGCCTGTCCGCCGGGGCCGTGCTCGGGAGCCGTGTCGTCGGTCACGCCTTCATCCTTCCGTCGCCTGGTCTTGCCTGTGCGGCCGTGCTGTCGTCGTGGTCACCCCGGCGCGGGGGCTCACCCCATGCCCACGTCCTGTTCCTTCTGCAGCTTCTTGCCCTCGGTCATGAGCGCCGGTGCGACCATGACCTCGGCCTTCTGGAACGACTGGATCGTGTCGTACCCGCAGGTGGCCATGCTGGTGCGCAGGGCGCCGAAGAGGTTGAGCGTGCCGTCGTTCTCGTGTGCGGGACCGGCGAGGATCTCCTCGAGTGTGCCCCTGACGCCCGCCTTGACGCGCGTGCCGCGCGGCAGCTCGGGATGGAAGGTCGCCATGCCCCAGTGAAAGCCGCGGCCCGGGGCCTCGGCGGCCGCGGCGAGCGGCGAGCCGATCATGACGGCGTCGGCGCCGAGGGCGATCGCCTTGGAGACGTCGCCGCCGGTGCGCATGCCGCCGTCGGCGATGACGTTGCAGTAGGTGCCGGTCTCGAGCAGGTGCTGCACGCGGGCGGCGGCGGCGTCGGCGATGGCCGTCGCCTGCGGCACCCCGATGCCGAGCACGCCGCGGGTGGTGCAGGCGTGACCCGGACCCACGCCGACGAGCACGCCCACGGCCCCGGTGCGCATGAGGTGCAGGGTCGTGGCATACGAGGCGACCCCGCCGACGATCACCGGCACGGGGCACTCGGCGATGAACTCCTTGAGGTTTAGCGGCGTGACCCTGGTCGACACGTGCTCGGCCGAGATGACGGTGCCCTGGATGACGAGCACGTCGAGCCCGGCCTCGAGGGCGATCTTGTAGTACTGCTCGACGCGCTGCGGCGTGAGCGACGCGGCGACGATCACGCCGCCGTCCTTGATCTCCTTGATGCGCCGGCCGACGAGCTCCTCTTTGATGGGCTCGCGGTAGATGTCCTGCATGGTGCGGGTCGCCGTGTCCTTGGGCAGCGCGGCGATGCGGTCGAGCTGCTCGGCGGCGTTCTCGTAACGCGTCTGTACGCCCTCGAGGTTGAGCACGGCGAGGCCGCCGAGCTTACCCATGGTCACCGCGAAGCCCGGGTCGACCACGCCGTCCATGGCCGAGGCTAGACAGGGGAGCGACAGCGTGAACGGGCCGAGCTTCCAGGTGATGTCGACGTCTTCGGCGTCGCGCGTCCGCCGGCTCGGGACGATCGCGATGTCGTCGAAGCCGTATGCGCGGCGGCCCTTCTTCCCCCGCCCGATCTCTACTTCCATGCCCGCCTCCTACCGAGGGTCGAGTCCGCCCGCAGTAAACGAAAGGCCCGCGCGCCTTGGGGCGGCGAGGCCTTGGTGGTTCGATGTACGTACGTGGCGTCCGGGTGTCTGCACCTTGTCCGGATGCTACCACCCTCGCGCGCGGCGGTTCAAGGCGGCGGGGCGCCGCTAGGGCGCCGGCACGATGCGGATCTCGTCGACCTTTGTGGTGGCGAGCAGGGCCTCGACGTCGTCGGGGTCGAGCACGCCGGCGCCGTACTGCTGCGTGTTGGCGGCGCCGCAGGCGAGGCCGTAGCGCAGGCAGTCGCCGGGGTCGGAGTTCGAGAAGTGGCCAGCGACGAAGCCGGCCAGAAACGCGTCGCCCGAACCGACCGTGCTGACCACGTTCTCGACCAGCGGGATGGTGGCGTGGTAGACGCGCTGACGCCGCCCGTGGCGGATGCGCGCGTAGCAGCCGTCGGGCGTCTTTATGATCACGTTGTGGGCGCCGAGCCGGTGGATGAGGTCGGTCGCGTCGATGACGTCCTGCTCGTCGTGGAACTCGTGGCCGACCAAGTCTTCGGCCTCGCGCAGGTTCGGCGTGACGAAATCGGGGTGGGCGCGCACGCCGTGGCGCAGGGGGTCGCCGGAGCCGTCGAGGATCGTGTGGCAGCGGGCGTCGGTGACGCGGTGCAGGATCTCGGCATAGAAGTCGTCGGGCACCTTGCGCGGCAGCGATCCGCAGATGATCACGTAGTGCGCGCCCTTGGCCAGGTACTCGATCTTGTCGAGAAAGGCGGCGCGCTCCTGTTCGGTGACGACCGGGCCCCACTCGTTGATCTCGGTCTGGCTCACGCTCGTCGGGTCGATCACCGCCGTCGAGGTGCGCGACTCGCCGGCGATGCGCACGAAGTCGTTGAGGATGCCCTCGCGCGACAGGCCCTCGACGATCTGCTGGCCCGTGCGCCCGCCGACCAGGCCGCTCGCCACGACCGGCTGACCGATCGTGCGCAGCGCCCGCGCGACGTTGACGCCCTTGCCGCCCGGCAGCGTGAGGCTCTGGCTCGCCCGGTGGCGGAAACCGGTCACGAAGTTGGGCACGGTGAGAGTCTTGTCGATGGCGGCGTTCGCCGTGAGGGTGATGATCATGTCGTTGGCCGGTCCTTGCGACGAGGTCGTTGCCCGGAACTGCCAGCCGCTGCGACCGCCCGCGGTCGCGGCCCTTACATGGACAATGCCCGGCCGGCGGGCCGAGCGCGCCTCAGTATACACCTCTCTGGCAGCCCGGTTTTCGCCTTCCTCGGCAAGGGCGCCCACTTCCTTGACACCCCAAGCACGGCGGGCGTACGTTTCGGGGCGCATCACCACGGCAGATTCCTCGTTAGGTGAGGCTCCAGCACGCATAGAGGCCGTTGCCCGGAAACGTCCAGAGACGCCAACGGGTAGAACAGGTATCACCGGACCCAAGGTCCTACCCGAAACGGCTGAGACATCACGTCTCTACGGTGTGCTGTGCCAAAGCTCTCGGACGAGTGAGGAGCATCCTTCGCCGTGGCTCGCCCGCGAGCCACGGCCCTCTTCCTTGCAGTCGGGAGCGGTCCCGGCACAGCCGACGACGGGCCGCCCGCGCGGACGGCAGCGAAGGAGGTGAGCGATGTTCTACCTGAGCAAGGTGCTCGGCCACACCGTGCGCGACGCCGAAGGCAAGCCCGCCGGCACGCTGCAGGACGTGGCCGTGAGCACACGCCAGAAGTACCCTCGCGTTGTCGGCCTCGTGCTCAAGCGCGGCAACCGCCGCCTCGCCGCCGTCTGGGACGACGTCGCCAGCCTCGAAGAATCGGGTGTGATGCTGCGCGTCACGGCGTCGAGCCTGCCCGAGTACGCCGCCCAGCCGGGCGAGCTCCTCCTGTCCGGTCAGGTCCTCGATCGCCAGATCATCGACACCGACGGCCGCAAGATGATCCGCGTGAACGACATCCAGCTCGCGCGCTCGGGCGACGCGGTGCGGGTGGTCGCGGTCGACGTGTCGAGTGGCGCCATCCTGCGCCGCATCGGCCTCGCCCGCGTGACCACGCGCCTGTCCAAGAACCCCAAGCCGCGCCTGATCGACTGGAGCGCCGTCGACCTGCAGGCGAGCGACTCCGAAGCGGTGCGCCTGTCGGTGCCGCGCCGCGACTTGTCGCTGCTGCACCCGGCCGACATCGCCGAGATCGCCCACGAGCTCAGCCCCGAGGAGCGCGCCGCGGTCTTCGAGGCCCTGGACGACGAGGTCGCCGCCGACACCCTCGAGGAGATGCACCCCACCTCGCAGGCATCGCTGCTGCGCGCGCTGCCCGACGAGAAGGCGGCCGACCTGCTCGAAGACGTCTCGCCCGACGACGCCGCCGACCTGCTCGCCGACCTGCCCAAGCGGCGCGTGTCGCGACTGCTCGCGCTCATGGATCACGAGCGCGCGACCGAGATCCGCGAGCTGCTCACCTACCCCGAGAACTCGGCCGGCGGCATCATGACGACCGAGTACGCGGTCGTGCCGCCCGAGGTCACGGCGGCCGAGGCGATCGAGCTGCTGCGCGACCAGGAGCCCGAGGTCGAGACGGTCTACTACATCTACGTCACCGACAGGCGCGAGCGCCTGCTCGGCACGATCTCGCTGCGCGACCTGCTCACGGTGCCCGGCGGCCGCCGGGTGCGCGACTTCATGACGGCGGAGCCGATCTCGGTGACGCTCGACGCCGGCGAGGCCGAGGTCACCCAGACGATCGCCAAGTACAACCTGCTGGCCCTGCCCGTCGTCGACGCCGACGGCGTGCTGCACGGGATCGTGACGATCGACGACGCCATCGACCTCGTGCTGCCCCTGGCCTGGAAGAAACGATTGCCGCGCATCTTCCGGTGATGAGCAGTGGCTCCCTCGCCGGACACCCGCAAGCGGGCGCGCACGCCCGCGCCCACTGACGCACGTCGCCGGCCGCGTTTCGGCCGGATCGGCCGTACCCGCCTGCTGATCTTTCTGGCGGTGATGGGGCCCGGCCTGATCACCGCCAACTCCGACAACGACGCCGGCGGCATCACGACCTGGTCGGTGGTCGGCGCCCACTACGGCTACCAGCTCCTCTGGGTGCTGCTGCTGATCACGCCCATCCTCGCCGTCACCCAGGAGATGGGCGCCCGCATGGGCGTGGTCACCGGCAAGGGCCTGGCCGCGCTCATCCGCGAGCGCTTCAGCCTGAAGATCACGGCCCTGGCCATGCTCGCCATGCTGATCGCCAACCTCGGCACGACGATCGCCGAGTTCTCGGGTGTGGGCGCCGCCTTCAGCCTCGCCCACGTGCCGCCGTGGGTCTGCGTGCCGCCGATCGCGCTCGGCGTCTGGCTGCTCATCACGCGCGGCTCGTACAAGCGCGTGGAGCGCGTCTTTCTGTTCCTGTCGGCGCTCTACGTCACCTACATCGTCGCCGGCTTTCTGGCCCACCCCGACTGGCACGCCGCCGCCCACAACACGGTGGTGCCGAGCGTCACGACGACGAGCGTCTGGGTGCTCACCGTGATCGCCGCGATCGGTACGACGATCACGCCCTGGGGCCAGTTCTTCATTCAGGCGACGATCGTCGACAAGAAGATCTCGATCAAGGACTACCTCTACACCAAGACCGAGGTGTTCCTGGGCGCGGTGGTGACCGACGGCGTCGACTTCTTCATCGTGATCGCCTGCGCCGCCACGCTCTACAAGCACGGCATCATGGTCAACACCGCCCAGGACGCGGCCCGCGCGCTCGAGCCGCTGGCCGGCCGCGCGGCCGCGCTGCTCTTCGGCTTCGGGCTGCTCAACGTCTCGGTCCTGGCGGCCGGCATCCTGCCGCTCGCCACGGCGTACGCGATCTGCGAGGCGTTCGGCTTCGAGTCGGGGCTCGACCAGAAGTTCTCGGAGGCGCCGATCTTCAACGGCCTGCTCACGTTCTTCGTGTTCGTGCCGGCCGCCGTGGCGATCATCCCCCACCTGCCGCTCGTCAAGGTCATGCTTCTGAGCCAGGACGTGAACGGCATCCTGCTGCCCATCATCCTCGTCTACGTGCTCAAGATCGTGAACGACCGCTCGGTCATGGGCGAGCACGTCAACGGCCCGGTCTACAACACGGTGGCCTGGGCCTTCTCGGCGACGCTGATCGCGCTCACCGTCGTGCTGGTCGCCGCGTCGCTGCCGCTCGGCCTGCGGCTGTAGGTCGCCTCTAGAACTCGTCCTCGCGCTCGTGCGAGCCCGGCTCGATGTGCACGAGCACCTCGGTGTTGGGCAGCCGCTCGGCGATGTCGTCCTCGATGTGCTCGGCGATCTCGTGGGCGCGCGCCACGGTCATGTTGCCCGGTACGGTGATATGCAGGTCGATGTGGTGCTTGGCGCCGGCGTGGCGCGCGCGCAGCTTGTGATAGCCGATGATGAGCTCACCGCGGTGCTCGGCGACGGTGCTGCGCACGACGTCGAGCTCGCGGTCGGGCAGGGCCTCGTCGAGCAGCACCCGCGTCGACTCGCTCACGATGCCCCAGGCCGTCCAGGCGATGATGGCCGCGACGGCGAGGCCGATCAAGGGATCGAAGAACGTGCGCCCGGTCAGCTCGATGAGGGCGAGGCCGCCGGCCACGCCGAGCGACGTGTAGATGTCGGTCAGGTGGTTGGCGGCGTCGGCCTGCAGGGCCGGCGACTCGGTGCGGCGCGCCGCTCGCCTGAGGTAGGCGGTGAGGCCCACGTTGACCGCCGCCGAGACGAGCATGACGGCGATCGCCAGCGGGATGTGGTCGAGTCGCTCGCCGGAGACCAGATGGCTCACCGACTCGACGACGATGACGACGGCCGCCGCGAAGATGATGGCGCCCTCGATCATGCCCGAGAAGTTCTCGACCTTCTCGTGGCCGTAGCGATGGTCGCGGTCGGCCGGGCGGGCGGCGCGGCGCACCGAGACGAGAGCGATCACCGCGCCCATGAGGTCGGTCGTGGAGTGGGCCGCCTCGGAGATCATGCCGATCGACCCCGACAGCAGACCGGCGGCCAGCTTGAAGACGATGAGGGCGGCGTTGGCGGCGATCGACAGCCAGGCGGCGCGCTCCTTGCGCGCGGCACCGTCAAGCCCGCTCACCGCCGTCCCGTTCACGGCCGGGCGGGGCCGCCGGGACCTGGCCTCGCACCGCCGGCGAGGCGCGCGAGCAGCGCGCGCGCCGCGCGCGCCCGGTGGCTCTGAACGTTCTTGTCGGCCTCGCCCATCTCGGCCACGGTCTGTCGCAGGCCGTCGGGCACGAAGAGCGGGTCGTAGCCGAAGCCGGACGTGCCCCGGGCGGCCGCCGCGATCACGCCTGGCCACTCGCCGCGCACGACATCGGCGGCGGCCGCGTCCGGTGTGAGGTAGGCGATGACGCAGACGAAGCGCGCGCTGCGCTCGTGCTCGCCGGGCAGCGCGCGCAGCTCGGTGAGCAGGCGGGCGTTGTTGGCCACGTCGTCGCCCTCGTGCCCGGCGTAGCGCGCCGAGATCACGCCGGGCGCGCCGCCCAGGGCGGCCACCTCGATGCCCGAGTCGTCGGCGACCACCACGGCCGCGTCACCCGCGGCCGCGCCGCCGGCCGGCGCGCCGCCCACGGGCGCTGCGCCTGCGCGGAGCGCCCGGGCGAGGCCTTCGGCCTTGGCCCGGGCGTTGGCCTCGAACGAGACCACACCCTCGGGTGGCAGCTCGATGCCGGCCGGCATCGGCCCGACGTCGTGGGGCGCGAGGATCGCGCGATACTCGGCGAGCTTGTGCGGGTTGCGGGTGGCCAGGACGAAGCGCATCAGGCGTCCCCACCCGCCGCGTCGTGCGACGGGCCGGCGCCGGCGCCGGCGATCGTCGCCTGCTGCACCGTCGCGATGCGGGCCACGCCGGTGGCGGCCAGGTCGAGCAGCAGGTCGAGCGTGGCGCGCGGGAACGGTTCGCCCTCGGCCGTGGCCTGTACCTCGACGAGGCGGCCGTCGCCGGTCATCACCACGTTCATGTCGAGCGCCGCGGCCGAGTCCTCTTCGTAGTCGAGGTCGAGGCGCGGCTCGCCGTCGACCACGCCGACCGAGACCGCGGCGAGCTCCTCGAACAGCGGCAGCCGTGCCCAGCGCGCCGTCGGCCGGAGTCGCTCGAGCGCCATGACGAGCGCGGCGTAGGCGCCCGAGATCGCGGCCGTGCGCGTGCCGCCGTCGGCCTGGATCACGTCGCAGTCGATGTAGATGGTGCGCTCGCCGAGCGACTCGAGATCGACCACGGCACGCAGGCTGCGGCCGATCAGCCGCTGGATCTCCATGGTGCGCCCGCCCTGCTTGCCGCGCACGGCTTCGCGCGGCATGCGGTCGGCGGTCGCGGCCGGCAGCATGCTGTACTCGGCCGTGAGCCAGCCGGCGCCGGTGCCGCGCCGCCAGGCCGGCACGCCGTCGACCGACTTGGCGGTGCACAGCACGTGGGTGTCGCCCAGGCGCACGAGCGCCGAGCCGTCGGCGAACTTCGCGACGTCGCGCTCCATGGACAGCGGTCGCAGCTCATCGGGGCGTCTGCCGAGTCTCACGCTGGTCACCTCTTCTGCGGTCGGGACAGGGCTCGACGGCGGCGCTCCCCAGATGGAGCGAGGCCGAAGAGCGGGCCGTGGGTGCGGATCACACGCAGCACCACGAAGCCTGCGCTGAAGAGCACCACCGCCTCGCCGAGACCGACGAAGGCCACGTTCAGCCAGAACGGAAGGTGCAGGATCAGCGCGAGCTCGGCGCCCACGCCGAACGCGTTGACGACCACCGGCGCCGCCAAGGCTACCACGCGCGGCCCCACCCGCCACATGATGAGCGCCGCCGTCAGGGTGAGCAGCGAGCCGAGCACGGCGTCGGGCAGGCCCATGGGGCTGGTGAACAGGTTGCCGATCGCCGTGCCCGCCGTCAGGCCGACGACCGCGGCCGGGTCGACGCAGGCGAAGGGCAGCAGCGCCTCGGAGATGCGGAACTGGATCTGTCCCGACGCCAGCCCGAAGGCGCCGGCGAGCAGCGTCAGGGCGACGTAGGCGGCGGCGTAGAGGCTACCGCGGGCGAGCAGGCGTGTGGTCACGGTCGACCAGCGCCGCCAGGCGGTCGATGCCGATCTGCTCGACGTCGTCCAGCGGCATCTGCAGGAACCGGGCGCCCACCGCGCGGAAGGCGTCGACCTCGCCGGTGCAGAAGAAGCGGTACGAGCCCTCGCGGTCGGCGTCGCGCTCGATCCCCTGGCGCACGAGCACCTCCGCGACCTCGCGAGCGATCTCGGCGGCCGGGTTGACCAGGGTCACGTCGCGGCCCAGATGGCGCTGCAGCAGCGGCGCGATCAGCGGGTAGTGCGTGCAGCCCATGATCACGACGTCGGGGCGAAGCTCCTTGAGCGGCGCGGTGAAGCGCCGCACGGCGTCGACCACCTCGTGGCTGGCGACGTCGCCGTCCTGGATGAACGCGGCAAGACCGGGGCAGGCCTGCTGGATCACCTCGGCGCCGCCGTCGAGCGCGCCGATCGCGCGCACGTAGCTGCCGCTCGCCACGGTCGCCTCGGTGGCAAGGACGCCGATGCGCCGGTAGCGCGACGTCTGGACCGCCGCCCGGGCGCCCGGCAGCACGACGCCGACGATCGGGGTCGAGAACCGTTCCTGCAGAGCCGGCAGCGCCGCCGCGGTCGCCGAGTAGCAGGCGACCACGAGGAGCTTGACGCCGGTCTCGTCGAGAAACGTCGCGATCTGCCGGGCGAAGAGCCGGAGCTCGTCCTGGCTGCGAGGTCCGTAGGGGAAGCGCGCCGTGTCACCCAGGTAGACGAAGTCCTCGGCCGGCAGGGCCACGAGGCATTCGTGCAGCACCGTGAGGCCGCCGATGCCCGAGTCGAACATGCCGATCGGACGCGCGCGCAGGGCGGCGAGATCGGTGCTGGGGCTGTGGGCGGACGCGTGGGTCACCGCGCTTGCTCCTCTACCCGAGGTCGGGACTCGGAAGTATACCGCACTCCCCCCGGCGGGCCGCGCGACGCCCTGCGACCAGCCCGTCGTTGACGAAGCGAGCGTCGGTGTCAAGCCCGGCGCCACGCCGGCCGATACACACCGCGACAGGGGTCGCCGGGCGAGAGGGGCGGCCCGCCGACCAGGCGACGACAGGGCGTCACATGGGCGACTGCGACATCGAGCGGTTCATCTTCCCCGACGGCACCGAGCGCGACATGCTCGTGTTCGACACGGGCCGCGCCGCGGCTTGCCCCGTCACCCCTCCCCCGAGCCACACGACCGACCCGCACCTCTGCCCGGTGTGCGGCTCGAGCCTCGTGCACCCGACCGAATGGCAGCGCGTCGCCGTGGCCGCCTGGCGCATCACGCTGCGCTGTCCCAACTGCGAGACCATGCGCACCGTGGTGTTCGACCGCTCCCAGGTCGAACGCTTGAACCGCGCCCTCTACGAAGGCACCGAACGCCTCGCCCGCGAGGCCGACCAGCTCGTGCGGCACAACTTCGAAGAAGAGGCCGACAAGTTCGTGGCCGCGCTCGACGCCGACCTCATCCTGCCGATCGACTTCTGACCGGCCGCGGCGTCAGGCCGCGCGCGAGCCTCCAGCCCCTCGCGACCCTCCTGCTCACGGCGACCGCCGTGGCGCTCGCCGCTCAATCGCCGCGACGCGGCGCCTCCGCTGCCCGGTTGACGAGCACCACGCCGGCCAGCACCACGACCGCGGCCAGCGCCTGACCTACCGTGAAACGCTCCCCCAGCACGACGTAGGCCGCGCCGACCGCGATCACCGGCACGATGTTGGTGAGGCGGTCAAGCTCTGCCGCCGTGCCGCCGATATTCACCTCTCGTAAGAGGAAGATACTCGTCATGACCAGCACACGGGGGAGTCATGCCAGCCGAGAGGCCGTCTAGCGTGGCACCGGGGAGTGCCGCCGCCGCTTCCGCAAGCGCCGGCGAGGCCTTGACGAACGTCGCTCGCTGGACGGCCGAGACCCTGCACGTGTCAGGCTGTCGCCTGTACGAGTACCGGCCCGAGGACGATGCGACCGTCGCCCTCGCGTTCTGGGCTCGCGAGCCCGCGGCGGTCGACGCGACCTGGCTCGGCTCCACCTTCCCGCTCGCCCAGCAGCCGACCCTGCGCCACGTCCTGTGCGACCGGCGCACGGTCCCCGGCCACGTCGACGACGCCGATCTTGCGCCCGCCGACCGTGAGCGCATGACGAGCTGCGGGGCCAAGAGCTGCCTGCTCGTACCGATGGTGTCGCGGGACGAGGTGATCGGCTGCCTCGAGCTGACCGAGGAGCGCCGTGTCCGCCGCTTCAGCGCCGAGGAGCTCGCGCTCGCCGACACCCTCGCGGCGCTCTCGGCGGCCGCCATCGGCAACGCGCGCCTGCAGCGTGCGAGCGACGACCGCAACCGCCGGCTCGCCTCGCTGCTGTCCGCCAGCCGCCTCGTCTCGTCGACGCTCGTCGTCGAGGACGTCCTCGCCCGCGTCGCCCAGACGGGAGCCGAGACCCTGCAGGCCGACGTCTGCTACATCTACGAGTACTTGCCCGACCAGGACGCGATCGCCTGGCAGGCGATGTTCGAACGCGCCCACGGGCCCCAGGCCCAGGAGCTCGGTACCGTGTTCGCGCTCGACGATTTTCCGGAGGACCGGGAGATGCTCTTGCGGGGCGTCATCATCGAGGAGAACCAGTCCGACGGCGACCTGCCGCCCTCCGCCCGCGCATCGATGGCGGAGTGGGGCCAGAAGACCCTGCTCACCGTGCCGCTGCTCATCGAGGACCGTGCCGTGGGCCTCCTTGAGGTCGCCCAGCTCGACCGCGAACGGCACTTCAGCGTCGAGGAGATCGAGTTCGTCCGGGCGCTCGGCGAGCACGCCGCGATCGCCATCAACAACGCCCGCCAGTACCGCGCCACCGAGCGACGCAACGAGCGCCTCCAGCACCTCGTCGAGCTGAGCCAGACGCTGACGACGTCGCTCGACGCAGGCCAGATCGTCGAGCGGCTCGAGTCCGGCCTGCGCTCGATCTTCCCCGGGCGGGACTGCGCGACGACGGTGACCCTGGGCGACGCGCGGCGACGTCCGACGGCGCTGAAGGGTCTGGCACGGCAGGCCGTCCAGGAGCGCCGGCCCGCGCAGGGCGCGGCCAAGTCGCTGGGGCGCGCGGTGGTGCCGCTGTTCTCGGGCCAGCGCCTGCTGGGGGTGCTCGAGATCTCGAGCGACCCGGCACGCACGTTCGCGGAGGACGAGCTCGAGGTCCTCCAGCTCGTCGCCAACCAGGCCGCCGCCGCCATGGAGAACGCACGCCTCTACGGCCGTGCCGAGCTGATCGCCATCACTGACGGGCTGACCGGACTCTACAACCACCGCGCCTTCTACGAACGCCTCACCCAGGAGGTCAAGCGCGCGCAGCGCTACGAGCTGCCGCTCTCGCTGCTCATGATCGACATCGACGACTTCAAGCTCTTCAACGACCGTCTCGGGCATCCGGCCGGCGACGCCCTGCTGCGCACCCTGGGCGGCCTGTTCACGGGCGAGACGAGGCAGCAGGTCGACTTCGTCGCGCGCTACGGCGGCGAGGAGTTCACCATCCTGCTGCCCAGCACGAGCGCCCACGGCGCGGCCGCGGCGGGGCGTCGACTGCGCGACCGGATCGCCGCCACCCAGATCACGGGTCGTCTTCCCGAAGGGCAGAGCCCGCTACCGGGCGACCTGCAGATCGGCATCGGGCAGGCGTGCGTGGTCGGTGAGCGCATCCGTCACGCCGTCGAGACACAGAACTTCGCGCAGGAGCCATCGCCCCTGCCGGTGACGGTGAGCATCGGCGTCGCCGGCTTTCCGGACCACGGTTGCAGCGGCGACACCCTCGTGGCGGCCGCCGACACCGCGCTGTACCGCGCCAAGGCGCTCGGCAAGAACCGGGTCGAGGTCGCCGCGGCGCCGGAGCCGCACGAGCCGGGCGCGGCCGAGGGCTGAGTCACCACGATGGCCTGGTACCGGAAACCGCTGCCCGACGTGATCGCTCACGACGAGACGCATACCGTTACCAGTCGGGCGTCTCGTCGCCGAGACGAGCGGCCTCACGGTAGGCGCGCTCCTCGCGGCGGATCAGGTCGGGATTGGTGCCGGCCAGCTCGACGATGCCGAGCGTCAGGAGTTGTACAGCGACGGCGCTCTGGAGCAGCGAGCTGAGGAGCGGCTCGGCAGCCATGGGTTCGAGCGCGACCCCATGGACGTCAGCCGGCAGCGTTCTGAGCAGTGACCGGGGGGCCAGAGCGACGATCGGGATGCCGATGGTCTGGGCAGCCTCCGCCACAAGCGCAAGGCGACGGTCACGCCGAGCGCCCTGGCGCGGGTCGAGGGCGAGCAGGACGAGGCTCGTGGCGGCCGCGTCACACCCCGCGAGATGACCGTGCAGAAGGGTCTCGAGGTGGTAGGCGGTGGTGGGGACGCGCGCGCCCTCGGCAATCTTGAGGGCGAGCTCGCTGGCGTTGACCTGGTCGATACCCAGGCCGGCGGTCGCGATGCGGCCGGAGCGGTTGAGATGCGCCGCAGCCATTGCGAGATCGGCGCGGCGATCGAGCGTCGAGTCGATGGCGCTCACGGCGGCGTCCGTGACCTCGCGTCCCGCAATGCCGGAGGTCCTCGCCCCGGCCAAGACAGCGCTCGTATAGGCGAGCGTGTGACACCAGGAGTCGTCATGAACGGGAGTGACGAAGACGAGGTCGGCGCCGGACGCACACGAGGAGTCGGCGCAGGCCGTGATCAGCCCGGTCGTGGCTCCTCTCTCGCGGGCGGCCTCCAGCGCGAGCTTCGTTGCCCTGGTCCCTCCGTCATGAGAGATCGCGACGCAGACGCCGCCGGCACGTGGGTCGAGGGCGGCGTCGAGCGCTTGTCGCGCCTCGGCTCGGGCCGTGAGGCCTTCCCGACGGAAGGATTCTGTGAGCAGCTCGGCCACGACGGCGGCGGCGTGCTCAGAGGTACCGCAGCCGGTGACGACGACGGGCTCGCCGCCGGTGGCCGCCTCTCTCACGGCGTCTCGCAGGCGCGTCACTTCGGTACCGTCGGCGCCGAGGATCGGCGCTGCGAGCTTGGGCTGCGCGAAGATCATCTCCTCCATCACCCATGGCGGAGCATCGCGCAACTCGGGGAAGGCGTCGGTCAGCCAGTCGCGGCCATCAACGGTCATCATGCACCTCCGGGCCGGGGATCGCCCCCGGGGTCACGGTCTTCGCGGCCGGGGGAGTGATTACGATCATGAAGACGTGCAGTGGCCGTGTGCCGCGGTTGCCGTACGAGTGGTCGGCGTCGGCCGAGAAGACGACGCTCTCGCCGGCCGTGGCGGCGTGGGGCTCACCGTCGACCTCGAGCACGAGGTCTCCGTCGAGCACGTGCAGAATCTCCGCCGTCCCCATCACATGGGCTTCGGCCTCGTGAACATCTCCAGGCTCGAGACGCCAGTCCCAGAACTCGATGTGATCGAGCTGATGGCTGCCCACCAGTAATCGTCCGCTGCCGCCACTCGGAGACGACCACAGCTGCACGATGTCGTCACGCGAGATCACCCGCACACGTCGCTGCCTTCCGAGCTCGACCAACTCCGCGAGGCCGACGTCGAGCGCCTGCGCGAGGCGGACGAGAATGGCAAGGGTCGGATTGACGCGCTTCTGCTCGATCTGGATGAGCATGCTGCGGCTGACGTTCGCTCGCTTCGCGAGTTCGTCGAGCGTGAGCCCGCGTTCGGCGCGCAAGCGCCGCAGGTTGCGCGCCAGCGCAGCGGCAGTGTCTTCAGGCATCGTCCCCCCTCGCCTCCGTCTGTGCCGCATCTGACATGGCTGTCCGCTTGTCCTCGCACCACGCTCCGTCTAGTATCTTATCCCATCGAGTGTAGGATACTAGACTTCCCGGGAGGCGTCGGATGACAGTTGCCGGAGAACTCACCCACGCGCAGGTCGAGCTGCTCTTCGCACACATGCCCGTCGGTTTCAGCGTTGCCGACGAGGCGGACATCGTGCGCTTCTGGGCAGGTGACGCCTTCTCCACCTGCAGTCCGAAGCTGATCGGCCGCAGCCTCTTTGGCTGTCACCCCAAGCGCGCCCATGCCGCGATCGAATCGCTGCTCGCGGACCTGAAGTCCGGCAAGAAGGATCAGGTCGACACGATCGAGCACGGGGTGAACGGCTCGGAGCGCATCATCTACACGGCGCTGCGAGACGCCCACGGTACCTACCGCGCGGTTCTTGAGACCGTGGTGTCGCTTGATGAAGCGGACGTCGGCGAAGTCTGAGCGACCGACAAACCCGGCGCCCATTCCGTTCTCCACCGGCGACGCAACGTACCTTGCGGCACTCGCGAGACTCTGCTCTATCTTCTACACACCGATCGCGCTGCGCACGAGCACGACGGTCGAGCGCCCGGCAAGCCACTCCCGCTCGATGAGCAGTACCTTGGCCAGCACGGTGTCGACGCCCATGGTCTCGCGCACGCGGGCCATCTCCCATGGGAAGACGTACTCGCGGACGCGGCGCAGGCCAGTCTCGAGGTCCGGCACCACCTTCTGCGCGCCGATCACCAGGATGAGCCTGCCGGCGCCGCTCGCGTAGGGGCCCAGCTGGCTGCCGGTCGCGGAGGCGGCGACCATCAGCCCATCCAGAGTGATCGCCGCCACGCTGCCCAGCATGAAGTCCGGGGCGCCGATCAGCTTGCGCATCTCGCGAGCCTGCGTGGCGCGGTCCATCGCCAGCAGTCTCGGCCGCAGAGAGTCGTAGCGCCCGGAGTCTTGAAGCTCCGCGAAGATCCCGGCGTCCTCCAGGGTCTTGGACTTGCCGGAGTACACCTCCGCTCCCTCCGGGATGCGCTCGAGCACCACCCGCCGGGCCTCGCCACCGTCGGCGACGACGAGCGCCTCGAAGTTGCGCTTCCGTAGCCGCTCGGCGACATCTTCCAGCACCTGCGGCGCCGCAGGCGTCGCGAACGGTTCGTCGTCAGTCCGCGGTTTTGCCACCAGCGCCTTCTCCTCCATCCGGTGAGCAGGCACGCTCGTCGGCGATGCCGTCGCGCACGACTGTCAGAAGCTCGGAGAGCCGCCGCCGTTGTTCAGCATCGAGGGCAGCGAACAGCTCGTCCTCGGCGTCTCGCTGCGCTTGCGCAGCCGCGACGAGCTTGGCCTCACCAGCGGCTGTGATGGAAACGGTGTGACGACGCCGATCGCGCGTGTCGCGCCGCCGCTCGAGCAAGCCGCGTTCTTCCAGTGGGTTGAGCAGCTGCACCAGGGCGCTGGGGTCGAGCTCCATCGCCGCGTGCAGGTCGGCCTGGCTCATGTCACCACGATCGTGCAGAAGGCCGAGCAGCTGGAAGCTGCGCGGCGAGAGCTCGACGGCGGCGTGAGCGGCACGCAGCCGGCGCATCGCCTCCTGCCCCACGAGGGCCAGCAGGAGCCCGGCGCTGCTGCGGCGCTCTTCGAGGATCTCGTCGCGCGCTGGGCGAGTGTCGTTTGCCATCACGCTGGGTAGCTTACCCGCCACAATCGTTTATGTCACTCAATCATCGTCGTTACAAGACGGGTTGGAGTCGAGTCCGAGGAGGACATCATGCGTGCAGTAGCGATTCCCGAGGCCGGTGCAAGCCCCACAGTCGTCGACGTCCCCGCTCCGTCTCCAGGCGACGGCGAGGTACTGGTCAAGGTGCAGGCGTCGTCGGTGAACGGCTTCGACGGGGCGGTGGCCGCCGGCATGCTCCAAGGCATGATGGAGCACCGCTACCCGGTCGTGCTCGGCAAGGACTTCGCCGGCGTGGTCGAGGCGCTCGGCGAGGGCGCATCGCTGTTCGCTCCCGGAGACGAGGTCTTCGGCGTCGTGATGAAGCCGTACCTCGGCGACGGCGGCCTCGGCGAGTACCTGGTGATCGGCGAGCAGTACGGTATCGCCCGGGTGCCTGAGGGTCTCGACCTGCAGGTCGCCGGCGCGCTCGGCCTGGCCGGGACGGCGGCGCTGGACTCGCTCGAGGCCGTCGCGCCGGTCGCCGGCGAGCTCGTCCTCATCTCCGGAGCCACCGGTGGGGTCGGCGCGCTGGCGCTGCAGTACGCGCTCGCAGCCGGAGCCGACGTCATCGCCACGGCGCGCCCGGGCGCCGAAGAGGAGTTCGTGCGGAGCCTCGGCGCCCGGCGCGTGGTCGACTATGCCGGAGACCTCGAGGCTCAGGTGCGCGCGATCGCGCCGGACGGCGTACCGGCCATCGTGCATCTGGCCGGCGACGGCGCACAGCTCGCCGGCCTGCTCGCCCCGGGCGGACGGCTGGTGTCGGCGCTGGGCTTCGGTCCCGACCAGCACCCGGCCGCCGTCGCCGTGATGGCGAGCCCGCAGACGACCACGCTGGACCGGCTGGCCGCCGACGCCGTGAGCGGTGCCCTGCAGGTGCCGATCAGCCGCACCTACCCGCTGGAGGCGACGTCGCAGGCGCTCGCCGACTTCGGAGGCTCGCACCAGGGCAAGCTCTCCATCGCGGTCTGAAGGGAGTGATGTGCGCGTAGCGGTCTTCGGCGCGAGCGGCGGGATCGGCCGCCTGGTGGTCGAGCGGCTCCTGGCCGACGGCCACCAGGTCGCCGCTCTCGTCCGCGCGCCCGCCAGGCTGACGATCGACCACCCTGAGCTGACCGTCCGGACGGGGCAGCTCTCCGATGCCACGGCCGTGCACGATGTGGTCGCCGGCAGCGACGCGGTGATCAGCGCGCTCGGCCCCTCACTCAAGCGCGGCACGAAGGGGACGCCGGTCGCCGACGGCACCCGCGCCATCGTCGCCGCCATGCAGGAGGCCGGCGTCCGTCGCTTCGTCGGCCTGGCGACCCCGAGCGTCCCCGACTCCCGTGACCGGCCGACGTACAAAGCCTGGCTTCTGCCGCTGATGGCCGGGGTGATGTTCCCCAACGCGCTCGCCGAGCTCCGGGGCATGACCGCGGCGGTCACGGGGTCAGATCTGGACTGGACCGTGGCCCGCATCAGCAGGCCCACCTACGGCCCGGCGAAGGGAACGCTCAGAGCGGGCTACCTCGGACGCGACTCGATCGGCTGGGCGATGACGCGAGCCGACATCGCCGCGTTCCTCGTCGGCCAGCTCGGGGACACCACCTTCGCAAGGGCCCTGCCGGCGATCAGCAACTAGCACGAGGGCCCGGAGCTCTGACACGAACCGGGCCAGGTTCCACGGCCCGCGAGACGAGGGGAGGTCGAGGTTCTGCTTCGCTGATAGCGGCAGCCGTGCGAGGGGCGGGCGGTCGTGCGGCAAGCGACTTGACGGCCGCGTGACCAGACCCCTGGCAGTAGCTCTCGACTTGGCGACCGGGCAGACGACCGGACAGCAGAAGCGGCCACCGAGCAGGGGAAACGCTGTGATAGTGACAACGTTGGTGCACCTTGGTGGACAACTCTCGTACCTTCGCCACGAACTGAGGTCACCGTTCGACGCTCTGTAGCCCATGTGACAGAAGCCGACGCTGCCCGCTCGCGGCCCATGCACGGTCTTGATGCTGCCACCGATAGGGCGCGCGACGAACCTCGAGGACCCAGCCAGTCTGCTCGCGAGCTTCCGGCGTGAGGCGCAGCGCCTGCTCAGGCACAACGGCGAACTGCCTTCTACTGAGTGCCCCCAAGGATTCCGTTCGTGGGAGGCGCCAAGCCCTGAGCCAGGATGTCGAGCGCCGCGGCAGCCGGAGCTGGGAAGCCTTGCGGCTCCGGTGAGCCGCCTCGGGCGGGAAGCCGTGCGCCCAGGGCGCGCTCTGTACCCCGTGCGAAGGGCAGCGCGACGACGACCGCGGCGGCCTCTGTGGCATCGACGTCTGCCCTGATCCTGCCGAGCCTCTGCTCGGCGCGGATGTACGCTGCGACCGGGGCCGCCGGAGCCGAGAGCTCGAACCCCTCGAGCGCGTTGTCGGCGACGTGCGCGGCGAAGCCGCTCGCCAGCTCCGGGTCAGCCGCCATCGAGGCCATCAGCGGCGCTGTGCGCTCCTGCAAGGTTCCGAGCAGCCCGAACAGGTACTCCAGATTGCTGCGCACCGTGCCGCTGCCGGCGCGTTCGGGGAACCGCTGCAGCTCCTCCCCCATGTCACCTATGGCGGAGAAGAACACCTCGCGAAACAGCGCGTGCTTGTCGGCGAAATGCCGGTAGATCGTGCCCTCGGCGACCCCCGCCTTGGCGGCGATCTCCCTCGTCGTCGCGCGCGCGAAGCCGCGCTCCACGAAGACCCGAAGCGCGGCGTCCATCAGGGCCTGATGCGTATCGGCGCTTCGCGAACCGGCGGCGGTCATCGCTCCTCCCCCATCTCCCCCGCCCGGCTCATGCCGTGATGTCGCGCCGCAGGAACGTGACGGCGGCGACGGCGAACGCGGCGAGGGCGTAGGCGGCGCCCAGCAACAGGGCCGACGTGAAGGCCATGTCGGCGCTCCCGCCCGACGCGATGGCCTTGAACGCGGCCCCGGGCAGCCACTTCTGGCCGCTGCCCAGAAGCATGCTGAGCACCCCTTCGAATACCAGCAGATACCCGATCCCGATGGCGATCGAGATGCCGGCGCGGCGCGTCAAGATCCCGACGCACAGACCAACCACGCCCCAGAGCAGGACGCAGAGTGTGAGGTGAAAGTAACCGCTGATCATCGTGTGGACCAGGTGGGGCTGCCAGGCCGCCGTGGAGACCCCGGCCGACTTGGCCAGGCCCGGCGCCATGGGCATGACCATGACGGTCGCGACCAGCGTGGCCGCGCAGGTGAACACGACGAGGGCGATGATCTTGCCGCCGAGCAGCAGCAGGCGCCTTGGCTCCGCCTGGACCAGCAGGCGGATCAGCCCGCTCGAGACGTCCGTGGTCGCCGACATCGCCCAGACGACGAGCGCGACTATGCCCAGCATGCCGGCGAAAGTCTGCAGGCCGGCGAACATGCCGTCCGGCGCCTCGAGCATCGCGACCGTGATGTTCTGGGTGCCGGGCAGAGTGGCCGAGCCGCTGCCTGCCGTGACGAACACCACCACCGTCGCCAGTAGGCCGAAGAAGGTCATCAGGCCGATGCCGCCCAGTAGCAACCACGGGCTCGCGAGACGCGTCAGCTCGCTGCGGACCACGCGGATCATGCCAACGCTTCCCGCGGCTCACCGGTCATCCGGAGGAAGACATCCTCGAGGCTGGCGTTGCGTGATCGCAGCGCGCACAACGTCATGCCGGCTTCCGTGGCGGCGCGGTTGACGTCCGCTGCCTGCGAGGCCGGGGCGTCGACGAGCACATCGCCCTCGCGCATCGAGACCGTCCAACCCCGGGATGCGAGGAGATCGGCGAGGCGAGCCACGTCGGCGATGTGCTCCGGCTGAGCCTCGATACAGCCGCCCGCCCGGGAGACGAGCTCGCTCATCGGCCCCGAGAACAGCAGGTCGCCGTAGCGGACGACCGCGAGCGCGTCGCAGGCCGCCTCGATCTCGCTCAGATGGTGCGAGGAGACGACGACTGTACGGCCCTCATCGCCGAGACGCCGCAGCAGTGTGCGGATCTCGACGATCCCTGCCGGATCGAGACCATTGGTGGGCTCGTCGAGCACGAGCAGTTCAGGATCGGGGAGCAGCGCGGCGGCGATCCCTAGCCTTTGCTTCATACCCAAGGAGAAGCGATTCGCAGGCTCCTTGCTGCGGTCCAGCAGACCGACGGTCTCGAGCACTTCCTCCACGCGACCGCCGGGGATCCCACGAAGCCGTGCCAGCGAGCGCAGGTTGGTTCGCGCGGAGAGCGTCGGCACGAACGCAGGGCCCTCGACCAGCGCCCCGACGCGCGCCGCGTAGGTCAGCGGGTGCGAGATGGGCGTGCCGAAGACGGTGGCCGTGCCGGATGTCGGCTTGATGAGCCCCAGCAGCAGACGGATCAGAGTGGACTTGCCTGACCCGTTGGGTCCCACGAGGCCTACCACGCCACCGCCGGAGATCTCGAGGTCGAGTTCACGCAGCGCCACGATGTCGCCGAACCGTCTCGTGAGTCGCTGCGTGGATATGACGGGCACGCAGGCCTCCTGGTCAGTGCGAGTGAGCGCTCACACACTAGCCTAGGCGCGCAGGCCGGTCAAATCGAACCTGGCTCAGCGGGGCGGATCCCCTGTAGGTCGGGAGGCTGGAAACGACGACACCGGTCCACGGTGCGTGGAAGCGGCCGATCAGGGAAGGCGATCGGGTAGGCGACCGGTGGGACTGACTTCTGCGATTTGCAGCGAGAAACGTTGTCGAATTGACAACGTTTGGTGCCCCCGGAAGGATTCGAACCTTCGACCTCGCGCTCCGGAGGCGCGCGCTCTAATCCCCTGAGCTACGAGGGCAACAGGCCGGTAGTCTAGCATCTTTCGCCCGCCGTCGCCCCGCGGCGGCGAGCCGCGGCCGGGCACCGCCGTGGCGCCTGATCGCGCGAGCGGCGGCGGGCCCGGGGCCTGCCCGGTCTCCTCTCCCCTACGCCGCGGTGGCGATATCGTCGATCCCCGCCGCGAGCTCGACGTCGCTGCGCGTCAGACCGCCGACGCTGTGGGTCGTGAGGGTGATCGTCACCTTGTTGTAGCGGATGTCGATGTCGGGGTGGTGAGCGACGTCCTCGGCCATCTCGGCGATCGCGTTCACGAAGTCGATGGCCCGCGAGAAGTCCTTCAGGTGGAAGGTGCGGCTGATCGCCTCGCCCTGCTCCTGCCAGTCGCTCAGGCGCTGGAGCGCCTCGTCGCGCTGCTCCACGGTCAGCTTGTCCATGTGTCCTCCGCCCGCTCGCCGTCGCTTCGCGCACACAGATAGCCGCACCGCACGACTTCTAATCAGGTTTGGGCCGGCCCCGGGATGATCTGTCAGGATCGGGCGACGACGGATGCGTCAGGATGGCGCGGCCGCGACGACGGCCGGTCCCAGGTCGAGCGCCCCGGGCGGGCAGACCTCGGCGCACAGGCCGCAGCCGGTGCAGGCCGCGCCACTCCACACTGCCCGTCCGTCTTCGACCGCCAGCGCCGCGTGCGGACAGTAGCGCACGCACAGGCCGCAGCCGTCGCAGCCGTCGCCGACCGCGAGCGCCGCGAGCGGCAGCGCGGCGGGCAGCGCGACTGCACCGCCGCCTTCAGCCGGGCGCAGCGCGGCGAGGGCGTCGAGCAGCCGCGCGTGGGCGGCCGGCGGCGCGGCCTGGCGGTGCAGCTCATCGATGCCGTGCCGTTCCTTCGACGTCGCCTCGGCGACCGTTCGGCGGACGCCGCGCGCCAGAAACGAGAAGAGCTCCTGTCGCGACATCGCGGCGCCGTCGGCGGCCGCGCCGCCCGCGTCGCGGTCGTCGCGGCCGGCCACGCCGTCGACCGCCCGGCGCGAGAACGTCGCGCCCGCGCCGAGCGTGGCGAGCGTCGCCTGAGCGGCCTCGAGCGCGGCGGCGACGCAGGCGCCGGCCGCCGCTTGCGGGCAGTCCTCGCAGCGTCCGGCGACGAGCTCGACGGCGGCGTTCCCCAGAACGGCGGCCGCGACCAGGTCGGCCGCGCCGACGCCGCCGAGACACGGCACGGCCACAGCTCGCAACGTCGCTCCAGCGACGGTGTAGGCCGGCTCAGCCGGCCGGCAGACGAGCGCGACGCCCGCCTGGCCCTCCGCGACGGCGGCCGCAAGGCAGTCGCGCAGCGCCGCGCTTCTGCCGACGAACGCCAGCGCCCCGGTGCGGCAGACCGCCGCGCAAGCCCCGCACGAGCTGCAGAGGTCGGGCGCGACGGCGAGCCAGTCCACGCAGGTGATCGCCGACCCCGGGCAGGCGTCGAGGCAGCGACGGCACGAGCTCCCGCGGTACCTCGTCACGACGCAGAGCGACGGGGTCACGTCGGGCAGCCGCGTGTCGAGCGCCCGCAGGCCGGCGTCGAGGAACGTCAGCCGGTCCACGGCCGATCCTGCCCCTCCCCCGCCACCCGGCGCAGGAGCTCGTAGCCGCGGCCGTCGCGCTCGACGGCGAGCTGGGCGACGAGCAGGTCGGCCAGGGCCGCGTAGGGCCCCATCGTGGCAGCCACGCGCACGGCGGCGGCGAAGCCGGGCAGCCACAGCCCGGCGTGCTCGCCGACGAACCGGTCGAGCAAGCCGTGCAGCCGGTCGGCCTCGGCCGCGTCGCCGGCCGTCCAAGCGCGTTCCTCGCGGCGGCAGAGGTGGTACAGGAACTCGAGCTCGATGAGCGCGTGATCGGGCAGCTCGCGAGCCCCGTCCGCAAGCGCCACGCCGGCGGCGGCGTAGGCGGCGGCGGCCCAGGCCGCCGCCGCCCCGTTCAGGCGCGCCGGCCGGCCGGGCTCGGCGTCGAGGTACTGCGACGCGTAGCAGTCGACCGCCGGCCGGCCGGGGCCGGTAAACAGGCGAGCGTGCTCGGCGGCCAGCTCGGCGAGCTCGGCACACCCGCTCGTCAGGCCGGCCAGCGCCGGCGCGAACGGCGCCGCGTCGGCGCCGAGCCAAGCCACCGCCTCGTCCAGCGCCGCGACGAGCTCACCGCTCTCGAGGGCGTCGGCCAGGTCGGCCGACGGCTCGCCGAAGCCGAGTGCCAGCGCGTGATACACGGCGGCACGCCGCGCGCAGGCGTCGGCCAGGCGCGCCAGTACGTCGGTCGGGCACTCCCGTGCGTCGGCCGGGCGCGCGGCGGGCTCGCCTGCCGGCGAGCCCGCCGCGCGCCCCTCGTCGTCGGGGCCGGCCGGGGGAGGTGTCGGTGCCCCGCCGGCCACGCCTAGGAGCGCTCCTTGAGCGGCAGTGACCGGATCGCCAGCGTCAGCACGAGCGCCGCCAGCGACACGATGCCGATCACGATCAGGAACTCCCAGACCGTCGGGAAGTACACGCTGCTCGCGGCAAACGACGAGCCGCTGCTCTGCGGGATGCCGAGCGGCGTGCCGGGCGGCAGGCTGATGGGGTCCTTGCCGAGGCCGATCACGATCAGGTTGGCGCGGTGCACGAAGATGCCGATCAGGGCGAGCACGCAGGCCGTCACGACCACGGCCGGCCGGCGGCGCCAGGCGGCCACCGCGAGCAGCACGAACGGCACGATCAGGCCGACGATGATCTCGACGCCGAAGCCCGGCCCGTAGCGGCCGCTGAAGAGCTGGTGGACCGCGTCGGTCGGGATGCCGGGGTAGTAACCGGCGAGCACCTCGCAGAGCACGAGGAAGGCCTCGACCGCGATGAACACGGCAAGCAGGCCGCCCAGGAAGCTGCCCAGGCCGTCGTCGAACGATACCCGGCCGGCCCGCCGCGCGAGGAACGCGAGGATCGTGACCAGGGCGAGGCCCGACACGAGCGCCGAGCTGATGAACAGCGGCGGCATGATCGACGAGTACCAGAAGCCGCGCGAGATCTGCAGACCGAAGATCCAGGCGGTGATGGAGTGCACGAGCACCGCCGCCGGCAGGGCCAGCCAGGCGAGCCGGTAGGTGATGCGATGGTCGCGCTCGCGACCGTCCGCGCCGGTGTCCTTGGTGCCCAGCGCGAGCCAGCTCCCGCGCGCCGCCAGGTCGCGCCGCATGTAGAGCCAGCAGTACAGCAGGGACAGCACCAGGTAGATGAGGATCACGGTGATGTCCCAGATCATCGGCGAGAGCCAGTGCGCGTGGATGAAGAGGTTGTAGAAGCGCTGCACATGGCCGAGGTCGGGGATGATGAGCAGCGCCGCCGTGGCGATCGTCACCGTCGCCTCGACGACCGCCAGGCGCACGATCGGCGCGAAGCGCTCGACCCCGAACAGGCGGCCGGCCGAGGCCACGATCAGGCCGCCGGCCGACAGGCCGACGAAGAACATGAACGTGATGATGTACAGGCCCCAGATCACGTTGTCGCGCATGGCGGTGACCTGCAGGCCCCTGGCGAGCTGATAGACCCAGACCGCGAAGCCGATCACGATCAGCGCGATCAGGACCACGAGCCACAGGGTCAGGGCGCCCGACCGGCGCGGACCGGCCGCGTGCTCCCGGGCGGGCATGCCCTCTGTCGTCGCGGCGCTCACAGCGCACCTCCCGTGGCGTTCGGGCCTCTGGGCAGCAGGTAGTGCAGGCTCGGCTCGGTGCCGCGCTCGGGGAACACCACATACGACGGCCGGTCGCGCAGCAGGGTCGACACCTCGCTGCTCGGGTCGTCGAAGTCGCCGAAGACACGCGCGCCCGTTGGGCAGGTGACCACGCAGCGCGGCAGGAGGCCCTTCGTAGTGCGCTGCACGCAGAAGGTGCACTTTTCGACGACGCCTCGCGGGCGGGCGGGCGTCTCGCCCACCACGGCGACGCTGGCCGGCGGCTCCTGCACCGGCTTGCGCCAGTTGAAGACGCGGTTGTCGTAGGGGCAGGCCACCATGCAGTACCGGCAGCCGATGCAGCGGTCGTAGTTCACATTGACGATGCCGTTCGGCATCTTGTAGGTCGCCTGCACCGGGCAGGCCTTCACGCAGGGCGGATTGTCGCAGTGGAAGCAGTTCGTCGACTGGTAGGCCATGGTGAGCTGCGGGAACTGGCCCTGCGGCGTGTCCATGTACGGACCGCCGACGGTGAGCACCCGCAGCCAGTACAGGCCGAGGCCCACGTCCTGCTGCTCCTTGCAGGCGACGGCGCAGCTCCAGCAGCCGATGCAGCGTTCCTGGTCGACGACCATGCCGAGGCGCGTGGCCTTGATCAGCTTCGGGTCGGGGACGTCGACGCCGGGGTAGGTGGTGCTCATCGCGCGCCCCTTCGCTCGTGCTTGTCTGACAGGGACTCGACGTTCATCGCCGTCACGCTCCTTCCACCTGCACGAGGCAGTCGTAGTAGGCCGCGTTCGACGGGAAGTTCGGGATCACCGACTGGGCCGGGTTGGCGAGCTGGTGCGTCAGGTTGTTCGGGTGCCCCTCGACGTACTGCTGTACTGCGAGGCTGTCCCAGCCGCCCTGATAGCAGTTCACGACGCCCGGCTTGATCGACTCGGTCAGCTTGGCGTAGACCTTCATCTCGCCGCGGTCGTTGAAGACCCGCACCACCTGGCCCTCCGTGACGCCGCGCGCCCTGGCGTCGCGCGGGTTGATCTCGAGGAACCCCTGGCCGTTTGCCGTGATCTCGTTCAGCCAGGCCAGGTCGCAGTACTGCGAGTGCGTGCGGAACTTGGTGTGGGTCGACAGGAACGTGAGCGGGTACTTCTTGGCGAGCGCGTTGCTCGGCGAGGCTTCGATCGGCTCCTTGTAGTCGCAGACCTCCTGGCCGTAGGGCACGAGCATCTCGACGTAGAACTCGATCTTGCCCGACTTGGTCGGGAACTCCTTGTTGAAGAACGGCACGTAGGGGATCGTCGGCATGTCGAGGCGCGGCGCGCCGCCCCGCAGGCGGTCCCAGGTGAGGCCGGCCGCCGTCGCGTCGGCCTTCGCCGGGTCGCCGATGTGCAGCAGCTCGGTGATGTACTCGTCGGGCGTCTTGCCGAAGTACTGGCCGACGCCCATCTTCTGGGCCACCAGCGTGCACGCGTCGAGGTCGGACTTCGACTCCCAGAGCGGCTCGACCACCTTCGGCATGTACTGCAGGTAGAAGCTGTTCGACGACAGCAGGTCGGTCTTTTCGAGGTACGTGCAGGCCGGCAGGACGACGTCGGCGAGGTCGGCCGTGGCCGACATCACGTAGTCGGAGACGACCAGGAAGTCGAGCGACTTGAGCGCCTTCACCACCTTGTTGCGGTCCGACATCTGCTGGGCGAAGTTGTCGACCATGAACCAGGCGGCGCGCAGCGGGTGCGGCTTGCCGGTCAGCATGGCGTCGCAGGCCTGCATGGGCTCCATGACGGTGAACAGGGTGGTGCCCTCGGGCGCCCACCAGTCGGGCAGGTCGAAGGCGAGCGTGGTGAGCCCGCCGGCGAAGGTCGTCACGCCGCCGCCGTGCTCGCCGATGTTGCCGGTGAGCGCCTGCAGGGTGAGCATCGCCTGCATCGTGAGGTCGCCGTAGTACCAGTGCGAGAGGGCAAATCCGGCACGGATGCCGACCGGATGGGTCGTGCCCCACAGCTTGCCGAGCGCCTCGATGTCGGCGGCCGGGATGTCGGTGATCCCGGCGGCGTAGTCGGGCGTGTACTTGGCCATGGCGTCGGCCAGCACCTGCATGGCCGTCGGCGCCTGCAGGGCGCCGGCCTTGTGCGTGCCGAGGAGCTGGGACGCCTTGGCGCCGGTCGCCGCGGCCGGCGCGCCACCCGCCGTGACGACCACGTAGTCGTCGCCGGGAAGGCCTACGTCGCCGGTGCGCAGCCACTTCTTTGTCTTGGGGTTCACGAGGTACGGCGCGACCGTGTACTTCTGCAGGTAGGCCGTGTCGTAGAGCTTATGCTGGATCACGTAGTTGATGAGCGCGTCGATCAGGGCGGTGTCGGTGCCGGGCCGCACCGGTAACCAGGCGTCGGAGCCCGCCGACGTGGCGGTGAAGCGCGGATCGATGCTCACGAGCGTGGCCCCCTGGGCCTGGGCGTCCTTCATGACGCGCCAGTCGGGGATCGACGTCTCGGCCACGTTGTTGCCCCAGAGCACGATCACCTTCGAGCTCAGGAAGTCGACCGACTCGTGGCCGTCGAAGAAGCCGCCGCCGTTGCTCGGGTTGGCGGGGTCGACCAGCACGTAGTTCCAGCCGGCCGGCGTGGCGCTGTCGCCCTCGTTGTCGCCCTCGAAGTCGCCGGCCACGGCGCCGATCGCGCTGGCAAAGCGAAAGCCGACCCCGACGACGCCCTCGAGCACGGCGAGCGAGCCGGTGTAGGGCGCGACCCAGACCGAGTCCTTGCCGTTCGCGGCCTGCACGTTCTTGAAGTTGTCGGCGATCAGCGTGGTCGCTTCGTCCCAGCTGATGCGCTGCCACTTGCCCGAGCCGCGCTCACCGACCCGCTTGTACGGGTACTTGACGCGGTCGCCGCTGTAGAGGTTCTCGAGCTGCGACACGCCGCGCAGGCAGATGCGCGGCGGGTAGGCCTGGGGGATCGTCGTGCCGGCGATCGTGGTCGTGTCGTAGGGCCCGCCCTCGATCAGCTTGACCTTGCCGTCGGCGACGTGGATCAGGTGACCGCAGGCGCCGTCGCAGTTGTTCGAGTGACCGGTGCGGACGAGCTGCTCGGCGACGGCCGGCGCGGCGGCCTCGGCCGGCTGCAGGCCGCCGAGGAACGTGTCGTCGGCGAGCTTGCCGCCCGCCGCCGCGGCGCCGGCCACGACGGCGCTGCCGATCAGGAACTTGCGGCGGGTGAACCGCCAACCGGCTGCGCCTTCGCCCCCCGGTCGGCCGTCGGTCGTACCTGCGTCGTCGGTCATACGTCGCCTCCTCGCGCCGTGCCCAACACCAGACCCGGCCGGCGTCACGTGTCGCCGGCCACCTCGGGTCCTGGCACCTTTCCGAGCACGAGGAGGCCCGCCCGTTTCCGGGCTGACCCACGGCGGCTGCACTTCACGCTGAAGGGCTGCCGCCCCGCGGTCTTTCCGCGGTACGGCCGGCCGTCCATAACGGCGACGCCGCCCCAGGACGGCCGGCTCGGAGCCGGACCTTGATTCGGTCCGATGCGAGCAGGAGCGAACGGTCTGACAAGGCTAGCGGAGGCAGCCTTGACTAGAGTCAAGGATGCCGGGCCGGCGCGTCCGCCCCGAAGTGGGACGGAGCGATGCCGCGCGGTGCCGTTAGCGGTCGTCGTCGGGACGGCGCAGGGCGCGTTCGATGTCGCGCTGGGCGTCGCGGCTGGCGAGGTCGGCGCGCTTGTCGTACTGGCGCTTGCCACGGGCCAGGCCGATCTCGACCTTCACGCGGCTGCCGCGAAAGTACAGGCGGGTCGGCACGAGCGTGTAGCCGCGCTCCTTGATCTTCTGCTCCAGACGGACGATCTCGCGGCCGTGCAGCAGCAGCTTGCGGGCCGCAATGGATCGTGGTTCCAGACGTTGCCCTGCTCGTAGGGGCTGATGTGCGTGCCGACCAGGTAGAGCTCGCCGGCGCGCAGCTCGGCGTAGCTGTCGCGCAGGTTCACGCGGCCCTCGCGCAGCGACTTGACCTCGGTGCCGACCAGGGCGATGCCGGCCTCGATCTTCTCCTCGATGAAGAAGTCGTGAAAGGCCTTGCGGTTGGCCGAGATCGGCCGTAT
>CAVYCN010000007.1:0-155120 GCA_963767005.1 uncultured Actinomycetes bacterium
TCGGCGGCCGCCCAGTCGGGCATCTCGAGCAGGTCGGTGCGGCCGCGCAGCAGGCGGATGTCGTCGAGCAGCAGCTCGGGCTCGGCGACCGCGCCCTGCTCGTCGAGCGCGCCCGACTCGCGGTTGAGCGCGTCGACCAGCACCGCCAGCTTTACCATGTTGAGCGCCGTCCAGTTGCGCATGCGGCGGCGCATGAGGCCGCGGTCGTTCTGCACGGTGAGCTCCTGCTTGGTGGTGATGCCGCCGCGCGGGCAGTCGAGGTGGCAGTTGCCGCACTGCGTGCAGCCGAAGGCCGCCGCCTTGCCGATCGTGCCCTCGACCAGGCCGTCGGCGCCGGCGATCAGCACCTTCAGCATGTCGAGCTCGCCGCGCAGGCCGCCCGAGGCCAGCAGACGCGTGCCGCCGGCGGCGCCGTAGGCGGCGCCGTTGCCGTCGCGGATCGGCGCGAGCAGGCCCGAGCCGTCGAGGTCGACCATCTCGCCCATGAGCGCGTGGTGGGTGTGCAGGATGGTACGAAACGAGTCGGGCCAGCCGACGTGAGCCGAGTCGCCGTGGTAGTTGCCCGAGCCGCCGGTGCCGGCGTCGATCAGCAGGTAGTCGACGACGAAGTTCGACCACATGCCGGCCGCCACGTAACGCGTGTAGTTGGAGCCCGTGATCTTGATGCCGCAGTAGGTGCGGTAGAGCAGCCAGAGCCAGACCTCGGCCGGCATGTCCTCGATCGAGTAGATGTCGTGCTTGGGGTCGGGCGAGAGGGCGTCGGTGCCGACCGGGATGTTGCGCGCCTTGCTCACCGTGGGGGTGACCTTGGCGCCGGCCAGGCGGCCGCCCTTGCCGGGCTTGGCGCCCTGGTTGATCTTGATCTCGACGTCGCGCACGCGGCGCAGGTCGGCGCCGGTGATGCCGAAATGACCGCTCGCCGCCTGCAGGCTCTCCCAGCGCATGTCGCCGTCGGCGTCGAGACGGATCGGCCCGCCCTCGCCGGACGAGGTCATCGTAAGGCCGGCCGAGCCCTCGATGCGGGCGATCAGGTAGTCCTCGGAGGCGGCGCCGAGCGAGGTCGAGGCGTGGCAGACCGGGCCGTGCCAGACCGGCTCGCGCACGCCCGTGCCGCTCACCACAAGGCCGCCACGCGGGTCGCGCCGCACCACGACGGCGCCGTCGGCCGAGGCGCGCAGCACGGTGCGGCCGGTGGCCGGCGACACGGTGTCGCCCGCCGCGGCGGCCGGTGGCACGAGCTCGACCAGGGTGGGCTCCTCGCCGTCGACGGCGGCCCGCAGCCAGAGCGGCTCGCCGGCCTCGAGCGCCTGCTCGAGCGGGTGGCCGCGGCGCAGGTGGACGCCGACGCCGCCGCGCTCGTCGGCCTTAAGGCCGACGAGCGCGGCGGCGTCGCGGCCGGGGTGCAGGGTCACGCGTGCGCCGGGGGCGACCGCGCCGGGCCGCAGAAAGCCGCGCGGCACGGCCAGCGAGACGTAGTCGAGCAGCGCCGGGTCGCGCGAGAGGCGCTCGAGCGACCAGGCCACGGCCTCGCGCGACAGGCGCAGGCGCACGCGGTCGAGGGAGTACTCGTCGCCGTCGCCGCTCACGAAGAAGTCGTCGAGCGTCGGCGCTGAGCCGGCGGCCATCCGGTAGACGACCTCGAGGAAATCGGCGTTCAGGGCGCGGCTCGAGTTGTCGACGTGGTAGCCCGCGCCGCCGTCGGCCAGCACGCGCGCCGCAGGCGGCAGCGGCAGGCCGGGCTCGACCTCGCCCAGCAGGGCCGACACGCGGTAGCGCGCCGCCACGCCGGCCGGCGCCGGCTCGGCCGCCACGCGCACCCGGTTCTGGGCGGCGTTGGCGGCGCCGAACTCGGCGGTGGCCAGGGCGTCGACGGCGCGCACCCAGTCGGCCGTCATGGTGATCGCCATGGCGTTGCCGGACGTCTTCTGCACGTCGTCGATGCCCATGCACGACAGAAAGTCGAGGATGCTGTGCTGCCAGCAGGTAAGCGTGCAGACCGCAAGCTCGGTGAGCTCGTCGGGGTCGGCGCGCTCGAGCGTGGCGGTGACCACTGCGCGCGCCGCGCGCTCGTCGGGACCGCCCTGCGCCGTGAGCGCGTCGACAACGGCCGGCGCCAGCGGAATGACGGCGGCGTGCGTCATGGCGCCGCCGTTCGCGCCGAGCAGCACGCTCTCGTAGACGGTGGCCGCCGAGGCCTGCGTGTCGCCGTCGCCGCCGGCCGAGACGAGCTGCACCCGGGCGCGCAGCGCGTGCCGCTTGAGAAAGGCATCGACGCGCGGCGTGAGCCGGTACGACTTGAGCGGCCCGGCCTGATAGTGGATCAGCGCGACGCGCTCGTGACCGACCGCCGCGAGCAGGTGACGCCAGAAGGGCGCGGTGTCGGCCCCGGCGCCGGCGTCGCCGGCTCCGTCGGCAGACGGCTCCCGCTCCGCGACGGCATCGGCTGCGCCGTAGCGCAGACAGACCGACAGGAGCAGGTCGGGGTTGGCGGCGAGGGCGGCGGCGGCGAGCTCGTCGAGCTCGCCGCCGCCGCCCTCGCTCCACGGATCGAGCTCGACGACGCGTGCCGCGCGCACGAGCTCGGCGAGCCCGGGGCCGTGACCGGGGTCGCGGTCGGCCGAGCCGGCTGCACCGCCGGCCGTGACGGCCAGCGACCCGGCGTGCCGCGGCGCCAGGCGCAGCAGGATCGAGGCGGCGTGCGGCAGCAGTGCGGACACGTGCGGGGCGGCCCGGTCGGCGTCGATCACGACGAGGCTGCGGGTGCGCAGGTCGGTCGCGGGGTCGGCCTGGGCGATGGCGCGCAGATAGGCGAGCTCCATCTCGACACCCGTCGCCCAGGGCAGCGGGCCGACCACCATGGGCAGGTCGAGACGCACGGCGTTGAGCGCGGCCAGACGCTCGTCGCTCGCGCCGTCGGCGCCGCCGCGGAACACCACGGCCGGGCGCTTGCGCACGATGTCCCAGGCCGTCGAGAACTCCTCGCGCAGGCCGTCGTTGGCCGGGTGCGTGATGGCCGCGTGCGAGAAGTACGAGCGGAAGTAGCCGTGGTGCCAGGCGGCGCCCATGGTGAGCGGCTCGCGCCGGAACCGTTCCTTGAGCAGCTTGTCGATGTCGAAGGCGCCGAGCTCGAGGGCCGGCACGTCGCGGCAGGGCCGGGCGTAGCCGTCGCGCAGCAGGCGGCTGCGCTGGTTGCGCGGAGCGGCCCAGAACTGGGCCTCGTCGACGCCGGCGCGGGCCAGCAGGTGCGAGAGCAGCGCCGGCGTGTCGTCGCGGCCGCCGGGCCGCGGCCGCTCGGGGTCGGCGATGTAGGCGAGCAGGTCCTCCCAGCGGGCGGTCTGCTCGGCGGTGAGGCCGTCGACCGGGTCGATGCTCACGGTCACGCCCCTGTTGTTCGTGGCGACGCTCACGCCTCGGTCCTCCCCGTAGCGCCGGCCCGGTCGAACTCGCCGAGCGCGGCGAGCCACTGGGCGGCCGGCGCCTCGACCACGCGCAGCGTCTGGCCGCCGTTGTCGCGGTTGGCCGGGCAGACCTCGACGCAGGTGCCACAGCCCACGCAGTCGGCCTGCTCGGTCGTGATCAGGCGCAGGTCGTCGGCCTCGAACTCGCGGTTGGCGCCCGACGGGCAGACGGCCACGCAGGCGGCGCAGTGCCGGCACGTCGCGGCAGCGCCGTCGGCCGTCTCGGCGCGCAGCACCAGGTACGACACGCGACCCGACACCGATGCCGGCACCCGGCGCAGGTACTCGCCGGGGCGCAGCTCCAGGAACGTGCGCCGGTAGTGCGGCGAGCGGCGCAGGGCGGCGAGCGTAGCGCGCCGCGCCTCGCGCGTCTCGTTTGACTGCCCGTCGCCGCAGGCCCCGCCGGCGCGCAGCTCCTCGAGCGCGCCGTAGGTCTCGAGGTGCGCGATGCCGGCCTGGCACACCTGCTCGCAGGAGCCGCAGCGCACGCACAGGTCGAGCAGCGCGCCGACCCGCGCCGGCACCCGGCCGCGGCGGCCGGCCGTCTCGGCCGAGTGCACGAGGGTCTGGGGCAGGCGCAGGGCGGCCGCGTCGTAGACCGGGCACACGCCGTTGCACTCGCCGCAGTTCACGCAGTGTAGCGGGCGCGACAGCACCGGTGTGGCGGCGGGCCGGCGCACCGGCGCACCGCGCCGGTGCGCCGGCCCGGGCGCCAGGCGCATCGCGGCCTTGGTGAGGCGCACCGCGGCATCGAGGCCCGGCGTGCGCCAGGCCAGCCCGGCCAGGCGCACGCCCGGCCGATAGACCTCGGCGACCAGGCGGCCCGGCAGGCCGCGCAGCTCAAAGCCGAGCAGCACGCCGCGGCCGAGCAGACGAGCCGGGTCGAGCGCCGCCTTCACGGCGTTCAGGCGGGCGAGACCGTCGTCGCCGAACTTGTCGCGGGCGAAGGCGCCCTGCCAGCGTCCGAGCACGTAGGGCCGCCCGCCGTGGCGAGTGACGGCCAGGTCGAGCAGGGCCGGGGTGAGCGCCAGGTCGAGCAGAAAGCCGAGCGTGCGGTGGTCGGTCAGGTAGCCGGCGATCGCCAGGGCGCGGCCGCCGCGCAGGTAGTAGATCTCGTGCTCGAGCCCCACGCCGGCGCCGCCGGCCAGGCGCTCAGCGTCGGCGACGAAGGCCGCGACGCGGTCGGCCGGCAGGTCGATCTCGGCGGCCAGCAGCCCGGGGCCGATGCGCTTGGTGCGCTGCGGCCTGAATCGGGCGGCGGCGAAGGCGACGCTTTCGTCGGGCAGCACCACCGGCGCGCCCGGCAGGTCGGCCAGACGAGCGGCAAAGCGCCGCGCCTGCGCCGTGTCGAGGAAGTCGACGTAGAGGTAGGCGCCGTAGTGCCGGTCGGCCGAGGACGACCCCGTGGCGTGGGCCCGGGCGCGTGGCCCGCCGCCGTCACCGCCGTGGGAGCCGGAGCGGCCGTCGGTGGCGCCCGACCCGGCGCCGCCGTTCCCGTTTGCATCCAGCTCGCGCGGCCCGACGATGCGCTCCCAGGGCATGTCGGCGTCGGTCGACAGCGCCGCCGGGAAGCGTCGCCATGCCTGGCGGGCGTCGTCGGCGTCGGCCAGAGCGGCGTGCGCCATGTGGCTGCCCGAGACGACCTCGAGGTTGGCCGGCCGCGGCAGGTCGACGCCGGCGGCCTGGGCCACGAATGCGGCGGCGGCCAGGGCGCGTTCCAGGTCGGCGAAGCCGAGCAGGAACGCGCCGATCTCGGGCCGCCGCCCCACCGCCACCACAAGCTGCGTGATCACTCCGAGCGTGCCCTCGCTGCCCGCCAGGTCGGCCAAACCGAACGGCGGCAGGCCGCGCTCGGCAAACCAGGCCTCGGCCTGGTCGGCGGCGACTTCGCGGTGGCCGTGGGTACGCTCGCGTGCGGCGACGTCGAGGCGGCCGTCGGCGTGGAACCGCACGAGCTCGCCGCCCGGCAGCACGACGTCGGCGGCGCGCACGATGTCGAGCACGCGGCCTGGGCCGAAGGCGTTCAGGCCGGCGCCGCCGGTGGCGAACCAGCCGGCCAGTGTGGCGCCGAGGTTCGAGGGGTAGACCGGCAGCGCCAGGCCGCGGCGCGCCAGCGCACGATGCACGGCGCGCAGCCGCGCGCCGGCGCCCACCACGCAGACCTCGCCGGCCGGGTCGATCTCGGCCTTGTCGAGGCGCGCCAGGTCGAGCACCAGGCCGCCGTCGCCGGGCACGGCACCGCCGAGCGCCGCCGAGGCGGCGCCGCGCACCGTGACAGGCGTCACGGTCTCGTGCGCCCAGCGCAGCGCCTCGACGACCTCCATCGTGTCCTCGGGCAGAAAGACCAGGTCGGGGACGGCGTCTGTGAGAAAGCGGGTGAAGAGGCGCCCCAGGTAGACGTTCTGGTCGCGGTCGGCCTCGGCCAGCAGCAGCGGGTCGACGACGAGGCGCGCCTCGCAGGCAGCCTCGTGACTGCCGTCGCAGAGGCCGGCGCGCCGCAGGTGCGAGGCGAGCGACTGCGCGAAGCGCCGCGAGCGCTCGCCGGTCGGCCGCTCGGCGAGCGACGGACCGCCGGTCAGCGCGCGGTAGAGCGGCGTCAGGCCGTCTGGATGGGGCGTCTCGAAGGGGAGCGCGCTTGGGGGGAGCTGAGAAGCCCGGACGGTCACCAGGTACCGTGTCCGGGTTTGAGCATGCCGCCGCTACGGCCGCAGGCTGACCTTCGTCTCAGAACGCACCGCGCTTTCGTCGTCGTCTGCGTTTGTTGCGAACGATCTGCGGTCGCCGGACCAGTGGTCCGACCGCCTCGAATTCTGTCGTGGCCGGCGGTCCAAGTCAAACCGGCCTGGGGATAGGAGGTAGCGCGCTGGGAAACGCGCCCCCGCCGTGGCAATGGAGTTGACCCGCTTCCGTTGACACCCTGAAAGTGGACACCACCGGTGTCCGAGAAGGGAGTCAGCGTGGCGTACACGCCGGAGTCCGACATCCTGCCCTTTGCCCGACGACATGACCGCGACGATGTGGCGGGGTTCGTTGTCGAGGAAGGCCGCATGACGTCACGGGTCGTGACCGCTCACCTGACGTGGTCAAGGAGCCCGGAGCGCAGTCGATTCCCCACCTTGGAGCGCTTTGCCGACCTCTGGTCTTGGTTGAAAATGGCGATCGAAGAGTCAACCGAGTGGTGCTCAGAGGACGAGCTGAAGCGGCTGCGTGAAAGAGATTCGGGGTGATTCTCTGGCGGCCGGTCGGCATCCACGAACTAGTCCTGATCTTCGAGGCCGACATGATGGCCTTCCCGCCGCGCCTTGCCGGCCAGCCGATCCGACGGCCGCACCCATGAGCGACCGTCTGCCTGTTGGCACCCTTGTATCGGCGGAGGTAGTTGGGCACGAGAGGTGGGGCGTGCTGGTATGCCTGTTAGGGCCGCGCCATGGCGCGGACGCAGTGATCGATGTCATGTACGTGACGGAGAAGCGGCCCTTCGAACCTTTCGCTGACTACCCGCCCCTAGGGAGTCGTGTTCAAGCGGTCGTAATGCCTTATCCGCCAAGTGGGCAGCTTCGCCTGAGCACTCGTCACGCCGACGTGAGTGAGGCGCTGAAGAAGGCCATCCGGCGCTGAGGCAACAAGGCGCACCCGCCCGCCGACCCCCCCGCACCCGTCACTCTGATGACGTCCCGGCGGACAGGCGAGCCGACGCGTAGCGGCGGCGAGCCGGGGGCCATCGCCAGCCGATGCAACGCAATGGCTCACTTTTCTCTCGCCTATCTCCTATCCCGTCAAACCGGCCTCAGCCGCCGCTCGGCCCGTAGCCTGCAGCGGTCGGACGCCATGTTCAGGACGCGGGCGGAGTTCGGCCGAACGCCCGCGGACAGGGTCTGTCCCTGGCGCGCCCAACGGGGCTTGTCGTACGCTTGCCCCTGCAGCGTCGATGGCCGAACGGATGGGGGGCACGTGAGCGACTTGGCCGGCATACAGGCGCCACACAGCGCTGAGGACACGCGAGGCGGAGCAGCGAAGGAGGCCCTGCTGCCCGGCCTCGGGGCCGGCGCCGCGACCTTCCTGGGAAGCGGCCTCGTCCTCTTGCTGCTCGGCTTCATCCCCTCGCAGGCGAGCCACGGGCTGTTCGGGGTCCGGTACGCGCGCCCCTTGTCCGGCTGGGTTTCCGGCGCCTTCCTGGGGCCGTTCTGGGGCTCCAACGCGTCGCACCCGGTGGGCGAGCAGATCGTGACGGTGCGCTCCCTGGGCATGACCTTCGGGGCGCTGCTCGTCTTTGCGGCCGTCCTCTGGCTCGTCGGACGGGTCGCGTGCCGCCACGTGCCGCCAGGCCTGCGGCAGCGGGGCGCCGTGCTGCTCGTGACGGCCCTCGTCGTCGCCGCCGGCGCAGCCGTGACCGCGATCGCTCTATCGCACGGCTCGGCCATGAGCTACGGTGCGCTCTCGAACTCCACCGGCGCCTTCGTCGCCACGCTGCTGCTGGGAGCCTTCTGCTTCGGCGTCGTGGGGCTGCTCCCACAGCCCTGGAGCGCCGCGCTCCGCCGCGCCGGCATCCTCGTAGGCGCCTGCTTTCTGGCCGGCGGACTGCTCTTCCCCACCTTTGTCGTGTCGGACGGCCTGCCCAACGCGAACGTCGGCCAGGACTTCGCGGCCGCCTGCCCGTTCTCGAGCGCCGTCGGCGGCCTGGTCCTGCCGCTCGCCCTGCAGGCGCCCGTGTCGCTGACGCAGACCTACGGCACGCCGTGGCAGAGCCGGCAGGCCGCGTGGCCGCACTGGTACAGACTGGCGCAGTCGACGATCCTCCATCCCCACGAACGCCTCTTTCAGCACGCCTCCAGCCTCGGGGTGAACGGCTCGCTCGTGGGCGCGGCGCTCACCGCCGCCGTGCTCTGCGCCCTCGTGCTCATCTCGTGGGGGCTGTGTCGCAAGGCGGGCGCCCGTGGCGCACGACACGGCCTGCACGTCGGGCTGGTCGAGGGTACGAGCGTCGCCGCGCTCCTCGTGCCAGTACTGTGGCTCTCGAGCAACTTCATCGAGATCGGCACGGGGGAGTACAGCTCGGCGCTCTCGACCTACTGGGGGATCACGGCCATCGGACTGGCTCAGAGCCTGGCGACCATCGTCGTCGTGTGCAGTCTCACCGGGTGGCTCTACGGCGCCAGGCAGGCCCGGCGCGCAGGGGCGTCGGGCGACGCCCACGCGCTGCAGATCGCCCCGCCGCAGCGGCTCCCCTAGTCAGGGCTTCCACGTCGCTCCGCCGTCGGTCGTGCGCAGAACGACGCTGCCGTCGAACCCGGATGCGTCGGTTGAGTGGAAGTGGTTGCCGACCACGAGGCCGTGCCGAGAGTCGGCAAAGGCGATGTCCGCAAGATACGCGGTCGTGCCGGAACGCTCCGCCCTCCAGGTGCGGCCGCCGTCGGTCGTGGCGATGATCGTGCCGCCGGGCCCGATCACCCAGCCGTGCAGGGCGTCGGCGAAGGCGACGCCGTTGTAGCCCGCCAACCGATCCGACACATACTGCACGCCCCAGGTCGTGCCGCCGTCGCCGGTGGCGAGGACGATGCCGCCGTCGTCACCCCAGCCGACCACCCAGGCGTGCGATGCCCCTGCGCAGGCGACGCCGGTGAGCACGGTCGGCTCGCCGGGATACGGCTGCCGCTGCCAGTGGGCGCCGCCGTCCGAGGTCGCGACGATGCCGGCGTCCCCGACGGCCCAGCCATGGCGAGCGTCGGCGAAGGCGACGCTCGACAAGTCTCCGGCCTTCGCTGCGTACTGGCGCGTCCACGTCGCCCCGCCGTCCGCGGTGGCGATGATGACGCCACCCTTGTCGCCGACGCCGCCCACCGCCCAGGCGTGCGTCGCGTTCGCGCAGGTGATGTCCTCGAGGGTGCACCTCGTGCGCACGGCCTGCTGCGCCCAGGTGACTCCGCCGTCGGTCGTGGCAAGCACCGCGTCGTCGTCGCTCGACTGCGAATCGCCGGTCTGCCGGGGGGTGCACACGGCCCAGCCGCGCCTGGCGTCCGCGAAGGCGATCTCATCGGGGTCCCAGCGCGTCGCGAAGGGCTGCGCTCCCCAGGCGAGCCCACCGTCGGTGGTGGCATCGACAACGCCTTCGTCAGTCCGGTCGGTGTCGCCCGCCACCCAGGCGTGGTCGAGGTCGGAAAAGGCGACGGACGCGAGCGCGACGGTCGTGCTGAAGTAGTGGGGAGCCTCGGCGGCGTGCCAGATGAGACCGGCCAGGGCGACGGCGAGCACCACCCCCGCGAGGGCGTACAGTCGCCTGCGCCGAGACGGCGCGGCGGTGGGCACGTTCGCCTGCTCCTCCGACAAACGGCCTCCTTTGCCCGACGGCAGGAGGGGCGTCGCCCTCAGGTCAGCGTATGACCTTCATCATAGCCCACGGTGCGGCCGGCGTCAGGCTCGCGACGACGTTCGCTAGACCCGCAGGTCGCGGCGCAGGCCGGACGCCCGCATCCACAGGAGCAGCCCCACGAGAGCGGGGGCCGACACGGCGAAGACCGCGGCGACGATCGACAGGGCGGCGTTTCGTGACCGGTTGTCGGCAGCCCGCAGGTCGTGCTTGACGTAGTATCGCGCCATGCACCCCGCCGACAACGCCACCCCGCACGCCTCCGCCGACTACGACGCGCAGGTCCGCAAGACCATCCCGTGCTACGACGCGTTCCACGAGGAGACGATCCGCCTGGTAGCCGCGCGCCAGCCGCAGCCGGCCGCCTGGCTCGACACCGGCGCCGGCACGGGAGCGCTCGTCGAGCAGGCCTACGACCGGTTCCCCGCGACCAGGTTCTTCGTGGCCGACCCGGCAGAGGCGATGCTCGCCCAGGCGCGGACCAGGCTCTCGGGCAAGGAGCGGGTCACGATCATGGAGCCGGTCGGCTCCCAGCACCTCGAGGTGGGCTCGCAGCACGTCGCCGTCGGCTCGCAGCACGTCGAGCCGCCCGAGCCGTTCGACGTGATCACGGCGATCCAGGCGCACCATTATCTGCAGCCGCCCGAAAGGGCGGCGGCGGTCCGCAACTGCCACGCCCTCCTGCGGCCCGGCGGCCTGTTCGTCACCTTCGAGAACGTCAGGCCGGCCACTCCAGAGGGGGTCGAGCTCGCCAGGCGCATGTGGGCCGACTTCCAGGCCGGGCAGGGCAGGGGCGCCGCCGAGGTGGAGCGCCAACTGGCGCGCTTCGACGTCGAGTACTTTCCGCTGACTGTGCAGCAGCACCTCGACCTGCTCGCCGAGTGCGGCTTTGCGGTCGTCGAGCTGTTCTGGTACTCGGTGATGCAGGCCGGGTTCTGGGCCGTCAGGTAGCCGGCCCAGAGAGCGGGCCGGCCGAGGCTCAGGGCCGTCGGCGTCAGCCAGATGTCCGGATGGCGGCCTGGGGCACCCGCAGCGACTCCACCATCCGGGCCACGAGCCCTGCGGACCGGTAGATGGCGTAGTCGTGCTCGGGGAACTCCATCTCTGCTTGCGCGTGGCCGGCCGCACCTGCACCCATCGCCTCGTCAAGTCCCCGTCCCTCGGCGCCGATACCGGTGTCATCGCCAGCGACGCGGTCACCGGAGCCGTGAGCCCATGCACAAGCGCGACCCCGGGCGGGGAAGGCGGATGCGCTACCGCCGCCCACCTGCATCTGGGCGCTCTCGCTTCGTCCGACCGCAACGAGGGAGGATGCGTGCGTGTCGCCACGTTCGGGCCGAGCACCGCGTGGGTGGGGGTCGGCATCGAGTACGACGGCCGTCAGTTCCTGCTCGAAGGCTACGGCCCTGTGCCGCCCGAGGCCCTCCTCGACTACGACCGCCTGGGCCAGATCGACTGGGCCTACGCGGGACTGCGCGAGTGGGTGCAGACCCTGGCTGCCCAAGGCTCTGCCGCGCAGTGGAGCGATACGCAGAGCCGCGGCGGCTTCTCGCGACCGGCGTTCCAGACGGCGCCGTCGCGATCGCGCATCCCGTCGTGGGCCATCGTGCTGATCGTCCTGGTCGCCCTGGCTCCGGTCGCGGCGGCCGTCGCCATACCGATGGCCCTGGCGCACCGTGCCGGCGGCAAAACGGTGACCGGCCCCTACAACGTGAAGCCGGGACAGTTCACGATCGATCTCCGCAGCGACCCCGGCGACTTCGTCGGCGGCGGCCGCACCTACCACTTCACGCAGTCCAACTCAAGCGTGACCGTCACCGCGACCGGGGGTCACCTGGCGATCGTACTGCACGAGGCACACGGCCCCGCGACCGACAGCTGGTGGGACGGCGACTTCGTCGAGCCGGTGCGCCTGCCCGTGCTCATGAGGGGGACCTACACCGGCCTGCAACGGTATCCCTTCAACGACGCGGCGCAGGGGGGTCTCGACTGGTCCGGCGAGGGTCGCGGCTCGAACGACCTCACCGGATGGTTCGCCATCGACAAGGTCTCCTACGACAGCGACGGCAGGCTGTCGGCCATCACCCTTCGGTTCGAGCAGCACAGCGAGAACGCCGGGCCCGCTCTCCACGGCGAGATCGCGTGGGCGCGGGCGGTCCAGACGGCTAGCCCTTGATGTCTTCGGTCTAGGCCCGTGCGCGGGAGCCCGACTCGACCAGGATCTGCAGGACCTCAAGCTCGTCGTGGTCGAACCAGTGCAGGCCGCAGGCGGTACACCGGTCGACCGGAACGGGGTACAGCAGCGACCAGGGGCCCCGGCTCATGGGGGCGTGGCACCGCGGGCAGGTGAGCGGCCACTGTCTCGCGCCGGTGTCGGGCAGACCGGTCGTGGCTGCGGCCACCGCGGCGGGAGCCTTTCGTCCGGCGTAGCCCGCCGCGCGACGCCTGAGCTCGGCCGCGATGCCGCTGGCCTGGCGCTTCTCGGTCGCCGTGAACCCCATCTCGCGTCGGGCGAGGATCGTCTCGACCTGGTCGTGGTCGAGGGCGCGCCCGCCGCAGGCCGGGCAGGCCCTGATCGTCGTGCCTTCGTAGGCCACGGGGCGCAGCACGGCGCCGCATGCGGGGCAGTCGTGGCTCGCTGCGGCCGCGCTCGTCGGGGCGCCGCCCACTACCAGGCCGGCAGCACCCGGCGGCGTGGCCAGGTGCTCGCGCGCGAGCCTGCGCACCGCGAGCTCGCGCGCCGGCGCACTCGGATCGCTGCTCCTCGTGTGCGCCAGAGCACGGAGGCGTTCGATACGAGCGCTGAGCGGCGGGTGCGAGGAAAACCAGGTCGAGACACCCCGCCGACCCGGGTCGGGCGGGCGGATGGCGAGCGACGACAGCTCCGGCGGGACGGTGGTCGTCGTCTTTGCTGCGTCTTGTATCTCGAGCAGCGCGTCGGCCAGGCTCAGCGGGTCACGAGTCAGGCGCGCCGCCGTGGCGTCGGCCGCGTACTCCCGCTGTCGCGAGACCGCCAGGTTCACGACCCAGCCGCCGCACAAGACCAGCGTGAGCAGGAGCCAGGCGACGAACTCGGGCACCACGGAGATCAGGAACAGCACGACCAGGGGCAGCGCGAACGCGCCGGACTGGTCGACGGCGTCGAACTCGAACTCGGCGGTCTTCACGAGCGTGCGACGAGCCCGGCCGATACCCGCGAACAGCAGGCAGACGCGCGTGGCGGTGACGCAGTCGCGTGAGGCGATGTGGGCGATCTCGTGGGCCACCACGCCCTGGAACTCCTCGCGCGAGAGCCGTCCGAGCGCGCCGTCGGTAACCCCCACGCAGTCGAGGCCCTGCGGGTCGGCGAACGAGAACGCGTCGATGCCGGGCACGGGGACGACCACGCAGGCGAGCTCAGGCAGGCCGGCGGCGAGGCGCAGCTCGTCGACGACGTGGCGGAATCGCAGATGGTACGGATCGCGGGGATCGAGCTCCACAGCGTTCAGCGCGGCGCGCAGGCGGTCGCCGCCGCGGTGCTGCGAGACGATCCAGGCAGAGGCGGCCAGCACCAGCGCCAGGATGCCGCTCATGGCGACGACGCCCTGCAGCGTCTCGAGGCTGACTGACACGCTGCCTGCGGTCAGGTCACGCCAGACGAGCTCGACGACGAGGCTGAGCGGCATCAGACCCACCCAGATGGCGACGGCGAGCAGCCCGAAGAGCGCCCAGACCCGCCACCGGGCCTCGCGTTCGACCTCGAACACCGACCTCGCCGGGCGCACCTCCACGCCGTGCCCGGCCGCCGTGCGTGTCGCCAGCACACCACCTCGCCGCAGGAGCAGACAATACCCTCGGCAGTACTATCGGTAGATCAGGAGCGTCGCCTGAGCCGTGTCGGCCAAAGCGGCTCGCGGGGGCAGAGACGTCTGGCCCCGGCGCCCGACTTCGGCGACGGGGCCGGGGTGACCGTCACAGGCCCGCCAGCGGACCCGGTGGTACGATGAGCCCGTGTCTCCAACCGCCCGCCACGGAGCCGACCATCCCCGTTGACGAAGACCATCGCGCCGAGCCCTCCGCTCGCCCCCCACGTCGCTCCGGACCCCCCGGCGCCTCCGGCGGCGCGGTCCCGCTTGGCCTGCACGGCCTGACCGACGCCGAGGCCGCGCGGCGACGCGCGGCCGGCCAGGGCAACGAAGTGCCCGTCACGGCCGGCCGCACCTACAAGGACATCGTCCGCGACAACGTCCTCAACTTCATCAACATCCTGCTGTTCTTCGTCGGCGCGCTCCTCATCGCCGTGGGCCACTACCTCGACGCCCTGCTGTCGGTCGGCGTGGTGCTCATCAACACCGCCGTCAACCTCTTTCAGGAGGTGCGCGCCAAGCGCACCCTCGACCGCATCGCCATCCTCACGCGGCCGCAGGCCGTCGTCGTGCGCGACGGCGCCGAGCGCGAGGTCGACCCCGCCGAGCTCGTCGTCGGCGACCTCGTGCGGGCCCTGCCGGGCGACCAGATCGTGGTCGACGGCAAGGTCGTGGGGCCGGGCTACCTCGAGATCGACGAGTCGCTGCTCACCGGCGAGTCCGACCTGATCGTCAAGCATGCCGGCGACGCCGTGCTGTCGGGCAGCTTCGTCGTGGCCGGCGACGGCTGGTACGAGGCCGAGACGGTGGGCGCCGACAGCTTCGCCAACAAGATCACAACGACGGCCCAGAGCCATCGCCGCTTCCTCACGCCGCTGCAGCACCAAGCCAACGTGATCGTCTGGATCCTGGTCGTGATCGCCCTGGCCCTCGAGGCGCTGGTCGTGTTCCAGTGGCTCTCCCAGCACTTCCCTGCCATCGAGACCCTGCAGGCGACGACCGTGGTCGTCTCGCTCATCCCGAATGCCCTGATCCTCGCCATCGTGCTGGCCTACGCCCTCGGCGCCGTGCGCATGGCCGGCAAGGGCGCCCTCGTGCAAGAGGTCAACTCGATCGAGTCGCTGTCGAACGTCGACGTGCTCTGCACCGACAAGACCGGCACCCTCACGACCAACGTCATCCGCCTGCGCGAGCTCGCCCCGCTGGGCGCGACCCGCGAGCAGCTCGAGGCGGTGCTGGCGGCGTACGCCGCCAGCACCGCCGTGCCCAACCGCACGCTCGAGGCCGTGGCGGCGGCGCTGCCCGGCCAGCCCCTCACGCTCGCCGACGAGGCGGCCTTCTCGTCGGCCCGCAAGTGGAGCGGCCTGGCCTTCGCCCACGACGTCCTGCCCTGGTCCACGGTCGTGATGGGCGCTCCCGAGGTGCTTGCCAAGCACCTGCCGGCCGACCCCGCCGCCGAGGCCCAGACGGCGGCCTGGGCCGATGAGGGCCTGCGCGTCCTGATGGTGGCGGGCGCAAAGCGGCCGGCGCGCTTTGCGGCGGGCGGCGCCGACGGCGCCGCCCGCCGCCCGCCCGAACTGCCCCGCGACCTCGTGCCGCTCGGCCTCGTGAGCCTCGCCGACGAGCTGCGCCCCCGGGTCGCCGAGACGCTCGCCGAGTTCGAGGCGGCCGGCATCGCCGTGAAGATCATCTCGGGCGACGACCCGCGCACGGTCGCCGCGCTCGCCCGTCAGGCCGGCCTCGCGGGCGACCTCGTCTCGTACTCGGGCGCCGAGCTCGCCCGCTGCGACGAGCACGAGCTCGCCGCCGCGGCTCTCGAGGGCACCGTCTTCGGACGCGTCTCCCCCGAGCAGAAAGAGGCCCTGACGACCGCCCTGCACAAGCGCGGGCGTTACGTGGCCATGGTCGGCGACGGCGTGAACGACGTGATCGCCCTCAAGCGCGCCGACCTGGGCATCGCCCTGCAGAGCGGCAGCCCGGCGAGCCGCGCCGTCGCCGACCTGGTGCTCATGGACGACTCGTTCGGCGCCCTGCCGGCCGCCTTCCGTGAGGGCCAGCGCATCCGCAACGGCATGCAGGACATCCTCAACATCTTCGCGGTGCGCATCTTCTCGCGCGCCATCGTCATCCCGCTGGTCGCCCTGATCGGCGGCTTCGCCTACTCGCCGCGCCAGTCGGCCCTGCTCGGCTACCTCACGGCGACGGTCCCCACCCTCGGTCTCATCTTCTGGGCTCAGGCCGGCCAGACCATCAAGGGCCGTATCTACCGGCCGCTCGCCCGCTTCGCCGTGCCGGCCACCATCCTGCTCGCGCTGTACCAGGTCGCGGTCTACGCCATCTACTTCAAGACGTACCAGCACACCTACCTGCTCGCCCATCACCACGCCACGGCGCAACAGGCGGTGCAGGCGGCCCTGCCCGTCGCCCAGACGGCGACCACGGCGCTCGCCATCCTCTGCGGCCTGATCCTGCTGCCGTTCACGGTGCCGCCCAGCATGCGCTGGGTCGGCGGCGCGCGCCTGCGCGGCGATCGCCGGCCGGCGATCATGGCGATCGTCCTGTTCGTGGTCTACCTGGTCGTCGTCTCGAGCCCGGGCGGCCGCAGCCTGTTCGCCCTGCGCCAGATCGGCGTGCTGCAGCAGATCCTGCTGATCGTGATCGCCGTGTCGTGGGGCTTCACGGTGCGCGCCATCTGGCACTGGCGCGTGCTCGACCGCATCTTCGGGCCGCCCGAGGGGCGGCCGCTCACCGAGCGCCGGCACCGGCACTGACTCATCGGCCGCTAACGGGCCAGCCTCCGCCGGGCCGCCCGTCGCTGCGACCGGCGACGCGCGGCCCGGCCACGCAAACGAACCGCTGACACTTCTGCGGTAAGATATTTGTTCGGCAACCCTGCGACCGGAGAGTCTCGCATGCCCACCCGATCTCGTTCGACCACTTCCGGCGGCGGGGACGGCGGGCCGCGGCCCGCCGTCCCCGCCGCCGACGCCGCCCCCGCACCCGACGCCGCGCCTGCGCCCGGCGCGGCCGCCGCGCCCGACGCCGCTGCCGCGCCCGATGCCCCTGCCGCGCCCGACGTCGAAGCCGCCGTCGACCTCTGCGACGCCGCGCTCTACATCAATCGCGAGCTCAGCATGCTGGCGTTCCAGCGCCGCGTGCTCGAAGAGGCCCAGGACGAGCGCAACCCGCTGATCGAGCGCGTCAAGTTCCTGTCGATCCTGGGTTCGAATCTGGGCGAGTTCTTCATGGTGCGCGTCGCCGGCCTGCGCCAGCAGGTCGAGGCCGGCGTGGCCGACCTGTCGGCCGACGGCATGACCCCGGCCGAGCAGCTCGTCGCCTGCCGCGACCTCGCCTACCAGCTCATGCGCGACGCGCGCGAGACCTGGGCTCAGATCCTGCCGCAGCTCACCGCGGCCGGGGTCCACATCCACGACTTCGTCGGGCTCGACGAAAGCCAGCGCGAGGCGGCCTGCGCCTATTTCGACCGCAGCGCGTTCCCGGTGCTGACGCCGCTGGCGTTCGACCCCGGCCGGCCGTTCCCGCACATCTCCAACCTGAGCCTCAACCTGGCGGTGCTGCTGCGCGACGAGGGCGGCCATCAGCTCTTCGCCCGCGTCAAGGTGCCCTCGACCCTGCCCCGCATGGTGCCGGTGCCGGCGCCGGCCGACGTGCCGGGCACGGCCCGCGCCCGGCGCTACGACTTCGTCTGGCTCGAGCAGCTCATCGCCGCCAACCTCGACGAGCTGTTCCCCGGCATGACGATCGTCGGCGTCTACGCCTTCCGCGTGACACGCGACGCCGAGATGTCGATCCAGGAGCTCGAGGCCGACGACCTGCTCGAGACGATCGAGGAGGGCATCCTGCGCCGGCGCTTCGGCTCGGTCGTGCGGCTCACGGTCGACACGGCCACGCCCGACGACGTGCGCGCCATCCTGCTCGACAACCTCGACCTCGAGCCCGAGGGCCTGATCGCCGTCGATCCGCCGCTCGGCATGAGCGGCATCAACCTGCTCGGCCTCGACCGGCCCGACCTCAAAGACGCGCCCTTCGTGCCGGCCGTGCCGCGCGGCCTGGGCGACCCCGACCTGTCGGTGTTCGCCGCGATCCGCAAGCACGACATCCTCATCCACCGGCCCTACGATTCGTTCGAGCCGGTGATCGACTGGCTCGAGAGCGCCGCGCACGACCCCGACGTGCTCGCCATCAAGATGACGCTGTACCGCGTGGGCCGCAACGCGCCGGCGGTCAACGCCCTGCTCGAGGCGGCCCGCAACGGCAAAGAGGTCGCCGTCCTCGTCGAGCTCAAGGCGCGCTTCGACGAGGAGCCGAACATCGAGTGGGCGAGGGCGCTCGAAGACGAGGGCGTGCACGTGGTCTACGGCCTGGTCGGCATCAAGACGCACTCCAAGATCGGCATGGTCGTGCGCCGCGAGGGCGACGGCATCCGCCGCTACGTGCACCTCGGCACCGGCAACTACAACGTGGTCACGGCGCGCCTCTACACCGACCTCGACCTGTTCACCTGCGACCCCGTGATCGGCCAGGACGCGACCGAGCTCTTCAACTTCCTGACCGGCTTCTCGCGCTCACGCGACTACCAGAAGCTGATGGTCGGACCGATCAACCTGCGCGAGCGCTTCGAGGCGCTGCTCGAGCGCGAGATCGAGCACCAGCGGGCCGGCCGCGGCGGCCACCTGTTCTTCAAGATGAACTCGCTGATCGACCGCAAGATGATCGCCCTGCTCTACCGCGCCTCGCAGGCCGGCGTGCAGGTCGACCTGCTGGTGCGCGGCATGTGCTCGCTGCGCCCCGGTATCCCCGGCGTGAGCGACAACATCAGGGTGACGAGCATCGTCGGCCGGTTCCTCGAGCACAGCCGCATCTACTGGTTCCGCAACGGCGGCGACGAGCAGGTCCTGGTGGGCTCGGCCGACCTCATGCCGCGCAACCTCAACCGTCGCGTCGAGGTGCTCTTCCCCGTCGAGGACCCGGCCATCGTGCGCCGGCTGCGCGACGAGATCCTCGACGTGTACTGGCGCGACAACGTGAAGGCCAGATACATGCAGGCCGACGGCACCTACGTGCACGCGTCGCCGGCCGAAGGCGAGGAGCCGCTCGAAAGCCAGGCCTGGTTCATCCGGCACGCCGCCGATCGCGCGCCGCGCGACTCGGGGCGCCGCGCCAAGCGGCGCCCCGCCGGTCGCTAGCGAGGCGCGACGTGGAGCTGCTGTTCCTGCGGCACGGACCGGCCGGCTCGCGGACGGAATGGCGCGGGCCCGACGCCGGGCGGCCGCTTACCGACCAGGGACGCGAGATCGTGCGCCGCGCGGCGGCCGTCCTCGCCGGCGCGGAGGTCGCGATCGATGCCGTGCTCACGAGCCCGTATGCGCGGGCCCGCGAGACGGCCGAGATCGCCGCCGACGTCCTGGGCGTCGGCGGCCGACCGGTCGACGACGAGCGCCTCACCCCGGGCTTCGACCGCGACGCCCTGGCGACCATCATCGCCGACCACGCCGGCGCCGCCTGCCTGCTGCTCGTCGGCCACGAGCCCGACTTCAGCGCGACGATCGGCGCGCTCACCGGCGGCGACGTGGTCGTCAAGAAGGCCGGCATCGCCCGCGTCGACGTAGACGAGCGCACCATGCGCGGCCGGCTGCTGTGGCTGCTGGCGCCGCGCGTCCTTCCCGACCGATAGGCGGAGGCCCATGGAGATCGAGGCCAAGTTCAGCGCTTCCGACGCCGCCGTGCTCGAGCGCCTCGGCGAGCTCGGCGAGCTCGCCGGCTACGCGCTCGAGGGCCGCGAGCGTGTGACCATGACCGACGTCTACCTCGACACCGCCGAACGCGCCCTGCAGGCCGCCGGCATGTTCTGCCGGCGGCGCGACCGCGGCGACCGCGTGGTGCTGACGGTGAAGCGACGCCGGCCCGACGCCGGCGCGGCCGGCGACGACGCCGGCGCGGTGCACCGTCGCGACGAGTGGGAGGCCGAGCTGCCCCGCGGCGGCGCCGACACACCGCCGGCGGACTGGCCGGCGGGCGAGGCCCGCGACCAGGTGCTGGCCGTCGTCGGCGAGGCTCCGCTGCAGCCCCTCGTCGAGGTCCGCCAGAGCAGAGTGCTGCGCGCCGTGACGCGCGACGGCGCCCAGATCGCCGAGCTGTCGCTCGACACGATGACGTTCGTCGTCGACGGCGACGCCGAGCAGCCGGCCCGCTACGAGGTCGAGGCCGAGCTCAAGGGCGCCGGCGCCGAAGCCGATCTCGCCGCGATCGCCGCGGCGCTGCAGCACGACTTCGAGCTCGCGCCGCAGCCCCTGTCCAAGTTCGAGCGGGCGCTCGCCGCCCTCGACGGCGAGTCGCCGGCCGGAGCCCTGCTGTCGGGCGACGAGGAACGCCTGCTGGCGCGCCTCGCGCGGCGCGCCGACGCCGTCGGGCGCCGCGCCCGCGTGCTGCTCGCCCTGCACGGCGGCGCGCTCCAGCGCGACGCGGCGGCGCGCGCCGGCATGGCGCCACGCACCGTGCGCTACTGGCTCAACCGCTTCCGCCATGAGCGCCTCGCGATCTTCCCGCGGCGCCTGGTCGCGCCGGCGACCCGCCGGCGCGCCGCAGCCAAGTCGGCCGCGACGCAGGCGCCGACGCAGGCTGCGCCGAAGCCGGCAAAGGGCGCGAAGGGCGTCGCCACGAAGGCCGCGACAAGGCCGGCGGCCCAGCCCGCTCCCGTGGCCAAGGCCACCCGCGCCGCCTCGCCGGCGCCGGCCGCTCGTGCGGCGACGCCCAGGCGGCGGGTCCGGCCCGGCATCCGCGCGCACGACACGATGGCCGAGGCCGCCTTCAAGACGCTGCGCTTCCACCTCGACCGCATGCTGCAGCACGAGGCCGGCACACGCGACGGCGGCGACCCCGAAGACCTGCACGACATGCGCGTCGCCACGCGGCGCATGCGCGCCGCCCTGCGTGTCTTTGCACCCTACCTCGACGCGCGGGCCATGCACCCGGTGAACCGCGGCTTGCGCCGTACCGGACGCGTGCTGGGCGCCGTGCGCGACCTCGACGTCTTTCACGAGAAGACGCTGCGCTACCTCGAGACACTGCCCGAGCAGCGCCGCGACGAGCTCGAGCCGCTGCTGCGCGTCTGGCGCGAGCGCCGCGACGAAGCCCGCGCCGGCCTGCTCGACTACCTCGACGGGGCGCGCTACCCGGCCTTCGTCGAGAGCTTCACCGCGCTGCTCGACGACCCCGAGCGGGCGACCCTGCCGTACGTGACCGCCGACCAGGAGGCGCTGCCCCACCGCGTCGCTCTCGTGCTGCCGTCGACCCTCTACGACCGCGTCGCGGCCGTCTGGGCCTTCGACGACGTCGTCGACGGTCACGACACGCCGCTGCCGCGCTTCCATCGCCTGCGCATCGCCGGCAAGGCGATGCGCTACACGTTCGAGTTCTTCGAGGAGGTCCTCGGCCCCGGCGCGGCGCCGCTGATCAAGGCCACCAAGGACATGCAGGACCACCTCGGCGACCTGCAGGACGCCGTCGTCACCTGCACCATCCTGCGCAACTTCCTGACCTGGGGCACCTGGGAACCGCCGAACGGCAACGCGCGCCGGCGCGCCATGCCGATGATCGTCGCGCCCGGCGTGGCCACCTATCTGGCCGCCCGTCAGGGCGAGTTGAACGAGCTCGTCGACACCTTCCCGACGATGTGGACGAAGATCCGCGGCGAGGCCTTCGGCCGCGGCCTCGCCGGAGTGGTCGGCGACCTTTCGAGCTAAGCCCGCCCCGCCGCTCAGGCAGGCGTGACGTCGTCGCGCGCCTGAGCTTCCGAGCCGTCGGCGTCGGCCGACGCCTCGACCACGATGTTCAGGCGGCGGCGCATCGCCTTCTCCATGGCGGCCCGCCGGTTCTCGAGGCCCCAGAGCTCGAGCTCGGCGCGCCCCTTGGTCGCCAGACGCAAGGTGAGCGCACGCCGGCCCGACGCCTCGAGGCGGGCGTGCCGCACCACGCCGCCGTGACTGCGGTCGAGACGCTCGGCCAGGCGCAGCAGGTCGGACAGCGTGCGCGCGACGTCGCGGCCAGCGTCGTCGAGGGCGGCGAAGGCCGCAAAGCGCGCGCTCGGCGTGGCCTTGCGGTGGAACAGGGCCGTGGCCGCCATGATGGCGATCTCGCGCTGGTCGAAGCCGAGCAGGTCGGCGTTGGCGATGAGATAGGCCGAGTGCACATGGTGCTCCGGGTACGAGATGAACGTACCGACGTCGTGCAGCAGCGCGGTGTCGCGCAGCAGCTCGCGCTCCTCGTCGCCCAGGGCGTGATACCCGGCTTGCCGCGCACTGTCGAAGAGCTCGAGCGCGAGGCGGGCGACGTGCCGGGCGTGGCCCTCGTCGGCGCCGGTCGCCTGCAGCAGGCGCAGCACGCTGCGCTCACGCACTGAGAGCTCGTGCACGGCGGCGCCGTCGGCGCCGCGCGTGAGGTAGTCGACGAGCAGCCCGTCGCGCAGGCCGCACTCGCCGAGCGCGGTCACGGCCGGCAGCTCGAGGTCGGTCAGCAGCGTCTCGAGCACCGTCGCCCCGGCCACGACGATGTCGGCGCGGTCGGGGTTCAGGCCGGGCACCTTGCGGCGCTCGTCGAGCGTGAGCCCGCGCAGCAGCTTGACGACCTTGCGCACGTCGCCGAGTTCGACCGTCTCGTCGCGCTGGGGCTCGCGGTCGTGCAGCACGCGGGCCGCCACCGCGGCCACGTTGCGCACGGTGCCCGAGGTCCCGTAGGCGACGTCGACATCGAGGCGGCGCACGGTGGCCACGGCGTGCACCGACGCCAGGCGCACGGCGCGCTGCAGCTTCTGGTAGTCGTCGGCGCTCACGCGGCCGGCGACGTCGGGCAGGCTGGAGTCGCCGGCCAGGCGCACCGCACCGAGCGGCAGGCTGTCGAGGAACAGGTGGCGACGGCCGTCGCCCACCATCACCTCTGTGCTGCCGCCGCCGATGTCGAGGCAGAAGGCGACGCGGTCGCCGAGCTCCACCCTGCTCTGGATGCCGAGGAAGATGAGGCGCGCCTCCTCGCGCCCGGACACGACGTGCACGTCGAGCCCGGCCTCGTCGTGCAGGCGCGCCACGAACGCGGCCGCGTTGCGGGCCTCACGCGTGGCCGACGTCGCCACGGCAACGATCTCGGCCGCGCCCAGGCCACGCGCCAGGCCGGTGAACGAGCGGCACACGGTGACGGCCCGCTCGATCGCCGCCGGCCGCAGCAGGCGGTCGCCGAACTCCTCCTCGCCCAGGCGCACGACCTCGCGCGTCAGGTTGATGACCTGGTAGGAGTAGCGCGACGCGATGCGCACGACCATGAGCCGCACCGAGTTCGTCCCGATGTCGACGAAGCCGACGATGCGGCCGGCGCCGGGCGGCGCCTGCACGGCGTCGGCCCCGCCGCGCGCCGCCTGCGCCCCGTCGGCCCCGCCCGGCGCCGCCTGCGCGCCGGCGCCGCCGCCGGCCGGTGTGTCGTGGGCCTCAGCCATGTCCGTCACCCTATGCCCGCGCGCCGTGCAGCGGCAACGCCGCGCGCCGGCGCGAGCGCCGGGCCAACGGGCGCCCGCGTCGGCGACGTCGCCGACGCCAACATGCGGTCGCGGCTCGCGCGGGCGTAGACTACGCGCAACGCAGTCATGCAAGCCTGAGCGCCGACGACGAAGTCGATCGACGGCACCGGGGCCTCACAGAAACGATGCGGACTGAGCAGATCGCGGCCACCCGAAAGGAGCCACGTGTCTCCCGACAAGCCCGACGAACCCGGCGACGCCGAACCCAAAGCGCGCAAGAAGCTCGACGATACGACCTACCTCAAGGAGCTCGGCAAGCTGCAGATCGAGCTCGTCAAGCTGCAGGAGTGGATCAAGGCGCGCGGGCTCAAGGTGGTCACCATCTTCGAGGGCCGCGACGCCGCCGGCAAGGGCGGCACGATCAAGCGCGTCACCGAGACCCTGAACCCGCGCGTCGTGCGCGTGGTCGCCCTGGGCGTGCCGACCGAGCGCGAGAAGACCGAGTGGTACTTCCAGCGCTACGTCGCGCACCTGCCGGCCGCCGGCGAGTGGGTCCTCTTCGACCGCTCCTGGTACAACCGCCCCGGCGTCGAGCGCGTCATGGGCTTCTGCAGCGAAGACGAGGTCAACGAGTTCTTCCGTTCGTGCCCGCCGTTCGAGGAGATGCTGATCCGCAGCGGCATCATCCTCGTGAAGTACTGGTTCAGCGTGAGCGACGAGGAACAGGAGCGGCGCTTCAAGGACCGCATCCAGGACCCCACCAAGCGCTGGAAGATCTCCGAGATGGACCTCGAGAGCTGGGACAGGTGGGTCGGCTACTCACGCGCCAAGGACGAGATGTTCCACTACACCGACACCAAGCGCTCGCCCTGGTATGTGGTGAACTCCGACGACAAGAAGCGCGCCCGCCTGAACGTCATCCACCATCTGCTGAGCGTGATCCCGTACGAGGACCTCACGCCCAAGCCTTTCAAGCTGCCGCCGCGGCGCGAGGACAAGGGCTACATGCGCCCGCCGATCGAAGACCAGACCTTCGTGCCCGAGATCTTCTAGGCCGCCGATCGAAGACCAGACCTTCGTGCCCGAGATCTTCTGGGCGCGCGACAACGTCGTGTAGGCCCGGGCGGCGACGCAGTCCCCCTGACGGACCAGGCGCGCCGGTGCGGCCTCCGCGTCAGTGCATGCGCTCGTAGTCCTTGGCGAACTTCTTCTCGCCTTCCTTCTTGCCGTAGGCATCGAGGTAGGCGTTGTGGACCGCGCACTTCTTGCAGCCCTTGCCGCAGCAGTGCTTCCAGTCCTTCTTTGAGAACTCGTTCCTGAGCTTGGCCATGCGGCCGCTCCTCCTGTGGACGTGGGCCGGACGGTGTCCCAGCCGGATGCTACCCGCGAGGCGGCTCCTTCGGAACGCGGCGCGCCCGCGCCCCGTCGCGGGCCGAAGGTCAGAGGGGATCGAACGTGCTGAGCACGATGACCAGGTCGGGGTGGTCGTCGTTTCGCAGAGCCCGACCCCCGCTTCCGTCAGACCGCGAACGCGCTCGGGCAGAGGTCGGCCAGCGGGCAGCGTGCGCAGGCCGGCCGGCGCGCGTGGCAGACCCGGCGGCCGTGGCGCACCAGGCCGACGTGGGCCGCGTAGACGTCGGCCGGGTCGGGGCCGGCGAGAGCGGTGAGCACCGCATGCGCGGCCTCGGCGCTCACGCCCTGGTCGATCAGCCCGAGCCGCCCGGCCACGCGGTGCACGTGCGTGTCGACCGGCATGACCGGCCGCCCGAGCGAGAACAGCAGCACGCAGGCCGCCGTCTTGGGGCCCACGCCGGGCAGGCCCCGCAGCCAGGCGAGCGCCTCGTCGTCGCCGAGCGCGTCGAGCACGCCCAGGTCGGGCTCGCCGTCGCCTTGGCTGATGGCGCGCAGGATGGCCGCGATGCGGGGCGCCTTGACGTGCGACAGGCCGCCCAGGGCGATCGCGTCCTCGATCGCGGCGACCGGTGCGTCGCGCACCGCCGACCAGGCGGGAAAGCGCCGCGTGAGCTCGGCGAAGGTGCGGTCGGTGTTGACGTCGGCCGTGTTCTGCGAGAGCACCGTGTAGACGAGCTCGCCGACCGGCGGAAAGCGCGGCGCGAGCACCGGACGGCCATAGGCTTCGTCGAGGCGGGAGATGACCTGGCGCAGGCGCCGGCGGCGCCCGGCGGGCGACGCAGGGGCGCGGGCGCGGGGGGCGGCGGCTATGGCCGCCGCCCCCCCCGCCCGCTCACACCCGGCTCAGCGCCGGCCACGCGCGACCAGCGCGCCGCCGAGGATCAGGCCCAGGACCAGGTTGGCGATGCCCACGACCCAGATTGGCGCCGTGACGTGGACGGACAGCAGCCGCAGGTGCACGTCGGTGCGATTGTCGAACCAAAGCACGGCGCCGACTACGAAAACCACGACGACGACGAGCAGCGTCCAGGGGACCTGGCGGTGAGGCCGCCGCCGGCCGCGGCCGCGCGAGCGCGAGCGCGACCAGTCGAGGCCGATGCCCTCGGGAAGGGTGCGCGGGATCGAGCCGTCGCGCCAGTCCATGTCGTCGTTCATGCCCACCATCGATCAACCCCCGCCGGGCTTGCGTCGCCTGGCCGGTACCGCGGCGCAGGTCGCCTGCCCAAGGCTCTCGCCCGCGCCGTGGACGTCGTGCCGCCCATCGGCCATGCCCTACTTTGCCTTATCCCGGCGGCCGGCGCCAGACCCCGAAAGCCGGGACGGCCGCCGGCCGGCGCTCCCGCGCCGGCCGGCGGCCGTCCCCTCACCTCCCGCGAAACGATCGCGCTCAGGCGACCGCCGTGTGGGCGGCCTCGAGCGCCTCGGCCACCGTGGCGAACACGGTGTCGAGCTCGCCCTCTGAGATCACGAGCGGCGGCTGCAGGCGCAGCACATTGCCGAAGTTGCCGCCGACGCCGATCAGCACGCCGTGCTCGAGGCAGAAGTTGCGCACAAAGCCGGCCTCGGCCGTGGCGTAGGCCTTGGTCTCGCGGTCCTTGACTAACTCGACGCCGATCATCAGGCCCTTGCCGCGCACCTGGCCGATCAGCGACTCGTGGGCGGCGTGGGCGCGCAGGCGCGCCATGAGCTGCTCGCCCTTGGCGGCGGCCTGAGCGGGCAGGTCGGTCTCGGTCATGAAGGCGATGTTGGCCAGCGAGGCGGCGCAGCTCACCGGGTTGCCGCCGAAGGTCGAGAGGTGGTCGCCGATCTGGAAGGCGTCGGCGATCTCGGCGCGCGCGCTGAAGGCGCCCAGCGGCCAGCCGTCGGCGATGCCCTTGGCCATCGTCAGGATGTCGGGCGTAACACCGTAGTGCTCGATGGCAAAGAGCTTGCCGGTGCGCCCGAAGCCGCTCTGCACCTCGTCGGCGATGAAGAGCGCACCCTCCGAGTCGAGGATCTGCTTGACCGCCGCAAAGTAGCCGGCCGGCGGGGTGATGATGCCGCCCTCGCCCATGACCGGCTCGGCGATGAAGGCGCAGCAGTCGCCCGACAGGTGCAGGCGGATGACCTCGCGCAGGCGCTCGGCGCAGGCCAGGCCGCAGCTCGCCTCCTCCAAGCCGAGCGGGCAGCGGTAGCAGTACGGCGTGGGGGCGAAGGCGACGCCCGGCATGTAGGGTCCGCCGCCCTTCTTGCGGCCCGAGTTGCCGGTGATCGACAGGGTCGCGTAGGTGCGCCCGTGGAAGCTCGACTCGAGGGCCACCAGCTCGCTGCGGCCGCTGTAGCGCTTGGCCAGGCGCAGGGCGCCCTCGTTGGCCTCGGCGCCGGAGTTGCAGAAGAAGGTCTTGCGCAGGTCGCCCGGGGTGACCTCGGCGAGCTTCTCGGCCAGCGCGCCGACGGTGGGCACGTAGTAGACGTAGCTGCAGGCGTGGACGATCTTGTCGGCCTGGGCCTTGGCCGCCTCGAGGATGGCCTGGTTGTGATGGCCGGCGTTGGTCACCGAGATGCCGGCGAAGCAGTCGATGAACTCCTTGCCGTCGGCATCGTAGAGCCGCGCGCCCTGCCCGTGGTCGACCACGACCGGCTCGATGCGTTTGACGAAGCCGGTCATCACGTAGTCGCGGTACTGGTCCTGGACACCCATGCTATCGACCACCCTTCGAGTGACGTTTCTGTTCGCGCTTGCCTGGAGCGCGGTGCTGCGGTGCAGCGAGGCGGGTGTGCGCGCGGATTCTATCAGCGCCGTCGCCGCCGCGCGGCCCAGGTCGCTGTCCCGACGCGACCATCCGCCGGCGTCGCCCGCGCCAACCTGTCAGGTGGCCCACGCGCGACCGGACCAGGGCGTCCGGTAGGATGCGGCCGACGGACTCACGCGAGCCGAACGACCGACGAGGGGGACCCATGGACGAGCCGCTGCCCGGAGTGAGCGATGCCTTTCAGGCCTTCCTGCGCGAGGCGCCGGCCCAGTCCGGCGCGTGGATGGAGGCGGTCGAGCGCCTCGGCGCGGCGAGCGCCCTCGACGACAAGACCGCGGCGCTCGCCTACCTGGCCGTGCTGGCCGCCACGCGCCTGACGAGCGGCGTGCCGTTCCACGCGCGCCACGCGCGCTCGCTGGGCGCCACGCGCGACGAGGTGATCTCGGCCGTGCTCGTCGGCCTGCCGGCCGTGGGCAACGGCGTCACCCAGGCGCTGCCGGCCGCCCTCGCCGCCTTCGACGCGCCCGACTGACGCCGCTCCCGACCGACGCCGCCGCGGCTCCGGCGCCCTCGGCGGGCATGACCGCCCCCTTGCACCTGCATGAGAAGGCCCGCGACCCGCTAAAGCTCACCCGCCTCGTGCGTCGATAGGTAGACGTACGTGCGCGCAAGCGGAAGGGCTGGAGGGACCCCCCACGGAGTCACCTGGTCTGCTGAACGCGAGGGCGGTGCTGGCCGCCGCTCTCGTGGTCGTGGCCGGCGCCATACTCGGCGTCGCCGGCTTTGCCGTGGAACAGAGCCACGCCAACTGGCGCCCGCACGTCGTCCGCACAGCCTCGGGCTGGCGCATCACCGAGCCGGGTGCCGGCATCGGCGACCCGACCCTGGCCGGCGGTCACCTCGCCTGGCAGGACGGCCCCTACACCGTGCTCATGGACCTGCGCACCGGACGGTCGCGTCTCGTCGGCGACGGCGAGAACGCCGGATCGGTCGCCTCACCGGCGCTGTCGAACAGCGGCGTCGTGTGGGAGGAGGCGGCCGGCGGCGGGCAGCGCTCCTACGTGTATGCCTTCGACTTCGCCACCGGCCGCCGGCTGCTGCTGGGCCAGGCCGACACACTGCCGACCACGCCGGCCGTGAGCGGCGCCACCGCGTTCTGGCTGAGCGACGGCGGCATCGTAGGCTGCGGGCTGGCCGGCGGCAAGCCCACGGTGATCACCGAGCAGGCCGGCGTCGGCCAGTTCCTCATGGCTGCAGGCTCGCTCGTCGCCTGGTCCCAGCAGGGCAGCGCCGGGGCGCCCTTCCAGATCACCCTGCACGACAGGGCGACCGGCGAGACCACCCGCCTGCGCCTGCCCGGGGAGACGCCGGGCGCGGTCTTCGAGCCGCCCATCCTCGCAAGCGACACGCTCGCCTGGCTGCGCGCCGACCGGCACGGGTCCACGGCCTCGATCACGACCTACGACGTCGAGACCCTGACCGAGCGCGAGGTCGTCGCCGGGCGCGTGCTCGTGGGCCCCGGCTTCGACGGCGCCACGGTGGTCTGGGCGCAGCCGTCGGGCGGCGGCGACACGATCCTGGCCCTGGCCCTCGGCGCGGCGACACCGGTGACAGTCGCGCACGTGGCCGGCGGCGTGCAGTCGGTGCTCGTGAGCGGCGACGTCGTGGCCTGGTGGATGCGCACCGCCAGCAGCTCGTGGATCGAGACGGCGAGGCTGCCCTCGTGAGCCTGCCAGACCCCCTCGCCATTACCGCAGCGCCGGCGCCGCCGAGCGCCGCCTCGCTGCCGACCTCCGCCCCGGAGTGCGCCGCCTCGTCGACCTCCACGCAGCACCATCGCCTGGCGCGCTGGGGCATCGGCGGCGAGCAGCTCCTGTTCTGGCTGCTGCTCGCCCTCTGGACGCTGAACGTCTGTGACCTGCTGCTCACGCGCTACTCGCTCTGGCTGGGCTTCGCCACCGAGGAGAACGGCGTCATGCGCTACTTCCTGCACGAGAGCGCGGTGAGCGCGACGGCCTTCAAGATCGGCGTCGTCACGGTCGGCTCGCTCGTGCTGTGGCGCGTGCGCCACCGCCCCACGGCCCTGGTCGCCGCGGTGCTGCTCACCGGCATCTTCGCCGCGGTCGTCGCCTACCAGGCCGCCTGGGTCCTGAGCCTGTAGCTCAAGCCCCGGCGCATCGCAGGCGAGGCCACAAGGCCGAGCTCCGCGCGCGGAGGCACACCAGCGGCCCGCAATGTGAGCGAGGACGGTCCGCGCCGTGGGCGGCGGCGCGACGAAGTCGCCGCCGCCGCCATCGTCCCACCCCCCGTGCTCGGCGAAGCCGAGCCACGGCGAGCCGCGCAGCCCTCCCGCCGGGCGGCGGAGCGGGGGTGAGGACGGAGGGCGAACTTCGAGCCCTCACGCCGCGACGGACGCCGCGGCGTCCTCGAGCGAACCGAGAGCCCGAGTCCTCACCTCCGCGCAGCCGCCGGCGCGGCCGGCGCAGCCCGGCGCCGCCGGCAGAGCCCGCTGCAACACCGCACAGGTCCGCACACCGGACCAAACAAAGTCGCTCAATCTTGCCCGCCATGCGGTCGACGAGCACACATCCTCACCGCTATACTTCTTGTGGTTCTCCCTGCGGATCGTGGAATCAGCGGAAGTCTCACCCGACGGCAAGTGTGCCCGGACGGCAAGTGTGCCTCGACGGCAAGTCTGCCGACTCGCGAAGGAGAGTGTATGGCCAGGCCCAATGGTCCCACCACGACCGGTGCTGCTCTCGTCCTTGGTGGCGGCGTCGCCGGCATCCAATGCTCGCTCGACCTAGCCGAAGGCGGGTACAAGGTCTACCTCGTCGAGAAGTCGCCGGCCCTCGGCGGCCACATGTCGCAGCTCGACAAGACCTTCCCCACCAACGACTGCTCGATGTGCACGCTGGCGCCCAAGCTGGTCGAAGCCGGGCGACACCTGAACATCGAGATCGTCACGAACGCCGAGCTCACCGGCCTCGACGGCGCGCCCGGCGACTTTCGCGCCAAGGTCTACCACCACGCCCGCTTCGTCGACCCCGACCTCTGCACGAGCTGCGGCGAGTGCGCCCCGGTCTGCCCCGTCACCGTGGCCGACCAGTACAACGAGGAGCTCGGCGAGCGCAAGGCCATCTACAAGCTTTACCCGCAGGCCATCCCCAACACCTACGCGGTCACCAAGAAAGGCCACTCGCCCTGCAAGCGCGCCTGCGCCGTGCACACCTCGGCCCAGGGCTACGTCGCGCTGATCGGCGAGCAGCGCTTCGCCGACGCCTACCGCGTGGCGAGCGAGCCCAACCCCTTCCCCGCCGTCTGCGGTCGCGTCTGCACGCACAAGTGCGAGACCGACTGCACGCGCGGCGAGATCGAGCAGCCGATCGCGATCGCCGGCCTCAAGCGCTTTCTTTCCGACTACGCGGTCGACAACGTGCCGCTGCCCGACCCCGCCGAGGTCAGGTTCGACGAGAAGGTGGCGATCGTCGGCGGCGGCCCGAGCGGCCTGTCGTGCGCCCGCGACCTCGCCCTGCTCGGCTACCAGACGACGGTCTTCGAAGCCAAGCCCGAGCCCGGCGGCATGCTGCGCTTCGGCATCCCCGAGTACCGCCTGCCCAAGGCCGCCCTGCAGCAGGACATCGACCGTATCGTGGCGCTCGGCGTCGACCTGCAGTGCGACAAGGCGGCCGGCTACGACTTCACCATCGACTCGCTGCTCAAGGACGGCTACAAGGCCGTCTACCTGGCGACCGGCCTCCAGGGCGGCCGCGCGCTGCCGATCCCCGGCGCCGACGCCACGGGCGTCTTCACCGCGGTCGACCTGCTGCGCGACGCCACCCTGGGCAAGCCCATCGACATGGGCAAGAACGTCATCGTGATCGGCGGCGGCGACGTCGCCTTCGACGCCGGCCGCACGGCCGTGCGCCTGGGCGCCGAGAAGGTCACCCTCGTCTGCATCGAGGACGACGCCACCATGCCGGCCTCGGCCGACGAGATCGAAGAGGGCCTCGCCGAATCGATCAGCTTCATCTGCTCGTGCATGCCGACCGCCGTCGTACCCGGGCCCGACGGCCGCGCCAGCAGGGTCGAGTTCACGGCCTGCACGCTGGGCGACGCCGACGAACGCGGCTGGCGCCCGCCCGTGCCGCTCGACAACAGCTTCAGCGAGCTTGCCTGCGACACCGTCGTGTTCGCGACCGGTCAGGGCATGGTCGACGACTTCTCGAAGGGCGCCCGCGGCGTCAAGGTCGAGAAGAACCAGATCGTGACCGACAAGCAGACCCAGGCCACCGGCCGCAAGGGCGTCTTCGCCGGCGGCGACGCGGCGGCCCGCGGCCCCTGGACGGCGATCGAGGCCGTCGCCGCCGGCCGGCGCGGCGCGCGCGCCGTCCACAACTTCCTGCGCGGCGAGGAGCTCCTGCCGCTCGACGACGACTCGCTCGACGAGGCCAAGCCCGACGACGACGTGCTGCGTCAGACCGAGGTCATGGCGCGCACCACCATGCCGCAACTGCCGGGCACGGCCCGCAAGCTCACCTGGGACGAGGTCAACACCGGCTTCAGCGCCGAGCAGGCCGTGGCCGAGGCCAAGCGCTGCCTCAACTGCGCCGTCTGCTCCGAGTGCCTCGAGTGCGTACGCGCCTGCGGGCCCGGCGCCCTCGTGCACGGCGAGCGCGACCGCGAGTTCGACGTCGAGGTCGGGGCCGTCGTGCTGGCCACCGGCTTCGACCTCTACGACCCCGGCGACAAGGGCGAGTACGGCTATGGCCGCTACCCGGACATCCTGTCGGCCCTCGAGTACGAGCGCATGCTCTCCGCCTCGGGGCCGACCGTGGGCGAGATCAAGCGGCCGTCCAGCGGCGAGCACCCGAAGAAGATCGCCTTCATCCAGTGCGTGGGCTCGCGCGACCAGGACCACGAGTACTGCTCGAGCGTCTGCTGCATGTTCGCCAACAAGCAGGCCATGCTCACGATCGACCACGTGCCCGACTGCAAGCCCGACGTCTTCCTCATGGACATGCGGGCCCAGGGCAAGGGCTTCGACGCCTTCTACGAGCGCGCCCAGAACATGGGCGTGAGCTTCATCCGCTCGCGGCCCTCGTACATCAAGGAGGACCCGGCCACCCACGACCTGCTGATCACCTGGGAAGACGAAGCCGGCGAGCTCCACACCGACCGCTACGACATGGTCGTGCTCAGCGCCGGCCTCGAGCCGGCGCGCAAGGCGCAGGCGGCCGCCGGCGCCCTCGGCGTGGCCCTCAACCGTCACGGCTTCTGCGAGCTGCACGAATACGCGCCGCTCGACTCGAGCCGCGAGGGCGTCTACGTCGTCGGCCCGTTCGGCGAGCCCAAGGACATCCCCGACTCGGTGGCCCAGGCGAGCGCCGCGGCGGCCAAGGTGATGACCGGTCTGGCCGATTCGCGCGGCACGCTCACGGTCGACAAGGAGTACCCGGCCGAGACCGACGTCGTCGGGGTCGAACCCCGCGTCGGGGTGTTCGTCTGCCACTGCGGCTCGAACATCGCCGGCGTGATCGACGTCGAGGGCGTCGCCGAGTACGCCCTCAAGCTGCCCGGCGTGGTCTACGCCAACGACACCATGTACACGTGCTCGTCCGACTCGCTCACCCTCATCAAGGACATGGTCGCCGAGCACGACCTCAACCGCGTGGTGGTGGCGAGCTGTACGCCCCGTACCCACGAGCCGATCTTCCAGGACACCCTGCGCGAGGCCGGCCTCAACCCGTTCCTGTTCGAGATGGCCAACATCCGCGACCAGGCGAGCTGGGTGCACCGCGACCACCCCGACGAGGCGACCTCCAAGGCCAAGGACCTGATCCGCATGTCGGTGGCCCGGGCGCGCCTGCTCGAGCCGCTCTACAAGGTCGACGTGCCGCTCACCCACACCGCCATCGTCCTCGGCGGCGGCGTGGCCGGCATGACCGCGGCCAACGCCCTCGGCGACATGGGCCACGAGGTCCATCTCATCGAGCGCGCCGCCGCACTCGGCGGCCGCGTGCTCGAGCTCGACCAGACCATCAAGGGCTCGCACCCGGCCGACTTCGCCGCGGCCCTCGAGCGGCGCGTCATCGACAACCCCAACGTCAAGATCCACCTCGACGCGCGCCTCGCCGACTTCCACGGCTTCATCGGCAACTTCTCGAGCGTGATCGCGACTAGCGACGGCGTCCGCACGCCCATCGACCACGGCGTCGTGATCGTGGCCACCGGCTCGCAGGAGGCCCGGCCCGACATCTACGGCCTGGGCCAGAGCGACAGGATCGTCACCGGCCTCGACCTCGAGCACCTCTTCGCCGAGGAGCCGGCGCGCCTCGCCAAGACCGGGGCGGTCGGCTTCATCCTCTGCGCCGGTTCGCTCGAGGAAGGCGCCAACTACTGCTCGCGGACCTGCTGCCAGCAGAGCGTCAAGAACGCCATCCGCCTGAAGGAACAGAACCCCGAGCGGCCGGTCTACGTGTGGTTCAAGGAGGTCCGCACCTTCGGCCTCTTCGAGGAGTACTACACCAGGGCGCGCGAGCTCGGCGTGATCTTCACGCGGTACGACAACGACTCCAAGCCCGAGATCGTGAGCGCCGGCAGCGCCGCCAACGGCAAGCCCGGCACGCCGGTCAAGGTCGCCTACACTGACCCCTACCTGCAGCGCCGCATCGAGCTGCCGCTCGACCTGCTCGTGCTGGCCACCCCGACGGTGGCAAGCGACGGCGCCTCCGAGCTGTCCAAGATGCTCAAGGTGCCGCTCCAGGGCGACGGCTTCTTCCTCGAGGCCCACGTCAAGCTGCGCCCCGTCGACTTCTCGAGCGAGGGCATCTTCCTGTGCGGCGGCGCCCACTACCCGAAGAGCATCGACGAGTCGGTCAGCCAGGCTTACGCGGCCGCCGGCCGGGCCGCCGCGATCCTCGCCAAGCCGGCCCTGAAGGCCGGCGGCGTCGTCGCCGAGGTCGATCAGGACAAGTGCGCCGCGTGTCTCACCTGCGTGCGCATCTGCCCCTACGAGGTGCCGACCATCGACCCGGTCGCCAAGAAGGCCGTGATCGAGGCGGCCGCCTGCCAGGGCTGCGGCGTGTGCGTGAGCGAGTGCCCGGCCAAGGCGATCGTCCTGCACCACTACACCGACGCCCAGATCTTCGCCAAAGAAGAGGCCCTCACGATGGAGGTGAGCTGAGATGGCCGACGAACCCGCCGCGGCCGCCGCGGCCCCCGTCGAAAGCGCGGAGAAGGCCGCTCAGGCGCTGCCGGCAAACGAGGGCTTCGAGCCCGAGATCATCGTCTTCGCCTGTCACTACTGCGCCTACGCCGCCGCCGACCTGGCCGGCAGCATGCGGCTGCAGTACCCCTCGAACATCCGCATGATCAAGCTGCCCTGCACGGGCAAGCTCGAGGTGATCCACCTGCTCAAGGCGCTCGAGGCCGGCGCCGACGGCGTCTACGCTGCCGGCTGCCTCGAGGGGGAGTGTCACTACCTCAAGGGCAACCTCTGGGCACGCAAGCGGGTCGGCTACGTCAAGAAGCTGCTCGAGGAGGTCGGCATCGATCCCGGCCGCGTCGAGATGTACAACATGTCGTCGGCCATGGGCCCGCAGTTCGCCGAGACCGCGCGCGAGTTCACCGCGCGCATCCGCGGCCTCGGCCCCAACCCGGTGCGCCCGCGCGAGGGCTTCACCGCTCACGAGCTCGTGCGCGAGCAGATGGGCGACCTCGCCATGCCCGACGACCCAGCCACCGACAGCCCCGCATGACCGCGGTCTTCGTGGAGGAAGGACAGTCGAGATGATCACAGCCGAACGCAAGCCCTTCGACGAGATCTACGGCATGACCGAAGGGCACGACAAGGTGCTGGTGGCCGGCTGCGACACCTGTGTCGCCGTCTGCCTGACCGGCGGAGAGAAAGAGGCGGAGATCCTCGCCTCGGAGCTGCGCATCAAGGCCAAGGAGGCCGGCCGCGACGTGCAGATCGAGCACACCGCGGCCATCCGCCAGTGCGAGTGGGAGTACCTGGACGCGATCGCCGCCAAGGTCGACGAGTACCCCCTGGTGCTCAGCATGGCCTGCGGCATCGGCATCCAGTCGATGGCCGAGAAGTTCGCACCCAAGCTCGTGGTGCCGGCCGTCAACACCAACATGCTGGGCATGCCCCAGGAGCACGCCATGTGGCTCGAGCGCTGCGGCGCCTGCGGCGACTGCGTGATCGGCGAGACCGCCGGCATCTGCCCGGTGGTGCGCTGCTCCAAGAGTCTCATGAACGGTCCGTGCGGCGGCTCGCACGACGGCAAGTGCGAGGTCACGACGCCCGAGAAAGAAGACATCGACTGTGCCTGGGCGCTCATCTGGGAGCGCCTCAAGGCCCAGGGCCGCGAGGAACTGATGCTCGTCAACCGGCCGCCCAAGAACTGGAGCAAGAGCAGCTCCGGCGGACCACGGAAGATGGTGCGTGAGGAGGCGAAGCCGGTATGACCCCCGCCACCGAGTACAAGGCTGGCAGCAACATCGAGCGACTCTTCGCCGAGGGCAAGTTCGTCGTCACCGGCGAGTGCGGCCCACCCAAGAGCGCCGACGGCAGCGTGATCGAGGAGAAGGCCAAGATCCTCAAAGGCTTCGTCGACGCGGTCAACATCACCGACAACCAGACGGCGGTCGTGCGCGTGAGCTCGCTCGTGTCGGGCTATCAGGCGCAGCAGAACGGCCTCGAGGCGATCATGCAGATGACCTGCCGTGACCGGAACCGCCTCGCCATGCAGGCCGACATCCTGGGCGCCTCGGTGCTGGGCATCAAGAACATCCTCTGCCTGACCGGCGACCACATGAGCTTCGGCAACCACCCCGAGGCCAAGGGCGTGCACGACCTCGACGCCATCAACCTCATCCACATGTACAAGCAGATGCGCGACGAGAAGAAGTTCCAGTGCGGCGACGACATGGACGTCGCGCCGCGGCTCTTCATCGGCTGCGCCGAGAACCCGTTCGGCGACCCGTTCGAGTTCCGTGCTCTGCGCTTGAAGAAGAAGGTCGAGGCCGGCGCCGACTTCATGCAGACCCAGTGCATCTTCAACGTCCCCAAGTTCAAGAAGTGGATGGAGGAGGTGCGCGCCCTGGGCCTGCACAAGGAGATCAAGATCCTCGCCGGCCTCACGCCGCTCAAGGGCGTCGGCGCGGCGCGGTACATGAAGAACTTCGTGCCCGGCATGGACGTGCCGCAGGAGATCGTCGACCGCATGGCGAGCGTCGAGAAGGGCCCGCCGGCGCAGGCCGAGGGCAAGAAGCTGGCCGTCGAGATGATCAAGGAGATCGCCGAGATCGAGGGCGTCGCCGGCGTCCACCTGATGGCGGTCGAGTGGGAAGTGGCCGTGCCCGAGATCGTCGAGTCGGCCGGCCTCATGCCGCGTCCGACGGTGGCGTAGCGGAAAGGAGGGTGACGTGACGACCATCGACGCCACGCTCGCCCGCCGCGTCAACCGTGGCTCGGGCGAGAACGCCTACAAGTGCTACCAGTGCAAGAAGTGCAGCACGGGCTGCCCGGTCGCCGGCTTCGGCGACCTGCACCCGGCACAGATCATGCGCGCCGTGCAGCTCGGCGCGGTCGACGCCGCCGTCGACAGCCGCTTCATCTGGCTGTGCACCGGCTGCGAGACCTGCTCCACGCGCTGCCCGCAGAGCATCGACATCGCGGCGATCATGGACGAGTTGCGCATGATTGCCCGCGAGACCGGCCGCGTGCACGCCGACGCGCCCTTCGCCAACATCCTCAAGCTCAACTACCAGTCGTTCCGGCGCTGGGGCCGCCTCTACGAGGTCGAGCTGCTCGCCCTCGACAAGGCGACGCGGCCGTCGGGCCTCATGGACGACGTCGTGATGGGCATCCAGATGTTCATGAAGGGCAAGATCAACCCGATGCCGACGATCGGCGACCGCGCCCAGATGAAGCGCATGGCGCAGGTGGCCGACCGCATCGAGCACGACAAGCGCGCGGTCGCCGCCGCCATGGACCTGCCCGACACGTCGCGTCCGCTGCCGTCCGACGGAGGTGCGCCGTGAGCCGCGTCGCCTACTACCCCGGCTGCTCGCTGCACGGCACCGCCAAGGAACTCGACAGCTCGTTCCTGGCCTCGGCCGCCCGGCTCGGCGTCGACCTCGTCGAGATCCCCGGCTGGGAGTGCTGCGGCAACACCGCGGCGCACGCCACCAACCGCCTGCTGGCGACCGCCCTGCCGGCCAACGAGATGGCCAAGGTCAAAGACGACCTGGGCCTCGACCGCGTGGCCGTGCCCTGCGCCGCCTGCTTCGCACGCTTCATGGCGACCAACCACGAGATGGACGACCCCGAGACGGCGCGCGACGTCGCGCAGGTGGTCGGCCGGCCCTACGCCGGCGGCGTGGGCGTGCTCAACCTCGTCGACTTCTACCACGACGAGGTCGGCCTCGAGGCGCTCAAGGCCAAGGCCACGCGGCCCTTCGACGGCCTCAAGGTGGCGGCCTACTACGGTTGCCTGCTCACCCGGCCGCCCAAGGTCACCCTGGCCGAAGACCCCGAGTACCCGACCCACATGGACGAGGTCCTCGAGGCGCTCGGCTGCGAGCCGGTCGACTGGACCTTCAAGACCGACTGCTGCGGCGCCTCGCTCGCCCTCTGCGAGCAGACCATCGTGATCGAGCTCGTGCGCAAGATCGTGGCCAACGCCCGCGAGTGCGGCGCCCAGGCGATCGCCTGCGCCTGCCCGCTCTGCCAGGTCAACCTCGACAGCCGCCAGGGCGACATCAAAAAGACCGACCTCGGCTGGGTCGACGTGCCGATCGTCTACCTCTCCCAGTTCGTCGGCCGCGCCCTCGGCGTGGGCGACGTCGACCTCGGCCTGAGCAAGCACATGGTGGCCGTCGACGCGGTGCTCGCCTAAGCGAAGGCCGCCAGAAGCATGCACGCCCGGACGGGGCGGGGCGCCTTGCGGCGCCCCGCCCCGTCCGCTTCTGTTGACTCGTCAGCCTGCCCGCGCGCCGCCGTTTGATTCCTATGTGATATCACGATACTATCTGTGCGGAGATCACGTCGGAGCACGGTCGAAGGAGTCCTGAGTCGTGGCGGCAAGGGCAGACGATACGCGGGGAGCCGGCCTCGGGGCGCCCGGCGACGGCGCGCGCGCGCCGTCGCCGGGCGCCCTGCCGCGCCTCGTGCTCGCACCGCTCGCGGCGCTCTCCGCCGCCGTCGCCCTGCTGCTCATCGCCTTCTCCGGCCGCTACGGCTACCACGGCGACGAGCTCTACTTCCTGGTCGCCGGCCACCACCTCGCCTGGGGCTATCCCGACCTGCCGCCGCTCGTACCGCTGCTCGCCCGGGCGCTCACCGACGTCGCGCCGAGCTCGCTCGTCGTCCTGCGCCTGCCGTCGGCCCTTGCCGCCGGCGCGACCGTCGCCATCACCGCGCTCACCTGCCGCGAGCTCGGCGGCGGTAAGGCCGCGCAGCTCCTCGCCGCGGCCGCGATGGCGGTCAGCCCCCTGCTGCTCGCGGCGGCCCACCTGTTCGGCACGACGCCGCTCGACCTGTTCTTCTGGACCCTGCTCGTCTTCCTCGTCGTGCGCATCCTGCGCAGCGGCGACGACCGCCTGTGGCTCGCGGTCGGGCTCGTCGCCGGCATCGGCCTGCTGAACAAGGACCTCGTTGCGTTCCTCACTATCGGCGTGCTCGCCGGCATCGCGCTCGCCGGCCCGCGGCGCCGCCTCGCCTCGCCCTGGCTCTGGGAGGGTGCGCTGATCGCCGCCCTGCTGTGGGCGCCCTACCTGGCCTGGCAGGCCCAGCACGGCTGGCCGCAGCTCGCCGTGGCCCACTCGATCGCGGCCGGCCGCTCCGGCACCTCCGAGCCGCGCTGGGCCTTCCTGCCCTTCCAGCTCGTGCTGGTCAGCCCCTACCTGGCGCCCATCTGGATCGCCGGTCTCGTGCGCCTCTTACGCGACCCGGCATTGCGCTTCTGCCGCGCGCTCGGCTGGAGCTGGGTCGTGCTTGCCGCGGTCTTCATCGTCACCGGCGGCAAGCCCTACTACCTGGGCGGCCTCATCCCGCTGCTGCTCGCGACCGGGGCGCCGGCCACGCTCGCCTGGATGAGCCGCGGCCGGGCGCGCCTGCGCCGCGGCTTGCTGATCGCCGCCGTGGCGCTGACGGCGCTGACGGCCGTGGTCGTCACCCTGCCGGTGATCCCGGTGGCCAACCTCCACAACACGAACATCGGCTCGCTCAACTACGACGCCCTCGAGACGGTGGGCTGGCCGACCTACGTAAGCGAGATCGCCGGCGTCTACCACGGGCTACCGGCGAGCGAGCGGGCCACGACCGTGCTGCTCACCACAAGCTACGCCGAGGCCGGCGCGATCGACCGCTTCGGGTCCCCTCTCGGGCTGCCCCAGGCCTACAGCGGCCACGACGGCTTCTGGTACTGGGGGCCGCCGCCGGCGAGCGCCACGACGGTCGTGGCCGTCGGCTTCGAGCGCGACTTCCTCGAGCGCAGCTTCGGCAGCGTGCGCCTGGCGACGCAGTTGAACGACCATCTGGACGTGAACAACGACGATCAGGGGGCGCCGGTCTGGATCTGCCGACAGCCCCGGGAGAGCTGGCAGGCGCTGTGGCCGACGTTCCGCTACCTCGGTTGATGGCGGCCGTGTCCTCAAGACCTGCGATGAGAGGTGCCGCGATGCACGGGAGCCGACCGGGAGAGGCCCGATGACCGCCGGACAGGGCGGCCGGCCTGAACTGCGCGTGTCGGGACTGCGCCACCGCTTCGGCGAGCGCCTCGCCGTCGACGGGGTCGAGTTCACGGTGGCCGGCGGCGAGATCGTCGGCCTGGTCGGGCGCAACGGCGCCGGGAAGACCACGACGATGCGCGCCGTCATGGGCATCCTGCAGCCGCGGGAGGGCGAGATCGTCTGGCGTGGCCATCCGGTCGGCTTCGACGACCGCCTGCGCTTCGGCTACATGCCCGAGGAACGCGGCCTGTACCCGCAGATGAAGATCCTGCCCCAGCTCGTCTACTTCGCCCGGCTCTGCGGGCTCGACCGCGCGACGGCCGAACGGCGCGCCGGCGAGCTGCTCGGGCGCCTCGACCTGGCGGCGCGCGCTCAGGACCTGACGATCGCCCTGTCGCACGGCAACCAGCAGCGCGTGCAGCTCGCCGTCGCGATGGTGCACGACCCCGACCTGTTCGTGCTGGATGAGCCCTTCGCCGGCCTCGACCCGAGCGTCGTCGACGAGCTCTCGACGATCCTGCGCGCCGAGGCCGACGGCGGCCACGCCATCCTCTTCTCGAGCCATCAGCTCGACCTGGTCGAGCGCCTCTGCGACCGCGTCGTCGTGCTCGAACAAGGCAGAGTGCTCGCCGCCGGTACGCTCGACGAGCTGCGCGGTCGGCTGCCGCGCCGCCTGCGCGTGAAGGTCGACGCGCCGGCCGGCTGGGAGCAGGGCCTGGCCGGCGTGCGCGCCGAGGGCGAAGACGGCGAGGGCGTCGTCCTCGACCTCGCCGGCGACGCCGACGCTCAGGCCGTCCTCGCGGCGGCCCAGGCGGCCGGGCCGGTCGAGCAGTTCGGCTACGAGCGTGGTCATCTGGTCGACGTCTACCGAGAGCTGGTGCGGCGATGAGCGGCACGTCCTCTGTCTGGCTGGTCGCGCGCCGCGAGATCGACGAGCGCCTGCGCAGCCGTACCATCCGCATCGTGACGGCGATCAGCGTCGTGCTCGTCCTGGCGGTCATCGTGGCGCCGTCGCTGTTCCATAAGCCGGCCAAGCCGACACCCGTCGGCCTCGTGGGGACCTCGACGCAGGCGCTCGCCCCGGCGCTGCAGCGTGCCGCGAGCGCGGCCGGCGTGAAGGTGCGCCTCGTCGATCTACCGAGCGTGGCCGGCGCGCAGACGGACGTCCGATCGAAGGTGCTCGATGTGGCGCTGGTCGTGAGCGGCGACCGTGCAACCGCCCAGGTCCGGCAGGACCTCGACCCCACACTGCGCGCCCTGCTGCAGGCGGTCGTGAGCGAGACGCACCTGCGGGCGGCCCTTGTCGCGAGCGGGCTGGCGCCGTCGGCGGTGAGCCGCGCGCTCACGCCGGCGCCCCTCACGGTGGTCGCGCTCAACCCCGCGCCGGCCGACCAGACCGCGCACAGCCTCGCGGCCGTCATCGCCGGTCTGCTCCTGTACATGAGCATCGCCATGTACGGGCAGGCGGTGGCCCAGGGCGTCGCGCAGGAGAAGACGTCGCGGACCGCCGAGGTCCTGCTCGCCGTCGTGCGGCCGAGTCGGCTGCTGGCCGGCAAGGTACTCGGCATCGGCCTCGTGGGCTTCGTGCAGATCGGCGTGACCGTCGGCGCCGGCCTCGTCGCCAACGCGCTGGTCAAGCGCGCCGAGATCCCCTCGACCATCTGGGTGTTGCTGCCCATGGTCCTGCTCTGGTTCCTGCTGGGCTTCGCTCTCTACGCCTTCGCGTGCGCCGCCGCCGGGGCTCTCGTCGCCCGGCAGGAGGAGATCGGCTTCGTCACCATGCCGATCCTGATGATCCTCATGATCAGCTTCCTGCTGATGTACGTGGCCATCGCCACGCCGGGCGCCTGGTGGCTCACGGTGGTCTCGTTCGTGCCGCCCATGGCGCCGGTCCTCATGCCGGTGCGGATCGCCCTGGTCCACGTGCCCGCCTGGCAGGTGGCCCTCTCCGCGGCCCTGACGCTCGCCGCCGCCGTGCTCGTCGCCGCCACCGCCGCGCGCATCTACTCGTTCGCCCTGGTGCGCGGCGGCGCCAAACTGAGCTGGGGCGAGGCGCTGCGCCTGAGCCGCTCGTGAGGAGCCGGGCCGTGCACGTGGCGACGATGACGACCGCAACGCAGCCGAATGTCGCCGCGATCGAGCATCAGCCCGACCAGATGATCCCGAGCCGCGCCGGGGGGAGCGCGGAGACCCGTCGAACCCGGCCTGGATGGAGGAACCGATGAACAAGGAACACAGTGTCAAAGTGCTGAGCGGGTGGATCATGGCGCCCGTCACCCTCGCCCTCTACGCGGCGGCCGGGGTACTGTTCTGGCAGTCGGCCGTGCACGGCACGACGACCGCCGGCGGCGGCACCCAGCCCAACGTCAGCCTGCTGATCGGCGGGATCGTATCGCTGTTCTTCGCGATCCTGTCGACGCCCGGTTACTTCACGCTGCAGCCCAACGAGGCGCGTCTGCTGATCCTGTTCGGTAACTACCGGGGCACCACGCGCCAGGGCGGCCTCTGCTGGGGCAACCCGTTCTACGCAAACGGCCCGGCATCGCAGGGCCGCTCGCGCGGCTCCGGCGGACGCGGCGGCGGCGGCGACACCGGCGGCACGCAGGCGGCCCGCCGGCTGCCGCGTTACAAGGTCTCCCTGCGAGCCCGTACCCTGAACGGCGATCGTCTGAAGGTGAACGACAAGGCCGGCAACCCGATCGAGATCGCCGCCGTCGTCGTGTGGCACGTGCAGGACACCGCGCAGGCGATCTTCGACGTCGACGACTTCGAAGCGTACGTGTCGATGCAGAGCGAGACGGCGCTGCGGCATCTGGCGACCGCCTACGCCTACGACCACGGCGAGGACGCCGACAGCGAGATCACCCTGCGCGGCAACGTCGACGACGTCTCGGAGGCGCTGCGCGAGGAGCTCAAGGAGCGCCTGGCCAAGGCCGGCGTCACGGTCGACGAGGCGCGTCTCACGCACCTCGCCTACGCGCCCGAGATCGCCCAGACCATGCTGCGCCGCCAGCAGGCCGAGGCCGTGATCGCCGCCCGCAAGAAGATCGTGCGCGGCGCCGTCAGCATGGTCGAGCAGGCGCTCAACGAGTTCAACGAGAAGAACCTGGTCGACTTCGACCCGGAGCGACGCGCGACCATGGTGAGCAACCTCATGGTGGTGCTCTGCGGCGAGTCGCAGGTCACGCCCGTCATCAACACCGGCACGCTCTATCAGTGACGGCCGGCGACGGCACGACGGCAGCTCGGTCGGCGATGGGCGGCGGCCGGACCACGACGGCGACGGTGAGGTAGCCCGGTGGCGCCTCGCAAGCAGTTCCTGCTGCGCATCGACCCGGCGCTCTGGCGCGAGCTCGAGCGCTGGGCCGCCGACGACCTGCGTTCGGTCAACGCCCAGGTCGAGTGGCTGCTGCGTGGCGCGGTGCGCGCGCGCCGCTCCGGCTCCGCCGCGACGCGACCCTCGCACGGACAGGCGCCGGGCGCGGGCGGGGCGGCGGGCGGCGGCTCAGAGCCACCGCCCGCCGCCCCGCCCGACGCGCCCTCGCCCGACGCCGACGATCACTGAAGCGGCCTCCCGGGAACCAGACCGTATAGGGCGACCGGCGCGTTGCCCGCGCTCGGCGGTGTAGTCTTCTCGAAGGGGCGCGGGCGGGCACGCCGTGGCCCACGAGGAGGACGGCATGGACGAGGTCGCACGCCGTATCTGGCGCTGGACGACACGCCACCCCGAGTGGCACACGCGCATCGAGTGGGGGCACGAGGTGGCGAGCTTCGCCCTGGTCGCCGACGGTCTCACGCTCGTCGACCCCCTCCTCCCCGCCCCCGGCTCGCCGACCCGCGCCGCGGTCGACCGCGGCCTCGAGCGCCTGGCCCGCGACGCCGAGCGGCTCGACATCCTGATCACCATCCCCTACCACACGCGCAGCGCCGAAGAGCTCTACTTCCGCTACCGCCGCGCGTTGCCGACGGCGATCTGGGGACACCGCGCCGTCGTGCGCCGGCTGCTCGACCCGGACACGCCGCTGACCGAGATCGTGCCCGGCCAGGCCGTGGCCGGCGTCGCCCTGGCGCTGCCCATCGGCAAGCCGCGGCGCTCCGAGACGCCGCTCTACTTCGCCAAGCACCGGGCGCTCGCGTTCGGCGACGCGGTGATCGGCTTCGAGGGCGGGCTGCGAGTCTGGCAGCAGGCTTCGACCGATCCGCACTGGCACGACCACGTGTTCCTGCCGACCATGCGGCCGCTGCTCGACCTCGACGTCGAGCGGGTGCTCGTCACGCACGGCCCCCCGGTCCTGCACGACGGCCGCGAGGCGCTGCGCGCGGCCATGGCCGCCCCCCTGTGGGACTACCCGCGCGACGAAGTCACGCCTGGGTGAGCGCCGACGACGAAGTCGCTCGGCGGACTACCCGCGCGACGAAGTCACGCCTGGGTGAGCGCCGACGACGAAGTCGCTCGGCGGACTACCCGCGCGACGAAGTCACGCCTGGGTGAGCGCCGACGACGAAGTCGCTCGGCGGACTACCCGCGCGACGAAGTCACGCCTGGGTGAGCGCCGCCGACGAAGTCGCTCGGCGCGACTCGAGCGCCACGAACAGCTAGACTCAGGGCGGTACGGCCAGGCCGCTTCGGTCCGGGCGGTGCCAGGCCAACCGGCGGCGACGAAGGAGCCCGGCCATGACCCTCTTCTTTCAGCGAGGCGCGATCGACGGGGACCACCTGCGCTTCGTGTTGCGCATGCTCCCCGCCGACATCAGCTTCGCCGACGAGAACGACGTGCTGCGCTACTGGTCGGGGAGCACCTACCGCACCTGCGACCCGCACTTCATCGGCAAGGACGTGCGCGCCTGTCACCCGGCCGAGTCGCTCGAGACTCTCGAGGCCATCCTCGCCGCCTTCAAGAGCGGTGAGCGCGACGTGGCCGAGGGCTGGCACGACGAGAACGGCCGCTTTTGCTACACGCGCTACGTCGCCGTGCGCGACGACGCCGGCGCCTACCGCGGCATCCTCGAAGTAGACGAGGACCTCACCGACCTGCGCGCGCTCGAGGGCGCACAGACCCTGCCGGGCTGGTAGCGGGAGCGCGGGAGCGGCGCGGCGGCGGACCCGAAGTCGGACAGGCGCAGGCGCAGCGCCGGCGATCGACGGGTCGGACAGAGGGCGCCGTGCGGGTGAGCGCCGGCTCGAAGGTCGAGAGGTGATCCCGCAGGCGGGGCCGCGCTACGCGGACGCGGCGAACTCGTGCACGCAGGCGGGGTCGCCCTCGAGCAACGAGGCGGTCATGCGATGGCCGGCGGGGTCGGCGCCGAGCAGCCCGCACAGCAGGCCGCTGCCGAGACCGCATACGAGGTCTGGGTGCTCGACCGCGACCTCGCGGTACACGCAGTTGCCGACCGCGAGCACCACGGTGCCGTCGGCGCGTCGTTCGACGTGCGGGCTGCAGCCGGCCGCACCCAGGTAAGCGATCACCGCGCCCAGGTCGCCCGCGCGGTGGCCGTTCGACGACAGGCCGGCGGCCACCTCGCGACCGATCTCGTAGCCCACCTCGTGAGCCACCATCGCCGGATCGCCGTCGAGCCGCCCCGCCACGCGCGCCAGCATGCCGGCCAGGCCCTGATAGCGCCGCGGCGGCACCTGGATGTCGAGGCGCGACGCCGCCGGCGAGTAGACCTTGGCCGGGCGGCCGCCGCGCGGGTTGCGCCGCGTGCCCACGGTGAGCAGACCGGCCTGGGCGAGCTTCTCGAGGTGTGAGCGTGCGACGGTGCGGTGCAGCCCGAACACGGCCGCGACCTCGCTCGCCGACACCGGCTCGACCGCCCCGACCACGTGCTCGTAGATGCCGAATCTGGTGGAGTCGCCGAGGGCGGCGCCGACGGTGCCGAGGGCGGACAGGTCCCATTGTCGCACGATTTCCATCGTTTCGTGACTATACGCCCCACGAACGACCGTGACAAAGGTCACAACGTTACGCAGGAGACCCGAGCTTGCCGCGTGCGCCGCCTGGGTATCTCGGGGTGACGCCGCCGCGCGGCGTGCCCCGCTACCGGCCGAAAGGACCGCCATGATCAAGGTGAGGAGCTTCACGACCCCGATCAAGATCTTCGCCACCATCCGTGAGCTGACCGAGCTCGACGAGACGGTCTCGACGTTCCTGGCCGACGAAAAGGCGACCGTCGTCTACTCGGTGAGCGACGCGGCGACGGCCGGCGACACCGGCGAGACCATCGGCCTGATCCGGGTCGTCGCCTACGAGGCCTGAGTCAGCGAGCTTCCCGCTCCCCGCCTCCAGTCAAGGAGCCCCCGCTCCCTGCCGATGAGCGGGGGGTGGGACGCGGGCCAAAAGGAATCGACGCGCGCAGCGGCGCGCTCACGGCGGCGCTTGCCGCGTCGCTGGCGGCGACGTTCGCCCTGGCGCTCACCGGCGCCGTGGCGCTCACGACGGGCTGCGGCGGCGCGGCGGCGGGCGGCGGCAGCCACAACGCCGCGAGCGCCGCCGATCCGTACCAGGCGCTGCGCAGCCCAGGACCGGCTCCCTCGCCTCGCGCCGGAGCCCGGGTCTGGACGGTGGGCATGCCGCTGCTCGTGGTGACGAGCGCCGACGGCGGCGCGACGTGGCGCACGGCCGGCCGCACGACGACAAAGGATCCCTTCACACAGGTGCTGTTCAGCGTCTGCCTGGCCGATGCGCGGCACGGCTGGGCGGTAGGCAAGGGCTTGGCGATCGTCGCCAGCGCCGACGGCGGCGCGACGTGGACGAGCCAGCGGCCGGGCACCAGCGCGGGCGACCTGCTCGCCGTGACCGCGACCGACGCACGTCACGTCTGGGCGGTGGGCTCGACACACGACGGCCGGACCCTCGGGCTCGTGCTCGCCAGCGCCGACGGCGGCCGCACCTGGACGACCCAGTACGACGGCAGCGACGCCCTTTGCGCCGTCACCTTCGTCGATGCCCGTCACGGCTGGGCGGCCGGCACCACCGGCATCCTGGCCACGAGCGACGGCGGCGCCCACTGGGTGCTGCAGCGCCCGTTGTCGCGCTTCTACCACCTGAACGACGTGACCTTCGTCGATGCGCGGCACGGCTGGGCGGTGGGCGGCACCGGCAGCGCCGTCGTGAAGCCCGGCTTCATCACGGCGACGACCGACGGCGGCCGGCACTGGCGCCGGCAGCTCTCGGGCTCGCGCGACCGGCTGAACGACGCCTCGTTCGTCAGCGAGCGGCGCGGCTGGGTCGCGGGCAACCAGGGTCAGCTCTACGCGACGACCGACGGCGGTGCGCACTGGACCCTCACCCAGATGGATCCGCACTGGGAGCTCGGCGCGGTGTCGTTTGGCGACGCCCGGCACGGCTGGTTGATCGTCCACCCACGCTGGGCGCCCAACGTCGTCGCCGCGACCGACGGCGCCGCGTGGGGCGATCTGCGCCAGCTCACGCTGCTGGCGACGAGCGACGGCGGCGCGCACTGGTCGGCCGTGCTCCCGGCCCGCGACGTGCCGGCCCCCGCGATCCTCACCGACGTCGCGTGCCGCGAGGCCGGCGGGCAGTAGCCGCCCCGCGGGCAGGCGCGCGCAAGGCGCGCCGCGTCAGTCGTGTGGCGTGCCGAGGAAGAGCCCTTTCGATGAGCCTGCGGCCTTCGGCAGGTCGTCGGTTATCTCGTAGTAGTCGCCGGCCTCGCTCAGCCAGATGTGGCCGGCGCCCTTGACGCCGGTCGGCGGGTCGACGCTGCCGGCCGAGATGTAGACGTACTCGTAGCCCTGCGGGTCCCAGAAGACGCTCGCGCCGCACTGCCCGCAGAAGCCGCGCCGCACGTTGGGCGTCACGTCCTTGTCGGTGTGGTACCACCTGAGCGTCTCCTGCCCGGTGGTGACCAGGTCCTCGCGCCGCGCCGACGTGTAGGCCGAGAAGTTGCCGTGCGTGCGCCGGCAGTTCTCGCAGTGGCAGAACAGGATGTCGCGCAGCGGACCGCGCACCTCGTACCGCACGCCGCCGCAGAGGCAGCCGCCGGTCGCTTTGCGCTCGTCACGGCCGGTCGCCTCGCCGTCGTCGCGGTCGCCTGCCGTACGCTCGCCGCAGCCGGCCGCCTCGCGGTCGCCTGCCGTGCTCCGTGCCGATTCGCCCGCCATCACGGCACCTCCAGTCGTCGGGGGTCGTTCGGCCCAATCGTCGGCCGCCATCTCGGCGGCGAGTATCGTCGTCTTTTTCGGGCAGGTCAACGATGTGATTGACCGAACTTGACCGTTCAGTCACACTTGCGATCACCCGACGAAGGGGAGACCGCTCATGGAGCAGGCGCAGGCGGGATCGGCGGCCGAACGTCTCGTGGCCGAGGAACGGCGGCGACGAGTCGAGGAGCTGCTGCGCCGGCAGGCAGTCGCCTCGCTGTCCGAGGTCATCGAGGTCACGGGGGCCAGCGAGGCGACCGCGCGGCGCGACCTCGCCCTGCTCGAACGCCTCGGCCGACTCGCGCGCACGCGCGGAGGCGCGCAGGCGATCCAGCGCCACTCCACCCTCGAGGAGGAGTTCGAGATCCGCCAGAGCCGGGACCGCCGCGAGAAGCGCCTGATCGCTCAGCAGGCGGCACGGCTGATCGAGGACGGCATGACCGCCTTCCTGACCGACGGCACGACCTCGTACGCCCTGGCCCAGTGCCTCGTCCACCGGCATCTCACGATCATCACCGGCGCCCTCAACATCGCGCAGTTGCTGGCGGGCAGCGCGGGCATCGAGGTGATCGTGCTCGGTGGGCGGCTGCGCGCGACCTCGTTCGGCACGACCGGCCCCCTGTCGCTCGACACCATCCGCGCCCTGCACGCCGACGTCGCCTTCGTCGCGCCCGACGGCGTCACGCTCGCGGGCGGCGTGCGCGACTTCTCGCTCGACGACGCGGCCTCGGCCCGGGCGATGAGCGAGAGCGCCGCGCGGACCGTCGTGCTGGCCTCGCCCGGCAAGATCGGCTTCGACGCGCGGGCGCGGATCGTCGACTGGCCTCAGGTCGATACGCTCATCACGGCGCGGCCCCCGGCGCCGTTCGCCGAGGGGCTCGCCGAGCGCGGCGTGCGCGTGTCGCTGGTGACGTGACAACGCCCGTGCTCTGCTTCGCGCCGCCCCGGTCGCCCGTGGCCACGGTCACGGCCGGCTCAGCTCGGGGAGCGGCCGGGAGTCCGGTTCACGGCGACGGCCCCGAGCCGGTCGAGACCCGCCGTCTCGCCCACCAGCGACAGCAGATCGCCGGCCCGCACGACGGTGCGGCCCGCAGGCAGGACGACCTCGTCGCCGCGCACGATGGACGTGATGACCGCCCTGTTTTGCAGGCCGAGGTCGCGGAGCCTGCTGCCCACCGCCGGCGAGTCGGGCGCGACCTTCACTTCGAACGTGCCGCTGCTCGCGTCCAGCCCGCTCACGCGGGCGACGGTGGCCAGAAGCTCGCGCCGGTAGGCGCCGAGCAGATCGGAGATCGACAGCGTGCCGACCACCCTTCGGTCGGAATCGAGGACCGCGACCCACGACGATGACGCCTCGGTGAGGGACTCCAGAGCCGAGTCGAGGTACGCCGTGACGGACGCGGTCGGGACCGCAGTATCGGCAAGGTCGCCTGCTCGCGGTCCACGAGTGCCCGCGGTGTCGAGCGTCGACCTCGACAGCGACCCGACGAAACGGCCTTCGGCATCGACCACGGGCGCACCGCTCACCGCGGCGCCGGCGACGGCAAGCCGCGCTTCGTCGGAGCTCAGGCCTTCGTCCAGTACGAGGCGTGGCGACGCCATGGCTCGCGCCGTGCCGATCGTGGCGAGCAGGGGCAGGCCCGCCAGCAGCCGCCGGGCCGGCGCCTCGGCGCGGTTGCGCAGCTGGCTGCGGTAGATCGTGTCGTCGCTGTGGCGCACGATCAGCCAGGCGATGCCGACGGCGATCATCGCGGGCGCCAGCATGGAGAGGCTGCCGGTCATCTCGGCCACCATGAGCATGACGGCAAGCGGCGCCCGCGAGATGCCGCCGAAGCAGCACATCATGCCGATAATCACGTAGGGCGCCGGGTTGTGCCCCATGGACGGCGCCAGAGGTTCGAACACGCGCCACACACCGGCGCCGAGGAAGGCGCCGATCACCATACCCGGGCCGAAGATACCGCCCGAGCCACCGGAGCCGATGGAGAGCCCGGTGGCGAGGATCTTCGCGAAGGGCAGGACGAGCACGATCCAGAGGGGGATCGTGAGGAGCTCGGGGGTGAGACCCTTCTGCACCCACCCGTACCCCGTGCCGAGGATCTGGGGGACGAAGATGGCCATGATGCCGACCAGCAGGCCGCCGACGGCGGGCGCCGCCCAGCGGGGCAGCGGCAAGCGGCGGAACAGGTCCGCGATGCCGTAGAAGCCCTTGGCGTAGAGCAGGCCGAGCAGGCCGCCGAGCAGGCCGATCAGGGCGAACCAGGCGAGCTGGCTCGAGTCGGTGAAGCGGTAGCCGCCGACGTAGCCGAACAGCGGCGAGAACCCCTCGACGGCGCCGAAGACCAGGGTGCTCGCCGTCGAGGCGATGAAGCACGGCAGAAGTGCCGCCGGTTCGAAGTCGTCGCGGTAGAGGATCTCGGCGGCCAGCACGGCGCCGCCAAGCGGAGCGCCGAAGATGGCGCCGATGCCCGAGCCGACGCCGGTGGCCACCGCCACCCGGCTGTCGGCCGGCTGCAGATCGAGCAGGCGGGAGAGCAGCGAGCCGAACCCCGCGCTGATCTGCGCGGTCGGTCCCTCACGGCCGCCCGAGCCCCCCGAACCGATGGTGAGCGCCGACGCGACGATCTTGACGACCACCGCCCGGAACCGCAGGCCACGGGGATTGTGGTGCACGGCCGAGATGGCGGCGTCGGTCCCGTGGCCCTCGGCTTCGGGGGCGATGCCGAAGACGAGCAGCCCCGCGAGCAGCGCCCCGCCACCGGTGATCAGAGGCAGCAGCCACTCCCGCGCGCCGGACGATGATTGCGCGAAACCGCGCTCGCCGGCCGGGGTCGGCACCTGATAGCCGGCGAAAACGCCCAGGAACAGCCGCGTGCAGACGGCGAGAGCCTCGTAGAAGACGACCGCCCCGAGACCTGCCACCACGCCGATGGCGATGCCCAGCACGATCCACTTCCGCAAGTACGAGCCCGTCGACAACCAGCGGCCGATCCGCGCTCCGGCGGCACGCCCTCTGGCGCGCAAGGAACGAGCGGCAAGCTCGTCGCCGCTCACAGGTCCCACCCGCTGCTCCACTCCTGCTCGGGGACCTCGTCGGCGCTCTCGGCAAGACGGCCGAGGGCGGCGACCAGGGCGGGACGCTCGCCGGGCGGCACGGGGGCAAGCAGCGCGGCGATCTCCCGGCGGCGATTGGCGGTCACGCCGTCGATCAGGCGGCGGCCGGCCACGCCGAGCGCGATCCGCACCTGGCGGCGGTCGTTGCGGTCGACGCGCCGGTTGACCAGGTGCTTGCGCACGAGCTGCTCGCACATGCGCGAGGCGGTCGGCGGCGTGACGGCCAGGGAGTCGGCGAGGGCGGCGAGGCCCTGGGGCCCGCGTGAGGCGAGTACGACGAGGGCCCGATACTGCGTGAGAGTGACCGCTTCGCCCGCGTCGGACAGCGAGCGCGCGGCGATCGCCACCAGGACACGGCTTGCCGTGAGCACGGCATCGACCACCGCGTCCTGGCCGACCCCTTTCCGGTCATCGTTCATAGGCTAATTATTGCACGCGCGGATGGTCGCTAGCCTTGTGGGCGAAGGAGGCGGCCCTCAGGCCGCCTCCTCGCCTTCGCCCGATCGCGCTTCAGCTCGCGGGTCAGGGGACCGTGAAGTCCACGCCGCTGGACGTGTGACCGACCAGCCGGAAGGTGTTGCTCACCGGGATCGTGTAGGTGTAGTCGCCCTTGTCCGAGCTGCTCGCCATGTCCAAACCGGACGAGAACGGGTTCTTCGGCCAGTTGTCGACGTACGTGCCCTTGAGGAAGTTGACACTCCCTGCCACCGGGTACGTGTCGTTGTTGTCGACCGCGTAGCTCTGGACGCCCACCTGGATGCTGTGGATGCCCTCCTTGACCGCTGCGTCCTTGGCCTTGTTCCTCTGGTTCAGGAACATCGGGATAGCGATGGCGGCCAGGATACCGATGATGATGATAACGATCAGGAGCTCGATGAGCGTGAAACCCTTCTGCTGCTTCGAAGCCTTCTTCATGCGCACTCACCTCCTCTCTCGCTCAGACCCGGTGGGGGCGGCGGCAGGCGACGCTCGTTCGCCCGGCGCGGCCACCACCAGCGCCCTCAGCGTGAGGGTGTAGAATTGGCCGGGCTCGGCGGGCGGAGCGATACCGACGCGCGCGTCCCGGTTGCCGTCACGACGCCGCGTGAGCGGCGCTTGCGACTCCTCACGGCGGAAAGCGGAAGGTCGCCGACCCTCCACTCTCCACACAGAGCTTATCGACGAGCGGACACAATAACTTGATGTCACAACTATTAGCCTGTGCACTTAATCGTGGCTGACGTGCACGAAGACACGGTCGTCGACGCGGTCCTCACCGCGAGCCGCGTGCTCGTCGCCATCGCGGCGCGCTCGCTCGCCGACGCCGGCGAAGAGGTCACTCTCACTCAGTACCGCTCACTCGTCGTCGTCGCCTCGCGCGGGCCGCAGAGCATCGCGGCGCTGGCCGACGCCGTGGGCGTCACCCCGCCGACGGCCTCCAGGCTGTGCGAGCGGCTCGTGCGCAAGGGCCTGGTCCGCCGCCGCACAGACCGCCGCGACCGTCGTCAGGTGCGTATCGCCCTTACCGCAGGCGGCCGCGAGCTGGTCGACGCCGTGACGGCGAATCGCCGCCGCGAGATCGCCGCTCTCCTGGCGTCGATGGCGGCCGCCGACCAGGCGCAGCTGGTGACAGCCCTGAGGCAGCTCGCCGCCAGCGCCGGAGAGGTGCCCGAGCAGGACTGGAGCAGCGGCTGGGACCTCTGAAAGCCGGCCACGGTTTGCGCCGGTCGGCGCCGACCGATACCATCGGCAGCGGAGATGCCCGTGAGGGCCTCGAGGGAAGACGGTGAGATTCCGTCGCGGACCCGCCGCTGTGACCGGGGACGACCGCCGCAACGAAAGCCACTGCCGGTAGGGCCGGCGGGAAGGCGCGGCGCAAGGACGATCCGGCAAGCCAGAAGACCTGTCTCCGAGCGGTGCAGAAGGCCGCCCCCGTGGTACCGGGGCGGGCACCGCCGCTGCGTCAAGGATCCGAAAACGGGGATCCCGGGCCGGCTCGCCCTGGCGAGCCGGCCCGGGATCGTCCTTTTGTCGGACCGGAGGTCACACGCATGAACGCCCCGCACCGCCCCCTCGCCGAGCCCGCCGCCACCCCTTCGGTGAGCCCCTTCGTGCGACCGGCGAGTGGCCTGGTGCGCGCGGTCACCTCGTGGCAGGTGTTCGGCTTCAACGTGATGAACGCCAACATCGGCGTGGGCCTCGTGTGGCTGACGCTGCTCGGCGCCGGCCTCTACCCCGGCGCCAACCTCTACCTCGCCGTGATGCTCGCCTTCGTCGGCATCCTGCCGCTCATGCTGCTCTACGTGCGCCTCGCCGCCGTCTTCCCGCGCTCGGGCGGCGACTACGTCTCGATCTCGCGCACACTGAGCCCGGCGCTCGGCTTTGCCGTGAATGCAGCCGCGATGGCCTACTTCTGCCTGTTCGTCGGCCTCGGCGGCCTCTACACGGTGCAGTATGGCCTCACACCGCTCGCCCAGGTCGTGGCCGCCGTCACCGGCAGCGCCGGCGCCACCCGCCTGGCCGCCGACCTCGGCACCGCGAACGGCACGTTCCTCGTGTCGCTCGCCGTGCTCGCCGCCTACGCGCTGCTCATGATCCGCGGCGGTCGCCTGTACTTCCGCGCGCAGAGCGCGGCCTTCGTGCTGGGCACGGCCGCGCTTGCCGTCTGCGTCGTGGCCGGCCTGCTGCTGTCGCGCCACGCTGCCCTGGCCGGCGTCGACCACGCCCTCGCCCGCCTGCACGCCGGCCCGCTCGCGCCGCTCGCCGCCGGTCGGGCCGCACCGTTCTCCTGGTCGGCGACGCTGCACGCCGCGATCTGGCCGTGGATCGTGTTCGTCGGCTGTTACTTCTCGATCTTCATCGGCGGCGAGGTACGCAGCCCGGCGCGCACGCAGGCCGTCGGCGTGCTCGGGTCGCTCACCTGGACGCTCGCCTGGCTGCTGGCGGTGATCTTCGCGCTCAGCCACCTGTTCGGCCTCGGCTTCTTCGCCAACCTGGCCGGCGCGTCGCCCGCCAAGCTCGGCCTGACCGCGACGCCGACCTTTGCCGAGCTCGTCGCCCTCGCCCTGCGCCACGGCGTGCTCGCCGTCGCGCTGGCCGCGGCCTTCACCGTCTGGGGCTTCGCCTGGGTCGGCCCGACCGCGATGTGCGTGTCGCGCTGCCTGTTCGCCTGGTCGCTCGACGGCCTCGCGCCGCGCTGGTGTGCCGAGGTGCACCGCCGCTGGCACACACCGTATCGCGCCCTGTTGCTGACCTTCGCGGCCGCGACCGCCTTCACGGCGCTCATGATCTACGCCCACCTGTCGCTGCTGTCGGGCATGATCGTGATGGTCGCCGAGTGGCTCTGCGTAGCGGCGGCGGCCGTCGTGCTGCCCGGGATCGCCGACAGCCGCGGCCTCGTGCTGCCGCCCGCGCGACGCCTGCTGGGCCTGAGCTCCCTCGCCTGGCTGGGCGTGCTCGCCGCGCCGCCGGTGCTGGTGATCGCCTGGCTCAACCTGACCGACGCCAACTCGGGCACGAGCGTCGCCCACCAGCCCAGGGCGCTGCTGCTCTGGATCGCGATCCTGGCCGGCTGCCTCAGCCTCTACCGGCTGGTCGCCGGCCTGCGCGAGCGGCACGGCAGCGGGCTCGGCATGGCGGTCCGCCTCCTGCCGCCAGACTAGGCGCGCGACGAAGCCACGCATGCCTGAGCGGCGACTACGAAGTCGATCGCCGGCACGAGGCGCGCAGCGAAGCCACGCACGCCTGAGCGTCAGCGCCGCTCGCCCTCGATCTTGTCGAGGACGCGCGTGAGGGCGGCGCCGCGGTCGACCGACTCGGATCGCTCACGACGGTGCTCCCGGCGCCGTGCCGGGATGAGCTCGGTGGCGAGCCTGTCGGGCAGTGACATGACCGTGGCAAGGATGCCGGCGGCCGTGATCACCCACGCCAGGCAAGCCCACAGCGCGGCCCCCGTGAGCAGGATGAACCAAAGGTCGCGGCTCAGCCAGGCGGCGAGGGCAAGGATGCCAAGGGCGACGACCGCCACGCGCCCCGTGGCGCCTGCCTGAGGTCCGGCCAGCCGCCGGCCAGGCGGCGCGACGACAAGCGCCACGAGCCCGGCGTACGCGACGACGAGCAGGACGGCGGTGAAGGGGCTGTGAGCCCAGCTCTGGAAGGTGCGAAGCTGCTCGCGGTAGGGGTCGTCGGCGAGCCGCGGCGGGCCCAGCACGGCAAGGAGCTTGACGGCCACGCTTGCGACCATGACCCACCTCCGGCGTCGTCACGTGTACGACCGCACGAACAGCATCATACGCTCAGGCACGGGGGATGTGAATCGCCCGCGTTGACCGTCTGCCCGGCTTGACCAACGTCAAGCCGGGCAGACGGTTAAAACACTACCTCCATGGTGATAAATGCATTGTTTCACCATTTTGGGCGGACCTGACGGGCCCGCCACACCAAGGAGGGGACGTTCATGAACCGCAGGGTGATCGACTACCTCGTGAGTTCGGCCGGTCTGATCGTCGCGATCGTCTTGCTCGCCGTCGGCGGCCTGATGATCTGGGGTCAGGTCTTCGTCAACCACCAGGTCCGCGACCAGCTCACCTCGCAGAAGATATTCTTCCCGCCGAAGGGCAGCCCGGCGATCGCCGGCCCCCAGTTCGCGGCGATGCGGAAGTACGCGGGCCAGCAGCTCACCACCGGCGCCCAGGCGCAGACGTACGCCAACCACTTCATCGCCGTGCACCTGAGTGAGGTGGCCGGCGGCAAGACGTACGCCCAGGTGAGCTCCGCGGCCCTGGCCGACCCGACCAACACGACGCTCAAGACCCAGGAGGCGACCCTGTTCCAGGGCACCACGCTGCGCGGCTTGCTGCTCAACGCCTACGCGTTCGGCACCGTGGCGCGGATCGTCGGTATCGCCGCGATCGTGAGCTTCGTGGGCGGCGGCATCCTGCTGGTCCTGTCGATCCTCGGCTTCGCGCACGGCCGGCGGGTCGCCACGCAGACGGCCACGGCGACCGAGACCGCCCGCGCGACCGAGTCGCGAGCCGCCTGACGAGCGTGGTCGACCCCGTCGTCTGACTCCGAAGCGAGGCGGGCGGCGCGTACGCGCCGCCCGCCTCTGTAGTGTCCGCGCCCGCCTCCATCCTGCCGGCCGCCGCATGCCCGCATCGCCACCGCTCGACGGCCGCTCCCCCGCCTTCCCGCCGGCCCTTCGCCTGCGCCGATCGTCGACCGTCGCCCGGCTTGCTCGGGCGCCGGCTTGGGAGCAGACTTGGGATGCGACGTGTCCGCGGTGCGACGTGCGATGGGAGGAGGGCCGTGGGTAGCCGTCATCCGGCCCGACACAAGTCCGACGCTGCGCTGCACCTCGTGCCGACTGCGGGCATCAAGCCGGACGAGGGCGACCACCGGCCGGCCGCATCCTCGTTCCGGCGCTATCCGCTGTGGCGCGTGGTCGGCCTCGACGCTCTGACGGCCGGCCATTTCGCGCTGGGCTGCGCCGCCATCCTCGTGGCCTGGCGCGCGCAACCGATCGTCGCCTGGCCGGTCGGGCTCGCCTACCTCGTCTTTGCCACCGTCCAGTCGTTCGCGCTCGCGCCGCTGGTCGTGTGCCCGGGCTGCGTCTACCGTGCGGTGGCCGGCGCGCGCTGCCCGAGCGGGCTGAATCTGCTGTCGGCGCGCCTGTGCCCGCCGGCGAGCGACACTGCCGAGTTCCGCCGGCGCACCTGCGGGCCGCTCTGTCAGACCAGCCTGTCGCTTGTCTCGTGGACCTTCCCGCTGGCGATGACGCTGGCCGGCTGCGTCGTCCACCTCTCGTGGCCGGCCGTCGTGCTCGTCGCGGCTCTCGCCGCGTCGCTGGCGCTGCGCGTGCTCGTCGGACGAGCCGCCGTCTGTCCCCACTGCCTGTCGCGGCGCTGGTGCCCCGTGGCCCGCGCGCTGCGCGCCGCCTAGACCGTCCGGGGCCCATCCTGCCTCGCCCTCCCGACCTGCCCGCCGGCGACTTCTCGGCCTGGCTCGACGCCATGCGCGCCGCGCTCCGGCAGGGGCGCGACGCCGACGTGCCCTGCGGTGACTGCTGCGCCTGCTGCTCCACCGCCCACTTCGTCCACATCGGTCCGGACGAGACCGACACGCTCGCTCACGTGCCGGCCGCGCTCCTCTTCCCCGCGCCGGGCCATCCGGCCGGCACCGTGCTCATGGGCTACGACGAGCGCGGCCACTGTCCGATGCTCCGGGACTGTCTGTGCTCGATCTACGAGCACCGGCCGCTGACCTGCCGCGTCTACGACTGCCGCGCGTTCGCCGCCGCCGGCATCGACGCCGATCGCGATGGGATCACCCGCCGCGCGCGCCGCTGGACCTTCCGATACCCGACCCGGCGCGATCGCGACGAGCGCGAGGCCGTGCGCGCCGTCGCCCGCTTCGTGCGCGAGCACGCCGCGCTGCTGCCGCCCGGCGCCGTGCCACGCGACCCACCGCACCTTGCCGTGCTCGCGGTGACGGTCGCCGATGCGTTCCTGCCGGCGGTGAGCCCGACCGGCGACGGCTGCGTGGGCCCAAGCACCGACGATCCTCCCGCACGCCGGGGCGCGGGCGAGCTCTCCAACGAGCAGCTCGCCCAGCTCGTGCTCGTGGCCGCGCGCCGGCTCATGCTCAGGGCGACGAGGGCGACGCCGCCCGCAGCCGGCGGCTAGGGGCGACCGCGGGCGGCGGCGGGCTGGGAAGGCCTCAGTCGCCGCCGTCCATCGTCGGCCAGTCGCGGATGGCCGCCGAGGCATCCGCGCTTTCGCGTCGCCGGCTCAACCCCGCCAGGCCGGCGGGTCGATCCCCGGGGGCGGGGTCGGCGCCGTCGGCGGGCTCGGGGCACCCACGCCGGGCGACGGTGACGTCTCGCCCCCGGAAGGCTGTCCCCCGCGATCATCGGTCGGCGACGAAGCGGGCGCCGCGTCCGTCTCCGTGGCACGTTCGTCGGGCGGCACCACGCCCGTCTTCTCCGTGCCCGGCTGCTCTTCGTCCTCGTCCCATTCCTCGAAGTCGCTCTCGAGCAGGTCGCTCTCGGGTTCGTCGGCTGAGGCTTCGAGCTCGGCGAGCAGCGCCAAGGCGTCGGCGGCGTCCTCGCGATCGACCCGTACGGCGCCTCCGCCACCAAAGACCGCCCAGCTATCGGCGAACGGGATCCCCGCGCTCGTCAGGACGGACTTGACCAGCGCCACCATGCCGGAATCGCCCGACCGGAACACGGTGACGAGCTCGACGGGGCGAGAGGCGGAGGGGTCGCGGGAGCCTGCCGCTGGGTCTCCGGGAGCAGAGCCGGACAGCCGGTTCACCGCGGCCTTGCCGCGTGGCGACTCCGCGGGCAGCTCATCGACCAGCTCGACCCCGCACTCGTCGCAGACGGTGAAGCCGGGAATGAACTCCGCGTGGCAGACGGGACAGAACAACGTCCTCACCTCCTCGATCTCGACTGCCGACAGTGTACGCTCCGGCGCGACGGCGACGCGCGCGCGCGCACCGCCGGGCCGCTCCGACCTCGTTGCCTCGCGCCGGCTGTACTACAATCGCGACGGGCGGCGCCGCAGGCGACCGACCGTCGCACGGAGGCGGCGATGCTCGACGAGTTCGTCAAGGCCAACCTCGGGCTCTGGAACGAGTGGACGAAGGTCCACGAGACCTCGGCGTTCTACGACCTCGAGGGCTTCAAGGGCGGCAAGTCGTCGCTGCACTCGATCGAGCTCGAGGAGCTCGGCGACGTGGCCGGCAAGCGCCTGCTTCACCTGCAGTGCCATTTCGGCCTCGACACGCTGTCGTGGGCCCGCCGCGGCGCCGTCGTCACCGGCGTCGACTTCTCGGAGCGCGCCATCGAGCTCGCCCGCTCGCTCGCGGCCGAGCTCGACCTGCCGGCCACCTTCGTGCAGTCGACGGTCGACGACCTGACCGACAACCTGCGCGGCGAGTTCGACGTCGTCTTTACCTCGTACGGCGCCATCGAGTGGCTCGCCGACCTCGACCACTGGGCGCGCACCATCGTCCACTTCCTGGCGCCCGGCGCCACCTTCTACATGGTCGAGCTGCACCCGCTGGCCCGCGCGCTCGACGACCTGGACGAGCACCCCGAGCTGCGCATCGCCGGCCCTTACTTCCCATCCAGAAAGCCGCAACGGTTCCGCATCCGCGGCTCGTACGCCGAACCCGACGCGCCGGTCGAGCGCGTCGCCTACGGCTGGACCCACAGCTTCGCCGAGATCCTGAACGCCCTGATCGGCGCCGGCCTGCGGCTCGAGTACCTGCACGAGTTCCCCTGCTCGGTCGTGCCCTTCAGCCGCTCCATGAAGCGCGCCGCCGACGGCTGGTACTACCTCCCGGACGGCCGCCGCGACGTGCCGTTCCTCTTCTCGCTCAGGGCTACGCGGCCGGCGGCCGGCGAACCTTGACCGTGGACGACCGCACAGGACCGGCCGGCGCGTCCGCACAGGCCGCGGGCCGCGCATCTGCAGAGCCGGCCACAGCCGCGCAGACCGCCGCCAACCGCGCCCTCTGGGACGAGCTCACGGCGATCCACGAGCAGTCGGCCTTCTACGACGTCGAGGGTTTCCTGACGGGCAAGTCGAGCCTGGGCGCGATCGAGCTCGAGGAGCTCGGCGACGTGGCCGGCAAGCGCCTGCTCCACCTCCAGTGCCACTTCGGCCTCGACACGCTGTCGTGGGCGCGCCGCGGCGCCGTCGTCACCGGTGTCGACTTCTCGGGACAGGCGATCGCGCTCGCCCGCCGACTGGCCGCGCAGAGCGACCTTCGCGCGACCTTCATCGAGTCCGACGTGTACGAGTTGCCGCGGGTGCTGCACGAGCGCTTCGACGTCGTGTTCACCTCGTGGGGCGTGCTCTGCTGGTTGCCGGACCTCGCCGGCTGGGCCCGGCTGATCGCCGACTCGCTCGTGCCGGGCGGTGTCTTTTACCTGCTCGACTTCCACCCGTTCCTGTTCGCCCTGAGCGACGAGAGCGAGCAGCCCGTGCTGGGCGCCGACTTCTACTTCCACGGCGCCGAGCCGCACGCGTGGGAGAACGAAGGCAGCGGCAGCTACGCCGATCGCCAGGCGACCGTAACGGCGCCGATCCAGTACGAGTGGGACCACCCGCTCGGCGAGATCGTCACGGTGCTGCTCGACGTCGGCCTCGCGATCGAGTCGCTCCACGAGTTCGCCAGTCTCCCGATGGCCGGCCTCGACTGGCCCTGCATCGCCGCGCACCCCGACGGCTCGTTCGGCCTGCGCGGTCTGCAGCACGAGTTTCCCATGGCCTTCTCGTTGAAGGCCCGGCGCGGCCGCTGACGAATCCAACAGCCACGGCCCTTCCCGGGACGGGCAAGGGTCCTGTTCTGTTCGTGCGTGCCATCTCGCGGCACGCGGGGGCTGTGGGTGGCGCGTCGCCCGGACCACGAGCGCAGGAGGCACAGGATGCACAGACACACCCGACTCGGCGGCTTTCGCACACCGCTGATCCTCTTGCTGATGCTGGCGGCGCTGGGCGCCTGGCTGCTCGCCGCCGCCGGTCCGGCGGCGGCAGTCGGGCCGACCGATCCGACCATGTCGCTGACCGACCTGCAGACGGCGATCACGGGCGCCGGCTCCGGCGGCCTCGACGGCTACTTCAAGACCGTCCTGCAGGGCACCACCATCTCGACCGTCTCGGTGAAGATCCTGGCCGTCGCCGACGGGCAGAACGCGACCGACGGTTCGACCATGATCCTCTTCCAGATCACCGACTCGACCGTGCTCGCCGAGGGTGGCGTGGCCGAGGGCATGAGCGGCAGCCCGCTGTTCGTCGGCGTGGCCGGTAGCCCGGAGCCGACCGACCCGATGGTCGGCGCCGTGTCGCAGGGCGACATCTTCACCGAGCAGGGCCTCGGTCTGGCGACGCCGATCGACTCCATGATCTCGATCGAGCAGGACTACCAGGTCACCGTGCCGGTCGGCGTGCGGGCGAGGGCCGCAAGCGCCCTCGGTCTGCCCACCGCGCTCGAGGCCGCCGGCCCCGTGCTGGCCAAGACCCGCACCGCGGTGACACACCACGCCGTGAAGACGAGCGCCGGCCCCCTGCACAGCTTCGTCATGGCGCGCAGCGTGGCGGTCGCCCGCAAGCTGCATCCCAAGGCGGGCACGGCCGTGTTCGTGCCGCTCAGCACCCTCGAGGTCGGCGGCCTGCCGGCCAGCAGCCCGGCGTTCAAGCGCATCGCGGCGGCCTTCGCCAAGCGCGGCGTCGACGTGCACGCCGCCGGCGTCGGCCAGGGCGACGACCCCGACTTCACGACGCCGCTCGTCGAGGGCGCCTCCGTTGCGGCCGTCTACTCGAGCGGCGCCGTGTGGGACGCCTTCATCGGCACCGTCACCTACGTCGACGGCGACGTCGTGCTGGCCTTCGGCCATCCCGCCGACTACGACGGTCCAGTGGCGCTCGACATGGCCAACGCCGATGTCTCGGGCATCTGGTCCGACTCCTACATCGCCTACAAGCTTGCTTCTCTCGGCGCCATCCGGGGCGTCATCACACAGGACCGCGCCTATGGCATCGCCGGCCAGATCGGCGCGACCAACAGCGAGGTGCCGGTCGACGCCTCGGCGGCGATCGGCACGGACACGCCGACCGAGTTCGATACGAACGTGCCGCAGTGGGTCGCCGACAACCCCGGCTACGGCGACATGATCGTCTCGGCGGCCTGCTACTGGGCCGTCTACAAGGTGACCGACGCCCTCACGTATCCGGGTCACGCCACGATGGACACCACGATGGTGGTGAACGACCTGAGCAACGCGGGCGCCGCCCTGCCGCCGATCACGCTCGACAACGTCTACGACGACAGCTACGACGTCGGCGGGTACGCGGGCATGGATGCCGCCGACATGCTCGACACGCTGCTCTCGAACCCCGACGGGGTCGCCCCGGCGTCGGTCAAGTCGGTGAACTTCAGCGCCGACCTCACGCCGACGCACGCCAGCATGCAGATCCTCGATTTCTCGGTGCCCGGCGGGTTCAAGCACGGCGCCAACACCGTCCACGTGATCACACGTGCCTACGGTGAGACCGCCACGCGCGAGGAGGACCTGACGCTGAACGTCCCGGCCGCGGTCGAGACGAGCGGCACGGTCACGGTCTACGACTCGAACGGCATGGGCGGCGGCGACGACTACGACGAATCGTCGCCGCTCGCCACGCCGCAACTGGGCTCCAACGTGACCCCGGCCACGACGCTGAGCGACCTCGTCAGCCAGGTCGAAGGCACGCTGCTGAACGACTCGGTCAACGTCACCCTGGTGGCCGACGTGCCCAACGAGTTCGTCGTGCCGGTCGTCAACGGCGTGCCCGCGAACTACATCACGGCGAGCAAGGCGGTCACCGACGGCGGCACGACCTGGTACTTGCAGGGCAACCTCACCAAGGAAACGTCCTCGATGCACCTGTACGCGAGCCCGACCGCGACCAAGCGCGGTCGCACTGTCACGCTGCTGGGCGTCTTCGACGCCGAGGACGCCAACGGCACGACCGTGACGATCTACCGCGGCACGAGCACCACGCCGTACGCCACCGCGCACGTCGTCGTGACGCCCGACGGCATGGCCCAGTTCGTCGTACGGGCCAAGGTCCTGTCCAAGAACACCAAGTTCACGGCGGTGTGGGGTGGCTCCGATGAGTACATCGGCGCCACCGCCTCGCGCACCGTCAAGGTGCACAAGTAACAGGCGAGGGCCGGCCGGGCGCGCGCGCCCGGCCGGCCGCGGGGACGGCGCGGCGGGGTCGCGAGAGCGACCCCGCCGCGCCGTCGTTTCGTCTGGTCCCGCCGCGCCGTCGTTTCGTCTGGTCCCGCCGCATCGTGTGAGAATGATGCTCCGGGGTACACTAAACGCGGACGCCGGGGCACGAGGTGTCTCTGCGTCCCAGATGCTGGACTGCACGGGGTGGCAGAGTGTCCAGGTCCCCGGCAAAGGGGAAGCCGGCGCGCGAGCGCCGGCGCCACCAGCACCCCAAGAAGGCGGCGCCTTACCCTCCGGGCGCCGCCTTCGCTTGTGGTCCCGGCGCAAGGGCACAGGCGGGCGGCTACGCCCGCGCGGTGGTGTGCCGCCGGCTACGCGGGCGGCGCGGCGGCAAGGCGCTCGAAGAACGCACCGAGCTCGTCACGCGCCACCACCAGGTCGGCTTCGGCGCGGACGCTGTCGGCGGCCTCGGCCATGACCACACCCAGGCCGGCCCAGCGCACCATATCGACGTCGTTCCAGCCGTCGCCGCAGGCGACCGTGCGCTCGCGGCGCGCCGGCAGGCGCCGGCAGAGGTCGGCCAGCGCGCCGCTCTTGGTCGCGTGCGGGTCGCTGATCTCGATGAACTGCGGCAGCGAGCGCGTGACGTAGAGGTCGCCGTCGAAGCGCGCCTGGAGCTCGGGCAGCAGCCTGGTCACGTCGTCGGCCGGCGTCGTGATCACGATCTTGGTGGGCGGCGTCGCGACGACCGCGAGCAGATCGGGGACCACATTCACGGGCACGTCGGCGTACTCGGCATAGCCGCGCGCCCAGTCGTCGTCCTGCTCGACGTACAGCTCGTCGTTCACGTAGACGTTGAGGTGGCGCCCCAGCTCGCGCACGGCCAGCACGACCTCGGCGGCCCGGTCCGAGGGCAACGGCAGGTGCCGCTGCCACTCGCCGGTCGCGAGGTCGGCGAGCAGCGCGCCCTGGTAGCAGACGACCGGACCGCTCGTGAGCCCGAGGCGGGCGAGCATCTTGCGGGCGCTTGTGAACATGCGGCCGGTGACCACCACGAAGGGCACGCCGGCACGGCGCAGCTCGTCGACGCCGGCCGCGGTCGCTGCCGTGAATTCGAGGTTGGGCGGCAACAGCGTGCCGTCGAGGTCGGACGCCACGAGGTCGGGGCGCAGCAGCGCCGGCGGCTCGGCGTCGGGCGAGGCGGGACAGCGTCGGGCGCTCGCCGTCAACGCTCTTCTGTACGGTCGGCGGCCGATGGGGTACAGTGGGCGTATGGAGAAGGACGCGTCCCGGCTCCCACGGGACCGCTTCTCAAAGAGGCCTGAGCTCCCATCAGGTCTCTTTTTTCGCTCCGGCGCCACATGGCGTCGCTCACTTGCGGCGCAGGTTGTCGATGGAGCGCTGCAGGTCGATCTCGCCGGCCAGCACGCCGCCTATCAGATAACCCAGGGCACCGATCGCGCCGACCACGATGAGCTTCTCGAAGCCCAGGGCCATCCAGACGACGCCGACCACGAGGCCGACGGCGAGGCCGATGTAGCGGAGACTCACGTGACACCTCCCCGGCCGGCGAGCAGCTCGTCGACCTCGACGATGAGCTCGCCGGCGTCGAGCCCGGTCGCGGACCGCAGCTCGCGCTCGACGACGGCGCGGGCGCGGGCGAACGTCTGACGGACATCGGTGGCGGCGAGCGAGAGCGACGTGCGCGCGGCCACGCGATCGGCGCTGCACGTCACGCGCACCCGCGCGTCGGTGACCTCGGCGAGCTCGTCGACCAGGCGATGCGCCAGCAGGTGCTCGAGGGCGCGCGCCTTGACCACGACGCCGGCAGGCTGGCCGCCAAGCTCGACGGCGGCGCCCTCGCCGGCCCGTCCGCCGCCCAGCATGCCGAGCGCGAGCCACACGCAGACGGCGCCGGCGGCGACGGCGGCGGCGCCGACGGGCACAGCCACGGCGCGCGGCGCGACGAGGAGGTCGTGCCAGTAGCGCGCCACCGGCCAGACGGAGCCCTGGCCGGCGGCCAGGGCGACCTCGCGCACGATCAGGATCGCGGAGGCGGCCATGACGGCGAGCGCGCAGGCCAGGGTGACGGCGCGCCTCATCGCAGATACCTCGGCAGCTCGCGTACACGCAGCACGCGCAGCGCCGGCCCGCGCAGCTCGACGGCCAGGCCGAGCCGGTCGCGCAGGGCCACCGTGGCGAGCGCCGTGAGGCGCTCGCGCAGCGCGGCGGCCGGCGCCAGCGGGCGCAGCGCCACCCAGGCGCGCGCGCGCAGGCGCTCACCGCGCAGCATGAACGAGGCCCGCGAGGCGACGACGTCGGGGTCGCGGGCCAGCTCGGCGGCCAGGTAGCGCGCGAGCGTGTCGGGCGGCAGCCGCAGGCTGCCGCCCTCGACCGGGAGCACGAGCGGCGCAGGGCGACGGCGCATGACGAGCAGCACGAGCAGCGCCGCGCCGACGAAGAGCGCCGCCAGCAGCAGCGCCCGGCCGTTGTGCGTGTGAGGCAGCGGCAGATCGTGCCACAGCGACAGGTGGCGGCCCGAGGCGGTGACGAGCAGCTCGGCACCGGCGGCGACGAGCACGATGCCCGCGATCAGCAGCGCCAGGAAACCGAGCGCCGCCTCGAGGGCGTCGAGGGCAAGGCTGCGGGGCGAGCGGCTAGGCCTGTCCGCTCTCGCCGGCAGCCTGGTCCTCGGGGAAGAAGATGTCGCCCACGACCACGTTGACCGTCTTGACGGTGAGACCGGTGGTCGCCTCGATGCTGTCGCGCACGCGCTCGCGGCAGGCCTGCGCCACCTCGGGGATGCTGCGCCCGTAGGTGACGACCAGGGTGATGTCGACATCGACCCCATCGCTCCGCACGTCGACCGCCACGCCCTGAGTGCGGGAGTCGGCCACGCGCAGGCTCGACAGGGCGCGCGAGGTGGCCCCGCCCAGGGCGTGCACGCCGTCGACCTCGCGGCAGGCCATGTGCGCGATCTTGGCGATCACGGTGTCGCCGATCTCGAACTCGCCGGCGCGCGGGTCGGCGAGCTCGCCGGCGGGCGACGGCTCGGACGGCGACTCCGTCGCCGGCTGCTCGGCCGGCGCCGGGGGGGCCGCGGCCTGCTGGTCGGACGGCGCCGGCTGCGGCGCCTCGGGCGGTTGCTGGTCGGCCATGTGGGCTCCCCGGTCGGACGACTGTGTTGGCTCTACTCTACCCTGCCCCGACGACGGCCGCGACGGCCGCGCCGGGCTCTAGCCGCACTTGGAGTAGCCGCAGAGCCGGCAGACCACGCAGCCGCCCTCGTGCTCGATCACGCCGCCGCAGTCGGGGCAGGCCCCCTGGGCCACCTCGACGAGCGCGAGCTGCGGTTCGGGCGTGCCGGTCGGCGCCGCGGCGCCGCTGATGTAGCGGCGCTCGACCGCCTTGCCGATGGCGTCGGCGCACGACAGCGTGGCGTTGGGGCCCAAGCCGTAGGGCACGTGACAGCGGATGCCCTTGAGCTGCTCGACGATCTCGCTCGGGGCGGCGCCCTTCTTTAAGGCGAGCGAGATGAGCCGGCCGAGGGCTTCGGTGTTCGACGAGGCGCAGCCGCCGGCCTTGCCCATGTTGGCGAACACCTCGCGCGGGCCGTGCTCGTCGTCGTTCATGATGACGAACAGCTTGCCGCAGCCGGTGTCCATGCGCTCGGTCTCGCCCGACAGCAGGCGCGGCCGCGCCGGCCGGGTGGTGGCGATGCCGCGCGCCGGGTCGGCGCCCGGACGGGCCGCCGAACCCACGTTCAGGACCTGCTCCTCGCGGCTGCCGTCGCGGTAGGTGGTGACGCCCTTGCAGCCCGAACGGAAGGCCAGCAGGTAGACCTTCTCGACGTCGTCGACCGTGGCGCCGTTCGGAAAGTTCACGGTCTTGGAGACGGCGTTGTCGGTGGCCGCCTGGAAGGCCGCCTGCAGCTTGACGTGCCACTCGGGCGTGACGTCGTGCGCGGTGGCAAACACGCTACGCCAGGGATCGGGCACCTCGTCGACGTGGCGCACCGAGCCTTCGTCGGCGACGCGCTTGAGGAGCGCCTCGGAGAAGAAGCCCTCGCGCCGCGCGACCTGCTCGAAATAGGGGTAGACCTCGAGCATCTCGTCGTCGTCGAGCACCTTGCGGCGCCGGTAGCTGAGCGCGAAGAGCGGCTCGATGCCGCTCGAGCAGCCGGCGATGATCGAGATCGTGCCGGTCGGCGCGATGGTCGTGACCGTGGCGTTGCGCACGCGCAGGCCGCCCTCGACGTCGTACACCGAGCCCTCGAAGTTGGGAAACACGCCGCGCTGCTCGGCGAGCTCGACCGACGCGGCCCGCGCCTGCTCCTGGATGAAACCCATGAGCTCGCCGGCCAGGTGCACGGCCTCGTCGGAATCGTAGGGCACGCCCAGCCGGTAGAGCAGGTCGGCGAAGCCCATGACGCCGAGGCCGATCTTGCGGTTGCCGCGGGTCATCTCGGCGATCTGCGGCAGCGGGTAGTTGTTGACGTCGATCACGTCGTCTAGGAACCGCACCGCCGTCTTGACGATGCGCCCGAGCCGCGCGTAGTCGACGTGGCCGTCGTCGCACACGCGAGCCAGGTTGATGGAGCCCAGGTTGCACGACTCGTAGGGCAGCAGGGGCTGCTCGCCGCAGGGGTTGGTGCTTTCGATCGAGCCGAGCTGCGGCGTGGGGTTGTGCTGGTTGATGCGGTCGATGAAGACGATGCCGGGGTCGCCGTTCTTCCAGGCCAGAGTGACCATCGACCTGAAGACCTTGCGCGCCTTGAGCAGGCGCACGGTCTCGCCGGAGCGCGGGTTGATGAGCGGGTAGTCGTCGTCGGCGTCGACCGCCCGCATGAAGTCGTCGGTGACGGCCACCGAGATGTTGAAGTTGTTGAGGCGGTCGTCGTCGTGCTTGGCGTTGATGAAATCGAGGATGTCGGGGTGGTCGACGCGCATGATGCCCATGTTGGCGCCGCGCCGCGTGCCGCCCTGCTTGATCGTCTCGGTCGCGGCATCGAAGACGCTCATGAACGACAGCGGCCCCGACGACACGCCGGCGGTCGAGAGCACGACGTCGTTCTTGGGGCGCACGCGCGAGAACGAGAAGCCGGTGCCGCCGCCGCTCTTGTGGATGAGGGCGGTGTGCTTGATGGCCTCGAAGATCGAGTCCATGGAGTCGCCGACGGGCAGGACGAAACAGGCCGAGAGTTGACCGAGCTCGCGACCGGCGTTCATGAGGGTGGGGCTGTTGGGCAGGAACTCGAGGTTCGCCATGAGCCGGTAGTAGGTGTCTTCGTGCTGGGCGAGGTCGGCGGTGGGGTCGTAGAGCCGCTCGGCCTGGGCCACGGCCCGGGCCACGCGGCGGAACATCTCCTCGGGTGTCTCGAGCACCTCGCCCGCTTCGCCCTTCTTGAGATAGCGCCGCTGCAGCACCTTGAGCGCGTTGGCCGACAGCTCGATCACGTCGCGACCCGTCTCAGTCATTCTTCCTGCCCCCTGCTCCCGTTCGGTCCGGATTCCGCCGGCTGGTCGACCGGCGCGTAGTGTCGTGGCGTCGCGGGGCCCGGCGCCACGGCCGCGACCTCGTCTGACGCCGCACGGCCCGGACCCCCGACCGCCCCGTGCTCGCTGTCATCGCCGGCGACTCGGGCGAGCGCACGCGGCCCGGCCGGCCCGCGTCCGCTCGCCGGCTCGTCGAGCCGCGCAAGCTCCTTCTGAAACTCCTCGATGTCGTCGAACTGGCGGTAGACCGAGGCGAAACGGATGTAGGCGACGAGGTCGAGGTCACGCAGGTGGTGCAGCGCGCGCTCGCCGATCTCGGCCGACGTGACCTGCTGCACCGACTCGCGGCGCAGCTCGCCTTCGATCTCGTCGGCGACGCGCTCGATACGCTCGAGCGAGATGCGCCGCTTCTCGCAGGCGCGCAGCAGGCCGTTCAGCAGCTTGGCGCGGGCGAAGACCTCTTCGGCGCCGCTGCGCTTGACGACCACGAGCGGCGCCTCTTCGACGCGTTCGTAGGTGGTGTAGCGGCGTCCGCAGAAGGCGCATTCGCGCCGCCGGCGCACGGCGTCGCCCGACTCGGAATCACGCGAGTCGACGACACGACTGTCTTCGTCGCCGCAGAATGGACAGCGCACGGAGAGACGACCCCTTACGAGATGGAGTACAAGATGTAGTGGAAGAGCGCTTGGTTCGTCACAATATAGCCGATTTCGCGACGGACGCAACGGTTCCTGCCCGGGTTTTTCGCGCAGATCGGACGTTACAAGGGTCATTCTCGACCTCAAGGTTAGACTTTCGCCCCTCGGGTGCTGCGCCCGGCCCCCGCCGGACGACCGCAGGCGGCCCACCGGCGAGGGCAGAGAGAGACGCAGATCCTAGCGCCCCGGGGGACGGCAGGCCGCGCCGGCGAGCGCGAACAGGTATACTTCGCGTCGATGAACACGGTCGTCGTCCCCACGTACAACGAGCGCGACAACCTGCGTCACGCCCTCGAGCGCATCCGCGAGGTCTCCGAGGGCGCCGGCCTGCCGCTCCACACGCTGATCGTCGACGACAACTCGCCCGACGGGACGGGCGAGCTCGCCGACCAGCTCGCCGGCGAGTACCCCGACGTCGAGGTGCTGCACCGCGCCGGCAAGGAGGGGCTCGGCAAGGCCTACATCGCCGGCTTCCGCCACGCCATGGCGACCGGCGCCGACCTGCTCTTCGAGATGGATGCCGACCTGTCGCACGACGCGAGCTACCTGCCCCACTTCGTGCGCCTGGTCGAGCAGGGCGCCGACGTCGTACTCGGCTCGCGCTACGTCAAAGGCGGCGGCGTCGAGAACTGGCCGCTGTCGCGCAAGCTGATCAGCCGCGGCGGCTGCATGTACGCGCAGGTCGTGCTCGGCCTGCCCTACCGCGACCTGACCGGCGGCTTCAAGTGCTTTCGCCGCAGCGTGCTCGAGGCGATCGACCTCGACGCGATCGACACGCGCGGCTACGGCTTTCAGGTCGAGATGACCTACCGCGCCCACAAGCTCGGCTTCAAGGTCGTCGAGCTGCCCATCATCTTCGTCGACCGCAAGGTGGGCGAATCGAAGATGTCGGGCGACATCTTCCTCGAGGCGGCCGTCAACGTCCTGCGGCTGCGCCTCGACCGCAGCATCTGACCGGGGCGCCGCGTGAGCCCGGCGCCCCCCGCCTCACGGCTGCTCGCCCTCGACGTCGGCACCGGCACGATCGACGTCCTGCTGTTCGAGCCCGAGCGCCGGCCTGAGAACTCGGTCAAGCTCGTCGTGCCGTCGCGCACGATGGTCGCCGCCGGCGAGATCCGCGCGGCCACACGGCGCGGCCTGCCCGTGGTCTTCGCCGGCCCCGTGATGGGCGGCGGCCCGGTCACCCGGGCGATGCTCGCCCACCGCGACGCCGGCCTTGCGTTCAGCGCCACCGCCGACGCGGCCACGACCTTCGCAGATGACCTGGCCTGGTCGCTCGAGCGCGGCGTACGGCTGTGCGCCGACGACGAGGTCCCGGCCCTCGCGGCCGCCGGCGCCGTGCTCGTGCGCAGCGGCGACCTCGACCTGCCCGGTCTGCTGGGCGCCCTCGCGCGCCTGGGCGCGCCGACGACCTTCTCGGGCGCCTGCCTGGCGGCCCTGGATCACGGCTTCGATCCCGCCGGCTCGAACCGCGTCAACCGCTTTCAGAGCTGGCAGCGCGCCCTGGCCGAGCGGCGGCCGCTCGAGGAGCTCTTCTGCGCCCTCGACGAGCTGCCGGCCGCCCTCACTCGCCAGCGCGCGGCGGCCGCGCCGCTCGCCGGCCTGCAGACGACGGGCGACGACGACGGGCGTGCGGCGGCCGCGCCGGCGGGCGGCGCCGTTGTCGCAGGCGACGCACCAGCGGGCGGCGGCGACGTGGCCGGCGGTCTGCCCGTCACCGTGGGCGACACCGGCGCCGCCGCCCTGCTCGGCGCCCTGGGCGACGAGGCCAGCGACGCCGTGCTCGTGAACATCGGCAACGGCCACACCGTCTGCGCCGTCGCGCTCGAGGGCCGCCTCGCCGGCGTCTACGAGGACCACACCAACCGGCTCGACGCGGCGCTGCTCGAAGCCAACGTGCAGCGATTCTTGGCCGGCGACCTGCTGGGTGACGAGGTGCGGGAGGCCGGCGGGCACGGGGCCGCCCTCGGCGGCCCCGTGCCCGCCGGCCTCCCCCTCCTCGTCACCGGCCCTCACCGCGACCTGCTGGCGGGCAGCTCGCTGCCCGTGCGGTTCCCGGCGCCCTTCGGCGACATGATGATGGCCGGCCCGGTCGGCCTGGTCCGGGCGCACCGCTACCGCTGGGGAGCCTGAGGCGGGCGACGCGCCCGCCGCCGTCACTTGCGGCGGCCGAACAGGCGCCGGCGCACGGCCGCGCCCTTGAGCCACTGGATGCCCTCGGTCGGGCTGAGCTCCTTGGGGCAGGCCTCGATGCAGTTCGTGATCGTGTGGCAGCGGTACACGCCGTGCTCGTTGTCGAAGCGCGGCAGACGCGTCTTGCGGGCCTGGTCGCGCGAGTCGACCTCGAAGCGGTAGGCCTTGAGCAGCGCGGCCGGCCCGAGGTAGTCGGTGCCGGTGCCGTACCAGACCGAGGGGCACGAGCTGTAGCAGCAGCCGCAGAGGATGCAGTCGATCGGCATGTCGAGCTTGCGCCGGTCGCGCGGCGACTGCGGGATCTCGCGCTCAGGCTCGGCGTCGGCGCGCTCGAGCCAGGGCTTGATGTACTCGTACTTGGCGAAGAACTCGGTCATGTCGCAGACCAGGTCCTTGACGAGCGGCAGGTGCGGCATGGGCTCGACCGTGATGTCGCCGCCGCCCAGGTGGCCGACGTTGGTCTGGCAGGCCAGGCGGTAGCGGCCGTTGATGTACATGGCGCACGAGCCGCACACGGCCGCCCGGCAGCAGTAGCGGAAGCACAGCGAGCCGTCGAAGCGCTCCTGGATCGCGAACAGCCCCTCGAGCACGGTGAAGCTGCCCTCGTAGGGCACGACGAAGGTGTCGTAGCGCGGCGTCTTGTCGGTCGCCGGGTCGAACCGTCTGACGCGAAAGCGGGCCTCGCTCATCAGTACGTGCGCTCCTTCGGTTCGAACATGCCCAGCGCGACCGGCTTGCCCGTGAGATCGGGCGGGCCGTCGGGCCGGTAGTGGGCCAGGGTGTGCTGCAGCCAGTGGGCGTCGTCGCGGTTGGGGAAGTCGGTGCGCGCGTGCGAGCCCCGCGACTCGGTGCGCACGACGGCGCCCAGAGCCGTGGCGATGGCCACGTCGAGCATGCCTTCGAGCTCGATCGTGCGGATCATGTCGAGGTTGAACACGCGGCCGGCGTGGCGCAGGCCAACGCTCGCCATGCGGTCCTTGAGGCGCAGCAGCTTCTCGACGCCCTCCAGCATCTGACGCTCCTCGCGGAAGATGCCGAAGTGGGTCTTCATCGTGTCGATCATCTCGGCGCGGATGTCGTAGGCGTCGTCGCGCGCGGCCGCGTGGGCCAGCCGGTCGACGCGGTCCTCGACCGCCCGCAGCGCCGCGTGCGCCGCCGCCTCGGGCACGGGACCGCCGTCGCCGCCGGTGAGCTCCTCGACCACGGCATGCCCGGCGCGACGTCCGAAGACGATCGTCTCGAGCAGCGAGTTGCCGCCCAGGCGGTTGGCCCCGTGCACGCTCACGCAGGCGCACTCGCCGGCGGCGTACAGGCCGGGCAAGCCGGTGCGCCCGTCGGCGTCGGTGTCGATGCCGCCCATCGTGTAGTGCTGGCTGGGCACGATCGGCACCGGGTCGGTGACCGGGTCGACCCCCTCGAAGTGGATGGAGAGGTCGCGCACGCCCGGCAGCCGCTCGGCGATCTTCTGCTCGCCCAGGTGGCGCAGATCCAGGTAGACGAAGTCCTTGCCGCCGATGCCGCGCCCCTCGAGGATCTCGGTCCAGATCGAGCGCGCCGTGATGTCGCGCGGGGCGAGCTCCATCATCTTCGGCGCGTAGCGCTCCATGAAGCGCTCGCCGAGGTCGTTCACGAGGTAGCCGCCCTCGCCGCGGCAGCCTTCGGTCATGAGGATGTTCGTGGTGTAGAGGCCGGTCGGGTGGAACTGCACGAACTCCATGTCCTTGAGGGGCACGCCGGCGTGGTAGGCCATGGCCGCGCCGTACCCGGTCGAGATGATGGCGTTGGTCGTGTTGGAGTAGGTGCGCCCGGCGCCGCCGGTGGCGACGATCACGGCGTCGGCGAGGAAGGCCTCGAAGCCGCCGTTGATCATGTCGTAGGCGACCACGCCGCGGCAGCGCCCCTCGTCGACGATCAGGCTGGTGACGAAGCGTTCGATGTAGAGCGTGACCTCGCGCCGGTAGGCCTGCTCGACCAGGGTGTGCAGCAGGTAGTGGCCGGTCTTGTCGGCGCCGTAGCAGGTGCGCGGATAGCCCGCCCCGCCGAAGGGCCGCTGGGCGATGCGACCGTCGTCGTAACGGCTGAACGGACAGCCCCAGTGCTCCATCTCGAAGATGGCCGGCGGGGCGTCCTGCGTCATGCGGTAGACGGCGTCCTGGTCGGCCAGGTAGTCGGAGCCCTTGACGGTGTCGAAGGCGTGCTTCTCGGGCGTGTCGTCGTGGCCCTCGGGGTTGTTGGCGAGGGCGGCGTTGATGCCGCCCTGCGCGGCGCCCGAGTGACTGCGCCCGGGGTGGACCTGCGAGAGGATGGCGACGTCGATGCCCGCGCCCCTGGCCTCGACCGCGGCGCGCAGGCCGGCCAGGCCGCCGCCGACGATCACGAGCTGGTGTCTGATCATCGCCGGCGCCTCCTAGGACCGTCGAGCGACCTGTCGTCGCCGCTCAGCCAGGTGTGACTTCGCTCCACGGCTAGTGCGAGATCCAGGGCCACAGGGCCCACATGCCGTAGACGAAGGTGGCCGAGCCCAGGACCCAGAGCGCAATCGACAGGGCGCGGCGCTGGGCGCGCGCCCGGCACCAGTAGTCGAGGACGACCATGCGCGCCCCGTTCAGGCCGTGGTAGACGGCGGCCGCGAGCAGGCTGATGTCGACCACCCGGAAGGCGTCCGACGACAGGCGATGGCCGATGTTGAGGTAGGACAGATGCCCGAGGCCGAAGATGTGCGCGGCGATCAGGTGGGTCATCAGGCAGACGATGAGCACGACCGCCGTGATGCGCTGGAACAGCCAGGCCCACATGCCGCCCACGCCCTCGTCGACCGCGCGCCTGTCCATGCGCCCGGTCGCCGCCGTCGCGTCGGCGACCGGTGCGGCGACCGCCGGACGCTCGGCGACCTCACTGCTCATACGAGCCCGCCGAGGCCGCCGGCGTGGTGCGCGGCGATGTACGAAAAGGCCTTGAGGGCGAAGAAGCCGAGCGAGATCACGGCGATCGCCATGCAGCAGACGAACACGATCTTGTGCCGCTGGATCCCCAGGCCGAAGTCCATGAGCAGGATGCGCACGCCGTTCAAGGCGTGGAACAGCACCGCCCAGACGAGCAGCAGGTCGAGCAGTACGAAGAGCGGGTGGTCGAACATGCCGAACGTGCTGTTCAGGGTGGAGCGCCCGGCGACGCGCGCGGTCGAGATCACGCCGATGTGGGCGAACAGGTAGAGCACGAGGACGATCCCGGCGATCCGGAAGAGCAGCCAGGCCCACATGCCGAGGCCCTTCCAGTTGCCAGCGCCCACGTTGCGAGTGGCGGCGTCGACCGGGCTCACGAGACATGCCCCCCTTCGGCTCAGGTTGAGGGATCGCGCCAGCAATCGTACCGGGACGGCAAGAGCGGCGCAATGAGTCAGGTCGGCGCGACGGCGCCTCACCCGACGGGGGTGAACGCCGACAGCGCCCAGTCGCGCCACGGGTCGAAAGAGGGGTAGACTACAGACGGTACATGGCGCGCCGGGAAGTCTGGTCGGCACCGGCGCTTCGCGTGCACAGGGCGCCGGATCGCAGAGACATCGCTCCGGCGCCTCGTCGTGCCGGGGGCACGAACGCGAAAGGAAGCCGATGCCGTCGTCTGCCTCGCCCGCCGGCGGGTCGCCGGCACGCGGGCGGTCGGCACCGGCCGTCCCGTCGAGCGGTCTCAGATCCTGGCTCGCCCATCACCGCGGCGTGCTGCTCGTCGCCTTCGCCTTTACCGTCATGGCCGACCCGGTGTCGTCGGTCGCCTACGCCGTCGAAGCCGCGCTGCGTGCCCTCGGCGGCGACCTGTCGCTGCTGCTGCCCACCATGACGGTCGTGATCTGCATCATCGCCGTCGTGATCGCCAACTACCATCAGCTCGTGGCCCGCTTCCCCAGGGGGGCGGCGCCGCGGCGGCATCGGGCGCCGCCTTCAGCGAGGGGATCGCCTTTGTGCCGCTCGGCGCGCTCGTCGTCGACTTCGTGCTCACCATCGCGATCAGCGTCGCCGCAGGCACCTCGGCGATCGTGGCCTACTTCCCCGCTGCCCACACGATCCGCGTCCCTCTGGCGCTCGGGCTCCTGCTGCTGGTCGCCGGGCTCACCTGGTTCGGCCACTGGGGACGCATCCTGTTCGCCCTCATGACGCTGTCGTTCGTGGGCTGCGGCAGCGCCCTGCTGATCTCGGGCTTCTCGCGACCCGCCGCGACGACGACGGTCGCCACCGGTCACACCCACGGGCTCGCCTTCGTCTCGGTGATGCTCGCCTTCCCCGTGGGCATGGCCCTCGCGACCGGGGTCGAAGCCCCGTCGTCGGCGATCGCCCAGCTCGGCCAGCTCGACAACAACGGCCGGCGCTTCTTCGGCCGGGTCACGCTGTGGCTCACGCTCATCGTCGTCGGCGGCCTCACGCTGGGTCTCACCGCGCTCGCCGTGCGCCTGCGGATCGGGATCCCGCCGGCCAACAGCACGCAGATCGGCGACGTCGCGCGGGCCGCGGGCGGACGCACGCTGTTCCCCCTGTTCCAGGCCGCGAGCGCCGTGCTGCTCCTGGCCGCGGCCAGCTCCTCGTTCCAGGCCGGGCCCGGGCTGCTCAAGGCGCTGGCCCGCACGCCGCAGGCCGGCGGGGCGCGCACCGGCATCCTGCCGGCTGTGCTGGGTCGCACCAATCGCCATCACACGCCCTACTGGGCGGGGCTGGTCTACCTGGTCGCCGCGGCGGCCGTCATCGTCGCGGCCGGCGGTCGCGACCAGGAGCTCGTCCTGTTCTACGCGGTCGCCGTCTTCATGAGCTTCCTCGCCGGCCTGCTCGCCATGCTGCGCTTCTCCTGGAACGAACGCCGCCTGCGCTGGGTCGTCCTGAACGCGCTCGGGTCGCTGCTCGTGGCTTTCACCCTCGGCGTCAATCTCGTGCGCGGGTACCCCCTTGTGTCGCTGGCCGCGGCACTCCTCATCGCCTTCCTGTTCCACCGCCTCTGGGTGCGGGCGGGACGTCCCCGGGGCATCTCGCAGGCGGTACGCAGCGCCGAGCTCGCGACGGACGAGGAATGACGGTCCTCCTCTTCGTCGTCGGCGCCGCGGTCAGTCTGGCCGCGAGCGTCGTGCTCGTCACGCGCCTGGAGCGGCTGGGCCAGAGGCTCGCCGCGCCCGAGGCCGTGCTGGGCCTCGTGACCGCGCTCGCCGCCGACTCCCCCGAGATCTCCACCGCCTTGGCGGCCATCGCGGGCGGGCGCCGCGACGTGGGCGCCGGCGTCGTGCTCGGCTCGAACGCCTTCAACCTCGCCGCGCTGCTTGGGCTGAGCGCCCTCGTCGCGGGGCGCATCGGGCTGCACCGCAGGGTCGTCGTGCTCGAGGGCGTCGTCGCGCTGTGGGTGGCGTTCCTGACGATCGCGGTCGCTGCGCGGACCGTCGCGCCGCTCGCCGGTCTGCTGCTCACACTCGTCGTGTTCGCGCCCTATCTGGTGGTGTCGGCCTTGCCGCCGACGGAGCGCCGTCGTCTTCCTCTCCCCCGCTCCTGGCGCGCGTGGCTGGCGTCGGCCGTGAACGAAGAGGAGCTCGAGCTGGTCGCCGCGATCCATCCGCGCAGAGGGCGCTGGACGGACGCCGCGGCTGCCCTCGTCGCCCTCGTCGCCGTCGTTGTCGCGAGCGTCCTGATGGAGCGGACGGGCGCCACGCTCGGTGTACGCTGGGGCGTGTCGAGCATCGTGGTCGGCGGCATCGTGCTGGCTGCGGTGACCAGCCTGCCCAACGCGGTGGCGGCCGTGTACCTCGCCTCGCGTGGCCGGGCGTCGGCGACGCTGTCGGAGGCCTTGAACAGCAACGCCCTGAACGCGATCATCGGCCTGATGATCCCGGCCGCCGTGCTGCGGTTCGGCAGGCTGCCGTCGGCAGGGCTCGTGGCGGCCGGGTGGTACGCGGGCCTCACCGCGCTCACCGTCGGCCTCGCCTTCGTCGCCCGCGGCCTCGACCGCCGGATGGGATGCCTCATCATCGCCGCCTACGCGATCTTCGTCGTCGTGCTCGTACGCATATGAGGCCCGGCGTCGCCACTCCGCGCCGCACGCGACCGCCCGCCGGTGGTCGGCAGATCCGATGAGCAGCGGCCGCGCGGCTGATGAGGCCGACCGCGCACGCCTTGTCGAGCGTGCGTTGCTGCTCTCCGTCGTGTCGGTGATCTGGGGATGCCTTTCGGGGGGCTTCTCGCTGACCGTCGGCGTCGTCGACGGGAGCCTGGCCGTCGTCGGCGTCGGCCTCGAGGTGCTCGCTGACCTCGCCGGTTCGGCGGCGCTCGTCCGGCGCTTCCGAGCCGAGCGCCGCGCAGGTCCTGTCGAGGCTCTCGGAGCGGAGTCGCGCGCCCGCATCGTCGTCGCCGTCGCCCTCGCCGTCACGAGCGCCGTTCTGGTCGCGAGTGCGGCGCACGCGCTCCTTGTGGGGTCGCGACCCAGCGCGTCGCTCCTGTCGATCGTCGGCCCCGTCGTGACCTTCGCCGTACTCCTCCCGCTCGCCACCGCCAAGCGCCGCGTCAGCGGCGCCCTCCATAGCTCCGCCCTGCGTGGCGACGCGAGCATGAGCGCCATCGGAGCGGCGACATCGCTCCTGGCGATCGGGGGTCTTCTTCTCTACCACTCGCTCGGCTGGTGGTGGGTCGACAGGGTGGCGGCCCTCGTGATCGCCGCCGTCGCCGCCGGAGAGGCATGGCGCACGTGGCGCGCCGGACGCGAGCTCGGCGCCGATGGGCGATAGGCGCTCGCCGAGCGCCGGCGACAGGCGCACCGCCCGAGCGTCGTGGGCCCGCGGCGTGTCAAAACGGCGGCGGGCGCCGGAGCCAACGGCTCCGGCGCCCGTCCGCGTGTGGGACAGGACTCGACGTGTGTCCGACGTGTGCCGGCCGCCGCGTCCGCCCGACCCTGTGCCCGAGGATCCGGGTCAGGCCGCCCGGCGCTCCTCGGCGCTCTGGCTCGTGCTCATCGACGACGGCACGGTGACGACCGCACGACGGTGCATCATCATGGCGGCGACGTAGCCGCCTGCCGCCGCCGTGACCAGGCCGATGAGGGAGAAGAGCAGGTAGTAGCCGGCGTAGGTGCCGGTGGCCGGGCTCACGCTCGTGAGCGGACTCACGCTCGCCGCGGGCAGGCCGATCGCGTTCTTGACGGCGGCGCCGCTGTTCAGGCCGAAGCCCAGCAGGCCGGCCACACCCAGCGTGCTCATCACGGTGGTGGCCGTCACGCTCACGCCCCAGGTGATGAAGGCGTGCCAGAGACCGTCGCCCACGCTACGCGAGTTCGACAGGGACCCGGCCACGAGGCCGCCGATCGCGAGGGCGATGGCGGCCCACACCCCGGTCCACACGGCGATGGTCGTCGCCGACGTGATCACGGTCCCCGGGGTGGTCAGCTTGCCCAGGCCGAAGTTGGCCCAGATGCTGAGGCCGGAGAGGGCGAACTGGATAGCCACGACCACGAAGGCTGCGGCGAACACACTGCCCCAACTGATTCTCGTGATCCAGCTCGGCACCATGCCCGAGCGTGGCAAGTTACTGGTATCGACCAGGTTCGGCGACCGGCCGTAGTCTGCCGGCCTGTCTCCCCGTGGTTCGTACATATCAGGCACCTCCCAGTGTCTGAGTTCCCTTTGTTTTGCAGGAAGATCGCGACCCCACTACAGATGTGTTACCGATGGGCGAGATTCGTAACCGGGACTTTCGCTACCGGCGCTACCGGCCGCACAGACGGCGACGTGGCGGCGGGGCGTCCTGTCGGACGCCCCGCCGCCCCGTCGAGCGACTTCGTCGTCGTCGCTCAGGCATGCGTGGCTTCGCTGCGCGCTAGTGATTGATCACGAGATTCGCCTGCCCAAGGAAGACAAGCAGAGAGGCCGAAGCCGACGGTGCTCATAGCTCGTCGACCGGAGGCCACGATGGACGCCGACCTCGACACTCTCTGCCCGTGGTGTATTGCACAGCCGACGACCTGCTGCAGAGGGCAGGCATGCCGCGTAGGGTCACCGACGCCGAGCTGGTCACGCTCTGCGTCGCCAGGCGATCATGGGCATCCTCCGACCGTCGCTTCCTGGCCGTCGCCGCAGCGCCTCGGTCACCTCTTCCGGCTGCCTCCCAGGCGGCTATCCAGCGCCGCCGCCGCCTGGCCGACGCGATCGAGTGGCTCATGGGCGTCTTCGCCAGCCAAAGCCCGGGCTTCCATGACGACCTTCTGCTCTGCGATTCGACCCCGGTGGAGTGCGCAGGAGCCGCGAGACGGCCAGGCGCTCGGCCCTGGGCGAGGCCGCCGGCTACGGCTACTGCGCCGCCCACTCGCGCTACTTCTGGGGCTTTCGCCTCCACCTGCTGGCCGCGCCGACGGCACGCCGCGGGCCTTCACGCTCGCCGATCCTGCCGTGACGACGCGAGGTGGCGCTCACGCTCCTCGAGCGCTGCCGGCGCGACACCCGCGAGGTGTTCGTCTGCGACAAGGGCTACGCCGGGAGCGAGTTCGCCGCTGCGTCGGCGAGCTCGGCATGCTCGTGGTGCGCCTGCGACGTCTAGACGAGCCCGTCGAGGGACTTCGTCGGCGTCGATCCGCCAGCGCATCGAGTGGATCTTCTGGACCTGCAAGGACTTGCTCACCCTCGAGCGCCACGGGGCGCGCACCCTGGCGGGACTGCGCGAGCGGTTGCAGAGGTTCCTCTGCCTGGCGGCCTGCATCAGCCTCAACAACCGCCTGGGCAGGCCGAGCCGGGCTTGTGGGTACTGCGTGAGGCTGCGGGCTGGAATAAACTAGTCGCCCGAGCGCTCGCGCAGGCGCCGCCCGCCGGAGCGCACGCGGCGGTTGCGCGCAGCCGCGGGCTCGGTGCCCTCGGCGGCCCGTTCACCGGCCGTCATCGCGGCCACCGGGCGCGAGATGCGCCGCGCCCGGCGGCCGTTCATCTCGAGACCCATCGCCGCCTTCCAGACCTGTTCGACGCGCTCGACCGGCACGAAGCGCATGCCCTTGCGCAGCTCCTCGGGCACGTCTTCGAGATCGGCCTCGTTGCGGGCCGGCATGATGACCGTGGTGATGCCGGCGCGCTGCGCGGCCAGCGTCTTCTCTTTCAGGCCGCCGATAGGCAGCACCTGGCCGGTCAGCGTGACCTCACCGGTCATGGCCACGTCGGCGCTCACCGGCGTGCCGGTGACGAGCGAAGCGACGGCCGTGGCCATCGTCACGCCGGCGCTGGGGCCGTCTTTGGGGATCGCCCCGGCCGGCACGTGGACGTGGATATCGTGCTTGGCGAAGTAGTCGTCGGGCAGCCCGAGCTCGCTGGAGTGAGCCCGCACGTAGCTCACCGCCGCCTGGGCCGATTCCTTCATGACGTCGCCGAGCTGGCCGGTCACGGTGAGGTGCCCGCTGCCCGGCATGGCGCTGGCCTCGACAAAGAGGATGTCGCCGCCCACCGAGGTGACCGCCAGGCCGGTCGCCACGCCGGCGTCGGCCGTGCGGCGCTTGGTCTCGGCGAACACCCGCGGCCGCCCGAGCAGCTCACGCACGCGCTTGGGGCCCACCTTGAAGCGGCGCCGCCCGGTGCCGTTCTCGGCGACCATGCGGGCCAGCTTGCGGCAGATCGAGCCGAGCTCGCGCTCGAGGTTACGCACGCCGGCCTCGACCGTGTACGAGGTGATGACCTCGCGGATGGCGGCGTCGTCGAAGGCGACCTGGCTGGGCCGCAGGCCGTTGGCCACGACCTGCTTGGGCACCAGGTAGTTGCGCGCGATGTGCAGCTTCTCTTCGATCGTGTAGCCGGCCAGCGGGATGATCTCCATGCGGTCGCGCAGCGGCCCGGGGACGGGTTCGAGCTGGTTGGCCGTGGTGATGAACATGACCTTCGACAGGTCGAACGGCAGGTCGAGGTAGTGGTCGCGGAACGTGTTGTTCTGCTCGGGGTCGAGCACCTCGAGCATGGCGCTCGAGGGGTCGCCGCGCCAGTCGGCCCCCATCTTGTCGATCTCGTCGATCATGAACAGCGGGTTGTCGGTGCCGGCGTCGCGCATGGCGCGCAGGATGATGCCCGGCATGGCGCCGACGTAGGTGCGCCGATGGCCGCGGATCTCGGCCTCGTCGCGCACGCCGCCCACGCTGATGCGCTCGAACTTGCGGCCCATGGCCTCGGCGATGGAGCGCCCCAGCGAGGTCTTGCCCACGCCGGGAGGTCCGACGAAGCACAGGATGGGCCCGCGCAGGTCGCTCTTGAGGCTGCGCACGGCGAGGTACTCGAGGATGCGGTCTTTGACCTTTTCGAGGTCGTAGTGGTCGCGATCGAGGATCTCGCGCGCGTGCTTGATGTCGAGGTTGTCGTCGCTCGACATGCTCCAGGGAAGCGTGACGATCCAGTCGAGGTACGTGCGGATGACCGGGTACTCGGCGCTCGCCGGCTGGATCTGGGCGAGACGCTCGAGCTCGTGCTCGGCCGCCTTGCGCACCTCGTCGGGCAGCACGAGCTGGTCGAGCTTGGCGCGCAGCTCGTTGACCTCGGCCTCCTGCTCGTTCGTCTCGCCGAGCTCCTGCTGGATCGCCTTGAGCTGCTGGCGCAGGAAGTACTCGCGCTGCGTCTTGTCGATCTCGGAGCGCACGTCGGACTGGATCTTGGAGCCGAGCTCGAGCACCTCGAGCTCGCGCGCCAGGATGCGCGTGAGCTTGCGCAGCCGCTGCTCGACGTTGGCCTCCTCGAGCAGCGCCTGCTTGTCCTCGGTCTTGATGCGCATGGTGCTGGCGATCAGAAACGCAAGCGCGCCGGGTTCCTCGACGTTGGCGGCCGCCATCTCGAGCTCCTCCGGCAGGTAGGGCACGAGTGAGACGATGCGCGAGAAGACCGACAGCAGGTTGGCGCGCAGGGCGTCGACCTCTTTGCTCTCGACCACCACGTCCTCGAGCCGTTCGATCGTCGCCCGCAGGTAGGGCTCCTCGGCGGTGTAGCCGGTGATGCGCACGCGGTGCAGGCCCTGCACCAGGATGCGCATGGTGTCGTCGGGCAGCTTGACCATCTTGTGGGCGAGCGCCACGGTACCCGTCTGGTGGAGCAGCTCGGGGCCGGGCACCTCGACCTCGGCGTCCTTCGAGGCGACCAGCACGAGCAGCCGGTCGGCCGCCAGGACCTCGTCGATCAGCCTGATCGAACGCTCCTGGCCGACCGTCAGCGGGATCATGGTGTCGGGAAAGACGACCGTGTCGCGCAGCGGCAGCACTGGCAGCTCGCCCGGCAGCTCCGCCTCGTCGGGGACCTTGACCTGCACGACCTCGTCGGGCTCGCTCACGACTCACCGCCTACTCTGATCTCGATGCGCTGCTTGCGCGGGTCCTGCGAGAGCAGCGGCAGGCGCACCTCGAGCACCCCCGCGTCGTAGGTCGCATGGGCCGCCTCGACGTCGACGTCGACCGCCAGGCGGATGTGGCGTTCGAAGTCGCCGTAGTCCATCTCGACCTGCTGGTAGACGCGATGCTCGCCGCCGGGAAAGCCGCGCCGTCCGTGCACGACGACCTTGCGCGACTCGACGTCGAGCTGGATCTCCTCGCGGCGCAGGCCGGGCAGCTCGAAGCGCACGACGAGCTCGCGCGAGGCCTCCTCGAAGTAGACGTCGGCGAGCGGCACGAAGCCGGCTCTGCTCGAGAACTGCGCGCTGCGGCTGATGCAGGCGCTGTCGAACGTACGCAGCACTTCGCGGTGCAGCTTGTCACGGTCCACGGGCGACTCCTTCGGCGCGAGGCGCGCGGGCCCGGCATGTCCCGCGCGGTTGTCATCTACCCACGGCCCGTGGCCGTCTAACGGCGCCCGGGCGCAAGCGGCGACGGCCAGAGTCTATCAGGGGCGCTCCACGGCGACGGACGATGGGCACCGCGGTCGCATGGCGGCCGGAGCGTCGCTCGGGTCAGCCGACGGCGCGCGACGGCCGATCGGCGGCAAGGCCGGTGAGCCGTTCGCTGACCTGCCAGAAGGCGCCCTGCAGCTCGCGGTCGTAACTGGCCGCCGACGAGGTCGTCGGGCGCTCGTCGGCGTAGTAGCCGCCGGTCACGGCGGCGACCTCGGGCGAGCTTGCGAGGTAGACCGCGGTGCGGGCGCCCTCGACCGGGGCCGCGCCACCCGAGGAACGAAAGCCGGCGTGCAGCAGCTTGGTCGACACGGCGCCGGGGTGCAGCGCGTTCACCGTCACGCCGGTGCCCTCCAGCCGCCTGGCGAGCTCGTAGGCGAAGAGCAGGTTGCCGAGCTTCGAGAGGCCGTAGGCGGCGGTGCCGTCGTAGTGGCGCGCCCCCTGCAGGTCGCGCAGGTCGACGGCGGCCCGCTGGTGGACGCCCGAGCTCACCACGACGATCCGCGAGGGCGCCGCGGCGAACAGCAGGTCGAGCAGCAGGTTCGTGAGCAGGAAGGGCGCCAGATGGTTGACCTGGAAGGTCGTCTCGAGACCATCCTCGGTGAGGTGGCGCCGCGCCTGCCAGACGCCAGCGTTGTCGACCAGCACGTGCAGACGGTCGGTGCGGCGCTGCACCTCCGCGGCGAGCGCCCGCACCTGCCGCAGCGACTGGAAGTCGGCGAGCACGACTTCGAGCTCGTCGCTGCCGGTCGAGAAGGCGATGTAGCGCCGCGTCGCCTCGGCGCGGCGCACGTCGCGCCCGTGCAGGAGCAGGCGCGCGCCGCGCGCCGCCAGCTCGCGCGCCACCTCCTGGCCGATGCCGTCGGTCGCCCCGGTGACCAGCACCGTGCGGCCCTTGAGACTCGTGTCCTCGCTCACGTCCGCCTCGCTCGATCCGCAGCGCCGTCGTACTGCCCGGCGCGGCCTCGCCACCGTCTCGGTCGACGGTGCCCGCGGCGCGCGACCGGCAAACGGGGGCGCGCTCAAAGACCGGCGGCCGGCAGAAGGCAGCGGGGTCCTGCCTTGCGCCGGAGCCTGCCCGACCGGCCGCCGCAGCCACGCGGCGGGGCAGCCGCACCCTCGGGAACGTCCACGTGCTCCGGACGCCATGGTGATCCACACCGCGCCGTCGTCATCGGGACAGCGGCGGCCGCCAGTGCTTGACTCAGGCTGTGCCGAGCGCGGGCGGCGCGCCGCCACGTGCGCCGCCCCGCGGCAAGGTCACCAGGCTGGCAGGGGGTGGGCGGAGGGGCCGCGGGGCACCGTGACGGTGCGCCGGCTCGGCTGTGGCGGCGGGCGGCGCATGCGCGCCGCCCGCCGCCGGGTCTCCCACGCGACCGGGCCGAGCGGCCGAGCCTGCCGGCCGCACCTCCCGCCGCGCGGGCTGGCAATGTCCCCCGGACGCGGTACGATAGTCGGGTGCAGTTAGCGTTCACGACTGTCCACGAGCTGGTGGCTCTCCTCGAGCAGGCCGGCGAACCCCTCGATTACCGCGAGGTCTGGCCACGCCTCTTCCCCGTGGCCAACTGCCCACCCGAGCTCATGCGCGCGCTGGTCTCCGACATCGTGCGCGACGACGAGCGCCTGGCGTGGGATGGCCCCTTCCACGTCGGGCTCGAAGCCTGGCGCGCGCAGCGCCGCGACCTGGCCGACGTCGCCTTCACCGTCGTCGATCTCGAGACCACCGGCGGCACGCCGGGCTTCACCAAGATCACCGAGATCGGCGCCGTGCGGCTCGAGGGCGGCCGCCAGGTGGCGACTTTCTCGCAGCTCGTCGACCCCCGCCAGGCGGTGCCGCCCAAGATCACCGACATCACCGGCATCACCGCCGAGATGCTGCACGGCCAGCCCACGATCGAAGAGGTGCTGCCGCGCTTTCTCGACTTCTCGGCCGGCTCGGTGCTGGTCGCCCACAACGCGCGCTTCGACCTGGGCTTCCTCGACTACGAGCTGGGCGTGCTCATGCGCCAGACGTTCCCGCGCCCGACGCTCGACACGCTGCGCCTCGCGCGCCGCCTGCTGCCGCCGATGCGCTGCTCGCTGGCCGCGCTCGCGGAGCGCTTCGACACGGCGGCCAAGCCCCGCCACCGCGCCCTCGACGACGCCCTCGCCACGGGCGAGATCCTGCTGTTGCTGCTCGCCATGGCCCAGGAGCAGGGCGTCACCACGCTCGAAGAGGTCGTGCGGCTGTGCGAGCCGGGCGCCCGGCGCAACTACCACAAGATCGTGCTCACCGAGCCCCTGCCCACGCGGCCCGGCGTCTACATCATGCGCGACGCCCGCGGCCGCGAGCTCTACATCGGCAAGGCCGACAACCTGCGCCGCCGGACGCGAGACCATTTTCTGCAGCGCCAGGCCTACGGCGCCCGCCAGGCGCTCGAGCTGCTCGACCACTTCGACGTGCTCGAGACGGGCTCCGAGTTCGCCGCGCTGCTGCTCGAGTCGCGCCTGATCGCCAAGCACCGTCCGCCCTACAACCAGCAGGGCACCCGGGTCTCGAGCTACCACTACGTCAAGCTGACGACCGACCCGTACCCGCGCCTCTACGCCACGCCGAACCGGCGCGACGACGGCGCCCTCTACGCCGGCCCCTTCCGCCGCGCGAGCTTCGCCCGCCGCCTGGTCGACCTGCTGAACTCGATCTATCCGCTGCGCACCTGCGTGCGCCTGCGCGACGCCGCCGACACCGCCCGCGCCTGCCTGCGCCACGACATCGGCGCCTGCCTCGCACCTTGTCGCGGCAAGCTGAACGGCGAGTACCACGAGATCGTCGCCCAGGTGGAGCGGGTGCTCGAGGGCGACGGCCGCGAGCTCGGCACCGAGCTCGACCGCCGCCAGGCCGCGCTCGTCGCCGAGCTCGCCTTCGAGCAGGCCGCGCGCCTGCAGTCGGGGCGCGAGACGCTCGAGCAGGGGCTGCGTACGATCGGCCGCCTGCACACCGCCTCGCGCACCTGGGCCCTGCTGATCTACCCGTCCCGCCAGCCGGGCCGGGCGACCGTCTACAGCGTGGCCGCGGGCAGCATCGTCGACGAGACCGCGCTGCGCCCGGCCGACTTCTTGCCCGAGGTCGCCCGCGACCTCGTGGCGCGGCTCTACACGGCCGTCCCGCCGCGGCCCCCCCTGCCGACCGACACGATCGATGAGATCCTGCTCGTGTCGAGCTGGCTGCGACGTCACCGTGCGGCCGCCAACGTCGTCATGCTGCCCGCCCCCCACGCGTCCGCGACACTCCGCGACGACGCCGCCGACGAGCTGCTCCAGCGCCTGCCACTGTGCATCGGCACGCGCGACGAGTCCGGCGCGGCGGCCGGCCTCGAGGAGCTCGCCCTGCCGACCGGCCGCCGCTGACCCGAGCCTCCAGGGTGGTGACCTCGAGCGGCTCGCGGCCGTGCCCGCCGACGTGAGGCCGGCGGGCACGCGGAACGGCGACCACCTGGTGCCCGCCGCATTGTCTCTCGTCATCGTCAACCTTGACACGAACGTACGTTCGTCCTACGCTGCGTCGGCACGACCGAGAGCCGTACGGCATCACCGGCGACGACGCGAGCTGCAAGCGTGGCAACCGACCTTCCCGCCCCCATCACGGTCTTCTGGCGACCTCTCTCCCGCGCCCCGCGGGCCTTCGTCTGGCAAAGGCGGCGCTGGCGAGTCGAGCGTGTCCTGCAACGCTGGGCCGTCGACACCGGCTGGTGGAACGACGACGTGCGCGTCGATCGCCGCTACTTCCGCGTGATGGCCGACAACCGCCTCTTCGACATCTATCTCGACCGGGTCCGCAAGCGCTGGTTCCTCGAGCGCCTGCCGTAGGCGCCCGAGCCGCCGACGAGCGGGAGCCGCCAACCCTGCGAGGGCCCAGGCGACCGCCGCCCGCCGACACGCCGGTGGAAGGAACGCCGCTTCGCCCGGTCGAATCACCGGCATGGTAGTATGCCCAGGCTCGAAGCAGCGGCCCGGAGGTGTCCATGGCGGCTGATAGCCGAGAGCAGACGAGCGGCCCGTCGGGCGGCCCGAGGCAGCGCGGCCGCCGACGGCTCATCGCGCTGGTGCTCGTCGCCATCGTGGCCGCGGCGACCGTCTACCTCGCTCTCAGACCCCGACCGCCGGCGCTCGACCGAGTCGACCGGATGGGCATCGCCGCCGCGATCGAGGCGAAGTGGGTCGCCGAAGGCCAGGTCCTGCCGCGGCGCTACGCCCAGGCGCATACCCCCATCCCCCAGGCGGTGCTCGACCGCATCCAGACGCGCTACCTGACGGCGCTGCGCGCCGTGGTGACCCCCGAGTTCCTGGCACGTCGCTGGGCCGTGCTCGACTTGCGCAGGATCCTCTCCCGCCCGCGCAGCGACGGCGTGCTTATCCTCAGCAACGACTTCAGAGTGATGAGTGTCACGCCCCAGCGTCGGCTCGCGAACGGCGACCTCGTGGTCTGGGCGAAGGTCTGGGGCGGCAACGTCTTGCTCATGTACTCGAGTGGCAAGTGGGGCATCGGCGAGTCGGGGGTCGCAAGGGTCGACGACACGCCCGTATGGCAGTACCAGATGCGCAAGGTCGCGGGCCGCTGGCGGATCGTCTCCGAAAGCCTCGTGTTCAACTCCGAGGACGACTCGCCCGCCTACGGACCCAACACGAAGCACTGGGTGGCCGAGCAGAAGCTGACCAAGGGTGACGAGGGGCTGTACCTCGGCTCGCCATCGCCCGAGCCGCCGCCGTCCACATGAGCCGCCGACCCGGGCCGCCGCCGTCCGCCTGAGCCGCTGACCTTCACGACGCTGTCTGGACGTCCCTGAGGTCGACCCGCGCGGCCAGCGCACCGTCGGGCGACGCGCCGGGGCACCGGTTGTAGCATTGGCAGACCCGAAGACGACCCAGGAAGGCGCTCCCCATGACCCCTGACGGCGTGCTGTGGCCCGACGAAGCGATCGAGGCGATGAGCCGCGCGGCGCGCGAGATCCTCGCCCGCGTCGGCGTGAAGGTCGACTCGAGCGACGCGGTGCGCGCGCTCGAGGCGGCGGGCTGCGCGCCCGGCCAGGCCGGGCGCGTGCTCATGCCCGCCGCCGTCGTCGAGCGCGCGCTGGCCGCCGTGCCGCCGGCCTTCACGCTGCTCGCCCGCGACCCGGCCGGGGCGCTGCCCGTGTCGCCGGCGCCGACCGCCACCTTCGTCCACAACAGCGGCGAAGACCCCAACGTCGCCGACCCGCTGAGCGGCGTGAACCGGCCGGCCACCATCGTCGACCAGCGCCTCGCGGCCCGCGTCATGCACCGGCTGCGCTACCCGCAGAGCGTCAACTCGCTGTTCTGGCCCTCCGACGTACCGCCCGACCTGCAGCCGCTCTACTCCTACCTCGCCCTCGCCCTCGAGACCGACAAGCATCTGGGCTCGCCCTGCGTCGACTACGGCTGGCAGGTCGCGCCGCTCGTCGCCATGGCCGACGCGGTCGTCGCCGCCGGTCGCACCCAGAGCGGCGCCGGCGCGAGCGGCGGCCCTGCGGACGACACGACCGGCGCCGACCAGGCGGCCGGCGCGATCGTCGGCCCCGCCGTCGCCCTCGACGTGTCGTTCTCGCCGGTCAGCCCGCTGCACCTGCCGGCCGACGTCTGCGGCGGCCTGATCGCGGCCGCCGCATGCGGCGCCGCCGTCATGGTCCTGCCCTGCCCCATGGGCGGCACTACGGCGCCGGCCTCGCTGGCCGGCGGCCTCGCCCAGCAGCACGCCGAGGTGCTCGCCGGCGTCGTCCTGATCCAGACCCTGCGGCCCGGCGCGCCCTGCGTCGCCGGCGTGCGGCTGGGCCCGGCCCACCCTCGCACCGGCGGCTACCTCGGCGGCGCGCCCGAGGGCGCCGTCGTCTCGCTCGGCGCCACGCAGCTCGCCCGCCGCGACGGCCTGGCCTGCGACTGCTACGGGCCCACGACCGGCTCGCCGGTCCTCGACCTGCAGGCGGGCCTCGACCACGCCCTCACGCTCACCCTGAGCGCCCTGGCTCAGCCGCGCTTCCTGTCGGGCTGTGGCACGATGCAGGGCACGGCGACTTGCCTCGAGGCGCTCGTCGTCCACGACCAGCTCTTCGCCGCGCTCTTCAACGGACTCACTCCGCGGCCGTGCGACGACGAGGCGCTCGCGGTCGACGTCGTGGCCGACGCCGTCCTGTCCGGCAAGGGCTTCCTGGGCTCGAGCCACACGCGGCGCCACCTGCGCCGCGACGTCGAGCAGCCGCTGCTGGGCTTTCGCGGCGGCATCGACGAGTGGCTCGCCTCGGGTCGCACGAGCCTGGTCGACGAGGCTCGCGAGCGCGTCGCCGAGCTCGTCGCCGCGGCCCCGCTCGGCCTGCCCGACGACGTCGCAGCCGAGCTCTGCCGCGTGATCGACGACACCGCCCGGGCGCGGAGCCTCGGGTCGTGGCCCGATCCGCGCCGCCTGCTGGTCGAGCCGAGCCCCGCCCGGCGAGATCAGGCAGGCGCCGACGTCACGCCGGCCTGAGCGCCGACGCCGCCGGCGCTCGGCGGCTCACCCGGTCACCCGCACCACCACGCGCCAGGCGATCGCCAGGCCGGCGAGGGCCATCGCCGCCAGGGCGACGATCGCCTGCTCGTCCACGACCCGACGGAAGCGCGCCCCATCGCCCCGCACCTCGATGAAGCCGACCGGCGCCACGGCCACGCCACCGCCACCGCCGCCGCCCTCCGGTCCGGGCGGCCGCTCAGCCAGCGCCTCGCCGGCCCTGGCGGGCGGATGACCGCCGCCCCCGCCGAAGCCCCAGCGCGCTTTCGCCACGGGGATGACGGTGACGTCGCCGCGCTCCACCGGCGCTCCGAACACCGCCGTGGCGTGGGCGCTCGAGCCGAGCTTGTCGGCCAGGCGCTCCACGAGACGCACCGGCGGTGGCGGTGGCGGGCCGATCGGTGCCGCGCTGCTCGCTGCTTCCATGGATGCCTCCCACCCATTGCCTTCCAGCCGTCGTACAGAGAAGATCGACCGGTCGGCGAGCCGCCATGCCGTTCGTCTGGCCGGCAGGCCGCGGGTTTCCCGACGGTCGCGAAACGGCAACAGTACTCGCGACGGCGACACGAAAAGGGTGGTGGCGCGTGGAGAGTGACGGCAGGACGAGCATTGCTGCATCTCGTTTCGACGCCGTCGTGTTCGACATGGACGGCGTCGTCACGCAGACCGCGACCGTGCACGCCGCTGCCTGGAAGGCGCTCTTCGACGGCTATCTCAAGGAGCGCTCGGCGCGCACCGGCGAGCCTTTCAAGCCGTTCGACGTCGAGGCCGACTACCTGCCGTACGTCGACGGCAAGCCGCGCTACGACGGCGTGCGCGACTTCCTGGCCTCGCGCGGCGTCACGCTGCCGTGGGGCACTCCCTCCGACACCCCGGACACCGAGACCGTCTGCGGCCTGGGCAACCGCAAGAACGACTTCTTCCTGCGTGAGGTCGCCGAACACGGCGTGCAGGCCTTCCCCACCACGGTCACCCTGATCCGCCGGCTCCACGAGGCCGGCGTCGAGACGGCCATCATCTCGGCGAGCAAGAACACGACCGCCATCCTGCAGGCCGCGGGCGTGGCCGACCTGTTCGCCGCCCAGGTCGACGGCGCGGTGGCCGAGCAGCGCGGGCTGCGCGGCAAGCCCGACCCGGCGGTGTTCGTCGAGGCGGCCCGCGAGCTCGGGGTGGTGCCGCCGCGAGCCGTCGTCGTCGAAGACGCCGAGGCTGGGGTCGAAGCCGGCCACAGGGGCGGCTTCGGCCTCGTGATCGGCGTCGACCGCGCGGACCACGCCGACGCCCTGCGCCGCCACGGCGCCGACGTGGTCGTGAAGGACCTCGGCGAGGTCACGGTCACAGGGTAGGCAGTCCGGTCCGGCGCGGGGCGGCGCGATCGGCGAGACGCCCGCCGGCGCGGGGTCAGGCCACGAACAGCCAGAGCGCGAAGCGCCCCGTCAGGTAGACGAGTGCGGCGCTCGATCCGATCAGCAGCACCGTGCGCAGCGTGCGACGCCGCTCGGTGGCCACGCCGAGCGACGCGAAGAGCGGGAACGCGCAGAGCACGAAGCGCGGCATCGACATGAGGGGGATCTGGGCGCGCGGCTGCAGCAGCGGCACGACGATCAGGGTGGCGGCGTAGACGGTCCAGGTGGACGGCAACCGGCGCCAGCCGACGAGCAGCGCCCACACCGCGAAGACGAGCGCGAGGAACGAGATCAGGTTGACCACGGCGATCTCGTGCTGCACGAACGACAGCGCCTGCCCCGGGTAGGCCTGCAGCAGCGGCGCGGACCTGCCGGTCGCGATGTACCGCACGGCATACCAGGCGGCGCGGGTGGCATGCCAGACGGTGGTGACCGGCGACGTCAGCTCCCGACCCCACTCGCTCTCCTGCGTCGACCAGGCGACCGGGTCGCCGCCCACCCGCCACAGGTACAGACAGTAGCCGAGCAGACCGAGCGGCGGCAGCAGGAGCGCGGTGGCGCGCGCGCCACCGCGCCGGGCCGCCGCCTTGCCGCCGCCGAAGTAGGTCATCAGCAGGGGCACGAGCAGCAGGATGCCGGTGACCCGGGTCAGCGTGGCGAGCAGGGCGGCCACGCCGGCCAGCACGAGCCGGTCGCGGCGCAGGAACCAGAAGCAGGCGAGCGACAGCATGAGCAGGAGCGACTCGCTGTAGACGGCCTGAAAGAAGAACGAGGTCGGAAACAGCGACAGGAAGGCGACCGCGCAGAGCGCCGCGCGGTGTCCGGCCTCGCGCTCGACCAGGCTGTAGAGCAGCAGGGCGGCGATGAGGAAGCAGACGGTCGAGACGGCGATCCCGGCGAGCTCGTACCGGTGAGCGGCAAGCAGCGCGACGGCCCGCAGCGCCAACGGGTAGAGCGGGAAGAACGTGGCGTTCTGGCCGGCGGGATAGCCGGCCACGGCGACGTGCAGGAACCAGACGCCGTCGTAGTGGGCGAGCGGGTCGAGGGTGTCGCCGAGCACGCCGTGGAAGGCCTCGGCCACCGCCGGGTAGCGCAGCGCCGGGTTGACCGCGTGAGCCGTGAACAGGCGGGTCGTCGCCAGGCACGCGGCGGCGACCAGCAGCCGCGACGCGAGCGCCACGCCGAGCGCCGCGAGCGCCCAGCGGTCGGTCAGACCGGCGATCGCGGAGCGCGATCGCGAGCGTCGTCGATGTAGGGTCTCGACCGTCATCAGCCTCGCCCCCTCTTTCGACACGAGCACGCCATCTCCTGAGTCGCACGACCACGCCGGGCGACTCGCGGGCGGTCCCGGGTTTGAACCGCTTGACACGAGGAAAAGATGTGTCACGATATATCGCGATACGTACGCGAACCATCCGACCGGTGGAGGAGATCATGACCATGTACGAGGAATCCCAGGGCGGGTCCGGCCCGGCCGAAGGTGGACCCGGCGAGGGCGGTTTCGGCGGCGAGGGCGGCCCGGGCGGCTTCGGCGGCGAGGGCGGCTTCGGCCGCTGGGCGCGCGGCGGACCCGGCGAGCGCCGCTTCCGCGAGGGCCACGGCCACTGCGGACCACGCGGTTTCGGGCCCCACGGCTTCGGCCCTCACGGTCGCGCCCGGCGCGGCAACGTGCGGGCCGCCATCCTGGCCGTGCTGGCCGAGCAGCCCATGCACGGCTACGAGATCATGCAGCAGCTCGAGTCGCGTAGCGGTGGCATCTGGCGGCCCAGCCCGGGCTCGGTCTACCCCACGCTCCAGCTCCTCGAGGACCAGGCCCTGATCAAGGGCGAGGACGTCGAGGGCCGTCGCGTGTTCTCGCTGACCGACGAGGGCAAGGCCGAGGCCGAGACGATCACCCAGCAGGGCTCGCCGTGGGCGAGTCCCGAGGGCGGTCCCGGCGGCGCCCGATTCAAGCTGCGCGGCGGGATCAAGCAGCTCATGGCGGCCGTCATGCAGATCGGCGCAGCAGGCTCGCAGGAGCAGATCGACAAGACCCTCGAGATCCTCGCCGAGGCGCGCAAGCGCATCTACGCTCTACTCGCCGAAGACGCCTGAGCTTCGTGCGGGGCCGGCCGGCGAAGCGCCGGCCGGCCCCGCGTCGCGAGCGACGGGCGCGGGCCGGGCAAGCCCGGCCCGCGCCCGTCGCGCTCCCGCCCGACTTCTTAGAGGGCCGCCACCCAGATGGCGACGCCGGCGCCGCGCGCGACGAGCGTCCCCGCGGAGGGCCGCTGGCGCACGACGTCGCCGGGGAACGTGCCGAGGCCGAGCGTGTCGTGGACCTGGACGCTGAACCCGGCGTGACGCAGCGCGGCGGCGGCACTGTCGCCCGACGCGCCCACGACGTCGGGTACCACGACCTTCGCCGGGCCGCTGCTCACCCAGTAGCGTACGGTGCTCCCACGCAGCAGGCTGGTCGCGGTCGCGGGACTCTGCGCGACGACGCGCCCGCTCGGCACGGTGGTCGAGTGCCGCGACAGACGCCACGGCACGAAGCCGGCCGCGCGCAGGGCGGCGGCCGCGGCGCCCGCGCTCAGATCGACGACTCCGGGCACCGGCGGGTGCAGCAGGCCGCGGCTCACGACGAGCTGGACTGCCGCGCCCTTCTGCAGCGGCGTGCCGGCGGCCGGCCGTTCGGCCATGACCGTCCCGCGCGGATGCATGTCCGACAAGCCGCTCGAGAGCCCCACGACGAACCCCTTGTGGCGCAACGCGGCGACGGCCGGCGCCCGCGACAGGCCGACGACGGACGGCAGCGGGTGCGCCCGATCCGCCAAGCCGCGGTACACGAGCGCTCCTGCCGCCCCGGCCGCGACGAGACCAAGCGCCACGACGAGCAGGACGAGCCGGCGGCGACGGCGCGGGCGGACACGTGCCGCAGCGACCCGCGTCGCCGCGGTGACGCCGGGCGCGGCGACCACGGTGAGCGCCGTCCCGGAAGCGACGCGCGTGGCCGGCGCCGACGCTTTGACGAGGGCCTCGGACGCGGCCGCCGGTGACGCGACCGGTCCGCCTGGTGCGGCCCGCTCATCCAACGCGACCGGCGAGCCGGCGCCGAGCTGGAGCCCGTCGAGGGCCCGCGTGAAGTCGCGCGCCGTCTGGAAGCGCGCCGCCGGGTCCTTGGCGAGCGCCCTGGCCACGATGGCGTCGAGGGCCGGCGGCAGGCCGGGAACGAGCTCGCTCGGGGCCGCCGGGGGCTCGGTCGCGTGGCGCAAGGCGATCGCGACGTCGCTGTCGCCGTCGAACGGCAGGCGGCCGCTGAGCATCTCGAACAGCACGACGCCGGCGGAGTACAGGTCGGAGCGCGCGTCCGCGGGCTCGCCGCGCGCCTGCTCGGGCGAGAGATAGCGTGACGTGCCCATGACGACGCCGGTCGCCGTGAGCTCGGACGACCCGAAGCGGGCGATGCCGAAGTCGGCGACCTTCACGCGGCCGTCGGGCGCGAGCAGCACGTTGTGGGCGGTCACGTCCCGGTGGACGATGCCGTGCTCGTGGGCCGCCTGGAGCGCGGCGAGAAGGCCGCGCTCGACGCGGCACGCGTCGGCCGGTGCGAGCCGGCCGCGACGCGCGATGAGCTGCTCGAGCGCCTCGCCCGGCACGTACTCCATCACGATGAACGACGTACCGTCGGCGCCGACCCGGTCGTGGATGGCGACGACGTTCGGGTGGTTCAGGGCCGCCGCCGCCCGCGCCTCGCGCTGGAAACGCTCCACGAAGGCGGCGTCATCGGCGAATCGGGTACGCAGCACCTTGAGGGCCACGGGCCGCGCCAGCACGCCGTCGGTGGCCAGGAAGACTTCGGCCATGCCGCCGCCGCCGAGTCGTCGTTCGACGCGATATCGGCCGTCGATCAGCCGACCGGCGCGGACGGACGCGGCGGCGGAGCTCACCTGACCTGGGTCGCGCTCCTCGAGCGCGGGAGGCTCGTCGGTCAAGCCGGGGCACCTCTCGTGGGGTGAACGATAGGGGGCGGCCGCGTGGTGTGAGGCTGGCGGGCCGCTCCCGCTCCGTGGAGTCTTGTCGCAGTGTAGGGCATCGCGGCGGAGCCGTCGCCCCGGCACCGTTTCGGCGCTTGACACGAACACGTGTTCGTTTATACTGGGCCCGTTCGGGGGAGAAAGAGCGCCACAGACAGGCCTCGAGCCGCCCCCGACGGGCCGGTCTTCGGTCACGCCGCGCGACCGGCCGGTGGGCTCCTTGCGGCGTCACCTCTCCCTGTACGGCTCGAGCCGGGTGCACCCATGAGCTTCGTCCACCTTCACCTGCACACCAACTTCTCGCTCGGCGACGGCGCCGGCCGCATCGACGAGCTCGTGGCCGCCGCCAAGCGGGCGGGCATGCCGGCCCTGGCGATCACCGACCACGACGGCCTCTACGGCGCCGTGCGCTTCTACCAGGCCTGCAAGGCGGCCGGCATCAAGCCCATCGTCGGCGTCGAGATCGCCGTCGAATCGATCCTCGGCTCGGCGGCGCCCGAGGCCGCGACCCCCGACCACGCCGCGGCCGCCGCCATGGCCGCCGCGGCCGCCGAGGGCGCCCTCGTCCCCCACGTCTCCACGACCGACCTCGCCCCCTCGCCGCCGCGCGGCCAGTTCGCCGCGGCCGGCTACCATCTCGTGCTGCTGGCCCGCGACTACCAGGGCTGGTCGCAGCTCTGCCGCATCGTCAGCGCCGCCCATCTCGAGCACCGCGGCGCGGCGCCCGTCGCCCGCGTCGCCACGATCGCCGCCGAGCACGACCACCTGATCGCCCTGTCGGGCTGCCGGCGCGGCGAGGTGAGCGCCCTGCTGGCCGCCGGCGACCAGCGGGGCGCCCGCCGCGCCGCGCGCCGCTACGCCGCGCTCTTCGCGCCCGGCGACTTCTTCATCGAGCTCATCGACGAGCTCACGCCCGACTCGGCCGGCTACGTTCAGCGCCTCGACCTGCTGGCCCGCGAGCTGCGCCTGCCCACGGTGGCCACCAACGACGTGCACTACCTCACACCGGCCGACGCGCCGCTGCACGACATCCTCGCCGCCGAGGCCGCCAACCAGCCGCTGCCCAACCCGCTCGGGCGGCGCAACAGCGAGCTCTCCCTCAAAAGCCCGGCCCAGATGTGGCGCCTCTTCTCGCGCTACCCGCAGGCCTACCGCAACGCCACGCGCATCGCCGCGCGCTGCAACCTCGATCTCGGCCTGGGCCGCCTGCTGTTCCCGGCCTACCCCCTGCCGCCCGGCGAGACCGCCTACTCGCTGCTTTGCAAGCACTGCTTCGCCGGCGCCGCCGCACGCTACAGCCCGGTCACGCCCGAGGTGCTCGAGCGCCTCGAACGCGAGCTCAAGGTCATCGAGGAGCTCGGCTTTGCCGAGTACTTCCTGGCGGTGCGCGACATCGTCGAGTTCACCCGCGGCCGCGGCATCTACTACTCGGGGCGCGGCTCGGCCGGCAACAGCATCGTGAGCTACGTGCTGCGCATCACCGACGCCGACCCCATCAGAAACGACCTGCTCTTCGAGCGCTTCCTCAACCCCGCCCGGCGCGAGATGCCCGACATCGACATCGACTTCGAGTCGGCCCGCCGCGACGAGGTCATCGAGTACATCTACGAGCGCTTCGGCCACGACCGCGTCGCGATGGTCGCCAACGTCAACACGGTGCGCGCGCCGTCGGCCGTGCGCATCGTGGCACGCGCCTTCGACTTTCGCCCCGACGAGATCGACGCCCTGTCGCGCAAGGTGCCCTGGGGCAGCGCCGCCCACCTGTCCGAGATGCTGGCCGAGCGCCCCGAGCTTGCCGGGCACGAGTTCCAGAGCCCCCACTACAGCCGCCTCGTCCACCTGGCCGAGCGCCTCGCCGGCTTTCCCTACATCCTCGGCACGCACCTCGGCGGCTTCATCCTCTCGCGCGACCCCATCACCGACCGCGTGCCGCTGCAGTGGGCGGCCAAGGGCGTGATCGTCGCCCAGTTCAACAAGGACGACATCGAGACCCTCGGCCTCGTCAAGATGGACATCCTCGGTCTGCGCATGCACAGCGCGATCGCCGAGACGGTGCGGCTCATCGAGGCGCGCACCGGTGAGCACGTGTCGGCCTGGGAGCTGCCGCGCGACGACCCCGCCGTCTACAAGCTGATCAGCGAGGCGCGCACGATCGGCGTGTTCCAGCTCGAAAGCTCGGGCCAGCGCAACCTCGCCACGCGGCTACGCGAGAAGACCTTCGACGACGTGATCGCGGCCATCTCGCTGTTCCGCCCGGGCCCGCTGCAGGCCGAGATGATCGGCCCCTTCATCCGCCGCCGCCATGGTCGCGAGAAGGCGGTGGTGCCCTACCCCGACCTGTGGCCGGCGCTCAAGGGCACCTACGGCGTGATCCTCTACCAGGAACAGGTGATCGAGGTCGCCAGCATCATCGCCGGCTTCAGCCTGGCCGACGCCGACCTGCTGCGCCGCGCCATGACCCACGATCGCTCGCTCACCGAGATGGACGAGATCGGCCGTGACTTCGTCGACAAGGCGGTGGCGCGCGGCGTGCCGCGCGCGGCCGCCGAAGAGACCTTCCGCCAGCTCCGCGGCTTTGCCGCCTACGGCTTCAACAAGGCCCACGCCGCCTGCTTCGCCGTGGTCTGCAACGCGAGCGCCTGGCTCAAGGCGCACTACCCCGCCGAGTTCTTCTGCGGCCTGCTCGACAACCAGCCCATGGGCTTCTACTCGCCGCGGGTGGTGGTAAACGACGCGCGCCGCTGGGGCCTCGACGTGCTGCCGGTCGAGGTCAACGCGAGCCTGCCCGGTTTCTCGGTCGAGCGCGACGGGCGCGCCCTGCGCGTCGGCCTGGCCTACGTCAAGGAGATGAGCGGCGCGGCCGCCGCGGCGATCGTCGCCGGGCGCGCCCCCGAGCGCGGCGGTTCCTACCGCTCGCTGCCCGACTTCTGCCGGCGCGCCCGGGTGAGCGTCGAGATCGTCGTCAACCTCGTACGCGTCGGCGCCTTCGACGGCCTCGGCGCCCGCCGCGAGGAGCTGCTCGTACAGGTGCCGCTCGTGCACGCGCAGGTCATGGGCACCGTGGCCTCTCGCGGCGGGCGGGCGGCGGGCGGGGGAGGGGGTCCTGGCCGCGGCTTCGTCGCCGCGTCGCCTGCGCCGGCGGCAGGACCGCCCGGCGAGGCGCTGCGCCTGGCGATCGACGACCGGCTCGGCGAGCTGTCGTTCGTGCCGTCGTGGAGCCCGCGCGAGCGGGTCGCCGTCGAGCTCGAGGTGCTCGGCCTCAACGTGAGCGACCACCCGCTCGCCTTCGTGCGCGCCGAACTCGACGGCCTCGGCGCCGTGCCCTTCGGCCGCCTCCACCTGGTACCCGACGGGCGCCGCGTCCGTGTGGCCGGCGTGCTCGAGCGCGCCCAGATGCCCTGGATCCGCAGCGGCCACCGCACCCTGTTCCTCACCCTCGAAGACGAATCCGGTCTCGCCGAGGTCGTCGTCTTCAACGACGTCTATCTGCGCTACGGGCGAGTGCTCAAAGAGGCCGTCTACCTGCTGGTCGAAGGCGAGCTGCAGAACAACGACGAGCGCGGCCTGGCGATCGTCGCCGCCCGTGTCGTCGACCTCGAAGCGGAACTCGGCCGGCTGCGCGACCTGCCGGCCGACGAGCGCAACCGCGCCCTCAGGCGTTCCGACGAATGGCTGCCCAAGGTCGAGCCGCGCACGCGCCCGGGGCGCACCGGCTGACGAGGCGTCAGGCCGGAGGCTTCGTCGCTGACGCTCAGGCAGGCGTGACTCCGTCGCGCGCCTAGTCCGTCATTCGACTTCGTCGCTGACGCTCAGGCAGGCGTGACTCCGTCGCGCGCCTAGTACGTGCGGTCCTCGTGGGTCAGCTTCTCGATCTCGCTCTTGAAGCGCTCCCACAGGCTGGCCTTGTCGGGCAGGATCTCGGCCGTTTCGGGCACGTCGCTGACGGGCAGGTCGCGGGCCTCCTCGGCGGTCATCGTCAGCCGCACGTGTCCGGGCTGGATGCTCGCCACCTTGTCCTGGCTCACGTAGCGCGGCCGGTCGAGCCAGTTGTGGACGAGGGCCGGGCCGCCGTGGTGGGCGATCTCCAGACCGTCGAAGATGTCGGCGTTCTCGTCGCCGGCCGGCAGGAACACCTCGCCGATCTCGTAGCCGTCGGCCGAGATCACCTTCCAGTGCGGCTCGATCGCCGTCCAGGCGACCGTGGTCTCCTCGGGGTCGGTCCCTTCGCCCGGCTGGCCGCCGGCCGTCTCGTCAGCGTCCGTACGCTCGTCGCCGTCGTCGCTCATCGCGCCTCCTCGCTTGCCTTGGTGTCGTCTGCGGTTCTACCCACGACCGGGGGAGCAGTCCCGGCGCCCGCGCCCGCCGCCGCAGCGCCGCCCTCGTCCGCCTCGAGCGGCTCGCGGTCGTACCAGAATCGCTCCCAGGCGATGCGAGCAGTCAACGGTCCCGGCGTGCCGTCGTCGCCGCGCAGCCGCGCGTAGGCCAGGATCGCCGGTAGTGTCGCACACCAGGCCGCCCTGCCGCGCCGACCGAGCGCGAGGCTCGCGAGCGGCAGCCCCAGGGCGGCCACCATCACGCCCAGGGCGGCGCGTCTGGCGAGGGCACCGCCGACGACGGCCGGCAGCACGACGGCGGTGGCCGGCGGGTCGATCGCGAGGGCGGCGCCGAGCGCCGTGGCGGCACCGCGCCCACCCACCACGGTCACGTGGCCGACCACCGGAGCGACGGCGAAGGCGCCCGTCAGGCCCGGTCCCGTCCCGCAGCGGCGGGCCAGGGCGGCCGGCACGGCGCCCTTGGCGAGGTCGGCGGTCAAGGTCGCGGCGCCGGCTCTCCAGCCCAGCGTGCGCGCGACGTTGGCCGCGCCGGGCTTGCCGTCGCCGGCGTTGACGATGTCGGCCGCGCCTATGAGCCGGCTCACGATGCGGGCGCTGGGCACGCAGCCGAGGGCGAAGGCGGCCGGCAGGCCGACGGCGACGCAGGTCGTACGACGGAGGATGTTCACGTGGCCGTGCCTCCTTGCGAGGGTGAGGGCGCGCCGGGTGGGGCGCCGGTGGCGGGCGGGGCTGCCTCGGCAGCCCCGCCCGCCACCGGCGCGGAGCCGCTCCTGACCAGAAACGCGCCGCCGCCGAACGCGACCGGCAGCAACCAGGTCGCGATACGCCACAGCACCAGGCTCGGCACGCGGATGGTGGCGACGGCCGCCGGTCCGATCAGGGCGAGGTAGCCGAGCTCGGCTACCCCGGCACCGCCGGCCAGCGGCGAGAGCGGCATGATCACCTGCAGCACCGCCTGGCCGGTGACGATCTCGAGGACACGGCCGTGCCAGCCGAGCCCGACCAGGATCAGCGGGATGATCGCGAACATCGCTGTCCAGTACAGCAGCGTCGCAAGGGCGGCACCCGTCCACAGCCGCCAGCCGGCGTGGTGGTACTCGCCGAAGGCTTCGCGCACAGCGTGGATGTTCTGGTGAAAACGCTCCGGGAGCTGCTCGAGGCCGATCGGTCGGCGCACCCACAGCGAACCGATCGCCCAGGCGACCGCGGTCGCGCCGACCGCGCCGATCACGACCCAGCGCTGCAGCGGCGTGATCGGCGAGCCGGTCGCCGGCAGCAGCGCGGCCAGGGCAACGAGCACGAGCACCGACGTGTGCACCACGCCCTTCACCAGGATCACGGCGGTCGCCTGCGGCAGCGTCAGCCCCTGGCGCCGCAGCGAGAGCGCCTGGTACGGGATCTCCACGCCGCCGAACGACGTCGTGCCGCCCACGAAGTTGGCACGCAGCGACAGCAGGAGCAGCGGCCGCAGCGGCAGGCGGCGCTCGTGCACGCGCGCCAGCAGCACCAGGGCCGCCGCGTCGGCCAGCAGGTAGCCGACCACGCAGAGCGCCGCGTAGGCGAGGAACTCGGGCTCGCGCGTATGGCTCCGCACGACGACGAAGTCGTGCGTCAGGTGCAGGCTGAAGAGGCGCACGATCAGCACCGTGGTCATGACGCTCAGGGCGAAGCCCGCGAACATGCGCGGCCTGGTGAGAAAGGCGCGCAAGCGCTCGGGCGGCGCGACGAGCGGCTGTTCGACCTCGCCGGGCACCGGTTGCTGTGGCGCGTCAGACACCGACGAACTGGCGATCGAGATCGAGTGGGACGAGCCCCGGCCACCGCACCGCGCGGCGCAGCAGCTCGTGGTAGCGCGCGGCGGCGACCTCGGGAGCGTGGCGCGACAGGGCGAGGCGGCGCCCCCTCTCCCCCATGCGGCGCCGCTCGTCGGCGCTCATGGCGAGCAGCCGGCCGAGCGCCTCGCGCAGCTCGCCCGGTCCCTGGGCGTCGACCACGAGCCCGCTCTCGCCGTCGATCACCGCTTCGGGCGCGCCACCCGAACGGCCGACGATCAGCGGCAGGCAGCTGAGCGCGGCCTCGGCGTACACGATGCCAAAGCCCTCGACCTCGAGACCACGCAGCCGCGTACGCGACGGGCCGGCGAACACGTCGGCCGCGCGCAGCCACAGTCGCAGCCGGTCGCCGGTGACCTCGCCGGGCAGATGGACGCGGTCGGCGATGCCGGCGGCGGCCGCCCGGCTGCGCAGCTCGCCGGCCAGGCGGCCGCCGCCGACCAGGGCGAGACGCGCGTCAGGAAACGACCCGGCGAGCGCCGCCATGGCGTCGATCAGCATGTCCTGGCCCTTGCGCGGCACGAGCCGCCCGACGCAGAGCACGAGCAGTCCGTCGGCCAGGCCGAGAGCGGCGCGAGCGGCCGCCGGGTCGACGTCGAGGGCCGCCGTGTAACGGTCGACCTCCAGGGCGGGACGCACCACCTCGGCGCGTGCCAGGCCGCTGGTCAGACGCGCGGCCTGGTCGGCCGTGTAGCGGCTCACGGTGAGCAGCAGCGCCGCCTCGACGAGCACGGTGCGCAGCATTCGGGCGAGGCCGGGGACCGCGCCGGGCAAGGTGACCTCGGCGCCGCCCAGAAAGACGACGTAGGGCACGTGCGCCGTGCGCCGCAGCCAGGGACCGAGCAACCCGGCCGGCAGCGGGTGGCCGAGCTGCAGGAGCTCGAGGTCGTGCTCGCGGATGAGGCGCTCGCACAGGCGCTCGAGCGCCGGCGTGGGCAGGAGCACCGAGCGCTTGTCGCGGATCACGGTGTACGGGTGGCCGGCGTCGAAGGCGGCGGCGTCGGGGTGGGCGGGCGCGACCACGACCACGTCGTCGGGGTCGAGCGTCTGGAGCATGTTCCAGTAGTAGGTCTGGGCGCCGCCGACCCTGGGCGGGAAGTCGTTGGTCACAAACAGGGTGCGGGGGACCGGTCCGCCCACGAGCCTGGCCTCGTCCATGGCGGCCATTGTACCCGTTCGTGACGGCGCCCGGCCGTGGTGCCATCTTCGCCGTTCGTGACGCGCCCGGCCGCGTAGCGACGTACCGCGGCCGTGACGCCCTACGGCTGCTGGCGCTCGACGATGGCCTGCAGGACCTCGAGCTCGTCGCGGTCGAACCAGTACAGGTCGCAGGGGCTGCAGTAGTCGATCTCGACGGCGTAGTCGTAACTGTACAGGCGGCGCATCATGGGCCGGCCGCAGCGCGGACAGGCGATCGTCTCGCCGCCGCCCGCCGCACGCCGGGCGCGGTCGGCGCGGCGCAGGTGGTCGCCGTTCTGGATGACGGCCGTCGCCTCCTGGAGCTGGCCCTGGTCGAACCGCATCTCGCGGCGCGCCAGAACGCGCTGCACCTGCGAGCTGCCGGCCAGCCGGCCGCCGCAGCCCCGGCAGATGAGCACGTCGGCGCCTTCGTAGTCGAAACGCTCCAGCCCGGTGCCGCAGCGCGGGCAGCGGCCCACGCCGCCGCCCCCGTCCCGGCCCGCCGGCGACTGTCCGGCGCCCGGTGCTGTGATCGGCGCCTGCGCGGCGGGCGGCGCCTGCGCGGCGGGCGGCGCCTGCGGCGCCGACGCCGGTGCGCTCTGCACGGGCGCGGCCGCGAGCGTCGTCGTCACGAGCTGGGCGAGCCGGTCCTGGGCGGCCATCGGAGGTGGCGGCTCGGGAGCGGCCGTCGCGTGTTCCTGCTGGGCGGCGGCGGTTTCGGCCGCCGCCATCTGGGCGTTGAACTGGTCCCAGCCGACGTGCGCGGCGTTCAGCAGACGAGTGATGCGGTCGTTGATGGGCGGATGCGTGGCCATGGCGCGCGCGAAGAAGCCGTTCGGCGTGAGCTCGGTCGGCCTGATGCACAGCGCCGACAGACCGTCGGGCATGTAGCCGCCGCCACTCTGGTAGCCCACCATCATCTGCAGCGCCTGAGCGAGGCTGAGCGGATCGCGTGTGTAGCGCGCGGCGGCGGCGTCGGCCTCCCACTCGCGCTGCCGCGAGATAGCCGCGTTGGTGACGGCCGACGCCGCCTCGGCGAGCCGCACGAGCAGGTAGAGAAGGATGGACGCGGCGCTCACCCGTACGTCGCTTTCGAAACCGCCCTCGAGCGTGTCGGCTACGCCACTGTAGATGCCGAACAGCAGGCAGGCGCTCGTGGCGGTCACGTAGTCGCCCGACAGCACGTGGCCGAACTCGTGGGCGACGACGCCCTGGAGCTGCTCGCGCGACAGACGCGACAGGGCGCCCTCGGTCACGCCGATGCAGGCGCCGCCCTTCAGGTCGCTGAACGTGAACGCGTTCATCGCCCGCGTCGGCACGGTGAGACAGGTCACGGCCGGGGAGCCGGTCGCCAGGCGCATCTCCTCGACGATATCGGACAACCGCTGGTGGAAGCGGTCGCCCGGGTCGAGCGCCTGCGCGTGCATCATGCGGATCAGCCGTTCGCGGGCGCTGCGCCGCGAGAAGTACCAGTACGCGACGGCGAGCAGCAGCGCGATCAGCACCACGAGCCCGATCGACGCGACGAGCGAGCCGACGGTCGGCGCGACGCCGGCGGCGGTGCTCGTGCTCATGCCGTCGGTGCGCAGCAGCCAGACCACACCGCCGAGCACGACGGCGAGCGGCGCGATGCAGAGGAGCACGATGGCGGCCAGGAGCCCGAAGAGCGCCCACACGCGCCAGCGCGCCTCGCGCTCCACCTGGAAGATCGACTTCGTCGTCCGCGCCCTGGGCGTCTCTGCCACGCGCTCGCCGTCCCTTCCGGCCCGCCGGACTTCGGGTCTCTATGTCGGCAGACGGGGCGCGCGCTTGAAGAGCGCACCGCAGAGAGCGTGAAAAGACACGCGAGATCCTGGTTTACACTGTGAGCGACGTGGTAATATACGGTCTGCGACCACGGGCAAGGCCTTCCCAACCGCGGTACGCCCGGGCCGCAAGGTACCCCCCCAGGTACCACCCATGGCTCCTTTCACAGCCCCAGACCCCCCTCTGGGGCTGCCCATTTTCGGGACACAGCCCCAGACCCCCCTCTGGGGCTGTGTGCTTTCTGGGCGAGCGATCGGCTGGCGAGCGCGGGCTCAGGGCTCGCGCACCCTCGCCACCGTGAGGAAGTTGGCCATGAGCTCGCCGCAGACCATGGCCGAGCGCAGCAGCTCGCGTTTGCTCACGTCTCTCAGCACCCTGCCGCCGTCGGGGTGCTCGCGCGCGATCACGCCGCCCGCCGCGCGCAGCCACGACCGCAGCAGGCGCCTGTCGAGCTCGGGGTGGAACTGCACGCCCCAGGCGGCCCGACCGACGCGGAAGATCTGGGGGTCGCCGTCGGTGTCGGCGAGCGGCAGCGCCTCGTCGGGCAGGCGACAGGTGTCCTCGCGCCACGAGAAGACGAGCGGCCGCGGGTGCATGCCGGCCACGAAGGCGTCGCGGGCCGAGAACTCGATCGGCTCCCAACCCAGGTCGAGCGCCGCCCGCGGGTAGACGTCGCCGCCGGCCGCCAGGCAGAGCTGCTGCGCACCCAGGCCGATGCCCAGCGTCGGCAGCGCAGCCGACACGGCCGCCGCGAGCAGCTCGCGCTCGAGCGCGAGCAGCGGCTCCGCGCTGCCGTCGCCGACGCGGCCCCGCCCTCCGAGCGTGACCAGCGCCGCGCAGCGCTCGAGCTCGGCGGCGCTCGGCAGCGGGTCGCCGCGGTCGAGGCGCCGCACGTCGAGCGTAAGTCGCGCGTCGCCCAGGTACTCGCCGATCAGGGCCGGCGGCGACTGGGCCTCGTGCTGCAGGATGACGACGGTCGGCATGGCTCGTGTACGATACTCCTCGCCACGAGCGTCGTGCGCTCGGCAACGCGAGCGCGCGGCTCTCGCCCGCCGACGGAGCCGCTCACCCGAGGAGACACATGAGCACCGACCAGCACTGCCCCCCGGACCACCGATGACGCCCGCCGCGATCGACCCGGCTACCCCGCGCGTCGAGATCCTGAGCGCCGGCAACGAGGTGCTGCTCGGCGACGTCCTCGATACGAACTCCCACCGTCTGTGCCGCCTCGTCACCGCGCTCGGCGGCGCCGTGACCCGCACCGTGCTCGTGCGCGACGACCTCGACGCCCTCGCCGCCGAGGTGCGCGGCGTGCTCTCGCGTGCGCCGGCGCTCGCCTTCACGGTCGGCGGCCTCGGGCCCACGGCCGACGACATGACCCTGGCCGGCCTGGCGCTCGGCCTCGGCGTGCAGCTCGAGCTGCACGCCGAGGCCGAGCGCCTCGTGCGCGAGGCCTACGCCGGCTTCGCGGCCCGCGGCCTCGTGCCCTTCGCCGAGATGAACGTCTCGCGCCGCAAGATGGCGCGGCTGCCGCGGGGCGCCTTTCCCGTGCCCAACCCGGTCGGCGGCGCCCCGGGTGTGGTCACGGTGGTCGGGCCGACCACGTTCGTGTCGCTGCCCGGCGTGCCCGAGGAGCTCGCCGCCATCGTCGACCGGTCGCTCGACGCCGTCTTCTCGGGCATCTTCCACGCCGCCCACTACGAGGAGCGCACGCTGGCCGTCGACCTGCAGGACGAGTCGGCGATCGCCGACATCCTGGCCGCCGTCGAGGCCGCCCACCCCGCCGTCTACGTCAAGTCGCGCGCCAAAGTCATGGCCGAGGGCGTCACCCTGCGCATCACGCTCTCGACCCGCGGCGACGACCCCGCCCGCGTCGACGAGCTCCTGCGCGCGCCGGCCGCCGAGCTCGCGGAGCAGATCGCCGCCGCCGGCTTCGCCGTTCGCCCCGAGGAGCCCGAAGCCTGACCAGCAGGGGCTTGCGCCCGCGGCGCGTCGCGGGTCTCCACCCGAGTCGCTGCCTCACCATCGTCGACGCGCCCGAACCGAGGGCTGAGGCCCACCACGCCCCCGGCACCTCCAACTGGGTAGACGGCGAGCAGGATCGAGCACGCGCACGGTCCGGGCTCCCGCCTCGTACGCCGGTGGTCGGGCGGCGGGGGTGAGGGCGAGGGCGAACTTCGAGCCGGACCCGGCGCGGCGTAGCCGAGCCGGTCCCCGCAGCGAACCGCGAGCCCGAGCCCTCACCCCCGCCGCAGCCGCAGGCGCGCCAAGACGAGAGGAGGGTCTTCGCGGACCGCCCGCACGCGGCGCAGATCCCTGCTCGCCGCTACCCGAGCGCCTTCACTACCTCGGCGACGAACCCGTCCTCGGGCAGGGCGCCCACGAAGCTGTGCTCCCCGTCGATCACGACCTTGGGCACGGCCAGCACCTCGTGACGCGCCGCCAGCTCGGGGAAGTCGCTCGCCACGATCACGTCCGCGGTCACCCGCGCGCTCACCATGGCCAGGTGATGGGCCGTCCGCGCCGCGGACGGACAGTGTGGTCAGGTCGGGGTGACGAAGACCCGCAGATGGACGTCGCGCGGCAGGGCCTCGAGCACGGCGTGCGTCTCGGGCGAGAGCTCGTCGCGCCCGGCGGCGACGTCGATGACGTCGCCGAGCAGGCTGGCGAACTCGTAGCCCGAGGGCAGCCCGAACAGGCGCACGGCGCCGCGCGCGCCGGGTCCGCGGACGACGACGGCCGGCACCATGTCGATGCCGTGCCGCTCGGCGAGCTCGCGCTCGGCGTCGACGTCGTGCACCTCGAGCGCCAGGTGATCGCTCGTCGCACAGAGCTCGCGCAGCAGCGCTTCAGTCTCGGAGCAGCTCGGGCAGGCCTCGCCGGCCGCGGCATCGGCGGACCGCCGCGTGAAGTGCACGAGCGTGACGTCGGCGGTGAGCTCGGTCGCGAGAATCTCGCGCAGTCGGGCGGTCTCGTCATCTGAAAGCAGCGCCATGGTCCCTCCCGCGCGTGGTCCGGCAGCCGCTGCCGGCCTCTCTTGCCGCAGAGCCTACCCGGCGTGCGCGCGCTCTACGCCCGGAGCGCGCTCGAGGTCCTCGTCGATGAAATGGGTCGAGACGGCGCCGGCGCGAAAGCGCGGGTGATCGAGCACGCGCAGGTGGAAGGGGATCGTGGTGGCCACGCCCTCGACGCGGAACTCGGCGAGCGCCCAGCGGCCCCGCGCCATGGCCTCGTCGCGGTCGCGGCCCCACACCACGAGCTTGCCGAGCAGGCTGTCGTAGAAGGGCGGCACCGTGTAGCCCTGGTAGACGTGCGAGTCGAAACGCACCCAGGGGCCGCCGGGCGGTCCCCAGACCGTGACGGTGCCGGGCGACGGCAGGAAGTCGTGGTCGGGGTCCTCGGCGTTGATGCGGAACTCGATCGCGTGGCCGCTGATCGCGATGTCGTCCTGGCGCAGGTCGAGGCCTTCGCCGGCGGCCACACGGATGCCGGTCTTGACGATGTCGACGCCGGTCACCATCTCGGTCACGCAGTGCTCGACCTGCACGCGGGTGTTCATCTCCATGAAGAAGAAATCGCCCGAGCGGTCGAGCAGGAACTCGACCGTGCCGGCGCCCTTGTACCCGGCCGCCAGAGCCGCCTCGACGGCGGCCTCGCCCATGCGCGCCCGCAGCTCCTGCGACACGGCCGGTGAGGGCGCCTCTTCGATCAGCTTCTGGTGGCGGCGCTGGATCGAGCAGTCGCGCTCGCCGAGGTGCACCGCCCGGCCCTCGCCGTCGGCCAGCACCTGGATCTCGACGTGGCGCGGCTGGGCGATGTACCTCTCGACGTAGACGGCGCCGTGGCCGAAGGCGGCCTGGGCCTCGGCGCTCGCCTGGCGCACGGCGGCGGCAAGGGCCGCGGCTTCGTGCACGATGCGGATGCCCTTGCCGCCGCCACCCGCCGACGCCTTGACCATGACCGGCAACCCGACCTCGTGGGCGACGCGCTCGGCTTCGGCGATGTCGTCGATGACGCCGGCCGAACCCGGGGTGATCGGCACGCCGGCGGCCGCCATGGTGGCCCGCGCCGCGGCCTTGTCGCCCATGAGGTCGATGGCGTCGGGGCCGGGCCCGATGAAGGTGATGTCGTTCTCGGCGCAGAGCCGCGAGAAGGCGGCGTTCTCGGCGAGGAAGCCGTAGCCGGGGTGGATGGCGTCGGCGCCGTGGGTACGCGCCGCCATGATCAGGTTCTCCATGACCAGGTAGCTCTGCGCGGCCGGCGCGGGGCCCACGCAGACGGCCTCGTCGGCGTAGGCGACGTGCAGCGACGACTCGTCGGCCGCGGAGTAGACGGCCACCGTCGCCACGCCGAGCTCGCGACAGGCGCGCAGGACGCGCAGGGCGATCTCGCCGCGATTGGCGATGAGGACCTTCTGGAACACCGGGGGCGACTCCTCGAGGGTCGGGCACCGGCCGACGGCGGCCGGCGGAAGTATAGCAGAGGGGCTGTCGCCAGACTGGCAACGGTTTGTCGCCGCGCCCCCCTGTGGGCCTCGCCCAGCGTGCCGATACGAAAGGGGACCGATCAGCAAGCAACGAAAGGTCACCAGGCAACGACACCGGATCGGGCGCACTGCCCGGATATCGCTTCCCTCTCCCTGCCGGGCCGGTCTCCTTCGACTGTACCCACCAGCCCGCATCACGCGAAGGCCCCAAACCGGCCCGGCCCTATGAGATCCGTCCGGCCCGCCGGCGCCGCTCACAGAAGCGACGTCAGCGGGCCGGTCCATTGTCCGGCGATCGACTTCGTCGTCGCCGCTCAGGCAGGCGTGACTTCGTCGCGCGCCTGGTCGCCCGCTGATCGTCGACCCCGGTCCTCGGCCCCTCGAGCCGGCAACGGCTCAAGCCGACCTGCCCTTTGTGCCGATGCATGTCGGCGGAAAGCAGCGACGTCCCGGGCTGGAGCGACTCGTGGCCAAAGCAAAGAAACGCCTCGTCGTGATCGACGACGACATCCAACTGCGCGAGGAGCTCGCCGAGTCCTTCGCCGACGCCTTCCAGGTCGACACCTACGAGGGCGGCGCGGCCGCCCTGCGGGCCCTGCGCGAGGCGCCCCCCGACGCCCTGCTGCTCGACATCGAGCTCGCGGCCATCAAGGGCTTCGACGTCCTGCGCCTCATGACCTCGACCCCCGAACTGCGCTCGGCGCCGGTCGTCGTGCTGTCGGCGGTGACCGACTTCGAGACCTTCGAGCAGGCCCACCGGCTCGGCATCGCCGACTACGTCACCAAGCCCTTCCGCGTCGAGGACCTGCGCGACAAGATCGAGCGCGCCATCGACCGGCGCCACAGGCGCAGCGCCGGGCGCCTCAAGCTCGGCGCGCTGCTGGTCGAGAGCGGCATCGTCACCCAGGGCCAGATCGACGAAGCCCTCGAGCGCCAGCAGCAGGGCGGCGGGCGCCTCGGCGAGGTGCTCGTCGCCTCGGGCCTGGTGTCCGAGGACGACCTCATCCAGGCCCTCGCCGGCCAGATGCACTTAGACGTCGTCGACCTGCGTGCCGTCGTCCCCAATCCGGCCGCCGTCGGCCTGCTGCCGCGCGACTTCATCGTGCGCCACCGGCTCATGCCGCTGCGCCTCGACCAGGCGGGCAGCCTCGTGATCGCCATGACCAACCCGCTCGACGTGGTCGTGATCGACGAGGTCCGGCTGCGCACCAAGCGCCGCGTCGTGCCGGTCATCTGCGGTGAGAGCGCCTTCGACGAGGCCCTCTCGATCTTCACGAACAAGCGCGGCAAGCTCAAGGAGCTCGACGGCGCCGAGCCCGAGTCGCGCCCCGACCTGCCCGGCGCCCAGGACGCCTCGATCATCGAGATCGTCGACGCGGTGCTGACCGACGCGATCGGCATGAAGGCCTCCGACATCCACGTCGAGCCGCGCGAGGACGTGCTGCAGATCCGCTGCCGGGTCGACGGCGTGCTGCACGACCTGCGCGAGTACTCGGTCGAGCTGCAGGCCGGCGTCATCAGCCGCCTCAAGATCATGGCCAACATGGACATCGCCGAGCGCCGCCTGCCCCAGGACGGACGCACCAGCTTCGAGACCGGCGACGGCGACCTCGTCGACATGCGTCTCGCGTCGATCCCCAGCCTGTACGGCGAGAGCATCACGATCCGCATCCTCGAGGTCTCACCGCTGCCCCCCACGCTGGTCTCGCTCGGCCTCGCCGGCTCGAGCCTGGAGCACTTCGAGGCGGCCATCAGGCGGCCCGACGGCGGCATCGTGATCTGCGGCCCGACCGGCAGCGGCAAGTCGACCACGCTCTACACCACGCTCGAGCTCATCAAGTCGCCCGAGCGCAAGATCTACACGGTCGAGGACCCGATCGAGCGCAAGCTGCACGGCGTGGTGCAGACCGAGGTCAAGCCGATCATCGGCCTCACGTTCGCCCAGGCGCTGCGCTCGCTGGTGCGCGCCGACCCCGACGTCATCATGGTCGGTGAGGTGCGCGACCTGGAGACCGCCAAGATGGCGGCCGACGCGGCCATCACCGGCCACCTCGTGTTCACCACGCTGCACACCGGCGACGCCATCTCGTCGGTCAGCCGCCTGATCGAGATGGGCCTGCCGCCCTACCTGGTCGCGGCCGCCTACCGCTGCATCGTGTCGCAGCGCCTCGTCCGCCGCCTCTGCCGCCACTGCCGGCGGCCCGAGGTCATGACCGCCGAACGCTGGACCGAGCTCGGCCTGGGCGCCCCGCCGGCACGGCGGATCGACCTGTACGCGCCGGTGGGCTGCCCCAAATGCTTCGGTACAGGCTACTTCGGGCGACTCGGCCTGTATGAGGTGCTCACGATCGACGACGACCTGCGCGAGATGATCGCGACCGCCGCGACCGTCGGCGAGATGCGCGCCGCGGCCCGCAAGCGCGGCGTCGAGAGCATCCACGACGACGGCGTGCGCAAGGTGCTCGACGGCTCTACGAGCTATCTCGAGCTCGTGCGCGTCACGGCGTAGTTCTGCCGTCTCAACTTCGACGCGTCACCGCCCGGCCGGCCCGCTCCGCGGCCGTGAGCGTCACGCCCCCTGGGCGCGGTCGCCGGCGAACATGAGCTGCCAGGACACCCCGAAGCGGTCCTGCACCCAGGCGTAGCGCGCCGCGAACGGGTAGGCATCGAGCGCCATCAGAACGCTCCCGCCCTGCGAGAGCGCTCCGTACAGCCGATCGACCTCGGCCTCGTCCGGGCACGTCACGAAGAACGAGATGCGCGGATTGAAGTCGAAGGGCTGCTCCGTGTGGCTGTCCATGGCCAGGTACGGCTGTCCGGCGAGCCTGAAGCGCGCGTGCACCACCTGTCCTTCGGGCCCCGGGAACTGCGGTCCGTAGCGCTGTACGAAGTCGATGCCCGAGTCGTCGAACAGGCCGGCGTAGAAGGTCATGGCCTCCTCGGCCTGCCCCGCGAACATGAGCATCGTCGCGATCGTCTGCGCGTCGGCCATCGTGTCCTCCCTGTCGTCGTCGGGCTCAGGTTCCGCCGCGGGGCGCGCCTCGAAACCGCTTAGACAGCTGTTCTATCTCAACGGGGGGACGTGAACCCGATAGAAGCAGTGGAGACCAAATCGCGGGGAGAGGAAGCCTCCGGACGGCGGGGCCCCAGAACATCGGGGCCCCGCTTCCATTTTCGTTGCGCGTCTGGTGACGACGATCGACTGCGTCGTCGCCGGCCAGGCCGGGGTGGCTGCCCTACTCGGCCGGGCGCAGGTCGATCACGCGCCGCGCCTTGCCCTCGGAGCGGGGCAGCGTGCCGGCCTCGACCAGCTTGACCTTGGGGCGCACGAGCAGCGCCGATCGCAGAGTCTCGGAGACGCGCCGCTCGAAGGCCACGAGATCGTCCATCCAGCCGTCGAAGATCCGCTCGTTGACCTCGACCCGCACGGTGAAGGCGTCGAGCGCGCCCTTGCGCTCGAGCACGATCTCGTAGTGCGGCTCGAGCCCCTCGATGCCGAACAGGACGGCCTCGATCGTCGACGGGAAGACGTTGACCCCACTGATGATGAACATGTCGTCGGTGCGGCCGATGACCTTGTGCATGCGGACCGTCGTGCGCCCGCAGGCGCAGGGCTCGCGCGTGATCCGCGACAGGTCACGGGTGCGGTAGCGCAGGACCGGCGAGCACTCCTTGGTGAGCGAGGTGAAGACGAGCTCGCCGACCTCGCCCTCGGGCACGGGTGCGCCGGTCGTCGGATCGAGCACCTCGACGAGAAAGTGGTCCTCGGCGACGTGCATGCCGTCCTTGTGCTCGCACTCGCCGGCGACGCCCGGGCCGATCACCTCGGTCAGGCCGTAGTTGTCGGTCGCCGAGATGCCCCAGCGCTCCTCGACGCGAGCGCGCAGCGCGTCGCTGCAGGCCTCGGCGCCGAACAGGCCGAGGCGCAGCTTGAGGCTCTCGCGCACGCCGGCCTGCGCCGCGGCCTCGCCCAGGTGCAGCGCGTACGACGGTGTGCAGATCAGCACGGTGGTGCCGAAGTCTTCCATGAACTGGATCTGACGGGCCGTGTTGCCGGCCGAGTGCGGTACGACCAGGGCACCGATGCGCTGCAGGCCGTAGTGCAGGCCGAAGCCGCCGGTGAACATGCCGTAGCCGAAGGCCACCTGGGCGACGTCGCCCGGCACGACGCCGGCGGCCGACGCGAGGCGGGCGACCAGGCCGGCCCAGGTGTCAAGATCGGACCGCGTGTAGCCGCCGACGACCGGCGTGCCGGTCGTGCCCGACGAGGAGTGCACCTCGACGACCTCGGCGAGCGGCACGGCGAAGAGGCCATAGGGGTAGGCGGTGCGAAAGTCGTCCTTGGTCGTGAACGGCAGCCGGGCGACGTCGGCGAGCGTGGTGATGTCGCCGGGGCGCACGCCGGCGGCGTCAAGCCGCTCACGGTACAGGGGCACATTGTCGTAGCAGGATGCCACCGTGCGCCGCAGGCGCTCGAGCTGCAGCGCTTCGAGCGCGGCGCGTTCCATGGTCTCGTGACGTTCGTCCCAGATGGGCACGGGTCGCTCCTCGCGAAAGACCGGACGGCGGCCCGCGGGCCGCACGGACCGAGCGCAAGTGTATCGGGCCGCCGGGCGCCACGCGACCCCCTGACGTGCCTGCCCATACGAGACGATCTCGACCGGGTATGATACCCTTCGGGGTATATGTTCACCGCTTCCGGCAGGCCCGAGAGCGACGGCGCGAAGCAGGGCGGCATCGTGGCTGAGGAACAGACGATCGACCAGGCCGGCACGGGTCCGGCCGCGGCCGACGCCGCGGGGACCGGCCGGGCGACGGTCGAGATCCCGATCAGCGGCATGACCTGCGCGAGCTGCGTAGCCCGCAACGAGCGCGCGCTCAAGCGCGCGGCCGGCGTCAGCACGGCCAGCGTCAACTTCGCCACCGAGAAGGCGACCGTCACCTACGACCCGGCGCAGACCGACGTCACACGTCTCGCCGAGACCATCCGCCGGAGCGGCTACGACGTGCCAGTCGCACGCGAGACGCTCGCCATCGAGGGCATGACCTGCGCGAGCTGCGTAGCCCGCAACGAGAAGGCCTTGCGGCGCGTGCCGGGCGTCTTGCGCGCCCAGGTCAATCTGGCCACCGGAAAGGCCACGGTCGAGCACCTGCCCGGCACCGCCGCCCGCGACGACCTGGTGGCGGCGGTGCGGCGGGCCGGCTACGAAGTCGCCGCCCCGGCCCGCCGCACGACGGGCGCCGGCGCCACGACCGGGATCGCCGACGAGGCCGACGCCGAGCTGCTCGCGCGCCGCGCCGGCGAGCGCCGCCTGCTGCGCAAGGTCGTGGTCGGCGCTGCGCTGTCGGCCCTCGTCTTTCTGGGCAGCATGGGCTTCTCGTTCGTGCCGTCGTTCCTGACGAACGGCTGGGTGCTGTGGGCCCTCGCCACGCCGGTGCAGTTCTGGGTCGGCCGCCAGTTCTATCGCGCCGCGCTGGCCGCGGCGCGCCACGGCGGCACCACGATGGACACCCTCGTAGCCCTGGGCTCGTCGGCCGCGTACCTCTACAGCGCCGCCGGCGTGCTGTTCCCCGGGTTCTTCGACCATCACGGCCTGGGCGCGCCCATGTACTTCGACTCGGCGGCGCTCATCGTCACCCTCATCCTGCTGGGCCGCCTGTTCGAGGCGCGCGCCCGCGGCCGCACCGGCGACGCCATCCGCACGCTGATCGGCCTGCAGCCGCGCACCGCGCGCGTGCTGCGCGACGGCGCCGAGGTCGACGTGCCGCTCGCCGAGGTCGCCCACGACGACCTCGTGCGCGTGCGTCCCGGCGAGAAGGTGCCGGTCGACGGCATCGTGGTCGACGGCGCCTCGGCGGTCGACGAGGCGATGCTCACCGGCGAGGCCCTGCCGGTGGCCAAGTCGCCCGGCGACGAGGTGATCGGCTCGACCCTGAACACGACGGGTACGTTCACGCTGCGCGCGACGCGCGTGGGCGCCGAGACCGCCCTGGCGCAGATCGTGCGCCTGGTCGAGCAGGCTCAGGGCGCCCGTCCGCCGATCGCCCGCCTGGCCGACCTCATCGCGAGCTGGTTCGTGCCGGCCGTCATGGCGGTGGCCGGCGCGACCTTCCTCGTCTGGCTGCTCGTCGGCCCGCAGCCGGCGCTCAACTACGCCCTTGTGAATGCGATCGCGGTGCTCGTCATCGCCTGCCCCTGCGCCCTCGGCCTGGCGACGCCGACGGCCGTCATGGTGGGCACCGGCAAGGGCGCCCAGAACGGCGTGCTCATCCGCGACGGCGCCTCGCTCGAGACGGCGCACACGCTGCAGATCGTCGTCCTCGACAAGACCGGCACGATCACCGAGGGCCGACCCGCCGTGACCGATGTCGTCGTGGCGCCGGGCGGCGCGGTCGACACGAGCGACGAGCTCCTGCGCCTGGTCGCGGCGGCCGAGCGCGGCTCCGAGCACCCGCTCGCCGCCGCGGTGCTGCGAGCCGCCGGCGAGCGCGGCCTGCAGCTCCCCGACGCCGCCGAGTTCGAGGCGAGCGCCGGGCACGGCGTGCGCGCCGTCGTCGAGGGCCGCGAGGTGCTCGCCGGCAACGAGCGCTACTTCGCGCAGGCCGGCGTCGCCGTGGGCGACCACGCGGCGGCCGACCTGGCGGCCGCCGGCAAGACCACGATCCGCGTCGCGCTCGACCGGCAGCCGGCCGGCCTGCTCGGCATCGCCGATCCCGTCAAACCGGGCGCGCGCGACGCCGTGCGCCGCCTGCGCGAGCTCGGCCTCCGTGTCGTGATGCTCACCGGCGACCGGCGCGAGACGGCCACGGCGATCGCCGCCGAGGTCGGTATCGACGAAGTCGCGGCCGAGGTGCTGCCCGACGGCAAGGCGGCCGAGATCGCCCGGCTGCAGGCCGGTGGCACGCGCGTGGCCATGGTCGGCGACGGCGTGAACGACGCGCCGGCGCTCGCCCAGGCCGACGTCGGCGTCGCGATCGGCACCGGCGCCGACGTGGCGATCGAGGCGAGCGACATCACCCTGGTGTCCGGCGACCTGCACGCCGTGGTCACCGCGATCCTGCTGTCGCGCGCCACGATGCGCACCATCAGGCAGAACCTGTTCTGGGCGTTCGGCTACAACGTCGCCCTGATCCCGCTCGCGGCCGGTGTGCTCTACCCGCCGTTCGGCGTGCTCCTCAACCCGATCTTCGCCGCCGCGGCGATGGGCCTGTCGAGCGTGACGGTCGTGAGCAACAGCCTGCGCCTGCGGCGCTTCCGCGCGACCGCCTAGGCTAGACGCGTCGCGCGCCCGTCGCGCCGCACGCCGCGATCGCCGACCTCAAGCAAGGCTACGACCCCGGCCTCGAGCGCTCTCCCGCGCGCCTCAGACGAGAAGGGGGCCGTCCTCGCGGACGGCCCCCTGGGCACCAATCATAGGCGGGGCGCGAACCCCGCGGTGACGTCTGTCAGCGGGCACCCCGCTCGCGACGGCGCTCGTCGCGGCGACTGCGCGACACGTAGTTCATGGCCAGCAGACTGCGCATTGCCGACCCTCCGTTTCTGTTGCGGACTCGTTCTATCCTGTACATACCGCCCCCTCGGCGCGGCGAAACGCCGGCCGCGAGCGCCGATGTCGCGGTGGTACACTGCCCGGGTCGACGCCACGCGACGAGGGAGACGCACCATGGCGACCGCCGAGCGGAGCCGCAACCACATGCTGGTCGACGCCGTGCTGCGCACCGCCGGCATCGACCTCTGGGGAGCCGCCGCCAACGATCCGGTCATGCCCGCCTCCCCCGCGCTGCCCACGGCGATCGCGCTTGCCGTGCGCATCGACCCCCACGCCCTGGCGCGCCTGCAGCAGGGCGAGCCGGTCAACTACCGTGCCGAATACCGCCGCCTGAACGGCCTGCTCGACGCCGCCGGCGAGGCGCTCGTGGCCGCGCTGCGCCGTCACGGCGCCGAGACGCAGCGCAAGGACGCGACGATCTACGCCGAGCGGCCCGAGACGGGCGACTGGATGGCCGCCGGCGTCTTCGCGCACAAGACGGCGGCCACCAGAGCCGGCCTGGGCTGGATCGGCAAGACGGCGCTCTTCGTGTCGCCCGAGACCGGCCCCAAGGTGCGCCTTGCCACCGTGTTCACCGACCTGCCGCTCGACGCGGACGCGCCGGCCACCGAAGGCCGCTGCGGGAGCTGCCGGGCCTGCCTCGACGCCTGCCCGGCGGCCGCCGGACGCGACGTGACCTGGCACGCGGGCATGAGCCGCGACGAGCTGTTCGACGCCGCCGCCTGCGACCGCTACATGGAGAGCCTGGGCTCCTCGGAGCACCGCGTCTGCGGCCTCTGCGTGGCGGCCTGCCCGTTCGGCCGCACGCCGGCTTCGTAGGAGACCGTCCGCACGAAGACGGGGGCGGGCGCCCTGCGGGCGCCCGCCCCCGTCTCGTGTTCGCTCACGACCGCCGCGCCGGCGGCCGCGCCGATGTCAGCTGCCGCCCTTGCCGTCGGTCGCCATGGGGACGAGCCCACCCAGGTCGCCGATGACGTTGACGAGCTGCGTGTCGCCCGGCACGACGACCTTGCTGTTCTGGTACAGGGCGCGCTCGACGGCCTCGAGCTTGCGCAGCATCTGGGCGTTGCCCACGAAGTACTTGTCGGCCGCCTCGTTGACCAGCTGGATGGCCTGCGCCTCGCCCTGCGCCTCGAGGATCTTGGCCTGCCTGATGCCCTCGGCCTTCTTGATCTCGGCGCGCCGGGCGCCGTCGGCCTGGGTCTCGGTCGCGGTGGCGAAGTCGATCGCGGCGATCTTCTCGTTCTCGGCCTTCACGACCTTGTTCATGGTCTCCTGCACGTCGGGCGGCGGGTCGATCTCTTTGAGCTCGGTGCGCAGGATCTCGATGCCCCAGCTCGCCGTCTCGCTCAAAAGGGTGCCGCGCAGCTCCTCGTTGATCTTGCCGCGCTCGCTGTTGGCCGATTTCAGGGTCATGGTGCCGATGATGTTGCGCAGCGTGGTGCGCGAGAGGTTGACGATCTGCAGCTCGTAATTGGTGACGTTGTAGATCGAGGCCTTGACGTTCTCTTCGTCGGCTTTGACCTTGAGGTAGACCTGGGCGTCGACCTTGGCGTTTAAGTTGTCGTTGGTGATGATGGTCTGCGGCTGCGCCTCGACCAGGACCTCGCGGATGTCGACCTGGTACATGCGCTCGATGCCGTACGGGATGGTCAGGTGGATGCCGGGGTTGGCGTAGCGGTTGTACTTGCCCAGACGTTCCACGAGGCCACGGTGGGTGGGGCGTACGATCCTGATCCCGGACAGGATGGTGAACAGGACGAACAGGACGACGACCCCGACGATGACCCCTGCGATCCAACCCATTGTGGTTGCCTCCTCCTCGGAAGACGTGACGCACGACGATATTCGCACGCCTGTCCTAACTGTACCACCGTGCCTGTGAGGAATGCGTGAATGACCCGAGGAACGGCTGTGACGACGGCCCGCCGTGGCCGCTCGACGCCGGCCGCACGCCTAGCGCAGCACGCGGTTGGCGATCTCGAGCATCTTGGCCGGCAGCTCGGCGTGGTGGCGCACGCGGAACACCTCGCCGCGGCCCACGCCGGCGAGGCGTTCGCAGAGCGCCGGGTCCATCTTGTAGTCCTCGGTGAGCAGCACGTGCAGGCGGGGGAACGCGTCGGCCGCCGGCACGGGGTCGCCGCCGGCCGTCGAGACGCCGTCGGTGATCAGCAGGCCGGCCTTGCGCGGGTTGCGGCCACGCCGCACCTCGCGCCCGCCGAGGCGCAGGCCGGCCTCGATGTTCGTGTAGCCGCGGGCCGGCTCCGACAAGAGGCGGGTCACGATCTCCTCGGGGTCGTCGCGCTCCTCGAGGCGGGTGACGGCGCGCGCGACGCTCTCGAAGACCACGACCGACAGGTCCTCGGGGCGCAGCTTGAGGGCCAGGACGGCGGCCGCCACCGCGGCGATCGCGAGATTCTCGCCGGCCATCGACAGCGAGACGTCCATCATGAGGACGAGCTGCTGCTCGGTATCCTCGCGACGCTCGACGATCCAGTCGTCACGCTCCGGGAACCGCTTGCCGGCGACGTTCTCGAGCGTCACTTCGACCTCGAGCTCGCCGCGGAACGGCTCGTCCATGACCTCGAGCACCGGCCGCGTGGCGCGTCTGATCGGGCCGACCAGCCGCCAGGCGCGGCGTAGCACGGCGGCCGTGGCGATGCGGCGGGCGTAGGCCTTGAGCTCGCGGCTGCCCTGGGTGAGGCTCGTGTCGGTCAGGCGGGTGGCGACGGCCCAGCCGTCGACCGCGTCGGGCTCGACGCCGAGGCGCTCGGCCAGCACGACGTGCGCCTCGGCGTCGGTGAGCGGCGGCTCGGGCGGGCGGCCGCGCCAGGGCGCCGCGGGCACGCCGGCCGTCACGATCATGACCGGCCGCCGCTCCCCGGCGGCGGCCGTCAGGCTTTTTTTGGCGCGGCGGCGACGAGCTCGTCGAGGACGTCGGGCAGCGGCGCGTCGGTCTCGTCGCGCAGCTCGACGCGCGTGGGCAGCGCGGCGCCGGCGGCGCGGCGCAGGGCGTCGGGGGCGTCGGTGCGGGCGGCGATCGCCACCATGGCGATCGCCGCCCGCACCGACGCCCCCTTGCGAAAGCGCGGGTCGCTGCGTGTCGCCCTGGTCACGGCCACGGCCGCCTGCACGAGCTCGAGGTCGTCGCAGCCGGTCTCGCGGCGCACGATCTCGCTCTCTTCGTCGGCATCCTGATAGTCGAGGCCGACGTGCTCGAAGCGATCGCGCAGCGCCTCGGACAGGTGCCCCGTGGCGATGTACTCGACCGGGTTCTGGGTGGCTACCACCTGAAAGCCGGGCGCCGCCCGCACGTCGCCGATGCGCGGCACGATCAGCAGGTGCTCGTCGAGCGCCGGCAGCAGCACGTTCTGCACGGCCTCGGGCATGCGGTTCAGCTCGTTCAGGAAGAGCACGGCGCCGGCGCGCATGGCCTGCACGAGGGGGCCGGCGAAGAAGGTATCCTCGGTGTAGCCCTGGGCCAGCACGAGCGGCGGGTCGAACCAGCCGGTGAGCTTGCTCTCGGAGTAGCGGTCGTCGCCGTCGACGCGCACCAACGACCGGCCGAGGTGCTCGCAGACGGCGAGCGCCACCGTCGTCTTGCCCACGCCGACGGCGCCCTCGAGCAGCAGGTGGCGGCCGCTCTCGAGCACGGCCAGAGACATGGCGAGCTCGTCGTCGCGGCCGACGATGCCGTGCGCGCGCTTGATCTCGGCGATGGGGCCCACGACGGCAGCATACCGCAGGACCCGCGGCGACGCTCCCTCAGGCGGCGCCCACGACGATGCTGACCACCATCACGGCGAGCACGGCGACGGTCACGGCGACGAAGCGCCAGTCGCGCGCCGCCGCGAAGGCCACGATCGAGCCGACGACGCGGATGAAAGGCGTGAGGATCAGGGCAAGCAGGCCGAGCGAGTAGAAGCCGGGCGCCCGCAGATGCGCGGCGGCGCGCAAGGCGGCCGGCGCTTTCAGGCTGAGGACCGTCAGGTCGCCGCGCCCCACCGCGGTGAGGACGAGGCCGACGAGCAGCAACGCCAGGCCCACGGCCACGCCCACGGCGAGCGTGTGGTGCACGACGCGGTCGACGTCTGCCGTGCGCGCGTCCACCTACACCCCGATCGCCTTGAGAGCCATCTGCACGGCGAGCACGAGCAGCAAGACCTCGAACACCCGCCGCAGGACCGCCGCGCTCACATGGCCGGAGACCCGCGAACCGAGCTGGGCGCCGACCAGGATGCCGAGCGCGCTCGGCACGGCGTAGCGCGGCTCGACCAGGCCGCGGCCGAAGAAGATGAGCGCGCCGGTCGCGGCGGTCACCCCGATCATGAGGTTGCTCGTGGCGATCGCCGCCCGCAGCGGCACGCGCATGAGCAGGGTCATCACCGGCACCTTGATCACGCCGCCGCCCACGCCGAGCAGCCCCGACACGTTGCCGGCCACGTAGCTCATGGCGAGGCCGGCCGGGACGTGGTCGACGCCGTAGGCGACCTTGTCGCCGCCGGGCTCGGTGAACGAGCCGGCCAGCACCGAGCCCGGCGTGGAGGGCAGCGGGTCGGCCGGCTTGCGCTCCATCGAGATCAGCACGTAGACGAGTACCACGGTGAACACGGCGAAGATGAAGCGCCCGCTCACGAGGATGGCGGTCACGCCGCCGGTGAGCGCGCCGACCGTGGTCGCGACCTCGAGCGTCATGCCCAGGCGCGTGTTGGTAAAGCCGCGCGCCACGTAGACGATCTGCGAGGCCGACGAGGTGACGACGACGCAGACGAGGCTCGTGCCGATCGCGTTCTTGATCGGCACGTGCAGGAACAGCGTGAGGATCGGCACGATCAGCAGGCCGCCGCCCACCCCGAGCATGCTGCCCAGCATGCCGACGAGCACAGCGACGGCGACGAGCACGAGGAAGGTGGTCATGACGGGAGCGAGTGTATCAGCCGCGTGGCGCGACCGGCCGTACGCGCGCCCTCCCCGCCCTTACGGCAACGGCCGGCAGTGCAGGAACAGCACGTCCCCGGCGAGGCCCTCGCACGTGCCGCGCAGCGAGAGCGTCTGGCCCACGCGCACTGGCTGAAGGGTCGACGAGTAGCGTGTCTCGAAGACGCAGTCGACGGTCCGCGCGCCCTTGGCCGACGACCCCGCGAGCACGACCTCGGGGGCCTGGAAGAGGGGGTCGGTGTCGACCTTGGTGACCACCCCGTTGAGCGCGATCACCTTTCCCTTGTAGGTCCCGGCGGCCTTGACCGGGTGGCTGGCGAAGGCGCGGGACAGCGACGCCGCGCTGACCCCCACGGGGCTGCCGGCCGGCGCCGGCGAGCCTGAGGCCGACGGACTCAAGGCCGCCGACCCGCAGCCGGCCGCGACCAGCAGAATGCCGGCCGCGACGACGGCGACGACCACGACGCCGGCCAGGCCGGCGATCGTCGACGGACCGCGGGAGCGGCGACCGAGGGGCGACCGTCGCAAGCTGTGCGTGGGCGATGCGTGCGCGGACGATACCGGCGCGGGCGCGGCGCCCCCCTCCCCAAGGAGGGGGGCGCCGCGCCGGGCCCGTGCCCACGATCGCATCATGGCACCTTCGAGTCGGTCACCGCGCTCCTCAGAAACCGTACTCGAAGGGGATGTACGTGTGCAGTCCGAGGGTCGTCGGCTGTGTGGCCGGCGGCACGATGGCGTCGTAGACCTGCTCGGCGTGGGCCTGCGCGTCGGCGAAGCAGGTGGCCGCGTTGCAGGTGTCGAGCAGCTTCTCGTTGCCGCTCGCGCTGCCGGCCTCGGTCGTCCAGTTCGCGCCCTGGTCGTACTCGTAGGTGGCCTGGCTGAAGATGGTGTTGAGCGCCGCGAAGCTGGTGTCGCTGTAGCTCTTCCACATCAGCTTCTGGTAGGCCCAGGCGACGTCGCGCTCGGCCGCGGACTGGGCGGCGCTCACCATCGCGTCGGGATCGGACGCGAGCGCGAGCTGGTAGAACGTATGGGTACCGGCGACCTCGTACACGTCGTCCTCGGGCCCGGCCTCGTAGGGCAGCCCCACTCGCCCGGCCGAGCCGGTGCAGATGTACATGACGCCGCCGTCGCCGTCGGCCGGCTGGGAGATCGTGAGGAAGCCGGCGTTCAGGTTACCCGGGTTGCCGAAGTACTTGGCCTTGGTCTGCCGGTACTGCTGCAGGTTCCAGGGATCGGCCGGGATCACGCCGTAGTGGCGGAACATCATCTCGGCGAAGCTCAGGTCGACGTGCCCGGCGTACTCATGGAACATGTTGTACATCGTCTGGTTGGTGCGCACGCTGGCAAGCTGCATGTCGCTCTGGCTGTCGGGCGGGGCCGACATGTCGGGATCGAGCGCCCAGCCGCCGTGCGGGTAGAACTTGCCGGGCTTGCCGTTCAGGCTCGCCGCGCCGTTGGTGAAGAAGCAGTTGCGCGAGTAGATGAAATCGCCCTCGCCGAAGTCGCCCGGCTTGCGAACGGTCTGGAACGCGGCCGACGACTCGATCGTGAAGGCGTTGCCTTTGACGTCGGAGACCGTCATGTTCCAGATGCCCGACGGATGGAACGACAGCCACATGTCCCTGGCGTCGGCCGCGCTGTCGGCGAAACGCAGGATGTGCGGGATCAGGCCAGCCTTGAGACCGTATCCTGCCTGAGCGTAGTCCACGTCGCGCCAGGCGCCGCCGAGGTTGCCGCTCGTCGAGACGCCCTTGTCGTTGATGCCCGGCATGACCGGGATCGCCGCGAGCTGGCCGGGCTGCGTGACGTTGATGTAGGCGTTGCCGGTCGCCGGGTAGGCGACGATGGCGACGTAGTCGTTGTTGCCGAAGTCGCCCCACGGCGGGTCCATCTCCTGGCCCGTGATGAGGCTGCCGTCGGTGGTCTCCTTGCCCCAGGCGGCCCAGGCCGAGCAGGTCGGCGGCAGGGTCTCACTCGAGCTGCCCGACGGCTCGGTCCCGGGATGGGCAGTGGTGCCCACGTAGTTGGCGAGCACCTCGGCGTACGACAGCGGCACGCCCGCATCGGTGGCCGCCTGCGCCATGCCCTTGAACATGTCGATGTACTCGGGCGTGTACTTCTCGATGTACCACTGGTAAGCCTTGAGCGCGACGAGCTGCTGATCGCTGAAGCCCCCGGGCACCTGCATGGCCTTGAGGACCGAGCGGCCGAAGAGCTTGTCGACCTGCTGGTAGTATTGGAAGCCCATGTCGTAGTCGGAGCCCTGGAGCACGATCACCGGCAACACGCTCGGCGGCACCGCCAGGTCCGACCGCGGCACGGTCGGCTCCGCAGCGCCCGCCGGCGCGGCGCAAACCACGACCAGGAGACAGACACTCGCCAGTGCCACGGTCAGTCCCCACAGCCCGCGACGTCTCCCCTCACCCATGTGACCCCCCTTGTCCTTGTGGCCGACGATCCGTTCGAACGCAATACGGTACGATATACCGAACGATGTACCGTAATTTACTGAGAGCCCCCTGAGAATGTCAAGGGCCGGACGCCCCCGTGTCCACCTGCACCTGAGCCGCGAGGCGATCGCCCACGCCGGCCTCGCCCTGGTCGACCGCGAAGGGCTCGACGCCCTCACCCTGCGCAACCTGGCGCGCGAGCTTGAAGTCGGCACCACGACCCTGTACGGGCATGTGCGCACCCGCGATGAGATCGTCGCGGACGTCGTCGGCCTGCTGCTCGGCGAGGTCGACACCACTCCACACCCCGAGGAGAGGTGGGACGAGTCCCTGCGCCGCGTGGCGCACTCGCTGCGCAAGGTCGCCCACCGCCACCCCGCCGCCTTCACGCTCGTCGCCCTGGCGCCGGTCGACGAGGCGCCCGTGGTCGACTACGCACGCACCATGGCAGAGCTGAGTCGCGCAGGCGGCCTGAATGAGCAGCGCTTCATCGAGTCATGGCAGGTGATCGACGCCTTCCTGACCGGGTTCCTGCTCATGGAGACCGCGGCGCTCACGCGCGCCGCTCAGCGTGCGGGAGGCGACACCGGTCCGGCGACGAGTGACGAGTTCCGCCGCGGCATGGCCGAGGTCCACTCCGACGAAGCCTTCGCGGCGGCGCTCGAGGTGGTCATCGCCGGCATCCGCGCGACGCGCATCGGTCCGGCGCGCTGACGGCAAGGGGTCGCGGGTCGCCGCCCGCAGCGCGGCAGGCGTTCGGGCACAGCGGTCGTCTCCTGAGGAAGCGCGGCGTGTAGCGACTGGTGCCGGAGGTGGGACTCGAACCCACACGGGCGCTGGCCCGGGCGATTTTAAGTCGCCGGCGTCTACCGTTCCGCCACTCCGGCCCCGGCGGGGACCAGTATACGTCGCCGCTCAGCGACGACCGCGAGCCGGCGGCACGGTGAGCGCCCAGAACCCGAACCTGCCGGGCGCCGTGAGGTGGATCGTGGCCCAGGTCGCGCCGCCGTCGCGCGTCGCGAGCAGCGTCGAGAGGGCGGGGACCGCGGCCCAGGCACGCCGCGTGCCGGAGCTGGCGACCGCGGTCACGAGCACGTCCGGACCGGCGTGCTTCTGGACCCAGGTCCGGCCGCCGTCGGTCGTCGCGAGGATCGTGCCCCGGTAGCCGACGGCCCAGCCGTGGAGCGGATCGGCGAAGGCCACGCTGAGCAGGCCTTCGTAGCGGCCGTCGAGCTGCGTGGTCCAGTGCACGCCGCCGTCGCTCGTCGCCATGATGGCCGCGGCCGCGTACTCACGGCGCGTGTCCAGGTGAGATGACGAGCCGACGATCCAGCAGTGACGGGCGTCGGTCGCGGCGATCGCACCCAGCCCGGTGTTCGCCCCCTGGTAGACGACGCGCCAGCGCGCGCCGCCGTCGTCGGTCTTCAGGACGTAGACCAGGTCGGCGCCGGTGACTGCCGAGCCGCGACCGACGGCCCAGCCGTGGCGCACGTCGGTGAAGGTGACCCCGGCGAGGGCGACGTGATCGAGGGGCGCGTGCTGCGTGGTCCAGGTAAGGCCGCCGTCGATAGTACCCAGGATCAGCGGGTGGCCGCCCGACGTGAAGCCGACCACCCAGGCGTGGCGCGGGCCGCTGCAAGCGACGTCGGTGAGCGCCGTGTGCGCCTTGCGGTACTGGACCGTCCACGCGCGGCCGCCGTCGGTGCTCGCCACGATCTCGCCACGGTAACGGTCGATCGCCCAGAGGTGACGAGCGTCGGCCGCGGTCACGCGCCAGAAGAAGCCGCTGGTGGCGACAGTCGGCTGGAGCGCGGACGTCTGCCAGGCGGCGCCGCCGTCGGCGCTCGACAGGAGCAGGCCGGCGGCGCCGAGAACGTCGACCCTGCTGCCGGCCTCGGGCGACAGTACGGGGCTCGGTGACAGCTTCAGGCCGGTCAGCACCAGGGGCTTCGAGGCCGGCTTGGCACCGGCGCCGCAGCCGGCCACGACCGTCGCCGCCGAAAGCAGGATGACCGCCACAACGGCCGCCCGGCGCCCCTTCATGAACCGTCGTCCCTTCGAAAGTGTCGGAGTGAAACCCGGTCGGTCGAGCTCTCAGCCTCACGCATCATGCCGCACGTATCGGCCACACAGGGCCAGAAGACAAGGGCGGACGCAAGGGCGACAAGGCGACGCCGGTCACGGCGCGAGCGACAGGGCGGCGCCGTCGAGCAGGTCGGACTCGCTCACCTGCACGACATCGAGCGCGAACAGGCGGCAGACCTCGCGCGCCAGCAGCACGCCGGCCAGGATGACGTCCTCACGCCCCTTCTGGATGCCGGCCAGGCGCCCGCGCGCGGCGCTCGGCATGCCGCGGAACAGCGTCTCCGCGGCCGCGAGGTCGGCGAGGGTCAGCTCGTGGCCGTGGACGAGGGCGCGGTCGTAGGCGCGCAGCGCGAGCTTGTGGGCGACCAGGGTGGTGAAGGTGCCGGCCAGGCCGACGCCGCGGCCAACCGGCGCGCGCACCGGCGCGGGCACGGCTGCCGCCAGCGTCGCCCGCACGAAGTCGCGGGCCGAGAGATACTGGGCCTCGGTCGGCGGGTCGGCCGCGAAGAAGCGTTCGGTCAGACGCACCACGCCCACGTCGAGGCTGCAGACGAACGAGGGTGCGGCGGCGGGCGGCGGCGGGCCGACGGCGAGCTCCACGCTGCCGCCGCCGATGTCGACGACGACGACCGCCGGGCGCTCGAGCGTCCGGCCGCCCGCGGTCGCTCTGTCACGCGCTGACTCTCTCGCGGCACCCGCGTCTTGCCGGCTCGCCGTCCCGGTGGCGGCGCCGGCGAACGACAGCCGCGCCTCCTCCTCGCCACTCAGGACCCGTGCCGGCACGCCGGCCAGGGCGGCCAGACCGTCGAGGAAGGCCGCGCCGTCGGCGGCGTCACGCAGGACGCTCGTCGCGACGAGCAGGCCGGCCTCGGGGGCAAAGGCGGCGATCGTGCGCCCGTAGCCCTCGACGCAGGCGCGCGTGCGACCGGCGGCGGCGGCGTCCAGCCGCCGCCGCCGGTCGACGCCCGCGCCCAGGCGCGTGACCGTGGTCTTGCGGGCGACGTCGCCCACCCGGCCGGCCTCGACGTGGGCGAGCAGCAGGCGCACCGAGTTGGTGCCGACATCGACGACGGCGACCTTCACGCGCGGCTCTCCGGCTCGCAGGTCGGCGTGCAGCAGGCCGTGTCGCCGAACAGAGGGGCGGCGGCCGCGAGGACTTGCGCGCCCAGCAGGTAGCCCGGCCGCGCGAGGGCGTGGGCCGCGTGCGGGTGCAGGCACTTGAGCGCCGCGGGGCGGCTCACGCCGCCGACGCCGGTCGCCAGCGAGGCGCCGCCGTCGCGGGCCGGCGCCGGGCAGAGCGCCGCAAGGAGCCGCCGGCGGCGGCGCTCGTAGGCGGTCGCCGAGGCGAGCGAACGGCGCAGCGCCGGGTCGGCGGCGGCAAGGGCCGCGAAGCGGCGCACGCCGCCGCCGCTCTCGAGGGCGGAGACGGCGGCGACCAGAGCGGGGCAGGTCGCCCAGAACAGCGTCGGGAACGGCCGGCCGGCGGCGTCGTAGGGCAGGTCCTCGACCACGGCCGGCGCGCCCCACGGGCAGCGGGCGACGACGCGGCGGAAGGGGTGCGGCGTGCGGCCGAGCTGGGCGGCGACGCAGTCTCGGTCCCGCGCGGCCGACGGCCGTGCCGGCGGCGGCGTCACCGCCTGAGGGTGTGCCAGAGGTCGACGAGGCGCGCCAGCAGCGAGGGCGACTCGAGCGCGGCGGCGCGGCTGCTCGGCGCGGGCGTCGTCTCGTCCCGCGGCAGCCCCTTGACGACGAAGGCCTGCATGTCGGCCGGCACGAGCTGGTACTGCTCGCGGGCCTCGCGGGTGATGAAGTCGCGCGTGTGCATCTCGGCGATCTGCGTGTGCAGCGCCTTGTTCTGCGCCTGGGCCTGGGTGAGGGTGGCCACCTGGCGGTCGTAGCGGTCCTGCTGGGCGAAGAAGGCGCGCAGCGGCGACACGAACAGCCAGGCGGCGAGCAGCAGCAGCACGAGCGCGGCCAGGCGGAGCGGGCGCAGCTCGACGGGGGCGCGGCGGCGGGCGCGGGCGACGTCGTCGCCCGCGCCCGCCGCCGCGCCGTCCGCAGCCGGACGCGCCGCGCGAGCCGTGCGGCGCGCGCGGCGCTCAGGTTCGTGCCTGCTTTGACCCATGTCGCCTAGTTCGCGCGCCCGCGGCCGCTTCCTGCCCTCGCGCCGGCGACACTCCCCGCGCCCCGGGCCACTGAGGCCGGGCCCGGCGGGCACGCCGCTACGGCCTCGCCGGGCGCGGGTGCCCTCCGCGTGGCGCTACCGCTTGATGTTGTAGAAGGCCGACAGGCCGGGGAACGACGCCGCCTCGCCCAGCATCTCCTCGATCCGCAGGAGCTGGTTGTACTTGGCGACGCGCTCGCTGCGCGACGGCGCGCCGGTCTTGATCTGACCGGCGTTGGTGGCCACGGCGACGTCGGCGATGGTGACGTCCTCGGTCTCGCCCGAGCGGTGCGACACGACCGCAGTCCAGCCGGCGCGCTTGGCCATCTCGATCGCGTCGAGCGTCTCGGACAGCGTGCCGATCTGGTTGAGCTTTATCAGCACCGAGTTCGCGCAGCCCATGGCGATGCCGCGCGCGATGCGCTCGGTGTTCGTCACGAAGATGTCGTCGCCCATGATCTGGATGCGATTGCCGAGGGCCTCGGTCAGCAGCTTGAAGCCGTCCCAGTCGCCCTCGGCCATGCCGTCCTCGATCGAGACGATCGGGTACTTCTCGACGAGGCCACAGTAGAGCTCGACCATGCCGGCCGAGTCGAGCGTGCGACCTTCGCCGGCGAGCACGTACTGGCCGTCGCGCTCGAAGCTGCTCGCCGCCGGGTCGAGGGCGATGAAGACATCCTTGCCCGGCTCGTAGCCGGCCTTCTCGATGGCCTCGACGATGGCCTGGATGGCCTCTTCGTTGGAGCCCAGGTTCGGGGCAAAGCCGCCCTCGTCGCCGACCGCTGTCGACAGGCCGCGGCCGCGCAGCACGCCGGCCAGGCTGTGGAAGACCTCGGCGCCCATGCGCAGGGCCTCGTCGAAGCTCTCGGCGCCGGCCGGCATGGCCATGAACTCCTGCAGGTCGACGTTGTTGTCGGCGTGCTTGCCGCCGTTCATGATGTTCATCATCGGCACCGGCAGCTGGTGCGCATTGCAGCCCCCGACGTACTCGTAGAGCGGCAGGCCCACGGCCGCGGCGGCCGCGTGGGCGACGGCCAGCGAGGCGCCCAGGATGGCGTTGGCGCCGAGCCTGGCCTTGTTGGGCGTACCGTCGAGGGCGATCAGCGTCTGGTCGACGATGCGCTGGTCGGTCGCGTCGAGGCCCAGGAGCTCCTCGGCGATCTCGTTGTTGACGTGATCGACGGCCTGCAGCACCGCCTTGCCGCCGTAGGCGTCGCCGCCGTCGCGCAGCTCGACGGCCTCGTATTCGCCGGTCGAGGCGCCCGACGGCACGGCCGCGCGCCCGGCCGCGCCCGATTCGAGCTCGACCTCGACCTCGACTGTCGGATTACCGCGCGAGTCGAGGATCTGACGACCGATGACGTCGACGATGATGGTCATGGGATGTCCTCCTGGTCGTCACTGTAGAGACCGCCCTCGCCCGACTTGGCGCGGCGGTAGTAGTCGTCCTGCGTGGCGAGGTCGAGGTCGGCCCAGTGCCGGCCTTCGCCGGCAGCGAGGGCGGCCGCGCTGTCGACGCGGCGCACGAACCGGCCGCTGGCCTCGCGCAGAGCTATCTCGGGATCGATGCCCAGCTTGCGGGCCACGTTCACCGTCGCGAAGAGCAGGTCGCCGAGCTCGTGGCGCAGCTCTCGCTCGAGGCCGGCGAGGCCGGTGCGACCCTCGCCGGTCACGGCGAGCGGTCCCTCGAGCAGGGCGGCGAGCTCGCCGTGCTCCTCGGCGATCTTGGGGAACGCGTCGCGCGCGTGCTCCCAGTCGAAGCCCACGGCGGCGGCGCGCTGCTGTACCTTGCGGGCGAGCAGCAGCCCCGGCAGCGTGCTCGGCACATGGTGGAACACGCCCTCGCGGCCCTCGGCGTCGCGCTTGACACGCTCCCACACGCCGCGCACGTCGCCGGCCGTCTCGGCGACCTCGTCGCCGAAGATGTGAGCGTGGCGGCGGATGAGCTTGGTCTGGATCTCGGCGGCCACGCTGCCGATGTCACCGGCCTGCTGCTCCTCGAGCAGCAGGCTCAGAAAGTAGACCTGGAACAGAACGTCGCCGAGCTCGTCGTGCTCGTCGTCGAGGCGTTCCTTCATGATCACCTCGGCGAGCTCGTACACCTCTTCGATCGTGTACGAGATGATGTCCATGGCGCGCTGCTCGCGGTCCCAGGGACACCGCTCGCGCAGGACGGCCGTGATGTGGCGCAGCGACAGCAGCTCCTGGGCGACGAGACAGTCGTCGAACGCCGTGCCGGCCGGCACGGTCTCGAGCGGCACCGAGCGCGCGCGGGCCCGCGCGCGCAGCGCGCGGGCCAGGGCCGGTCCGCTCTCGCCGGCGATGCAGACGGTCACGTCGCCGGCGGCGCCACGCTCGCAGATGGCGGGCGCGTCGTCGGGGCCGATCTCGCCGGCCAGGGGCAGGCCGTGCTCCTCGACGAGGAGCGCGGTGAGGTCGGCCGGCAGGTCGCGCGGCACGAGCACGGCGCCGTCGCCCAGCGCCCGCAGCGACGCCGCGGGCGCGAGATCGGCGGCGGCGCCGACATACAGCAGCCGCACGCTCAACGGCAGTGCCCTGCGGAGCTCGCTCCGCCGGTCGCCGCGTCCGTCAGTTGCTCGCCGACGGTGAGGGCGAGGCGCTCGTCGAGGTGCTGGCCGACGCCGAGGGGCTCGGCGAGGCGGTGAGCATCTTGGGGTCGAAGCCGGCGGCGTAGTAGATCTTGGTCGCCTTCTGGGCCTTGGTCAGCCAGTCGGACCAGGCCTTCTGCTGCATCTGGCTGGTGAGGGTCGACAGGATCGAGGACTTGGCCGAAGCGTAGGTCGACTTCTTGGCCGCCGTGATCTTGGTCACCTCGAGCACGTGCCAGCCGTACTGCGAGTGGACCGGCTGCGAGACCGTGTTCAAGGCGATCGAGAAGGCGGCGTTCTCGAAGGGCTTGACCATCTCGCCCTTGTGGATGGCGCCGAGCGAGCCGCCCGAGCTCTTGGTGGCGGTGTCGATCGAGTACTTCTTGGCGACCTTGGCCCACTCGGCGTCTGAGTTGTTGGCCTTGAGCAGGGCGTAGACGGTCTCGGCCTGGGCCTTGGTCTTGACCAGGACGTGCCGCACGGTGCGCGTGGCGGGTGAGTCGAAGGAGCTCTTGTTGGCCTTGTAGTAGGCCTGCATCTGGGCTGTGGTGGGCTTGGCGTTGCCGATGATCTTCTGGTAGAGCTTCTGGCCGATCAGCGAGTCCTTGACGTAGGTCTTGAGCTGCGTCGGGTCCATGCCGGCCTTCTTGGCGGCCGCGTACATCTTCTGGGTGCCGCCGTACTGGGCGGCGATCGCGGCGAGCTGGCTCTGGACCTGCGCGTCGGTCACCTTGATGCCGTCCTTGGCGGCCGCGTTCAGCATGACCTGCTGCTCCACCAGGTAGTTGACGATCTCGGCGGCGTAGCGGTTGTAGGTCGTCGTGCCGGGGCTCGGGAACGGGGCCGTGGTGCTGGTGCTCGCCTTGGCCTGGTCGATGTACTGGTCGAACTGGGACCTGGCGATGGGCACACCACCGACCGTGGCGATGGCGCCCTGGGGCACCTTGTTGCCGCAGCCGAAAAGCAGGGCGGCGGTGCCCAGCATGAGCGCAAACGCGAGCGCGATCAGGGCGGGCTTTCTCATGAACGGCCTCTTTCGGGAGCTCTTCAGATCAGGTTGTGTGAGCTTCGAGTATACCATCGAGGACCGAGCCGACCCACGGCAGCACGGCCTGCGACTCGTCGCGGCGATGCGCCGAGAGCAGGCGCTTCTGCTTGAAGTACACGTATTCCTCGCCGGCCGCCCGCAGCCGCGCCGCCCACTGGTCGTCGAGGTCGAGGCCCTCCACCTGCAGGCGGCCGGCGCGGTAGACGACGGCGGCGGCGCGCAGCGCCGCCGCCTTCAGGCGCACCGACTGCAGCGCGAGCAGGTTCTCGACCGGCTCGGGCGGCACGCCGAAGCGGTCGGTGAGCTCGGCCCGCACCTCGTCCAAGGCGCGCGGGTCGCCGGTCTGGGCGATGCGCCGGTGGGCGTCGATCTTGGTGGCCTCGTAGGCGATGTACTCGGGCGGCACGTAAGCCGTCACGGGGATCTCGAGGCGCACCGGCGGCAGGGTCGCCGGCGGCTCGCCGCGCGCCTCGGCGACGGCCTCCTCGAGGAGCTGGGCGTACATCTCGAAGCCGACGGCCGCCACCTGGCCCGACTGCTCGTCGCCGAGCAGGTTGCCGGCGCCGCGGATCTCGAGGTCGCGCATGGCGATCTTGAAGCCCGAGCCGAGCTCGGTGTAGTCGGACAGCGTGCGCAGGCGCGCGGCGGCATCGGCGGTCAGGTACTCCTCGCTCGGGTAGAGCAGGTAGGCATAGGCGTACTGGTCGCTGCGCCCGATGCGGCCTCTGATCTGGTAGAGCTGGGCGAGGCCGAGCAGGTCGGCGCGCTCCACGATCAAGGTGTTGGCGGTCGGCACGTCGATGCCGCTCTCGATGATCGAGGTCGAGACGAGCACGTCGGCCTCGCCGGCCAGAAAGCCGAGCATGACCTTCTCGAGCTGGCGCTCGTGCATCTGGCCATGGCCCACGGCGATGCGGGCGGCCGGGGCCAGGTCGCGCACCTGCTCGGCGGCGCGATCGATCGTCTCGACGCGGTTGTGCAGGTAGAACACCTGGCCGCCGCGGGCGATCTCCTTCTCGATCGCAATCCGCACCAGGTCGTCGCGGTACTCGCCGATGTAGGTGCGCACCTCGTGGCGGCCGCGCGGCGGCGTCTCGATCACCGAGATGTCGCGGATACCGGTCAGGCTCATCTGCAGCGTGCGCGGGATCGGCGTCGCCGACAGGCTCATCACGTCGACCTGCAGCTTGAGCTGGCGCAGCAGCTCCTTCTGGCGCACCCCGAAGCGCTGTTCCTCGTCGACGATCACGAGGCCGAGGTCGGCCGGCACGACGTCGCGCGACAGCAGACGGTGAGTGCCGATCAGCACGTCGACCTTGTCCTGGGCGAAGTCGGCCAGGATGCGGCGCTGCTCCGTCGCCGTGCGAAAGCGCGAGACCATCTCGACGCGCACCGGCAGCTCGCGGAAGCGCTCGGCGAAGGTCAGATAGTGCTGCTCGGCGAGGATCGTGGTGGGCACCAGCATGAGCGTCTGCTTGCCGCCTTCGGCCGCCTTGAGCGCCGCCCGCAGCGCCACCTCGGTCTTGCCGTAGCCGACGTCGCCACAGATCAGGCGGTCCATGGGGTGACCCGCCTCCATGTCGTTCTTGACGTCGTCGATGGCCTCGGCCTGGTCGTCGGTCTCCTCGTAGCCGAAGCCCTCCTCGACGCGCCGTAGCAGCTCGCCGTCGGCGATGAAGGCGTGGCCCGGCACGGCCTGGCGGGCCGCGTAGAGCGTGAGCAGCTCGCCGGCCATCTCGGCGACCGCCTTGCGGGCCCGCGTCTTGACCGCCTGCCAGGCGGCCCCGCCGAGGTGGTTGAGCGGTGGCGCGGCGCCGCTCGCCCCGATATAGCGGGTGACCTTGCCGATCTGGTCGTGGGGCACGAAGAGCTTGTCCTCGTCCTTGAAGCGCAGGAACAGATAGTCGCGGGTGACGCCGGCCACCGTGCGCGTCTCGATGCCCGAGAACAGGGCGACGCCGTGGTCCTCGTGCACGACGAAGTCGCCCGGGCGCAGGTCGAAGAACGAGGTCAGACGGGCGCCGCCGACGAAACGCGGCCCGGCCGGAGCGGCGCGCAGCAGGCTGTGCTCGCCGATCACGGCGAGCTTGAGCTCGCTCGCGATGAAGCCCTCGCGCAGCGGCACCGCGACGAAGTAGACGCCGGGGGCCAGACCGGGGCGGCCGTCGCCGGCGGCGCGGCCCGGGCGGCCGTCCCCTGCAGCCGCGGAAGCCAAATCCCCGTCCTCGCGCAGGTCGGCCGCGTCGAGCTGGGTCACCGGCAGGCTCTTCAGCCGGTAACCGGCGCGGCTCGCCTCGCCGGGGTGGCGGAAGACGACGAAGACGCGGTAGCCGTCGTCGGCCAGGCGGCGCAGGTCGCGCTCGGCGGCCGTGATGTCGCGCCCGGCCGCCTGCGGCCGGGCGGCGTGGAACTGGAGGCGCTGCTCGCGCTGCACGAGGTCGACGGCGACGGCGTCGGTCAGCAGGCGACGGACCTCGACCAGCGGCAGGTAGAAGCGGTCGCGCAGGTCGCCCGGCAGGGCCGCGGTGAGCTCGCCCTCGAAGGCCGCGAGCGAGCGCACGACGTCGTCGGGGCCGACGGCGGCCAGGCGCACGGCGCGCTCCTCGCAGACGGCGGCGAGGTCGACGAAGCGGTCGGCGAGGCGCCCGAGGGCGCGCGTCTCGGCCCGCCGATAGGCGTCGTCGGGGGCTTCGTCGCGACCGTCGACCTCCCATGACGAGAGCTCCTGCGACACGGCGGCCTGCACCTCGGCGCCGGTCGGATCGACCTCGCTCGCCGTGGTCACGAGGCAGCGCTCCATCTCGGCCACGGTGCGCTGCGAGAACACCGAGAAGCGCCGCAGCGACTCGACCGTGTCGCCCCAGAACTCGGCGCGCACCGGATCGCCGGTCGACGGGTAGACGTCGACGATGCCGCCGCGCACGGCGAACTCGCCGCGCTCGCGGACCTGCTCGACGCGCTCGTACCCCAGGCCGGCCAGGCCGGCCAGCACCGCGTCGAACGAGACCTCGGCGCCGCGCTCCAGGGCGAGCGGCGGCGGCTGCAGGGCAAAGGGCAGGAAGCGCTCGAGGAGGGCGACGGCGTCGGCGACGACGACGCCGTCGCCCGCCTCGAGCGCCGCCAGCGCCCGCTGCCGTTGGCCCAGCACGTGCGCCGCCGGCGCCACGTCGGCGCCGTAGAGCACGCCGCGCGCCGGCAGCGTCTCGACGTCGCGCTCCAGGTAGACCGAGAGATCGGCCGCCAGGCGCGCCGCCTGCTCGGAGTCGGGCACGACCACAAGCCAGCCCTGCGCCTCGGCGGCGCGGATCAGACCGGCCAGCACGTACGGCGCATAGAAGCCCGGCGCGTACAGCGACGAGCCGCGGCGCAGGCGGCCCGCCGCCTGCACGAAGCGCTCGTCGCTTGTCAGGTACTCCAGGAACACGCGTCGACCGGTCCCTCCGTTGTGCCCGGCGTCGGCCACGCCGAAAGCCCCGGCGCGCGGTGCGCCGGGGTCGACCGACAGTACGAGATCGATTCTACCCGACCACAGCGGTCTGCCGCGGCGCGGGGGCAGGCAGGGCGTACGGCCGAAGGCGAGAGCGGCAGGGGCCGCGCGCTTGCGGCCCCGCCGCGAAACGTCAGCTCGCGTTCACCTGGTTCATGGCCGTCTCGACCCCCTCGGCGACCCACAGCTCGACGGCATCGGCCGCGCGCCGCACGAGGTCGTCGACCTCGGCGCGCGGCTCGGCGAAGCGGCCGAGCACATAGTCGGCGACGATGTCGGGATCGGTGCTGGCCGGCCGTCCCACGCCCATGCGCACGTGATCGAAGTCGCGGCCGACGAGCTCGAAGATGCTGCGGATGCCGTTGTGGCCGCCGTGGCCGCCGCCCTGGGTGAGGCGCAGCCGGCCGAAGGGCAGGTCGATGTGGTCGTGCACGACGAGCAACTCACTCTGGCCCAGGTGCAGGTCGCGCAGCGCGGCCGCCACGCTGCGACCCGACTCGTTCATGAAGGTCGTCGGGACGAGCAGGCCGGCGGCGCGGCCGGCGATGACGCCGGCCGCGTACCGGCCGCTGTAGCCGCGCTTGGCACGCGCGTAGCCGTGGCGCCGGGCAAGCTCGTCGATCACCAGGTAGCCGGCGTTGTGGCGCGTGCCGGCGTACTCGGCCCCGGGGTTGCCGAGGCCGGCGACGAGCAGCTCGACCGGCTGCCCGGCCTGCGAGCCGCGGCGAAGCTGGCGGCCGGCCGTGACGACCTACTCCCCGGACCCGCGCGTCGAGCGGCCGGCCGTGGGCGCCTACTCCTCGGCCGAGGCCTCGTGCTCGCCGACCACCTCGGGCTCGCCCGCTGCCGGCGCCGCCTCGCCCTCTTCGCCCGCCTCGACTTCGGCGACCCGGGGAGCCAGCACGGAGCAGACGACCTCGTCGGGGTCGTCGAGGATGGTGACGGTGTCGGGCACGCGCAGGTCGGACACGCGCGCCACGGCACCCACGTCGAGACCCTCGACGTCGAGGTCGATGTGCTCGGGGATGTCGGTCGGCAGGGCGCTCACCGTGACCTCGCGCGTGACGACGTCGAGCAGGCCACCGCCCATCTTGACGCCCACCGGCGTGCCCTCGAGGGTGATCGTCACGTTCGACTCGATCCGCTCGGTGAGCTTGATCTCCTGGAAGTCGACGTGGGTCACGACGTGCTTGACCTTGTCGAGCTCGTACTCCTTGACGATCGCCACGTGCGCCTGCTTGTGCCCCTCGATCACGACGTCGAGCACGGCATGCAGGCCGGCCCCGGTGGTGACCGCGGCGCGCAGCGCGTGCTCTTCGACCGCGATGCTCACCGCCGGCTGGCCGGCGCCGTAGAGGACGGCGGGGATGAGGCCGCCGCGGCGCAGACGGCGTGCCTCGCGGCTGCCGTCGGCATCGCGCGGCTGAACGACGAGTTTGACTCGATCCATGGTGTCTGACTCCTGCTAGAAGAGAGCGTTCTCGCCGGCGAACAGCTCGCTGACCGATTCGCCTTCGAACACGCGCTTGATGGTGTCGGCGAGGATACCCGCCACGGAAAGGACCTTGATCTTGGTGTCGGTCACGTTGAGCACGACTGGCACGGTGTCGGTCACGACGATCTCCTTGACCGGCGAGGCCGCGATGCGCTCACGCGCGGGGCCCGAGAAGACGCCGTGCGTGGCGGCCACGTAGACCTCGCTCGCACCGTGCTCGTAGAGGGTGTCGATCGCGTTCACGACGGAGCCCGCCGTGTCGATGATGTCGTCGACCACGATGGCGATCTTGCCGTCGACGTCGCCGATGAAGTGCATGGTCTCGGCCACGTTGTGGGCGGGCCGCATCTTGGTGAGCACCGCGAGGTCGGCGTCGAGCCGGTTGGCGAAGCGCTTGGCGAGCTTGACGCCGCCGGCGTCGGCCGACACCGCGACGATCTCGGTGTCACCGAGGCCGCGGTAGCGGAAGTAGTCGGCCAGCATGGGCACGGCCGTCATGTGGTCGACGGGGATCTCGAAGAAGCCCTGGATCTGGCCCTGGTGCAGGTCCATCGACAGGACGCGGTCGGCGCCGGCCGCCTCGAGCAGCGTGGCGATCAGGCGGGCGGCGATCGGCTCGCGGGCGGCGCTCTTTTTGTCCTGGCGCGAGTAGGGGTAGTAGGGCAGGACGGCCGTCACGCGGTGCGCCGAGGCGAGCTTGGCCGCCTGGATCATGATGAGCAGCTCCATGACGTGCTGGTTGAGCTTGCCGTGGGGCGACTGCACCAGGAACACGTCGGCGTCGCGGATGCTCTCCTCGTAGCGCGTGTAGATCTCGCCGTTGGCGAAGGTCTTGAGCAGCACGGGGCCGAGCGAGATGCCGAGGTGGGCGGCGATCGCCTCGCCGAGCTGCATGTTGCTGCGCCCGGCGAAGACCATGAGCCTGCGCTGGGTCGTGCCCACGACATGACACATCTTGTCGCTCACGCCGTTCCCTTCGTCACGATGGGAGTCGAGGTCTCGATTCTACCAGAGCGACCGCGGCCTCCGCGCCCGTGCCGCCGCCGATGGCGGCCGGGCGGGGCGCTCGCCGCGGCGCCGGCGCGCTCGCCGCCACCGGCGCTACTCCTCGGTGCGCCGGCGCCGCGAGCGGCGCCGCTCGGCGTAGCCCTCGACGTTCTCCTGCTTGCCCCGTTCGACCCCGAGGGCGCCGGCGGGGATGTCCCGGGTGATGGTCGAGCCGGCGCCGGTGTAGGCGCCGTCGCCCACGGTGACCGGCGCCACCAGGACGGTGTCGCTACCCACCCTGACGTCGCTGCCGATGACCGTCGGGTACTTGCGCTCGCCGTCGTAGTTGGCCGTGATCGTGCCGGCCCCGATATTCGTGTTCTCGCCGATCGCCGTGTCGCCGACATAGCTCAGGTGCGGCACCTTGCTGCCCGGCCCCACGCGGCTGGCCTTGATCTCGACAAAGCTGCCGGCCTTGGCCCGCTCGGCGAGCACGGTGCCGGGGCGCACGTGGGCGAACGGCCCCACGGTGGCGCCGGGGCCGACGTGGCAGTCCACCAGGTGCGACGAGACCACGCTCGCGCCGTCGTCGACGACCACGTCGGTCAGGAAGCAGCCCGGGCCGACGGTGCAGCCGGCGCCGACGACGGTGGCGCCAGCCAGGATGGTCTGCGGCCGCAGCACAGTGTCGGGACCGACCCGCACGCCCCAGTCGACGTAGGTCGAGGCCGGATCGTCGATCGTCACGCCGTCGAGCATGAGGCGCTCGACGATGCGGCGCCGCATGATGGCCGAGACGTCGGCGAGCTCGACCCGCGAGTTCACGCCCATGCTGGCTTCGACGTCGGCCGTGAGGAACGCCGCGACGCGGTCGCCGGCCCGCAGGAAGCGATCGACGAGCTCGGTCAGGTAGTACTCGCCCTGCGCGTTGTCGGCGGTGAGCGTGGGCAGGAACCGGCGCAGCTCGGCCGCGTCGAACACGTAGAAGCCGACGTTGATCTCACGCACCGCGAGCTCCTCGGGCGAGGCGTCGCGGGCCTCGACGATGCTGGTCACGTTGCCGCCGGCGTCACGTAACACGCGGCCGTAGTGGATCGGGTCGGCGAGCACTACAGTGGTCACCGTGGCGCGTGCCGTGCAGTCGACGTGGTGGCGGCGCAGGCCGGCGAGCAGCTCGGCGCCGACCAGCGGCACGTCGCCGTTCAGCACCATGACGTCGCCCTCGAAGTCGGCGAGCGGCGCCATGCCGGCGCGCACGGCGTCGCCGCTGCCCAGGCGCTCGGCCTGCACGGCGCGCTCGGCGCCGGGCGGCAGGATGGCGTCGACCTCGTCGTGATCGGCGCCGGTCACGGCGACGAGCCGCGCCGGCGCGAGGGCGGCGGCGGCGTCGATGACGTAGGCCAGCAGCGGCCGGCCGCACACCGGGTGCAGCACTTTGGGCCTCGCCGACTTCATGCGCGTGCCCCGGCCCGCGGCCAGGATGATCACGGCCAGGGGCCGGCTCGCGCGCGACGACGAGCCCGGCTGCGCGGCGCTCGGCTGAGTCGGCTGATCGGCGGTCATGACGCGTGCGCTCCTCTGGTCGGCCGGGTCCGATCGGGCGCCGGGCCCGCGCGCCGCAGCACTGCGGACCTGGCTGGGGCGGGAGGATTCGAACCTCCGGTCACGGGACCAAAACCCGTTGCCTTGCCACTTGGCCACGCCCCAGCGGCACGACGTCGCGAGGCGCCTGCCCCCCGGGCAGTCTATCACCTGGCTTGTCGCCGCCCGGCCCCCGGCGGGCGCGCCGCCGGCGGCAGCCCGGGCTGCAGGTCGGTGACGTACAGGGCCGGCGTCGGGGCAAGCGCGGCGAGCGCGCGCTGCGCGCTCGCCGCGCTTGCGAACAGGCCGAACACGCTCGAGCCGCTGCCGCTCATGGCGGCCGCGAAGGCGCCGGCGCGACGCAGCCGCTCCGTGAACTGGCCGATCGCCGGGTGCCGCTCGACGACCGGTCCCTCGAGGTCGTTGGCGACGACCGCGACGAGGTCACGCGGGCGGCGCGCCGCCGTGAGAGCCGCGTACAGAGTCTGCGTGCGCTCCACGAAGGCGCGGCGCTCGGCCTCGGGCGTGGGCGGCGCCGACGGGCGCTCGCCGAACCAGCGGTACGCGTCGGCCGTCGCGACCGCGAGGCCCGGCAGGGCGAGGACGATGTGCAGCGGGCCCGGCAGGGCGATCTCCTTGAGCACGGTGCCGCGGCCCATGGCGAGCTGCGGTCCCGGCCACAGAAAGAACGGCACGTCCGAGCCCACGGCGCCGGCGACCTCGTACAGCAGGCTCACCGGCAGCTCGAGCCCGAAGAGGCGCTCGACGGCGACGATCGCCGCGACGGCGTCCGAGCTGCCGCCACCCAGGCCGGCGGCGGCCGGCACGCGTTTGGTGATCGTCAGGCGCACGTCGAAACGACGATCGAGGCGCCGTTCGAGCTCGTGCACGGCCCGCGCCACCAGGTTGTCCTCGCCGGGGGCCACCTCGCACTCGACGGCGAGGCCGGCGCCGTCCGGCGCCGGCCGCGCCGTCACCAGGTCGGCCAGCGTCACCGGCAGCATGGGCGAGGAGATCTCGCGGTAGCCGTCGGAGCGCCGCGGGCCGACGAGCAGGGCCAGATTGATCTTGGCCGGCGCCGCGACCTCGACGCGCGCGTCGGGCGCGGGCGGCGTGCCGGCGCCGGCAGCCACCCCGTCCTCGCCGCCGACGGCGTCGCCCGGGCTCACGTCGCCTCCCGCCAGCCAAGCGCGCCGGCGAGCGCCACGAAGGTCGCCGGGGCGAGCTCCTCGGGGCGCGTGGTGGCCGGCAGGTCCAGCGCGACGAGCGCCTGCTCGATGGCCGTCCGCGTCGCCGGCGCGCCGCCCGGCGGCGCCGCGCCGGCCAGCGAGTTCACGAGCTGCTTGCGGCGCTGCCTGAAGGCGGTGCGCACGAGCGCATCGAGGACGGCGGCCTCGGGCGCGGGACGCGCGGCGGCGCGCGTGAAGACGACGAAGGCCGAGTCGACCCGGGGCCGCGGCGAGAACACCGTGCGCGGCACCGGACGCTGCGCCTCGAGCACGCACGAGAGCTGCGTGATGACCGAGACCGCCGAGTAGGCCTTGGTGCGCGGCGCGGCGAAGAGCCGCTCGGCGAGCTCGCGCTGCAGCATGACCGCCCAGCGCCGCAGGCCGGGCAGCCCCGCGATCGTGCGCATGAGCAGCGGGATGGCGATGTTGTAGGCGAGGTTGGCGACCAGGGCGGTCGGCGGCGGCTCGAGCTCGGCCAGCGGCGAGCGCAGGGCGTCCGTCAGATGGACACGCAGGTCGTCGCGGCTGGCGGCGAGCTCGGTGAGCCGATCGGCGAAGCGCCGGTCGATCTCGAAGGCGTGCACCAGGCGCGCCTGCTCGACCAGGAGCCGCGTGAACAGGCCGTCGCCAGCGCCGACCTCGAGCACGACGTCGTCGGTGCTCACCCGGGCCATGCTCAGGATGGCCTGCAGGGTGCCCTGGTCGACGAGATGGTGCTGCCCGTAACGACGCCGCGCCGGCGGCCGGTCGTGCGGCACGCTCACGAGGCCGGCGTCGAAGGGCCGTCGAGCGCGAGCGCGCGACGCGCGTTCGCGCTCGTCACGGTCGCGACCTCGTCGTCGGTCCAGCCCCGCAGGCGGGCGAGGAACTGGGCGGTCAGGCTGACGTAGGCCGGCCGGTTGGACCGGCCGCGGCGCGGCAGCGGCGAGAGGAACGGGGCGTCGGTCTCGACGAGCAGCAGGTCGTCGCGCACGGCGCGGGCGGCGCGCTGCAGGTCTTCGGAGCCCTTGTAGGTGAGGTTGCCGGCGAAGGAGACGTAGTAGCCGCGCTCGTTGCAGAGATCGACGTACTCGGGCATCGAGAAGCAGTGCAGCACGACGGTGAGGCCGGCCCCGTGCTCGGTGAGCAGGGCGAAGACCTCGCCGCCGGCGTCGCGGCTGTGCACGCAGACCGGCTTGCCCGTGGCCCGCGCCAGGTCGAGCTGCTCGACGAAGGCGGCGCGCTGCACGTCGCGGGGCGCGAGGTCGCGGTAGAAGTCGAGGCCGCACTCGCCGACCGCCACCACGCGGGGCTGGGCGAGCAGCCGCTCCAGGCCGGTGCGCACGACGCCGTCGAAGCCCACGGCGTCGTGCGGGTGCACGCCGACGGCGGCGTAGACGCCCTTGTGGCCCGCAGCGAGGCCGGCCGCGACGCGCGAAGAGCGCAGGTCGATGCCGATCGCGACCACCGCCTCGACGCCGGCCGCGCCCGCCTCGGCGAGCGCCTCGTCGGGCGTGCCCTTGAGCATGTCCAGGTGGCAGTGGGTGTCGATCAGGCCCATGCCGGCACCACGGCTCCCCCTACGCCTCGACCTCGATGCGCGGGAACAGCGGCGGCGCCGCGACGACGTCGGCCGCCGCCAGAGCGTCCCAGCGGGCGTGCTCGAGCAGCAGGTCGACCGCCTCGTGACTCTGACCCAGACGGCGCAGGATCTCGACGGCGGTGTCGGGGATCACCGGATACAGCGTGAGGGCCACGAGGCGCAGGCCGGCCGCCAGGCCGTACAGGACGGCGTCGAGGCGGCCCGCCAGGCCCTCGTCCTTGGCGAGCTTCCAGGGCGCCTGCTCCTCGACGTAGCGGTTCAGCCGGCGCACGAACTCCCAGACGGTCTCGAGAGCCACCGTGATCTCGAGCCCGGTGAGCTGCGCGCTCGCCGCCGCCACCATCGCCTCGCCCTCGCGGGCCAGACCGGTGTCGGCCTCGGCCGGATCCTTCGGCAGGTGGCCGCCGCGGTACTTGCCGACCATCGACACGACCCGGCTCACCAGGTTGCCGAGCTCGTTGGCGAGCTCGTTGTTGTAGCGCTGCTCGAAACCCTCGAGCGAGATCACGCCGTCCTGACCGAAGGTCACCTCGCGGAACAGGTAGAAGCGCAGGGCGTCGAGGCCGCGCTGCTCGATCACGGCGAACGGGTCGAGCACGTTGCCGCGCGTCTTGCTCATCTTCTCGCCGCCCATCAGCAGGTAGCCGTGGATGAACTCGCCGCGCGGCGCCTCGTAGCCGGCGCTCCAGAGCAGGGCCGGCCAGATGACGGCGTGGAACTTGAGGATGTCCTTGGCCAGGAAGTGCACGTCGGCCGGCCAGTAGCGCTGCTCGAGGTCGTCGCCGGGGCGCGCGTAGGTGAGCGCCGAGACGTAGTTGATAAGGGCGTCGACCCAGACGTAGATGACCTGCTCCGGGTCCCACGGCACCGGTATGCCCCAGGTGATCGACTGGCGGCTGATCGAGATGTCCTCGAGGCCCTGCTCGATGAACGACAGGGCCTCGTTGTAGCGCGAGCGCGGCCGCACCCAGTCGGGGTGCGCGCGGTAGAACTCGGCGAGCCGCTCCTGATACTTCGAGAGCAGGAAGTAGTAGTTCTCCTCCTCGAGCCAGACCGGCGCGGTGTGGTGGATCGGACACAGGCCGGAGAGGAGGTCGCGTTCGTAGTAGAAGCCCTCGCAGGCCGTGCAGTACAGGCCGCCGTAGGTGCGTTTCTCGATGTCGCCGGCGGCCCGCAGCTTCTCGACGAAGCGCTGCACGTAGGCCTCGTGCTCGGCGTCGGTGGTGCGGATGAAGAAGTCGTTGCTCGCGCCGACCTTGGCCGTCATCTCGCGAAAGCGCGGCGCGAGGCGGTCGACGTGCTCGCGCGGCGTGAGGCCGCGCTCCTCGGCGGCCTGAGCCACCTTGTTGCCGTGCTCGTCGGTGCCGGTCAGAAAGAAGACCTCGTCGCCCAGACGGCGGTGGTGGCGGGCGACGATGTCGGCGGCGATGGTCGTGTACGCGTGGCCCAGATGCGGGTCGGCGTTCACGTAGTAGATCGGCGTCGTGATCGAGAAGCGACTCACGCGTCGGCTCCCGCGTGCGAGCCTTCGGCGTCGGCTCGCGTGACCGTCCCGGCAGGCGGCTCGGGACCCTCGTCCTCAGACTCGTCGGCCTCGACCGGCGCGTCGCCGACCGTGAAGCCGTAGCTGCCCACCTTGTGGCCCAGTGTCCAGTACTCGCCGTGGACGTAGGCGAGCGGGTCGACGTTGCCCACCTGCAGGCGGCCGTGGTCGTCCAGGACCTCCTCGTCGTAGTGCACGGCGACGATCTCGCCGATGAAGAGGTCGTGGGCGCCGAGGCTCAGGCGGTGGCGCGTGACACACTCGATGTTGATCGGGCACTCGGCGATCATGGGGGCGCGCACGCGGGTGGCCGCGACGGGGTGAAAGCCGCAGGCGGCGAACTTGTCGGTGTCGCGACCCGAGGTGTTGCCGCACAGGTCGACCTGGCGCGCCTGTGCCGCGCGCGGCACGTTCACGACGAACTCGTGGCTGCGCTGCAGCAGGCGGTAGGAGTGGCGCGACGGGCGTACAGAGACGCTCAGCATGGGCGGTGCGGAGCAGACCGTGCCCGCCCAGGCGAGCGTGACGATGTCGGGCCGGCCACCGTCGTCGCCAGCCACGCTGACGAGGACGAGCGGCACGGGCAGCAGCACGTTCGTCGGTCTGCGCTGGATCTTCATCGATCTCCTTTTGCCGCGCCTTGCGCGGGCTATCCTACATCACGGCCCGGCGCCCTCCGGCGATTGGCTTCGTCGGCGCCGCTCAGGCTTGCGCGGCTTCGCTGCGCGCCTAGTCCGGCGAAGCGCCGCCAGGGCTCCGCTTCCCGACGACCGTTACCGCTCCGGTATGATTCCCGTCATGGGAGAATCACCGCCCTTTGCCGGCATCGCGAGCTTCTTCAAGGCGCCCTACGTGGCCGACCCGCACGCAAGCGACGCCGACGTCGCGGTCGTCGGCATCCCCTACGACGAGGCCACGACGGCGCGGCCCGGCGCGCGCTACGGGCCGCGCGCCATGCGCGACGCCTCGACCAACTGGGCCTACCGCGACGGCGCCACGCCGTTCTACGACGGCGAAGCCGGCGCCTCGCTGCTCGGCGGCGTGCGCTTCGTCGACGCGGGCGACGTCGACCTGCCGCCCACGTCGCCACCCGAACGTAGCCATCCACTGATCGCCGCGCGCATCCGGCGCATGCTCGACCACGACCTGTTCCCCGTGGTCCTCGGCGGCGACCACTCCATCACCTACCCCGTGCTCACCGCCTTCGGCTCGCGGCCGCTGCACCTCGTGCAATTCGACACCCACATGGACTACTGGAACGACGAGGGCGGCATGCTCTTCACCCACGCCAGCCCGATCGTGCGCTCCCACGAGAGCGGCGTCGTGCAGCGCGTCACGCAGTACGGCATCCGCGGCCTGCACACCGAGTCCGACCAGATCGAGCTCGCCCGCGAGCGCGGGGTGACCACGTTCTGGTGCGAGCAGGCCAAGCGCACGCCCGTCGAGGAGCTCGTCGCCCACATCGAGCCCGGCGAGGACGTCTACATCACCTTCGACATCGACGCCCTCGACCCCGGCATCGCGCCCGGCACCGGCACGCCCGAGCCCGGCGGCTTCACCTACTACGAAGCCAAGGCGCTGGTGCGCGCCGTCGCCGGGCGGGCGCACGTGATCGGCATGGACATGGTCGAGGTCAACCCGTTGTACGACCCCATGGAGATCACGGCTCTGCACGCGGTCCGCCTGATCTTCGACACCGTCGGCGCCGCCTTCAGCCAGCGGTAGGGCGGCAGGTCCGACCGCGCCCGACCCGGCCGGCAGTGTCCGGCCGGCGCCCCGACTCTAGCCGCGCAACGCCCCCACGAGCGCGCTGACGAAGGCTGGCGTGGTGCCGCAGCAACCACCCACGATGCTCGCCCCCGCCGCGACGATCGCCGGCGCGAGCGCAGCGAAGCGCTCGGGCGTCTCTTCGTAGACCGTGGTCTCGCCGTCGAGGCGCGGCTGACCGGCGTTCGGCTGCGCGATCAGCGGTGCGTCGGTCGCGGCACGAAACTCGGCGATCAGGGCCGGCATGGCGTCGGCCGTGATCTCACAGTTGGCGCCGACCACGTCGGCGCCGCACTCGAGCAGGGCGGCCGCCGCCTGCGCCGGAGTGACCCCCATCATCGTGCGATAGCCGCGCGGCGACGGCTTGAAGGCGAGCGAGCAGAACACCGGTCGTGAGCCGGCCGCCTCGCGCGCCGCGAGCACGGCCGCGCGTGCCTCCTCGATGTCGAAGAACGTCGTCATGGCGATCAGGTCGACGCCGCCGGCGACGAGCGCCCCGGCCTGCTCGGCAAAGACGTCGCGCAATTCGCCGGGATCGGCGTCGCCCAGGGGCGGCAGCAGGCGTCCCGAGGGTCCGATGTCGCCCGCGACGAGCTTGTCCGCAGCCACCTCGTCGCGCACGGCGCAGGCCAGGCGGGCGCCGGCGGTGTTGAGCTCGACGACGCGGTCGGCGGCGCCGTAGGCCGCCAGCTTGGCGCGACTGCCGCCGAAGCTGTTGGTCTCGATGAAGTCGGCGCCGGCCTCGAGATAGGCGCGATGGATCGCCGCCACCTTGTCGGGCGCGCTGACGTTCCAGGTCTCGGGCGCCTCGACCGGCCGGTACCCGGCTGAGATCAGCATGCTGCCCATGGCGCCGTCGAACACGAGAGTGCGGGTGCGAAGCTCGCTGAGCGGGTCCACGTCGCCTCCTTCTGGGTCGGTCGTCGCCTGGGCTCTCATGCGTCGAGCGACTACGTCGCCGCCGCTCAGGCAGGCGTGACTGGGTTGCGCGCCTCGTAGTCTACCGCGCTCGGCGATCGCGCCGCGAGGACGTGGGCAGGCAGCGGCCGGGCGCGGGGCGGACGCGGCCCGTCACTCGCCGGCGAAGACCTCGTCGACCAGGCGTTTCGCGTCGGCGCGCCGCAAGCCCAGGCAGACCGTCAGGGCCGAGACGGCGTCGCGGCGCGTCAGCCCGGCGGCGCGCAGCGCCGTCGCGGCGCGAGCCGCCCGCTCGTCGCCGGCGTCGTCGTCGCGAACCGGCGCTCCGGTGTCGACCACCAGGGTGATCTCGCCTTTGACGTCGCCGGCGAAGCGTCCGGCCAGGTCGGCGAGTGTGCCGCGCGCGACCTCCTCGTGGAGCTTGGTGAGCTCGCGGCAGACCGCCGCCGGCGCGGCGGGGGCGAGCTCCGCCAGGCCACCCAGAACCCGCGCCAGGCGCGGCCCGGTCTCGAAGGCGACGACGAGGCCACCGCAGCGCCGCCAGGCCGACCAGGCGGTGCGCAGATCGGCGTTGCGACGCGGCAGGTAGCCGACGAAGCGAAAGCCGCCCTCGGCGTCGAGCCCCGACGCCACGACGGCGGTGGCCGGCGCCGAGGCGCCCGGCAGGACGGTGAGCGGCAAGCCCTCGGTCGCGGCGGCCGCTACCAGGCGGGCGCCGGGGTCGGAGATGCCGGGCAGGCCGGCGTCGGACACGAGCGCCACGTCGGCGCCGGCGCGCAGCCGGCCGAGCACGAACGCGGACTTCTCGGCCTCGTTGTGCTCGAACAGGCTCGTGGTGGGCGTGTGGATGCCGTAGCGCGACAGCAGCTTGCGCGTCCGGCGCGTATCCTCGGCCGCGACGAGCTCGACGGCGCGCAGGGCGTCGAGCACCCGCGGGGTGACGTCGTCGAGGTTGCCGATGGGTGTGGCGCACACGTACAGCACGCCGGCATTCTCTCACACGAGAAGCGGGACCCACGGCCGGCGACACGTGTTCGGGAGGGCGAATGCCGCGCCGCTGCGGTCGCCGCCCCTCCCGGGGGGTCGCGGGCCGTGAGTCCCGTCACTTCAGGTATCGGCGGCCCGCCCCGCCGACTACACCATTGTGTCCAGCGGTGGCGACGAGTTGTGGCGCCCGCGGCTCCGCACGCCGGCGCGCAGAGAGGCGGACACGCAGCGAGACCGCGGACCGGCGCCGCCGGTGAGCGGGCCCGACACGCGTGAGGGCGGGGCGTGCACGTGGTGCACGCCCCGCCCTCTTCGACGCTGTCGGACGACGGTCGCGAAGCCGCTCGAGTCGCCGGGGAGCCCGGCCGGCCTCGCGCCGGATCAGGCTCGGATGCGCGTCAGTCCGCGACGATGGCCTCGTTGGGGCACGACTCGACGCAGGTGCCGCAGTCGGTGCAGAGCTCGGGGTCGATGACGTAGATGTCGTCTCCCTCAGAGATCGCGCCCTCGGGGCACTCGTCGACGCACGCTGCGCAGGCGAGGCACTCGTCAGTGATCCTGTGCGCCATTGGCGTTGTTCACCTCCTGTCGAGCGACGCCCTTCGGGCGACCGCCCACGATGGACACTCCGTTCAAAGGATACCGACCGGCGAAAGTCAAGGCAACGCGCTTTACGAACGGTCCGGCCGCCGCGCCTCGGCGGCAGCGTGCCCGGCCCGTGCCGCCCGACCGGTGCCGGTCGCCGATCAGGCCGGCTTCTCGCCGCCGCCGGACGTCTCGTCGGCGAACAGCTCGACGATCACCAGGGCCGCCGCCCCGAGCAGGCCGGCCTCGGGGCCGTGCTGGGCCGGCGCGATGCGCACCTCGTCGCGCTGCGGCTGCAGGGCGTGGGCGGCCACGACCCGGCGAGCCGCTGCGAGCAGGATCTCGGCCGCCTGCGCGGCCCCGCCGCCGACCACGACGAGCTGCGGGTTGAAGATGTTCACGATGTTGGCGATGCCCACGCCCAGCTTTTCGCCGATCCCGCCGAGGACCTCGACGGCGACCGGGTCGCCGGCCAGCGCGAGCCGGCTGAGCAGCGGACCGCCGACCTCCTCGCCCGCCGCGAGCGCCCGGCCGAGGGCGGACTCAGGTCGGGCCTGCGCCGTCTCGCGCGCGGCGCGACCCATCGCCCTGCCCGAGGCGTAGACCTCGAAGCAGCCGAAGCTCGGGCAGGCTCCCTGACAGCGGGGCCCATCGAACTCGATCACCATGTGGCCGAGCTCGCCGGCCGCGCCGCTCGTGCCCCGGTAGAGGCGGCCGCCCGTGATGATGCCGCCGCCGATGCCGGTGCCCAGGGTGAGCAGGACCATCTCGCTCACGCCGCGGCCAGCGCCGTAGCGGTGCTCGGCCAGGCAGGCCACGTTGGCGTCGTTGTCGACCGCCACCGGCACGCCGTACCGCGCGGCGAGCAGGTCGCGCAGGGGCACGTCGCGAAGCGGGAGGTTGGTCGACAGCACGACGCGGCCGGCGCGAAAGTCGACCATTGAGGCGGTGCCCACGCCGATGGCGTCGATCGGCCCGTACGTCGCGAGCGCCTCGTCGAGGCGCCGGTACAGGTCGGCGAGGCAGGCCTCGGTCGACGTGGTCACGGCCGGACGCACGGTGCGGTCGCGGATCCCGAGCGTGTCGTCGATCAGACCGACGGACAGCTTGGTGCCGCCCAGATCGACGCCCACGATGGATCGCGCCTGCCTCAAGCTCCGCTCCCTCTCCCGACCGGCTCGTGCGCCCCGTCACGCGCGACCGCGCGTGGGCCCGCCGACGCACGACGGACGGCACCGACCCACGATACCACGGTGTACACTGGGGTCCTCAAGAGAAGGAACTCCCCGTGGCGAGGCGTACTTACCCTCACCGGACGCCACGCACGTCGCCACCGGCGACCGGCCCCGCGCGAGCGGGCGTCGCATGAGCCAGACAGACGACAAGCCCTACACCAGGTATCACAGCAGCCGTGTGCGCCGCGCGCGGCCCGAGCCGCTCGACGACGAGCCGCGCGGCGCCGCGCCCGGCGCCGCGCCCGGGGGCCGCGAGCGCCGCTCCGACGCCCCTGTGGTCTATCGCGCCGAACGGCGCGGCCAGCCGGCCGTAGCCCGGCGGCCCGACCGGCGCGCCGAGCCCGACCCGGTCTCGCGCTCCGAGCGGCGCCTCCGCGGCGAGCGGCCCGACCTCGCGCTTGTGCCGCAGTCGGCACGCAAGCGCAAGCTGTTCCACTGGTGGTACCTGCTCGCCATCCCGCTCGTCCTGGCGATCGCCTTCGGCGTGTGGGCCTATCTCGGCTACTCCGTGTTCAACAAGGCCGTGCACCGCAGCAACCGCGACGTCGGCAGCAACGTCCATCGCGCGCTCGTCGACCCGACGGCCGGCGTGCTGGGCAAGTCGACCACGATCCTCGTGCTGGGGTCCGACCAGCGCGGCCACCAGCCGGCGCGCTCCGACACCATCATGCTCATGCGCTTCAACCCGGCCACCCACAGCCTGAGCGAGCTCTCGATCCCGCGCGACACGCTGGTGACGGTGCCCGGCCACGGTCAGACCAAGATCAACGAGGCGTACTTCTGGGGCGGTGCGCCCCTCGCCATCAAGGTGGTGCGCTCCTACACCGGCGTGCCCATCAACCACGTCATGATGGTCAACTTCCACGGCTTCCCAAAGCTCATCGACAGCGTCGGGGGTGTGGTCGTCGATGTGCCTCACGACATCACGTCGTGGTACTCGGGCAACCGCACCGTGCACTTCAAGAAGGGCCCCCAGCTCATGATGGGCCAGCAGGCGCTGATCTACGCGCGCCTGCGTCACGTCGACAACGACTTCATGCGCATGGGTCGTCAGCAGCAGGTCGTCCAGGCTCTCGAGACCAAGATGACGCGGCCGCGCAACTCCTGGGACCTGCCCTGGACCGGCGCACGCTTCATGCGGGGCGTCACGACCGACCTGCGCACCAACCAGATCCTCGGGCTCGCCTACCTCGACTGGCGCGCCAAGGGGCACCAGTTCAAGTCGGTCGTGGTCGGCACGCCGCAGATGGTCGGCGGCGTCGACTACGTGATCGTCAGCCAGTCCGTGCTGCGCCGCGACGTCGCCGCCTTCCTGAGTCACTAGCTCAGCGGCGACGCCCTCAGTCGCTCGCCGGCGCGCTCGGTCCGTCGTCGGCGTAGTCGACGCGCACGAGCGCCAGACCGCGCGCCGGGGCCGTCTGGCCCAGCGCCGCCCGCCGTCCGCCGTCGAGACCGTCTGCCAGAGCAGCCAGACTCATGCGACCCTGGGCGACGTCGACCATCGAGCCCACCGCGACTCGCACCATGTTGTGCAGGAAGCTGCCGGCGGTGATCTCGAACCACACCTCGTGACCGTCGGCGGCCGGGCGCCAGACCGCCTGCTTCACCTCACGCTCGCAGGTGCGGTAGAAGCGCGCCGACGGCGTGAGCGCGGCGAAGTCGCGGCGGCCGGGCAGCAGCGCGGCGGCCGCGTCGAGCAGGCCGAGGTCGACGGCGCCCCGCACGTCCCAGACCCAGGCTCGCTCGAAGACCGGCCGCCAGGCGGGCAGCCAGAGGCGATAGCGGTAGGTGCGGGCGGCGGCGGCGCGGGCATCGAAGCCCGCCGCCGCCGGTGCGACGGCCGTCACCGAGATCTCGGGCGGCAGCAGGGCGGAGAGCGCGAGGCGCAGGCGGCGCGGCTCGACCGCGGCGACCGTGGCAAACGCCGCGACCTGGGCGAGGGCGTGCACACCGGCGTCGGTGCGGCCGGCCACGCTCAGACGCACGGACGCACCCAGCACGGTGGCGAGGGCGGCCTCGAGCTCGCCCTCGACGGTGCGGCGCTCGGGCTGGCGGGCCCAGCCGGCGAAAGGCGTGCCGTCGTAGGCGAGCTCGAGACGCCACCAGGTGAGCGGGCCGGCCACCTCAGACCACCTCGGCCAGCACCACGACGGCGGCGATGAGGCCGAGCAGCACGGCGTCGGTCCAGCGCGCGCGCAAGGGGTGCAACCGGGTGCGCGGCGCGCCCGGCTGGTAGCAGCGCGCCTCCATGGCCAGGGCGAGCTCGTCGGCGCGGCGGAAGCTCAGGATGAACAGCGGCACGAGCACCGGCACGAGGGCACGCGCGCGGCGCACCGGACCGCCACGATCGTAGCGTGCCCCCCGGGCGCGCTGCGCCTTCATGATCGTGTCGATCTCCTGGAGCAGCGTGGGGATGAAGCGCAGGGCGATCGTCACCATCAGGGCGAGCTCCTCGGTCGGCACGCGCAGGCGCCGCAGCGGGCGACCCAGCCAGGCGAGCGCGTCGGTGAGGGCGATGGGCGGCGTCGTGAGCGTCAGCAGCAGGCTGGCGACGATCAGCACCACGAGCCGCAGGCAGAGGTAGCCGGCGACCGCGAGGCCGTGCGCCGAGAGGTGCAGCGGTCCGAGGGTGGCGAAGGCCGGCCCGGGCGCGAACAGGATCTGGACGACGAAGGTCAGGGCGAGCAGCCAGGCCACGGGACGCAGACCGCGCGCCACCCAGCCCAGCGGCACGCCGGACAGCAGCAGTCCGACCAGCGCAGCCGCGCCGTACACGGCGAGGGCCGCGAACGAGCCCCGCAGGAACAGCCCCACGACGATCGCAAGCACGGCGATCACCTTGCAGCGCGGGTCGAGCCGGTGGACCAGCGAGGAGCGCGGGTAGTACTGGGCGAGCGCCATCCTCATGACAGCAGCGCCTCGGCGGCGGCAGCGAGCTGTGGCGGCGCCTCGGCCGCGCGGCGGCCGAGGCGCCGCCACAGCTCGACGACGAACGGCGGCCTGAGCCGGTGATCGAGCAGCAGGTCCTCGCCGCCGGCGCCGAAGCGCCAGGGACCGGCGTCGACCACAACGCCCTCGTCGAGCACGACGCGCGACTCGCAGAGCGCATAGGCGCGGTCGACGTCGTGCGTGGCCAGCACGAGGCCCATGCCGGCACTCTTCAGGCGCACGAGCACCTGCTCGAGGTCGCGCCGCGAGGCCGGATCGAGGCTCACGAAGGGCTCGTCGAGGAGCAGCAGGGCGGGTCGCATGGCGAGGACGCCGGCCATGGCCAGGCGGCGCTGCTCGCCGCCCGAGAGCGAGTAGGGGTGACGGTCGCCGAACCGCTCGGCCGGCAGACCGACCGCCGCGAGCGCGCCTTCGACGGCGCGCTCGACCTCGTCGTCGCCCCAGCCGAGCTGGCGCGGGCCGAAGGCCACGTCGTCGTGGCAGGTGGGCGCGAAGAGCTGCATCTCGGGCATCTGGAAGACGAGCCCTACGCGCCGGGCGCGCTCGTCGAAGCCCCCCTCCCCGCCCGCGACGCCGTCGAGCAGCACCTGGCCACGGTCGGGCTTGAGCAGGCCGCGCACGAGCTGCAGCAGGGTCGACTTGCCCGAGCCGGTCGGGCCCAGCAGCGCGACGCTCGAGCCGGCTTCGAGGTCGAGGTCGACCAGACGCAGCGCCTGCACGCGGCTCGCACCTTCGTCGTACCAGAACGACAGGCCGCGGCACTCCACACGCAGCGCGCGCGCCGGCGCAGCCGCGGGGCGATCGGGCGGCGCGCTCACCGCGCTCTCGCCTGCAGCTCGGACACGAGCTCGTCGACGGTGAGCGGCAGGCGCGGCAGCGCGCCGCGTTCGAGCAGCGCCAGGCCGACCTCGGCCGCCGGCGGCAGGCCGAGCGACAGGGCGTACAGCAGGGAGCGGTCGGCGAACAGGTCGCGCGAGGGGCCGTCGAAGACCGTCCGGCCCTCGGCGAGCGCGACCGCGCGATCCGCCAGGAGCACCTCGTCCATCTCCTGCGTGACGAGCACGACGGTGAGGCCGCGAGCCGCTTCGGCCCGCACGGCGGCGAGCACCTCGTCGCGGCCGGCCGGATCGAGCATCGCGGTCGGCTCGTCCAGGACGAGCACGCGGCGCGGCACGGCGAGCACGCCGGCCAGGGCGGTGCGCTGGCGCTGGCCGCCCGACAGCAAATGCGGCTCGCGCAGTCGCAGACCTTCGAGGCCGAAGCGCTCGAGCATCTCGTCGACGCGGCGCGCGATCTCGAGAGAGGGCAGGGCGACGTTCTCGAGGCCGAAAGCGACATCCTCTTCGACGGTGGCCCCGACGAGCTGATTGTCGGGGTTCTGGAACAGCACGCCCACGTCGCGCCGCACCGCGAAGTGCCCGTCGTCGCTTGTCAGGTCGTGACCGCAGACCAGGGCGGCGGTCGCGCCCGTCGCCCGGGCGAGGCCGCCGAGCAGCCGTGCGAGCGTCGACTTGCCCGAGCCGTTCGCGCCCACCACGGCCACGAACTCACCCTCGGCGACGGTCAGATCGACGCCGCGCAGCGCTTCGTCGTCGGCCCCGCCGTAGCGGAACCGCAGGCCGGCGATCTCGATCAGGGGCACGACGTCACCCTCCGGGCTTGGAAGACGACTCGGGGCGGGGGCGCCTGCGGCGCCCCCGCCCCGAGTCGTTCGCGTCGGCGGCGCTCGCGCGCGCTAGACCAGCTCGAGGAACACCATCTCGCATGCGTCGCCCGGGCGCGGGCCCAGCTTGACGATGCGGGTGTAACCGCCGCTGCGGTCGGCGTAGCGCGGCGCGACGTCGTTGAAGAGCTTGTAGACGATCTGCTTGTTGCGCAGCTTGGCGATCGCCTGCCGGCGGGCGGCCAGGTCGCCGCGCTTGCCGAGCGTGATGGTCTGCTCGACGAGCGACTGCACCTCTTTGGCGCGCGCCTGGCTGCACTTGATCTTCTCGTGGGTGAGCACGGCGACCGCCAGGCCGCTGAGCAGCGACTTGCGCTGGCTCGGCGCCATGTTGAACTTGCGGCCCTGATTCTGGTGACGCATCAGTCCTCACCCCGCAGCGCAAGCCCGCGCTCGGCCAGCTTCTCTTTGACCTCGTCGATGCTCTTCTTGCCGAAGTTCGGGATGTTGAGCAGCTCGGCCTCGGTCTTGGTGACGAGGTCGCCCACCGTCTGGATGCCCTCGCGCTTGAGGCAGTTGTACGAGCGCACGCCGAGCTCGAGCTCCTCGATCAGCACGTCGTCCATGCCGCCGCCGATCGCGCCGCCGACGCCCTCGATCGCGAACTCGTCGACGGCCCGCTGACGGTCCGGATCGGTGAAGATCTGCAGCCGGTCGACGAGGAGCTCAGCGGCCTGGCGCAGGGCCTCTTCGGGCGTGATGGCGCCATTGGTGACGACGTCGAGGATGAGCTTGTCGTAGTCGGTGCGCTGCCCCACGCGAGCGCTCTCGACGACGTAGGCGACGCGCTTGATGGGGCTGAAGATCGAGTCGATCGGCATGACGCCGATGATCGTCTCGACGCCCTTGTTGCCGTCGGCCGACACGTAGCCGGTGCCGCGCCTGATGGTGAGCGTCATCTCGATGGCGCCGCTGCCCGACAGCGAGGCGATGTAGTGGTCGGGGTTCAGGATCTCGAGCTCGGCCGGCACGTCGATGTCGGCCGCGACGACCTTGCCCGGCTTGTCTTTGACCAGGCGGACCTGCACCTCGTCGAGCTCGCCGTGCAGACGGCAAATGATGCCCTTGAGGTTGAGGATGACGTCGGTGACGTCTTCCTTTAAGCCCGGCAGCGTGGAGAACTCGTGCGAGACCCCTTCGATCTTGACCGAGCTCACGGCCGCGCCTTCGAGCGACGACAGGAGGACGCGCCGCAACGCGTTGCCGAAGGTATGCCCAAAGCCCCGGTCGAGCGGCTCTACCTCGAAACGTGTGCGGTTGTTCGCCACCTGCTCGCGGGTGATGTTGGGCATCTGGAAGGTAAGCAACTGACCTCCTGTGGATGTTC
>CAVYCN010000008.1:0-177020 GCA_963767005.1 uncultured Actinomycetes bacterium
GCATGGCTCCCGCGATCGGCGGCCGAGCCAAAGGCCGCGGCAGACGTATTACCCGCCCGTGCGAGCCGTGAAAGATGTGGGCCATGGCACCTGGGCATGCGGCGCGGCGGGGGGCGGCGGGGGCCGGCGACAGCCGGCCCCCGCCGCCCCCCGCCATCGGATACCGTTTGCGTGCTAATCGTTAGTACGCTAACGTTTATCGCGTCCGCCCGTCGTCGACCGTTCGAAGGAGGTGCGCCGTGACCAAAGTCGAGACCAGGACCGATGCGGCCTTCAAGATGACGATCCCCGAGCTCGAGGGCGTCGACGAGCTCTCGGCGCGCGTGTTTCGCGCCTTCCTGGCACGCCATGCGGCTGCACCGCCAGCTCATGATCGCGGCGCTGGCCGACAGCGGCACCCACCCCGGCCAGGCGTTCTGCCTGCGGTTGCTGGCCGTCAACGACGGCGTCGCCCAGCGCGACCTCGCCGACATGCTGCACCTGGCGCGGCCCACCGTCACCAAGATGCTCCAGGCGATGGAGAAGGCCGGCGCCGTCGAGCGCCGGCCCGACGAGCCGATCAGCGGCTCACGCGCGTGTACCTCACCGCGGCCGGGCGCAGGCTCGAGAAGGAGATGCGGGCCGTGTCGGCGGCCCACATCAACGAGACCATCGCGACGCTGCCGGAGGCCGACCGCCGCGAGCTCGCGCGTCTGCTCGAAGCGCTGAGCGCCAGCATCACGGCGGCGATCGAAGCGCGCCAGAGGCGCGCGCATGATCCGCCTGATCCGGGAGCGCCTGACGCCCTACTGGCGCCAGATCCTGCTGGTGCTCGCCCTGCTGTTCGTGCAGGCGATCACCAACCTCTACCTGCCGACCCTCAACGCCGACCTCATCAACAACGGCATCGTCAAGGGCGACACGCACTACATCGTGGTCACGGGCGCCTTCATGCTGGGCGTCACCCTGGTGCTGGTGATCGCCACCATCATCGCCGTCTACTGGGGCTCCAAGACGGCCATGGCCTTCGGCCGCGACGTGCGCGCCCTCCTGTTTCGCAAGGTCGAGAGCTTCTCGCAGGCCGAGCTCAACCACTTCGGCACGCCCTCGCTGATCACGCGCATCGACGAACGACGTCCAGCAGGTGCAGATGGTCGTGCTGATGATGCTCAACCTGACGCTCGCGGCGCCGATCATGGCCATCGGCGGCATCATCATGGCGCTGCGCCTCGACGTGCCGCTCTCGAGCGTGATCCTGGTGGCCGTGCCGGTGATGGGCGTCTTCATCGGCCTCGTGGTGACCCGCGCCCTGCCGCTCTTCAGGTCGATGCAGAAGAAGATCGACCGCATCAACCAGGTCACGCGCGAGGTGCTGAGCGGCGTGCGCGTGATCCGCGCCTTCGACCGCGTCGGCTACGAGGAGCAGCGCTTCGACGTGGCCAACGACGACCTCACCGGGACGACGCTGCGGGTGACGCGGCTGTTCGCCGTCATGATGCCGGTCCTGACGCTGATCCTGAGCCTCTCGACGGTGGCCATCATCTGGTTCGGCAGCATCCAGGTCGCCAACCACGGCATGCCGATCGGCGACCTCACCGCCTTCCTCACGTACATCCTGCAGATCCTGATGTCGGTGCTCATGGCGACCATCATGCTCGTCATGGTGCCGCGCGCGTCGGCCTCGGCCGAGCGCATCCAGCAGGTGCTGCACGCCGAGATCTCGGTCACCGACCCCGAGGCGCCGGTCGTCGACGCGCCCGCGCGCGGCCACGTCGAGTTCAGAGACGTGGAGTTCCGCTACCCGGGCGCCCAGGACCCCGTGCTTTCGCCACATCTCCTTCACGAGCGGCGCCCGGCGAGGTGACCGCCATCGTCGGCAGCACCGGCAGCGGCAAGTAGCACGCTCATCAACCTCATCCCGCGCTTCTACGACGTCACCGGCGGCAGCGTCTGCGTGGACGGCGTCGACGTGCGCGAGATGGAGCTGCAGGACCTGTGGCACAGGATCGGGCTCGTGCCGCAGAAGGCGTTCCTGTTCAGCGGCACGGTGGCCGACAACCTGCGCTACGGCGACGAGGAGGCCTCCGACGAGGAGCTCTGGCACTTCCTCGAGACCGCCCAGGGCACCGACTTCGTGAGCGAGATGCCCGAGGGGCTCGAGGCGCCGGTCGACCAGGGCGGCGCCAACGTCTCGGGCGGGCAGCGCCAGCGCCTCGCCATCGCCCGGGCGCTCGCCAAGAAGGCCAGAGATCCAGATCTTCGACGACAGCTTCTCGGCGCTCGACTTCACGACCGACGCCCGGCTGCGCGCGGCCCTCAAGAAGGAGACGACCGACGCGACCGTGATCATCGTCGCCCAGCGCGTCGGCACCGTCATGCACGCCGACCAGATCATCGTGCTCGAGGACGGCACCATCGTCGGCAAGGGCACGCACGAGGAGCTCCTGAAGACGAGCGAGACCTACCGCGAGATCGTGGAGTCGCAGCTCGGCGCGGAGGGCGTGGCATGAGCAGCCCGCAGGCGCCGTCGTCCGCAGGGCAGGCGGACCGCGCGAGCGACCAGGCGCCGCGCCCGCCCCCCAGGCAGCGCGGCCCGGGCGGCGGCGGACCCGCCGGGGCGCTCGCCCGGCCGACCGAGAAGGCCAAGGACTTCCGCGGCACGCTCAAGCGCATCGTGGGCATGCTCAGGCCCGAGCGCGCGCGCATCATCGTCGTGCTGCTGCTCGCCGTCGTGAGCGTGACCTTCGCCGTCCTCGGCCCCAAGATCCTGGGCAACGCCGTGAACATCCTCTACGAGGGCGTCGCCAGCAAGAAGCTGCCGGCCGGCGTGACGCAGGCGCAGGCCGTCGCCGGGCTCAGGCTCAAGGGCAGAGTCGACGCTGGCGGAGATGCTGTCGGCCATGCACCTGCACCCCGGCCACGGCGTCGACTTCGGCGCCCTCGGACGCACCCTGCTGCTGCTGGTCGGCATCTACCTGCTGAGCGCGCTCTTCGGCTGGGGCCAGCAGTACATCATGGCCGGCGCCGCCCAGCGCACCATGTTCCGCCTGCGCCGCGACGTCGACTTGAAGCTCGCCCGCCTGCCGCTGCGCTACTTCGACGACCACTCCCGCGGCGACGTGCTCTCGCCGCATGACCAACGACATCGACAACATCTCGCAGTCGCTGCAGCAGAGCCTCACGCAGATCATCACGTCGGTGCTCACGATCATCGGCGTGCTCATCATGATGCTCACGATCAGCCCGCTGCTGGCCGCCATCTCGGTGCTCTGCGTGCCGCTCTCGTTCGTGCTCACCCTCCTCATCGCCAAGCGCTCGCAGAAGCAGTTCGCGGCGCAGTGGCAGCACACCGGCGACCTCGGCGGCCACGTCGAGGAGATGTTCACCGGCCACAACGTCGTCAAGGTCTTCGGCCGCCAGGACGAGGCGATCGCGACCTTCGACGAGCAGAACGAGCAGCTCTACCAGGCGAGCTTCAGGGCGCAGTTCATCAGCGGCATCATCCTGCCGGTGATGAACTTCGTCAGCAACCTGAACTACGTGGCGATCTGCGTGGTCGGCGGCCTCGAGGGTCGCCAACGGCACGATGTCGCTCGGCGGCGTGACGGCCTTCATCCAGTACTCGCGGCAGTTCACGCATGCCGATCACGCAGGTGGCCAGCATCATGAACGTCCTGCAGTCGACGGCCGCCTCGGCGGAGCGCGTCTTCGAGCTGCTCGACGAGACCGAGGAGGAGGCCGACCCGGCCGCGCCGGTCGTGCTCGAGCACACGCGCGGCCACATCACGCTCGAGGACGTGTCGTTCCGCTACCTGGCCGACACGCCGCTGATCGACGACCTGAACCTGGACGTGCGGCCCGGCGAGACCGTGGCCATCGTCGGCCCGACGGGCGCCGGCAAGACCACCCTGGTGAACCTGCTGCTGCGCTTCTACGAGATCGACCACGGCCGCATCACGATCGACGGCGTCGACGCGCACGACATGACGCGCAGCGACCTGCGCGACCTGTTCGGCATGGTGCTGCAGGACACCTGGCTGTTCAGCGGCACGATCCGCGAGAACATCGCCTACGGGCGCGAGGGCGCGACCGAGGACGAGGTGCGCGCCGCCGCCCAGGCGGCGCGCGTCGACCACTTCGTGCGCACCCTGCCCGACGGCTACGACACCGTCCTCGACGACGACGCCACCGCCGTGTCGCAGGGCGAGAAGCAGCTCCTGACCATCGCCCGGGCGTTCCTGTCCGACCCCGACATCCTCATCCTCGACGAGGCCACGAGCTCGGTCGACACGCGCACCGAGGTGCTCATCCAGGAGGCCATGGCCGAGCTCATGAAGGGCCGCACGAGCTTCGTCATCGCCCACCGCCTCTCGACCATCCGCGGCGCCGACATCATCCTCGTCATGGACCACGGGCACATCATCGAGCAGGGCATCGCACGAGGAGCTCATGGAGGCGCGCGGCTTCTACTACGACCTCTACGCCAGCCAGTTCGAGGAGGCCCTCGAAGAGGCGTCGTGACGGCCAACCATCGAGACATCGAGCGCTGCTCGGAGGTCTGGCGCGGCGCGCCTGCGTCGGCCAACGACGTGGCCCGCGTCGATCTGTGCATCGCGGCGGTCAGGTGCTCGTGGTCGAACGGCGGCTCCACGAACTCTACGTCCAAGCGCCCGAGCGTCGCGCGACAGTGCCGGCGACACACGCTGGCTCTTGCCCGGAAGGGCCACCTCCTTCGAGCGTGTCGCGAGCCCCGTCAACTCGTGTGGCGAACACCTCGCAGGAACTCACGCACGGTTGCGACAGCCTCCGCCTGCAGTCGCGCTTTGCCCTCCTCGTCTGATGGCTCCGCGAGGAATGAAGCGTACGCGTGAGGACCATCTTGCTTGATGTCCCGGAAACGGTCCTCCGCAAGCTCGAGAGCCTCCAGGACCTGCGCATGCGCTGCAACAGGACTTGACGCCGCGGCCCGGCCGGCTGTGAGGGGGCCGCCGTCGCGGTTCAGAAGGGTGAACACCAGGTCATAGGCATCCTTGTTCTCGTGGCGATCCTGGAAGGCGAGGATCTTCAGTACGGTGTAAGGCAGCAAGTTGGCCACGCGAACCCCGACACGCGACATCCCGCCGCCGTCGAGGCGTTCTCCTTCGATGCTGCATTCGATGAAGTCGGCGCGGGCGAGCTGCGCTCCGCGGACGTTGAATGCTCCAAGTTTCGACCCGGTGGATTCGCCCTTCGGCCGATAGATCCGCCCACGTGGAACTTGATCGGTCTCGCACAGGAACTCAACCTTCACCTTGACGCCGTCCACACTCCGAGACCAGCGAAAGCTCGGTTCCTCTTGCGCGAAGCAGGCCTTCTCGAGATTGCTCTGCAGCGTGCTGTAGGTTTCCGGCGCCTCATCACCTAAGGCGAGACCTATGACCAGGTCGACATCCGTAGTGCCGACATGCGCGTGCGCACCCTCCGGCAGGCGTCCGACCAGGTATCGAGGCGCCAGACCACCGGCCAAATAGAATCGCTGTCCCCAGGGTCCCAGATCTCCCAGCAGTGTGAGCAGCACGCGCTCACACCGACCGGTCGTCGCTTCGTCGTAGTCGGTGTGGTGCGCCCGCGGGGTCAAAAGCCGATGATCTCCCTACGCAGATTGTCGGCCTGTTCTCGACCCCGGCGTGGATTCGTACGCAAATCGAAATACAGCCGGAAGCGGTTAGCCAGCCAGAGGCCCTCTTTTCGCTCGGAGAAGGCAAGCGGCGTGTCACCCTTCGCCTGCAAGAAGACCAGATTATGCCCATCGCTGACCTGGTCGGCTCCGACAGCGTCACACAATTCGCGCTGCGCCGCAGCAGCGCTCACCGATACCTCCACGACAGGTATTGCCGTTACGAAGGGGGCGACGAGGCTGGTCGCGGCAGCTCCCGTCAGCGCATAGTCAGTTCCAACAGCACCCAGGTTCTTTCCGAGCTGTCTGATCAACTGCTGCGGCGTTTGCGACAGCAGATGGGCGAGGGTCCGCGCAGGGTGCTCGTAGTTCTCCTCAGCCCAGAGATCAAGAAGTGCCGTTGGGTTGGTCACGCGGCGAACTCGAGCTGGTCCGCTCCCCTCCGCCGCGACGATCGCCTCGAGTTCCAGTCGGGCCAGGACACGGTGCGCAAAGCCGACCGAGATTCGTGCTTCCGTGGCCAGCTCCGAGACTTTCCAGTCGTGTTCCGGGTGGAGTAGAAGTGCCTGAGCAGCTACACCAGCCCTTCCTGCGAGCCGTGTCGGCACCGCCTTCGCGGAGCGTCGGCGAGCCTCCACATGAAAGAGGAGGCCCGGAAGCTCGATGTGCGCATTGCCAGAACCATCGACTACCGCAATTCCGTGCTCAACCAGAATCTCCCGTGCTTCTTCGGTCGTCTCCTGGGCGACGAGAATCCGGCGGGTCTGGGTCTGAGCGGTCTGTTGAACAACGTGCCACGCAGTTGCTGCATTGACGCGTAGTTTGAACTCGACCGCGACGGGTGTTTCCGAGCCGCCGAACCGAAGGATTGCTGGGAGACCGCGATTCGCGTGGAGCGGCTCTGAACTCACCGTGAGGCCGGGGATTTCCCGCAACACTCGCAGTGCCTCAGACTCAAGCGGCCCTTGAATGTTTACTGATTCGCGCTTATTCACAGCGGTTGTGAATATAGCCAATTCCGTAAAAATTGCAAGAGTCCGGCAGGGCCTTACGTCCGTGACCATGGACTTTGGTATCAGGCGAGTCTGCCGCTGCCATCGAACCTTTGATCGACGCATCGGTGGTGATGGGCCTCGTAAACGTGGCAGGTGTGTTCGAGCGGCTCCACTGTCCAGCGCGGAGTCAGCGCCGTTCTGGGGACCTACCCTGACACCCTCTTAGCGCGACGACTACGCCGCCCCGCCCCGCTTGGCGGCTTTCTTGCGCTCCTCTGAGCTCAGCACGTGCTTGCGCACCCGCACGGAGGCGGGCGTGACTTCGACGAGCTCGTCGCCGGCGATCCACTCGAGGGCGCTCTCGAGCGTGAGGGTGCGCACCACCTTGAGACCGGCGTCGATGTCCTTGGTGGATTGCCGGTAGTTGCCGAGCTGCTTGCGCTTGGTGGGGTTGCACAGCATGTCGTCGGCGCGCGAGTTCTCGCCCACGATCATGCCCTCGTAGACGCGCTCCATGGGCCGCACGAACAGGACGGCGCGCTGCTGTAAGTTCTCGAGGGAGTAGCCGGCCGCCTCGCCGCTCGCCTGGCTCACCAGCGAGCCGCGGTCGCGGCTCGGCAGCTCGCCGGCCCACGGCCCGTAGCCTATGAAGCGCGAGCTCATGACCCCCAGGCCGCGGGTCTCGGTCAGGAACTCGTTGCGGTAGCCGATCAGGCCGCGCGTCGTGATCGTGAACTCGAGGCGCACGAGGCCGGTGAGGCTGGCGTGCATGGCGGTGAGCTCGCCCTTGCGCAGGCTGATTGCCTGGATCACGGTGCCCTGGTAGTCGTCGGGCACGTCGATGACGAGCTCTTCGAGCGGCTCCAGCAACCGGTCGCGGTCGTCGCGGCGGGTGATCACCTCGGGCTTCGAGACGCAGAGCTCCATGCCTTCGCGGCGCATCTCCTCGATCAGGATGGCGAGGTGCAGCTCGCCGCGGCCCGAGACCTTGACGCCGTCGGGCCGCCCCAGGTCCTCGACGCGCAGCGCCACGTTGACGCGCAGCTCGCGCTCGAGGCGGTCCTTGATCTGGCGCAGCGTCACGGCGCGGCCGTCCTCGCCGGCGAACGGGCCGTTGTTGACGAGGAAGAACATGCTGACCGTGGGCTCCTCGATCTCGAGCGGCGGGAGGGCCACGGCGGCCGGGTCGAGCGCGGGCGCGGCCAGCGTGTCGCCGATGGCGATCTCGTCGGGCCCGGCGAGCCAGACGATGTCGCCGGCCGCGACCTCGTCGACCTCGCGGTTCTCGAGGCCGCGCGTCACCCAGAGATGGGTGGCGCGCGCCGTCTCCTCGCCGGCGAGCTCGTAGGCGCCGTCGTCGGCGGGCGGCGAGCTGCGCCGCGTCGAGACGCGGCGCAGCTCACCGCCCGCCGCGAGGCGGCCCTGCAGCACCCGGCCGCAGCCGATGCGCCCGATGTAGTCGCTCCAGGCCAGTGTGCTCACCTGCATGAGGAAGGGCGCCTCGAGGTCGACCTGGGGCGGCGGTACCGCGGCGACGATGGTCTCGAAGAGGTCGCGCATGCCGAGGGCGGCGAGCTCGGCGCGCAGGGCCGGCGAGAGCACGCCGCCCTCGGCCAGATGGGCCTCGCGGTCGCGCTCCTCGCGGCGGTACTCGTCGATGTCGCTCACGATCCAGCCCTCGAGGCCCGAGCCGTAGAGCACGGGGAAGTCGAGTTGCTCGTTCGACGCGCCCAGCTCGACGAACAGGTCGAAGGTCGCGTCGAGGGCGCCCGACGGGTCGGCGTTGGGACGGTCGGCCTTGTTCACCACGACGATCGGGCGCAGGCCCAGGCGCAGCGCTCGCATGAGCACGTAGCGGGTCTGGGGCATGGGCCCCTCGTTGGCGTCGACCAGGAGCAGCACCGAGTCGACCATGCTGAGCACGCGCTCGACCTCGCCGCTGAAGTCGGCGTGGCCGGGCGTGTCGATGATGTTGATCAGGTACTCGTGCCACTCGACCGTGCAGTGCTTGCTGCGGATCGTGATGCCGCGCTCGCGCTCGAGGTCGTTGCTGTCCATGACGCGTTCTTCGACCCGGGCGTTCTCGCGAAACACGCGGGCGGCGCGGAAGATGGCGTCGATCAGCGTCGTCTTGCCGTGGTCGATGTGGGCCACGATGGCGAGGTTGCGGATGCGGTCTGGGGGGTGCATCGGGGTGGAGCGGTCCCTTCGTCGGTCCATTGGACGGCCGGGCGGCGTGGCCGCGGCCCCTGAGAGTGTACACGCCCCGGGGGGGAGCGGTCGCGCCGCGGCCGTCGGGGGCCGCTGCCAGCCGTTCCACAGGCTGGTGAACATTCCTTAATACGCTGCTGACAGTGTTTTGCCACGATCGCGGGTAGAAGCCCGCCGACCGTCCAGCTCAGATGATCAAGGAGGGACCGATGTCGAAGAAGCTTCTCGCCGCAGTCGCGGTCGTTGCGGTCCTGGTGCTCGCGGTGTGGGTCGTCCCGACGGCCTTCGGCAGCGGGACCGGGTCGAAAGCCACGCCGGCGACGACCACGGCGGCGAGCTCTCCAGCGCCGTCGCCCTCGCACGGCACGAGCGGTTGCGATCACGCGTCGAGCTCGGCGTCGACGACGACCACGGCGGCAAGCTCCGCCACGCCGGGCACGGGCACCGCGAACTGCGACCACGCCGCGACGCCGACGACCACGCAGTGAGAGGACGCGCGGCCGGCCCGCCGGCCGGCCGCGCGCCGGTGACAGACGAGGGGCGGCTCCCGCAGGCTTGCGGGAGCCGCCCCTCGTCGCGTCGGCGCCGGGGTCGCATGCGACCCCGGCGGCACTACTTGACCGTGAGCGCGGCCCGGCCGACCGACGACTGGACGTTGCCCCAGCGGTCGGTGGCATAGACGTAATAGCGATAGGAGCCGCGCGCCAGCTTGCAGAGGTAACGGTACGACAGCGAGACGTTGGGCTGCTTGCTGCCCACCGCGATCGTCTTGACGAGCTTGCCGGCGCGCGTGCGGATGCGGATCACGACCTTCTCGATGTCGTGCTTGCCGGTCGCGTCGTTGACGCGGTAGCGCAGGTTGACGTAATGCCCGCGCACGACGCTGGCCGCGGCCAGCGCCTTCGTGACCGGCTTGTGAGTGTCGGGCGTCGCCGCGCCGGCGAAGACCTTGAGGCAGACGTCGGGTGAGTAGGTGGGATAGGCGACATCGAGGTCGGTCCACTGCGAACCGTCGCTGCTCACGTAGCTCTGTCCGGGAGCGCTCGCGGCCTTGCTCGAGTAGTCGGGCTCGTAGTCCTCGAGGGGGATCGGTCCGCCGATCTTCGTGCCGGTGCCCGGCGCCGTGAGCTCGGCGATGACGTAGAACTTGACGCCGGCGACCACGTTCTGCGGCGCGATGCCGAGCGTGAAGTAGCCGGCCGTGTCGGTGGTGCCCGAGCCGACGGATGTCCAGGTGGCCCGGTCGGTGAGGCTCGAGCCGATGTAGAGCGTGTAGGACGTCCCCGGGCTCAGGGCGTAGAGCCCGACGGCCTCGAGGGAGCTGGCGCCCTTCACCGTGTAGCCCGCCGCCATCCAGGCCGTGTCGCTGCCGTAGCCGTAGTTGTCGGTGAAACCAAGGGTGTCGTGACCGAGGTTCTGCGCGTAGTCGGTCGTCGGCTCGCCGGTGAACACCGCCATCGAGGTGCCGATCAGCACGTCGGCGTAGGAGACGTAGAAATAACCCTGGGTGCTGGGGCTGCTCTGATCGCCGAAGCCGGTGCCCCAGCTGTTGCGGCAGATGAAGGCGCCGTCCATGCCGGGATCGGTGCTGAAGTCGGCGCGCGGGTAGGAGTCGTCCCAGCCGACGATGTCGACGGCATGGTCGGCTGGCGAGGAGTCGTAGTAGTAGTAAGCGCTTGTGGACGGGTTGTAGTAGTCGGAGGTAGCGTTGGAGGCCATGCCCTCGTCGGCGTACATGGCGGTGTAGACGGCCCCGTACTGCAGGACCGCGTTCTTGATCGTGTCGTTGTCGGACGGCGAGGTGCGATCGGGCAGGAAGAGCACGTCCTTGACGTGCTCGATGGTCGGCAGGCCGGAGACGTAGCCACTGTCGGCTCCGGCCGACACCGACACGGGAGCGTGCCAGCGGGCGAGCTCGGCAGCGGCGATCTGATAGTTGCCGCCCTCCTGCAGGCCCCAGTCGAAGTCGGCCGCGGCCTTGTAGGCGAGGTCGTACTCGCCGTACATCGTGGTGGCCGGCAGGAGCGACCACTCGAGCGACGCGATGCTCGAGTAGGCCCAGCAGTCGTCGTCCTGGCCCTGGTCGCGGATGGCCGGCAGAAGATCGTAGTGGTCCGGGTCGTCACCGGGGTCGCGCGGGTCGTACGACGTCGGCAGGGTCGAGTCGCCCAGGGCGAGGGGCCCGCGACGAAGCGCGGTGGCGGACCATGCGACCGGGTCGACCGGCACCGGCACGAGCGGGTTGAGGGAGCGACCCGTCGCGGTGGCCGGCACGAGAGGGCCGGCGGTCCGGTCGTGAAGCCAGGCGCGAAACGCCGGGTTGAGCGGGCCGAAGTGCCCGGCCGGAGCGGCGTGGGCGGCGGGGGCCGCAAGGGCGGCCGCGCTCGCGGTCATGATGACCGCGAGGACGATCGTCCTGAACAACGGTCGGCGTGAACGTGTCATGTGGGCCCTCCGGCGGCTGTTACCCGACCAACGTACCTCATCGAGTTGTCGGCTGCGTCCCGGCAGAACTTGACGATGGCGCCGTTGCCGGCCCGGGGGCGCCGGGCGGGGCACGGGCGCGCTGGTTTTGCGGGCCCGGGCGGCAGGGACAATCTGAGGGCTCGGCAAGTGCGGGCCGGGCCGTGGCGGGGGCGTTCGACGGCCGGCCGGAAGGGAGGCTTCGATGCTGTCTTCGCTGCGTCAGCGCAAGGTCGCGCGCGTCCTGTTCGACGAAGCTCACGGCGAGCCCTGGAGCATCAGGCCCGAGGCCGCCGCCATCCTGCGTTCGGACCGCCCCGCGGCGGCCTCGTACGCCCTGGCGGCCGCCGAGCTTGCCGGTCGCGACTTCACCGTGGCGGCGCACACGGCGGGGCCGCTCACGGCGGAGATCCTGGCGGCGGCCGACGTGCTGGTCCTCGCCGGTCCGCCGGGCGTCGTCCTCGCGACCACCGGCCGCGTCCTCGGGGGCGCGCCGTTCGCGGGCGCGACGGCGGCGCCGGCCGCTCTGCGCGAGGCAGAGGCCGACGCCGTGGCGGCGTTCGTCGCGGCCGGCGGCGGCCTCGTCGTGCTGGACGTGGCCGAAGCTGAGCGGTTCGGCGACGAGCGTCTCGACGAGCCCGACCACCGCCGGCTCTGGCTCGACACGCTGTACCGCGCCGCGCTGCCGGCGTTCCGCGCCGCGCCGGAGCCGATCGTGTCGGCCGCCGCCGCCGACCCGGCGTGGACGCGCCTGCGCGACGCGACCGACGCGCTGCGCCTGCTGCAGGAGCCGCGTGGCGAGGTCGACCTCTCCCGTCACGACGCCGCCCGCGTCGGCGCCCTGGTCGAAGCCATGGTCGCGGCGATCGCCGAGCTTGCGCCGCGCTTCCCTCACGACGCCGCCTACCTCGAGCAGGTGCGAGGCGACCTGCGCCGCTGGGTCGACGAGGGCTGCGGCAAGCCCGACTTCGGCGCCGCGCTCGCCCTCTTTCGTCCGGAGCTCGCGCGCCGCGACGGCATCGAGCACCTCGTCGTGTTCCCCCTGTACACGCCGAACGGCTCGCCCGACACGCGCTTCGAGGCCCTGATCGTGCGCACGCCCTGGCCCGACTTTGTGGCGACGCTCGAGCGCGAGCGCTACGACAACGCCAAGTACGTGCCGGTGCAGCTCGTCGACCACACCGCCGGCTACGACGGCGAGTGCGCCGTGCTGTTCCCCGAGACGGTGAGCGTCGCCGTCCGGCCGACCAACAACTTCGGCGCCATCTTCTGCGACCGCGAGGCCGAGCGCTTCCAGCGCGCCACGCGCCGCGCCGCCGACGTCCTGCGCATCGACCTGCCGCCCGCCGCCGCGGCGTTGCTCGAAAGCGGCGACCTCGTGCGCGATACGTACATCCTCTGGGACATGATCCACGACCGCTGGCACAGCCACGGCGACCTGCCCTTCGACCCGTTCATGATCCGCCAGCGCCTGCCCTACTGGATGTACTCGCTCGAGGAGCTGCGCGTCGACCTCGCCACCTACGGCACGGCCGCGGAGCTCGTCGGCGAGGGCTTCGCCTTCGCGCGCCACGTGCAGTACGCGATCCTGTTCGACCGCATCCTGCGCTTCCCGATCACCGGGAACCGGGTGCGCAACTACGACGGTCTCGGCGGCCAGCTCCTGTTCGCCTACCTGCATCAGACCGGCGTGCTGCGCTGGACCGACAACCGCCTCGTCATCGACTGGGAGCGGGTCGACGCCGGCGTGGCCGAGCTGCGGGAACGGCTCGACGACCTGTACCGGCGCGGCATCGACCTGAGCCGGGTCTCCTACTGGATCGCGGCCCACGACCTGATCGCCGAGCACGTCCAGCCCAACGTGCAGTCGCAGTGGCAGCGCGAGCGGCGCGTGTACTCCGACGAGGCCGAGCCGCGGGCCTGGGTCGAGCGCATGCTCGACGACGAGTTCCCGCTCAGCATGTTCTACGAGACCTACAAGAAGAAGCTCGCCGAGCAGGAGGCGCCGGTCGCCGCGGCTGCGGCGGCGTAGCCGGGTGGGCGACGCCCGCCCGCGCCGCCTGCCTTTCAGTCCTCGATTCGGAAGCTCGCGACGATCGGGGTGGCCGGCCTGATCATGGCCCAGACCGGGCAGATCTTCTCGTCGGCCAGGGCGATGCAGTGCTCGACGACCGCGGGGTCGAGGCCCTCGCCGCGCAGCACGAGCTCGACGTCGATGCGCGTCAGCACGGTGGGATGCTCGTCGCGGCGCTGGCCGCGGGCCGTGACGCGCAGGCCGCTCACCTGCTGGCCGCGCTTGGCCAGCAGCATGGGCACGGTGTTGCCGGCGCAGCAGGCGACGCTCACGAGCAGCAGCTTGAGCGGGGTGAGGCCGGCGACCTCCTGCCCAGGCTCGAGCGGGTAGTCGACCGTGACGCTGTGCTCGCCGTCGCCGGCGGTCAACTTCATGCCGCCCTGGTAGTCGGCCTGGATCACGAGCTCGCTGGGCACGGACTTCCCTTCGTCAGACGTCGATCGACTTCATGTCGGCGTAGCGCGCGCCGGCCGTGGCGCCTACCGGCAGGGCTTCGTCGAGGCGGGCCATCTCGTCGGCGCCGAGCGCCAGCCCGGCGGCCGCCACGTTCTCTTCGAGGTAGCGCCGCTTCTTGGTGCCCGGGATGGGCACGACGTCGGCGCCGCGATGCAGCACCCAGGCCAAGGCGAGCTGAGCCGGGCTCACGCCCCTGTCGCGGGCGATCTCGTCGAGGCGCCGCAGCAGCTCGAGGTTGCGCGTCAGGTTGTCGCCCTGGAACCGCGGGTGACGGTGGCGGAAGTCGCCCTCGTTGCCCAAGTCCTGGGCGTCGCGGAAGCGACCGGCGAGAAAGCCGCGCCCCAGCGGGCTGTAGGCCACGAAGCCGATGCCGAGCTCGCGCACGGTCGGCAGGACCTCGCCTTCGGGGTCGCGCGTCCACAGCGAGTACTCGGTCTGCAGGGCGCTGATCGGGTGCACCGCGTGCGCGCGGCGGATGGTGGCCGGCGCCGCCTCGGAGAGCCCGAGAAAGCGGACCTTGCCGGCCGCGACGAGCTCGGCCATCGCCCCGACCGTCTCCTCGATGGGCACGGTCTTGTCGACGCGGTGCTGGTAGTAGAGGTCGATATGGTCGACGCCGAGGCGGGCGAGCGAGGCCTCGCAAGCGGCCTTGACGTACTCCGGGCGGCCGTTGATGCCGACCCACGTGCCGTCGTCGCGGCGCTCGTTGCCGAACTTGGTCGCCAGGACGACCCGGTCGCGCCTGTCGGCGATCGCGCGGCCCACGAGGCGCTCGTTGGTGAAGGGGCCGTACATGTCGGCCGTGTCGAGCAGGTCGACGCCCAGGTCGAGGGCGCGGTGGATGGTGGCGAGCGCCTCGGCCTCGTCGCTCGGTCCGTAGAACTCGGACATACCCATGCAGCCCAGGCCTTCGGCCGCCACCTCGAGGCCCTGTCCGCCCAGCGCGCGTCTCTCCATCGGTCTCCCTTTGCCTTCGAACGGTGGGCGTGCGCCGCTTTCGCGCGGCGTTCGCCCCGTCGCGCGCCTAGTCTACTCGCTCGGAGAGGCGCTCGGCGTGGGCGAGTCGGTGGCCGACGGCGACGCCGAGGGCGTCGGCGACGGGCTCGCGCTGTCGCTGGTGGAGGGCGACGGGGTCGGCGAGGTCGGAGTCGAGGCGGAGGGCGTGGGCGTGGGGGTCGGTGCGGCGTCGCCGAGGTGCGTGTCGCTCGGTGATGGCGACGGCGTCGGCGAAGGCGAGAGCACGGCCACAGCCGGCGGCGACGCTACGGCGCTCGTCGAGACGCTCGGCGACGGTGTCGCGTGGCCAGTGACGCCCAGGGCGCTCGTGGCGCTCGCGCGGACGCCGGGCCGCGCGCTGGCTGCGGCGACCACGCCGGAGCGGACCGGCGCGCGGTGGTGCGCACCGTGGTGGGCGTCGCTCACGCCGCTCGCCACGGTGGCGGCCGCGGCCAGCACGGCGGCGAGCTTGAGCGCGGCCGAGCCGCCGAGGGCCGAACCGAGGCCGCCGCCGGCCACGCCGACCGGGGCGGCTGAGCCGGCGCCGAGGGCGAGCGGGCTCAGGTCGGGCAGGGGATGCGCGGGCAGGACGGGCGCCGCCGGCGGGGGCGGCGCCATGAGCGAGGGCGGCAGCGCGACGAGCGGCAAAAGGGCCCCGGCGCCGATCCAGGCCGGCAGGGCGCGCTGCTCGACGCCGGCAAGCGCGGCGAAACGGGTGCGAAACGACGTGCGGGCGCGGGCCAGCAGCACCTCGGCCGAGCCGGGTGTCACCTCGAGAAGCAGGGCGAGCTCCGCCGTCGAGAGCCCATGGACGTCCTTGAGCAGTAGGGCGGCCTGCTGGCGGGCGCTCAGCGTCTCGAGCGTACGCTCGAACAGGGCGCCGAGCTCGGCCTGCTCGAACGGGTCGCCGGGCGCGGCCGCGTCGCGCTCGGGCTCGGCGGCAGCCGGCCGCCGCCGAGCCGTGGCGCGCAGGTGGTCGTAGCAGCGGTTGAGCGTGATGCGGTAGAGCCAGGGTCGCAGGCGCACCTCGCGGTCGCGCGGCAGGCGCTCGTAGGCGCGGATGAGCACGTCGTGGGTGATGTCTTCGGCGTCTTCGCGCTGGCGGACGAGGCGCAGCGCGAGGTTGTAGATGCCGACCGCGTAGCGGCCGTGCAGCCGGGCGAGCGAGCCGGGCGCGTGACGACGCAGGTCGGCGACCAGGCGGGCGTCGTCGGGCTCGACGTCGATCACGTCGTGCCGGCGCCCAGCCGTGTGTTCGCCGCCCCCCGACCTGCCCATGACACCCCCGTCTCGATGACTACCGCCCCACTACTTAACGTGAGGCGCACGAGAACCTTAGCACCCCGCCGGGAGGCTGTCGCGGCGCGGGTCGTGGCCGTTAGGGTTCGCCGCCGCGGCGACGTTCCATGTGTCGAGAGCGCTGTCCCCGCAGCGAGGTCTCCCGTCCAAGGAGGAGGAACATGAAGAAGGTCCTGCTGGCGCTGGCCGTGGCCCTCGTGGCGCTGGCCTGCAGCGCTCCGGCGTTCGCCGCGACGAGCGTCGTGCCCGAGAACCAGATCCCGTGGTGGCACCCGGCCCACACGTTCGTCGCGGCCGGCAATGCGCAGGCCGTCGACACCGCGAACGGCCGCCTGGTCGTGCGCGTGACGCTCGCCTCGGCGGGCGTCGCCCAGTACCTCGGCGACGACCTCACCGTGGTCGTCACCGCCAAGACCCAGCTGCTGCGGCCTCACGGTCGGCTGTACCGGGCCATCACCCTCGGCGCGATCCGTCTGGGCGACCACGTGCGCGTGACCGGCAAGATCGACTTGACCGACCCGGCCCAGCCGGTCTACACGGCGACCCGGGTGATCGCGACCCACGTGGTACAGCCGAACCAGATCAAGTGGTTCGCCTTCCGCGGCCCCGTCAAGGCGATCGACACGACCGCCGGCACGATCGTCGCCCGGCCGGTGCAGGTGACGCGCGGGCTCTTCGACGTGGTAGGCGTGAAGACGACCTTCGTCGTCGCCCCGACCGCCCGCATCTTCACCTGGGTGGCAGGCAAGCCCGTCGTGCTCACGCTGGCCGACGTCACGGTCGGCGAGCACATCCTCGCCCAGGGCTCGATCGACCGCAGCGTGCCGGCCGCGCCTGTGTTCACCATCAAGTGGATGCGCGTCTTCGTGCCGCAGCCGACGCCCGCGTCGTGACGCTCCGCTCGTGACGCCGGCGGCGTGACGCCGGTGTCGTGACCGCCACGACCCGGGGTGGGCGCTCGCCTAAAGCGAGCGCCCACCCCGTCCGGTCGGCCGCCATGGCCTTTCGCGCCGGCTGGCCTCGTGCCGCCCGGGGCGCCGCCGCTCCCGCCGGCCGGTGCGCGCGCCGGACCTTGAGTCGAGGTGCTTGAGGCGCCCCCTCGAGTGGTCGATATACTGGCCGTGATGGAGCTCCCACCCGCAGCACCGTCCGCACCGAAGGGCACCTGGCCGTCGCGGCGCGCCCTCGCGCTGCTGCTCGTGCTGCTGGTCGCGGCCGTGGCGACGAGCTACTGGGTCGAGATCGTGTCGAACGCCTTCAACGACGTCGACCCCATCGTGCACGTCCCCAACTACGACTTCTTCCAGTACTACGCCGGCGGCCACAACTGGAACATGGGGCTCGACCCCTACGTCAACCACCCGGGCGTGCCCGGCGCCATCCTCCACCCGCGCTTCGACACGCACCAGATCACCGGCTTCATCTACCCGCCGACCCTCCTGCCGGTCTACGGCGCCCTGGCGAAGTACTCCTACGACGACGCGCGCCGCGCCTGGCTGGCGATCACCCTGAGCGCCTTCGCCCTGCTCATCGCCGTCGCTGCGTGGACGACCCCCGGGCGCCGGCTCGAGGTGCTGGCCGCCACGCTGCTGCTCACGATCGCGTCGTACCCGTTCATCTACCACGTCCACAACGGTCAGGCCGACCTGCTGTCGGCCGCCCTGACCTGCTCGGGCTTCCTGCTCTACCCACGCTGGCGCGGCTGGCCGACGGCCGCACTGCTCGCGCTCGCCGTGGCCACCAAGGTGACGCCGGTCCTGATCCTCGCCGTCATGGTCGTGTACTTCCGCGACTGGCGCCTGGCCGTCAAGGCGCTCGTCTGTGGCGCCGTGCTCGCCGGCGTCTCGCTCATCTGGGTGCACCCCGCACTCTATCGCGAGTACTTCTTCACCACGCTGCCGTCGATCGCCGTGTCCGACCCGTCGCGCTTCAATCAGACGGTGCTGCGCTTCTGGTGGAAGTATCCGCTCGTGCTGAAGGCGATGTCGGGGCTCGGCTATCTCGCGCTGCTGTTCCTGGTGTACGTGGCGAGTCGGAACCGGCGTCGTGAGCCGCTGCCGCCCGACGCCGTCGAGGAGCGGCGCACCGAGCGGTACGCGGTCCTGCTCCTCGCCGTGCTCTTCATGCTGTTCTTCTCGCCGCTCGCCTGGCAGATGGCCTACGTCTGGCCGATCGTGCCGCTCGCCCTCGTCCTCACGGCGCGCCCGCCGGCGGGCCGCCCGGCCGCGGTCCTGGCCCTCGGCGTGGCCGCGGCGCTGCTCTGCAGCCGCGTCTTCGCGGTGCGCGCGCTCGACCTGCTGAACGTGCTGGGCGCGGCGGTCGCCATGCTCTCGCTCATGCGCTGGTACCTGCCGCTCGAGCAGCCCGCGGGGGTAGCCGTGCCGGCGACACTCGACGCGGAGGCCGGCGGCTCGGGTCCCTAGAGACGGCTCGGGCCGGCATGCGGCCGGCCCGTCGGTCCGTTCGTGTCTGTCCGCGCCCTCGGGCGCGCGGCGCCGCTCAGCTTCCCTTGACCGGCCCGATCGTGAACGACGCCATCGCCGGGCCGAGCTTGGACCAGGCGCTCGACCAGGTCGCCTTGCTCGACTGACCGGTGACCCAGTAGCCGTACGCGCCCTTGGCCAGCAGGTACGACATCGCGCCCACCTGCGCGCCCTGGTTGCTGTAGGTGTAGGTCACCTGGAGCCCCGGCGTGCCGTTCAGGGTGATCGGCTTGATGGGGTCGGTGATCTTCACGTCGGGGAGAAGCTTGAGCAGGCCCGCCACGATGCCGACGAAGGCGGCGCGGTGGACGGTCAGGTCGTGGGCGCCGACCCGCTTGCTCATCGCGTAGACCGACACCTGCAGACCGTCGATGTAGCCCAGGCCGCCCGCGGTCGCGCCCTTGGGGTCGGCCCAGTTCATCGACAGCAGGCTGGTGACGACCTTGTCGTTGGCCTTGGCGGCGTGCACCGCGCTCACCCAGCGCAGCGGGTACCGGATCGAGAACTGGTACTTGGCGTTCGTGACGAGGGCGAACGCCGACACGGGCGCGGCGGTCGGCGAGCCCGCGGCGCTGGGGGCGCTCGACGAGCAAGCCGAGAGCGCGGCGAGCGGCACGATGAGGGCCGCGCCGGCGAGCAGGGTGAGGATGAGGTGGCGAGTGCGCACGACATCTCCTTTGGTCGTTGCAGGCGGCCCGCGGCCCGGTCTGCCCGCGAGGGCCCGGCGGGTCTCCTCGGGTTTCGGCGCAAGTGCCGCCGAGCTTGAGGGTGTGGGAGCGCATTTTCCGCTGCCGTTGCGATACCATCGAGGCCCGGCCGCACGGGCGCGGCGGGCACGGCGGCGGCCACCGGGGCGGCCGTGCGGGCGGCGGAGGCGTGCGTGGACTTCGACAGGCCGATCGAGCGTCGCGGGACGGCGAGCTACAAATGGGACCGCTACGGGCCGGACGTGCTGCCGTTCTGGGTGGCCGACATGGACCTGCCCTCGCCGCCGGCCGTCGTGGCGGCGCTCGAGCGCCGCGCCGCGCACGGCGTCTACGGCTACTCGACGGTGCCCGACTCGCTCGTTGAGGCCATGCTCGCCCACCTCGCCGGGTCGTACGGCTGGCGCGTGCCGGCCGGGGCGCTCGTGTTCCTGCCGGGGGTGGTGCCGGCTCTCAACCTCGCCTGCCGGGCCTTTGCAGCACGCGACGAGGCGGTTCTCACCGTCGTGCCGGCCTACCCGCCGTTCCTCGAGGCGCCGGGCCTGCAGGGCCGCCGCCTGGTCACGGCGGCGGCGCGCCTCGAAGACGGACGCTGGCGGCTGCCGCTCGCCGCGCTCGAGGACGCCGTCACGCCGGACACGAGGGTGCTGCTCTTCTGCCATCCCCACAACCCGCTCGGCCGCGTCTGGGACGAGGCCGAGCTCGCCGCCGTGGTCGACCTCTGCCGCCGCCGCGACCTGGTGCTCGTCTCCGACGAGATCCACTGCGACCTGGTCCTCGACCCGGTCCGTCACGTGCCGGCCGCCGTGTCTGCCCCCGATGCCGCCGCGCGCATCGTCACGCTCATGGCGCCGAGCAAGACGTTCAACCTGCCCGGCCTGAACTTCGCCTTCGCGGTGATCACCGACGAGGAGCTGCGGCGCCGCTTCGTGGCGGCCGGCGGCGGCCTGCTGCCGTTCCCCGGCTGCTTCGCGCTCGCCGCGGCCGAGGCCGCCTACCGCGAGGGCGGCGAGTGGCTCGCCGAGCTGCGCGCCTACCTGCGCGGCAACGCCGACCGCGTCGCCGCGTTCGTCGCCGACTCGCTGCCCGGCGTGGCGACCACGCGGGTCGAGGCGACCTACCTCGCGTGGCTCGACGCGCGCGCCTGGCTCGGGGTCCACGGCGACGCTCCCGACGCCGCCGCGCGCGCCTGCCTGCGCTCGGGGGTCGCCCTGTCCGACGGGCGTGCCTTCGGCGCCGAACCCGGCCATTTGCGGCTGAACTTCGGCTGCCCGCGGGCGCAGCTCGACGAGGGCCTGCGCCGGCTCGGCCGGGCCCTGGGCGGAGGCCGGGCCACGTGACGATCCTGGCCCTCGATCAGGGCACGACGAGCTCGCGGGCGCTCCTCGTCGATCGCGCGGGCCACGTGGTCGCGTCGGCCCAACGGACGGTCGGTCAGACCTACCCCCAGCCCGGCTGGGTCGAGCAGGACGCCGTCGCCATCTGGCGCACGCAGCTCGAGACGGCGCGCGAGGCCCTGGGCCGAGCCGGCCCGAACGCGGCCGGCGTCGCGGCCGTCGGCATCGCCAACCAGCGCGAGACGACGGTCGTGTGGGATCGGGCGAGCGGCGCGCCGGTCGCGCCGGCGATCGTCTGGCAGGACCGCCGCACGGCCGACGCCTGCGCCGCGCTCGCCGCCGCCGGCCACGAGGCGCTCGTGCGCGAACGCACCGGTCTGCTGCTCGATCCCTACTTCACGGCGACCAAGCTGGGCTGGATCCTCGACCACGCGCCCGGCGGCCGCGCCCGCGCCGCGCGCGGCGAGCTCGCCGCCGGCACGGTCGACTCGTGGCTCGTCTGGAACCTCACCGGCGGCCGGCTGCACGTGACCGACGCGACCAACGCCTCGCGCACGCTGCTCTACGACCTGCGCGCCGGCGACTGGGACGACGAGCTGCTCACCCTGTTCGACCTGCCGCGCGAGCTGCTGCCCCGCGTGGTCGACACCTGCCGCGTGGTCGGCGAGACCGAGCGCGACCTGTTCGGCCGGCCGCTGCCCATCGCCGCGCTCTGCGGCGACCAGCAGGCGGCCCTGTTCGGTCAGGGCTGCACGGAGCCCGGCCGGGCCAAGGTCACCTACGGCACGGGCTGCTTCCTGCTCGCGCACACAGGCGACTCGCCGGTCGCGTCGTCGCGCGGCCTGCTCGCGACCGTCGCGTTGCAGCGCGACGGCGCCCGCAGCTTCGCGCTCGAGGGCAGCGCCTTCGTCGGCGGCGCCGCCGTGCGCTGGCTCTGCGACGCCCTCGGCGTGATCGAGACGGCGGCCGAGGCGAGCGCGCTCGCCGCCCAGGTCGGGTCGGGCGAGGGCGTCACCTTCGTGCCCGCCCTCGCCGGCCTCGGCGCCCCCCACTGGGACCCCGCGGCGCGCGGCGCCTTCTTCGGCCTCTCGCTGGGCACGACGCGGGCCCACCTGGCGAGAGCGGTGCTCGAGGGCGTCGCCTTCGAGGTCGCCGACCTTGCCGCTGCCGCCGCGGCCGACGCCGGGCGCCCGCTCGACGAGCTGCGCGCCGACGGCGGCGCGTCGGTGAGCGACGCGCTGCTCCAGCTCCAGGCCGATCTCCTCGGCGTCCCGGTCGTGCGCGCCGCCCAGCCCGAGTCGACGGCCCTGGGCGCGGCCGCCCTGGCCGGTCTCGCCGTCGGCCTCTGGCGCGACGCCGCCGAGATCGCGGCGCTCGCGCTTCCGGGCCGGCGCTTCATCCCGGATCCCGCGGTCGAGCGCGGACCGCTCCTGGAGCGCTGGCGGCGCGCGGTGACGGCGGTGCGCCGGCTGGGGAGCTGAGGGGACGCGATGAGCGCTCCCACGCCGGCCGAGATCGACCGCGCCCTCGAGCGCGCCTGGGACCAGCTCGACGCCGGTGAGTCGAGGCGGGTCGCCGAGCTGCTGCGGCCGCTGCTGGCTCGCGGCGTGCGCGATCCGGCCGATGCGGCCGACCTGCACCACCTGCTGGGTCTGGCCTGCGAGGCGGCGGGCGACCGCGCCGGCATGGTGGCGGAGTGGCTCGAGACGCTGCGCCTCGACCGCGAGAGCGACGGCCCCCGCGAGCTCGGCGACGCCGCGCTCGCCGACGCCGTCGCGGACGCCCTCGATGAGCTGCCCGACGAGATCGTGGAGCGGCTCGGCAACCTGCCGATCATCGCCGACGAGCGGCCCTCGGCCGACATGGTGCGCGACGGGACCGACCCGCGCCTCCTCGGGCTGTTCCACGGCCTGCCGCTCGGCCACGAATCGCAGCTCGGGCCGGCCTACGCCGGCACCATCCACCTGTTCGTGCGCAACCTCGAGCGCGAGAGCGCCGACGCCCGCGAGCTGCGCGAGCAGATCCGGGTGACGGTGCTCCACGAGACGGCCCACTTCATCGGGCTCGACGAGGACGACCTGCATCGCCTCGGCCTGGATTGAGGGAAGTCGCGCCGGTCTGAGCGCCGGGTACGGGGTCCCCTGGCGCGTGCGGCGCGCGGCGCAGTCGCTCGTCGAACGAGCCACGCCCGGGCGCCGTCGGCTATGTCGTAGACTTAGCACATGTGCCGTGCCGACGCCTCGCCCCGCCGCGATCAGCCAGAGCCCGGTGCTCGATCCCTTCTGATCGGCGTCGACGCCGGCAAGGTCACGACCTCGCTCGCCTGGGGCCGGCTCACGCCGGACGGCGCGCTCGCCGTCGAGGGCACGAGCGCCGTCCGCCACCTCGGCGACCCGCTCGCCGCGCTGCGCGACCTGTACGGGTCGCTCGGCCCGGACAGGATCGCCGGCATCGTGGCGACCGGCGCCTTCGGCGACCGTCTCGCGGCGCCGGCGCTGGGCGGCGTGCCCGAGGAGATCGCTCAGGAGTGGGCCGCGCGGGAGCTGCAGGGCGACGCGGGGCCGCTCACCGTCGTGCGCATCGGCGGCGGCGGCTACTCGGTGCTCGCGCGCGACGCCGCCGGCCGCACCTCGTATGAGACCAACGAGCGCTGCTCGGCCGGTACCGGCGAGACGGTCGAGGGGCTGTGCGCCCGTCTCGGCTGCGACCTCGACGAGGCCGTGGCCCTCGCGACGGCGGCCGACAGGGGCGTCACCGTCACCTCGCGCTGCGCGGTCTTCGCCAAGAGCGAGCTCACCCATTTCGCCAATCAGGGCGAGGACCACGGCCGCCTGTTCCGCGGCCTGTTCGAGAGCGTCGCGCGCAACGTGCACGCGCTCTACGACCGCGCCAAGGTCGAGGGGCCCGTCGTGCTGATCGGCCATGGCGCCCTGATCGGCCCGCTGGTCGAAGCCTTCCGCGGCCTTGCGCAGGCGCCGGTCGAGGTGTCGCCGCGGGCGGGCGTGTTCGAGGCCCTCGGTGCTTTGCATCTGGCGGCGACCCAGGACTGGGACGGTCGCGCCTGGCCGGCGAGCTTCGACGACCTGGTCGTGGCGCACCGCGGCCGCGTGCGGGCGCTCGCGCCGGCCGACGCGGGACCGGGCTCGGTGGTGCTCCTCGACGGGCAGCGCGCGGCAGGGGTCGCGGCCACGACGGACACACCCGCACCCGGCGAGGCGGACGGGCCGCCGGCCGCGGCGCCCGCCGGCGCCGTGCTCGGCCTCGATCTCGGTTCGACCGGCTCCAAGGGTCTGCTCCTCGACCCCGGCAGCGGGGCGGTGCTGGCCGACGTGTATCGGCGCACCGACGGCAACCCGGTCGAGGCCGCCAAGCGGCTCGTCGACGACCTGCGCGCGGCGCGCCCGGACGACGCCGTCGTGGCCGTGGGCCTCACCGGCTCGGGACGCGACGCCGTCGCGACCGTCATGCGCGCCGCCTGGCCCGACCTCGGCGAACGTCTCACCGTGCTGAACGAGATCGTGGCGCACGCCGCCGCGGCCGTGCGCTTCGACCCCGAAGGCGGCCGCAGCCTGTCGATCGTCGAGATCGGGGGGCAGGACGCCAAGTTCATCAACGTGCGCGACGGCCGTGTGCTCGAGTCGGACATGAACCGGGTCTGCAGCGCCGGCACCGGCTCGTTCCTCGAGGAGCAGGCGCTCGCCCACGGCCTCGACGACATCGCCGGGTTCGGCGACCTCGCCGCCGCCTCGCAGCGGCCGCCCGACCTCGGCCAGACCTGCACAGTGTTCGTCGCCGACGTCGCCGCCGAAGCCCTCGCCGACGGCTTCAGCCGGGCCGACATCTTCGCCGGGCTGCAGTACTCGGTGATCAAGAACTACATCGGCCGGGTCATGGGCGACCGGCGTTTTCTCGACCGCGTCTTCTTTCAGGGCAAGCCGGCGAGCAACCCCTCGCTGGCGCGCACGCTGGCGGCGGTGACCGGCCGCGAGGTCGTGGTGCCGCCCAACCCGGGGGCGATGGGTGCCCTCGGCATCGCCCTGCTGGCCGCGGAGAAGGCGGCGGCGGACGTGCCGGCCGCCGCGGCGCCGGTCTCGCCGGCCGCCGCGACGGCGCTCAACCTCGACGTCTTCGCGGCCGCCCGCGTCGTCGAGCGCAGGAGCGGGCGCTGCGGCGACCGGCAGTGCGCCAACCTCTGCCGCCTCGAGACGGCCGTCGTCGAGGTCGCCGGCGAGCGCCGCCGCGTGGTGAGCGGCGGCAACTGCCCCAAATACGACGAGCGCTCCGAGGTCGGTGCCAAGCTGCCGCGCGAGGCGCCGAACCCCTATCGCGAGCGGGCCGAGCTGATCGAGGAGCTCCTGCGCGAGGCCGGCGGCGACGGGGCGGCGCCGGCCGGCCCGCTGGCCGGCCGCCGCCTCGGCCTGCCCGCCGCCCACTATCTGATCGACACGCTGCCGTTCTTCGCCGCCTTCCTTGGCGCGCTGGGGGCGCGCGTCGAGGTGCTGCGTCCCACGGTCGACACGCTGGCGCGCGGCGACCGTCGCTGCGCCGCACCGGGCGCCTGCGCGCCCGTCAAGATGGCCCACGGCCTGACCGGCGACGGGTCGCTCGACGCCCTGTTCCTGCCGGCGTTCATCAACCTGCCGACCGCCGGAGCGGCCGGCACCTACACCTGTCCGATCGCCCAGGGCACGCCTCAGATGCTCGACTTCGCGCTGCGCGGCGAGCGCGACGCGCCGCCCGTGGTGCGCCCCGTGCTCTTCGAGCGCGCTGCCGACGGCTTCGCCGGCGCCGCCTTCGTGAGCGAGCTCGAGGAGGCCGCCGCCCTGCTCGGCGTCCACGACGCGGCGGCCGTGCGCGCCGCCCACGCGGCCGCCTGCGCGGTCTGGGAACGGTATCGCGCCGGCCTCGCCGCGATCGGCGCGCGCGCCCTGGCCTTCGCTCGCGCGCACGACGCGCCGGTGGTGCTCGTCGTCGGCGAGGTGCACGTGGTCCACGACGAGGTCCTGAACTCGGGCATCCACGAGCTCGTGGCCGAGAACGGCGCCGTGCCGCTACCGCTCGACTGCCTGCCGGCCGGCGACGACGTGCCGGCACTGCGCTGCGTGCACTGGGCGGGCGCGGGTGAGACCCTGCGCGCCGCCGTGGCCGCGCCCGACCGCGGCGACGTCTTCCCGCTGCTGCTGTGCGCCTACGGCTGCGGCCCCAACTCGATGGTCGAGCATCTCTTCGACGACCTGCTCGCCGACTACCCGCACACCGTGCTCGAGAGCGACGGTCACGGCGGCTCGGCCGGCTACGTCACGCGGGTCCAGGCCTTCCTGCACGCGGTGCGCGGCTATCGCGAGACGCGGCGCATCGCGCCGGGCGCCGTCGCGCCGAGCCCCGTCGCGCCGCACGTGCTCGCCCGTTGCGAGCGCCCGGTCGGCCTGTCGCTGCGCACAAACCGCGACCGCACCTTCGTCTTTGGCAACATCGGCGGCAACGGCGGCCGCTTCGCGGCCGCCGCCATGCGTGGCGCCGGGCTCGACGCGCGCTTCGTGGGCGCGACCTCGGCGGCCGCCCTCGACAGCGGCCGTCAGGGCTGCTCGGGCAAGGAGTGCCTGCCCTACCAGCTCATCTGGGGCACCCTGTCCGACTACCTGCGCCGCGACGGCGACACGCTGGGCCCGGGCGGCTGCATCTTCGTGAGCATCGGCCGTGGCTTCCAGGCCTGCCGGCCCAACCTGTTCCCGGTCGTGCAGCAGATCCAGCTCGAGCGCCTCGGTTACGACGGCGCCGTCGAGGTGGCCGACTTCAGCCTGATCTTCGAGGACTGGGCGCTCACGTCGGTCGTCTGGGTCGGCGCGGCGACGGCCGACCTGCTCAACATGCTGCGCTTCTACCACTACGCCGACGAGCCGCGCCGGGGCGCCGCCGACGCCCTCTACGACGCCTACGCCGACCGGCTCGAGGCCCTGCTGGCCGCGCCGCGCCTGACCGGCAAGGTCAAGGGCCTGAACGACGCCCGGGCCGTGCTGCGCCGCTGCGAGACGCTCCTCGGCGAAGCGGCCGCCGCCTTCGCGGCGCTCGCGCCGGCCGCGCCCGACGGCGACCTGCGCACGATCTTCCTGTGCGGCGACATCTACCTGCGCGTCGACGAATGGGGCAACGACGACCTGCAGCGCAAGCTCGCCGACGAGGGCCTGCACGTGATCTTCGAGCCGTTCGGCGAGATCTTCGAGCTGCTCGCCCTGCGCGACGCGCGCGAGCACGGCCTGACCACGCGCCTCGGCGGCAAGCGCCTCGCCACCCTCAAGTTCATGCGCTACGTCGTGCGCCGCCTGGTGGCCGTCACCAGGCGTCACGAGCCGTGGGTGTTCTGGCACGACGTCGGCGACGTCTGGCGAGCGAGCGAGGAGCTCTTCGACGGCTACCCGTTCGGCGAGACGATCCCGACCGTGGGCAGCGCCCTGCGCACCTGGGCGACGGAGCCGGTCGACGGCGTCGTCGTGGTCTCGCCGCGCGGCTGCGCGCCGGCTCTGGTGAGCGAGGCGCAGCTCCGCCGCGGCGCCGGCTTTCCGCTGCTCTTCGTGTACAACGACGGCGACCCGATCGACCAGGCCCGGCTGGCAGGCTTCGCCTGGCGCCTGCGGTCCCGCCCGGAGCGCGCGCTCCCGCCGGCGACCTCGGCCGTGGCCCGTCAGCGCCGGTAGAAGCGGCGCACGCTCGGCGCCAGCGTGAGCGCCACGATCGCGGCGCCCACCACGGCGTACACGGGCTGCAGGAACGAGAACGGGATGATCGCCGACTCGACCGCTATCCAGATGAGGAGCGCGACCCCGACGACGCCGGAGAGCGTCCAGCCCCAGTGCTGCCCGGGGAAGGGGTTGAGCGCGGCGAGCGCCTCGCCCGCGGGCCGGCGCAGCAGCGCGCCGGCGGTGAGCAGCGGCCCGAGCCCGAGCACGACGAAGAGGACGATCCCGGGCACGAGGTAGTCGTGGAACGGCGAGCCGGCGAGGTAGGACACCGGCATCTTCATGATGCCGCCGTGCGGCGCGGCGACCAGGGCGCCGCCGCCGGCCATGGCGCCGACCGCCTGCACGAGCAGGACGACGATCAGCGCGCTGGCGGCGACGGGTCGGCGCCCGCCGGCGGGCCGGCCGGCGGTGGTGCGCGGGCGGGTCGTGTCGGTCTGCACCAGACCTCCGGGTCTCGTTTCGGGGAGCGGGCTCAGGCGAAAGTGTAGGCGACGGCGCCGCCGCGTGCAGCCCGGCGGCCTCTCAGTGGCCCGTCAGGCGCAGGGTGGCGACGACGGGTAGATGGTCCGAGGGGCGGCGGCGGTGGCGGCCGCCGGCCGCCGCCGCCCCCACCTCCCACCCGGCGCTCACGAGCAGGTAGTCGATGCGGCGCCCCGGCCGGCCGTGCGCCGGCAGGGTCGTGGGCGGGCAGTCGCCGAGCGCCCGCTGGTGTGCCGCGTCGTGGCCGGCGGCGAGCGCGAAGACGTCGCGCAGGCCGCCGTCGAGCAGGGTCGCGACCGCCTCGTCGCCGGGCTCGGCGTTGAGGTCGCCGGCGACGACCCAGGGGAGACCGGGGTCGAGCCAGGCGAGCAGCGCGCGGGCGCTGCGGTGGCGTGAGCTCGCCGGGCGGCCCTCGAGGTGGCAGTCGGCGACCGCGAAGGAGCGGCCGCTCACGCGGTCGGTGAAGCGCGCGAGTGTGACCACCCGCGGCTGGCGGTTGCCCCAGCCGGTCGAGCCGGGCAGGTCCGGCGTGTCCGAGAACCAGCGGGTGCGGGCCTCATCGAGCCGCAGGCGGTCGGTCCGCCAGAGCACGGCGCAGCGCTCGCCGCGGCGGCCGTTCGTGCGGCCGTCACCGGCCGCCGCGTAGCCCGGCAGGCGGCGCAGCAGGTACCGCTGCTGAAAGCCGTGGACCTCCTGGAGGCAGGCGACGTCGGCGTCGAGGCCGGCGAGCACGGCGGCCGTCGCCCGGCGCCGCAGCGGCCACGAGTCGAGGCCGTCGCAGGCGATGCCGTTGCGCACGTTGAAGGTCGCCACGCGCAGCGACGGGGAGCCGGCGACGGTGCTCACCGGGGGCGCGGCGCGCGCAGCAGGGCGAGCGCGGCGGCGATGAACGCGGCCGAGGCCAGCAGCGGCACCCAGACCGGCTCCCACCACTGATGCGGCATCAGGAACAGCAGGTCACGGGTGGAAAGCGAAGCCGGCCAGTCGAGCATGATCCGCAGGGCGACGTAGTAGCCGATGTCCCAGACGCCGAAGGCGAGCAGGAAATAGGCGAGCCATTGGCGCGGGCCGCGGCCGGCGAGCAGGGCGACGGCGGCCAGCATGACGATGGTGGCCGCCTCGCGCGCCCGCTCGTGGCTGAGGTAAGCGGTCGGGAACGTGAAGCGGCCCTGGGCGAACACGGCGCCGTACTGCAGGGCAAAGAGCCGGCGCAGGTAGTAGACGACCATGGCCTCGACCAGCGCCATGGCGGTCGCGTAAACGCCGACGACGAGGAGCCGGAGCCACAGTGACGAACTTGTCGGCATGAACGTCAGTATCGCCGAAACGGCGGGGGCGGCGCGAGCGGCGGCGACGCCGTGACCGTCGCGCCCCTCAATCCCGCCAGGACCGAGCTGAAGGCGCTGGTGCGCCGCTACCTCACCGCCATGCGGGAGCGGGGCCGCGCGCCCAATCGCATCGTGCGCTTCGAGAACGTGCCGCTGCCGGCCTGGCTGCTCGACGACCCCGCGCCGCACGCCGAAAGCCGCCGTTACCTGCTCATGAACGACGGCGATACCTGGTGCGAGACGGTCTACGGCCCGCAGCCGGCGAGCAGCGGCCTGCAGAACAGCTACTCCTGGCTTGCCGCGCCGACACCGGCCCTCGCCTACACGCTGGACTGCTCGCTCGACGACCTTTGCGGCGGCGGCGACGGTTTCCTCTTCGCCAAGGCGCCTCCGGGCGCCTGGTACACCGTGAGCGATCGCCGCTCGCGGCCGCGCTGACGCTCGGGCCGGCGTGACTTCGGCGCGCGCCTAGCGCGCGTCGCGGTCCGGACCGCCGCGGCCCTACCTGCTACGATGCGGGCCGCAGTGGACGCACCCCGCTCAGATCCTCCCCCCGCCGCCGCCGGTGCTCGCCGGCCGAGCGGCCCGCTGCTCGCGCCGCTGCTCGTGCTGGCGCTTGCCTTCTCGTTCCAGAGCGGCTCGGCCCTGGCCACCCGGGTCATCGTCGGCGTCGGCGTGATCGCCGCGCTCTGGCTGCGCACGGCGATCGCCGCCGCTGTGCTCGTGGCCGTGCGGCCGCGCTCGCTGCGCCTGCCGCCGCGCGAGCTGCGTCTCACCATGGGGCTGCTCGCCCTCGCGCTGCTCGGCATGAACCTGAGCTTCTACGGCGCGATCTCGATGGCGCCGCTCGGCGTGGTCGTGGCGATCGAGTTCGCGGGGCCACTCGTCGTGGCCGTGGTCGACTCGCGGCGGGCGCTCGACCTGGTCTGGGTCGCGCTCGCCGGCGCGGGCATCGTCGCGCTCGCCGGGCCGAGCGGTTCGATCGGCGCGGCCGGCCTCGCCCTCGCGCTGTCGGCCGGCCTGTTCTGGGGCCTCTACCTGGTGCTCGCGCGTCGTGCCGTGCGCACGCTCGAGCCGCTGCACGCCACGACGCTCATGATCGTCGGCTCGACCATCGTGCTCACCGCGATCGCCGCGCCGTTCGCGCCGCGCCTGGTCCGGCATCCGGCCGACGTCGGCCTGGGGGTCGTCGTCGCGCTGCTGTCGACCGCCGTGCCGTACTTCCTCGAGCTCGTCGCCCTGCGGCTCGTGCGGGCCTCGACCTACGGTGTGCTGCTCAGCCTCGAACCGGCGGTGGCCGCCCTGACCGGCTTCGTCATCGCCGGCCAGGCGCTGGGCGCCCTCGACGTGGCCGCCATCGCGACGGTCATGGTGGCGGCCGCCGGGGCGAGCTGGCGCGCGGTCTCCGGGAGCCGGCCCCCGGAGCCGGAACCGTCCGACGTGGGCGTCCCGCCGCTCTAGAGACGCGGCAGGGAGCGGGCGCCCGACGGCGAACGACGAGCGACCATGGCAAGGTCTGGACGGCGGCACGATGACGAGGGCGGCGCGGTGGGGCCCGACGGGCCCCGCCGCGCCGCCCTCGTCCCCTGGCTCTCCGGGTATCGCGCCGGCTACCTTCCCACTGATCTCGTCGCCGGCGTCACGCTCGTCGCGATCGCCGTGCCGGAGCAGCTTGCCACCGCTCGCCTGGCCGGCATGCCCGTGGTCGCCGGCCTCTACGCGTTCCTCGCCGCCGTCGTCGCGTTCGCCTTCCTCGGCTCGAACCGCGTCCTGTCGGTCGGCGCCGACTCGACGATCGCCCCCATGCTGGCGGCCGCCGTGGCGACCGTCGCCGGCGCGGCCGGCGGGCGCTACGGCGCCGACATGGCGCTCCTGTCGCTGCTCGTCGGCCTGCTCGTGATCGCGGTCGGCCTGGCCCGCATGGGCTGGATCGCCGACTTCCTCTCGGTGCCCGTCGTCACCGGCTTCCTCGCCGGCATCGCCGTGACCATCGTCGCCGGCCAGCTCTCCGAGGTGCTGGGCCTGCCCGCCGCTCACGGCAGCGCCTTGCACAAGCTGGCCGGCGTGGCGCGCCACCTCGGCGCCGTGAACGGCCGGGCGCTCGCCGTCGCCGCCGTCGTGTTCGCCGTGATCGTCGTGACCGAGCGCGTCGACCGCCGTCTGCCCGGCGCGCTGTTCGGCGTGGTGCTCTCGCTCGTGGCGTCGGCCGCGTTCGACCTGTCGGCGCACGGCGTGGTGACCATGGGCCGGCTGCCGGCAGGGCTGCCGGCGCTGCAGGCGCCGCCCCTGTCGGCGCACCTTGTCTGGCGGCTCCTGCCGGCCGCGGCGGCGATCGCCCTGATCGTCGTCACACAGACCTCGGCGACGGCCCGCTCGTTCGCCGGCGGCGCTGGCGATGACGTCGACCGCGACTTCGTCGGGGTCGGCGCCGGCAGCGTGCTCGCCGCCCTCGCGGGTGGCTTCGCCGTCGATGCGAGCCCGCCGCGCACGGCCGTCATCGTCGAGTCCGGCGCCCGCTCGCAGGTGCCTGGCCTGGTCGCCGGCCTGGTCGTGGTCGCCCTGATCGTGGCGGCGGCCGGCCTGCTCGCCGACCTGCCGCTTGCCACCCTGGGCGCCGTGCTGATCTGGATCGCCCTGCGCATCTTGCGCGTGCCCGAGCTGCGCGCCATCTACCGCTTCGACAAGGTCGAGTTCGGCGTGTCGATGGTCACGCTCGCCACGGTCGTCGTCCTGGGCGTCGGCCCCGGGGTGCTGGCCGCCGTGCTGCTCTCGATCCTCTACCGCACGTGGCGCAGTGCGCGGCCGCGCGACGCGCTGCTCGGCCGCCTGCCCGGCACCACGGTCTGGTGGTCGCTGCGCGAGCGTCCCGACGCCGAGCAGCTCGCCGGTGTCGTCGCCTACCGCTTCGACGCACCGCTCTACTTCGCCAACGCGACGCGCTTCCACGAGCGGGTCCGCGAGCTGGTCGACGCTGCGCGTCCCACGCCCCGCCTCTTCGTGCTCGACGCGTCCGGCATCGACGACGTCGACTACACCGGCGGTCGGGCGCTGCTCAGCCTGGTGGACGAGCTCAAGGCCGGTGGCGTCGACGTGGCGGTGGCGAGGGCGACCGGCGATGTGCCGCGCGACACGGCTCGCGCCGGTCTGCGCCGCCACGTGCCCGACGACCACATCTTCGTCACCGTCGACGACGCGGTGCGCGCCCTCGGGCCCCGGGCCGGCGACGCCGGGACGGGGCCGCGCCAGACGCCTGACGCTCGGCCGGCGCGCGAGTAGACTGTCCCGGCCGCCGCGCACGGCGGCCCCGCTCCGGCGGCGCCATGCAGCCCGAGCGACCACAAAGCCCTGGAGGCAGACACATGACCACACGGCGTCCGCTCGCTCTCGTCACCGGCGCCTCGTCGGGCATCGGCCGGGCGCTGGCCCGGCTGCTGGCCCGCGAAGGCTACGACCTGATCGTCGCGGCGCGTCGCCGCGAGCGGCTCGAGGAGCTCGCCGCCGAGCTCGCGCGGCACTGCGTGCGCGTCGAACCGGTGGTCGCCGACCTGACGGCGCCGGCCGACGTCGAGCGGCTCGCCGAGCAAGCGGCCGCCGCGCCGCTCGCGCTGCTCGTCAACAACGCCGGCTTCGGCGGCTACGGTCCGTTCGTCGAGATCGACCCCGACGTCCTGCGCGGCCTGCTCGCGATCCACGTGACCACGCCGGCCACGCTCGTGCGGGCCGCTCTGCCCGGCATGGTGGCGCGCGCCGCCGGCGCCGTCGTCACCGTCTCGTCGCTGCTCGCGCTGAGCGGGCCGCTGCGCCTGGGCATGGCCGGGCGCGCGACGTACGCGGGCGCGAAGTCGTTCCAGCTCGTCTTCACGCAGGCGCTGGCGGCCGAGCTCGAGGGCAGCGGCGTGCACGCCATGGTGTGCCTGCCCGGCATGGTCGAGAGCGAGTTCCACGGCGGACGCTCGCTCGCCGGCCGGCCGGGCGTGCCGCCACTCATGAGCGCCGAGGACTGTGCCGCCGCGATCGTCGCCGGCCTGGCCCAGCGTGAGGTCGTGTGCGTGCCCGGGCTCGACGGCGCGCCGGCCGTCTTCGAGCGGCTCGCCGAGCTGCAGCGAGCCGCGCTGGCCGCCGGCAACCGCAGCGGCGGCCTGGCGGCACGCTACGGCGGGCCGGAGGCGGGCAGCACGGCATAGCCGCCGGCCCGCGCGAGCGCGCGGCGTCGCGAGCGCGGCCGCCTCGCGCGCGCTCGCGAGCGACGCCACTGGCGCGCGGGCTCGGCGGGCTCGCTCTCAGTCGCCCTGGGAGCGGCGCCGCATGCGCTCCCACAGCCCGGGGCCGGTCGCCTGACCGCGGCGCCGCAGCTCGCGCCAGCTCGCGGCGTGCTCGACGTCGACCAGCCGGTTGCTGCGGTTGCGCGTCGTCATCTGCAGGAGCCAGCGCAGCAGCGTGACCCCGCGGTTGCCCCAGCCGATCAGGTAGTAGAGGTGGATGAAGGCCCACAGCACCGAGCCGGGAAAGCCGCCGACGCGCAGGCCGTAGGCGTCGACCACCGCGCGCCGCGGGCCGACCGTCGCCATTGTGCCCTTGTCGCGGTAGCGGAAGGTCGCCGGCGCCGGCCGGCCGGCGACGCGCGCCGCGATGACCGAGGCGACGAAGCGCCCCTCCTGCATGGCCACGGGGGCGACGCCGGGCAGGTCGTCGACCGCGGCGACGTCGCCGACGACGAACACCTCGGGACGACCCGGCAGGCTGAGATCGGGGGCGACGACGAGGCGGCCGATGCGGTCGCGGGCGGCGCCGGCGGCGGCCGCCAGGGCGGCCGCCGCCGGCGCCGCCCGCACTCCCGCCGCCCAGATGATCGTGTGGCTGCGGATGCGCTCGCCCGTCCCCTTTTCGGCGTCGCTCGCCCGCACGTTCACGCCGCCGACGTCGATCTCCTCGGCGAGGGCGCCGGTGCTGATCTCTACGCCCAGGCTGCGCAGGTCGCGCGCCGCGCGCTGCGACAGCGCGGCGGGAAAGCGCGGCAGGATGGCGGGCGCGGCGTCCATCAGCAGGACGCGTGCCTCACGCGTCGCCACGTTGCGAAAGTCGCGCGGCAGGACGCGATGGGCGAGCGTCGCGATCTCGCCGGTGAGCTCGACGCCGGTCGGCCCGGCGCCGATCACGACGAACGTGAGCCAGGCGCGGCGTTCCTCGGGGTCGGCGGCAAGCTCGGCCATCTCGAAGGCGCCCAGGATGTGGCTGCGCAGCCAGCGCGCGTCCTCGAGGCTCTTGAGGCCCGGGGCGGCGGCGGCCCAGTCGTCGTGGCCGAAGTAGTCGGTCTCGACGCCGGTGGCAAGGGCGAGGATGTCGTAGGGCAGGTCGAACGGCCGGCCGTCGGGCGCGACCGCCTGCACCGAGCGCGCCGCGACGTCGAAGTCGACGACCTCGGCCAGCAGCACGGCGGCGTTGTCCTGGTCGCGCAGCACGCCGCGGAGCGCCGGGGCGACCGAGCCCTCGTCTATGGTGCCGGTCGCGACCTGGTAGAGCAGCGGCTGGAAGAGGTGGTGATTGACGCGGTCGACGAGCGTCACCTCGACGGGCGCCGTCGCCAGCGCGCGGGCGAGGTAGAGGCCGGCGAAGCCGCCGCCGACCACCACGACGCGGGGTCGTGCGGCGGCGGCGCCATCCTGAAGGTCTGTCTCGCTGGTCGCGTCGCTCATGGCGCCGGCATCATACCGCGTCCGGCACGGCCGCCGGCGGTGGCGGGCAGCGCGATAAGATGCCGGCGAGGCGACGGGACGGGAGGCCGGGTGGAAGCGAAGGTCGTGGTGCTGGTGGCGGCGACGAGCGAGTGGCGCGCCCTCGAGGTGCTCTGGCCGGCGCCGGCGCGGCGGTCCTCGCCGTTCGGGGAGTGGTTCGTCCTGCCCGACGAGGCGGCCGGTCCCGGCGTCGTCGTGCTCCACGGGGGCTGGGGCAAGATCGCGGCGGCGGCCGCGACGCAGTACGCGATCGACCGCTTCGCGCCCGAGCTGCTCGTGAACCTCGGCACCTGCGGCGGCCTCGCCGGCGACGTCGAGCGCGGCGAGGTGCTGCTCGCCGACGAGACGCTCGTCTACGACATCGTCGAGCGCATGACCGACCCCGACGAGGCGATCGCCGCCTTCACCACCCGCATCGACCTGTCGTGGCTCGGGCCGTCGCCGTGGCCCACGCCGGTGCGCCGCGCCCGCCTCGTGTCGGCCGACGGTGACATCGCGCCGGCCCGGGTCGTCGAGCTGCGGGAGCGCTTCGCGGCCGTCGCCGCCGACTGGGAGAGCGGCGCCATCGCCTGGACGGCGGCGCGCAGCGGTGTGCCCTGCCTCATCCTGCGTGCGGTGAGCGACCTGGTCGACGGGGCGGCCGGCGAGGTCTACGACGACTACGCCGAGTTCGAGCGTCGCAGCCGCGCCGTGATGGAGACGCTGCTCGCCGCGCTGCCGGCCTGGCTCGCGGCGTGGGAGCGGCGGCCGCCGGGCTGGCGCCCGGCCGCCGCCGGCCGGCCCTCGACCGAGGGCCGTTGACGGGCGGTCTTGCCCGGCACAGCGCGGGAAACTGCTGGAGTGCAGGCAACGACCGATAGCACTCCGGAGTGAGCGGCACGTGGTTCCCGATCGGCAGTCACGGCGTGCTGCATGAGGTCGCCCAGTTCCTGCCGTCGTACTGGCTCGTGCAGGCAAGCCACGTCGGCGTCGGCGGCAGGAGCTGGACCGCGCTGGGGTGGATCACGATCGCGGTCTGGAGCGTGGCGCTCACTTTGCTTGCCGCCGTCGCCTATCGCCGCGACACGAACCGGGTGTAGGCGGCGGGGGCGCGGGCCGGCGTTCGTGTGCGGGCGGCAGGGCGCCCATGGTCGGCGTCGAATCGCCAGGCGTCGTGGACAGCGGAGCTACCATCGGCTGGCCGGAGAGTGCCGACGAGCTCGTCGAGCTGCAGGCGCGCCTCGCGGCGGCGACCGCGGCGCCGTGGTCGCGCCGCCGCCGCCGCGCGGCCTGCTCGTCGCCGGGGTCTTCGTCACGTTCCCGACCGGCGCGAGCGGGCCGGGACACGCCGGCGACGCCGCCTGGGCCGCCGCGGCCACGGAGCGCGACGGCGCGCCGGTCGAGGAGGTCGTGGCGCGCGGCGTGGCGGGCGCGCCCTACCGCGCCGGGCTGCTCGCCCTGCGCGAGGGGGCGCTGCTCGAGGCCGCCCTGCGCACCCTCGCGGAGCGCCCCGATCTCGTGCTGGTCGACGCCACCGGGCGCGACCACCCACGCCGCGCCGGCCTCGCTGCGCACCTGGGCGCCGTCCTTGCGCTGCCCACGATCGGGGTGACCGATCGGGCTCTCGCCGCGACGGCCGTCACGCCTGGCGAGGAGCGGGGCGCGAGCGCCCCGCTCCTGCTCGACGGCGAGACGGTGGGCTACGCGGTGCGCACGCGTGCCGGCATCAGGCCGCTGCTGGCCCACGCCGGTTGGCGCACGACGCCCGAGCAGGCGCGCGACCTGCTGCTCGCGCTCACGCCGCGCTGGCGCACGCCGCGACCTCTGCGCGCGGCGCGCACGCTGGCGCGCGTCGCGCGCGCAGCCGGCGAGGGGCGCCTGCCGGGCGGCTGAGCACCTGCTCGAGCGGTCGCGCGAGGCGTCAACGTCGCCCGCGCGGCCGGAGGTAGGATACGGTGACGCGGGCGGCCTTTGGCCACCCGCGGACGACGACGATCGACAGGAAGAGGCGATGGCCGACAGCAGCTCGAGCGGGGGGGCACCGACGTGAGCACGCCCGCGCGCTCGAGGTCGTCGATGGCGCGCCTCGTCCTGGGCGTGCTGGTCGGCGCGATCGCCGTGGCCGTCGTCGCTTTCGTCACGCAGAACCGTCACCAGGTCAAGCTGACCTGGCTCGTCTGGAGCTTCTCGTGGCCGCTGTGGCTGCTGCTCGTCGTGACGATCGGTCTCTCGCTGCTTGCCTGGCAGCTGCTCGTGCTCGCGCTGCGGTTCCGGCGGCGCCGGTCCCGCTCGACGCTTCGGTAGGCGCGCCGCCGCCCGTCCGCGCGGCGGGCCGGGAAACGACAAGGAGTCGCCGTGGCCGACAAGACCTTTCGCAACCTCGCGGAGTTCATCGCGCCGTTCCGGGTGACGCCCGGCCGGCGCGTGCGCCTGGCCCGCGACTACGATCCCGCCTTCAGGGCGCACTACCTGAAGAAAAAAGACGGCGCGGAGTTCCTGCAGCAGGGCGTGGCGCTGCTCAGCGACTATCAGGCGCGCCTGGCCGCGCAGGACACCTGGGGGCTGCTCGTCGTGCTCCAGGCTCTCGACGCCGCCGGCAAGGACGGCACCATCCGTCACGTCATGAGCGGCGTCAACCCGCAGGGGGTGGCCGTCTCGAGCTTCAAGACGCCGTCGGCCGAGGAGCTCGACCACGACTTCCTCTGGCGCTACGCGCGGCGGCTGCCGCGGCGCGGCGAGATCGGCATCTTCAATCGCTCCCACTACGAAGAGGTCCTGGTCGTGCGCGTGCACCCGGAGCTGCTCGGGGCGCAGCGGCTGCCGAAGGCGGCGACCCGGCGCGACGTCTGGCGCCGCCGCTACCGCGAGATCAACGACTGGGAGCGCTACCTGTCCGACAACGGCCTGCGGGTCGTCAAGCTGCTGCTCAACGTCTCGCGTGAGGAGCAGCGCCGGCGCTTCCTGGCGCGCATCGACAGCCCCGATAAGAACTGGAAGTTCTCGGCCCACGACGTGGCCGAGCGCCGCTACTGGGACGACTACCAGAAGGCCTTCTCGGAGATGTTGTCGGCCACGAGCACGACGTGGGCGCCGTGGCATGTGATCCCCGCCGACCACAAGTGGTTCGCGCGGGCCGCCGCCGCCGCCGTCATCGTGCACGCCCTCAAGGAGATCGACCCGCGGTACCCCAAGGTCGACGAGGCGACGCACACGGAGCTGCTGCAGGCCAGGACCGAGCTCGAGGCCGAGGGCGGCGGCGAGTCGGCGCCGACCTCCGGCACCGCCGGCTGACGGCCGGCGCGGCGACGTCGCGCCGTCGCCCCGCGTGCCCGAGCGGCCGCCTACGGCAGCCCGGCGACGACGTGCTCGAGCAGCCGGATGAGAGGCGAGGGGTAGACGCCGAAGAACAGCACGGCGGCGACCACGACGGCGAGGGTCGAGGGGCCGGCGAGCCGGCCGGCGGCTGTGGCCAGGGGCGGCAGCGCCGCCGCGGCGTCTGCTTCGAGCGGCTTCTGCACGTACATGGCGACGACGATCCGCGTGTAGTAGTAGAGGCCGACGGTGCTCGTCGACACGAGCACGATGAGCAGCCACCACAGGTTCGAGCCGGCGCCGGCCGTCACCACGTAGAACTTGGCGAGGAAGCCGGCCGTCAGCGGGATGCCGGCCAGCGAGAACAGCACCGCGGCGAAGGTGCCGGCGAGCAGCGGCCGGCGGGCGCCGAGGCCGCGGTAGTCGTCGATCCGCTCGGCGTCGCGGCCGTCGGGGCCGGACAGCTCGGCGACGACGCCGAAGGCGCCCAGCGTGGTCGCGAAGTAGGCGACGAGGTAGAAGAGCACGGCGACCGCCGCCGTGCGGCCGAGGGCGAGGAAGGCGACCAGGATGTAGCCGAGGTGAGCGATCGACGAGTAGGCGAGCAGCCGCTTGACGTTGGTCTGCAGGAGCGCGAGCAGGTTGCCGGCCACCATCGACGCGGCGGCGATCGCGGCGAAGATCACCCAGACGGTGTCGTGCGGCGCGAGCGTCACGTGACGGAAGTAGCGCAGCAGGAGCGCCACCATGGCGCCCTTCGAGACCGTCGCGACGAAGGCGGTGACCGGCGCCGGCGCGGCCTGGTAGATGTCGGGCGTCCACATGTGGAACGGTACGACGCCGAGCTTGAAGCCGATCCCCACGATGATCAGGGCCAGGCCGCCGATCAGCACCTCGGTCTCGCCGGCGCCGCCGGTCACGTGCAGGCCGGCGAGCCCGCTCAGGCTCATCGTGCCGGTCTCGGCGTAGACGAGCGCCATGCCGAAGAGCAGGAACGCGGCGGTGGCGGCCGCCAGCACGAGGTACTTGACGCCGGCCTCGATGAACTCGGGACGCTTGCGCGGGTAGGCGATCAGCGTGTAGAGCGAGACCGAGAGCACCTCGAGGCCTAAGAAGAACGAGGCGAAGTGGGTCGAGGCGACCAGGGCGGCGCCCCCGAGCGTGGCGAGCAGCAGCAGCGTGTAGTAGTCGTGGGGCCGCTCGCCGCGGCGCTCGAGGTAGCCGTACGACAGCAGCACGACGCCGGCCGTGGTGGCCGCGAGCAAGCCGATGAAGAACAGGGTGTAGTCGTCGAGCAGCAGCAGAGGAGTCACCTGCCGGTCGGCGCGCGTGGCCGCGACCGGCAGCATGGCGACCGTCCAGGCGAGGCCGGCGAGCGTGAGCCCTACAGTGAGCCGGTGGCTGCGGTGGAAGGTGCTGGCGACCATCACGATCACCGGCGACAGCGTGAGCGCGATGAAGGGCAGCAGGGTGACGGCGTCGGCGGGCTTCACTGCGGCGCTCCGGTGTCCGACCCGGTGGGCTCGGTCGCCACGCCCGGACCGGCGGGGCGGTCGGCGGCGGACGCCGCCGGGGCGTTGCGCACGGCGTGCTGCTGCAGGGCGGTCAGGCTGGGTCGCACGGCGTTGAAGATCGGCTGGGGGTAGACGCCGAGCCAGAGCAGCGGCGTCGCCATGGCCGCCAGCATGACGCCCTCGGCCGGCGAGAGGTCCTTCATGACCACGGCCGGGGTCTCGCGCCCCTGGAAGACGCGCTGCACGATCCACAGCGAGTAGACGGTGGCGGCCACCAGGCCGACCGCGCCCAGCACGGTGGCCGGTTCGCTCACGCGCCAGGTGCCGAGGAGGATGAGGAACTCGGCCACGAAGTTGCCGAGGGTGGGCAGGCCGAGCGAGGCCAGGGCGAAGACGAGAGCCGCCGCGCCCATGCGCGGCGCGGTGATCCAGAGGCCGCCCATCTTCTCCATGTCGCGGGTGTGCAGGCGGTCCTGCATGAGGCCGACGATGGCAAACAGGGCGCCGGTCGAGAAGGCGTGGCAGACGATCTCGAGCACCGCGCCCTGCAGGGCGAGCGAGTTCCAGGCGAAGATCGCGAGCAGCACGAAGCCCATGTGACTGACGCTCGTGTAGGCGACCAGGCGCTTGAGGTCGCGCTGGGCGAAGGCGAGCACGGCGCCGTAGAGGATGCCGAGCACGGCGAGCGCCATGAACAGCGGCGCCAGGCGGAAGGCGGCGTGCGGGAACAGCGGCACCATGAAGCGGATCATCCCGTAGGCGCCGATCTTGATGAGCAGCCCGGCGAGCACGAGGCTGCCGGCGGTCGGCGCCTGCGTATGGGCGTCGGGCAGCCAGGTGTGCAGCGGCACGGCCGGCAGCTTGACGGCGAAGGCGGCGAAGAAACCGAGCAGCAGCCAGGTGGCGGTGGCCGTCGACAGGTGCGTGCCGAGCAGGCGCAGGTAATCGAAGGTGTAGACGCCCGTCTGGCGGCCGTGGATGACGTAGAGCGCGATGATCGCGACCAGCATGAGCAGGCCGCCGATCTGGGTGAACAGGAAGAACTTGATCGCCGCGTAGACGCGCCGCTCGTGGCCCCAGAGCGCGATCAGGAAGTACATCGGCACGAGCATCATCTCGAACAGGAAGTAGAAGAGGAACAGGTCGAGGGCGGTGAACACGCCGACCAGGGCGGCGATCGTCCAGAGCAGCATGAAGTGGAAGAAGCCGACGCGCTCGGTGACCTCGTGCCACGACGACAGCACGGCCAGCAGGCCCAGCGCGTAGCAGAGCGTGACGAGCAGCAGGCTGAGGCCGTCGGCCGCCAGGAAGAAGCTGATGCCGAGCTGCGGCACCCAGCTCGCGTGCACGCTGACCACGAAGGGGCCGTGCGCGGCGATGCTCAGGGCGTGGCCTTTCAGCGCCCACTCGACGACCGTGGCGACCAGGCCGGCGCCCATGGCGAGCGCCGACACCCAGCGGGCGACGTCGGGGCGCCGGCGGCCGGCGATCCAGGCGACGACGCCGGCGACGAAGGGCCAGGCGAGCAGCGCGACGAGGATCATGGCGTCACCTCGCGGCCGGCCGCACCGCGGGCGCCGGTGGCGATGTCGTCGAGGCGCTGACTCGCCCTGCTCATCGCAGCACCACGAACAGGACGCCTACGGCGACGCCCAGGCCGACGACGAACACGTAGGAGCGCACGAGACCGTTCTGCGTGGCCGACAGGCCGCGCCAGCCGGCCCGGGTGAGGCGCGCGAGGGCGGCCACGGGCGGGTCGAAGAGGTCGCCCCTGCTCACGCGCGCGAACCACAGGAAGGGCACCTCGAACGCGTAACGGTAGAGGGTGTCGAAGCCCCAGCCGGCCAGGAAGAAGCGCGCGGCAAACGACGTCTCGGCCTCGGCGCGCTCCTGGCGGCGGCGCTCGTAGAGCAGCCAGCCGAGGCCGATGCCGGCGACGGCGATCACACCGGGCAGGTACACCGTCCAGGCGTCGGCGGCCAGGCCGGCGTGGCGCAGCGCCGCCTCGGGCAGCACCGGCGCGAGGAACTTGTCGAGCGCCTGGATGTGCGCCCAACCGCGCGGGACGTCGATCAGGCCGGCGACCACGGAACCCACGGCGAGCACATACAGCGGCAGCCTGATCGCGAGGCCGGTGCGAAAGCCGGGCCGCGGCTCGGTGCGCACGGGGCCGAAGAACACCGTAAAGACGGCGCGGAACGAGTAGAGGCCGGTGAGCAGGGAGCCGACCAGGCCGCCTGCCCACAGCCAGGCGCTGCCCTGCGTGGACTGCAGGGCGCGGTCGATGATGAGGTCCTTGCTGTAGAAGCCGGCGGTCACGATCGGCAGGGCCGACAGGGCGGCGGCGCCGATCAGGAAGGTCCAGAAGGCCAGGGGCAGCCGCGTGCGCAGGCCGCCCATCCTGAAGATCTCGTGCTCGTCGTCCATGGCGTCGATCACGACGCCGGCCGACAGGAACAGCAGCGCCTTGAAGAAGGCGTGGGTGATGAACATGAACACGCCGGCCGACCAGGCGCCGACACCCAGGGCGAGGAACATGTAGCCCACCTGGCTGACCGTCGAGTAGGCAAGGATGCGCTTGAGGTCGACCTGGAACAGGGCGCTCACACCCGCGTAGAGCAGGGTCGCCGCGCCGATCACGGCGACCGTGGTGCGGGCCGCCGGCGCGAGGTCGAAGAGCAGGTTGGTACGAGCCACGAGGTAGACGCCCGCGGTGACCATGGTCGCGGCGTGGATGAGGGCGCTGACGGGCGACGGGCCGGCCATGGCGTCGGGCAGCCAGGTCTGCAGAGGAAGCTGCGCCGACTTGCCGACCGCGCCGCCCAGCAGCAGCAGGGCGGCGGCGACCGGCAGGGCGGAACCGTGCGCCCAGGTGGCCGCCGCGCGATGCATGAGCGGCTGGATCTGCAGCGTGCCGAGCTGCGTGTACAGCAGGAACAGCCCGACGATCAGCGCGGTATCGCCGACACGGGTGACGACGAACGCCTTGCGGGCCGCGTAGCCGTTGTACCAGTGCTTGTACCAGAAGCCGATCAGCAGGTAGCTGCACAGGCCGACGCCCTCCCAGCCCAGGTAGAGCAGCAGCAGGTTGTCGGCCAGCACGAGCACGAGCATGAAGCCCACGAAGAGGTTCATGTAGGTAAAGAAGCGGGCGTAGCCGTCGTCCGCGGCCATGTGCTCCACCGAGTAGAGGTGGATGAGGAAGCCCACGCAGGTGACGATCAGGATGAAGCAGATCGCGAGCGGATCGAGGTAGAGGGCGACCTGCACCTTGAGGCCGGCCACGCTGAACCAGGTCCACAGGGCCTGGTCGAAGGCGTGGCCGGCCGGCGGCGCGGCGATGAAGTCGAGCGAGACGGCGAGCGCGACGAGCGCCGCGAGGCCGACCGAGCCGGCGCCCACCAGGGCCACGCCGCGCTGCGGCAGGCGGCGCCCGCCGAGGGCCAGCACGGCGAAGCCGGCGAAGGGCAGCAGAGGCACGAGGAAGAGGGCGTGCAGCATGTCAGCCTCGCATCCTGTTCGCGGCGTCGATGTCGAGCGAGCCGAAGGCACGCCGGAACAGCAGCGCCAGCGCGAGGCCCACGGCCACCTCGGCGGCCGCCATGGCGAGGATGAAGATGAACATGACCTGGCCGTCGGGGCGGCCCCAGCGCGAGCCGGCCACGACGAAGGCCAGGCCGGAGGCGTTCAGCATGATCTCGATCGAGGCCAGCACGAAGATCAGGTTGCGGCGCACGAGCACGCCGGTCAGGCCGACCAGGAACAGGGCGGCGGCCAGGTAGAGGCCGTACTGGAAGGGCACGTGGGCCATCAGGCATCCCTCCCCACGGCCTGCCGCAGCGGCTCGCCGGGCCGCGGCGGTTCGCCGGGCCGCGGCGTTTCGCCCGGCCGCGGCGGCTCGACGAACTGCGCCTCGCCGCCGCGCACCCGCTCGAGCTCCGGCTCGCGCTGGCGCTGGCCGAGGTGACGAGCGCCGATCAGGGCGGCGAGCAGCAGCGTCGAGGCCAGCTCGACGCCGATCGCATAGGGCCCGTAGAGGGCGACGCCGACCGCGCGGGGCGGCACCGCGTGCACGCCGGTGTGGGCCGCCGGACCGGTCGAGATCGCCAGGGCGAGCTCGACGAGCAGGGCGACGGACAGCAGGCCGGGGCCGAGGAACGAGATCGGCCGCAGGCGCGCGGGCTCGTCGCCCTCGGCCTGGCGACCGACGTTCAGGAGCATCACCGTGAACAGGAAGAGCACGATGATGGCGCCGGCGTAGATGATCACCTCGAGGGCCGCGACGAACGGCGCGCCGAGGGTGTAGAAGACGACCGCCACGGCGAGCAGCGACACGACCAGATAGAGCAGCGCGTGGATCGTGTCGCGGCGCGTCACGACGAGCAGCGTCGAGACGAGCGCGACGGCGGCGGCCAGGTAGAAGACGACGGTCACGGCTCGCGCGTCCTCACGGCAGCAGCCGCTTCGGATCGTACGGCGGGGCCTCGTGCTCGGCCTCGCCGGTCGCCTTGCCGCCGATGGCGAGGCCGGCGATCCGGTAGAAGTCGTAGTCGTGGTACTTGCCGGTGCCCGCGATCAGCAGGTCTTCCTTCTCGTAGACCATGTTGGCGCGCACGTACTCGCTCATCTCGAAGTCTGGGGTGAGCTGGATGGCGTAGGTCGGGCAGGCCTCCTCGCAGTAGCCGCAGAAGATGCAGCGCGAGAAGTTGATGCGAAACCACTCGGGGTAGCGCCGGCCGTGCTCGTCCTGCGTAGCCTGCAGCGCGATGCAGTCGACGGGGCAGGCCACGGCGCACAGGTAGCAGGCCACGCAGCGCTCGCCGCCGTCGGGGTCGCGCGACAGGATGATGCGCCCCTTGAAGCGCGGCGGGTGGTAAGCCATCTCCTTGGGGTACTCGACCGTGTCGCTGCGCCGGAACAGGTGCAAAAAGACGATCCACAGGCCGCGCAGCAGGCTCATCGCCGCCACCTCGTCTCTGCACGGCCGGCATGATCACACGCCGCCCTCATCTCTGCACCGCCAGCACGATCGCGCCGGTGACGGCGAGGTTGGCGAGCGAGATCGGCAGAAGGATCTTCCAGCCGAGCTCCATGAGCTGGTCGTAGCGCGGCCGCGGATAGGTGGCGCGCACGAGGATGAAGAAGGCGATGAAGGCGAACGTCTTGATCAGGAACCAGACGAAACCGGGCAGCACAGGCCCGAGCCAGCCGCCGAAGTAGAACGTCGCGATGAGCGCCGAGATGAGCGTGATCCCCATGTACTCGCCGACGAAGAACATGCCGAACTTCATGCCGGAGTACTCGGTGTGATAGCCGGCGACGAGCTCGCTCTCAGCCTCGACCAGGTCGAACGGGATGCGGCGCGTCTCGGCGAAGCCGGCCAGCAGGAACACGACGAAGCCGGGGAACTGGGGCACGATGTACCACAGGCCGCGCTGGCCCGCGACGATGTCGTTCAGGCTGAACGAGCCGGCGAGCAGCACCACGCCGGTGAGCGCGAGACCCATGAAGACCTCGTAGCTGATCATCTGGGCGGCCGCTCGCAGGCCGCCGATCACCGAGTACTTGCTGTGCGAGGCCCAGCCGGCCAGGGCCACCGAGTAGACGCCGAACGACGACATCGCCAGGAAGTAGAGCAGGCCGACGTTCATGTTCGCGACCACGACGGTGTGGTTGACCGGCACGACGGCGAAGCCGAGCAGCACCGAGAGCACGATGATGGCCGGCGCGGCCACGAAGAGCGCGCGGTCGGCAAAGGGCGGGACCCAGTCCTCCTTCGTGAAGATCTTGATCATGTCGGCGACCGGCTGCAGGAGCCCGGCCGGTCCTACCCGGTTGGGGCCCAGGCGGTCCTGGAACAGGCCCAGGAGGCGGCGCTCCATCCAGATGAGGAAGGCCGCGACGTTGAGCGCGCCGAGCAGCACGATGAGCACCACCACGACCTTCCAGAGGTCCTCGGCCCAGGCCGCGACGCCGAGCGGCGCGGCAGCGAGGACACGGGCGAGCGGCAAGGCGAGGTCAGGCATCGGCCGGCCCCCCGGGCTCGATGGCGACCTCGCCGGGCAGGTCGACGAAGGGCAGCCCCGGCAGGCCGACCGGCAGGCCGCACACGCCGGCCGGCAGCGACGGTACGACCCGCATCGGCAGGTGGAGGAGCCCACCAGCCGCGCCGTCGGGCGCCGGCTTCACCCGCACGCCGTCGCCGCGGCGCAGGCCGAGGCGCTCGGCGTCGAGCGCGCCGAGCGCCAGGTAGGGCGCCGGGGCCCGTCCCGCGATCGGCGGCGAGAGCACGCTGAGCTCCTCGCTGCCGTAGATCTCGTGCAACGGCACGGCGAGGAAGCGGTCGGCGGCCGCTGCGAAGCGCGCCGGGAGGGCGGGCGTCGGCGCCGCCTGCGGCGTCGCCGGCGGCTCGACCAGGCGCGCGCCGGGGTCGCCGCCGCGCAGCGGCCCGGCGACCTCTTCCTGGAACTTGTTGAGCGCCTGCACAGAGTTCCAGCGCGGTACCCGGTAGCGGGCAAGGAGCGCTCCCGGCGCCTCGCCGCCGTAGCCCTCCATGCTGAAGGCAAGGGGCGCGTCGCGGTCGTCGGGCGGCGGCGGCTCGTGCACGGTCCGGTCGGCGACGATCGCCGTACGGCCGCTGAACCGCGACGCCGCGCGCGGCACCTTCATGCCGGCGAAGCGCGCGCCGGCGGGCGGCGCCGCGAGCGCGGCCGGCGCGAGGTCGGGACGCTCGCGGGCGAGCTCGTCGAGCACGTCGTCGACCGCGTACCAGCGCTGGCCCACCGGCAGGCGGGCGGCGGCGGCGAGGCTCGACAGCCAGCGCCAGGTGGGCTGCACGGCACGCTCCGACTCCATCACCTGGAACGAGCGCTGGGCGCGGCCCTCGAAGCCGACCCACGTCCCGGTCGACTCGGCCCACGACGCCGCCGGCATGACGGCCGTCGCGCGCGCTGTGGTCGGCGTCGTCACGTGGTCGAAGACGAGCACGGTGGGGCAGTGCTCGAAGAAGGCGTCGACCCGGGCCGCGGGCGCGCGCCGGTAGAGGTCGTTCTCGACGACCAGGGCGACCTCGACGTCGTCGGCGGCGGCCAGGTCGAACGCCTCGCTCAGGCGGCGGCCGCCGAGCAGGGCGAGGCCGAGGGTGTTGGCCTCGGGCAGCACCAGGGCGAGCGGGCAGCCGGCGCCGCGCGGCACGGCGCCCGCGACGTCGTCGCCGGCGCGCCAGGCGGGCAGCACGTGGGCCAGCCGGGCGGCGGCCTCGAGCAACTCGAGGCTGCCGGCGCTCACGCCCGACACCACGAGCGGCCGGCCGGCACCGCGCAGCGCCGCGGCGAACCGCTCGACGGCGGCGCGCTCGGCGTCGTCGGCGGGCTTCACGGCCGGCGCGGCGCTCCGGCCGCCGACGGCCCGGGCGAGGGCCAGGGCGAAGCGGGCGAGGTCGGCCGGCGCCGCGTGCCAGGTCGCCTCGGCTACCTCGTCGAGCTTGCCGGCGTGCGTGTCGGCGATCCAGAGGGCGCTCGGCTCCTCCTTCTTGACCATGCCGAGACCGGCGTCGTTCCAGCGGGCGATGCCGAGGCGTTCCTCGGCCTGCGTCGGCCGCAGGCGGTTCCAGCGCCGCAGCGAGAGGGCGAGCAGCGGGCCGGTGTTGGTGAGGTCCTCGCCGAGCACGAGCACGAGGTCGGCCGCGTCGAGGTCGCGCAGGGTCGGCGTCGGCGAGGGACCCGTGGTCAGGATCTCGAGGGCGCGCTCGACCAAGGTGTGCTCGCGATCGGCGAGACCCAGGAAGAAGCGCTCGTCGCCGACCAGGCGCTTGAGGGCGAAGTTGGCCTCGAGCGACGCGCGCGGCGAGCCGATGCCGACCGGGCGCGGCCGCGCGAGGCGCGGCCGCGCCCCCACCGCCGCGCGCCGGTCGCGCGTGGCCGACTCGAGGCGCGCGCCCATGCCGCGCACAAGCTCACCGGCCGACAGACCGCCGATGCCGACGATCGCCTGGCGCACGCGCCGCTCGCCGTTCACCGACTGATACGCGTAGCGACCGCGGTCGCACAGGAAGTAGCCGTTGACGTCGCCGTTGTACCGGTTGAGCACGCGGCGCAGCTCGCCGTAGCGCTGGCCCGGGATGGTGTTGCAGCCGCGTCCGCAGAAGACGCACACGGCGGGTGCGGTCTCCAGGTCCCATTTGCGCGTGTAGTGCGCCGCCAGGGTCTTGTCGTCGAAGACGCCGACGGGGCAGACCTCGACGAGGTTGCCGCTGAACTCGCTGTCGAGTGCCCCGTCGGTGAGGCGTCCGAAGTAGACGTCGTTGCGCAGCCCGAAGACGCCGAAGTCGCGGCCGCCGGCGTAGTCGTTGTAGAACCGCGTGCAGCGGTAGCACTGGATGCAGCGGTTCATCTCGTGGGTCACGAAGGGCCCCAGGTCGTGGTTCTCCCAGGTGCGCTTGCGGTAGGGGTAGCGGCGGTAGACGTGGCCGGTCATCACCGTCATGTCCTGCAGGTGGCACTCGCCGCCCTCGTCGCAGACCGGGCAGTCGTGAGGGTGGCTCGTCATGAGCAGCTCGATGACGCGGGCGCGGAAGCGCACGGCCTCGTCGTCGGTGATCGCCACGCGGTTGCCGGCGCGGGGCCGCGTCAGGCAGGCCATGACGATCTCGCCGTCGTGGTCGTCGTCGTCCCAGTACAGCTTGACGGCGCACTGGCGGCAGGCGCCGATCGAGCCCATCGCCGGATGCCAGCAGAAGTAGGGCAGGTCGTAGCCGAGCGACAGGCAGATGTCGAGCAGGTTGCGGCCGTCGTCGACCTCGTAGGACGTGCCCTCGATCGTGATCGCCACGCGCGCCACGTCAGGCCCCCCCGCCGGGAGCCGGGCCGCCGGCGCCGGGTCGTGCCGTGCCGCCGCGGGGATAGGCGCCGGTCCGGCCGCCATCGCGATAGCGGCAGCGGCCCTCCTCGATGTGCTGCGCGAAGTCGTCATGGAACAGCTTCATCGCCGTCGAGAGCGGCTTGGTGGCGCTCGGCGCGAGATCGCAGAAGCACATCTGCTCGCCCATGAACCAGCACATCTCGCGGAGCAGCTCGAGCTGCTCGGGGCGACCGCGGCCCTCCTCGATGTCGGTCAGCACGTCGACCGCCCACGGCAGCCCCGCCCAGCAGGGCGTGCACCAGCCGCACGACTCCTGGGCGAAGAAGCGCAGCAGGTTGAGGGTGAGGCCGACCGGGCAGACCGAGTCGTCGACGAGCAGCGCGGTCGCGGTGCCGAGGCCGTAGCCGGCCTGCTTCATGTGGTCGAAGTCCATGGGCACGTCGAGGCCGTCGGCGGGGATGAAGGGCGTCGAGGCGCCGCCCGGCAGCACGGCGCGCAGGGTGTAGCCGTCGCGCATGCCGCCGGCCTGTCCCTCGATCATCTCGCGCAGGGGTGTGCCCACGGGCAGCTCCCAGGCGCCGGTGCGCCGCGCCCGGCCGGACACGCCGCAGACGCGCGTGCCGCCCTCGTCGGTCAGGCCGAGGGCGCGCCAGCGCTCGACCCCGAGGCGCAGGATGCCGGGCACGCAGCACAGCGACTCCACGTTGTTGATCACGGTCGGCCGGCTCCACAGCCCGGCGCTTGCCATGTGCGGCGGCCGCCAGCGCGGGTTGGGACGGTCGCTCTGCAGCGCGTTCAGCATGGCGGAGGCCTCGCCGCACATGTAACGCCCGATGCTCACGTGCACGTGCAGGTCGACGCTGAAGTCGGAGCCCAGGACGCGCTCGCCGAGGAAGCCGCGCTGGTGGGCCGCGGCGATCGCAGCCTCGAGCAGGGCGCGCGGCACGTCGTACTGGTCGCGCAAGAAGATGAAGCCGACCTTGGCGCCGATCGCGTAACAGGCGAGCGCCATGCCTTCGACCAGGAGGTGCGGGTCGCCCTGGATCAGGTGGCGGTCCTTGAACGAGCCGGGCTCCATCTCGTCGCCGTTGCAGACCACGTACTTGACCGGCGGAGCGTCGGCGCCCATCGGCACGAAGCTCCATTTGCGGCCGGTGGCGTAGCCCGCGCCGCCGCGCCCGCGCAGGCCCGAGTCGCTCACCACCTGCGTGACCTCGGCCGGCGCCATGTCGCGCAGCGCGGTGCGCAGCGCCTCGTAGCCGCCGGCCGCGATGTACTCGTCGATGTCGAGCGGGCGGCCGTCGGCGCGGAAGGCGCCGGTGAGCGGACGCTCGTTCGGGTCGCCGATGCGGGCCGGGTCGTCACTCATAGCGCGAGAGGATCTCATCGATGCGCTCGGGTGTGAGGTCGCCGTGGAAGTCCTCGTCGATCTGCATCGCCGGCGCGTGGTCGCACTGCGCGAGGCAGACGATCGGCAGGAAGGTGAAGCGGCCGTCGGGGGTCGTCTCGCCGAGCTCGATGCCGAGCCGTGCGCTCAGGTGCTGGCGCATGCGCTCGTAGCCCATCACGTAGCAGCAGTCGCTGTCGCAGATGAGGATGACGTGGCGCCCGACCGGCCGCCGGAACACCATGTTGGCGAAGGTCGCGGGCGAGTCGAGCTGCTCGACCGTCTCGCCGAGCAGCTCGGCGATGTCGGCGAGCGCCTCGTCGGACAGCCAGCCGCGGTGCTTCTGCACGATGCGAAAGGCGCTGGCCGCCGCCGACCGGGCGTGCGGGTAGTGCGGCAGGACGGCTTCGATCTCGGCGCGTTCTTCGTCGCTCAGCATGGTGTCCTCAGGGCGCGGTCTGCGGGCCTTGGCACGGCGTCACCGGTCCACGTCGGCCATCGTGAAGTCGATGCTGCCGAGGATCGTGATGAGGTCGGGGATCTCGAGGCCCTCGGTCATCAGGGGCAGGGCCTGCAGGTGCGGGAACGAGGGCGTGCGCACGCGGTTGCGGTAGGCGCTGTCGCCGCCGTCGCTGACCAGGTAGTAGGTGCTGTTGCCGCGCGGCATCTCGGTCGCGACCGCGGCCTCGCCGGGCGGCACGACCGGTCCCCAGCTCACGCCGAGGAAATGGTCGATCAGGGTCTCGATGCTGTGCATCGTGCCGGGCTGCTTGATCGGCGGCGTGGCGAGCGGCTGCCGCGACTTATGGTCGCCGGCCGGCATGTGCTCGAGGCACTGGCGCACGATGCGCAGGCTCTGCCGCATCTCCTGGCTGCGCACGACGAGGCGGTCGTAGGAGTCGCCGCCGGCCGCCGTCGGCACCTCGAAGTCGAACCAGTCGTAGCCCGAGTAGGGGCGCTTCTTGCGCAGGTCCCAGTCGCTGCCGCAGCAACGCAGGTTGGGGCCGGTGACGCCCCACTCGACGGCCTGCTCGAGCGTCAGCGTGCCGACGCCCTTGGCGCGGGCCTTGGTCAGGCGGCTGTCGAGCACCAGGTGGTCGTACTCGTCGAGGCGCGGCGCCAGGTAGTCGAGGAACTCGCGCACGAGCTCGTCCCAGCCGCGCGGCAGGTCGTCGGCGACGCCGCCGAGGCGGAACCAGCCGGGGTGCATGCGGCCGCCGGCGACCGCCTGGACGATGTCGTGGATGCGCTCGCGGTCGCTGAACATGTAGAAGACCGGCGACAGGGCGCCGATGTCCTGGGCGAACGTGCCGTAGTAGAGCAGATGGCTGTTGATGCGGAAGAGCTCGCACATCATCACCCGGATGGCCTTCGCCCGGTCCGGCACCTCGAGGCCGGCCAGGCGCTCGGCCGAGACCAGGTAGCAGAGCTCGTTATTGCTGCCGCCGAGGTAGTCGACGCGGTCGGTGTAGGGGATGTAGGTGTGCCAGCTCTGCCGCTCGCCGATCTTCTCCTGGGCGCGGTGGTGGTAGCCGATGTCGACCACACAGGCCGCGATCTCCTCGTCGCGCAGGCCCACCACGATGTGCACGACGCCGTGCGTGCCGCCGTGCTGCGGCCCGACGTTCAGGAACATGATCTCGGGGTCGGTCGCGAGCTCCTCGAGGCCCCAGTCCTCGGGCCTGAACGCCATCATGTCTTGCCACTCCGCGGCAAGGGCCGGCGGCATGTGCAGGACGCCGATGTCGGTCGCCCGGCAGTGCTCCTCTTTGCGCAGCGGATGGCCGTCCCACCACGGCGGCGTGAGGATGCGCGGCCGCCAGGGCAGCCCCTCGACCTCGATGCCGAACATGTCCCAGACCTCGCGCTCGTACCACGCGGCCACGGGGAACCGGTCGGTCACGGTGGGGATGCTCGGGTGCTCGCCGCGCAGGGCGACCTTGAGGCGCACGTCGGCGTTGCGCTCCAGCGACAGCAGGTGGTACACGACGGTGAAGTCGCTCGCCGGCTGGCCCTCGCGGTGCACGCGCGTGCGCTCGTCGATCGCGGTCAGGTCGTAGAGCATCCGGTAGGGGCGCTCGACGCCGCTCTTCAGGTGCTCGAGCGCCGCGGCGGCGCGCTCGGCCGGCAGCCAGACGGTGGGGATGTCGTCGGCGGTCGGCTGCACGACGAGCTCGAGGTCCGGGAACCGGGCCGCGAGCTCGTCGACTACGCCGACCGGCTGTGCCTGCGCGTCGGTCACGTCAGACCTCGCTCTGCGGTCGCAGCTCGGTCTCGGCGCTGCGCTCGGGCCGCTTGAGGTCGCGCAGCGACACCGGCTCGGCGCGCGTGGCGCCTTGGGGGCCGACCACCCAGCTGAGCGGCCGCTGCTCGGTGCCGACCATGGCCTGCAGCAGGAGCAGGCCCTCCATGAAGGCGGTGGGCGACGGCGGGCAGCCCTGGACGTAGACGTCGACGGGCAGGAAGGTGTCGACGCCCTGCACCACGCTGTAGCAGTCGAACATCCCGCCGGAGTTGGCGCACGAGCCCATCGAGATGACCCAGCGAGGCTCCATCATCTGCTCGTAGAGGCGCTGTACGATCGGCGCCATCTTGAGGAACACCGTGCCGGCCACCACCATGACGTCGGCCTCGCGAGGCGAGATGCGCAGCACCTCGGCGCCGAAGCGCGCGATGTCGTAGCGCGGCGTCACGGTGGTGGCGAGCTCGACGAAGCAGCACGACAGGCCGAAGTTGAACGGCCACATCGAGTTCTTGCGACCCCAGGCCACGAGGTCCTGCAGGCTGCCGAAGGCGGTCGGCGGGCGCTGGCCGAACACGCCGGGCGCAGTGGTCGCGAGGCCGCTCAGAGCGAGGGCGGTGCGGGAAGGCCCGCTGGTGCGCGGCCGCTTCACAGCAGGTACACCACGATGAGGATGGCGATCCAGACGGCATCGACGAAGTGCCAGTAGTAGATCGCCGACTCGACCATGCCGGGGGTGCCGGTGCCGCGCGCGATCGCTGCGGCGGGACCCTCGCCGGCCGGCACGACGCGACGTGTGCGATCGCCGGCCTGCCGGAAGAGCAGGTAGACGAGCAGCAGGAGCCCCACGGTGACGTGGGCGCCGTGCAGGCCGGTCAGGGTGAAGAACGACTCACCGGTGAGGCCGCTCGAGAGGCCGAAGCCGGCGTGCGTGTACTCCCAGCCCTGGCCGCCCAGGAAGACCACGCCCAGGATCATGGTGACGACGAGGTGGAAGCGGAACCAGCCGATGCGGTCCTTGCGGTAGCTCGTCAGGGCGTAGTGGGCGAAGATCCCGCTCGACATGAGGATGACCGTGTTGACGATGGGCAGCGTGAGCGGCAGCCGGCCCGACGTCGTGTTCAGCGTGACGAAGTTGTCGTGGATGCGCAGGTGCAGGTCGGCCGCCAGCAGCGCGCCGAACAGCACGACCTCGGAGCCGATGAAGGTGAGCGTGCCGGCGCCGAGGGCGGTGAAGCGCTGGCCGGGCACGACCGGTGGCTGGGGGACCGTCCAGCGCGCCGACACCCAGAGGGCGGCCAGGACGAGCAGCAGGGCGATGCCGATGAACGACACGACCAGGCTGGTGAGCAGGCCGACGCCCACGACGACCGCGGCGAGCGCCGTGACCAAGGGCAGCTTCGTCCAGTGGTCGGCGTGCGGCGGCGGCGCGTGGAGGGCGGCCACCTCGGCGGCTCGTCGGGCCGCCGGCGACGTGGTGTCGAGCGCCGGGGCGCCGGACTGGCGGGCGCGCTTCATGTCGAACAGCGGACGCTCGCTTGTGATCACCGGCAGCTCGTAGGTGAAGTTGTCCTCGGGGGGCGGTGAGCTCGTCGCCCACTCGAGTGTCCAGGCATCCCAGGGGTCGTCGCCGGCCGGCTCGCCGGCGACGAGGCTGCGCACGACGTTGACCATGAAGACGACCATGGCCGCGCCGATCGTGAAGGCGCCGATCGCCGAGACGAGCTCGAGCGTCGTCCAGCCGATGTTCGCGGGGTAGGTATAGATGCGCCGCGGCGCGCCCATGAGGCCGAGCGCGTACATGGGCATGAAGGTCAGCAGGAAGCCGACCAGGATCACGGCGAAGTGGATCTTGCCGAGGCGGTCCGACAGCATCCGGCCAGAGAACTTCGGGAACCAGTAGTAGAAGGCCGCAAAGCCGATGAACACGGTGCCGCCGAACAGCACGTTGTGCAGGTGGCCGACGATGAACATGCTGTCGTTGGCCTGCCAGTCGAAGGGCACCGAGGCCTGCAGCACGCCGGTGATGCCGCCGATCGTGAAGGTCGCGATCATGCCGCAGGCGAAGAGCAAGGGGGTCTTCAGGCGCAGGCTGCCGCCCCACATCGTGGCGAGCCAGTTGAAGATCTTCACGCCGGTGGGCACGGCGATGATCATGCTGGTGGCCGCCATGATGGCGTTGAAGTAGCTGGGCAGGCCGGTCGCGAACATGTGGTGGCCCCACACGAGGAAGCCGATGAAGCCGATCGCGGCGAGGCTGATGATCATCGCCGAGCGCCCGAACAGCGGCTTGCGCGAGAACACCGGCACGATCTCGCTCATCATGCCGAAGGCCGGCAGGATGAGGATGTAGACCTCGGGGTGGCCGAAGAACCAGAACAGGTGCTGCCAGATGATGGGGTCGCCGCCGCGCGCCGGATTGAACCAGCCCGTGTGGTGGTAGCGGTCGAGGTAGAGCAAGCCGGCCGCCACGGTGAGGCTGGGGAACGCGAAGAGGATGAGCAGCGAGTTGACGAACGTGGCGATGCAGAGCAGCGGCATGCGGCGGAAGCTCATGCCGGGGGCGCGCAGGCGCAGCATGGTCATGATGAAGTTCACGGCGCCGGCGATCGACGAGACGCCGAGCAGCAGCAGCGCCACGATCCACAGATCGACGCCGCGCGGCGAGAAGGCGCGCTCGGTGAGCGGCGCATAGCTGAACCAGCCGGTGTTGAGCAGATCGCCGTTGAAGACGCCCGAGTAGAACAGGATGCCGCCGAACAGGAACAGCCAGTAGCTGAGCGCGTTCAGGCGCGGGAAAGCCATGTCGCGGGCGCCGATCATGATCGGCACGAGGTAGTTGGCAAAGCCGATCAGCATGGGCATGGCAAACAGGAAGACCATGGTGGTGCCGTGCACCGAGAAGGCCTCGTTGTACTGCTCGGGGGTGAGCACCTTCAGGCCGGGCAGCATGGTCTGCGTGCGCATCGTGATGGCGATGCACATGCCGATCAGAAAGAAGACGAGCGACGTCGTCATGTACTGCTTGCCGACGTGCTTGTGGTCGGTGCCCATGAGCCAGGCGGCCAGGCCGCGCGGCTCTTCGCCGACGAGGGCGACGTCGTGGGGCAGGGTGATGTCCGTCATCTCAGCTCATTCAGGTAGGCGACGATCTCGCTCACGATCTGCGGCGTGAGCGGCACGTCGGGCATGCGCGTGCCGGGCTTCACGCCCTGCGGGTCGGCTATCCAGCGCGTCAGGTTCGCCGGGGTGTTGGTGAGGGTGACGGCGGCGATCGTGCTGCGGCTCGCGAGGTGCGTGAGGTCGGGGCCGAACGTGCCGTGCAGGCTGGTGCCGCGGATGGTGTGGCAACTGGCGCAGGGCAGGCGCGTCATGGCCGCCTCGCCGGCGATCGCCTGCGTCCCGGTGGCCGTGACGGCAGGCTTGAGCTGGTCGTGGAACCAGGTCGAGAAGGCGGCCGGCGACTCGACGTAGACCAGGAAGTGCATGTGGGCGTGCTGGGCGCCGCAGAAATCGGCGCACACGCCCAGGTACCTGCCGGGGGTCACCGGCAGGATCGTCAGGTAGTTCACGTGGCCCGGGATGAGCTGGATCTTGCCGGCGATCTGCGGGCACCAGAAGCTGTGGATGACGTCGGCCGACAGCAGGTCGAGCCTGACCGTCTGGTCGGCCGGGATGTGGATCTCGTTCGCGGTCGCGAAGTCGGCGCCCGCGTAGCTGACCTGCCACCACCACTGGTGACCGGTCACCGTGAGCTGCACCGGGTCGGCGGGGCCGACGAGCCGTCCGGTGGTCTGCATGGTGAGGCTGAACAGGACGACCACGATGATCGCCGGGATCACCGTCCACACCGCCTCGATCGTCGTGTTGCCGTGCACCTGGCTGGCCTCGCGACCGGGACGCTCGCGGAACCTGATAAGCACGAGCGCGAGCAGTGTCCAGACGGTGATCAGCACGCCGGAGAGGATGGCGAACATGGTGATGGTCAGCACCTTGATGTCGTGGGCGCTCGCGCCGTGGGTCTGGAACACGTTCGGCGAGACCTGCGTGCAGCCGGCGAGGCCGGCCGTCAGGGCGACGAGGACGGCCGCGCGCAGCACGACCGGGCGCAGAGCGTGGACGCGGCGTGCGGGCTCGCGCGTCATCGCGTCACCAGCCTTTCGATGATCATGGCCAGAAGGAGCACGGCGAGGTACGGTCCCGAGAGCTTGTGCAGCAGCCACGCGGTCGTCCGGCGGCGACGGCCGGCCAGGTCGCCTGCGAGGGCGAGAAAGACGAGGCCGGCCGGCGCGGCGACCAGCAGGTAGCCCGTCCCGTACATCCCTATCACCACCGGCGTCAGGCTGAGGGCTACCAGGGCGGCGGCGGCGGCGAGGATCATGCCCGCCGCCGCGCGCTCGCCCAGGGCGACGGGCGGCGTGGGGACGCCCGAGGCCAGGTAGTCGTCCTGCAGCGCGAAGGCCAGCGCCCAGAAGTGGGGCGGCGACCAGACCGCGATCAGGGCGCAGAGGAAGACGATGTCAGTCGTCAGGCCGCCGCCGGCCGCCGTCCAGCCGATCAGGGCCGGGAACACGCCGGCGAGGCCGCCGGGCAGGGAGCTGAGCGCGGTGCGCGGCTTGATGAGCAGCGTGTAGACGACCACGTAGTAGACGACGCCGGCGGCCGCGAACAGGGCGGCGGCGGCGCCGCCGCAGCTCCACACCGCGCCGACGCCGGCGGCTATCGCGGCGAGGCCGGCGAGGAGCGCGGTCCGCGGGTCGAGCGTGCCGTCGGCCGTCGGCCGACGGCGGGTGCGCGACATGACGGCGTCGAGGTCGTGCTCGCAGGCGTTGTTGAGCAGGGCGGCGCCGCCCACGGTGAGCGCCGCCGCGGCGACGATCGCGACCGTGCTGGCCGGCCCGCGCGGGCCGGCCAGCACGGTCGCGACGAGCACGGTGAGGGCGAAGAGCGCGACGATGCGCGGCTTGGCGGCGCGCACGAGCGCGCCGCCAAGCCGCGCATCGCGGTGCAGGCGACCGTTGCGCAGGTCGAGGCGCGGCGCGGCGTGGTCGAGCGCCCAGCTCAAAACGCCGGCTCCTTCACGATCACCGGCGCGACGGCCGCGTGGCGCCGGCGGAACACGGCCCAGGCGATCAGGCCGACCACAAACGGCAGGCCGAGCGTGAGGCCCTGCATGACCGCGACGACGGTCGGCAGGCTCCAGTGGAAGTGCACGGCGTACACGTCGTCGCCGCCGGCGATCAGCAGCATGACGAGGAACGTGACGAGACCGAAACCGATCGCCGTGCGCCCCGGCCGGTCGCGCGGCGTCTGCAGCAGGTTGTGGAGGTCGTCGTCGCGCGTGATGAAGGCGTCGAGCCACGGCCACGAGAACAGGAAGCCGGCGATCACGCCGGGCAGCACGGCGGCCGGCCAGAACAGGCCGGGCAGCAGGAAGCCGCCGATGTGGATGTCCGAGGAGGGCATCAGGCGCACGGCGCCCTCGAGCCAGCCGGTGTACCAGTCGGGCTGGGCGAAGCTCGTCGAGTTCCACGGCGTGTACGGTCCGTACAGCCAGACCGGGTTGATCTGGATGAAGCCGCCCATCGCCGTGAGCAGGCCGGCGAGCATGAGCATGAAGCCGCTCGTGCGCAGCGCGTAGGCCGGCACGAGCGGCGTGCCGACGATCACCCGGTCGCTGCGCTTGCGGCCGCGGTACTGCGTGTGGCGCTGGACCCAGAGCAGACCGAGGTGGGCGCCGAGGACGCCCGCGATGGCAGCGGGGACGAGCAGGATGTGCAGGGCGTAGATGCGCGGGATCAGGCTGTTCGTCGGGAAGCCGCCGCCGAAGAGCAGCGAGGCCATGTTGGGCCCGATCAGGGGCACCGACTGGGTGATCGAGTAGGCGATGCGCAGGCCGGTGCCCGACAGCAGGTCGTCGGGCAGCGAATAGCCGAAGACGCCGTTCAGGATCACGAGGATCAGCATGGTCAGGCCGAGCAGCCAGTTGAGGCGCCGCGGGCGCCGGTAGGCGCCGGTGAAGAACATGCGCAGCAGGTGCAGCACGATGGCCGCGGCGAACACGAGCGCGGCCCAGTGGTGCACCTGCCTGACGAGCAGGCCGGCGCGCACGTCGAAGCTGAGGCGCAGGACCGAGTCGTAGGCCTGGGACACGACCGCGCCGTGGAGCGGCTGGTAGCGGCCGGTGTAGACGGTCGGCGCCACCGAGGCCTTGAAGAACATCGTGAGGTAGATGCCGGTCGCGATCAGGATGATGAAGCAGTAGAGGCCGATCTCGCCGAAGAAGAACGACCAGTCGTCGGGGAAGATGTGGCGCAGCTCGCGACGGATGAGGCCGCCGCCGCCCGTGGTCGAGTCGAGCCAGGCCGCCACCCGCCGGTAGCGGCCGCGCGGCAGGCGGAACGAGCGCGCGAGCGAGCGGTCGAGCCGGTCGCCTGCTGTGGGCTCGTCAGGCATACAGGTTCCAGAAGCCGGGGCCGATGGGCTCGTCGAAGTCGTGCTGGGCCACGAGAAAGCCGTCGGCGTCGATCGCGAGAGGAAGCTGGGGCAGCGGCCGCGAGGCCGGGCCGTGGACCGGGCGGCAGCCGTCGAGCAGGTCGAAGGTCGACTGGTGACAGGGGCAGAGCAGGACCTGGGCCTCGTCCTCGTACTGCGCGACGGCGCAGCCGGCGTGGGTGCAGACGCGCGAGTAGGCAAAGAAGCCGTCGGGGCTCCAGGACTCGCGACCGGGCAGCGGTGTGACACCGGCCAGGCGCACGAGCGCGACCTGCGAGTCGGCTGCGGCGGTGTGACCCTCGGGGAACGCGACGATGAAGCCGCCGCCCTGCAGCGCGTCGCTGCGGATGGGCTGGTTGTCGGGCGTGACGAGGCGGCGCCCCGGCCGCCATGCCGTCGAGTACAGGCCGCGCGACTTGGGGCCGAGGCCGCCGAGCAGCACGAGCTGGCTCAGGCCGACGACGCCGGCGGCGCTCACCAGCACGCCCGTGAGGAACCGGCGCCGAGTGAGCACGCCGGCGCTGCGGGCGAGCTCGTCGCCCAGCGCCGCCGGCTCGTCGGGCTCTCCGGCCGCGGCCGCGACGGCCGGCTCTGCCGGCAGCGGGTAGCGCCCGATCTCGACGTCGTCGCCCGAGAGGTCGCGGCCCCAATAGGCCAGGGCGAAGCCCAGGCCGAGGAAGGCGAGCGCGAGCGTGCCGCCGATCCGCGCGGTGTCGTTGCCGAGCACGAAGAGGACGACGAAGGCCACGGCTCCGCCGACGGCCACGAGCAGCGCGAGGCCGGCGGGCCACCCGGGCGCCGGCTGCTCGGCGCCGGCGGGCTCTGGCTTGACCTGCCCCTTGCCCCAGGCCAGCCACACGGTGAGCAGGATGAGCAGGCCGAGGCCGCCGGCGGCCGCGAAGCCCTCGGTCACCGGTCCGACGTAGCCGAGGCCCCAGCCACCGGGCGAAGCCGGCGACTCGAGGGTCTCGACGAACAGGGCGACCGACGCGGTCTGACGCACGTTGAACGTGGTGCCGGCGAAGATCGGCATGTTGCCGCGGCCGAGGATCATGGCGGCGATGGCCTCAGCCGCGGGGTAGTTGGAGAGGCGCGGCGCGTTGCGGCCCTGGCTCAGCGCGCCGCCGCGCCCGGTCGAGCTGTGGCAGCCCGAGCAGTAGAGGTGAAAGAGCTGCTGACCTTCGCCCACCGTGGCGTCGTGGGCCTGGGGCGCCGCGATCTGGGTGGCGACGTAGCCGGCGACCTCGTCGACCTGGACGGGTGAGAACTGCGGGAACGCCGGCATCTGGACGCCGCCGCGACGCACCATGCCGGCGACGAGGCTGGGAAAGGCGTCGGCCGCCTGGCTCGGCCCGATCAGGCCCTCGCCGTGGTCGCCGTGGCAGCCTGAGCAGTTCGCCGCGAAGATTGCGGCGCCCGGGCCCGCGGCCGGCGCGGTCGAGTCGGACGCGGCGCCGGCCAGGGGAGTGGCGGTGACCGCCGGGATAGGGCTGGACGAGGGCGACGCGGCCGCTGTGGGGCCGGCACTCGCCGCCCGCACGACGGCCGGCAGGACGATGGCGACGACCACCGCCACGACGAGCAGCAGCGCGGCGAGACGAAGGCGACCTGCGCGGCGCCGCATCACGACCCCCGGCGGCGGCGTTGCCGGCCGCTCGTGCCCCAGTCGAGGGCGCCGAGACGCCACAGGTACACGAGGCCGGCCAGCAGCAGGACGATGAAGACGAGGGCCTCGACGTAGCCGCTCCAGCCGGCCTGCCGCAGGCCCACGGCCCAGGCGAAGATGAAGACGGCCTCAAGGTCGAAGATCACGAAGAAGACGGCGATCTCGTAGAACTCGATCGAGAAGTGGCGCGGCAGCGGACCGGCCGGCGGCAGACCCGACTCGTAGCGCTCGTCGGTGGTCAGCTCACGGTGCCGCTGGCCGAGGAGGCTGGAGACGACGACGATGCCCACGGTGATGACCGCGGCAAGCGCTGCGTACACCAGAAAGGGCCATCCGGCTCCTGAGATGGCCACGACAGTCGACCCCACGCTTCGACCCCCTGCTGCCAGACACGGCCCTGGCTACCCTGGAAAGAGCTCGCGGAACCGCGTTTGGCCCCAGCGATGCTGCCAGTTAGGTAGGAAACAGGCAGGAGGCCCCTCTCGTCCAGTGTTTGGCGCTCCCGAGGCCAGCGCCGCGCGCTGATCTACCCCCTGAGCCGCGCCCTGAGGTCGGCGGGCGGGGGCGGCACGGCCGTCCAGTCGAAGGCGTCGCCAATGGTCCGCAGGCGCTCGCGCGTGACCGGCGCGCAGAGCGCGCCGGCCACGCCGCTCTCGTAGGCCCAGCGCGGCTCGACGCCGAGATGGGCGGCGACCGCGTAGTCGAGGTCGAGGTCGGTGGCGAACAGGACCGGGTCGTCGGTCGAGATCGAGCAGCGTACGCCAGCCGCCCGCAGGGCGCGCAGCGGGTGCCGGCGGAGCGACTTCACAACGCGCGTGCGCAGGTTGGAGACCGGCGTGACGTCGAGCACCGTGCCGCGCGCGACGAGCTCGGCTACGAGGGTCGGGTCCTCGACCGCGCGGATGCCGTGGCGGATGCGGTCGGCCCGCAGCGCGTCGAGCGCGGCACGCACCGACTCCGGGCCGGCAGCCTCGCCCGCATGCGGCACCGCGCCGAGGCCGAGCGAGCGCGCCAGGGCGAACACGTCGGCGAACTGCTCGGGCGGGTTCTCGAGACCTCCGAGGCCCACGGCGACGACCCCCCGCTCGCGGTAACGGCCGCACCAGCGGACCGTCTCCTCGGCCAGGCTCAGACTGAACGTGCGGGTGATGTCCGGGGTGAGGTTGACCTCGATCCCGAGGCGCTCGCGTGCCTCTTCCGCGCCGTCGCAGTAGCCCTCGAAGACCTGCTGCCACGCGATGCCGCGGACCACAGGCTCGGCCGGCGAGAAGATCGCCTCGATATACACGGCGCCACGGCCGGCTGCCTCGCGAGCGTAGTCGACGACGACCCGGCGAAAGTCGTCGGCGGTCTGCAGGGCGGGCGTGATCGCGATCCAGACGTTGAGGAAGCTCAGGAAGTCGCGGAACCGGCACAGCTCGGCGAGGCCCTCGACGGTGTCGACGGGCAGGGCGTAGCCGTTGCGCCGCGCGATGGCGAGCAGCGTGGCGGGCTGGACGGTCGCCTCGAGGTGGACGTGGAGCTCGATCTTGGGGAACGCCGCCGGCCGGCGGCGTTCGGCCGTCGCCCCGGTCGTCTCGGTCGCTCTCGCTTGGCCCACGCGGTCGCCTCCCTCGCTTCGGCGATCGACTGCGTCGTCGCCGCTCAGACATGCGTGACTTCGTCGCGCGCCTGGTTCGAAGGAGCTTACCGTACGCCGCCGGGCGCCGGATGCTTGTGTTCCGCCGCGCGACGGGGAAGCGATAGCATGAGGCCGACGTGATGGACAAGGACACCTCATCCGAGGAGCCTGCGCGGCCAACGCCGCCCACGCCGGACGAGCAGCCGTCGACGCTACGCGCCCTGCTCAGGTGGCTGCCCGTCCGCCACATGATCTGGTTTGGCGTGGCGATCGTCGCGCTCTACTTCGTGTGGCCGCCGCTGCTCGGCATCTTTTCGCAGCTGCCCAAGCTACGCGGCATCTTCTGGCTGTGGTTCGTGCTCATGGCCCTGCTCGAGGTCGCGAGCTTCGCCTGTGCCTGGGGCCTCATGCGCCTCACGCTGAACGAGCGTAACTGGTTCCTGATCGCCACGGCCCAGCTCACCAGCAACGCGGTCAGCCGCATGCTGCCCGGCGGCGCCGCGTCCGGCGGCACGGCCAGCTACCAGATGTTCACCGCGCGCGGCGCGCGCCCTGAGCGGGTCGTGTCGGGGCTCACCGCGACCACGCTGGTCTCGACCGCGGTCCTCGTGTCGCTGCCGGTGCTGTCCTTGCCGGCCATCCTGTTCGGCGGCCTCACCGTCGCCCGCACGCTGCTGCACGCGCTCGTCTACGGGATGGTCGTCTTCACGTTGATCCTGGCGGCCGGCGCCGTCGCGCTGTTCGCCGACGAGCCGCTGCGCGCCGTGGGCACGCTCGCGCAACGCGGCCGCAACCGCCTGCTGCGGCGGCGCAAGCCGGTCCACGACCTGCCCGACCGGCTGATCGACGAACGCGACCTCATCAGGAGCATGCTCGGCCGGCGCTGGTGGGAGGCGCTGCCCTACGCCGCCGGCAACTGGCTGCTCGACTACACCGCCCTGCTCGCTGCCCTTGCGGCCACCGGCGCGCATCCGCGCGCCTCGCTCGTGCTCATCGCCTACGTCGTGGCCGCCCTGCTCGGCATGGTGCCGATCACGCCGGGCGGCCTCGGGTTCGTCGAGGTCGGCCTGGTGGCGAGCCTCGGTCTGGCCGGTGTCGGGGCGGCCCAGGCGACGCTCGCCACGCTGGCCTATCGTCTCGTCGCCTTCTGGATGCCCATCCCTGCGGGCGGCGTCGCGTACGCCCTGTACCTGCGCCGGTTCGGCCACAAGGACGCCCCGCCGGCGGCCGGCGGCACGTCGGGCTCGTAGCTCGTCCGGCGAGCGACTGCGTCGTCGCCGCTCAGGCTGGCGTGGCTGCGCCGCGCGCCTCGTCCGGCGAGCAACTGCGTCGTCGCCGCTCAGGCTGGCGTGGCTGCGCCGCGCGCCTCGTCCGGCGAGCGACTGCGTCGTCGCCGCTCAGGCTGGCGTGGCTGCGCCGCGCGCCTAGTCGAAGCGGCGGCGCAGGCGGCGCCAGTGGCGCCCGCGGTGCCCGGACGCATACGAGAGCAGGTCGAGCACGAAGCCGGCCAGCACGACGACCCAGCCGGCCTGCGAGGGGCCGTGGAGCGGCGCCGAGTAGACCAGCACGTAGAAGAGCGTCGTGAACGGCAGGAACACGATGCCGAGCAGCGGCCACACGAACGTGCTGAAGGCGCGGTCGACGGCGCCGGTGAAGATCCAGAGAAAGAGCAGCACGAGGCGCGGCGCGAGCAGACCGACGCAGCCGAGGCAGCACACGCGGGGCCTCGCTAGCTCCCGAGCGCGGCGCCGAGCGCCGCCCCCAGGCGCCGGGCTGCCTCGGTGAGCTCGTCGGGCTCGTAGAGCGTGAACGCGAGGCGCAGACCGCCGTCGAAGCCGTCGAGGTGGCTGCGGCCGGCCGGCACGTACGACACGCCGGCCGCCTCGGCGGCCGGCAGCAGCGCGCTTGCGCGGGCGCCGTCGGGCAGGACCACCCAGACGAAGAAGCCGCCGCCTGGTGGGACCGTCCGGCAGCCCGCCGGCAGGTGGGCGGCCAGGGCGGCGAGGAGCACGTCTCGGCGCTCACGGTAGGCGGCGCGCAGGCCGGCGACGTGATCGTCGTACGAGCCGGCGGCCAGGTAGCGTTCGACGGCGACGGCGGCGAACTGGCTCGTGCAGCCGCCGCTCTCGGTCACGCCGCTCCCGGCGATGCGCTCGACCTGCTCCGCGGCGCCGTTCACCCAGCCCACCCGCAGACCCGGCGCCACCGACTTGGCGAAAGAGCCCAGGCGCAGCACGGTGCCGCGCGGCGCGAGGCTCCAGAGCGACGGCGGCGCGGGCTCGTCGTACCACAGCTCGCGGTACACGTCGTCCTCGACGACGAGCAGGCCGTGCGCGGCGGCGACGTCGACGAGGCGTCGCCGCCGCGCGCTCGCGAGCGAGACGCCGGTCGGGTTGTGAAAGGTGGGCACCGTGTACAGCAGGCGCAGGCCGGCGCCCGTGGCGCGCGCCTCGACGAGACGCCGCTCGAGGGCGTCGACGTCGAGGCCGTCGGCGTCGAACGGCAGCGCTTCGACCGTGACGGGATGGTCGCGCAGGATGCCGAGCGCGAGGCTGTAGGTCGGTCGCTCCACGAGCACGACATCGCCGGGCTCGCAGAACAGCGTGAGGAGCTGGTCGAGAGCCAGCGAGTTGCCGCCGCTCACGAACGTCTCTTCGAGGGCGGTCGCGTGCCCCTCGAGGCGGGTGAGCCGGTCGGCCAGCAGCCGGCGCAGGGCCGCGGGACCGGCGTTGGCGCCGTAGGGCAGGGCCTCGGCGCCACCGTCCGCGAGGGCGGCCCGGCAGGCGCCGGCCAGCGCCGCGGTCGGGAAGAGCGCCGGGTCGGGCTCGCCGAAAGCGAGCTCGATCACGCCGGGACGTGCGACCGTCTGTGTGGCCGCCCAGGTGGCCATGCCGGTCAGACCGCCGGCCGGTCGGCCCGGCGCCGCCGGCGGCGGCCGAGCAGAAAGGCGACGAGCAGGGCGACGAGCGCGGCGAACACCGCCGGCAGCATGAGGTCGACCCAGAGCGGCGCTGTGAACGTCCAGGCCAGCCAGTGCACGTCGGCGCGCTGGCCGTTTTGCACGATGAAGGCGAGCAGGCCGAGCGCGAGCAGGCCGCACAGGAACGGCACCGCGCCGCGGCGCAGCATGGTCGTCGACGAGGTCGGCTCGTGCGGCCGGCCGCGCTCGTCGTCGTGTCTGCTGGGATCCTCGGCCACCTTCGACACCTTCGCCTGCCTGCCCCGCCGGCGGCCGCCCGAAACGGGAGCCTCGCCGACCGTCCGCGGGCTGCGGCGGCGGCGCGCCGGCCGGGCCGTCACCCGCGGGCATCCAAGGATACCAAACGAGCGGGCTCGTAGAACGGGGGGGCGACGTATACTGCGCCGGCATGGACACGCCGCTGCTGATCGTCAATCCGTCGAGCGGGAGCCTGCGCGGCTCACGCGCCGTGCCGCGTTTCGCGGCCGCGGTCGAGCGTGCCCTGGGCGATGTCGACATCGAGCTCACGCAGCGGCACGGGCACGCCGTCGAGCTCGCCCGGCGAGCGGCCGCCGCGGGGCGGCGGACGATCGTGGCCGTAGGTGGCGACGGCACCCTGAGCGAGGTCGTGAACGGCATCATGCAGGCCGCGGCGGCGGGCGGCGCCGGCCAGCCGGCGCCGCCCGCCCCCCGCGTCGGCCTCATCGGTCTGGGCACCGGCGGCGACTTCGGCCGCGGCCTGGGCATGGGCCGGCGTCTCGACGAGCACCTCGCCGTGATCGCCGCCGGCCGCACGCGGACGGTCGATCTGCTACGCGTCTCGTTTCGGGACCACGACGGCGCGCCGGCCGAGCGCTACGTGGTAAACGTGCTCTCGGCCGGCCCCGGCAGCCTCGTCGACCGCTACGTCGATCGCCTGCCGGCGCTGGTCGGCGGGCGGGCCTCCTACGGCCTGGCGGCCGCCTGGGCGCTCGTGCGCACGCCGCGCGGTCGCCTGCGCCTGCGGACCTGGGACGATCCGGACGGCGAGGCGGTCGCCGAGCGCGAGCTCACCACCTGGTTGCTGGGCGTCTGCAACGGGCCGGTCTTCGGCGGCGGCATGCGGCTCGCGCCCGGCGCGCGGGTCGACGACGGCCTGATCGACGTGGTGTCGATCGGCCCTGAGCGCAAGCGCACCGTGGCCCGCCACCTGCTCTCGGTCTACCGTGGCCGCCACGTGCTCGTGCCCGGCGTCGAGGTGCTGCGCTGCCGCGGTCTCGAGCTGGAGCTCCTCGAGCCGACCGACCCCGCGCGCTTCGCGCTCGACGTCGACGGCGACGCGCTCGGCCGCCTGCCGCTGCGCGCCCGGATCGTGCCGGGCGCTCTGACCGTGCTCGCGACGCCCGGCCCGGGGACGTCGCCGTGATCGAGCTGCCGGACGACGACGAGGCGCTGCTCGCCGAGTGCGACGTGACGACCTTCCGCGCCGGCGGGCCGGGCGGCCAGTACCAGAACACGACCGACAGCGGCGTGCGGCTGCGGCACCGTGCGAGCGGCATCGTCGTGGTGTGCCGGCGTGAGCGCAGCCAGCTTCGCAACAAGGCGACCTGTCTGGAGCGCCTGCGCGACAAGGCGGCGCGGCGCAACGCAGACGAGGCGCGCCTGCCGCGGAGGGCGCCCGCCGTCCCGCGGGCCGAGAAGGAGCGCCGCCTGGCCGACAAGGCGCACCGCGCGCGGCGCAAGCGCGAACGCAGCGCCCCCGCCGGCGAGGGTGACTAGGCGCGCGACGTAGTCACGCCTGCCTGAGCCCCGACGACGCAGTCGATCGGGTGACTAGGCGCGCGACGTAGTCACGCCTGCCTGAGCGTCAACGATGGAACCGTTTGACGGACTAGGCGCCTGCCGGGGTCGAAGACGGCAAACGAGTGCCGCCCAAGCGAACCGGTCTCGGGCGAGGGGGTAGAATCCCTCTGATGTGGCGGAGAGGACATGTCTGACGCGGCGTTCGCGGCGCCGCGCGCGGCCCGGAGGCCGCCCCCGGTACGTCGCGTGGTGCTGCTGGTCGTCGGCTCGCTCGCCGTGATCGCCGCGGCGGCGCTCGTCATGCGGCTGATCGGCTTCGACGGCTGGGACGCGCCGGCGCACCTGTACAAGATCGCGGTGCTGCACCGCGGCTCGCTGCTGTGGGACAACGAGTGGTACGGCGGCGCCTATCAGCTCGTGAGCTATGGCTTCGTCTTCTACTGGGTGGCCCAGTTCATCAACTACACCGTGCTCGTGGTCGTCTCGGCGGCCGTGCTGCCCCTCCTCTTCTACGTCTACATGCGCCGCATCTACGCGGTGACCGACATCCTGCCGTCGGCAGCCCTCGCCGGCGTGCTCGCCGTGTATCTGGCAAACGGTCAGGATCCGTTCCTGTTCGCGCTCGCGCTCACCTTCGGCGGTCTGGTGGCCGACGCCTGCGGCCGGCGTCTGCCGGCGGCCGTCCTGATCGGCGTGGCCAGCTTCGCCAACCCGGTCGCGGTCGCGCTCGGCGCCATCTTCCTCGTGGCCCAGTATCTGGCGCGCCCGGAGCGCCGCGCCGGCCTGCACCGCCTCGCCCTCTTCCTCGTGCCGTTCTTCGTCGCCCGCCTGGTGCTCACGCTGTTCTTCTGGGAGGCGTCGAGCTACACCTACGCCGGCTTCGAGGTCCTCATCTACTCGTCGTTCGGGGCGGGCGGCGTCGCCCTCGCCCTGGTGTCCGACGACCCCCAGCGCCGCGCCAAGGCGATCCTGTTCGGCACCTTCGGCGCCGTCGCCCTGATCGCCGCCCTTCTGCCGAGCAACCCCATGGGCGGCACCTTCGGGCGTTTCTTCTTCGTCTTTGGCGTGCCGCTGTTTCTCACGGTGCGGCGTGTGCTGATGCCGCGTGTCGTCGTGGTCGGCATCCTGGTCGGCGTCGCGGTCGGGCAGCTCATCCTGCCGGCCGGCCACTTCGTGAGCCCGGCCGAGGGGGTCTCGACCAAACCGGCCTTCTTCGCGGGCGCCCTGGCCTTCGCCGCCGCTCACTACGACCCCGACTACCGCTACCACGTCGTGGCGCTCTCCAACCACTGGGAGGCGTACTACTTCCCGGTCGACGGCTACGCCATCACCCGAGGCTGGTACCGGCAGTCGGACGCTCTGCACAACGAGCTGCTCAACCAGCCGACCTTCAGCGCGGACCAGTACGTCGACTGGCTGCGCGGGATGGGTGTCGAGTATGTGTTCCTGCCGCACGCGCCGCTCGACACCTCAGGCCCCCAGGAGACCGCCATCCTGACGACCGACCCGCGTTTCACCGAGGTCTACGGCAGTCCGGACTGGACGGTCTACCGGCTGCAGGGGGCGGAGCCCATCGTCGTGTCGCAGGACGGCCTCGGCACCGCCCACGTGACGGCGTTCGACCGCGAGTCGATCGCGCTCGCCGTGTCGCGGCCCGGCTCGTATCTCGTGAAGGTCAGCTGGTCGCCGTACTGGCGGGTGGCCGCGGGCGCAGGCACGCTCACCCCCGGTCCCGACGATTTCATGGTGCTCCACGCCCCGGCGGCAGGTGTGATCGACCTGCGTATCGTGGTCACGCCCGACGTCCTCTGGGACGAGCTCGTCACCCGTCTCGGCTGACGTTCCGCGCAGGCCGGCCGCTGGCCGCGCGCGGCGGGCCTGGCGCGGCGCGCTGCGTCGCGCCGGCTCCAGGCTCGCTTGCGGCCTCGCGGGTCGATGGTTAGAGTACGGGATCGGGTCGTTCCCCAAGCTCATGCGTCGGGTTCCGTCCGGCCGTCCCCGACCTTCGGCCACTCCTGCCCCTCGCTCGCTTGCGGTGCGGCTTGCGGCTCCCTTGTGTGACGGCGGAGGATCCATGAGTGACGAGTATGTGAGATGGCGTAAGAAGGCCCGCAGCCGCGACCTGACCGGTCTCGGCTGGCTCGAAGCCGAGATCCTGCGCATCGTGTGGGACAAGGGTGACGTGAAGGTGCGCGACGTCTACGAGGAGCTGCGCCTGCGACGGAGGATCGCCTACACCACCGTCATGAGCGTGCTGCGCAACCTGCACGTCAAGGGGCTGCTCGAGCAGGACAGACAGCCTGCGGGCTACGTCTATCGCGCCATCGTGTCGGACATCGACGTCGCCAGAGGCATCCTCGACGACGTGATCGAGAAGATCATGGGCGGCCGCGTCGAGCCCTTGCAGGAGTACCTCGACTCATACCGGGGGTAAGCCGGGCGCCGGCGTCGCGGCGTCGCGTTCGCGTGCGAAAGGCGGAGCACATGCCAGCGAGCGTCACCGACCTCGTGAAGCGACTCGTCGACCGCGTCGCCGCGGCCGAACCGGTGATCGCCACGCAGCTCGGCATGAGCGAGCACGCCGACGAGCTGCCCGACCTCTCGGCGCCCGCCCTCGTCGCCTACCTGAGCGACGTCCGCCGGCTGGGCGAGCGTCTCGAAGAGGCGGCCGCCGCCGGTGGCGCCGACGCGATCGACGCGGTCACCGGTGGGCAGATCGCGCGTCGCGTCGCGCGGGCGTACGACATGCGCGGCGTGCAGCGCTTGCGGCCCGGCCTCTACCTCGATGCCGCCTACGGCGTCCTGCTGCTCATGATCAAGGAGATCGGCAGCCCCGACGAGCGGGTCACGGCGATGCGCGGGCGTCTCGAGGCGCTACCGGGCGTGCTCGAGGAGGGCCTCGCCAACCTGCGGGGCCCCCTGCCGCTACCCTACGTGACGGCGGCCCTCGACGACGCGCCCGGCGTCGCTGAGCTCGTCGGCGAGGCGGCGCCGCGCGCCGCCGCCGAGCTCGGCCGGCCCGGCGCCCTCGACGACGCCGCGGCCGCGGCCGCCGCTGCCGTCGCGCGTTTTGCCGCCGAGCTGCGCCGTCGCCACCTCGACGACGCCACACCCGAGGTCGCGGGTGGCCGTGAGCTGCTGGTCGACCTGCTCGCCCACGAGCACCTGCTCCGGGAGACGCCTGAGCAGATCGCCGCGGTCGGCCGCGCCGCGGTGGCCGACACGCGCGCCGCCATGGCCGAGATCGCCGCCGCGATGGGCCACGACTCGACCGACGCGGCGGTCGCCGCCGTCCAGGCCGACTGCCCGGCGCCCGAGCACCTGCTCGACAGCTACCGCGAAGCTCTCACGGCCGCACGGTGTTTCGTCGTCGAGCACGACATCGTGACGCTCGCGCCCGACGAGGAGCTCGTCGTCGAGTCCACGCCTCAGGCCCTGCGTGGCTCGCTGCCGTTCGCCGCCTACGAGGGTGCCGGGCCCTTCGATCGCGTGCAGCGTGGCTTCTACTGGGTGACGGAGCCCTCTGCCGACCTGACCGGCGACGACCTCGTCCGAGCCCTCGCCGGCCACCCCTTCGCCTCGATGGCGACCGTCGGAGCGCACGAGGCCTACCCCGGCCACCACACGCAGTTCGGCCGCGCCAACCGGGCCGCCACTCTGGCCCACCGCGTGGCTTTCATCCCCGACGGCGGCATGCTGCTGATCGAGGGCTGGGCCTTCTACTGCGAGGAGATGATGGAGGCCGCCGGCTTTCTCGCCGCGCCGAGCGTGCGCCTCATGCGCCTGAACGATCAGCTCTGGCGCGCCTGCCGCGTGGTGATCGACATGGAGCTGCACCTCGGCCTCATGAGCTTCGACCAAGCGGTCGACTTTCTGTCGCGCGAGGCCCACCTCGAACGGTCAAAGGCGGCGCTCGAGGTGCGCTGGTACGTGGCCGCCCCCGGCTATCCCATGGCCTACTTCATCGGCAAGCGCGAGATCGCCGCGCTCGCGCGCGACTTTGCACGCCGGCGCTCGCCGTCGCTCAAGGTCTTCCACGACGAGCTGCTCGAGTGGGGCGCGACGACCCCGGCCCTGATCCGCAGGGGGATGGGGCTCGACTGACGTCCGGCTGCTGCGCGCCGCGTGCCGTCGAAGGACTCCGTCGGCGCCGCTCGGCCTGCGTGCTAGTCGTAGAAGGCGGGCTGGACCTCGACGCCGTACTGCATCACGCGGTCGCGTCCGTCGGCCTTGGCCTGGTAGAGCGCCTGATCGGCAAGCTCGAAGAGCTCGGCCACCGTGGTCGCGTCGCGCGGGCACGTGGCCACGCCCATGCTGATCGTGATGTTCACGTCGCTCGGCAGGCCCAGGCCCGTGTAGCGCGTGCCGGCCAGGGTGCGGCGCAGGCGGTTTGCCATGAAGCTCGCGTTGTCGCCCGGCGTGTTGGGCAGCAGCATGCCGAACTCCTCGCCGCCGTGCCGCGAGCAGATGTCGGACTTGCGCACGTGCTGGCGCATGACGCCCGCCACCACCTGCAGCACGCGGTCGCCGGTGGCGTGGCCGTAAGCGTCGTTGAAGTGCTTGAAGTGGTCGATGTCGAGCATGACGAGCGACAGCGGCTGCTGGTTGCGTAGGCTGCGGGCGAGCTCCTCTTCGGCGCGGTTCATGAAGAAGCGCCGGTTGTAGAGGCGCGTGAGGTGGTCGGTCACCACCTGGCGACGGATGCTGTCGTACTTGCGCGCGTTCGACAGGGCGGCGTGCACGTGGCCCTGCAGCGTGGTGAGCACGTTGGTCGCGATCTGGTCGAAGTGCTCGCTCGTGGTCGACGTGGCAAGCAGCGCCATCTCGCCCATGGGATCGACGTCGAAGGGCACGATGAGCTGGCTCTTCATGGTCTGGGGGAAGAGCGTGCAGGTATGGTCGGCCGAGCGCACGACCGTGCGCTCGTCGATCGCGTGGCGCACCGGGCAGTCGCTCGTGAACAGGCAGCAGTCCGCGTCGACCGACGGCGCCTGCACGCCGAGGGCGCCCTCGACGTCGAAGGCGCGCGTGTTGGGCTCGAGGGAGATGAGCGCCACGAAGTCGGCGTGCAGGAAGGTCTTGGCCCGCGCCAGGGTGCGCTCGACCGTCTCGCGGTAGGGCAGGGCGGCGTTGATCTCCTGGCCGATGTCGCCGACCTCGACGAGCTGGCGGTTGAAGGTCTGCAGGCGGATGAGGTCGCTCTCGGCGCGCTCGGTGCGCACCTCGTGCGTCTGCACCTCGGTGAAGGTGCGGATGATGGTGTTGATGAGGTGGTCGAGCTCGGCGATCTGGTCGCGGTGGCGCGGGTCGGCGTTCTCGTAGCGGGCGCCGAGGCGCCGCCGCGAGCGGCGGATCAGCGAGGACAGCGGCCGGTACACCCAGATGTCGAGCACGATGATGACGAGGGCGAACGTGCCGGAGAGCGCGAGGGCGAGCTCGACGAGGTGGTTGCGGTCGAGCATGCGCGAGAACACGGCGATCACGACCAGGAAGATCACGACGATCATGCCGGTCGTCTTGACCTCGATGCTCACACGAGAGCGGTGTTCGTGCGGATCGCTCGTGGAGTCTCCTTCGCGGTGTGCGGGCTGCACGCTTCGAGGCGTGTCGCCGGTCCGGCGCGGCCGCCCGGTTTTCCGTCTTCTTATCGGCAGTTCACGGACGAGGATGAGCGGGTCGCGGCGACGGGCGCGCCGGCGCCGGGACGAGCGGGTCGCGGCGTCGCCGGCGCGGGTGCCGAGGCCGGGGTGAGGCGGTCGCGGCGGCGCTCGCGCCGGCGCCGGAGGGTACGGGATGGGCGGGCCGCGGCCGGGGCCGCGGCCGGGGGGCTCAGAGGTAACCTTCGATGACCGACAGCACCTGGGCGATGCGGAACGGCTTGGTGATGTAGCCGTCGATGCCCACGTCGGTCGCGCGCTCCATGTCGGTGGCCATGGCCTTGGCCGACAGGCCGACGATCGGGATGTCGCGCGTGGTGTCGTTTGCCTTGAGCTCGGTGATGGCCTCGTAGCCGCTCATCACCGGCATCATCATGTCGAGGATGATGAGGTCGGGATGGTGGTCGCGCGCCAGGTCGACGGCCTCGCGGCCGTTGGCGGCTTTGAAGACGTCGTAGCCCTGGGCCTCGAGCGACATCGCGACGATGCTCAGGATATCGGGGTCGTCATCCGCGACGACGATCGACTTGGCCATGGCTGTCCCCACCGTCCTAGCTGATCTTGCCGGCGGCCAGATGGTCGGCCGGCTCGTGTGATATCGGCACCGTGAAGATGAAACTGGAGCCCTTGCCGAGCTTGCTCTGCACGCGGATCTGGCCGCCGTGGAGCTCGACCAGCTCCTTGGTGATGGCGAGGCCGAGACCCGTGCCGCCCTGCGAGCGGCTGGCCGACGAGTCGACCTGCGTGAAGCGCTGGAAGATACGATCGATGTCCTCCTGGCCGATGCCGATGCCGGTGTCGGTCACCCAGATCTCGACGAAGCCGTCGTGCGTGCGCGCCTCGACGCTCACGTTGCCGTTCTCGTGCGTGTACTTGATGGCGTTCGTCAACAGGTTGAGCAGCACCTGGTTGAACTTGGCCGGGTCGGCGTGGATCGGCGGCACGTCGGTCGGCAGGTAGGTCGACACCTTGATGCGCTTCTCGCCGGCGCGCGGCTTGACCACCGGCAGCACGCTGAGCAGCGCCGAACGCAGGTCGACGGCCTCGAGGTTGAGCTCGAGGCGGCCGGCCTCGATCTTGGTCAGGTCGAGCACGTCGTTGATCAGGTTGAGCAGCGACTCGCCGTTCTTGAGGATGCTGTCGATGAAGTTGATCTGGCGCTCGTTCAGCTCGCCGGTGACGCCCGACAGCAGCATGTCGCTGTAGCCGATCACCGAGGTGAGCGGCGTGCGCAGCTCGTGGCTCATGGTCGCCATGAAATCGCTCTTCAACTGGTCGAGGTGCGTGAGCTCGTCGTTCTTCTTGGCGAGCTCCTCGTTGTACTGGATGTTGCGCAGGGCCACCGAGAGCTGGCTGCTGAGCGAGGCGAGCGCCTTGAGCTTGGTCTCGCGTACCACCTCGCCCGGCCGGGTCATGAAGCACAGCAGGCCGAGGCGCAGGTCCTTGGCGCGCAGCGGCACGAGCACGAGGTCGCGGAAGCCCTCCTTCTCGATGAGCTTGAGGATGTGGGCCGACTGGGTGCCGTCGTCGACGGTCGCGACGTGGGGCGCGCCGGCGGAGTAGACGCGGGTGAGGCCGACGCCCTTGAGGCGGTCGATGAGCTCGGTCGTGACCGCCCCCCGGAGGGCCGCCAGGCGGTCGTCGCCGGTGCCGTCGTTGTGCAGCAGCACGTAGCCGGTCTCGACCCGCATGAGCCCGCACAGCTTGTCGAGTGCGTCGGGCATGAGGCTCTCGACGTCGTGGTGGCGCATGAACACCTGGCTCGTCTCTTCGATCGAGCGGAGCTGCTCGTTCACCGCCTTCATGCGGTCGAGCTGGCTCTCGGCGCGCACCTTGGCGTCGCGCAGCTCGGCGTTGGTCTTGGTCAGCGCCCGCGCGATGAAGCCGGTGAGCAGGGCGATCAGCAGAAAGCCGGTCACCCTGATGCCGACCGTCTGCGCCGACCAGTTCTCGGGCAGGATCGGCGGCTTGATCGTGGAGTCGTTCACGAAGGGCCCGAAGGCGGCGGCCTGCAGCGCCCAGATGCCGATGTAGAGGCCGCTCGAGACCGCGGCCGTGATGTACGCCGCCCAGGTGGGCAGGAGGAGGCTCGCCGAGACGATCGGCCACAGGTAGAAGATCGCGACCGACGAGAGCACGCCGCCGGTGAAGACGACGGCGGCGGTGATCAGCACGGTGTCGACCACCACCATCGCGACGCTCGCCCGGTGGTCGCGGCCCCTGCGGCTCAGGTACAGGAAGGGCACGTTGGCGACCACGAACACGACGATGATGGCGAGCAGCACCGGCGAGACCGAGCTCGCGTCGAGCAGCCGGAAGCCCATGCCCGCAACGAACAGCGCGACACCGAAGATGATGCGCGCCGTCATGACCTCTCTGAGCTGCCTGCCGGTGCTCGTCTGACCCGTCCCTTCGCCGTCGTTGTCTGACTCGCGTACATATGTCGACGAAAGCGGCCGATGGATTAGCGGCGCGGCTCGAACAAAAGCGCCCCGCGGATCGTTCCCGGGCACGAACGGCAGCGGATCGCGGATCGCCGCCTCCGCCGGCTGAAGGAAACCGGGCCGGAGCGCGGAAGCTCTACAATCCCGGGCGGGCCTTCGACCGGTCGGTCACGCCTGGGCGAAACGAGGACGTCCGTACCATGTCTGTACCGCGCCTCATCCTGGCCGGGGTCGAACCGGGCCCCGCGCTCGATCTCGTGGCCGGCGCGCTGCTCGCCGGCTGCGGCGAGCAGCGCGCCACGCGCGCCATCCTGCTGGGCTTCGACCTGCCGCTCTGGCGCCTGGTCTACGACGTGGCCGCGCGGGCGCCGCGCGCCCTCGATCCGGCGCTGCACTCGGCGCCGGTGGCCGACGAGCTCTTCGACCAGTGGAGCGAGCACATGGACCTCGCTCTCGTCACCTGCGTGCGGCCGCTGCTCGACAACTGGGAGGGGGTGCACGGCTCACGTGGTGCCGACCTCGCCCGCCGTCTCGACGCGCCCATCGTGCTCGTGCTCGACGCGCGCGGCCGCGGCGCGAGCGCCGCGGCCGCGGTCTACGGCACGCGCGCCCTCGCCAAGCAGCTCGAGATCGGCGGCGTCGTGCTGGTAGGCGGCGAAGACTCGGCGGCCGGCCTCGAGCTGCAGGAGGCGCTGCGCCGCGACGTCGGCCTGCCGCTGCTGGGCCACGTCCCGCCGCAGCTCACCGAGCAGTTCCTGCGTCAGTACGCCGTGGCGAGCGGCGCCGTGCGCACCCTCGGCGGCGCCCGCGCCCCGGAGACGACGCTGGTGCAGCTCTGTCGCGAGGCCGCCACCTACCTGCAGCTCGACGAGATCGCGGCGGTCGCGGCGCGGCGCGGCTTCCTGCCGGCGGCGCCGCGCCACCTGCTGCTGCCAGAGACCTCGGCCACCGACCTCGTGGTGGCCGTCGCCTGGGGCCCGCCGCTGCAGCCGGTCATGCTCGAGAACGTCGATGTGCTGCAGGCCATGGGTGTCAACCTCGTGCCGCTGAACATCGCTCGCGACCGCGAGCTGCCCGAGCCCTGCGACGGTCTGCTCTTCAGCGGCACGCTCGACGAGCAGACGATCGACGCGTTCTCAGACAACGCGCTACTGCGCCAGAGCCTGCGCACCGCGGCCGGCGACGGCCTGCCGGTGCTCGCTCTGGGCGGCGGCGCCCTGCTCATGCTGCAGCGCCTCGCCGACAGTCGCGGGCGCAGCCACGACCTGCTCGGCATCGTGCCGGCCGAGGCGGAGCTGCTCGAGTGGTACGACCGGCCGCGCTACGTGCACGCCGAGGCGACCCGGGCCAACCCCTACGACGCCGGCTCGGTCACGCTGCACGAGCTGTTCGACCTCGAGTTCCTCGTGCTCGAGCACGACGTGTTCGCCTACCAGGTCGCCATGCCCGACGGCAGCGGCCGCACCGAGGGCTTCGTCGTCGGCCGCTGCCTGGCGACGACCCTCTTTGCCAGCTTCGCCGCCTCGCCGGCCATGGCGGGCCGGTTCATCGCCGCGATGCGCGCGGCGCGCGGCACGTCACGCCCGTAGGAGCGCCCGGCGGCCGCGCGCCGGCCCTGGTGTACACTTCCGCGCATGAACGCACGCCGCCGCCTCGCCCCCGAGGTCTTCGCCCTTCCGGTCGAGCGCATGCGCGAGGGCTACTACAGCGACGCCTACTTCAACTTCTCCAAACGCGTGCTCGAGACACGCGACGAGCATCCGCGCGTGCTCATGCAGGTGTTCCAGAAGTACGCCGGCGCCGTGCTGGGCGGCACCGACGAGGCCGTCGCCACGCTCAAGCTCTGCGCCGGTCGCCACGAGCTGCGCGGCGGGCGCCGGGTCTGGGTCGACGGCTGGGACAAGCTCGAGGTACGAGCGCTCTACGACGGCGACGAGGCCGCGCCGTGGGAGACAGTGATGACCATCGAGGGCGACTACACGCTCTTCGCCCATCTCGAGACGGTCTATCTGGGCGTCCTCACGCGCCGCACGCTGATCTCGACCAACGTGCGGCGCGTGGTGCAGGCCGCCGGCGCCAAGCCCGTGCTCTTCTTTCCGGCCCGTTTCGACCACTACCGCGTGCAGGCCGGCGACGGCTGGGCGGCGCACGTCGCCGGCGCGATCGGCGTGTCGACCGACGAGCAGGCCTCGTGGTGGGGCGGCAAGGGCGGCGGCACCGTGCCGCACGGCCTGATCGCCGCCTACGGGGGCGATACCGTGGCGGCGTCCGCCGCCTTCGCCGACGAGCTCTATCCCGACGTCAACGTGGTCGCCCTGGTCGACTTCGACAACGACTGCGTCGCGACGTCCCTCGCCTGTGCCCGCGCCCTTGGCGAGCGTCTGTGGGGCGTGCGGCTCGATACCTCCGAGACGATGGTCGATCGCTCGCTCTGGGAGTCCATGGGGCAGTTCCGCCCGACCGGGGTGAACCCGCAGCTCGTGCGCAACGTCCGCAGCGCCCTCGATGAGGAGGGCTTCGACCACGTGCGCATCGTGGTGAGCGGCGGCTTCGACGCCGAGCGCATCCGCGAGTTCGAGCGCGACGGCGTGCCGGCCGACGCCTACGGCGTGGGCTCGAGCCTGCTGCGTGGCAGGATCGACTTCACCGCCGACGTGGTCGAGGTCGACGGCCGACCCTGCGCCAAGCGGGGGCGCATCGAACGCCCGAACCCGCGGCTCGAGCTTGTGGAGTGAACTCGCCCGCGAGCCGCGGCCGCAAGGTGATCCTCGTCGTCGACGTCGTGAACGGCTTCTGCAAGGCCGGCAGCCTGGCCAGCCCCCGCCTGGCCGCGCTCGTGCCGCGACTGCGCGCCCACCTCGAGGCCGAGACGGCGGCCGGCGCCGTCCTGGTCTTCTTGGCCGACAGCCACGCGCCCGACGACCCCGAGTTCCGGCTGTTCCCGCCGCACTGCGTCGCCGGCTCCGGCGAGGACGATGTGGTCGCCGAGCTCCGCGAGTTCGTCGAGCGCGGTCACGTGGTGCGCAAGCGGCGCTACAGCGGCTTCTCGGGCACCCGTCTCGACGAGCTGCTGGCCGGTCTGGCTCCCGCCGTCGTCGAGGTCGTCGGCGTGTGCACCGACATCTGCGTGCTGCACACGGTCGCCGGCCTGCGCGACCGCGACTACCGGGTGGTGGTGCGGCGTGACCTGGTCGAGACCTACGACGCGCCCGGGCACCCGGCCGACGAGGTCAACGCCTTCGCCCTGGCCCACCTGCGCGACGTGCTCGGAGCCGAGGTCGTCTAGCCGGCGCCGCGCCGGTCGTCGCGGCGCTCGAGATCGGGGTCGGACTCGCTTCGGGGAGGGGGCTGTCTGCTGCGGGCGTGGCGCCGGACGGCCGGCGCGGTCAGCCGCCGCCCGAGCCGGCGTGCGAGCCGGTCCCGCTGCCGTCCATCAGGTCGACGAAGCTGCGCGCCGTGCGCCCGATGCCCGACGTCGGGTCGATCGCCGCGGCCTTGCGCCACTCGTCGCGCGCCAGGTCGGCGCGCTGCTGGGAGAAGTAGAGGATGGCGAGGTTGTAGTGGGCGAGCTGACTGTGCGGGTCGGCCGCGAGCACGCCGGTGAGGAGCTGCAGCGCCTGGTCGTCGCGGCCCGTCGCGTGCAGCGCCATGGCGAGCTGCGCCTTGGCGGTCTGGTCGTCGGGGTCGGCGACGAGGACCTTCGTATAGAGCGCCTCGGCCTTGCGCGGCTGCTCGGTCATGAGATAGGCGTCGGCCAGGGCCATCGCGTTCCGGGTGCTCGAGGGATGCTTCGAGTAGCGCGCCGCGAGCAGCTTGACCATGGCGGCGTAGTCGGTGTCGCTCGCGCTCGGCGAGGGGACGTTGGTCGGCAGCGTAGCGGCGCTCGCTTCGGTGGTCGCGGCGGCGGTCTTGCCCGGCGACCGCGAGCCCGCCAGGACGATGAGGCTGGCGACCAGGATGGCGACCACGATACCGGCGACGGCGTATCGTTTCCGCAACGCGAAGAGTCCTTTCGTGACGGGCGAGACGGCCGAGTAGGGACACCTGCCGTGTCATCATTATGCGGCGGCCCCGCGGCCCTCTGGACCCCTATCGGACCGCCTGTAACAGTCCTTAACCCCCACTTAACAAAGACACGGGCCGGCCCAGCCCGCCCGTCCTCGTGCCGCTTGACGGGATAGGAGATAGGGAGAAACGAAACGTCCCCGAAGTGTAACAGGCTGATTTGTTCCGAATTCCGGCGACCCGTGCACGGACTCGCTGCCGCTGTGCGCCAGCTCGCCTACCCGGGCAGAGGGTCGTCGGCCGGCTGCCCGAAGTCGTAGCTAGGGGGGTGCGGCGGTAGAGAGTTCATGGGGTTGATGCGAAGCCGCTGCTGGTAGGTACTCTGTGGTGCAGAGTTCTTTGCCAATAACGGAGGGAGTCACCACGTACCCCGACGGCCCGGACTTCGATCTCCGCTCGCTAGAGCAACGCGCGTTTGGGCGGTCCGAAGAGGACGGCCTGACCGACGTCCTACAAGGGTTTCTGTTGCTCAGCATGGTGGTGGTGTCCCGAGGTGCCGTTTCTCACGGTACGACACAGGCTCTCCTGAGTGCCTATATGCTCATCGGGCCAATCACGATAGGCGCCCTTGCCTACCTGCATCAGAGGTTGCAGAGAACACGCGTCGGCACTGCGACTCGGCGGGTCAGCCAGCGTCGTCGTCAGAGACACTTCTACCTTGCGGTCGTGGGCGTCGGAGTCGTCGTCTTCCTCGTAGCGAATGTCATTGACGGCCGGAGGAGCGTCGGGCAGGTTGCGTTTCCGTTTGCGATTGCCATCGCCTGGGTGTCCTTCGAGTTTGGCACCGCCATCTTCAAGCGCGCCCCTCGATTCTTCGCCTATGGTCTGCTCATGAGCGTCGGCTGGGTGGCATTCCTGTCTACCGATAAGGACTGGCGTCTCGCGCTGCTGCTCGGCGCCCTTCCCGCAGCGGTCATGATCTGCGTCGGGCTTGTGTTGCTCGTGCGCTTCCTGCGCCGCTATCCACTGCCGCAGATTGGCGAGCTTCCCGATGGCCGCAGCTAGGTCGCATGAGGCAGGCTGGTTTGCCGCCCCTGATCGTCTCATCCACGAGCCGGCGCGTCTGACCATCATGGCCAACCTCTCTGTCGTCGAGAGCGCTGACGCCACCTGGCTTGTGCAGCAGACCGACCTGACCTGGGGCAACCTCTCGTCACATCTAGTGAAGCTGCGCGACGCCGGCTACGTCACGGTGGTCAAAGGCTACGCAGGCAACAAACCACAGACGACCCTTGCCCTGAGTGACAAGGGGCGAGCAGCTTTTCGCGAGTACCGGGAGCGCCTGACGAGAGCACTCGCGGACTTGCCCAACTGAGCGCGCTGGAACTGAGAGTGCCGGCTGCGGTCCGTAACTCCGGCGTGTACGCCACGCTGACTCCCTTCTTGGACACCAGTGTCCACTTTCAGGGTGTCAACGAAAGCGGGTCAACTCCAGGTTCCTTCCTCACCGCTTGATCCAACCTTTCCAGAATCGTCACGACAGTGTCGACGTCCTGGTTCGGGAAGAACGGCTCGACCTCCGACCAAATGACAAGAACTGGCTGGAAGTAGTCGAGCATGAATCTCTGAAGGGTGGCCCCATACTTCGATGTCAGCCATGCGGCTGATGTTACGAAGCCGATGCGTCCCCCTTCCTTCACGAAGCTTGCCGCGTGGATGAAATAGTAGGCGTAGGCATCGAACTTGCTGTCTTGTGCGACTCCCGCGCGATGCGCCAGCCGGTGGAGTTGAGCCTTGTAGGTGGGCTCTAAGTCATCCAGCTGTTGGCTGCGGACATACGGCGGGTTTCCTATTACGCAGTCGAACGCTGGCAGCGGGAGTTGTACTTGGTGAGTTGAGCCGCGATGGCGCTTGGCGGGAGGGAAAGTCAACGTGTCACCCGGTTTCAGGGTGAAGAAGTCCCGCACCGCCACGCGTGGGAAGTTGTCGGCAGACGTCAGGTCCTGGCGGCAGAGATTCAGGACCGCAAGCTCGGCTGGGAAGGCTGATATGTCCACTGCCCACAGGTTCTCAAGAATCTCCTCGTGAGACAGAGTGGACGATTGACGAATCCTCTGGTGTGCCCGCATGAGGAATGTCCCCGTTCCTACACCGGGATCGAACACAAGGTCCTCCGGTCGAGACATACAAAGTGAAACCATGAGGTCCGCGAGCTGGGGTTTCGTATAGTACTGGCCGAGGATGATTCGCTCTGACGTGGGGATCATGTTCTCGAATACTGAGCCGAGAACATCGTCCCGGACCTTGTCCCAGCTGTACGCGCTTAGGTCTGCAACAAGGTTGGCTATCTGCGATTCGCTTGCTGGGCCAAGTGGGATTTCTTCCAACGGCGACTGTTCGTAGAGAGCTTCGTAGTCGAAAGCTCGAACTGCATCCCAGAAAGCCCTGAGTTGAGTGGTGACGCTGGAGCCAGGGCTTATCTGCAGCTTGGGCAAGCTTGGCTCGTGCCTTCTGTAGGAGTGGTAGAACAGTATCTGGCCAACAAGCCTGTAGCTCATTTGGGCCGCGAGCGCTGAGTGCAGGTCCTCCACGAAGGCGGCGAGGCCCTGTTTGGCTGCCCAGAGGCTTATGCGCCTCCGAATTGCACGGTCTGCGGCAAGCTTCTTGCGAAAATCATCCTCGATTGCGGTTCGCAGACTGCGCACCCGGTCGCCTAGGAAGTCGACAAAGACTGTGGCGTCAACGAGCTGACCTCCAACGGACCCGTGGGTGCTGAGGTCGTACGCAGCTCGGACAAGTTCGAGCGCCACGCGACGGAGGCTTTCGCGCACGGTTGGCTTGAGGCAATCTTCGATGCTCCGCGCCTGAGAGACCCGACCCACCTCCGCGATGAAGTCGTCCGGCAGTAGATCCTTGCGAGGCGGAGCAGGAGTCCGGAAGCAATGAGCCACAGTGACATTCCAAAGAGCCAGGTACGGAGCACCAACAAGCTGGGCCTTCCTGACCGCGTCCCGCTGGAAAGCCTCGTCGGACAGCGACACGCTGGGTGGCTTGAGTTCGATCTCAAGCACGGCGTCACCTAAGGCGCGGTTTCGCCAGATGACGATGTCAGAGCGGTGACCGTCGGGATTCTTGAATTCCTGGGTCGCACGGTCGAAGCCGAGATTGTGCGCACGCAACTCGTCGGATATCCACGTCAGGGCCTCGCCTTGAAACTCCCACTCGGTAGTTCCGAACGTGGTCACGAAACGCCCTCCACGGCTCACCAGCGAGAATACTGTCACATGACCCTTCGGCGCGGGAGCACGTGATGCCTGCCAGCCATCACCTAGGGTGAGGGTGAGGGGGTGCGGTGGGACCCGACACAGACCTGAGCGCATTCCAGTGCACCGGGTGTGGCACTCGCCCGCGCCGTATCTGAGAGCAGTAGCGTAATGACAGCCCGGTCGCCTGCACCATTCTCGATAGCGCCACGCCCTGTAACGCGGGAAGTATCTCGCTGGTGAACTCGGTTTCATCGGGTGCGTCGTGCTCGGCGTCCCAGCGTGTAGCCTCGTTCATCCGCCGGGAGTTCGCCCGTCCCACCTTCCTCTTGGCCTCTTCAGTCTTCGTCGGGTCGCGACCCTCCGCCCGCAGGCGTGCCAAGCCGGCCGGCCCTGCCTCACAGAAGAGCGCGAGCTTCTGCTGCTCATGCTCTGGGAGGCACTCGTCGCAGTAGACGCGGTCAGAGGCGAGCGACACACCACAGCCGGCGCAACTGCCCGCCCGCACGCGCGGCGGGCGCGCGACCGTCTTGGCGCTCCTGCGGTGGGCGTCGCGGCCGGCGCTACGCCTGCTCTGTGTGAGGGGCGTTGGCAGGACGGCGATCCTCGTCTTTGCGGCGAGCATCGCGGCGACGTTCTCGACGACCGGCGCGATGGCTTTGGCCCACTGATTGCAGGTCTCGGCGAGGGTGTGGGAAAGTGGGGCGAGCACGCGACAGACGCCCTTGCGGGTCTCCGAGAAGTCCTTACTTGAGAAAGTGCGCACCGCGAGCAGGTCGAGCAGGTAGGCGTCGACCGTCGGTCGCGCCGCCTCCATGAGGTCGAGCGCGAGTGAGTCGCGGGCGGTCTGGTCCGCGTGAAAGACGCCGAGCCCGGGATCGAGCCCGCAGGCGAGGCAAGCGAAACGCGTCTCCGCTTCAAGCAGAGCGTAGAGGTAGTTGAGCAGGGCGTTCGCGGGGTTGGCAGCAAGACGCGGCGAGCCGGTAATCGGCGAGCTGCGCTGGCCGAATGTGCGCCAGTACTTGGGCACGGTTCGCTCGTCTTTGCGGGCGAAGCGCGGGGCGATGTTGCACCATGCTGCCCAATAGGCGACCGCACCTGCCGCCTCCGCTGTGAGGACCTCGCCGAGGGATGTAGCCTTCTTGGCAACCTGCCGGGCTTCCGTCGCTTCGGCTCGCGCGCTGTCGGCGAACTCCGCACGCGACAGGTTGATGACCTGGCCGGCGAGCTTGGCGCTCAAGACATAACGAGCGATGTCGAGGCCGACCGGACTTCTAGCCGCCAGAGCTTGCGCCCGTCGCAGGCGCGGATCGTTGAGGCCGTAGCCGGCGGAAGTCGCAATCAGCTCGCCGTCGTGATCGATCTGCAGGAACTCGATTCCGGCGTCGCTCAACCACCGTAGGGCTTCGAAAGTGACGAAACCCTCGTGGCCGATGACGACGAGGCGTTTGGCGGGGGCGAGCGCCTTGGCGAAGCTGCGCTGCCTGCGGAAGCGTCCGATGCCGTCCGAGACGATCAGACTCCGGTTGTGGACCCGAACCTGGATGCCGTAGCCGTCGACCACACAGACGCCGCCTGCGCAGTCGAGGCTTTGGAAGGTTGCGCTAACATAGCTCTGCATTTCGGAACCTCGTTTTCCGAGTGCCACGCCCCCGGGCCGCTCCAACGGTCGCGGGGGCACTTGTCTAGACGGTCGGTTTGGCCGAGCCACCCATCAGTGCCTTCAACATCGCCGCCACGACGCCCGCTCGCGCCTCCTCACGCTTGTAGTCGTCGGCGAACACCCCGGCCTCTCGTTGTGCCTCGAAGTTCGCCTGCCACTCGGGCAGTAGATTGCGGATGATGGTAAGCAGTGCCTCGAACGGCTTGCGGTCGCGACGGCGCACCGAGAAGAGCAACGGCAGCGAGACGACCCGCACGACGTAATGCCAATCGACACCGTCTGCAAGAACCCAAGGCATCTTCTCTTCGACCTGCGGCGGAAGCAGGGCGCGCCCGGCCTGCACAAAGAACGTGACAAGCGCGTAGACCTCTTCGAAGTCGGCGCGGGCGCGCTCGAAGTCCTGTGTCTTCATCGCCCGAAGGGACCTGAGGACGTGGGGCAGGCTGAGCTGGCGCACCTGGCGGCCGACCGCTCCGGAGCGGATGTAATCGGCGGCCTTGCCGGCGATCTCGGGCGAGAGGAGGTCGGCGAGCGCCGCCTCGAAGCCGTAGGCGACAAACGCCTGATAGATAACCTCATCCGACTCGGGCAGCAGGTGCCCCGTCAGGAAGATGAAGAACAGGCACGTGTAGAGCGTCTTGAGTTTGCCCTGCTGGGAGTCGTCGGGTAGCCAGCGCAACGGCTTGTCGAGGTGGGCGAGCATCTTGTCTGTCTGCGTCCGCGTGAATCGCGAGAGCCGGTCGCCAGCGAGCTTCGCGGCGAGGCCCTCGGCGACGACAAGCGGCGGCGCGGCGGGCTCGTAGCGCCTGCGGCGCGCGCCCGCGTAGCGCTCCAACATGGTGCGCACGCGCTCCAGCTGGCCGGCAATCACGCGCTGCAGCTCATCGCCTGTGACACGGTAGCCCGCAAGGAGCAGCGGCAGGGCGACCTTGTCGAGGTTGTCTTCGCGAGCAGGATGGCGCATGACGGCAAGCACCTGGGCGGCCGCGCCGGCCGGATAGCGCGTGCGGCGTCCATCGACGCGCTCGGTCTCGGGGATCAGGCCATGCTGACGCCAGCGTTCAAGCTGCGTGACGGTGGGCAGCGCTTCGCCTGCCTCAAGAAGACGAGCAACCTCCGCGAGAAGCTCTTTGTCTGCGCGTGTGAGCTGGCGTTTCGGCATGTAACTCCATTCTATTACTACGCGCCAAAATCACAACGAGGCGACAGGATCATTTCGTACTCTTCGCAGTCAACGCGGCATGTAGCCGCGACGACTGAAAGGAAGACGGCATGGCAAGACCGCCCATCACCAAGTCGCGCCCCTGGACGCCCTCGCGCGGGCAGTTCAAGGGGCGCACCTTCGCGACCGAGAGGTCGTACCGCGACGCGCTCGCACAAGCCAAGGGCTTCCGCAGCTGGCACGACCAGCAGAGGGAAGCAAAGAAGGTCAGCGCGATGAGCTACGGGGCGTTGCGCGAGTCTCAGAAGCAGGCGCGTAGCCGCGCCCTCAAAGCCCTCGCGAAGATGCGGCGCGGCAAATCGCTCACCGAGGCGGCGCGTGAGGCTGAGACGACGCCGAACACCGTCGTCCGTTACGCGGGCAGTCAGCTGCACCACGAGGGCGGGCGTATGGTCGCCTCCAAGTCCGACCGTATGTTCCGCCAGATGTGGGCTTACACGACCGAGGGGCTGCAGCCGGTCGCCGTGCGCACCTCCAAGCAGGCGAGCCTCATCGGTCAGCACCGCAACGCAGTCAAGAAGTTCCGGCGCGGCGACGAGACCGCGCTGCGCAAGTTCGCGGGTGTGAAGGTGGGCGGCGTGGAACTTGAGGTGCGCCCCGACGTCCTTGAGGAGTACTTCCGTACCACCACGCCCGAGTTCGAAGGGCCGCAGTCCGGGTGAGGGGGCAGGCGATGAACGACGATCCGATTGGCAAAGCGGCACGGGCTTCGCGCCGTAAGCGCCGCGTGCCCGAGGGCACAATCTGCCTGCTCTGCGGGGCGCAAGACTCGGACGTGCTCAACGAGTACGACCGCTCGATCTTCGAAGCCCATCACATCGCGGGCGTGGCCAACCTGCCGGACGATACCGTATGGCTGTGCTGCAACTGCCACCGCAAGGTGCACATCGCCCTGACAGACGAAGGCGTCGATCTGGCGCACGCCGAGAAGCGCACGGTGCTCAGGGTGATTCAGGTGCTGCTTGTCGGCTGCGCTGTGCTTTTCCGCAAGCTCGCCGATACCTTCCTGTGGCTTGCCCACCTGCTCGGGGCGTTCATCGACTCACTCGACGATGAGCTGCCGGGCTGGCGTGAACTTCCGGAGGCTAGCTTGTGAGCTACGAGGAAATCGCGGTGAGGGCATGGGCGGAGCCTGCGGGCTCCGCCCTTTCCTTCGAGCGCTCGGGGCGAGCTTTTCGCCTGCCCGAATACGCCCTCGTGATCGACACCGAGACGAGCGTCGACATCACGCAGGCGCTCAACTTCGGTTCATACCGGTTCATCGCGCTCAACGACGGCGAGAACCCACCGGGCAGCTGTCTTGAGGAGGGGCTGTTCTATGCCGACGAGTTGGCCACACGTTACCCGGACGGCCTGGGCAGGCTTGAGAGCTACGTGAGTGCCCACGAGGCCGACCTCGACGTTGAACGCTACCGCCGGCCGCTCCACCTCTACACGCGCCGCGAGTTCGTGCGCCAGGTCTTTCTGCGCGCGGCCTACCGGGCGCGAGCGCTCGTGGTCGGCTTCAACCTGCCGTTCGATCTCTCGCGCCTGGCTATCGACGTCTCGGCCGCGAGGCGCTCGTATGCGGGCGGCTTCTCGCTCGCCCTGTGGGACTACGAGAAGCGCGGCGAGCGCGTGCCCGATCCGAACCGCCCGCGTGTCGTCGTCAAGAGCCTCAATTCCAAAGAGCACCTCTTTCGCTTCACGGACCGCCGCATTGGTGACCCAGAAGATTACGAGGAACGCGAGCAGGCGGACGGCACGAAGAAGCGCGTCGCGTTCTCGGGCCACTTCCTCGACCTACACACGCTGACCTTCGCCCTGACCGCCGAGAACTTCTCACTTGAAAGAGCCTGCAAAGCCTTCGGCGTTGAGCACGGCAAGCAGAAGGTGAAGCGGCACGGTCTCATCACGCCCCGCTACATCGACTACAACCGCCGGGACGTGAAGGCGACGGGCGAGCTGCTCATGAAGGCCCTTGAGGAGTTTGACCGGCACCCCGTCCGGCTGCAGGTAACCAAAGCGTTCTCGCCAGCCTCGATTGCCAAGTCCTACGAGGACGCCATGGGCTTGACGCCGATACTCGGCCGCCAGCCCGACTTCGACCGCAGCGTGCTCGGCTATGCCATGAACGCCTTCTACGGCGGGCGGGCCGAGTGTCGCATCCGACGCGTCGCCCTGCCGGTCTGCTACACGGACTTCGCCAGCATGTACCCGACGGTCAACGCCCTCATGGAGAACTGGCAACTGCTCACCGCCGCCGAGATTAGCGTCGTGCCGGCGACCGATGACGTGAGGCGGTTTCTCGACGAGGTCACACTCGACGCCTGCTTTGAGCCGGCGACCTGGCAATGTCTGCGCGCCTTCGTGAAGGTCAGGCCGGACGGCGAAATCTTCCCGGTGCGCGTGCGCTATGACTCGCGCGGGCCGAGCTGGCAGATTGGCGCGAACCCCCTGACAGGAGGCGAGGGCCAATGGTTTGCCCTGCCCGACGTGGTCGCCGCCAAGCTCGCCTCGGGTAAGACGCCGCAGGTCCTCGACGCGATCCGCTTGGAAGCATCCAACGCACGACAGCCCGGGTTGCGGCGCACGAAGCTGCGCGGTGCGGTGCCGGTTGACCCGCGCCGCCAGGACTTCTTTCGGGCTGTCGTCGAAGAGCGACGGCGCACGCGCCGCAACGAGACACTCGACGAGGCCGAGCGCGAACGCCTGGAAGCCGCGCTGAAGGTCATCGCCAACGCCGGTAGCTACGGCATCTTCGCCGAGATGAACCGCAAGCAGCAGTCGGCCAAGGTACCGGTCGTCTTCTGGAACGCAGATGGCGAGCGTTGCGAAACCAAGCTCAAGACGCCGGAAGAGCCGGGACCGTTCTGCTTCCCACCGCTCGCCGCCCTGATTACTTCAGCGGCACGGCTCATGTTGACGCTGCTTGAGTGCACGGTGCGCGAGCGCGGCGGCTCCTACGTCTTCTGCGACACCGACTCGCTTGCCATCGTGTCGAGCGAGCAGGGTGGCCTGTTCGATTGCCCCGGCGGGCCGCAACGTTTGCCCGATGGGCGCGAGGCGGTGAAGGCGCTGAGTTGGTCCGAGGTCGACGAGGTCGTGGCGCGCTTCGCCGGCCTCAACCCGTACGATCCCGACGCCGTGCCCGGCTCGGTGCTCGACATCGAAAAGCAGAACTACATCAAGGACACAAAGCAGCGGCGTGAGCTGTGGTGCTATGCGATCAGCGCGAAGCGCTACGTGCTCTACAACCTCGGAGACGACGGGCGGCGTGTCATTCGCAAGCACTCACGTCACGGTCTCGGCCACCTGCTCGACCCGACCGACCCCGACTCGGGCGACGACAGCTGGATCGAGCAGGTCTGGCAGCACATCCTCGCCCTCGACGTCTTGGGGCAAGCGCCCGTCGAGCCGGCCTGGTTTGGCCGGCCGGCGATGGCCCGCGTGAGCGTCAGCGACATGCGGACCTTTCGACTCTTCGAAGCGCTCAACAAGGGCAAGCCCTACGCCGAGCGGGTCAAGCCGCAGAACTTCCTGCTCTCGGCGCAGGTAGCGGACCTCGGCCACCCGCCGGGCGTCGATCCGACCAAGCCCTTTCACTTGGTCGCGCCCTATCACTCAGACCCGCGCCAATGGCTCAAGCTCGCCTTCACCGACCGCTACAGTAAGAAGAGCGCGACCTACCACATCACGACCGACGATGACGTCGCTGAGGGCGTCGCCTGCGTGAAGACCTACGGCGAGGTAATCGAAGACTACCGCTGGCGTCCGGAGCATAAGAGCCTGGCACCTGACGGGCAGCCCTGCAGCCGTGAGAGTACGGGGTTGCTGCGGCGGCGACCTGTGGAGGTCGTGCGACCTGTCTACGTCGGCAAGGAAGCGAACAGCCTCGAAGAGGTCGAACACCTGCTCGTCGAAGACGAAGACGAGATCATGAACCGCTACGATGACGCGGCGCACGATCCGTTTGTGCGATACGTCGTGCCGGTGCTGAGGGGGATGCCACGCGAGCAGGTGCTGAGAGTGGCCCGCCTCCACCCCGACTCAGTCAAGCGCATCTTGGCCGGCCGTGTACCGCACGGGAAAACGGCAGAGCGTCTAGCGTTGATGGCCGTTGAGTACGCACGATCGAGGCTGAGAAAGCGCGATGCGGAAATCCCGAAGAACGCAGTGGGGATACTTCGCCGGTTCACGCAGCTGAGCATTGAGCAACGGACTTGCCCGGAGTGCGGCAAGCTCGTGCCGTCGAAGAGGGCCGCTTACTGCAGCGCGGTTTGCAGGATGCAGGCTAGCCGACGGAGGCGTGGCGAGCGAAACGGAGTCGGAGGACACGCCACCAGTCCGCCGCCGCAAGACTAAGTCTCAAACTTTCCATGAAACGAGCAACGCAACGACTGCAATAACAATCGAGGCAGATGTCAGCCACACTATTAATCTCTGAATCCGAATGTTGGATATCGTCTGAGTAATGTCGCTTGTTACTGACAACTGCGATTGAAGCAATCCAGAGTCACGTATTAGCTGCGCTGCCCGATCCTTCTGGGACGATTGTAGCGATTTGAGTAGGTCAGGTTTCTCCTTACCAACCACTCTGTTGTACTTCATTTCAATCACGTCGTGTCGATATGCACGGTCAGACTTGGCGAATGACTTGACCTCGTTAGCTGAGACAGCGATGTCATACAACTCGGCTCGCACTAACGAACGAAGCGACTTGAGGTCAGATACCGGACGATAGAGATGTCTGCTAGCGGCCTTGTCGCGAAGTGTTGAAAGCATTTCATGGTAGCCATCTAGCGCACAAGAAAGGGTCCAGCGAACGAGAAGGCCCCGGACGAGCTCGTCTACTCTGTATGCGATGGTCCAGTTCGAAGTCGGGTCAGGGTAGCCGGCATTATCCGCGAAGGCGTCTCGCCTGCGGCACCCGAATACGAGCCTTAGCCCCTCGTCGTCCCACGTTCTGGGCAGTACAAGTCGCCCGCGAGGCCATTCATCCTCCGACTCCCAGGAATCGTAGTCCCGATCAAGCGAAAGCCCGTAGAGAGAGCGCATACCGCGTACAGCCTCGGATAGCGGTTCAATGCCCTCGGTCACAAACAGAACGGCTGTCGGGAACTCGGAGCCTGAGGCCCTGGACGAAAACACACCTGGCAGGCTGTCTGCTACCCAGGCGGCGCACTTCGTCTCAACTGACTTGACGCGGGAGCGCAGTTCGCTCCGCCGTATGCGGTCAGGATCGTAGATTGTCTCGCCGGAGTGGAGTCGACCGTTCCACAGGATGAATGAAATGACCTGCCACGGACGAAATCGAGGGTCATTCTCAGTTCGCGTCCTGAAGAACGCGTGAAGTGGCTCGTTTAGGCAACCCGCCTGTTCTTCTGACAGCATGAAACCCACAACGAGGGCTGTGAGGCTGGGCGAGATCGACAACAGAACAGGCAGCGCCGCCGTGACTCCATCGGGCAGCGTTGCTTCCCGCTCCCTCATGAATTGGCCAGCATCCGAGGAGACCAAGCCGAGGCTCGTCCACCCGGCTCTCCGGCCCCGGCGCACATCGCCCATCCACTTCACGAGGCTGTCGCTCCGGGTCCGCCCGTACTCCCATCCGAGACGGCCTATACCTTCAAGGAGTCCCGCAATAGTCGAGGGTGTGTATAGCTCGGCCACCCAGAGAATGGGAACTTCCACTCGCTCGTCGTCCGGAAGACGGCCACTCTCGTTGTGCTTGCTGTCAAAGCGCCCCCAAGCGCGGACATCACGCTTGGCCCGCCGCATGGCTCGATACCAAAGAAAGCGATTCGCCGGTCCCCACCTGGCGAACGCGCGGCCCAATCCTGACTGACGCGGCGATTCCTCGGTCTTCTGCGGCGGTTCGTCGCCTGGCAGCTCCACAGCCTCAGCGCCCTCGGGCGGTGGGGCACCACTCAAGATGTTGACGTCTGCGTCTTCTTCCGGGGTTCCGCCGGGATCGTTCGGGCCAGGACTGGCTGCCGAGCTTGAGTCAAGCGTCTCGTCTGGCATGCTATTTCGGCCCCCGACCCCTCCGACATGTCCGCGCGCTGCATTGTCGTTCACTCGGTCGAAGAGCCTATCGCTTTCGTCGAGGCGGGTCACCGACGCCCCCAATGGGGGCGAGCTGCGCGCTCTATACCGTCCGTTCGCCGACCCCTCGACCACGCCGGAGAGCCGGCCGGCGGCCGTGTGCCTCCGTCACCTCGACGGCGGGGCGGGCAGAAGAGCCGCTACGAAGTGAGGGCGAGCTGGCCCGGGGGGAGCCCAGAGAATCCGGACTGAATCAGCCCGTTACACTTCGGGGACGTTTCGTTTCTCCCTATCCCCTATCCCTGGTGCCGCTTGACCACGCCTACCGGCGCGGCTAGACTCGGTAAGCGGACAAAAACTATCCGACTGGTACGCGGACGGTGAGCGCGACGTGGGACTGCAGCTGACTCGGGGAGGCGAATACGCCATCAGGGCGATGAGCTACCTCGCCCTGCGCCCGGTCGGCGAGATTCGCGCGCTGCACGACGTCGGCGCCGAGCGGGACATCCCCGAGAGCTTCCTCGCCAAGATCTTCCAGAGCCTGGTGCACGCCGGGCTCGTCACCTCGCAGCGCGGCGCGCACGGCGGCTTCGCACTCGCGCGCCGGCCCGAGGATATCACCGTCCGACAGATCGTCGAGGCCGTCGACGGTCCCATCGCCCTGAACGGCTGCGTGCTGTGGCCCGACGACTGCCGGCGCAGCGGCACCTGCCGCATGCACGAGGTCTGGGTGCTCGCCCAGGAGCGCATGATGGAGGTCCTCGAGCAGGTCACGCTGGCCGAGCTCGCGCCGGCGCCGGCGGCGGTCGCCGCACCCGCTCCCGCCTGACGCGCGGTCGCGGTCCGTCAGGGCCGCCGGTCGCGCCTGGGCCTACTCCTCGCCCGCGTCCCTGTCGCCGTAGCCGCGCGGGTGCTCGCGCATCCAGCGCCAGGCGTCGGCGACGATCCCTTCGAGGCTCGCGCGCGGCTGCCAGCCGAGCACGCGCCGGGCGCGCCCGTTCGAGGCCACCAGCACCGGCGGGTCGCCGGCGCGCCGCGCCGCCGTCTCCTCTGTCAGCGTACGCCCGGTCGCCGTCTCGACGGCGCGCAGCACCGCGCGCACCGAGCTGCCGCTGCCGGTGCCCAGGTTGCAGGCGCCGCTCGCGCCGGGCAGGCGTTCGAGGGCGGCGACGTGCGCTGCCGCGAGATCGCTCACGTGGACGTAGTCGCGCACGCAGGTGCCGTCGGGCGTGGGGTAGTCCCCGCCGAACACACGCTGCGGCGTGCCGTCGCGGGCGGCGGCGAGGGCGAGCGGCACGAGGTGGGTCTCGGGCTGATGGTCCTCGCCGCGCACCCCGTCGGCGCCGGCCGCGTTGAAGTAGCGCAGGGCCATGACGGCGAGGCGGCCGCCGCTCGCGGCGGCCGCCTCGCCGAGCAGCCGCTCGGCGGCGAGCTTGCTGTCGCCGTACGGGTTGGTCGGGGCGAGGGTCGCGTCCTCGTCGATCGGCACGCGCTCCGGTGCGCCGTAGACGGCCGCCGTCGACGAGAAGACGAGGCGCGTGGCGCCGGCCGCCAGGGCGGCCTCGGCCACGCGCCGCGTGCCTTCGGTGTTCACGTCGTGGTAGCGCTCGGGAAAGGCCACCGACTCGGCGACCTCGGCGAGGGCGGCCATGTGGACGACCGCGTCGCAGCCGGCCGCGGTCATCGCCGCGGTGAGCCGCTCGCCGTCCCGGATGTCTCCGACGACGAGGGCCGCGCCGGGCGGCACGGCGGTCGCGTGGCCGCGCGAGAGGTCGTCGAAGACGGTGACGGTGTGCCCGGCGGCGAGCAGCCGGGCGGCGATCACGCTGCCGATGTAGCCGGCGCCCCCGGTGACCATGACGTCCATGGCGTCATGCTATCAAGCATCGTCGTGGAGCGGGCGTCACGCGCCCGCCGGGAGTCAGCCTCAGCCACCGCCGCCGGTCGGCACCTCGGGACGCCGCGACGACGAGCTCGTCGAGGCGTTGGTGAGAAACGGCGAGAGCTTCTGCTTTGTGGTGAACGAGCCGCAGTGCGGACACTGCCGGTCCTCGTCTTTCAGGAAGCCCTGGACGAAGACCTCGAAGGGGCGACCGCACTGCAGACAGACGAGATCGTAGGTCGCCATCGGCACCTCCGGGCGCATCGATCGTATCTGACGGAAGTATGGCGCCGCGTGAGGACCCTCGAAACAAAGACGGACCGGGGCGGCCGCACGGCCGCCCCGGTCCGTTCGCGTCTCAGCCGCGCGGCATGCGCGGCAGAGGGTGTCGTTGACGTATCAGTAGGCGAACCCCACCATGATCTGGTCGGTGCCGCTGGCGGCCGTCGCGCAGCTGCCCGCGACCCAGACGGTGGTACCGGCCACGGCGATGGCGTTCGGCGTGTTGGCGCCTACGTGGCCGCCGCCGTCGTTTGTGCCGTTGCCCCAGAGGGACTGCCAGTAGCCGCCGCCGAGGTTCTGGCTGCCGCGGTAGAGGAAGATGTCGGTGGGCGAGCCCGCCACACCGACGAGGTAGTAGCCGCCGACACCGTCTGTCGCCACCTGGGCGAAGTACTGGGTGCCCGTACCGTAGGCCATGATGTTGTCGCCGGCCGGCCACGTGGCGCTGCCCGCCGAGGTGTAGTCCTCGAAGTAGGCGTCACCCGACGCGTCGAGCTGCTCGTCCTCGCCGGCCGCGATCACGTGCCTGCCCGTGGTGACGGCGATGCCGTTGAACCACTGCGCCGTCGCGTTGCTGGTGCCGTTGGTGTCGGTCACGAAGATCTTGAGCGATCCCGCGGCCGTGTACCGCAGGATCATGCCGTCGGTGCCGGTGGTCGTCCTGTCGACGCCGCCGCCCACGTAGACGCCGCCGCTCGGGCAGGCCGCGATGGCGTTGCCCACGGCGCCGAGGTTGTTCGGCCCAAGGTAGACGCGCGACCACAGGAGCTTGCCGGCCGCCGAGAAGCGGGCGGTGACGGCGCCCCACTTCGACCCGGAAACCCAGGTCCAGCCGGTCATGTACACGCTGCCGTCCTTCGCGACCAGTACGCCTTTCGGGACGTCGGCGCCGTGGCCACTGCCGATGTAGATCTTCGCCCAGCGCAGCGTGCCCTTGGCGCTCCAGCTCACCACGGCGATGTTGCTGTACGCGGGGCTGACGACGCCGTTGCACACGCCGACGACCGTCGCGTTGCCGGACTTGTCGACCGCGAGGCCGAGGGTGTAGTCGATGCGGTGCTTGGGGCCGTTGTAGGTGCGCACCCACACGCGCTTGCCGGCCGTCGTCCACTTGATGAGCAGGATGTCGGTGTTGCCGGACGTGTTCGTCGTCCAGCCGGCCGTGTAGAGGTAGCCCTTGGTGCCGAAGGCGACGGCGTAGCCGCCGTCGCTGCCGTGCGCGGCGCCGCCCCACGTCTTGGTCCACTTCTTCGCGCCGTTCACCAGCTCGGTGAGGCTGAGATCGAGGTCACCCGATGCTTTGCCGATCGCGCCGGTGACGTAGGTGACGCCGCCCGTCGTCGTGACGACGCCGTTGGCGGTATCGGCGGCCGCGCCGCTGCCGGCGACCTGGACCTGCCACGTCGGCGTCGCCGTGCCGTCCCAGATCTGCTTGACCGACGACGCCCCAGCGACGGCGGTGAACACGAGACCGGCCATCGCTACCGCCGCGAGCGCGGCGATCAGCACGATGTGCCGTCTCTGCAGAACCGCGCGTGCTCTTCGTTCCATCACGGACCCCTCCTTGAGGCAAGACGCGACGCTCGGGCGCCGCTCGAGTACGTACGAGTACGATGCTTGCACGTATTACCCTGCACGAGAAGCGGTCGCCGGCGCGCCCCGCCCGCCGCCGCGGGTCGGGCGCGCGTGAGAGCCAAGGGGTCGGGAGCCAGAGCGCGGCTGGCGCGCCCGTCGCGCCGCCGTCTATGCTTGCAGACGATGAGCGGCGAGCACGGCATCCCAGCCCCGAGCGCGCGTGGCGCGGCCGCGGCGGCGGAGCTCGCCGGCGTGGTCGCCGGCGAGGTCCGCACCGGCCCGCTCGCGCGCTGGCTGTACTCGACCGATGCCTCGATCTACCGCGTGCTGCCCGACGCCGTGCTCATCGCCCGCTCGGTCGACGACCTCGCCGCGGCCGCCGAGGTGGCGGCGCGCCACGAGGTGCCGCTCTGCCTGCGTGGTGCGGCCACGAGTCTCGCCGGACAGACGCTCGGCGCCGGCATCGCGATCGACTGCTTCCACCTCGACCGCATCCTCGAGATCGACCCCGACCGCCGCGTGGCGCGCGTCGAGCCCGGTGTCGTGCAGGGCGCGCTCAACCGCGCCACCGCCGCCTACGGTCTCGAGTTCGGTCCCGACACCTCGACCGTCGAGCAGGCGACGATCGGCGGCATGGTCGGCAACAACTCGTCGGGCTCGCGTTCGATCGTCTACGGCGAGACCAAGGACAAGCTGCTGCGCGTGCGCGGCGTGCTGGCCGGCGGAGAGCCGGCCGCGTTCGGGCCCTGCGCGGGCGACGACCTGCGCGCCGGGCTCGGCGGGCCCGGCGGCGCGCGACTGGCGGAGGGACTCACCGCCCTGCGGTCGCGTCTCGGCGACCGTCTCGCCGGGCGGTGGCCGCGCACCGCTCGGCGCGTGTCGGGCTACAACCTGCCCGAGCTCGCCGGGCCGGCGCCGAACCTCGCTCGCGTGCTGGCTGGCTCCGAAGGCACGCTCGCGCTGTTCACCGAGATCGAGGTGCAGCTCGACGAGCGTCCCGCGGCGCGGCCTCTCGCCGCCCTGACGTTCGCCTCGATCCGCGCCGCCCTCGAGGCCAACCTCGCGATCCTGCCGACCGGACCGTCGGCCGTCGAGCTGATCGACCTCGTGCCGCTGCGCGGCTCGCCCAACCTGCGGCGCTTCTCGCGCCTTGCCCCCATCCTCGACGGCAGTGCCCCGGCGGTGCTCCTGGTCGAGTACCAGGGCAGCCGCGACGAGGGCCTCGCCGGCCTCGAACGTCTGCGCGCGGTCATCCCCGACCTCGGGGCGAGCGCCACGATCTTCTTCGCCGACCCCGCCGCGGCGAACGAGGCCTGGGAGCTGCGCCGGGCCTCTCTGCCGCTCCTCATGGGGGCGCCGGGCGTCGAGCGGCCGGCCTCGTTCGTCGAGGACACGGCGGTGCCGCCCGAGCACCTGCCCGACTTCGTCGACGAGTTCCAGCGGATCGTGGCGGCCCACGGCGTGCGCGCCTCGTTCACCGGCCACGCCTCGGCCGGCTGCCTGCACGTGCGTCCGCTGCTCGACTTGAAGACGGCCGCCGGCGTGGCCGGCCTCGACGCGATCGCCCACGAGGTCGGCCGCCTCGTGGCGAGCTTCGGCGGCGCGCTGTCGGGCGAGCACGGCGACGGCTTCTCGCGCTCGTGGTTCAACCCCGAGCTGTTCGGCCTCGAGCTCTACGGCGAGCTCGTCGCCCTCAAGGACCTCTTCGATCCGCGCCGCCTGCTCAGCCCCGGTCGCAAGGTCGAGGGCCCGCCGCTCACCGAGCACCTGCGCTTCGGCGCCGGGTATCGCGACCGCTCGGGCTGGCCGCCGCGGCTCTCGTACGAGCGCGAGGGCGGCTTCGACCTGGCCGTCGAGCGCTGCTTCGGCGCCGGCCTCTGCAAGAAGCAGGTGGGCACGATGTGCCCGCCGGCGGCCGCCTCGCGCGACGAGTCCCTGACGACGCGGGCCCGCGCCAACCTGCTGCAGGCGATCGTCGCCGGCGCCGTGCCGCTGGGCGATCTGGCAGGCGCCGAGTTCGAGGAGGTGCTCGGCACCTGCGTGGCCTGCAAGGCCTGCGCCGCCGAGTGCCCGGCGGCCGTCGACGTGGCCACCCTCAAGGTCGAGTGGCTCGCCGAGGTCAACGAGCGCGAGGGTGCGCCGCCGCTGGCGCACGCCGTCGCCCGCCTGCGCACGCTGTCGCGCCTGGCGGCGCCGCTCGCGCCGCTCGTGAACGCGCTCGGTCGCAGCCCGCTGGCCCACGCGCTCGCGCCGCTCGCCGGCGTCGACGGCCGCCGCGGCCTGCCCACGATCGTGCGCCGCCCGCTGTCGCGCCGGGCCGGCGCGGCGCCCGACGGCGCCGACGTGGTCGTCTTTGCCGACTGTTTCATCGAGCACCAGGAGCCTCACGTCGGCGAGGCCCTGCTGCGCCTGCTGCGCGCCGCCGGCCACACGCCGCGCGTCGTCTCCGCCGGGTGCTGCGGCCGCGTGATGCTGTCGGTCGGCATGATCGACAGGGCGCGCCGGGCGGCGCGAGCGACCGCCCGGTCGCTCGCGCCACACGCCCGCGCCGGCCTGCCGATCGTGTTCGTCGAGCCGTCTTGCCAGGCGATGGTGCTCGACGACTGGCAGCGCCTGCTGCCCGGCGACCGCGACGCGGCCGCCGTGGCGGCCGCGTCGCGGTCGAGCCTCGCCCTCGTGGCCGACGCCGCGGCCGCCGGCCGGCTGCGCTTCGCGCCCGGCGGCCGCGCCCTGGTCCACCCGCACTGCCACGAGAAGGCGGTGTTCGGCGCCGACGACACGCTGCGCGCGCTGGCGGCCGTGCCCGATCTCGACCTCACGGTGCTCGACGCCGGCTGCTGCGGCATGTCGGGCGTGTTCGGCTACCGCAAGGAGCGCTACGAGCTCAGCCGGGCGATCGCCGAACGCGCCCTGCTGCCCGCTGTCCGCGCCGCGGGCGACGCGATGGTGCTCGCCACCGGCACTTCGTGCCGCGCCCAGATCGGCGACCTCGCCGGGCGGCCCGCGCGCCACCCTGCCGAGCTGCTCGCCGAACGGCTCGTCGAGGCCGGGCAAGGGGTGGCGCCGGTCTCGCCGAATGCATAGACTGTAAACAGACGACGTCCTTCCGCCAGACGCGGCCGGGCCGTCGTCGTGCGACGTACCCGATGACCGATGCGGCACAAGCGACGACGCGCGCCCCCGAGGCGGTCGTCGTCGACCTCGCTCTCTGCAAGGCCTGCGGCATCTGCGTCGAGCTCTGTCCCAAGGACGTCTTCGACACAGACGACCTCGGCCACCCGGTCGTCGCCCGCCTCGCCGACTGCACGAGCTGCACGTTCTGCGAGCGCCACTGCCCCGACTTCGCGATCGACGTCGTGCCGGCCAAGGGCAGGTCCTGATGCCGCAGCCGCGCCGTCTGGTCGAGGGCAACGAAGCGGTCGCCGAGGGCGCGATCGCCGCCGGCGCGCGCTTCTTCGCCGGCTATCCGATCACGCCCTCGACCGAGATCGCCGAGGTGCTGTCGCGCCGCCTGCCCCAGGTCGGCGGCCACTTCATCCAGATGGAGGACGAGATCGCTTCGATCGCCGCCGTGATCGGCGCCTCGCTGGCCGGCACCAAGGCGCTCACCGCCACCTCGGGCCCGGGCTTCTCCCTCATGCAGGAGAGCATCGGCTACGCGAGCATGGCGCAGGTGCCCTGCGTCATCGTCGACGTGATGCGCGGCGGGCCCTCGACCGGACTGCCGACCGAGCCCAGCCAGGGCGACGTCATGCAGGCGCGCTGGGGCACACACGGCGAGCACTCGATCATCGCCCTCGTGCCGAGCACCGTGGCCGAATGCTTCGAGCTCACGGTCGAAGCTTTCAACCTGGCCGAGGCCTACCGCACGCCGGTGATCCTGCTGTCCGACGCGACCGTGGGCCACATGCGCGAAGCCGTCGCGCTGCCCACGTCCGACGAGATCCGGGTCGCCGAGCGCGGCGAGCCGGCCGTGCCGCCCGAGGACTACGACGAGGTCATCTCGACCGTCGACAACATCATGCCGCGCCCGGCGCTCGGCTCGCGCTACGCGGTGCACGTCACCGGCCTCGTCTACGACCGCAGCCGCGGTGGCGTGCCGGCGACCGGCGCACCCGCCGTGGCCGAGGGCCTCGGCCGCTACCTGCGCGAGAAGATCTATCACCACCGCGACGCCATCTGCCGTGTCGAGGAGCTCTGGATGGCCGACGCCGAGGTCGCGATCTTCGCCTACGGCTCGGTGGCGCGCTCGGCCAAGGCGGCCATGAAGTGGGCCCGCCGGCAGGGCGTCAAGGTCGGCCTCGTGCGGCCCATCACGCTCTGGCCGTTCCCGACCGAGGCGGTCGACCACATGGCCGAGCAGGTGCGCACCATCATCGTGCCCGAGATGAACTTAAAGCAGATGAGCTGGGAGGTGCTGGCCGCCACCTCCGGCCGCGCCAAGGTTGTCGACCACGGCCGCATCGACGGCAAGCTGATCCGCCCCGAGGAGATCCAGGATCTCATCCGGGCCGAGTTCTACTATCACCACTTCGAGGAGACGTTCTGATGGCCCTGGTCGACGAAGAGCTGCTCGAACGGGCGCCCGACGATCGCCGCCTGCCGCGCGTCACGCCGCACCGCACCGCCGAGATCGCCAGCCACCTGCGCTCGCCCAAGACGCTCTGGTGCCCCGGCTGCTCCAACGGCATCGTGACACGGGCGCTGATCGACGCCGTGCTCGCGCTCGAGCTCGACCCCGACCGCACCTGCGTCATCGCCGGCATCGGCTGCGCCGGTCGTATCACCGCCTACCTCAACTGGTCGACCGTCCACACCGCCCACGGACGCGCCCTGGCCGTGGCGACCGGCGCCAAGGCGGCCGACCCGGGCCTCAAGGTCATCGTCATCATGGGCGACGGCGACTGCGTGGCGATCGGCGGCAACCACCTGATCCACGCGGCGCGGCGCAACATCGACCTCACCGCGATCGTCTTCAACAACTCGATCTACGGCATGACCGGCGGCCAGATGAGCCCCACCACCTTCGAGGGCGACCGCTCCACGACGAGCGTCTACGGCAACGTCGAGCAGGCCTTCGACATCTGCGAGCTGGCGCGCGCCGCCGGCGCCACCTACGTGGCGCGCGGCACGCCGTACTCGTACAACCGGCTCGCGCAGCTGATCGCCGGCGGCATCGCCCACAAGGGCTTCTCGTTCGTCGAGGCGATGGTCTCGTGTCCCACCTACTACGGCCGCCAGAACGGTATCCCCAAGGCGTCCGACATGATGAAGCGCCAGCACGAGCGCTCGGTGCCGGTCGAGAAGTTCGACCTGCAGGGACCCCGCCTGCACGACCGCTATCCGGTCGGCGTGCTGCACCACGCCGAGCGCGAGGAGTACACGACCGCCTACGCCGGCGTCATCGCGCGTGCCCAGGAGGGGTCGCGTGGCTGAGCCGGCCCTCGAAGCGCAGCGCCACGAGATCCGTCTGTCGGGCTCCGGCGGCCAGGGGATCATCCTCGCCGCCACGCTGCTCGCCGACGCGGCGGTCGCCACCGGCCGCGAGGTGATCGCCACGCAGAGCTACGGCCCCGAGGCCCGCGGCGGCGCCTCGAAGGCCGAGGTCATCGTCTCCGCCGACGAGATCGACTACCCCGAGGTCACGGCGCCGGGCATCACCGTGTGTCTCTCGCAAGAGGCCTTCGACGCCTACGCCGCCCGTACGGTGCCCGGCGGTCTCATCGTCTACGACGAACGCCTGGTGAAGGCCGCCGAGCTGCCCGGGAGGCGCGCGGTCGGCCTGCCGTTCACCCACATCGCCGAGCAGGAGCTCGGTCGCGCGATCGCCGCCAACATCGTCATGCTCGGCGCCCTGCAGGAGCTCACCGGTGTCGTCACCGCCGACCAGCTCGCCGACGCCGTCCGCCGCCGGCTGCCGGCCAAGATCGTCGAGCTCAACCTGCGCGCCCTCGAGCTCGGCCGCGAGCGTGCCGCCGCCGGCGGACGCCGCCAGCGCGCCGCGCCCCGCGCCCGCTCGCACGCCAAGGCGTGAACGTCGTCATCGCCGTGGCCGGCCTCGCCGGCCTTGCGGTCGCCGTCTACTTCCTCGCCGAGCTCGTGGTCGACGCCGTCCGCCGCCGCCAGTTCCTCGACATCGGCATCGCCGCCGGCGTCGTCGCGCTCACGGTCTGGCTGCTGCTCGCCTACGGTGACGCGCTGCTCCAGTAGGCGCCGCCGGCCTCGCACGAGGCTGGCTCGGGGGGCGTCCGCCTAAGGTTTGGGCCCCGTGTGCCGATAACCAGGACGCATCCTGCCGGGGACATGCGCCCCGGCGCGGCAGGCGAAGCAAGGCAGGGTATCACGGTGCGACGAGCGGGCTGCGACCACCTTTCGGCGAGTCTGGAGACCTGGCGATGAGCGCTAAGCGGATCCTGGTCGTCGACGACAACACCGACGTGCTGCGCCTCGTGAGCGAGGCCCTCACGGCAGCCGGCTACGAAGTGACGACCTCGCCCGACGGCCGTTCGGCCCTGCGCGACGCCGCCCTGTCGCTGCCCGACCTCATCCTGCTCGACATCGGCCTGCCCGATCACGACGGCTTCACCGTCTACTCGCGGCTGCGCGAGAAGCCGGTGGCGCTCGACTGTCCGATCATCTTCCTGACGGCCGCCGCCGACATCGACAGCCGTCTGCACGGCTTCGAGAAGGGCGCGGTCGACTACGTGGTCAAGCCCTTCCACATGAAGGAGCTGATCGCCCGGGTCAAGGTGCACCTGCACGATGCGGAGCCGCTCAAGGGCGACGTGCCGAGCCCGCTCACCGAGCGTGAGCGCGAAGTCGTCAAGCTGCTGGGCAGCGGCAAGACCTACAAGCAGGTCGCGCGCGCCCTGCGCGTGTCGCAGAGCACGATCCGCAACCATCTGCACAACGTCTACCACAAGCTCGAGGTCGTCGATCGCGCCCAGGCTGTGATCGTGAGCCGCGAGCACGGCTGGATCTGACCGTACGCCGCCGGGGGGCGGCAGGTCGGCAACGGCGCCCGTGGCGGCGCCGGACGCGCGTGGGGGCGGGGCGCCTGCAAGGCGCCCCGCCCCCACGCGTTTCACCGTTCGTCGCGCCTGGCCGTCGGAGGAGTTCGTCGCCGACGCTCAGGCCGGCGTGACTGCCTCGCTAGTTCGTGTCGAAGGGCATGTCGGGCAGCGACCACCAGCCGGCCAGCACGCGGCGCTCGGTGACGCGGCGGTCGGGTCGGGGGTGGGGGCCGTCGGACACGCGGCGCTCGGTGTGCCGCCGATCGACGATGATGCGGACGTCGCCGCGCTCGGCATACCGTGTCTCGAGCCGGCGGGCGAAGAACCCCTCGAGCGCCCTCGGGACGACGATGGTCTTCGGCTCGACGCTCGTCTGCTGGTCGGTCATGCGGTTCCTCCTCGGCTGCGGGGGGCGCAGGGCTTGGGATTCGGCCCTCGTGCGGCGAGTCCTGCTGGCCGCGACGCCCTCACTTCTGGAGTCTACGGCTCCCGGTCTCCCGCGAAACGCCGCGGCCGGCTCATTTGCGTTGTCCGTCCTGTCAACACCGGGACGGCCGCCCGGTCGGTTCACGGCCGGACGCGAGCTGGCGTATCATCGTGACCATGCCGACCGTGGCGGGCCATCGTGTTCGAGTGCGGCCCGACCTGCGTGCGGGCGGGGGGGCGCCGCGGCCGTGACCGCCCGCCGCCTGTGCGCCATCTACAACCCCACCTCGGGCGGCGGTCACTTCCGCCGCGACGTGCCGCTGATCGTCGAGTCGCTGCGCGGCCTGGGCTTCACCGTGGAGGAGGCGCCGACCGCCCGCGCCGGGCACGCCACCGAGCTCGCGGCGGCGGCCGTCGCGGCCGGCGTCGACGTGGTCTGCGCGATCGGCGGCGACGGCACCGTCAACGAGGTCGTGAACGGCATGGCCGGCAGCGAGGCGCCCCTCGCGATCATCCCGACCGGCACGGTCAACGTGCTCGCCCTCGAGCTCGGCATCCCGCTCGACCCGCCCGACGCCTGCCGCCTGGCGGCCATGGGCCACGTCATCGAGATCGACCTGGGCCTCGCCGGCGACCGCTACTTCGCGCTCATGGCCGGCGCCGGGGTCGACGCGGCCGTCGTCTCGTCGCTGAACCCCACGCTCAAGCGGGCGCTGCGCGAGGCCGCCTTCGCCATCCAGGGTTTCGCCAAGTACCTGACGAGCGAATCGCCGCTGATCCGTATCGAGACCGAGGAGGAGTGCGTCGACGGCTACTTCGTGGTGCTCGGCAACGCCGCCAACTACGGCGGCAACTTCGGCGTGACACCGCTCGCCGACATGCGCGACGGGCTGCTCGACGTCTGCGTGCTCACCGACAAGTCGTTCTTCGAGTTCGCCGGTTACTGGCTGGCGGCGCTGCTGTCGGCGCCCATGCAGCACTCTAAGGTGCGCTACTTCCGCACCAGAGAGGCGCGCCTCGCGATCGCGCCCGGCGAGCGCGGCGAGGTCCTCGTGCAGACCGACGGCGAGCCGGCCGGCCGGCTGCCGATCGACTGCCGGATCGTGCCGCGCGCGCTGCGCGTGGTCGTGCCGTAGGCGCTACAGGCCCATCACGGCGGCGACGGCGCGCAGGCGCTTGACGTAGGCCGCGCGCTCGGCCGATGCGCGTACGGCGATCTCACCGGGCGCGGCGATCGGCACCACCTTGAACGAGGGGCTGTCGTAGACGCGCAGCTCGAGCGGGTCGTGGTCGTCGGCGTCGGCCTGGCCGAAGAGCTTGGCCAGCAGAAAGCGCGAGGCGTCGTCGCCGATCGGCACGACGTAGTGCGGCGTGGTGATCGAGATCTCACGGGACAGGAACGAGTAGCAGTTGTCCTGCTCGGCGAGGTGGGGCCGGCGCAGGTGGCAGTCGCTGCGCGGCACGCATTTGACGACGGTCGTGAAGAAGGCTTTGGAGCGGCCGCCGTTCGACAGCGAGGGGATCAGCTCCGCGAGCTCGCGAAGCACGGCGGTGCCGGCCGGCAGGTCGTCGGCCTCTTCTTCGGGCGACGGGTGCAGGGAGACGAACATGACCTGGGCGTGCGGATGCCCGGCTCCAGAGAGGGCGCGGCGCCGACAGGGCACGAGGTCGTCGCACTTCGTGCACTGTTTCTCGGCCCGCGCCAGCTCGTCCAGCTTCTCGGCGGCGTCTTCCATGGGGACCACACTCCTTTGCCTCGAGGGTCCGCGACGAAGCGCCCCACCACGGGGGCGCAGGGGATGAGGAGAGGGGCGGGCGCGGCGCTCGCGCTCACGCGCGACCGCCGCGCAGGCGGTACTCGAGCGTGATGGCGTCGCGCGAGCCGATCAGGCAGAGCAGCAGCTCGTCGCTGAAGGGGGCGAGCACGACGTTCAGGTCGTCGAGCTCGACCGTGATCAGGCGCGTCTCGCGCTGGGCGAGCTCGTCGGCCAGGCGGGCGGCGATGTCGATCGCGCCGCCGAGGTGGGCGGCCACCGCTTCGGCGTCGAGGCCGGGGTCGGCCGACGCGGCGACCAGGAAGCCGTCGTGCGAGATCAGCAGGGCGGCCTTGACGCCCGGCCGCTCACGGTAGGGCGCGAGCTTGCTGGCGAGCGCGTCGCTTGCGTTCATGAAGCCTCCAGGGCGGTCGAGATCTGCGCGCGGACGGCGGCCGCGAAACGGTCGGCGCTGGCGGCGTCGACGAAGGTCCGCGTGAAGCCGTCGGAGCTGCCGGCGATCTCGGAGAGGAAGATGCTGGTGCGCGGCAGGGGAGCGGCGGCGGCCTCGTCGACGAACCCGTCGAGCGGCAGCTGGATGAGGGTGTCGCCCGACAGGAACAGGCGGTTGAGCTCGCGGGACGACAGGCGGACGCGGACGTGCACGGCGATCGCCTGCCCGACCTGCTCGCTGCCGATGTCGATCTCCACGAGCCAATACTAGGTCCACGCTTCGGGCCGTTTCAAGCGGGACGCCGGTGGAAGCCGGCCGGGTGTGACGGTGGAGGGTCGGGACGCTCGACCGCGCGGCGAGCCCGCGGCGAGCGCCGCGCTAGGTGGCGACGGCGAGCGGCAGCTCGTCGCCGCCGGCCGGGGCCGCGGCGGCGATCACGAGCTCGGTCGCGGCCGGCGCGGCCAGGGCGGCCACGGCGTCGTCGACCAGGGCGCGGGCGTCGTGCAGCGGCGGGTAGGCGGCGCAGCCGAACGACAGGGTCTGGCGATGGCGGTCGATGAGCTGCCCGGTCACCTCGTGGGCGGCGTCCTGCGTCCAGGCGCGAGCGCTGCGCGCGTCGTGGCCGCGCAGGGTGACGGCCAGCAGGTCGGGCGCCAGGCGGAAGGCCAGGTCGTCGGGGCCGGCCGTGCGCTTGAGGCGGCGGGCCACGGTGCGTACCACGGCCTCGCTGCCCTCGGCGCCGCGGAAGTCGCGCAGGTCGCGGTAGTGGTCGAGCCGCACGCAGACCAGGGCGAGGGGCTCGTGGCCGGCCTCGGCGGCGGCGAGCTCGGCCGTCACGAGTGCTGCGAGGCGCGCGCGGGTGTAGTAGCCGGTGGTCGCGTCGATGGCCGGCGCGGCGGCGGTCCGCTTGCGGCGCGGCACACGCCGCAAGCGGACCGCCGCCGCCAGACCGGCGAGCACGAGGGCGGCGAGCACGCCCAGGGTGAGGGCACGGTGACCGGCGAGCGTCGGGTCGGCGATCGCCAGCACGATGGGGACGACCAGGCTGGGGCCGATCAGGTAGGGCCACTCGGCCTTGTCGCTCGGCAGGAGCTGACAGACGAGGAGCAGCGGCACGGCGGCGAGCAGCGGACTGTGACCGCCGCCGGCGAGGGCGAGCGTGAGGCCGAGCAGCAGCCAGTCGCCGACGACGAAGGAGTGTGACAGGGAGCGGCCCCGGCCGCTTGCCACGGCGATCGACCAGAGTCCCATGCCGAGCGCGACGGCCGCCACGACGGCCGCCGGCCCGAGGCGCAGCGCGCCGGCGGCGGCGAGCAGGAGGGCGAAGAAAAGGGTCCGCGAACGGCCTCGCGAGAGCTCGGCTGCGGGCCGTCTGCGGAGGTGCCTCGGCACGGGTGCTACGCGGCTCTGGGGACGCCGGTGACATGTGCAGCGTGCTGCATGCTGCTTGGGTTCGGCGTCCGTGCGCGGTTTCCTTTCTGCCACATGCGCATGGGGCGCGTCCGGGCGCGGCGGCCGGGGCGCCCGCGGGATGCGGGCGCCGGCGACGATGGGGAGCCCAACGAGAGGTGGCCGAACCGGCACGTGTCGCTATAATCAGCGGGTCAATTCTGATCAGCGGGTCATCGTGGAACGGATCCCCTTCCTTTCAGGTAACGAGGCGATCGCGCGCGGCGCGGTGCGGGCCGGCCTGGGCTTTGCCTGCGGCTACCCGGGCACCCCGTCGACCGAGATCGTCGAGGAGCTCGCGCGCCTCGAAGGCCCCGTCGTCGAGTGGTGCGTGAACGAGAAGGTCGCCCTCGAGACGGGCGCGGGCGCGGCGCTCGCCGGCGCCCGCGCCATGGTCACCATGAAGCACGTCGGCCTGAATGTGGCGGCCGACCCGTTCATGACGCTCTCGCTCACCGGCGTGAACGGCGGCCTCGTCGTGGTGTCGGCCGACGACCCCGGCATGCACTCGTCGCAGAACGAGCAGGACAACCGCCACTTCGCCGCCTTCGCCAAGGTGCCGATGCTCGAGCCGTCCGACAGCCAGGAGGCCTACGACTTCGTGGCCTGGGCGTTCGAGCTGTCCGAGGAGTTCGACACGCCGGTGCTGCTGCGCTCGACGACGCGCGTGTCGCACGGCCGCGGCCGGGTGGTGCCGCGCGCGCCGCTCGCGGCCGAGCGGCCCGGCTACGTGAAGGACATCGCGAAGTACGTGATGGTCCCCGAGTACGCGCGCGAGCGCAACCGCCTGGTGCTCGCGCGGCTCGAGCGCCTGCGCCGGCGCGCCGAGGAATCGCCGCTCAACGTGCTCGAGGCCGGCACGACCGATATCGGCATCATCGCCTCGGGCGCCGCCTACACCTACGCCCGCGAGGCGTTCCCCAAGGCCTGGTTCCTCAAGCTCGGCATGTCGCACCCGCTGCCCTACGCCAAAGTCGCCAAGCTCTACCAGTCGGTCTCGCGCGTGTTCGTGGTCGAGGAGCTCGACCCGTTCATCGAGAGCCAGGTGCGCGCCCTCGGCCTTCCGGTCGTGGGCAAAGAGGTCATCCCGAGCAACGGCGAGCTCGACCAGCAGATCGTCTTCGACGCCCTCGAGCCGGTGCTCAAGCGCAAGCCGCCGCGCCGCCGGCGTCCCGTCATGCCGCCGGAGCCGGTGATCGCGCCGGCCCCGCGGCCGGCCGACGACCTGCCCGTGCGCCCACCGGTGCTCTGCCCCGGCTGCCCGCACCGCGCCGTCTACGCCATGCTGCGCCGCGAGAAGGTCGCGGTGATGGGCGACATCGGCTGCTACACGCTGGGCGCGCTGCCGCCGCTGCTGTCGCTCGAGAGCTGCGTGTGCATGGGCGCGAGCATCGGCCTGATGAGCGGCATCAACCGTATGATGGGCCGCACCGCCGCGGTGGCCGTGATCGGCGACTCGACCTTCTTCCATTCGGGGGTCACGCCGCTGATCGACGCCCGCTACAACGAGACGCCCGGCCTCGTCATCGTGCTCGACAACCGTACGACGGCGATGACCGGCCACCAGGGGCACCCCGGCACCGGCCTCCACCCCGACCGCTCGAGCGGCCCGGCGCTCGACATCGAGCAGCTCTGCCGCGGCATCGGTGTGCCGGCGGCGACCGTCGATGCCTTCGACGAGGCGGCGGTGCGGGCCGCCATCCGCGACGCGGTGGCGGCGAGCGACCTGCGCGTGCTGGTCGCCCTGGCGCCCTGCATCCTCATGGACAAGAGTCCGCACGAGCGCGTGCTGGTCGACGACGACCGCTGCAACCTCTGCGGCCTCTGCATCGAGCTCGGCTGCCCCGCACTCGTGGCCGGCGAGGACACCATCGAGATCCTCTCCGACTGCACCGGCTGCGGCGTCTGTCTGGCCGTCTGCGCGCGCGGCGCGCTGAGCCTGCCCGAAAGCGCCGGCGGGGACCCGTCGTGAACGGCACGACGACCGTCTCGCTGGCCGGCGTCGGCGGCCAGGGCATCATCCTGGCGGCCGCCATCCTCGCTCAGGCGGCCATGGCGGCCGGCTACGACGTCAAGGCGAGCGAGGTCAAGGGCATGGCGCAACGCGGCGGCAGCGTCGTCTCGACGGTGCGCTTCGGCAAAGAGGTGTGGTCGCCGGTCTCGTCGCGCGCCGACGTCGTGATCGCCACCGAGACGCTCGAGGGCCGGCGCGCCCTCGCCCTGCTGGCCGACAAGGGCACGCTGGTCTACGCGACCACCGTGATCGCCCCCGGCAGCGTGCTGCGCCGCGAGCGCGAGTACCCCGCCGACCTCGTCGCGGCCGCTCGGGCGCGCCTCGTACAGCTCATCCCGGTCGACGCCGAGGACCTCGCGCGCGAGGCCGGCTCGGTGCGCGCCGCCAACGTCGCCCTGCTGGGCGCGGCGACCCACGTGCTGCCGTTCACGGCCGGCGCCTGGGACGACGCCCTCGAGCTTGCGGTCCCGGCCAAGATCCTCGAGCTCAATCGCCGGGCCTTTGCCCTCGGCCGCGCGGCGGCCGCACCAACCGAGGAGGGGCTGTGAAGTGAAAGTGACCCAAGTGACGGTCTTTCTCGAGAACCGCAGCGGCCGCCTGGCGGAGATCGCCGATATCCTGGGCCGCCACGGCGTGAACATCCGCGGCTTCTCGACGACCGAGGCGGCCGAGTACGGCATCGTGCGCCTGATCGTGCCCGACCCGGTCGCCACGCGCGACATCCTGCACGAGGCCGGCTTCACGACGCACCTCGCGCAGGTGATCTGCGTGGCCGTGCCCGACGAGCCGGGCGGCCTCGCCCGCGTGCTCGACGCCCTCGCCGAGCAGCAGGTCTCGGTCGACTACCTCTACAGCATCTCGTTCGACTATGTGTGCTTCGCCGTGCACGACGTCGACCGCGCGGTCGAGCTGCTCAAGGACAAGGTCACGCTGCTCTCGGACGAGCAGGTGATGGCGCTGTGAGCGCGTCCCCCGCGGTCGCCGGCGTCGTGACCCCCGATCGCGCCGGCGGCAACCACTGGCAGCGGGCCGCCGAGACCATGCCGCTCGAGGAGCTGCGCGACACGCAGATGGAGCGGTTGCGCGCCACCCTGCGCAACGCCTACGACAACGTGCCGTTCTACCGCAAGAGGCTCGACGAGGCCGGCCTCGCCCCCGACGACGTGCGCTGCCACGGCGACGTCTGCGACCTGCCGTTCACGACCAAGGTCGACCTGCGCGACCACTACCCGTTCGGCATGTTCGCCGTGCCGCGCGACGAGCTCGTGCGGGTGCACGCCTCGTCGGGCACGACCGGCAACCCGACGACCGTCGGCTACACCGCCGGCGACGTGTCGCTGTGGGCCGACCTCATCGCCCGCACCCTGGCGGCCGGCGGCCTGCAGCCGGGCGACATGCTGCAAAACGCCTACGGCTACGGCCTGTTCACCGGCGGCCTCGGCCTGCACTACGGCTGCGAGCGCCTGGGGGCCACGATCCTGCCAATCTCGGGCGGCAACACCGACCGTCAGCTCAAGCTCATGCGCGACTTCGGCGTGACGGCGCTGTGCTGCACGCCGTCGTACGCCCTCTACCTGGCCGAAGCGGCGCGCGACCGCGGCCTGCGCCCGGCCGACCTGCCGATCCGGGTGGGCTTCCACGGTGCCGAGCCCTGGACCAACGAGATGCGCCGCCAGATCGAGGAGGGCCTCGGCGTCGACGCGCTCGACATCTACGGCCTGTCCGAGATGGGCGGCCCCGGCGTGTCGTTCGAGTGCCGCTGCAAGAGCGGCATGCATGTGAACGAAGACCACTATATGGTCGAGATCGTCGACCCCGAGTCGCTGCTGCCGGTGCCCGAGGGCACGGTCGGCGAGCTCGTCGTCACCACCCTGAGCCGGGTCGCCCAGCCGCTGCTGCGCTACCGCACGCGCGACCTGTGCAGCCTCGTGTCTGAGCCCTGCGAGTGCGGCCGCACCTTCGCCCGCATGACCAAGCCGGTGGGGCGCAGCGACGACATGCTGATCATCCGCGGCGTCAACGTCTTCCCGAGTCAGATCGAGGAAGTCCTGATGACGATCCCGCAGATCGAGCCGCACTACCAGATCGTGGTCGACCGCAAGGGCCACCTCGACATGGTCGAGGTCTGGATCGAGGTCGGCGAGGACATCTTCGGCGAGACCATGGGCCAGCTCGAGACCTTCGAACGTTCCGTCCAGCAGCGCCTCTACAGCGTGCTGAACATCCAGGTCAAGGTGAAGCTCAAGGAGCCCAAGACGATCGCCCGCAGCGAAGGCAAGGCCGTGCGCGTGATCGACAAGCGTCCGAAGTAGAGCCCGGGGGGCGGCCGCCGCGCGGCGGCCGGCAACGACGGAGGGGGCGGCGCCGGTAGGCGCCGCCCCCTCCGTCGTCGTTTCAGGTCGTGGCCTTGGGCGACGCCGAGTTCGTCGGCGTCGGCGTGTGCGACGGCGTCGGCGTGGAGGTGTGGGTGGGCTTGGTCGTCGGCTGGCCGGTCGGCTTGCCCTTGCCCGACTTGCTGGGCGACGGCGAGGGCGACGGCGAGGGCGCCATCTTCGAGTACTTGCCGTTCCAGGCCTTCCACATCGGCATGATGGCCGGCGTGGCGAAGTCGGGGATGTAGGTCGAGCCGAAGACCGCGTTGTAGAACGTGCCCCAGATCGGCAGCGAGTACGTGGCGCCGAACACCCCGGGCATCTCGATCTCGCCCTGCGGGTAGCCCATCCAGACGGCCGTCGCGAGCTTCGGGTTGAAGCCGCAGAACCAGGCGTCTTCGTAGTTGTCGGTCGTGCCGGTCTTACCGGCCGAGCGGCCGGTGTAGTAGTCGGGCATCGACGCGGCGGTGCCGCCGGCGTAGCTCGTGTTGATCTCGAGGATCTTGTCGACGACGTAGCAGGCGCCGGCCGGCGCGACGCGTATGCCGCGCACGTGCGCCTTGCGCACCTTGCCGTTGGGGAACACGATCCTGGCGATCGCCTGCGGCGCATGGCGCACGCCCTCGGCCGCGAAGGTCGCGTAGGCGCTCGCCATCTCGAGCACGTCGACGTCCTCGCTGCCGAGCACGATCGAAGGCAGCGCTTGGAGCGACGTCGTGATGCCCATCGCCTTGGCGACGCGCACGACCTGGTCGGGGCCGAGATCGAGACAGAGCTGGGCGAAGACGGTGTTGTCGGACGCGAGGGTGGCCTGCACGAGGTCCATGCGGCCGCCCGAGCTCCTCTCGGCGGTGTTCACGATCCAGGGGATGCCGTTGGGCATGGGGATGTCGAGCGGGTGCGAGTTGTAGTAGGTCGTCGCCGGGTTGGCGCCCTCTTCGACGGCGGCGAGCAGGGCGAACGGCTTCATCGTCGAGCCGGGCTGGCGCATGGCCTGCGAGGTGAGGTTCCACTGGTAGGTCTTGTAGTCGGTGCTCGCCGCCATGGCGCGCACGAACCCGTTGGTCGGGTCGACCGCCGCGAGGGCGCCGGCGTACTGGCTCGGCAGCCTGGCCTTGAGAGCGGCGATCGCGGCGTGCTGCATGCGCATATCGATCGTGGTGTACACCTTGAGGCCGCCCTCGAAGACCTCGCGCGCGCCGTAGCGGCTCACGAGCTGGCCCTCGACGTAGCTGACGAAGTAGGCGGCCGGGTCGCTGGTCGTCGAGAGCGGTTTGGAGAAGACCTTGATCGGCGTACTCTCGGCGGTCGCCGCCTGGGCCGCGGTGATGTAGCCCTGCTGCGCCATGTCGTACAGCACGAGGTCGCGTCGCGCCTTGATGACGGCGGGGTCGGTGATCGGCGAGTACTGGCTCGGGAACTTCGGCAGCGCGGCGAGCAACGCCGCCTGGGCGAGGGAGACCTGCGAGATCGGCTTGTGGAAGTAGGTGAGCGAGGCGGCCTGCACGCCGTAGGCGCCGGCGCCGTAGTAGACCGTGTTCAGGTACTCGGTGAGGATCTTGTCCTTCGACCAGCGGTCCTCGAGCTCCCAGGCGAGCACGGCCTCCTGCACCTTGCGGTTGATCGTGACGTCGTCGCTCAGGTAGGCGTTCTTGACGTACTGCTCGGTCAGGGTGCTCGCGCCCGAGACGATGTGGCCGGCGCGCACGTCGTCGACGAAGGCGCGCGCGATGCCGGTGAAGTCGACGCCGTGGTGCTGGTAGAAGCGCTTGTCCTCGATCGCTACAGTGGCGTTCTTCATGACCTCGGGGATCTGGCTGCTGGGCACGATGAGGCGGTTGACGGCGCCGTAGAGCTCGGCGATACGGTGGCCGCTCGAGTCGTAGATGACGGTGTCCTGGCCGAGCTGCACGGGCTTCATGGCGTCGATGTTCGGCAGGTTGTGCGACACCGCCACGATCGTGCCGGCGGTGAGCCCGACGACCGCGACCACGGCGAAGAACACGACGGCGATCACGAGCCGGCCCCAGCGTACCCGCGGACGCCTGGCCGCCCGCTTGCGGCGGCTGCGTTTGGTGAGGGGGGTGTCTGCGATGTCCTTCACAGGATGAGGCTATTGTAGCGGCTCGACGCGCTCCCGTCTCGTGAGCCGCCGGGCCTCGAGCGGCCCGCGCGGCCGTGCACTGCGATCCCTTGGACTCGCGCCGTCGCCGGTTCTTTCACCCGGCGTCGGGGCCGTGTCCGGCTAGAGACCGCCGCCGGCGCCGTCACTGGTCGTCTCAGGCCGGCGCCGCCGTTGGGCCGGTGTCGTCGTCGGCGGCGTGCCGCCGCTCGACCGCGCGGCGGCGCTCCATCAGGCGCGCGATCACGACCGACAGCTCGTAGAGGATCTCGAGCGGGATGAACATGGCGATGAACGAGAAGGCATCCTGGCTGGGCGTCGCGACCATCGCGATGATGGCGTTGATCACGATGGCGTAGCGCCAGTGCTTGCGCAGGAACGAGGTCTTGACCACGCCGATGCGCACCGCCGCGATGATTGCGACGGGCATCTCGAACACCGCCCCGAACGCGACCAGGAACCAGGCGATGAACGAGAAGTAGTCGTTCGCTCGCAGCTGCGTGTTGAAGAACTGGCCGTTGAAGCCGAGCAGCCAGCCCAGGCCCTTCGGCAGCACGATCAGGTAGCCGAACACGACGCCGAACATGAACAGGCCGAAGCAGACGGCCGCGACGAGGATGAGCACGCGCCGGCTCGCCGGGGTGAAGGCGGGTCCGATGAAGGCCCAGAACTCGTAGATCACGATCGGCGACGCCAGGATCACGCCGACGTACGCCCACACCTTGAGGCTGACCATGAAGGGCTCGGCCGGGCTGAACGTGGTGATCTTGTGGGGCACGTTCCCGGGGAGCCCCGCGAGCGGGTGGCGCATGAGGGCGAAGACCTGGTCGTTCAGCACGGCGGCGATGACGATGCCGACGCCGAGCGCGATGGCCGCGATGATGATGCGGCGGCGCAGCTCGTCGAGGTGATCGACGAGGGTGACGCGTTCGTCGAACCCGACCATGCCGAGCGTCAGTCGGGGGTCGTCGAGGCCGCTGCCGGGGCGCTGCTGCGGCGCAGCTTGCCGAACGTCTCGACGCCCGCCGGGTCGCCCTGGGCGGCGTCGGGGCCGGCCGCCAGGGCGGCGGACGGCGCGGGAGCGTCGGGTGCGCTCGGCGCCTGCGGGGCGCTGGGCGCGGCGATTGCGGCGTTGTCGACCCCGCTCTCGTCGGCGACCGCGGCGGGCCCGGTCGCCGCGGCGTCGACCGGCACCTCGGGTGCGGCGGGAGCGGCCTCGTCGGTCGGGACCTGGGGTGTGTCCGGAGCGTCCTCGTCGGCCATGCCGGCCGGCTCGGTGAGGGCGGCGCCGGTCACGGCACCGGTCACGGCGGCCGTCACCGCGGCGGGCGCGATGCTGTCGGGCGCCGTGGGGGTGGCGGCGGGCGCGGCGGGCTGGGTGTCGCCGGTGAGGCTGAAGCTCGATTTGAGGTCGTTGACGGAGCCGGCGATGTCGTCGACGCCGATCTGCGAGCGGATCTCGCTCGTGGCCGTCCTGAACTCGCGGATCGCCTGACCAAGCTGCTTGCCCATCTGAGGCAGGCGCTTGGGGCCGAACACCACGAGGGCGATGACCAGCACCATGAGGAGCTCGGGGAGACCGATGTTGGGCATGCGAGGACCACCTCTGTGGAATGACAGGCCCGCTTGGACCTCGTACAAAGAGTACGCACACCACATCGGAGCGTCAATCGTGGCCCCGGCGCGTCGGCGACGGGGGACGCCGGTAGCCGGGGGCGCCTTGTCCAGCATGTCCAACAGGGCCCCGCCAGGCGGGCCGAGTCGTCAGAGAATCACCTGCAAATCGGGGAGAACACGGTCCGACGGAAAGGCCGTCGGCCGGTTGCGCCACTTCGCGGCGCTTTGCTATAGTCGCCTCGGCCACCGGCCCGGAAGCCGGGCCCTCCCGTCCACCGAGCGTCGACACCGGGGTATGACGAGCGCATTCCTCACGAGCTGGGCTTACGTCGCCGTGTTCATCGTGGCCGGCGCGGTCATGGTCGTCGGCATCCTGCTGATGTCGCGGCTCGTGTACCCGATCCACCCGTCGCCCGAGAAGTACTCCACGTACGAGTGCGGCATCGAGCCGGTCGGCGACTCGTGGCACCCCTTCGCCGTGCGCTACTACATCTTCGCCCTGCTGTTCCTGGTCTTCGACGTCGAGGCCATCTTCCTCTTCCCGTGGACGCTCTCGTTCCGGCGCTTCGGCACGACGGGCTTCGTCGAGGTCCTGCTGTTCATCGGCGTGCTCGCGGTCGGCCTGCTCTACGCCTGGCGCAAGGGAGCGCTCGAATGGGCGTGATCGACGACGCCGGCCTGCGCGGCTTCGTCGACCGGTTCCAGTACCCGAACATCAGCCAGTTCGAGCGGCCCAACGTCATCACGACGACCGTCGACTTCATCTTCAGCTGGGCGCGCTCGCACTCGGTGTTCCCGTTCACCTACGGCCTCGCCTGCTGCGCGATCGAGATGCTCTCCTCGGGCTTCGCCCGCTTCGACGTCGCGCGGTACGGCATGGAGGTCTTCCGGCCCACGCCGCGCCAGTGCGACCTGATGATCGTGGCCGGCACCGTCAACGAGAAGATGGCGCCGGTGCTCAAGCGCCTCTACGAGCAGATGTCCGAGCCCAAGTGGGTGATCGCCATGGGCGCCTGCGCGACCAGCGGCGGCCCGTTCTACGACGGCTACAACGTCGTGAACGGCGTCGACAAGGTCGTGCCGGTCGACGTCTACATCCCGGGCTGCCCGCCGCGCCCCGAGGCGCTCTTCCAGGGTCTGCTCGAGCTGCAGAAGAAGATCCAGGCGATGCGCATCGTGCCGCCGGTGACCGGCGACGTCGCGGCGAGCGAGCGCGACGAGCGCGCCGCCGCGCAGCAGGCGGTCGCCGACCTCGACGGCAGCGCCGCCGAGGTCGGCGCGGCGCAGGTCGCCGCGCCCGACACCGAGCCGGCCGTGGCGTCCGCCGCGACCGCCCGAGCCGCCCGCGACGGGGACGAGGGCTAACCGTGCTGCCCGCCATCGGTGCGGCCGGCCTGTCCGTCGCCGACGTCGCCGCGCGTCTGACCGAGGCCTTCGGCGACGACCTCGCCGGGCCGCGCGTCCAGGGCGCCGGCACGGTCGTCGCCGGCGTCGACCGCGCCCGCCTGCACGACGTCGCCGAGCGGCTGCGCGCGCTCGAGGGTCTCGCCTACGAGTCGTGCAACTTCATCGCCGCGGTCGACCACGGCGACCGCTACGAGACGGTCTACCACCTCTACTCCTACGCCTCGAACACGTACCTCGAGCTGCACGTCGACGTGCCGCGCGGCAAGCCGGCGGTGGCCACCGTGTCCGACGTCTGGCCGGCGGCCGACTGGCACGAGCGCGAGGCCTGGGACATGATGGGCATCCGCTTCGAGGGTCACCCCGACCTGCGCCGCATCCTGCTGGCCGACGGCTGGGTCGGCCACCCGCTGCGCAAGGACTACGTCGACTCGGTCGAGAACCACCCCCATGTCTGACCAGTTCGCGACAGCCGTGCCCGACGAGGCCATGGCCCTGGCGCTGCGCCGTATCGCCGAGTCCGAGGCCGAGGGCCAGGGCAGCGACATGGCCGGCCTGGGCTTCAACCAGGTGGTCGTCAACATGGGGCCGCAGCACCCCTCGACCCACGGTGTGCTGCGCCTGGTCGTCACGCTCGACGGCGAGCTCGTCAAGGACGTCATCCCCGTCGTCGGCTACCTGCACCGCAGCTTCGAGAAGATCGCCGAGAAGCGCACGTACTACCAGTACATCCCCTACCCGGCTCGCACCGAGTACCTGGCCGGCATCAACTGCGAGTGGGCCTACCTGCTCGCCGTCGAGCAGCTCGCCGGCATCACGCCCACGCGCCGCGCCGAGTTCGTCCGCGTGATCATGGCCGAGCTCAACCGCATCGCGAGCCACCAGGTGGGCGTCGGCACGTTCGTGGCCGACCTCGCGCCGCTCGGCACGGCGATGGTCTTCTACGCCTTCCGTCACCGCGAGCAGATCCTCGACCTGCTCGAGGCCGCGACCGGAGCGCGCATGATGTTCAACTACCTGCGCTTCGGCGGCGTGCGCGACGACCTGCCCGACGGCTGGATCGAGTCGTGCCGGGCGGCGATGCAGAAGGTGCCGGCCTGGTGCGACGAGTACGAGCGGCTCGTCAACGACAATGCCGTCTTCCTGCAGCGCTGCGTCGGCAAGGGCGTGATCACCCAGGACGACGTGGCCGACTACGCCATCACCGGCCCCAACGCGCGCGCCTCGGGCGTGGCCCACGACCTGCGCCGCACCCGGCCCTACTCGGTCTACCCCGAGCTCGACTTCGCGGTCTGCACGGCCGAGCACGGTGACGTGTACGACCGCTACCTGGTGCGGATCGACGAGATCCGCGAGTCGGCGAAGATCGTGCTGCAGTGCCTCGACATGCTGCCGGCCGGTCCCGTACGTCTGGGCACCCTCAGGCCGCCCTACGTCATCGCCCCGCCGCCGGGCGCCTGCTACGTCGGGCAAGAGAACCCGCGCGGCGAGTTCGGCACCTACGTCGTGAGCGACGGCTCGCGCTACCCGTACCGGCTCAAGTACCGCGACCCCTGTTTTGTGAACCTGCAGATCTTTCCCAAGCTGCTGCGCGGCAACAAGATCGCCGACGCCGTCGCCATCTCGGGGAGCATGGACATGGTGCTCGGAGGGATCGACCGCTGATGGACATCTTCCTCGCCATCGTGCGGTGCGTCGTCGCGGTGCTGATCGCCTACGGCATCGTGTTCGCCGCGGCGCTCGTCAACATCCTCTTCGAGCGCCGCGCGCTCGCCTTTCTGCAGGACCGCCTGGGCCCCAACCGGACCGGCTGGCAGGGCAGCCTGCAGAGCGTCGCCGACGCCTTCAAGATGATGGGCAAAGAGGACTTCGCCCCGAGCGCCGCCGACAAGGCGATGTTCACGCTGGCGCCGATCATGGTCATGATCGGCGCCGTCGCGATCCAGGTCGTCGTGCCCTACACGAGCGGCTGGACCGACCAGAACCTGAACGTCGGCCTCATCTACATCGTCGCCATCACGAGCTTCACCGTGCTTGCGATCCTGCTCGGCGGCTGGGCCTCCCACAACAAGTACTCGCTGGTCGGCGCGCTGCGCTCGGGCGCCCAGATGATCTCGTACGAGGTGCCGATGATCCTCGCGCTGCTCGTCGTCGCCATGGGCGCGGGCTCGCTCAGCCTGAACACGGTGGTCGCGGTCCAGCGCCACTACGAGTGGTTCGCGTTCACCATGCCGTTCACGTTCCTGCTCTTCTTCATCGCCTCGATCGCCGAGCTCAACCGCGGCCCCTTCGACCTGCCCGAGTCCGAGTCCGAGCTCGTCGCCGGCTACGGCACCGAGTACTCCGGCATGCGCTTCGGCATGTTCTTCCTGAACGAGTATGCCGGCATGACGATCATGTCGATGGTCACGGTCACGCTGTTCCTGGGCGGCTGGCAGGGGCCGCTGGCCGGCGCGCTCGTCGTGCACGGGGTGGCGATCGTGCCGATCCTCTGGTTCCTGATCAAGGTGTACGCGCTCGTGTTCGCGCTCATCTGGATCCGCCTGTCGGTGCCCCGCCTGCAGGTCGACCAGCTCATGGGCTTCGCCTGGAAGGTCCTCATCCCACTCGGCCTGGTCAACGTGCTCGCCACGGCGGCCGTCGCGCTCTGGGCGCCCCACTGGAAGCTCGCCATGGCGGCCTATAGCTGGATCGCCTTGATCGCCTTCGTCGGCCTGTTCGACGCGGTGCTGCGCTGGCGCCTGCGGCGCCAGCGTCGGCGCGTTACGGTGACCGCCTGATGCTCGGCATCCTCAAGGCCATGGGCACCACGCTGGCGCACCTGCCGCAGCGCAAGATCACGGTGCAGTACCCCGAGGAGCGCGAGCAGCTGCCGGAGCGCAGCCGTGGCCTGTTCCAGGTGGTGACCGACCCCGCCACCGGCGAGCCTGCCTGCCGCGCCTGCACGCTGTGCGAGACCAACTGCCCGGTGCAGGTCATCCGCGTGAACTACACCTCGACCCACGCCCTGCCGGCGGTCGACGACGCGCGCATCACGCGCGTGCGGGCAGCGGCGCAGCCCGTGCCCGACACGACGCTGATCGCGCCGGTGATCGACCAGTACCGCAAGACCGGCCAGGGCCTCATGGGCGTCCTGCAGCACACCCAGGAGATCTACGGCTACCTGCCGCGCCTCGCCCTGCAGGAGATCGCGGTCGAGACCGGCGTCTCGCTGTCGCAGCTCTACGGCGTGGCGAGCTTCTACGACCAGTTCCGCCTGAACCCCGTGGGCCGCTTCGTCGTGACCGTCTGTCACGGCACCGCCTGCCACGTCGCCGGCGCGCCGCTCATCACCGAGGCCTTCTCCGAGGAACTCGGCCTCGAGGTCGGCAAGACCAGCAAGGACCGCCTCTTCACCCTGCAGACCGTGAGCTGCGTCGGCGCCTGCGCCCTGGCCCCGGTAGTGCGCATCGGCGACGATGAGACTCACGGCCGCATGACGCCCGACAAGGCGCGCAGCCTGGTCGGCGAGCTGCGCCACCGCGCCGAGGTCGACCGATGAGCGTGGCGATCGATCGCGGCAGCCTGATCGAAGCCGCCCTCGCCCGCGCGCTGCACCCCGAGAGCATCATCGCCCACGAGGGCGCCCGCGAGGTGCGCATCTGCGCCGGCACGGCCTGCCACGCGTCCGGCCGTCCGGCCGTCACCGCCGCCTTCCGCGAGCAGCTCGCCGACAAGGGCCTGGCCGACACGGTGCGGGTCGTCGAGACCGGCTGCCACGGCTTCTGCGAGCAGGGCCCGATCGTGCTGCTGCAGCCCCAGGGCCTGTTCTACTCGCGGGTGCGGGCGACCGATGTGGCCGGCATCATCACGGCCAGCATCGAGGCCGACGGCGTCTACGAGAAGCGCCTCTACAAGCACCCGGCGACCGGCGAGCCGGTGCCCCACGAGGAGGACATCCCGTTCTACGCCGGGCAGCGCCGTCTCGTGCTCAACTTGAACGGCCGCATCGACCCCTACTCGATCGACGACTACCTCGCCCAGGACGGCTATCGCGCGCTGGCCGACGTGCTCGTGCGCGACGACCCGGTCGGCGTGATCGACGACATCGAGAACTCGGGGTTGCGCGGCCGCGGCGGCGCCGGCTTTCCGGCCGGCCGCAAGTGGCGCTCCTGCCGGGCCAACCCCGGCGACTGCAAGTACGTCATCTGCAACGGTGACGAGGGCGACCCCGGCGCCTTCATGGACCGCTCGGTGCTCGAGGGCAACCCGCACTCGGTGGTCGAGGGCATGATCATCGCCGCCTATGCGATCGGCTCGGGCGTGGCGCCGGTGCACGGCTTCGTGTACGTGCGCGCCGAGTATCCGTTCGCCGTGCAGCGCCTCGACGCCGCCCTCGCCCAGGCGCGCGAGCGCGGCCTGCTCGGCGCGAACATCCTCGACTCGGGCTTCGACTTCGACATCCGCATCAACCAGGGCGCCGGCGCCTTCGTCTGCGGCGAGTCCACGGCGCTCACCGCGAGCATCGAGGGCCAGCGCGGCATGCCGCGCGGCAAGCACATCCGCACCGTCGCCCACGGCCTCTACGGCCAGCCGACCAACCTGAACAACGTCGAGACGTTCGCCAACGTGCCCTGGATCGTGTCGCACGGCGTCGACGCCTACCGCGCGATGGGCACCGAGACCTCGAAGGGCACCAAGATCTTCTCGCTCACCGGCAAGCTCCAGAACGGCGGCCTCGTCGAGGTGCCGATGGGCGCCACGCTGCGCGAGGTCATCTTCGACGTGGGCGGCGGCATGCTGCCCGGCCGCGAGTTCAAGGCCGTGCAGCTCGGCGGCCCCTCGGGCGGCTGCCTGCCGGCCGACCTGCTCGACTCGCCCGTCGACTTCGAGAGCCTGCTGGCCGCCGGCTCGATGATGGGCTCGGGCGGCATGGTCGTGGTCGACGACTCGACCTGCATGGTCGACTTCGCCAAGTTCTTCCTGCAGTTCACCCAGGACGAGAGCTGCGGCAAGTGCGTGCCCTGCCGCCTGGGCACCAAGCGCATGCTCGAGACGCTCGTGCGCATCACCGAGGGCGAGGGCCGGCCCGACGACATCGAGCTCCTCGAGGAGCTGTCCGAGTACATCATCGACGGCTCGCTGTGCGCCCTCGGCGGCAGCGCCCCCAACCCGGTGCTCAGCACGCTGCGCTACTTCCGCGACGAGTACGTCGCCCACGTCGAGGACCGGTGCTGCCCCGCCGGTCGCTGCAAGGCGCTCATCACCTACTACATCAGCGGCGACTGCACCGGCTGCGGGCTCTGCGCCAAGAAGTGCCCGACCCAGGCGATCACCGGCGAGCGCAAGCAGATGCACGTGATCGACACCGACCTCTGCATCAAGTGCGACACCTGCCGCCAGGTTTGCAACTTCAACGCCGTCCGGGTGCACTCGGGCTCGCAGGCCGGCGCGGCCGACGGAGGTGCGGCGTGAGCGCGCAGCCTCGCGACGCCGCTAAGGCGGCCGCGCCGGCCTCCCGCCCGGTGGCCGCCGTGCCGCAGATGACGCTCACGGTCGACGGGCACGAGGTGACGTGCGACCGCGGCGAGACCATCCTGCAGGCCGCCGAGCGGGCCGGGGTGCGCATCCCGACGCTGTGCTACGAGTCGCGTCTGCCGGCCTCGGCCGCCTGCCGCCTGTGCATGGTCGAGGTCGAGGGCTGGGGCAAGCCGGTGTCGAGCTGCTCGACCTACGCCGCCGACGGCATCGTCGTGCACACCGACACCGAGAAGGTGCGCAAGATGCGGCGGCTCTATCTCGAGCTGCTGCTGTCCGACCACAGCTCGTTCTGCACGCCGCCCTGCGCCGACGCCTGCCCGACGGGGATCAAGATCCCGCAGTTCCTCGACGCCGTCGCACGGGGCGACTACGCCGCCGGCGTGCGCAAGCTGCGCGAGGACCTGCCGTTCCCGGCGATCCTCGGGCGCGTCTGCCCGCGGCCCTGCGAGGAGCCCTGCCGACGCCGTCTCGTCGACGAGCCCATCACGATCTGCTCGCTGCACCGCTTCATGGCCGACCAGTGCCTCGACGACGAGCAGACCGGCGAGCTGCTCCTGCCCTACGAGCCGCGGCCCGACAGCGGCAAGCGTGTCGCCGTCGTTGGCGCCGGGCCGGCCGGCCTGGCCTGCGCGTTCTACGCCCGCCTCGACGGCCACCAGGTGACGATCTTCGAGGCCGAGTCGCGGCCCGGCGGCATGCTGCGCTACGGCATCCCCAGCTTCCGCCTGCCGCGCGAGGTGCTCGACAAGGAGCTCAACGTGCTCTGGCGCCTGGGCGTCGAGCTCGAGTGCGGCAAGCGCCTCGGCGCCGACCTGCGGCTCGACGACCTGACGGCGTCCTACGACGCCGTGTTCCTCGGCTTGGGCGCGCTGCACACCCCGGCGCTCGCCGTCGCCGGCGCCGAAGCGGCCGGCGTGACCGACGCGCTCGAGCTGCTGGCCGGCCTCGAGCGCGGCGACGACGTGACGGTCGGCGGCACGGTGGCCGTCGTCGGCGACGGCTTCGCCGCCGCCGAGGCCTGCCGCGTGGCGCGCCGCAAGGGCGCGACCGACGTCACCTGGCTCGCGCCGGGCGCGCGGGCCGACATGGCGACGCCGGCGGCCGAGATCGCCGCGGCACTCGACGAGGGCGTGCGGCTCGAAGAGGCCGTGGCGCCGATCGCCCTGCAGACCGGCGCCGGCGGCGCGCCGACCGGCATCGAGCTGCGTCGCGACGGCGGCGCCACGTTCGTGCTGGCCTGCGACCAGGTCGTGAACGCCGGCGCCCACGTGCCGCAACTCGACGGCACAAGCGAAGCGCAAGGCGTGGGCCGCACGGCGGCCGGCACCGTCCGCGTGAACGACGACACCCTGCAGACCGACGATCCGCGCATCTTCGCCGGCGGCGACGCCGTGCTGGGCGCGCGCACGGCGGTCGAGGCGGTCGCCCAGGGCAAGCGCGCCGCCTGGAGCATCGACGCGTTCCTGCGCGGCCACGACATGGCGGCCGTCGCGCGCGAGCTCGCCGAGGTGCGGGCGACGGCCTTCCCGGCCGCGCTCGCGGCGCGCAAGCGGCTCGACCCGGCCGTCGCCCGCCTGGCGGACGTCAAGCCGGTGTTCATCGACATGACGGTCGACGTCTCGCACCCGGCGCCGCGGCCGCGCATGCCCGAGCTGCCGGCGGCCGAGCGCGTGACCGGCTTCGCCGAGGTCGAGCTCGGCCTGACCGAGGAGCAGGCGCGCGAGGGCGCGGCCCTGTGCCTCGACTGCCACTGCCCGGCCAACGGCGAGTGCGAGCTGCAGAGCCTCGGCATCGAGTACGAAGTCTTCGAGAACCGCTTCCACGGGCAGGCGACCCACGACTACCCGGCCGACCTGCGCCACGACTTCATCATGCGCGAGCCCAACCGCTGCATCATGTGCCTGCGCTGCGTGCGCGTCTGCCGCATGGAGGTCGGGGCGAGCTGCTACGATGCCATGGGGCGCGGCTGGGACACGATCGTCTCGACGCCCGACAACCTGCCGCTGCAGACGGTCGGCTGCATCTCGTGCGGCAAGTGCGCCGAGACCTGCCCGACCGGCTCCATCGAGATCGACCGGCGCGTGCTGCGCAGCTACGATTTAGACGAGAGCCGCTGCATCTTCTGCGGCGAGTGCGTCGAGGTGTGTCCCTACGACGCGCTCGAGCAGACCGCCTTCTTCGAGCTCGCCGGCTACAGCCGCACGAAGCTCGCCGGCGAGTCGCTGTTCGTGCGCGTCCCGCAGAAGACCGACGGGCCGCGCCCCATCGTGGCCGACGTCGAGCCCCATGTGCGCGACGCGGTCGAGGGCAGAGGCTGGCAGTGGGCGCCGCTCAAGGGCGACGGCGACCTCGACGAGATCGAGCGTGACCTCTGATGCCGCAGGGCGACTTCCATCCCATCCTGTTCGTGATCGTCGCCGTCTGGGTGCTGGGCTGCGGCATCGCCGTGGTCGCCCTGCGCAACATCGTGCACTCGGCGATGGCGATGGTGGCCTGCTTCCTGGGCGTGGCGGCGGCCTACGTGCTGCTCGACGCCGGCCTGCTCGCCGTCATCCAGATCCTGATCTACGTGGGCGCCATCTCGGTCGTCGTGCTGTTCGCCATCATGCTGACCGAGCAGCAGCGCACCGGTCGCGGCTTCTACTTCAACCGCCAGTCGATCGTCGCCCTGCCGCTTGCCGTCGCGACCTTCGTCGTGCTCACCGTCGTGCTCGTGACCTCGAAGATGCCGCTCAGCGGCAGCCACGCGCACAATGTCTCGCTGACCGGCATCGCAAACGGCCTCTTCAGCGCCTACGTCTTTCCGTTCGAGCTCGTCTCGATCGTCCTGCTGTCGGCCATGGTCGGCGCCATCGTGCTGGCCCGCAAGGAGGACTAGCCGTGCCACGCAGTCACACCTGGCTGAGCCACAACAACGCAAGCCCATTGGGGGACTAGCAGGCCGTGAGCCCCGTCGACTGGTATCTGACCCTCGCCTCCGGCCTCTTCTGCATCGGCGCCTACGGCGTGCTCGCGCGGCGCAACGTCGTGCTCATCGTGATGAGCCTCGAGCTCATGCTGAACGCCGTGAACCTCGCCCTCGCCGCCTTCGCCGACTTCATGCCGGGGGCCGCCGGTCGCGGCACCTTCTTCGTGCTGTTCATCATCACCCTGGCGGCCGCCGAAGTGACGGTCGGCCTGGCGATCATCGTCGCCAACTACCGCAACCGCCGGTCGGTGCAGGCCGACGAGTTCAGCGAGATGAAGGGCTAGGGGGCCCGCCGTGCACGTCGCCATCGCCCTGATCCCGGCCCTGCCGCTCGCCGGCTTCGTGATCACGCTGCTGCTCGGCCGCAACGCGCTGGCCCGGCGGCCCGAGGTCGCGTCGCTCGCCGCCGTCACCGGCTCGTGGGTGCTCAGCATGGTCGTCGTGGCGCACGTCTTCGGCCACCACACGCAGACGATCGACGTGCACCTGTTCAGCTGGGTCTCGGCCGGCTCGTTTCAGGTGCAGTGGGGCTACTACGTCGATGCGCTCGCCGCCGTCATGCTCATCGTGGTCAGCACGATCGGCATGCTCGTGCACTACTACTCGATCGGCTACATGCGCGGCGACGGTGGCTACTACCGATTCTTCGCCTACCTCAACCTCTTCATGTTCGCCATGTTCACCCTCGTGCTGGCCGACAACTACCTGCTCATGTTCCTGGGCTGGGAGGGCGTGGGCCTCTGCTCGTACCTGCTGATCTCGTTCTGGTTCCACAAGAAGAGCGCCTCGCAGGCCGGCAAGAAGGCCTTCCTCGTCAACCGCGTGGGCGACTGGGGCTTCACCCTGGGCGTGTTCCTCATGTTCGTGACGTTCGGCACCCTGCAGTTCTCGCAGGTCTTCGCCCACGCGGCCCACGTGAGCCCGGGTCTCGTCACCTGGATCAGCCTGCTGCTCTTCGTCGGCGCGGTCGGCAAGAGCGCCCAGTTCCCGCTGCACGTCTGGCTGCCCGACGCGATGGAGGGCCCGACCCCGGTCAGCGCCCTGATCCACGCCGCCACGATGGTGAACGCCGGCGTCTACATGATCGCCCGCAGCTACCCGCTCGTGAGCCACTCGCACACCGCCATGCTCGTCGTCATGGGGGTGGGCTGCTTCACGGCGATCTACGCCGCCTGTATCGCGCTCACCCAGAACGACATCAAGAAGGTGATCGCCTACTCCACGATCTCGTCGCTCGGCTTCATGTTCATGGCGCTCGGCGCGGGCGCCTGGGTGGCAGGCATCTTCTACCTGTTCGCCCACGGCTTCTTCAAGGGCCTGCTCTTCCTGGGCTCGGGCTCGGTGATCCACGCCATGTCGGGCGAGCAGGACATGCGTCACATGGGCGGCCTGCGCAAGAAGCTGCCGCTCACCTTCTGGACGATGATGGTCGGCGCCCTCGCCAACGTCGGTCTGTTCCCGTTCGCCGGCTTCTGGGCCAAGGACGAGATCCTGGGCGGCGCCTTCTCGGGCCACTACTACGTGGTCTGGCTGGTGGGTCTGGTCACCGCCTTCGTGACGGCGGTGTTCATGTTCCGCCTCATGTTCCTGACCTTCTGGGGCGAGAACCGCGCCGACGCCGAGGTGCAGCATCACATCCACGAGTCGTCGGCCGTGATGACCGTGCCGCTCGTCATCCTTGCCGTGCCGGCCGCGGTGCTCGGCCTGGTGATCGGCCTGCCGCCCGGCGGCGGCTGGCTGCACACCTTCCTGCACCCGGTCTTCTTCAGAGTCGAGAGCGAGCACTTCGCCTGGGCCGGCACCGGTGGCGCCCTCATGCTCCTGTCGCTCGTCGTGGTCGTGCTCGGCATCGGCACGTCGTGGCAGGCCTACCTGCGGCGCCCCGAGCTGCCCGCGCGAGTCGCCGCTCGCGTGCCCTGGGCCTACCAGGCGTCGCTGCACAAGTTCTATATGGACGAGATCTACGACGCCGGTGTGGTGCGTCCGGTCATGGGCTTCGCCTCGTGGCTGTGGACGTTCGTCGACGTCAAGGTGGTCGACGGCGCCGTCAACGGCATCGCCGCCGTCTGGGCCGCCTTCGGGCGCGCCCTGCGGCCGCTGCAGACCGGCCGCGCCCAGAGCTACGCGTTCGGCGTCTTCGGCGGCCTGTTCGTGCTCGTCATCATCGTCCGCTACGTCTGGAGGGCCTGACCGTGGGCTGGCATCAGCAGGCGGGCTTTCCCATCCTCTCGGTCATCACGTACCTGCCGCTCGTCGGCGTCGTGATCATCGCCCTGTTCGGCAGGGGCCGGCCGACCTTCTACAAGGTCGTCAGCCTGGTCGTCACGCTGGCCGCCTTCGCGCTGTCGATCGTGCTGCTGCTCCGCCTCCACGCGAACCGGCCCGGCATGCAGTTCGTCGAGAACGTCGTCTGGATCAAGCGCTTCAACATCCACTACGGCTTCGGCATCGACGGCATCTCGGCGCTGTTCATCTTCCTGACCACGCTGCTCGGCTTCATCGTGATCATCGCGAGCTGGCACTACGTCAAGGACCGCGAGCGCGGCTTCTTCGCGACGCTGCTGCTCCTCCAGGTCGGCATGACCGGCGTGTTCTGCGCGACCGACATCTTCCTGTTCTACGTGTTCTGGGAGGCCATGCTGATCCCGATGTTCTTCATCATCGGGATCTGGGGCGGTCCCCGGAAGATCTACGCCGCCGTCAAGTTCTTCCTGTTCACGCTGGTCGGCAGCGTGCTCATGCTGGTCGCCATCATCGCCCTGGTCTGGTACGCGCGCGGCAACTCGCCGGTCGGGCTGACGTTCGACATCCAGCAGCTCTCGCACCTGATCCTGCCCTACGACCTGCAGCTCTGGGCCTTCGCCGCCTTCTTCGTCGCCTTCGCCATCAAGGTGCCGATGTGGCCGCTCCACACCTGGCTGCCCGACGCCCACGTCGAGGCCCCGACGGCGGGCTCCGTGATCCTCGCCGGCGTCCTGCTGAAGATGGGCGGCTACGGCATGCTGCGCTTCTGCCTGCCGATCTTCCCCGACGCCGCGGTCGCCTTCATCCCGCTCGTCGTCGCCCTGTCGATCGTGGCCATCATCTACGGCGCCCTGGTGTCGATGCAGCAGAAGGACTTGAAGAAGCTCGTCGCCTACTCGAGCGTCAGCCACATGGGCTTCGTCACGCTCGGCATCTTCGTGTCGGTGGCCGTGCTCGGCAACGCCCAGGGCATGGTGGGCGCGATCCTCGTCATGTTCAGCCACGGCCTGCTCACGGGCGCCCTGTTCCTGCTGGTCGGCTTCCTCTACGAGCGCACGCACACGCGTGAGATCGCCGCGATGGCCCGTCTGGCCACGCCGCTGCCGGTGCTGGCCGGCTTCTTCCTGTTCTTCACGCTCGGCTCGCTCGGCCTGCCCGGCCTGTCGGGCTTCGTGGGCGAGTTCCTGAGCCTGCTCGGCCTGTTCCACTACTCGCACTGGATGGCGGCCGTCGCCGCCCTCGGCGTGATCCTGGCGGCCTGCTACCTGCTCTGGATGTTCCAGCGCGTCATGTTCAACGACCGCGGCGACGAGGCGGTCAAGCCGGCCTTCGCCCTGTCCGACTTCGGTGCGCGCGAGATCGCGTCGCTGCTGCCGCTCGTCGTGCTCGCCGTGTGGGTGGGCGTCTACCCCAACACCTTCATCAATCTCGTCCACCTGCCGGTCCAGCAGATCGTCGATCGCGTCGTGCCGTCCCTCGCCCAGGCCCACGGCGGGACACTCGCCGACCTCGGTCGTTTCGCACGGGGGCTGCTCTAGATGAACAACTCGGTCTTCATCGTGCTGCCCACCGTCGTCATCCTCGCGACCGCGGTGGTCGTGCTGCTCGCCGACCTCGTCTTCGAGCGGCGCCCCAAGGTCCTCGGCTGGCTGTCCGCCGGCGGCCTCGTCGTGGCCGCCTCGGTGGCGATCGGCCAGTGGGCGACCTGGTCGGGTGGCGACGCGCTCTGGCGCGTCTTCACCGGCGGCCTCGGGTTCGGCGCCCGGCAGGGCAGATACGGCTTCAACGGCATGGTCCGGCTCGACCAGTACGGGCTCTTCTTCACGGTGCTGTTCTGCGCGATCGGCGTGCTCACCGTCCTGCTGTCCGACGGCTACCTTGCCCAGCATCGCATCAAGGCGGGCGAGTTCTACCTGCTGCTGCTGCTCGCCTTGAGCGGCATGGTCTGCATGGCGATCTCGACCGACCTCATCGCCCTGCTCGTGTCGTTCGAGCTCATGTCGTTGCCGAGCTACGTGCTGGCCGGCGTGCTGCGCCGCGACCGCAAGTCGGGCGAGGCGGCCATCAAGTACTTCGTGAACGGCGCCTTCGCGTCGGCCGTCCTCGCCTTCGGCCTCGCCCTCGTCTACGGCGCGACCGGGGCCACGGGCTACGGCTCCATCCAGCGCTCACTCGCCGCCGGCGACCCGCGCAACGCGATGCTGCTCGTCGCCCTCGTGCTGGTGGCGACCGGCTTCGGCTTCAAGATCGCAGCGGTGCCGTTCCACGGCTGGGCGCCCGACGTCTACGAAGGCGCCCCGACGCCGGTCACCGCCTTCATGTCGGTCGGCATCAAGGCCGGCGCCTTCGCCGGCTTCCTGCGTATCGTCGCTCTGGCGCTCATCCCGGCCTCGCAGGGCTGGTCCGACGTGCTGATCATCCTGGCCGTGCTGACCATGGTCGTCGGCAACGTGCTCGCCCTGCCGCAGCGCAACCTCAAGCGGCTGCTCGCCTACTCGAGCATCGCGCACGCCGGCTACCTGCTCCTCGGCCTGGTCGCCCTGGGCCGCAGCCACGACACGACCGGCGCCGGCGCGGTCCTGTTCTACCTGGCCGCCTACACGTTCATGAACCTCGGCGCGTTCGGCGTGCTCGTGCTCATCCGCAACCGCCGGGCCTTTGCCTACACGCTCGACGAGCTCGCCGGCATGGGTCGCAGCATGCCGCTCACCGCCTTCGCCATGACGCTCTTCATGCTGTCGCTGACCGGCATCCCGCCGCTCGCCGGCTTCTGGGGCAAGTTCTACCTGTTCACGGCCGTGATCGACGCGCACCTCACCTGGCTCGCGGTCGTCGCCGTCGTGATGAGCGCGGTGTCGGCGTTCTACTACCTGCGGATCGTCTGGTACCTGTACTTCCGCGAGGCCGAGCCGGCCGCCGAGGAGCCCGAGCTGCTGGCCGCCGACGGCGGCATCGCCAGCGCGACGGCCGTCGCGGTGCTCGGCGTGCTCGCGGTGGGCGTGTACCCGTCGCCGGTCATCGCCGCGGCGCAGGGAGCCGTGCGCCTCATCTTCAAGGCCTGAGGGCCGCGCGCAAGCGGCGGCCTGCCGGTCGCGTCGCCGCCGTTTCTGGCCGGGCAGCCGCGCTGCCGGCGCTGGGGGGGATCTCGTGATCGTGCGCACCGCGACCGCGTGCGCCTGTCCCGCCACGACCTGTTGCCAGCGCTGGCAACAGGCGCGCTGTCGGGTACGGCTGGCATCGTCGCCCGCAGGGTAGACTAGCGGTCTCCGGCCGGGCTGGTACGAAGGGAGAAACGCGGGTGAGGATCCTGTTCCTGGGCGACGTGTTCGGGCAGCCCGGGCGCGACGCCGTCGTGCGCGAGCTGCCCGGTCTCGTCGACGAGTTCGAGACCGACTTCGTCGTGGCCAACGGCGAGAACGTGGCCAACGGCGCCGGCATCACGTCGAAGCTCGCCCAGAAGCTGCTGACCGCCGGGGTCGACGTGATCACCACCGGCAACCATGTCTGGCGTCAGCGCGAGATCTTTCCGTTCCTCGACTCCAGCGACCGCATCGTGCGCCCGGCGAACTTCCCGCCGTCGAGCCCGGGCCGCGGCCTCACCGTGCGCACGGCGGCAAGCGGCGACGAGGTGGTCGTCATCAACCTCATGGGTCAGGTCTTCATGGGCACGAGCATCTCGCCCTTCCGTATCGTCGACGCGCTCGTCGACGAGGCTCAGACGATGGCCGAGACGATCGTCGTCGACCTGCACGCCGAGGCGACGAGCGAGAAGGTCGCCATGACCAGGTACCTCGACGGCCGCGTCACCGCCGTGATCGGCACGCACACCCACATCCAGACGGCCGACGAGCACGTCACGGCGCAGGGCACCGCGGCCATCACCGACGTCGGCATGTGCGGCCCGCGCGACTCGGTGATCGGCGTGCGCAGCGACATCATCCTGCGACGCTTTCTGACCGAGCTGCCGGCGCAGTTCGAGGTGGCCGACGGCGACGTGCGCATCGACGCGCTCGTCGTCACCGCCGCGGGCGGCCGGGCGACCGCGGTCGAACGCCTGGAGCGACGGTGCTAGGCGGCCGCCGCCGGCCATCCAGGGCACGCCGGGACCCGGTCCCGGCGCAGGCGCGAGCGCGGCGTCGCGGGGCGCTCAAGTGATGGCGGGGACCCACCGATGAACGGGGCAGGCGGGCAGCCCGGGACGGCGACGAGCGACCTGGTCAAACAGTCGTCGCCCACCGAAGCCATGGGTAGCCTTGCTCGAGACGGCCGCATCAGGGGCAGCTCGATGGAAGAGGCAGCAGAGCCGGTGAGCGACGGCATCGTCAAGGAGAACACGTACGCGGCTGCTCCCAACGGCGCGAACCTCGACGCCGGCCTTGCGCTCGGCGAGGTCGCGGTCGGCAGCCCGCGCGGGGTGGGGGGTCGGCGCGCGCTCGTCACGCTCGCCGGCGACTGCGTCGCACTGGCCCTCGCGTCGGCCCTCGCCTACGTGCTGCTGCCGCTCATGGCGCACATGCCGCTCGTCGAGCGCTCCCTCGGCGACTACGCCAGCCTCAGGCCGCCGCTCGCCGCCATCTTCTTCATGGTGCCCTGGACGATCTTCGTGCTGTACGGTTACGGCCTGTACCGCAGCTCGGCGCGCAGCATCAACGGCTGGGTGTTCTCCGAGGGCCTGCGCGGTCTGACCGCGATCTCGGTGGCGGCCTGGAGCGCCCTCGTCCTCACCCTGGTGCTCGACGGCACGACCGACGCGCTCGGCTACATCGCCGTGCTCTGGGGCTGCGAGGTCGCCGCCGTGCCGCTCTGCCGGGCCGTGGCGCGGGCCGCGGTGTGGCGCTCGCCGCGCCTGTCGGAACGCACCCTGATCGTCGGCGCCGGCGCGGTCGGGCATCTGCTGGGCGAGAAGATCGGCAAGCACCCCGAGTACAACCTGCGCCTCGTCGGCTACCTCGACGACGGCGAGCCGTTCGGGCCGAGCAAGCTGCCCGTGCCGGTGATCGGCCGGCTCGAGGACCTGAACGACGTGCTCGACAGCCAGCGCGTGACGCGCGTGATCATCGCGTTCTCACGGGCTCGCCACCAGCAGATCCTCGACGTGGTGCGTACCTGCGCCGACCGCGGCGTGCGGGTGAACATCGTGCCGCGGCTGTTCGAGATCCTGAGCTCGCAGACCGAGATGGACGACGTCGAGGGCATCCCCCTGCTCGACGTCGCCCACGTCGAGATGTCGCGCTTCAACATGGTGGTCAAGCGCGCCTTCGACCTCGTGGCCGGCGGCGCGCTGACCCTGCTGGTGCTACCGCTGATCGGCGTGCTCGCCGTGGCCATCAAGCTCGACTCGCGCGGCCCCGTGTTCTTCAGGCAGGAGCGCATGGGGCGCGGTGGCCACGTGTTCCGCATGATCAAGCTGCGCTCGATGCACGTGAACGCCGAGGAGCTGCGCCATGACCTCGCCGACCTGAACGAGTACTCGGGGCCGATGTTCAAGATGAAGAGCGATCCGCGGGTCACACGCGTGGGGCGTTTCATCCGCAAGTGGAGCCTCGACGAGGTGCCCCAGATCCTCAACGTGGTGCGTGGCGAGATGAGCCTGGTGGGCCCCCGACCGCTCTGGGTCGACGAGGCTGCCCGCTGCCGGGGCTGGACCAAGAAGCGTCTCGACATCACGCCCGGCATGACCGGCCTGTGGCAGGTGACCGGCCGCAACGACGTGCCCTTCGACGAGATGGTCAAGCTCGACTACATGTACGTCACCGGCTGGACGCTGTCCTGGGACATCAAGATCCTGCTCGAGACCATCCCCGCCGTGCTGGGCAAGCGCGGCGCCTACTGACGCGGAGAGACCCCCTTCCCCAGCTCCTCCGCCTCGTATAGGCTTGGCGTCGTCGGCGCGGCCGTCGACGACCCGGGCTCGTCCTTTTGCGGACGCGAAGCCGCGGGCCGGGCGGCCGGACGCGCGAGTGGGGCGGCATGGCCAAGTGGTAAGGCGGGGGTGCGCAACACCTCGATCCCAGGTTCGACTCCTGGTGCCGCCTCCAGTCGTCCCGACGGCATCGTCCGCCGGCCGTCGCCCGGTGCCGCACCCCCTCGCGACCGCGCTTGGCCACCCTCCCGGCGTCCTTTCGGCGTCGCTTCGGGCGCCGAGGGGTAAGCACGGGCACGGATCCGGCCGATAAGAGCCCGTGAGCGCCGGCGGGTGCGCGGGCGCAACGACAGAGGAGGAGCGGTGGCACAGGAGCGAGTACTCGTGACCGGCGGGGCCGGCTTCATCGGCTCGAACATCGTCGACGCCCTGCTGGCCGACGGCTCCTGGGCCGTACGCGTCCTCGACAGCTTCGCCACCGGTCGGCGCGGCAACCTGGCCCACTGCCTCGACGACATCGAGCTCGTCGAGGGCGACATCCGCGACCTCGAGACCGTCGAGGAGGCCGTCGACGGCGTACAGCTCATCCTGCACCAGGCCGCGCTGCCGTCGGTCAGCCGTTCCGTGAAGGCGCCGGTCACGACCAACGCGGTCAACGTCGAGGGTACCCTCAAGCTGCTCTCGGCCGCGCGGCGGGCGGGCGTGCGCAGGGTCGTGCTGGCCTCGTCGTCGTCGGTCTACGGCGACGGGCACGAGCTGCCCAAGACCGAGCAGATGCCGCCGCGGCCGATGTCGCCGTACGCCGTGACCAAGCTGGCCGCCGAGAGCTTCTGCCGGGTGTTCTCCGAGATCTACGGCCTCGAGACCCTGGCGTTGCGCTACTTCAACGTCTTCGGGCCACGCCAGGACCCCACGTCGCAGTACTCGGGCGTGATCGCCCGCTTCGCCCTGTCGGCGCTGCACAACGTGCCCTACCGCGTGTACGGCGACGGTCTGCAGTCGCGCGACTTCTCCTACATCGACAACGTCGTGCACGCCAACCTGCTCGCGCTGCGGGCGCCGCGTGTGAGCGGCGAGGTGGTCAACATCGCCTGCGGCGAGCGCATCACCCTGCTCGACATGGTCACCGTCTTGAACGAGCTGGTCGGGCGCGAGGTGCCGGTCGAGTTCGTCGACCCGCGGCCCGGCGAGGTACGCCACTCCCAGGCGGGCATCCAGCGGGCCGCCGAGCTGCTCGACTACCATCCGGTGGTCGACTTCCGCGCCGGTATGGCACGCACGTTCGCCTGGTACGAGGAGCAGGAGTCGGCGCCGGTCGTCTAGCGGCCGGCGCGGGGTCGAGCGGGGCGGGGCGCCGCGTCAGCGGCGCCCCGCCCCGCTCGACTGCCTTTGCGTCTCGGATGTGGTCCTAGGCGCGCTTCGGCAGGCGATTGCTACCGCAGCCGCCGTCGAGCGACCACAGGCTGCGCCCGGACGGGGTCGAGCCCTTGATGGTGCTCGTCGAGAGGTTGTTGTGGGAGCTGCTCGTCCAGTAGCCGGCGTTCCAAGCGTGGCCGAGGATGAACTTGCAGTGCGAGAACACCGCGTCGTTGACGTCCTGCAGCTCGGTCAGACGAGCCGTCGAGCTGTCGGTCGGGGTGGTCTCCTTGCGCACGCCGTAGTTGATCGTCACCTTCTTGAAGACGAGGTGGCAGTTCTTGCCGGCCGGCCCCTCGAGGTTGAGGGCGTTCTTGCGGCAGGCGTAGATCGTCGTGTTCTGGACGGTGAAGTACGTGGGCCCGTTGATCTCGATCGCGCCCGAGTACTGCGGGTCCTGCTGGTCGTCGGAGCCCTTGATCGTGACGCCGCTGATCAGCGAGTGTGCGGGGAAGTACCCGCCGTCGAACGACATGGCCTCCTCGCCGGAGGCCTCGATCACGGTGCTGATCACCCTGATGTTGCGATACCCGCGCGTGTTGGACGTGGGCCGCTGGGTGCACTCGATGCCCATGCGACCGGCCCGCAGGATGTGGCAGTGCGTGAACGTGATGTTGTACACGTTGCCGTTGGTCGCGTTGATCGTGACGCCGTTCCAGGGGCCCGAGCCGATCGTGCAGTGGCTGAACGTGATGTTGTGGGCACCGCGACTGATCGTGAGCACGGCCGTGCTCGAGTCGCCGCCCTTGAAGGTCACATTGCTGTAGACCAGGTTGTGGGCGCCGGCCGGCACGCTGTAGGTGGTGAGTGTCTTGTTCTTGATGGTCGCGGCCCGCGCCGTGGCGGGGCCGGCCACGGCGACGAGCACGCCGCTCGCGAGCAGCGTGAGGGCTGCGACGGTGAGCAGGGTACGTCTCATTTCCACGGCTCCGTTTCGGTTGGCGGTTGCGGGGTGCGGTCCGGCCCATGCCGGCCGTCCCTCCATGCCGTGCCGCGCCTTTCCGATCGCGGCGTTCGGTGCTCGCCGAAGCGGGGGATGGAGACCCCGCCCCAGCCCGACTCGAGACGGCGACGAGCCGTCGCCGTCGGTCAGAGGGAAGCTGCCGTCCGGCCGAACCGCGAACGCGGCGCGACGGCCGCGAGATCCGCACGGATCACGCGGTCGGCCGGACGGGGGTGGGGTCTAACGCTGGATCGTCTTCAGGACGAGTGAGATCGGGCAGAAGGGGGAATAGCGGCTTTGCAAGTGGGCCGGGGCCAATCGTCTACGGTGCATGACCTGCCTCCTTTCAGAGGTCGGCAGACCTCTTTGGGGTGGGCGCCGTCATGGAGCGCGCCGTGTGCTTTTGGTCGGTCGTGGAGCGTTGCCTGGCAAGTAAACGTCCGGGACCTTACCGGCCCTTTTCGCGTGCGTCAACCCGCGCCCAACTTCGTACGTGAAAGTGGGAAATTGCTCGGAGTTTCATCGTTTGTGCCGCTCGACACGAATGAGCGCAGGCGCACGACGGCGACGCGCGCCGGCCGCGACGAATGTGCAGTACGGGTCACACGTACGAAGAGCGCTGCTCCTCCCGAGCCGCGCAGGGCGGGCTGGGTGGACCGTCGCGGAAGCGGTGAGATAGGGTGACGGCACGTGTCGTCAAGCGGGGGACAGACGGCAACGATCGCCGACAAGGGGGACACATGCCCGGGCCGCTCGTGAGCGTCGTCGTGCCCACGTACAATCGTGCGGCGCTCGTCGTCGCGGCCGTCCGCTCGGCGCTCGCCCAGACCTGGACCAGGCTCGAGGTCGTCGTCGTCGACGACGGCTCGACCGACGACACCGCCGCGGTCCTGGCGAGCCTCGCCGACGATCGGGTCCGCTGCATCCGGCAGGACAACGCGGGCGTGTCCGCGGCCCGCAACCGTGCCCTGGCCGAGGCCCGGGGCGATCTCGTCGCGTTCCTCGACAGCGACGACTCGTGGCTGCCCTGGAAGCTCGAGGCCGAGGTCGCCGTGCTGGCGCGGCACCCCGACGTCGGCCTCGTCTGGACCGACATGAGCGCGGTAGACGACGCCGGTCGCGTCGTCTACGAGCGCTACCTCACACGCATGTACACGGCCTACCGCTACTTCGGGCGCGAGCGCTTCGCCCAGAGCACCCGGCTCGACGAGTTGTGGTCGGAGTGCCCCGTCGAGCTCGCGGGCACGCGCTGCTCCGTCGGCGACGTCTATCCGTGGATCGTCATGGGCAACCTGCTGCACACCTCCACCGTGATGCTGCGGCGCGAGTGGCAGGAGCGGGTCGGCGGGTTCGGCGAGGACCTCCTGCCGGGGGCCGGCGAGGACTACGACTTCTACGTGCGGGTGACCCGGCTCGGCCCCGTCGCCTTCATCGACGCCGCCTCGACCCGCTATCGGGTAGGCGCGGCCGACCAGATGACGGAGCCGGGTGGCTTGCTCGTGGCGGCCCGCAACAACCTGCTTACCGTCGAGAAAGCGCTCGCCGCCGACGGCGCCGCCGGCCTCCCGCCGGCGCTCGTGCGCGAACGCCTCGCGTTCTGTCACGGCTGGATCGGTGTCGAGGAGTCGGCGAGCGACCGCCGCGCCGCACGCGCTCACCTGGCGCGGGCCGTGCGCACGGCGCCGGCGCCCCGCTCGCGCGACTGGTGGCGCTTCCTGGCCTACGACGGCCTCTCGTATCTGCCGCCCGAGGCCCTCGTCGCCGCGCGGCGCGCGGCGCACGCGGCCAAGGCCGGCGCCGAGCGCGCGCGATCGGGGCGCGGGCGAGGCTCATGATAGCCGGGCGCCGTGTCGAAAGAACCTGACATGGAGACCTTCGACACAGCCGGCGCCGCCGACGCGACGCACGCCCCGACGCCGTCCGCCCCGGCGCGGTCCGAGCCGCCCGCCGGGGTCGTGGCCTCCACCGCCGCGCAGCTCACCGCGTCGCAGCGCGAGGCCTGGCGCGACTTCGCGGCGGCGACTCCGCACGCGAGCTACGCGCAAGATCCCGACTGGGCCGACGTCGAGCGCGACCCGGGCCACGGTCAGGCGCGCGAGCCGCGCTTCTTCTGGGCGGAGCGCGGCGGTCGCGTGTGCCTGACGGCGCTCGGTGTTCGGCGCCGCCTGCCCGTACCCGGCCGCGTGTTCTGGGAGTTCGAGGGCGGTCCCGTCGTCCTTGAGCCCGCCGTGCTCGACGAGTGGCTGACCTGGCTGACCGCGACGCTGGGCCACGAGGCCGGGCGGCTGCGCGTCCAGCCAGCCTGGGCCCTCGACGAGGCCGGCGACCAGATGGAGAGCATCCTCGACGCCCACGGCTTCGTGCGTCGCCGCGGCCTCGGCATCTGGACCACCCTGATGGTCGGGCTCGAGCGGCCCGACGACGAGCTCCTCGCCTCGTTCCGGCGCCAGACCAGGCAGAAGATCAAGCAGTCCGGCGCGTTGGGCCTGCAGGTGTCGGCCGAGGACGACGAGCGCGGCCGCGCGGCTCTCGTCGCGCTCGACGCCGAGATGGCCGCCCGCACGCCGGTCCGCCCCATCGAGCAGGGCATCGTCGCGGCCATCAGCCGCCACTGGTTCAGGGACGGGGCCGGCGGCACGGTGCTCGTGGCGCGTCGCGACGGCGAGCCGCTCGCCGCCGCCCTGCTGATCGTCTCTCGTGCTACCGCCCACCTGCATACGCTGCCCTCGTCTCGCCGGAGCAATGACCTGCCGGCCACACACCTGCTGGTCTGGGAGGCGATGCGCTGGGCGCGCGATCACGGTTGCACCCTGTTCGACCTCGACGGCTACTGCGTGACCGCGCATCAGGGCGAGCCGCTCTGGGGCGTGAACCAGTTCAAGCGCGGCTTTGCGCCGAAGCTCGATATTGTGCGGACGGTGGCCGTTCACGAGCGGGTCTTCTCGCCCGCCCTCGTGAGCTCGGCCGCCTTGGTCAGGGAGCTGCAGGGCAGGTACCGGCGTTTCCGCGGCGCCGCGGAGTCATGAGCTCGCCCCAGGCCGTCGTGGCACGCGCCGGCCCGGCGCTCGCCGGCCTGCCGCCGCTCCTCGTGCGCAAGGGGCGCGGTCTGCCGGCCGCGCTGCGTCACGAGCTGCGCGCGATCGAGGGACTGCGTTCCGACCGGCCGCGGGCTGCCTATATCGGCTTCGTGGGGTATGGCAACCTCGGCGACGAGGCGCTGCTCGAGGCCCACCGGCGGCTGTTCCCCGACGTCGACCTCGTCGTCTACCGCAAGAGCCGCGCCCTCGCCCTGCGGCACCGTGCCACCGGGCGGTCACCCTACGACTTCGGCATCCTGGGCGGCGGCACACTGATCGCGCAGCACCACAGCTGGCTCGAGTCGGTGCGACAGCTTCAGTCGCAGGGCGTGCCGATGATCTGCGTGGGCACGGGCGTCGCCGCGCCGGCCTTCTGGCGGCGCGGCGGGCTCGACCGCAGCTACCTGCTGCACGAGCCCGGCGAGCTCGCCGCCTGGCGTGAGGCGCTGGAACGGTTCGTCTACGTCGGCGTGCGCGGCCCCGAGTCGGCGCGTGAGCTCGCCGCCTGGGGGATCGCCGACGCCGACGTCGTGGGCGACGCCGTGCTATCCCTTGCGACGGCGCCGGCGCCCGTCGTCGGCCAAGCCCGCGAGCGGCTCGTGGGGGTCAACGTCGGGTGCACTCCGGGCGACCCGATGTGGGGCGACCCCGACACCTTCCTGGCGGAGATGACCCGCTTCGTGGCGCGGCTCTGCGACGCCGGCCGGCGCGTGCGGCTGCTGCCCATCCGCGAGGGCGACGTCGCGAGCGCCGAGCTCGTGCGGGCCGGCGTGGGGAGCGCGCGCTGCGAGATCGTGCGCGCCTTCGACGGCTATGCCAGCTACGCCGCTCAGGCGCGCGACTGTGAGGTCTTCGTGGGGCAGAAGCTGCACGCCACGGTGATCGCCTGCCTGCAGCGGGTGCCGGCCCTCATGATCGAGTACCGGCCCAAGTGCCGCGACTTCATGGCGAGCCTCGGTCTCGAGGACCTGACGGTGCGCACCGACGCCTTCACGGCCGAGGTCGGCGTGACCATGCTCGACGACCTGCTCGGCCGGCGCGACCTCGTCGCCGCCCGTCTCGACGAGCACATCGCGCGGTACCGGCGCCGTCAGGTGGCCGCCGCGACCGTGCTCACCCGGCACCTGCTGACGGGGGGCGCCGCGGCCGCGGCGCCGGCCGGCCCCGCGGCCGCGGCGCCCGAGCCGGTGGCCGCCGGCGACGTCGGCCGCCAAGGCGCCGGCCGTTGAAGCTCGCCGTCACCATCGACACCGAGGCCGACGGCCAGTGGGACCACGGCGCCCCGCTCACCACCCGCAACGTGGCCTTCTGGGAGCCGTTCCAGGAGCTCTGCGAGCGCCACGGCGCCGCCCCCACCTACGTGGTCACGACCGAGATCGCCGCCGACGAGCGGGCCCGTGAGCTGCTCACCGGCTGGGCGCGGCGCGGCGCCTGTGAGGTGGGCTCCCACCTGCACCCCTGGACGACGCCGCCGTTCGCCGACCGGCCGGGCCTGCGCTTCAACGACGCCGTGCACGCGTTCCCCTGTCAGCTACCCGACGAGCTGCTCCACGAGAAGCTCGTCACCCTGACCGAGCAGGTGACCGCCGCCTTCGGCGCACCGCCCACCTCGTATCGCGCCGGACGGTTCGGCTTCGACGCGCGCAGCGCCGCCGTGCTCGCCGCGACGGGCTACGTGGTCGATTCGTCGGTGTCGCCCCTCTGGTCGTGGCGCGCCCACCCCGGCCTCGAGGGCCGCGGCGGCCCCGACTTTCGCCGGCACCGGCCCTGGCCGTTCCTGATCGGCGATGGCGACTCGAGCCTGGTAGAGATCCCCGTGACCATCCTGCCGACCTACACCGCGCTGCGCCGCTCGCCGGCCCTGCTCGCCGCCTACCAGCTTCTGCCGGTGCGCGCTGTGCGCAAGCTGTTCCTGTCGCGCTGGCTGCGACCTCAGCCCATGTGGCTGCAGCCCGACCCGCGTCTCGGGGCCGACGACCTCGCGAGCCTCTGGCGCTGTGCCGAGCGGCTCGGGCTCGAGGCGCTCGTCATGATGTTCCACAGCAGCGAGCTCATGCCGGGCGGCAGCCCGTTCCGGCCCGACGTCGACGCGGTGCGCGAGCTCCTGACGTGCCTCGACCGCTTCTTCGGTTTCGTGCGGGCGAGCGGCGGCGAGTTCGCCATGCTCACCCCGCTCGCCGCGTGGCTGCGGTGTGAACGGTCGCTCCCGCTGGGGCTGCCGTGAGGCTGCTGCTGCTCGCCGACGTGCTCGACAACGGCGGTCAGGAGCGCCAGATGTCGCTCCTCGCCGCTAGCCTGCCGGCCTCCTGGGAGGTGCGTCTGTGGAGCATGGGCGGGGGGCCGTTCGAGGCCTATCTGCGCGAGCGCGGCGTGCCGGTGATGATCGCCCGGCGGCACTCGCGTTTCGACCCGCTCCCGGCGGTCGCGCTGCTGCCCGTCCTGCGCGAGTACCGGCCCGACGTCGTGCACGCCTGGAGCTGGATGGCGGGGCTCGCCGCGGCGCCGCTGTGCCGGGCGCTCGGCGTGCCGATCGTGAACGGCATGATCCGCAGCGGCGCGGTCGACCCCGACTTTCCCCGGCTCAAGCGCCTCGGCCTTACCCTCGCCACGCTGGTGGTCGCCAACACGCGCGCCGGTCTGGCGGCGTGGGGGGTGAGCCCGGCCAAGGGCAGGGTCGTCTACAACGGCTTCGACGAGTCGCGCCTGGCGGCGCTCGAAGCGCCCGGCGGGGCCGGGCCGCGGCCCGGCCCCGCCGGGCGCTTCACCGTCGTCATGACCGGCCGCATGACCAGGGTGAAACACTACGACGTCGTGATCGAGGCGGCGCGCCGGCTGCGCGAGGCGGCGGGCGGCTGGCGCTTCGTGCTGGTGGGCGACGGCCCCGACCGCGAGCGTCTGCTGGGCGAGGCGCGCGACCTGGTCGCGACCGGTGTCGTCGAGTTCCCCGAGCCCGGCACCGAGGTCCTCGGCCTGGTGCGCCGGGCCGACGTCGGCGTCCTCATGACCAATCCGCTGCACGCCAACGAAGGCTTCAGCAACTCGATCATGGAGTACATGGCGCTCGGTCTGCCGGTGGTGTGCGGCGACGGCGGCGGCAACCCGGAGCTCGTGCGCGACGGCGTCACCGGCTTCGTCGTGCCGCAGGGCGACGTCGCCCGCCTCGTCGAGCGGCTGGTCTGGCTGCGCGAGCACGACGCCGAGCGCCACGCCATGGGCGCCGCCGGTCGCGACTACGTGCTCACCGAGCTCTCGGTCGACGCGATGGTCGACGGCATGCTCGAGGTCTACGACGAGGCGGCCTTCAGGGTCGGCCGTCTGCTCTGGCCAGCCGGGGCCGGGCGGCATCCGCAGGCTGGGGCGCGATCCTCGCGTGCGCCGTCGCCTGACGGCGACACCGTCGCCTGACGGCGGCCGCCCGGAGCGGTCGTCCCCTTACCAGGGCCGGCCCGCGGTGGCCGCCTCGGCCCAGGTCGCCAGCCCGAGGAGGGTCCACACGCGCGGACTCAGATCGCGCGCGCTGCGGCGCTGCAGGTCGAGCAGGGCGCGCACGCCGGCCGGCGCGAACAGGTCGAGCTGGTCGCCGGTCAGGCGCTCGTCGACGAACTCGCGCAGCGGGCCGTCGAGCCAGCGCCGCAGGGGCGGGTCGAAGCCCTGCTTGGGGCGGTCGAACAGGCCGTCCGGCAGGTACGGCTGGCCGATCGCCCGCAGGAGGACCTTCTGCTGCCCGTCGCGCAGCTTGTACGAGAGGGGCAGCGTGTTGACGTACTCGGCGAAGACGTGGTCGAGCAGCGGCACGCGCGCCTCGAGCGAGACGGCCATGCTGCTGCGGTCGACCTTGGCGAGGATGTCGTCGACGAGGTAGGTCTCCTGGTCGACGCGCTGGGCGTCGCTCACGCTGCCGTCGGTCGCGAAGTCGTCGCGCCAGCTCGCGTCGCCGCCGTCGCTGTGCAGGAAGGCGGCGAGGCGCGGGCTCAGGGCCTCCACGACCGGCCCTGCGGTGGGGGTGAGGCCGTAGCGCAGCGAGAAGTAGCGCAGCGGGGCCGGCTCGGCGAGGCGCCGCACGAAGCCACCGCCGCGGGCGCCCTCGGCCACCACGGCGCCCGCGACGACGGCGGCCCGGCGGCGTAGCGGGAGCGGCACGCGGTCGATCGGCCGGTACAGACCGAGGTCGGCGTACACGGTGTAGCCGGCGAAGAGCTCGTCGCCGCCGTCGCCCGACAGCGACACCGTCACCTGCCGGCGCGCCAGGCGGCTGACGAGGTACGTGGGGATCGCCGACACGTCGGCGAACGGCTCGTCGAAGCGGGCGAGCAACTCGGGCAGCAGGCGCGCCTCGCTCGCCCCCACGATCTCGGTGTGGTGGTCGACGCCCAGATGGCGGGCGACGCGCTCCGCGTGGGGCAGCTCGCTCGCCGGATCGTCCTCGAAGCCGATCGAGAACGTCTTGAGGTCGCGGGGCCCGACGGCGTGCGTGAGCGCCACGACCGTGCTGGAATCGACGCCGCCCGACAGGAATGCGCCGAGCGGCACGTCGCTGCGCAGATGGAGCCGGATGCTCTCCTCGAGCAGCTCGGTGGCGCGCTCACGGGCCTCGTCGAACGAGGGGGTCGCCGCGCGCTCGCCGACCCACGGGCGCCAGTACCGCACCGTCCGCGCGCGGCCGCCCGCCCGGCCGTCGCCGCCGAGGCGCCAGAGCTCGGCGGTGCCGGGTGGCATCTTGCGCACGCCGCGGTAGGCGGTGAGGGGGCAGGGCACGTAGCCGATGCGCAGGTAGGCGCGCAGCGCGGCGGCGTCCCAGTCGCGGTCGAGCCAGGGCAGGTGCAGCAGCGACTTGATCTCCGAGGCGAAGGCCATGCGCCCGGCCGCCTCGGCCACGAAGAGTGGCTTGATGCCGAACCGGTCGCGGGCCACTATGAGCTCCCCGCGGCGCGCGTCCCACACGGCGAAGGCGAACATGCCGCGGAAGCGGCGCACGCAGCCGATGCCGTCCTGCTCGTACTGGTGCGCGATGACCTCGGTGTCGCAGCCGGTACGGAAGCGATGGCCCTGCGCGATGAGCTCCTCGCGCAGCTCGACGAAGTTGTAGATCTCGCCGTTCAGGATGGCCCAGACCGTGCCGTCCTCGTTGCCGATCGGCTGGTCGCCGGTCTCGAGGTCGATGATGCGCAGGCGCCGCGCGCCGAGCCCGACGCGGGGCTCGATGTGAAAGCCGTCGGCGTCGGGGCCGCGGTGGGCGAGCTCGCCGGTCATGGCGCGGACGAGCGCCTCGTCGACGGCTTGGTCGATCCCGTGGTGAAGGAGTCCGGCTATGCCGCACACGTCGATGTCCTCCGGCTGGCCACGGCTTCGTCGCCGCCGGCCGTCGCCCTCGGGCGCGGCGCGCTCACGGCGCGGCCTCGCGGCCGCAGACTGCGGCGAACAGGCCGGCCAGGGGCTCAGCGTACAGCGCGTAATGGAACCGGCGCTCGGCAAGCTCGCGGCCGCGCCGCCCGATCAGGGCGGCGCGAGCCGGGTCGTCGAGCAGCTCGACCACGGAGCGGCCGAAGGCGACCGGCTCACCGGCCGGGCGCACCAGGGCGTCCAGGCCGTCGGTGAAGAAGCGCGGGATCTCGCCGACGTCGCTCGTGACGACGGGCCGGGCAGCCGCCAGATACTCGCCGATCTTGGTCGGGAAGCGCGCCTGCGAACGCTGGTCGTAGAAGAGCGGGATGAGCAGCGCGTGGGCGCGCGCGTAGAGGCCGAGCAGCTCCTCGCGCGACAGGTAGCCGACGAGGTCGACGCGATCGCCGAGGCCGGCTTCGCGCACCGCGGCGCGCAGCCAGTCGCTCTTGGGGTCGCCGGGCTCGGCGCCGGTGACCGCGAGACGGCACTCGGGGTGCGTGCGCCACACCTCGGCCATGGCGGCGAAGATGAAACGGATGGTCGGCTTGTAGTCGGGCGAGCCGGCGAACACGACGAGCGGATCGCCGGTCGGGTAGGGCGCCGGCTGCCGCTCGTCGACGTCGACCAGGATGGGCACCTCGACGACTCGCAGCCGGCGCCGGCGGCCGTGCGCCTGGCGCGCCGCCCAGCCGCGCAGCTCGGCGGAGATCGCGATCACCCCGGCCATGCCGTCGACCGGCGACCAGAGCCGCGCCAGCAGGCTCTTCTGACGGGCGTAGGCCCAGGGGGTCTCGTCGATCTCGCGCACGACCGGCACCCCGAGGCGGTGTAGCAGGGCGAGGAAGAAGGCGAGGCGGACCGCCGGTCGCGGCGTCCACAGCCACAGGCAGACGGCGTCGAGGCGCCCCTCGCGGCGCAGCCGCACGAGGCGCGCGGCGCCGTGGGCCCAGCCCCAGGTGGCGATCAGGCGACGGACGAGGAACGAGTCGTGGCGCACGGTCGTGCCGCAGGTGTACTCGAAGGGCACCCCCTGGTGCTCGCCGCGTACGACCGTGTTCTCGACGTGCGTCGGGTGATCGGCGGCCTGCAGCGTGATGACGCGGGTGTTGACGCCGCCCTCGCGTAGCGCCCGGGCGACGAGGCGCGCGCGGCTGGTCGCCGCCATGCCGTGGGGGAAGGGCAGCCAGTCGCCGAGCACGACGACCTCGAGCGGGCCGGTCGCCGCGCCGCCTGGCGCGGCGCCGGCTCCGGGTGCGGCCGCCTTTGCCCGCGTCGCTTCGACCTGCTCTTGTGCGCTGTCGGTCAGACCCATGCTCCCTTGCGACCGGCACGCCGGTCGCGGATCCGTCGTCTTCGTCGTGGTCCCATCGGCAGGCTGCGCGCCCAAGTTGACCCCGGCCGTCGCATGGGTCCCGCGTGAGTCCTCGCCCCTCCCGCCGCGCCAGTGGCCGCGGCGCATCGTCTTGCCTACTGTGCCCCTCCGATGGAAATCGTCTTCCGTTGACTGGCGTGGGACCAGAGCGAAGGCTAGCATCGGCCTCGCCCGAAGTCTCTACGAGGGTTCGCCGGCGGGCGTCACGGACGCGCGCCTAGGAGCGCAGCGTCCAGATCCCGCGGTCGAAGTCGAAAACGGCCCGCGGGTGGCGATACCAGGGCAGCACGCCGACCTTGTGCAGGGCGTCGCCGACGAGGCGCCGCCGGCCGGGCCCGATCAGGCGCACGACGTTCGCGCGGCGCCGCGCCGCGGCGTCGTACCCGGCGACGAAGGCCGCGTGCAGGCCGCGGGCCTCGCGTTCGTAGAGGCCGTCGCCGGCGTCGCCGAGGCGGTCCTCGTGCACGCGAAAGCCGCCCAGCAGGGTCTGCACGTGGACGAGCGGCGCGAGGCGAAAGAAGCGCAGCCAGAGGTCGAAGTCGGCGGCGCAGGTGAGCGCGTCGTCGAGGCGCCCACCGGCGCGCTCCCACAGCCGCCGGCGCCAGAACACCGACTCCTGCTGGAGCCAGCGAAAGTCGCCGGCCAGGACGTCGTAGGCGTTGAAGGTGCCATACGAGGTCGACACGGCGCGCGGCCCGCCCTGCCGGTCGAACATCGAGGCCACGCCCATGACCCAGTCGACCTCGGGAAGCTGCGTGAAAACCTGGGCCACCGTCTCGAAGGTCCAGGGGTAGTACAGGTCGGAGCTGTTCAGCCAGCACATGATCTCGCCGCTCGTGCCGGCGAAGCCCTTGTTGAGGGCGTCGGCGTGGCCGCGGTCGGGCTCGCTCCCCCAGCGCGAGAGCTCGCCTTCGTGGCGCCGGATGATGTCGACGCTGCCGTCGGTCGAGCCGCCGTCGACGACGACGTACTCGAGATCGGGGTAACCCTGCGACACGACCGATCGCAGCGTGGCCTCGAGGTAGTCGGCTTGGTTGAACGACGGCGTGACCACGCTGATGCGTGGGAGCGCCGCCGTGCGCGCTGTCGCGTTCGTAGTCATGGCCTGCTCCGCCGCCCGCGACCTGCCGGCCCGGACGGTCTCGCTTGCGGTCGAGGGCAGTCTAGCAGGCAGCGACGGCGGCGGTCGCCCGACGACGCGCTGGCTCGCGTCTGCCCGGCCCCTCGACCGGCGGCGCCCTCGTGCACCCGGTCGCGGTCCCGGGGCGCCGGCGCCTGTCCGGTCGGGAAACAGGATGGTGATACGCGGCCGGTCCGAGTGGGTAGTGTTCGCGCGTGCGGCGACGGACGACTGCGGGCGGCCGGGGCCGCCCCGGCGTCAGGACGACAGCGACGACGAGGCCGGTCGGGTATCGCCGCGCCGGCGCACATGAGATGCTTGGTCAGGTCAAAGGTGCCTCGCCCGGCCGCGAGCGGCGCCTCTCGAGCGTCGGTCGAGGGCCCAGGGCCTCGGCGGCAGGCCGCTGCGCGGGCCTGACGGGCTCGGGCGATCGTCTCCGCACACCCCGCGGTGCGGCGCGGCTCCGCCGCCCCTCAATGATTGAGGGTATGGCGTCGATAAGCGTCACCAGGGCTGTGTACAGTCGGCGGCCGTGCCGCGGTTAGGCGGACCGGCCGCTGTCGCCGCGAGCGAGGGCCGCATCGGTCGGCGTCGAACGGAGGGGTGTGGAGAGCGCGACAGTCGAGCAGACGGTCGAACAGATCGCCAGGACCAAGCGGGTCATCAGGCCGCCCAAAGGGCGTGCGGCCCTGCACCTCCGTGAGCTGTGGGAGTATCGCGAGCTGCTCTACTTCCTGACGTGGCGCGACATCAAGGTGCGCTACAAGCAGGCGGTGCTGGGCGTGGCCTGGGCGGTGCTCAACCCGCTGATCACGGTCGTCGTGTTCAGCGTCGTCTTCCAGAAGATCCTGCACGTGCAGGTGCCGAAAGGCCTGGATGTGCCCTACGTGCTCTTCAGCTACGCCGCCCTGCTACCCTGGAACCTCTTCTCGGGCGCTCTCGGCCGGGTCGGCATGAGCCTCGTCGGGAACTCCAATCTGCTCACCAAGATCTACTTCCCGCGTCTCGTCATACCGATCTCGGCGATCCTCGGCGGCGTCGTCGACTTCGTCATCGCGCTCATCGTCTACTTCGTGCTTATGGCCGCCTACGGCGTGCCGCCGCACTGGCAGATCGTGCTGCTGCCGGCCTTTACGCTGCTCGCCATGCTGGCCTCGCTCGCCTTGGGCTTGTGGTTCGCCGCCCTGAACGTGCTGTACCGCGACGTCCAGTACGTCATCCCGTTCCTCGTGCAGCTCTGGATGTTCCTGTCGCCCGTCGCCTACCCGATTCAGATCCACACCAGGTGGAAGGCCATCGTGTACGGTCTCAACCCGATGGTCGGCGTCATCGCGGGTTTTCGCTGGTCGCTCCTCGGCGAGGCGCCGCCCGGTGGACTGCTGTTCGTGTCGAGCGCCGTCATGGTGGTGCTGCTCTTGACCGGCCTCGCCTACTTCAAGCGCATGGAGCGCACGTTCGCCGACCTGATCTAGGGTCGAGCGAGCGCAAAGGCATGGGCATGGACGACATCAGCATCAGGGTCGATGGGCTCGGCAAGATGTACCACATCGGCGGGGCGCTGCAGCGCCACACCACGCTGCGCGATGCCATCGTGGCGGCCGCCTCCAGACCGATCGAGCGCATCCGGCACCCCGGCTCCGTCACCAACCGCAGCGAGGAGCTCTGGGCGCTACGCGGCCTTTCGCTCGAGGTGCGCGAGGGCGAGGTGCTCGGCGTGGTCGGCGGCAACGGCGCCGGCAAGAGCACGTTCCTCAAGCTGCTGTCGCGCATCACCGAGCCGACCGAGGGCGAGATCTCGCTCACCGGTCGCGTCGGCAGCCTGCTCGAGGTCGGCACGGGCTTTCACCCCGAGCTCACCGGCCGCGAGAACATCTACCTGAACGGCGCCATCCTGGGCATGACCCGGGTCGAGATCAACCAGCGCTTCGACGACATCGTCGAGTTCTCCGAGATCGGGCGGTTCCTCGACACGCCGGTCAAGCGCTACTCGAGCGGCATGTACGTGCGCCTGGCCTTCGCCGTGGCGGCCCACCTCGAGCCCGAGATCCTGCTCATCGACGAGGTCCTATCCGTCGGCGACGCGGCCTTCCAGCGCAAGTGCCTGGGCCGCATGGAGAACGTCGCCGAGTCGGGTCGCACTGTGCTGCTTGTGAGCCACAACATGCAGACCATCCGCAGCCTGTGCACGCGGGTCGTGCAGTTCGAGGCCGGCCGCATCGTCAAAGAAGGGGAGCCCTCGCAGGTGGTCGACTCGTACCTCAAGCTGCTCGGCGGCAGCGACGGCGAGGCCCTGTGGTCGGGCGACGACCGGCCCGGCGACGACGATGTGCGGCTCTCCGCCCTGCGCGTGCTCGACGCGGACGGCCGCCGCACGCCGTTCGTGATGAGCAGCGAGCCGTTCGTCGTGCAGATGGACGTCGACATCGAGCGCCTCGTGCCCAACCTGACGATCGGCTTTGACCTCGCCCTGGCCGACGGCACGCTCGTGTTCCGCACCTATCAGACCGACGACGATCCCACGCTGTGGCCTGAGCTGCGCGTCGGGCGCAACAGGCTCGAGTGCGTGGTGAGCGCCCGCCTGTTGAACGACGGCCGCTACACGGTGTTCCCGCGCATCAGCATCGATCGCTCGCGCTGGATCGTCGACCGCGGCGCCGTGTCGTTCGACTGCCAGCGCGACCCCGGCAGGTCGCCGCACGCCCTGGCCCAGAAGCCGGGCGCCCTGGCGCCGCTGCTGCCCTGGCGGAGCGCCGACCCGTCGTGAGCGGAGCGCCGCCTCCCGTCGGCGAGCGACGCCCGGCCCTGCTGTACTCGCCGAACCTGCAGGGCCACCGGATCACCTACTGCCGTGTGCTCGCCGACGTGCTCACCGAGCTCGGCTTTCGTGTCGTGGTCGCCGCCCGCCTGCGCGGCCCTGCCGTGGCCGGCGACCCGCTGCTGCTCGACCTCGCCGGGCGTCGCGGGGTGACCGTGCACGACATCGGCGACGCCGACGCGACCGCGACCCTCGACACGCTGGCGGCGACCATCCGCCGCGCCGGCGCTGCGGTCACGCTGCTCACCGAGGCCGACACGCTGCTGCCGGCCCTGGCCGAGCGCCGGCGCCGTGCGGCACCGGCGCTCGGCGGCCGCGTGGTGGGCCTGTTCATCCGCAGCACCAACTACGAGTACCGGCCACGCGTCTCGGCGCTGCGGCGGGCGCGCACGCGCCTCGCCGAGGCCCGCGACCGGCGCGTCGGCGAGGCGGGTTTTCACGAAGGCCTCGTGCCGCGCCGGATCCCGCTCGACGCCGCGCTCGTGCTCGACGAGCGCTTCGCCCTGGCCCATGCTCGCAGCCACCAGTGGATGCCCGACATCTTCCGCGAGCTCGCCGAGCCGTCACCGGCCGGTGCAGCCGAGACCCGCGACTGGGCGCCCCGCCTGCGCGGGTTTCTGGACGCGGACCGGAGGCGCCCGCTCGTCGTCTACACGGGACCGAGCGATCGGCGCCGGGGCTACGACACGCTGCTGCGCCTGTGCCTGGCCGAGCACGGCCGGTTCCTGCACTGCGGCGAGCGCGACGCCGAGCTCGAGCGCGACGGCGCCGACGTGCGCGCGGCGCGCGAGACGCTCGCCGCGCGCGGCGACCTGCTCGAGACCGGGGCGCCCTACCTGAGCGCCGCCACCGCCGACCTCTTCCTCGACGCGGCGCGCTGCGTCGCGCTGCCCTACCGCGGCCACGACGGCTCGAGCGGCTCCATGCTGCAGGCGGTCGCCGCTGGCCGGCCGGTGCTCGTGCCCGACCGCGGCCTGTCGGCCTGGCGCGTGCGCTCGTTTGGCCTGGGCGTCGTGTATCGCGACGGCGATGACGCCGACCTGGCGCGGCGCTTCCGCGAGCTCTGCCGGGTGGGGCCCGAGCCGTATCACGCGGCCACCGGGCGCTACACGGCGCTGTTCAGCCGCGACCAGGTGAGGGCCGCGATCGCGCGCGCCGTCGCCGTGCGCGGCGAGGGCGCGCGCCTGCCCCAGCAGGTGCTGGGTATCGGAGCGCCGGGCTCCGCCGGCAGCTCGGCCACGACCGAGGCGGTGGCGCGGTGAGCATGGTGCGCTACGCGCTGCCGACCCTGCTGCTGCTCTACTTCTTGTGGCGGTCGCTGCGCCAGCGCGTCTTCCTGCTCGGCATCCCCTTCCTCATGTTCATGAGCTACTCGGTGTTCTTCGACAAGATGAAGCCGTTCTGGGTGCCGCAGCGTATCGACCCCGTCGACCACCTCATGGTCTGGCTCGTCATCACCTGGTTGCTCTACTTCGACTTCCTGCTGCCGCGGTACGCCCGCCGGGTGCGCGAGCGGCGGCCCTTCGGGCCGCCGCTCGCCTCCGCCGAAGAAGCCGTCCTGGCTGCGCTCGCGGCCTTCGTCGTCCTCGAGATCGTGCTCACGGCGCTGCACTACTCGGGCTTCGGCTCCGCGGTGACCGAGGCCAAGTCGTTCATCTACCTGCTCATCGGCTACGCCCTGCTGCGCGGCATCTTCTGTCACGCCACGCGTGAGGACACGCTCGACTTCCTCGCGGCGATCGTCGTGGTCGACGCGATCGCCGGCGTCCTCTACGTGCTGCACCAGGGTCTCCACATGTCGATCTACATCGCCACCGAGAACCAGTCGATCGTCTTCATGGGGCAGCACCTCACGCGCAGCTTCTACTTCATGCCGCAGTTCCTGCTGCTCGCCATCCCGTACTGCGTCGCCCGGCGCCGGCTCGGGGTCTTCTGGCTCGGCGTGCTGATCGTCACGCTCGCGGCCGTGTGGGTCTCGTACACACGCTCGCTGCTCGTGATCGCGTTCGTCGAGATCGTCGTGGTGCTGGGGCTGCGCCTCGTCAAGAAGCGTGAGGCCTGGCCGGCGGTCAAGCGCGCCGGCCAGATCGTGGGCGTCGTCGTCGTCTTCGGTGCCCTCGCCTTCGCCCTGCTGCCCACACAGTCCGACTACCTGCTGACCAGGCTGCACCAGGCCGTGTCGGGCGGCGGTCCCACCCGTACCACCAATGTGGTCAGCCGCATCGACTCCGAGCGCACGACGTACCGCTTCATCAGCAGCGAGGACGTCTGGCTCGGCGCCGGCTTCACGTCGACATCACAGGACCCGCGCCTGAGCCAGGTCGACGAGATGGCCTCCGACCTGGTCTGGGTGCCGACGACCTACCGGCTCGGTATGCTCGGGGTGATCGCAGTGGCCTGCCTGTTCGTCGCGGCGGCCTGGCGCGCCGGCCGTCTCTCGCTGTCGGTCGGTGGCGAGGCGGAGATGCTCTCGATCGTGCTGTGCGCCGTGATCGTCGGCGTGTTCCTGCAGGGCTTCGTGTCGTGGACGCTGCTCGACCCCGAGCGCACGCCGGTCGCCCTGTGGTTCCTCGCGCTGCTCGCCGGCGAGACCTGGCGGCGCCGCCACGAGGTGGCCGCCGCGCCGGCGGCGACGCAGACCGGCGACGACTTCGCCGCGCTCGAGAGGGCGGTCAATGACTGAGGCCGGACACAGCGCGGCCGGCGCGCCTCGCGAGGCGGCCGGGTCGACGGCGCCGGGCGCCGTCGGCGCCGATCCGGCGCCGCCCGGCGCCGTCGGCGAGACCGTCGTCTACGAGTCGGACTGGCTCGGCTCGGTCCCCTGCTTCTACGACCTGCGCAGCGGACGCGCCGGGCACGACATCAACGCGGTGATCGACCCGGCCGAGGTCGAGTTCGACCCCGAGGGCTTGAACGACTACCTCGACTTCGGCTACAGCGTCTTCGAGCGCACGCCCGTGCGCGACGTCCGGGTGCTGCGCCACTCGTCGCGGCTGATCAGGGGGCCGGACGGCCTGCGTGTCGAGCAGCTCGACGACCCCACCCTCGGCTGGTTCGACCGCGAGAGCACGGTCGACGAGGTGCTCGAGGCGGCCGGCGCCGTGGTCAACGCGGCGGCCGCGGCGAGTCGTGGCGACGTGGTCGTGCCGACGAGCGGCGGCTACGATTCGCGCTTCATCGAGCTGCTGATCGCCGACCGCTCGCGTGTGCGTGCGTTCACGTACGGCACGTCCGACCGGCCCGAGCTGTCGCCCGACGTCGTCAAGGGGGCCGAGCTCGCCCGGCGCCTGGGGTTCGGCTGGCGGCAGATCGCGATCGGCGACTTCCACCGCCTGTTCGACGACTGGGACGCCCTGTTCGGCCCGGCCGTGCACGCCCACGGCATGTACCAGCTCGAGTTCTACCGCGCGCTGGCGCCGCTCGTCGCGCCCGGTAGCCTGGTCGTCTCGGGCGCCTTCGGCGATTCGATGGCCGGGGTCGACGACGACATGGTCATGAAGGTGCCGGTCCTCGACGACCCCGACGACCTGCTCACCGTGTTCCGGTACGGGGCGATGTGCGGCGACTCGGCGCAGAGCGTGTTCCCACGGCGCCGCGACGGCTGGCGCCGGCTGCTCGACGAGGACCCGCGCCTGCGCACCGAGATGCTGCCGCGGGTCGTCGCGATGCTGCGCCAGCAGGCGACGTTCTTCTCGTACATGTACCGGCTGCCGGCGGCCGTCGGCCTCGAGAGCCGGGCGCCGTTCGTCGACGCCGGCCTCGCCAGGCTCATGCTCACGCTGCCGACCGACCAGCGCCACAAGCGGGCCTGGCAGCGCGAGCTGTTCGCGGCGCGCGGCGTCGACCTCGAGCAGGCCGGCCTGTCGTTCGACTGGCGCAACACCCTGAACTTCCGCGCGCTGCGGCGGGTGCCGCTGGAGCCGCTCGACCCCGTGCTGCTGCGCGAGGTCGTCAAGCCCGACTATGTGCGCTGGGCCAACCGTCACGCGGGCCGGTACGGCCTGCCCTGGGAGGTCTTCGTGCGGCTCGGCTGGCAGCGCGGCTTTCGCCGCCTCGTCAAGACGCTGCAGGCGGCCGGCATCGACGACCGACGGCTGCCGGCCTACTTCGCCTACCTCACGCTGCGGCCGCTGCAGACACTCATCGAGCGGCGCGACCGGGCCCGGCGCGGCGAGGCGGCCTCATGAGCGCTGGACCCCGTCTGACCTTCGGCATGATCGTCCTGAACGGCCTGCCGTTTCTGCCCTACAACCTGCGGTCGCTGTACCCGTTCGCCCACCAGATCGTGGTCGTCGAGGGCGCCGCGCCGGGGGCGGCCGGCATCGCCGCGCCCGACGGCCATTCGCGCGACGGCACGCTCGACGCGCTGCGACGCTTCGCGGCCGACGAGGACCCCGGCGGCAAGCTCACGATCGTGACGGCCGAGGACGAGGGTCACGCCGACGGCTTCTGGCCGGGCGAGAAGGACGAGCAGAGCCGCGCCTACGCGACGCGCGCCACCGGCGACTACCTGTGGCAGGTCGACGTCGACGAGTTCTACCTCCCCGACGACATCGCGGCCGTGGCCGAGCTGCTCCGCACGGAGCCGCCGGTCAGCGCGATGACGTTCCCCACCGTGACGATCTGGGGAGCGCCGTGGTGCGCCGTCGACGGCTGGTTCCTGCGGCGCGGCGCGGCCGACTACCACCGCCTGTTCCGCTGGGGCCCGGGCTACACCTACGCGACGCATCGCCCGCCCACCGTGCTCGACGACCGCGGCCGCGACACGCGCGAGGGTCGCTGGCTGCGCGCCGCCGACCTGCGGGAACGCAACATCGCCATGCGCCACTACTCGCTGCTGCTGCCGCGCCAGGTGCGCGAGAAGGTCGAGTACTACGCGCACTGGGGTGTGGCGGCCCGCCGCCTGCGCGGCCGGGAGTGGCTGGCCGACTCGTACCTCACACTGCGGCGCCCGTACCGCGTCCACAACGTCTATCAGTACCCGAGCTGGCTGCTGCGCTACGACGGCCAGCATCCGCCCGAGGTCGAGCGCATGCTCGCCGATCTCGCCGCGGCCGACGCCCACGAGCTGCGCCCCATGGCCGACGCCGAACGGCTGCTCGCCTCGCAGAGCTACGCGACCGGCCGCGAGCTGCTCCGCCTGGCCGAGCCGGTCGACCGCTGGGCGCGCCGGCTGCGCTGGTCGGTCGGGCCGCGGGCACGCCGGCTGCTGGGGCGGACGGAGGCCGCGCGATGAGCGCGCCGCCCGCCATCAAGGCGCTCTGGTTCACCGACTGGCCGACGCGCGCCGTGCGCGAACACTTCGGCGAGCCCGGCGACGAGGGCGCCCAGGCCTGGGTCGATGCCCTGCGCGACGCGCTCGAACCGCTGCCCGGTCTGCGTCTGACCATCGCCGTGTCCGACGCGCGCGGCTTTGCGCCCTTCGTGGAGCGCGGCACGCGTTACGTGGCCGTGCCCCAACCCGCACCCGGGTCGGGCGCATCCGGCGTGGCTCGGCGCTGGCTGCGCGCCGGCGGGCCCGACACCGTGCTCGCCGCCGCCCGCGCCGTGGTGCGCGACGAGCACCCCGACATCGTGCACGTGCACGGCACCGAGAACCCGTACGGCCTGCTCGCCGCCGAGGTGGCGCCGCTGCCGGTCGTCGTCTCGCTGCAGGGCCTGCTGCTCGCCTATCACCGCGTCTTCTTCGCCGGCCGGCCGGCCGGCGACATCGCCCGCCTGGCCGCCACCGCCGAGTTCCTCAAGGGGCGCGGCCCCCTTCACGGCTACCGCTTCATGGGAGCCGCAGCGCGCCGCGAGGAGCGCATCATGCGCGCGGGCCGCTGGTTCATCGGCCGCACCGACTGGGACCGCAGCATCCTCGCGGCCGTGAACCCCGCCGCCGCGTACCTGCACTGCGACGAGATCATGCGTCCGCCCTTCTACCGCACGTCGTGGGCCGACGCGCCGCATCGCGGCACCACGGTGTACTCGACCTCGAGCGTCATGATCTGGAAGGGCGCCGAGACTCTCATGGAGGCGGCCGGCATCGTCGTGCGCCGCGGGGTGAACGACCTGCGCGTGCGCATCGCCGGCGTGCGCCCGGGCTCCGAGCTCGACGCCTACTACCGGCGCGTCGCGCGGCGCTTCGGCGTCGAGGCCCACGTCGAGTGGCTGGGGCGGCTGGACGCCGTCGCGATGGCCGCCGAGCTGCAGGGAGCCGATGTCTTCGCCTACCCGTCGCACGCCGACAACAGCCCCAACAGCGTGGTCGAGGCGATGCTGGTCGGCGTGCCGCTCGCGGCCGCCGGCGTGGGCGGCGTCCCGAGCCTCGTCGCCGACGGCGTCGAGGGCCTGCTCTACCCGCGTGGCGACGCCTGGCTGCTGGCCGACGCCATCATGCGGCTGCTCCGCGACCCCGCCCGGGCGGCGCTTCTGGGGGCGGCGGCGCGCGAGCACGCGCTGCGGCGCAACGACCCCGCGGCCATCGCGCGGCGCACGCTCGAGATCTACGAGCAGGTGCTCGGCGAGGCGCGCGGCGGCGCGGGCGCGGGCGCCCCTGGGCCGGCCGCGCCCGCCTACCAAACGAGTGAGGGGCCGTGACACCGGGTAGAAGAGCGTCTTGCGGCGCGCCGGTGGCCCAGGGGCGGTGGCGAGCCGCTCGTGCAGGTGCCGGTCTCGGCGGCCGCCGGCCGGCGGCCGTGGCCAGGCAGGACTCCGCGCCGCCGGAGCAGAAGTGGAAGGCTGGTGCGGGCCCCTCAACAGGCGCAGGCGGCGTGCCGATAACACGACAGGCCGGACGGCTTGCGGCGGTGGGTCGCCGCCGACCGGCCGACAGACGACCACCCGGGTGATGCGATGACGTTGCAGCAGGACGAGGGCCTGTCCCTCCACAGCTACTTCAGGGTGATCAGCCGCTGGAAGTGGCTGATCATCGGCGCGACCGTGGTGGTCGGGTTCCTCGGGGCGGCCTACGCCTGGACCCGCACGCCGCTGTACCAGGCCGGGGCCCAGATGCTCTACCAGCAGCAGCCCACCGACACCCTCGGCTCGACCGGCATCGACCCCAACCAGCAGCAGGCCGACATCGGCAGCGTGCCGGCGGTCGTCGCGAGCGGCCAGGTGGGCAGCGTGGCGGGTCAGAAGCTGTCGGCCCGTGACCGGGCGGCCGGCTACTCGACCGGTGTCGGCCTGCAGACCGACCCCAACACGAGCGGCTATACCAGCGTCGTCACGATCTCGGGAGTGTCACAGGACCCGCAGACCGCGGCCGACGTCGCCAACGCGTACGCGAACGCCTTCGTGTCGTGGCGGCAGAACAACGCCCGGGCGCGGCTGAATCAGATGATCCTCGCCCTCGAAGGTCAGCAGAAGGGCCTGGCGACGACGAGCGCGTCGTATCAGCAGCTCGCCAGCCAGCTCCTGACCTACCAGCTTCTCGAGAAGAGCGTCACCGGCGACTTCAGCGTGATCTCGCCGGCCTACCCGCCCTCGGCGCCGTTCTCGCCGCGCAAGACACGCACGCTGGTGATCGCCGCCATCCTCGGCCTCGTGCTGGGTGTCGCCGCCGCGTTTCTGCTCGAGCAGCTCGACACGCGGGTGCGCGACGAAGACCAGGCGACCGACATCCTCGGCCTGTCCGTCCTCGGTCACCTGCCGCCGCTCGCGCGCAAGGCCGGTCAGACCGGCGTGGTGCAGATGCTGGTCAACCCGTTCGGCCTCATGGCCGAGGCCGTCCGCGTGCTGCGCGGCAACCTCGACTTCATGGGGGTCGACGGCGAGGTGCGCACCCTGCTCGTGTCGAGCTCGGTCCAGGGTGAGGGCAAGAGCATGACGGCCTGCAACCTGGCGGTCTCGATGGCGCTCGCCGGCAAGCGCGTGGTGCTGGTCGACGCCGACCTGCGCCGGCCCCGCATCCACACCTACCTGGGCGTGCAGAACAGCGTCGGCCTGTCGTCGGTGGTGGCGCGCCGCGCCGAGCTTTCCGACGCGCTCGTGTCGATCACGCTCGACAAGGCCGTGGGCACCGGCGACGGTCTCGCGGCGCCCGACGTGCGGGTGCGCGAGGGCGCGCTGCGCGTCTTCTCGGTGGGCGGCCGCGACGGCGGCGACGAGCGCACGGCCGACGCCGTGAGCGGTCGCGACGCAGGCACGGCCGGCTGGTCGACCGGCGCCGACGACAACCCCGTCCTGCGCGTGCTGCCGAGCGGCCCGCTGCCGCCGAACCCCGGCGAGATGGTCGCCTCGCGGCGCTTCAGCGAGCTCATCGACGAGCTCGCCGACGACGCCGACCTCGTCCTCGTCGACACGCCGGCGCTGCTGTCGGTCGGCGACACGGCGGCCATGGCCGCCCACGTCGACGGCCTCGTGTTCGTGGTCAACACCGCGCAGGTGCGCCGGCCCATGCTCGAGCGGTCGCACGCCCAGCTCGCCAAGCTGCCCTGCCGCAAGCTCGGTCTCGTCCTCATCTCGAGCAAACGTGCGCACGGGCCGTACTACGGGTATCACTATCACCGCGCCTCCGTTCCCAAGGCGGGGCGCACCACTACGTCGGTCTGAAGCGGCGCGGCGAGCCGATGCAGCGACGGCGGGGTCGCGCGGCGCCGGACACGCCGCCTTGCGCCGCTGAGGAGCTTGGAGAGGGGGCCAGGATGAGCGCGACAAAGCCCAAGCCCGACCTGCCGTCGATCAGCCTGGTCGTGCCGTGGTTCGGGCCGCTGCCGGTCTGGTTCGACATCTGGCTCGTGACCTGCGGGGCCAACCCCACGATCGACTGGCTGCTGTTCACCGACGAGCCGCTCGAGGGGCGTCCCGTGCCGGCCAACGTGCACGTGCACGAGATCTCCCTGGCCGGACTGCGCCGGCGCTTCAACGAGATGCTCGGGATGGAGGTCAACCTCTCCCACCCCTATCTGCTCTGCAACCTCAAGCTCGCCTACGGCTTTCTGTTCGCGAAGGAGCTGGCCGGCTACGAGCTCTGGGGCTACTGCGACGCCGACGTCGTCTGGGGCGACCTGCGGCGCTTCTTCCCGGCCGAGCTGCTGCGCGCCTACCCCAAGCTCCAGCAGAACGCGCATCTGACCCTGTACCAGAACACGCCCGAGACGGTCGAGCTGTTCCGCCAGCCGCATCCCGACCCGCACAAGGACTACAGGGTCGTGTTCCGCGAGGATCACGTCGTCAATTTCTGTGAGTGGTACGGAGCGCACGAGCTCGCCTATCTGGCCGGCCTCGACCAGTACCTGGTGGAGCGCTTCGTCGATGTCGACCAGAGTTCGGCCGGCCTGCGCGGCATCGGCTTGCGCAACTACGAGCACCAGCTCTTCTACTGGGAGGACGGACGCCTGTTTCGCGAGTACATCGACGATCCCGGCGTCGATCCCGAAGACGCCGCCTGGCCGCGGACGCAACGCGACGAGTTCGCCTATCTGCACCTGCAGAAGCGTCGCATGAGCGCGCCCGGCTTCGACCCGTCCGCCGTGCGCGGTTTCTACATCACCCCCCACGGCTTCGTGCAGAAGGTCAAGGCGGCCCACTGCCTCGACGACTTCCGCCTGTTCAACCCGCGCGGCCCGCAGCCGGCCGCCGATGGCGGCACGGTCGCCGTGCGGCGCCGTGTGCGTCGCCTCGCGCGCAGCCTCCGGCAGCGGCGACGGTAGCGCGATGACCGACGAGCTCACGGGCACGGTCCCGCGCCTGCGGGTCCTGATGCTGACCGCCTATCCGGCGATCGGCGGCCCGCTGCCCAAGCTCGCGCCGCTCGTCGCCGACGGCCTGCGCGCCTGCGGCTGCGAGGTCGAGACGCTGGGCTGGAGCGCCCATCGCGCCGGCTACGAGTCGTTTGCCGCGAAGCTCCTCGGGCGCGGCGTCGACCTGGCCCGCGTCCACCGTCGCCTGCGGTCGTTTCGGCCCGACGTGGTCTACGTCGCCACCGCCCACAACCGCACCGGCCTGCTGCGCGACCTGCCGCTGGTCCTGTCGGTCCGGCGCCGGCGCCCGCCGCTCGTGCTGCACCTGCACGGCAGCGAGGCCGACCGGCTCGGCGCGCCGGGGCAGGGGATCTACACGGCCCTGTCGCTGCTGATGGTGCGGCGCGCGGCCGCGGTCATGCTGCTGTCAGGCGAGGAGCTCGCGATCTGGCGGCGGCACTGCCCGGGGGTCGCCTTCGACGTGGTGCTGAACCCGTTCGTCGCGCCGCGGGCGGCCGCGGCGCCGGCGCGAGACGGCGGCGCCGGCCGGCGCCCCGCCCGCCTGCTCACCGTCGCCCGCCTCATCCCCGAGAAGGGCGTGTTCGACCTGGTCGACGCGCTCGCTCTGGTCGACCACGGCCGGCCCTGCCGGCTGGTCGTCGCCGGCAACGGACCGGCGCGCGACGCGCTCGTGAGCCGGGCCGCCGCGCTCGGGCTCGGCGACCGCGTCGAGGTGCGCGGCTACCTGGGCACGCCCGACCTGGAGCGCGCCTACCGCGAGGCCGATGCCTTCGTCCTGCCGACCTACTTCGCCGAGGGCTTCCCGCTCTCGGTCATGGAGGCGATGGGCCACGGGCTGCCGATCATCACCACGCCCATCCGGGGGTGCGCCGACTACCTGAGCGACGGCGAGCACGCCCTGTTCGTGCCGGCGCGCGACCCGGCGGCGCTCGCCCGCGCCGTCGAGCGCCTGCTCGGCGACGACGCCCTGCGGGCGCGCATGAGCGCCGCCAACCTGGCGCGCGTCGCCGACTTCGCGCCGGCCCGCGTCATGCCGCACTACGCCGACATCCTGCGCGCGGCCGCCGCGGCGGCCGCGCGCAGCCCGGTGCTAGAATCCACGACAGCGTAAGGGGGGATCACGATCGACGCCCACTCCCGAATCCTGATCGCCGGCCATCGCGGCCTGGTGGGCAGCGCCATCACGCGCGCCCTCGAGGCTCACGGCTACGACCACCTGATCAAAGCCGACGTGGACGAGGTCGATCTCACCGACCGGGTCGCCACCCACGCGTTCTTCGAGCGCGAGCGGCCCCAGGCCGTGATCCTCGCCGCCGCCAAGGTCGGCGGCATCGTGGCGAACTGGGAGCAGCCCTGGGAGTTCGTCGCCGTGAACCTGGCCATCGAGCTCAGCGTCGTCGGCGAGGCGTTCCGCGGCGGGGTCGAGAAGCTCGTCTTTCTGGGCAGCTCCTGCATCTACCCGCGTGAGGCGCCCCAGCCGCTCAAAGAGGAGTACCTCCTGACCGGACCGCTCGAGGAGACCAACCGCGCCTACGCCGTCGCCAAGATCGCCGGCATCGAGCTCTGTCGCAGCCTCAACCGCCAGTACGGCACCGACTACATCTCGCTGATGCCGACCAACCTGTTCGGCCCCGGCGACAACTTCGACCTGCGCACCAGCCACGTGCTGCCGGCCATGATCCGCAAGTTCCACGAAGCCAAGCTCGGACTGCCCGACGCCGACGGACGGGCGCGCGAGCCGATGGCGCCGGTCGTCTTGTGGGGCACGGGCAGCCCGCGGCGCGAGCTGCTGCACGTCGACGACCTCGCCGCGGCGGTCCTGTTCCTGCTCGAGCGGGTCACCGCGGCCGAGCTGCCCGACGGCATGGTCAACATCGGCACCGGACACGACCAGACCATCCGCGAGCTCGCCGAGCTCACCCAGCGCGTCGTGGGTCACACCGGCGCGATCGAGTGGGACACGAGCAAACCCGACGGCACGCCCCAGAAGCAGCTCGACGTGGGGCGCATCACCGCCCTGGGCTGGCGCCCGCGACGCACGCTCGAGGAGGGCATCCGCTCCACCTACGAGTGGTACGTCGCCCACGCGGGCGCCGAGCGGGGCCGGGGAGCCGACGTCACGAGGACCGGCGCGGCCTGACGGCCGGTCCGGCGAGCCCGAGGAGAGAGCCGGTGGCAAAGACGGCACTGATCACAGGCGTCACGGGGCAGGACGGCGCGTACCTCGCCGAGCACCTGCTCGAGCGGGGCTACGTGGTGCACGGCATCAAGCGCCGCGCCAGCCTGTTCAACACCGACCGCGTCGACCACCTCTACGACGACCCGCACAAGCCCGGCGTGCGCTTCTTCATGCACTACGGCGATCTGACCGACGCGACCAACCTGATCCGCATTGTGCAGGAGACCCAGCCCGACGAGATCTACAACCTGGCCGCCCAGTCGCACGTGCTGGTGAGCTTCGAGACGGCCGAGTACACGGCCAACTCCGACGCGCTCGGCACGCTGCGCCTGCTCGAGGCGATGCGCATCCTCGGCCTGGAGCGCCGCACGCGCTTCTACCAGGCCTCGACCTCGGAGATGTTCGGTCTGGTCCAGGAGGTGCCGCAGCGCGAGACCACGCCGTTCTACCCGCGCAGCCCCTATGGCGCGGCCAAGGTCTACGGCTACTGGATCTGCGTGAACTACCGCGAGGCCTACGGCCTGCACGCGAGCAACGGCATCCTCTTCAACCACGAGAGCCCGATCCGCGGCGAGACGTTCGTGACCCGCAAGATCACGCGCGCGGTGGCGCGTATCGCCCTGGGTCTGCAGGGCGATCTGTACCTCGGCAACCTGAGCTCGCAGCGCGACTGGGGCCACGCCCGCGACTACGTGCGCGCCATGTATCTCATGCTGCAGCAGGACGAGCCGGCCGACTACGTGATCGCCACCGGCGAGCAGCACTCCGTGCGCGAGTTCTGCCTGCGTTCCTTCGCCGAGGTCGGCATCGGCCTGGCCTTCAGCGGCGAGGGCCCCGACGAGGTCGGGGTGGTCGACGCGGTCGCCCCCGACCTGCTCGCCGCCGCCCGCAACGGCGACGGCCGCGTCGCGGCGCCGGCCGAGCGCGACGACGAGATCGCGCCGGGCCGCGTGCTCGTGCGCATCGACCGCCGCTACTTCCGCCCGACCGAGGTGGCGAGCCTGATCGGCGACGCCTCCAAGGCGCGCGAGCGCCTCGGCTGGCAGCCCGAGATCGGTTTCGACGAGCTCGTGCACGACATGGTCTGGGAGGATCTCGCCCAGGCTCGCCGCGACGAGCTGGTGCGCACGAGCGGCTTTCGTGTGCACGAGTACCGCGAGTGACCGACGTCCTCGCCGGCGCGCCGCGCGCCACGGTGCTGACCACGCCGGTCGCCGCGATCGAGCCGGCGCGGGCGGCCGCGGTCGTCGCGGCCTGGGCCGCGGCCCCCCGCGGCCGCGCCCTGTGCGCCGCCAACGTCCACATGGCGATGGAGGCCTGGGACGATCCGGCCTTCGCGGCGGCCCTCGCCACGGCCGACCTCGTGGTCTGCGACGGCCGGCCGCTGGTCTGGGCGGCCCGTCTGCTCGGCGTCGGCGCGGCGCGCCAGGCGCGCGGCCAGGACCTCATGCTCGCGGTCTGTGCCGAGGCCGAGCGCGGCGGGCTGCGCGTGGGCCTCTACGGCGGCAAGCCCGATGTGCTCGACGACCTGCGCGCCGAGCTGGCGCGCCGGTTCCCGCGCCTCGTCATCGCCTACGCGTGGTCGCCGCCCTTCCGCGAGCTCACGGCCGCCGAAGACGACGACGCCTGCGCGGCGATCACGGCGGGCGCCGTCGACGTCCTGTTCGTGAGCCTCGGCTGCCCCAGGCAGGAGCGCTGGATGCTCGCCCACCGCGAGCGTCTGTCGTGCACGATGCTGGGCGTGGGCGCGGTCTTCGACATGCTGACCGGTCGCGTGGGGGTCGCCCCGGGATGGGCGCAGCGCGCCGGCCTCGAGTGGCTCGTGCGCCTCGCCCAGGAGCCGCGCCGCCTGTGGCGGCGCTACGCGCTGCACAACGGCCGCTTCGTCGTGCTGGTGGCGCGGCAGCGGCTGGGCCGGCCGGCCCAGCCGCTGCGCTGAGCCGGCCTGTGCGGCCGCCGCGCTGACGCTGGTCGGCGGGCGGTCGGCGCGACCGCGCCGATCGCGGCGCTCAGGGCTGGACCCGCGGCCGCGGGTGCTCTCAGCCGCCGCGACGCGGCGGCCCGCCGCGCTCGACGGCCACGACGGGCAGGCGCCAGAGGTTCCACAGCGACACGAGGAACGCGACCAGCAGCACGGCGTCGCGCTCGATGACCAGCAGCACGGCCCCCCTGTCCAGGTAGATGAACGACCAGTAGTTGGCGGGGAACTCGATCTGCGTGAGCAGGAGCGCGGCGAGCAGCAGGCCGGCGAGCAACCGGCGCTCGGGGATGACCAGGGCGATCGCCGGGATGATCCAGATGAAGTACTGGGGCGATAGCACCTTGCCGAAGGTCATGAAGGCGAGGATCAGGGCGAGCGCGGCGAGCGGCACGAGGCGCGGCGTGGCACGCAGGGTCGCGCGCCGGCGCCAGATCAGCCAGTAGGTGACGACCAGCGCGATCAGCTCGATGAAGCCCGACAGGCGGGCGAGGACGCCGGCTCCGGTCGCGGCCACGAACTGCGAGCCGTAGGCGGTGCCGATCTCGACCCATACCTTGCCCGCGACGTGGCCCAGCAGCAGCGGCGCGGCGAGCACGCTCTCGACCTGCAGCGGCCGGTCGAGCTGGTAGGTGAACGGGTACTCGATGCCCTTGATGCCGTGGATCGCGTAGGGGATGAACGGCAGCACGGCGGCGATCACGAAGTAGCCGAAGGCCAGCAGGATGGTGCGCCGGCGGACGGCCAGGATGAAGACCAGCGGCAGCAGGATGGCCGGCGTGATCTTGAGCGCGAAGCCGAAGCCCAGCACCAGGCCGGCGGCCGCCCACTTCTCGTAGGCGAGCAGCAGCAGGACGACGGCCAGCAGCAGCGCCACGGCCGCGTCGTAGCGGTTGCCGACGATCGCGCCGATGGCGAGCACGCTGGCGGCGAAGGTCGCGGCCGCGACATAGGCCTTGCGGCCCCGCGGCCAGAGGCGGGCGGCGGCGGCGGCGGTGACCGCCGCCGCCGCCGCCGTCATCGCGAACATCTCGACGTTGAACCAGTCGCTGTAGGCCCTGACGTCGCCGCTGTGGCCGGGGATGACGAACAGCGGGATGGCAAGCGGCGGGTACTCGACGGGGAAGTCGATGTACGGACGCAGGCCGGACGCGATGTTCTGGGCGTAGGCGGCGTAGATCGTCGTGTCGGAGATGTCGTGGATGCCGTACCAGACGTGCAGCACGGCAAAGAGCAGCACCATGATGCCGACCACGGCCGCCGTGAGGCCCACGGCGAGGCCGATCACGCGGCGCTGGTGGCGGGCGTCGACGGCCGCCGTCGCGGCGCTGCCGCCACGCGCGCGCCCGTCGCCACGCGCGCGCCCGTCGCGCCGCGCCTCGGCGCCGCGGCCGCGCGCCGCCTTGCGGCGCCGGGTACGCTGCGCTCGGTCGGTCATCTCGTGGGTCTCGCGAGCCTCACCGGAAGCTCCACAGCTTGTTGGCGACGAAATTGATCGGCATGACGAAGACGATCGCGATCAGCTGGCTCGGAATGGGCGCCACGTGCACCTGCTCGCGCAGCAGCCAGAAGATGGCGAGCTGCCCGCCGTAGGCGATCACGCTGACCGTGAAGAACTTCGGCAGCTCGCGTGCGACCTCCTTGGTCGAGCGGAACGTCCAGCGCCGGTTGAGGTAGTAGTTGGTCATCACCGACACGACGAAGCCGGCGGCGTTGGCGAGGTAGGTGGCGCCCGAGGGCACGCCCGCCGTGTTCTTCTTGACGATGAGGCCGTGGACCGCGGTCACGAGCTCGTGGGCCGAGTGGATGTGCCCGCTGGCGAGCAGCCAGACGAGGAGCACGAGCGTGAACACGACGAGGTTCACGATCACGCCGCTGCCGCCGACCACGCAGAAGCGCACGAACTGCCAGAGGCTCTCGCCGAGGCCGCCGCCGGAGCGCGGCCGCGCGGCCGCGCCGTCGTCTGGCGGCGGGGTCACGTCGCGCGGGAGGTCGTCCACAAGATCAGCTGGGCGAGGGCGGTTCGGTAGTCACGAAGGCGATGATACGCGATGCCCTCGCGCTCACAAAGCTCGGTCAGCACGCCGCGCGCGAAGACCAGGTCGGCGGCGCGCGCCAGGCAGAGGTCGGAGACGCCGTCGCCGAACACGGCGACGGCGTCTCCGGGCCGCCGCAGCGCGCGCAGCGCGCCCGCCTTGCAGTCGCCCGCGCCGCAGCTGGGGCAGTCGGAGAGGCGCGGGTCGAAGCGCAGCGTCCAGGGCGGTCCGTGGTCGCCGTCGCGCGGCACGATCTCGCTCGCCACGAGCTCGACCGGCGGCAGGCCCTCGCGCCGCCAGAGCGCCTCGATCGCCTCGCGGTAGCCGTTGCTGATCACCGCGACGCGGGCGCCGCGCATCGTGAGGGTCGCCAGGAACTCGGCGAAGCCGGGCGCCGAGCGTGCGTCGTCGCCCGTCACGGCGAGCAAGGCCTCCTTCGAGGTGGTGATCAGGGCGATCTGGCGGCGGAAGCACTCGGCGGGTGAGAGCTCGCCGCGCAGGACGGCGTCGTCGAGCTTGCGCCAGGCGTCGTCGCCGGTGAGTCGCTGCAGGGCGAGCACGTTGTACTCGCGGTCGGTCACGGTGCCGTCGTAGTCGAGCGCGACGAGGAGGTGCGCGAGGTCGCGCCGGCCGGCGCGCAGCGGTGACGATGCCATCGTACGGCTCATTGTACCGTGTCTGCTAGAATCAACAGCCCGGTCGGCGTGCGCCCGCTTGCCCCGCTTTCGCACGCAGCGTCTCGCGTGCGCGACGGCCGGCCCGCGCCACCCGCTTACGACGAGGAGAGCCCACTGGTGAACGACAGGCCGCCCCGGTTCCGCGAGGTCTCGCCCAAGTCCGACTTCCCGGCTCTCGACGCCCGCATCCTCGAGTTCTGGCGCACGGAGCGCATCTTCGAGAAGAGCCTCGAGCTGCGTCGCGGCGGGCCGCTCTACGCCTTCTACGAAGGCCCGCCGACCGCCAACGGCCGGCCCGGCGCGCACCACGTGCTCTCACGCGTCTTCAAGGACATCTTCCCCCGTTACAAGACGATGCGCGGCTATCGCGTGCCGCGCAAGGCCGGCTGGGACTGCCACGGCCTGCCCGTCGAGCTCGAGGTCGAGCGGCGCCTGGGCATCGACGGCAAGGAGCAGATCGAGGAGTACGGCGTCGCCCGCTTCAACGCCCTCTGCCGCGAGAGCGTGCTGACGTACCTGCGCGACTGGGACCGCATGACCGAGCGCATCGGCTTCTGGATCGACCTGGACGACGCCTACTACACCCTGACCAACGACTACATCGAGTCGGTCTGGTCCCTCTTGCGCCGCATCTGGGACCGTGAGTTGCTCTACGAGGGCTTCAAGGTCGTGCCCTACTGCCCGCGCTGCGGCACCGCGATCTCGAGCCACGAGATGGCGCAGGGCTACCACGACGTCACCGAGCCGTCGGTGTACGTGCGCTTCCGGCTCAGGCCGGCCGCGGCCGCGGCGGTCGCGACGCTCGGCGAGGCGGCCGCCGGAGCGCCGCCGGCCGGCGAAGCCGCGGCCCGCGGCGCGACCGCCGCGGCCGACGGCGCGACCGCGCCGGTCAGCCTGGCGGTGTGGACGACCACTCCCTGGACGCTCGCCTCGAACGTCGCCTGCGCCGTGAACCCCGAGATCGAGTACGCCCTGGTCGAGAGCCGCGGCGAGCGCTTCGTGCTGGCCCATGACCTCGTCGAGGCGGTGCTCGGCGCCAAGGCCACGGTCGAACGTCTGATCGCCGGGCGCGAGCTGCTCGGCCTCGAGTACGAGCCGCCCTACCGCTTCGTCGCACCCGAGCGGCGCGCCTGGTATGTGGTCGGCGACGGCTACGTCACGGTCGGCGACGGCACCGGCATCGTGCACATCGCGCCCGCCTACGGCGAGGACGACATGCGCATCGGGCGCGACAACGACCTTCCGGTCGTCAACCTGGTCGACCCCGCCGGGCGCTTCGTCGCCGACGTCACGCCGTGGGCGCACACGTTCGTCAAGGACGCCGACCCGGCCATCATCGCCGACCTGCAGGAGCGCGGCCTGCTGCTCGCCGAGGTGCCCTACGAGCACAGCTATCCGTTCTGCTGGCGCTGCGACACGCCGCTGCTCTACTACTCCAAGACGACCTGGTACATCCGCACCACGGCGATCAAGGACGAGTTGCTCGCCGCCAACGAGGCCGTCACCTGGTACCCCGAGCACATCAAGCACGGGCGCTTCGGCGAGTGGCTCGAGAACAACGTCGACTGGGCCCTGTCGCGCGACCGCTACTGGGGTACGCCGCTGCCGGTCTGGCGCTGCGACCAGGGTCACGCGCACTGCGTGGGCAGTGTCGCCGAGCTGCGCGAGATGGCGGTCACGCCGCCGCCCGCCGACCTCGAGCTGCACCGCCCCTTCGTCGACGACGTCGTGCTGCGCTGCCCCGAGTGCGGCGGCGACATGCGGCGCGTGCCCGAGGTGATCGACGCCTGGTTCGACTCGGGCTCCATGCCCTTCGCCCAGTGGCACTACCCGTTCGAGAACGAGGAGAAGTTCCGCGAGCGGTTCCCGGCCGACTTCATCGCCGAGGCGATCGACCAGACCCGCGGCTGGTTCTACAGCCTGCTGGCCGTGGCCACCCTGGTCGAGGGGCGCAGCTCGTACGACACGGTGCTCTGCCTGGGGCACATCCTCGACGCCGACGGCCAGAAGATGAGCAAGAGCCGCGGCAACGTGGTGCAGCCCGACGACGTGCTCGACCGCCAGGGCGCCGACGCCTTCCGCTGGTACCTGTTCACGACCTCGAGCCCCTGGTATCCGCGGCGCTTCTCGCTCGACCTGGTCGACGAGGTCGTGCGCAAGTTCCTGCTCACGCTGTGGAACACGTACAGCTTCTTCACGGTGTACGCGAACATCGACCGCTTCGACCCCGCCGCCGAGCCGGTGCCGCTCGCCGAGCGGCCGCTGCTCGACCGCTGGCTGGCCGGACGCGTGGCGCGCCTCGTCACGAGGGTCGGCGAGGGCCTCGAGGACTACGACCCGACCAACTCGGGACGCGCCATCCAGGACTTCGTCGACGAGCTCTCCAACTGGTACGTGCGGCGCAGCCGGCGGCGCTTCTGGAAGAGCGAGAGCGACCGCGACAAGCTGGCCGCCTACAACACGCTGTACGAGTGCCTCGTGACTCTCGCCAAGCTGCTCGCGCCCTATACGCCGTTCGTGGCCGAGGAGATCTACCAGAACCTGGTGCGGTCGGTCGACCAGAGCGCCCCCGAGAGCGTCCACCTGTGCGACTGGCCCGCGGCCGACCAGGCCGCGATCGACGACGCCGTGGCCTTCGACATGGACTGCGCGCGGCGCGCCGTCGAGCTCGGTCGGGCGGCGCGCAACGCGGCCGCCGTCAAGAACCGCCAGCCGCTTGCCGAGGTTGCGGTGGCGGCGCCCGCGGCCGAGCGCGCCGCCCTCGAGCGTCTGTGCGACGTCGTGACCGACGAGCTCAACGTCAAGGAGCTGCGCCTCGTGACCGACGCCGCCGAGCTGCTCGACTATGCGCTCAAGCCGAACCTCAAGCTGCTCGGCCCGCGTCTGGGCAAGACGGTGGGCGCGGTCGGCGCCGCGCTGCGCGAGGTCGACGCCCGCGAGTTCGTGGCGGCGCTGCGCACGGCCGGCTCGGCGCCCGTGGCACTGCCCGACGGCGTGCAGGTGCGCCTGACCGACGAGGAGGTGCTGGTCGAGACGGTGGCGCCCGCCGGCAGCCGTGTCGAGAGCGAGGGCGAGCTCACCGTGGCCCTGGCGACCACGGTCGACGAGGCCCTGCGCGACGAGGGCATCGTGCGTGAGCTCGTCCATGCCGTTCAACTCTCGCGCAAAAACGCCGATTTACGCATCGAAGACACGATCAGCCTGGCCCTCGCCGTGCCGCCCGAGCTGGCCGCGCTCGTCCAGCGCAACGCCGCCTACATCGCCGGCGAGACGCTGGCCAGCGAGCTCGAGCTCGGCGATGGGCCCCGCGCGCATCGCGAGACCGTGCGGGTCGAGGGGCACGAGGTGGGCGTCGGCATCACGCCCACGGGCACGATCTTCACCGTGACGTACGGTGAGAAAGGCGGAAGGCCGACGTGAGCCCGGAGCTAAAGACAGCGCAAGGCGATCCTTCGCTCGAGCTCGTGCTCGAGCTCGCGGCGCCCAACCTCGGCGACCGCGCCATCGACGTGGGCACCACGGTCGGTACGACGGCCTTCGCGCTGGCCGGCGCCGTGGCCAGCGTGCTGGCCGTCGACAATCGCAAGGACACGATCGACGAGGCGCTGCGCCTCAACCGCGAGATCGGCGCCGACAACGTCGGTTTCGCCATGGCCAACCTCTACGCGCTGCCCTTCGCCGACGGCGCCTTCACCCTGGCCACCTGTCGCAACGCTCTGCACCGGTTCCGCGAGCCGGCCGCGGCGCTGCGTGAGATGGCCCGGGTGATCACGCCGGCCGGCCGGCTCGTCGTCTACGACCTGCTCGTCGACGACCAGCTCGACCGCACGCTGAACGAGCTCGCCCGCCTGAGCGACGCCGCGCACCGGCGCTACGACACGCACGACGAGTTCCTCGAGCATTTCGCCAAGGCCGGGCTGCGGGTGACCGACGAGCGCCGCCTGCATCGCACGGTCCACCTCGAGTACTGGCTCGAGGTGGCGGCCGTCGACACGAGCCGCGCCGAGCTCATCCGCACGCGCCTACAGGAGCTGCCCCTCAAGGTGCAGACGGCCCTCGACCTGGCCGTCGCCGACGACCTCGTGTCGTTCTCTTACGACGACATCGGGTTCCGGCTCGAGCACGCCTGACGGCGCGCGCCGCGACGGTCAGTCGGCCTCGTCGGCCAGCCGTCCGCCGACGGCCCAGTCGGCTTTTGCGTAGTCCTCGAAGATGACGCGCACCGTCGCGCGGTCGCAGCCGGCGACGTCGACGAGGGCGTCGGTGATGCGACGCGCGAGCTCGGCCTTCTGCTCGCGATCGCGGCCGGCCCAGAGCTTCACGGTGACGACGGGCATCGCCGCGCCCGTCTCAGCCGAGCCAGTCGGCGAGCTCCTCGTGCAGCTTCGGCTTGCTCAGCGCGCCGACGATGCGCTTCTTCATCTGGCCGCCCTCGTAGGCGATCAGCGTGGGGATGTTCATGACCTCGAGGCTCTGGGCCACCTGCGGATTCTCGTCGACGTTCAGCTTGACGACCTTCACGCCGGGGTGCCGCTCGGCGATCTCGGCGAGCACGGGCTCGATCGCGCGGCACGGTCCGCACCACTCGGCCCAAAAGTCGACCAGGACCTTGCCCGGGGCGTCGAGCACCTCGGCCTTGAAGGTATCCTGCGTGACTGCGTCCACGTGTTCCCTCCTGGAGAAGTCTGTCGCTTGAGCCCCGGCCGGCGCGCCGCCTAGCGCGACCCGTCGGGTGTGCCGGTCGCGCCGGGCCCCCGCGCCGCGGCACCGGCACCCGTCTGGCGGGCGGCGAAGTCGAGCGCCTCGAGGTAGCGCTCGGCCTGGATCGCGGCGAGCGCCCCTTCGCCCACGGCGTTGGCGATCTGCTTGATGAGGCCGGCCCGGGCGTCGCCGCAGGCGAACAGGCCGGGCCGGCCCGCGCAGAGCTGCCCGTCGGTCACGATGTAGCCGGCCTCGTCGAGCTCGACCAGGCCGCGTACGAACCCGGTCTGCGGGATCTGGCCGACGTAGAAGAACACGCCCGACACCGGCAGCGTGTGCAGCGTGCCGTCGACCACGTCCTCGTACTCGACGGCCTCGACCTTCGTGTCGCCGACGATGCGCCGCACCACGCCGTTCCAGACGAAGTGCATGTTGTCCTTGGCGAAGGCGCGCTCCTGGGCGATCGCCGTGGCGCGCAGCGCGTCGCGCCGGTGCACGACGTGCACGGTCGAGGCGAAGCGGGTGAGGAACATGCCCTCTTCGACGGCCGCGTTGCCACCGCCGATCACCACGACCTCCTTGTCGCGGTAGAGCGGCCCGTCGCAGGTCGCGCAGTACGACACGCCGCGGCCCATGAACTCGGCCTCGCCCGGCACGCCGAGCTTGCGCGCCTCGACGCCGGGCGACAGGATCACGGCTCGCGCGATCACGGTGTCTTCGTCGGTCACCACGCGCCAAGTGCCGTCGGATGACTGCTCGAGCGCCTCGACGCCGGTGATCTCGCGCAGGTCCGCGCCGAACTGGCCGGCCTGCTGCTTCATCTTCTCGGCCAGGTCGAAGCCGGTGATGCCCTCGGGAAAGCCGGGGTAGTTCTCGATGCGCTCGGTCACCGCCATGATGCCGCCGGCCGTGTTGCGCTCGAGCACGACCGTGTTCAGGCGGGCGCGCGAGCAGTAGATCGCGGCCGTCATGCCGCCCGGCCCGGCGCCCACGACGGCGACGTCGAACGAGTCGCCGCGCGGCGCGCCCTCGCCGGGCAGCACGAACGAGCTCACTGGGCCGCCCTCGCCGGCCGGGCGGGCACGCGCAGCAGGTCGCGGGCGACGAGCGTCTCGGCGATCTGCACGGCGTTCAGAGCCGCCCCCTTGCGCAGGTTGTCGGCCACGCACCAGAAGTTGATGGCGTGCGGCGCGGTGTCGTCGTCGCGGATGCGGCCCACGTAGACCGGGTCCCTGCCCTCGGCGTCGAGTGGCGTCGGGTAGCGGCCGTCCTGCGGGTCGTCGACGACCTCGACGCCGGGCGCCGCGGCCAGCAGCTCGCGAGCCCGGGCCGCCCCGAGCGGCCTGCTCGTCTGCACGTTGACGGCCTCGGCGTGCGCCCCAAAGACCGGCACGCGCACGCAGGTCGCCGTGACCTTGATCCGCGGGTCGGCGAAGATCTTGACGGTCTCGTCGACCATCTTGCGCTCCTCCTTGGTCGAGCCGTCGGCGAGGAAGCTGTCGATGTGGGGCAGCAGGTTGAAGGCGATGCGCCGCGGATAGAAGGCCGGCTCCAGCTCGGCGCCGGCCGCCCAGGCGCGCGCCTGCCCCGCGAGGTCGTCGACGCCGCGCTTGCCGCTGCCCGACACGGACTGGTAGGTCGACACGACGACGCGCTCGATGCCGGCCGCGTCGTGGATCGGCTTGAGCGCGACCACCATCTGGATGGTCGAGCAGTTGGGCGTGGCGATGATGCCGCAGTGGCCAGCGAGGTGGTCGGCGTTGACCTCGGGCACGACGAGCGGCACGTCGGGGGCGCCGCGAAAGGCGCTCGACTTGTCGATCGCCACGGCGCCCGCCGCCACGGCGACCGGCACGAACTGCCGGCTGACGGCGCCGCCGGCGGCGAAGAAGGCGAGGTCGACGCCGGCGAAGGCGTCGGCCGAGAGCTCGGCGACCGCGTGCTGAGCACCGTTGAAGGGGAGCTGCGTGCCGCGCGAGCGCGAGCTCGCCAGCAGGCGCAGCTCAGCGACGGGAAAGGCGCGCTGCTCGAGGATGGCGCGCACGGTGCCGCCCACGACCCCCGTGGCGCCGACGATCGCGACCGTGTAGCGGCGGCTCACGACCGGCCTTCCGCGCCGCCGCGGCGGCGCTCACGCATGACCCTCTCCCCGGTCGGCGTGCTCGTGGCTGACCGTCTCGCGCGCCAGCTCGAAGGCGTCGTGCAACGAGCGGACCGCGTCTTCGACGCGGTCCTTGGCGATCACGCACGAGACCTTGATCGGCGACGTGGAGATCATCTCAAGGTTTATGCCCTGGTCGGCGAGCGTGCGGAACATGAGGGCGGCGACGCCGGGGTGCGTGCGCATACCGGCCCCGATCAGGCTCACCTTGGCCATGGTGTCGTCGGCCGTGAAGCCGGTGGCGCCCAGGTCGGCGACCACGACGTCGAGCGCCGCACGGGCGGCCGGCAGGTCGTCGACCGGCACCGTGCAGGAGATGTCGGAGTGGCCGGCCTGGCCGACGTTCTGGATGATCATGTCGACGTTCACGTGAGCGTCGGCCAAGGCGTTGAACACCTCGGCCGCCACGCCGGGCCGATCGGGCACGCCGCGTACGGTGACCTTGGCCTCGTCGGTCGTGTAGGTGACGCCGCTCACGATCGCCTGTTCCATGGAATCGTCTGCCTCTTTCACCCAGGTGCCCTCCGCGTCCGAGAAACTCGAGCGACTGTGGATCGTGACGTTGTAGCGGCGCGCGCACTCGACCGAGCGCAGCGCCAGGACCTGCGCGCCCGAGGCCGCCATCTCGAGCATCTCCTCGTACGAGATGGCGTGCAGCTTGCGCGCGTCGGGGACGATGGCCGGGTTGGCCGTGTAGACGCCGTCGACGTCGGAGTAGATCTCGCAGACGCGGGCGCCCAGGGTGTGGGCCAAGGCGACCGCGGTGGTGTCGGAGCCGCCGCGCCCCAGGGTGGTCACGTCCTTGTTCGTCGAGACGCCCTGAAAGCCGGCGACGAGCGCGATCTTGCCGTCGGCCAGCGTCTGCTCGACGCGCAGCGGTGAGATGCCGACGATCTTGGCCTTGGTGTGGAACGTGTCGGTGACGATGCCGGCCTGCGAGCCGGTGAAGCTCACCGCCTCGCGGCCGAGCGTGTGGATCGCCATGGCCAGCAGGGCGCAGCTGATGCGCTCACCGGTCGAGAGCAGCATGTCGAGCTCGCGCTCGGGCGGCTGCGGCGTGATCTCGTAGGCCATCGCCATGAGCTCGTCGGTCGTGTCGCCGCGCGCCGAGACCACGGCGCAGACGCTGTTGCCGGCGTCGTAGGTGGCCACGATGCGCCGGGCGACGTTCATGATGCGCTCGGTGCTCGCCACCGAGCTGCCTCCGTACTTCTGCACGACGACCGTCACGCGCGTGCGACCTCCCTTGGTCCCGGAGCTTGTGAGTGTACCGGAACGGTGGCGCGTCGTGCCATGCGGGACGGGGCCATCGAGGCCGTCGCGGACAGGCCGGCGCCGGCGGCACGGAGCCGGCCGCGAGCCTCGTTCACCAGATCCTCTCGCGCCCTGTCCGGCGCGCCGCTGCGGGCTATGCGGCAAGCGGCGGGGCGACCGGGGTGCTCTCGCGCTTGTGGCGGCTGGCCGCGACGCGGCGCTCGATCTCGGCGGCGTGCGGGCCGCGCTGGCCGGCGAGGTGGGCCTCGAGCTCCGCGTAGGTGAAGCCGAGCTCGTCCTCGTCGGTCTGACCGGGCCACAGGCCGGCCGAGGGCGGCTTGTCGACGACGCGCTCGGGCACGCCGAGGTGACGGGCCAGCTCGAGCACGGTCGACTTCTGGATGCTGCCCAGCGGCAGCAGGTCGGCCGCGCCGTCGCCGTGCTTGGTGTAGTAGCCCACGGCCAGCTCGCCGGCGTTGCCGGTGCCGACGACCCGGTAGCCCAGGTGGTTGGCGAAGGCGTAGAGCGCGGTCATGCGGAGGCGCGGCTTGACGTTGGCCGTGGCCGAGCGGTCGTCGGCCGGCAGCTCGCTGCAGCTCACGTGCAGCTCGCGGGTGAGCACGTGGAAGGTCGGCGTGAGGTCGATCGTGCACGACGCGATGCCGAAGTGGTGGGCCACGAGGTGAGCGTCGTCGATGTCGGCGGGGTCGCTCGCGCAGGGCATGACGAGCGCCATGCTGTGGTGCGGGAAGGCGCGCTTGCACAGGGTGGCGACGACCGCGGAGTCGACGCCGCCCGAGACGCCGACGATCGCGCCGACCCCGCCGCTGCCCTCGATCGTGCTCTCGATCCAGCCGGCCAGATGACGGGCCAGCTCCTCCATGTCGTGCTCGTGAGTGGCGTCCGCCATGTCGATCGCCCCCTCCGTCGAGTGCCCTCGCGGCTCGAGCTTATGTTCCCCGCCGGCGGCTCAGAGCACCTTGTAGTACTTGTCGATCTCCCAGCGGGTGACCTGCTCGCGGTACTCGTACCACTCGTTGAGCTTGTTCTTGATGAAGCGCTCGAAGATGTGGTCGCCCAGCGCGCGGCGTACGAGCTCGCTCTCGTTGGTGAGCTTGACCGCCTCGTAGAGGTTGTTGGGCAGCGAGTCGAGGCCCACGGCCTCGCGCTCGTCGGCGGTCATCTTGTAGATGTTGGGCTCGACCGAGGGCGGCAGCTCGTAGTCGTTCTCGATGCCTTCGAGCCCGGCGGCCAGCATGACGGCGAAGGCCAGGTAGGGGTTGGCGGCCGGATCGGGGTTGCGCAGCTCGGCGCGCACCGTGCTCTCCTTGCCCTGCACGTAGAGTGGCACGCGGATGAGCGCGGTGCGGTTGCGGTGCGCCCACGAGATGTAGACGGGCGCCTCGTAGCCCGGCACGAGGCGCTTGAAGCTGTTGACGTACTGGTTGAGGATCGAGCAGATCTCGCTCATATGCTTGAGCTGCCCGGCGATGTAGCCCTTGGCGACGTCGGAGAGGTGGTTGGGGTCTCTCTCCGAGAAGAAGGCGTTGTCGGCGCCCTTGAACAGCGACTGGTGCACGTGCATGCCGCTGCCGTTCACGCCGTGCAAGGGCTTGGGCATGAATGTGGCGTGCACGCCGTTGTGGGCGGCGACCTCTTTGACGATCAGGCGGCAGATCATGACGCGGTCGGCCATGACCAGGGCCTCGTCGTAGTGCGGGTCGATCTCGTGCTGCGAGGGAGCGACCTCGTGGTGCGAGGCCTCCATCGGGATGTCGAGGCGGTCGAGCGTGCGGATGGTCTGCTTGCGCAGGTCGTTGCCGAGGTCGGCCGGCAGCACGTCGAAATAGCCGCCCTCGTCGGTGAGCTCGGGCTCGCGCTCGCCCTTGAAGTAGAAGTACTCGAGCTCGGGGCCGACGAACATGTCGAGGCCCATCTTGCGGGCGCGCTCGAGCTGGCGGCGCAGCACCCAGCGCGGGTCGCCCTCGAAGGGCTTGTAGTCGCGGCCCAGCACGTCGCAGAACACGAAGGCCGTCTTCTCGTGGTTCTGCGACCAGGGCAGCACCTTGAAAGTGTCCCAGTCGGGCATCGCCACGATGTCGGACTCCTCGATCTCGGCGTAGCCGGTGATCGAGGAGCCGTCGAAGGCGGCGCCCGACTCGATGATGCTGTCGAGCTGGCGGTCGGGCACCTCGACCATCTTGAGGTTGCCGAGGATGTCGGTGAACCACAGCTGGATGTGCTTCACCTGCTCGTCGGCGACGAGCTTGCGGATGCTGGCCTGGCGCTCCTGATCCATGGTAGTCGTCCTTTCAGGCCGTGTGTGTGGAAACGCCCTCCTTTTAGCAGACGACGGGCCGGCGGAGCAACAGTGGCGGCGCGCTCGCGGGGTCGCCGGGGGGCAGGCTTTGGCGCGAGCGTGGCGAACACTTGCTCAGGCTCGTTGCACGCACGTTCGACACGTGCCTATAATGCGCCCGACAGCGGGGGACAAACGGCCGGACAACACCGGCCGGAAAGGAGGGTCTGCATGGCGACCGAGGCGTATTGCGTCAAGTGCCGCACCAAGCGCGCGATGAAGGACGAGAAGAAAGTCACGATGAAGAACGGCAAGCCCGCGACCCAGGGCGTCTGCCCGACGTGCGGGACCAAGATGTTCAAGATCGGCGCTGGCAAGTAGCACTCGCCTCACGAACAGCAGGACGTTACGGGGCGGGCGGCCCTTGGGCCGCCCGCCCCTCTTTTCTTGCCGCGCGCGGTCTCGGGCGGGGTTAGGCGGCCCGGCGGCCGGCCTCGCCGCCGAGCTGCTTCTCCTCCAGCTTCTCGCTGATGTTCTGCCCGGCGTTGCCCACGACCTGACTGGCGGGGCCCTTCCAGACCTCCTCCAGCCGGCTCGCGAAGGTCTCGGCTTCGCCGAGCGTGCCGAACTCGAGATGCCCGACCACCATGTGCTCGTCGCCCGCCGGCCGTTCGATGCTGTAACGGCGCACGCCCGACGACTCGCGGCCGAGCGGGTCGCTGTCGAACATGTTCTTCCACGCGGCGTAGTCGGGGACAGTTTGCCAGAAGTTCACGATGTACATGATGCTGCCCTCTCGTCGGGGATGCTGAGGATGATCCGTCTATACCCGAGGGGGGAGCGTCTGCGGCCGTATCCGCGGGAGGCCCGAGCCGAATCGCCAGGTCGGTCGGCCCCGCTTACCGCTTCTCCCCCACCTGCGGAGACCTACCGCTCCGGCGGGTATATGCGGGGGTGAGTCATCCGCGCCGAGACCAACGCGCAGGGAGATCCCTACAGGTTCGGCACGTAGCCGTCGAGAGCGCAGCGAAGAGCGCAGGCTCCCGAAGGACGTGAGGGTGCTGACGGGAGGAGGACGAGAGTGTCCACGGTCGTCGATTTCGAAGATGTGTCCACGGTGGGTCTGGAGTCATCACCTGTAGCAGGCGCGCTTGCCGGCCTGCGGGCAAACGAAGCGCGCTACTTCATGAACAAGTACAAGCACGAGTTCGCCGTCACACCAGCCGCTGAGAGCCAGGACACACTCGACTACGTGAGCCGGATTCTCAAGGACGAACGCGGCATCGAGATCGCCGCCAAGCCCTTGGAGACGTCGCGATTCCGGGTGGAGAACATCGAATGGGCCTACGTGTTCTATGAGAGTGGCCTTGAGGTCAACGTCCTGTACACGATCGATGACCCCAAGAAACGGGCTGTGGGCTTCAAGCTCTCGGACGGGATGGAAGTGCCCACCGAGCTGGAGGAGAAGTTCAAGTTCGCGAGGCAGAGGTCCAGGCTGGCCGGGACGATCCGTGGCTCGTTCTTCGTGATCAAGGGCGAGTATCGGAGCCCGTGAACGTGGAGCCCCGCTGGCCGACGAGAGAACAGACGCCACACGCGATCACCGTCCTGCACGTGCCGGGCTGCGTCGGCAGCGCCGGCCCGCCTACCGGATCGCCGCCGCGCGAGACGACGTCGAGGTCCGCGACGTGCTCATCGAGCGCGAGGATCGCCGACCACCTGAGCGAGGCGCAGATGCTCGCATGCCTCGGTACGCCCGGGTGAGGATGTCGTCGCGCGTTGCCCGCAGGTCGAGCAACCGATTGGCGACTCTGGTATTCTTGCGGGGACCGATGCCGGGGTAATAATCCCTGTAAATCGGCACTATGCCCTCGTAGCTCAGTGGATAGAGCACAGGTTTCCTAAACCTGGTGTCGCTGGTTCGATTCCAGCCGG